>DATKMH010000019.1:0-47671 GCA_035541975.1 Occallatibacter sp. | reverse complement strand
GCTCGACGCAATGAAGCGATGCAAGTCAGCGAGTCAGCAGGTTCGCGAGCTGGCTGGGGTGCTGAAAGCTGAGGGCTGACGGCTGCTTCTACTTCCCGATCACATCAATCGGCACGTTGATCGTCTTCGGCGGCATGCATTCATTCTGGTTGCACGCCTGGTAGTGCAGCCTGGCCTGCACCAGGTGGTTGCCGGGCGTTGCCACAATCCGCGCTTGAATTTCGAAATCGCCGGTGTAGACGCTCAGCTTCGTCGTGGGATCGAAGGCCAGCGAAATAATCTTGCCCGCAGGATAAGTGGCCGCGCCGAGCCGCACTCCCATGCCGTCCGGAATCGAAAAATCTGTCGGAATCAAGAATGCGTCGCTCGGCGTGTGCGAGTTGATGTGCAGCCCCTGCGCCACGCGAAAATGCAACGCGACCGCGCTCGGCTTCCCCGCCGGCACACTCACCTGCTCAGGAAACAGGTACTGCACCGCGTCGGTCTTAATCGGAGAGTTGTGCGGCGAAGTGGATACGATCTGCGGCCGCGCAACCACCCCCAATGCTGCCATCGCAGCAAGCGCGCAAATCCAAGTCCGCACATCAGGCCTCGAAATCACTCCGCCCCACTTTTTCATCGCTCGATTCACTTACTCTGCCAGCGCCTTCTTGATGTTGCCCTCAATGTCGCTCTCCGAGCTCGATCCCACCGTTGCCGCCACCACTTTGCCGCTCTTGTCCACAAAAAACGATGCCGGCAAATCGTCGAGCCCGCCGTATTCGCGGCTGATCGAGTCGCCATCGAGCAGCACCGGATACTGAATCTTCTCGTCGGCAGCGAACTTGCTCGCCGCTGCCTGCGCCTTCGCCCATCCCGCCTTGTCGCCGGGCGCCAGGTCGTCGCCTTCCGTGTCTACGCCCAGCACCTCAAACCCCTGCGCCGCATACTTCTGCCGCAAGTCCACAATCCAGGGCGTCTCCAACTTGCACGGGCCGCACCACGTCGCCCAAAAGTTGATCATCACGGCCTTGCCCTTGTAGCTCGCCAGCGAAACTTGCTTGCCGCTCAAATCTTCCAGCGCAAAGTTCGGGGCCGGCTTGCCGTCCAGTGGAGAAACGTAATTCATCGCGCCATCCGCAGCCGGAATTAGCTCGCCTTGTCCGGCTGCCGCACGAGCCTTCTCCGCAGCCTGCTTGCGATACTCCCAGTTTGCCCAGCCCGCCCAGGCAAAAATCGCCAGAATAAAAAGAACGGCAACAAGAACAATCGTGTTTCTACGCAACGCAATCGACCTCGTATATCCATTGTACGAGCGGCAATCGTGGACCGTGAACCGTGGTTCGTGGGCAATAAGCCCACATTGGCCCGATCGAGCTGAGGGCTGATGGCTGAAGGCTGAAAGCTCTCTGCCATTGCTGTTAGCATGAATAGCCAATGAGCCCCACCGGGAAAGACGATTCGTTTCGACCGTCGGAAGGACACTTCAGCCCAGCCGAGCTGATCCGCACCGAGGCGGCTGCGCTCGCGGCCCTCGCCGAGCGCCTCGATGGGCCCATGGCCGCGCCATTCGCCCGTGCCGTCGACATGATTCTCGAATGCGGCAAGCTGAACGGCCGCGTCGTCGTCACTGGCATGGGCAAAAGCGGCATCATCGCGCAAAAAATCGCCGCCACGCTAAGTTCTACCGGCTCGCCCGCGCTGTTTCTGCACCCAGCCGAGGCAGTGCACGGCGATCTCGGCGTGCTCATGCCCGGCGACGTGGTCATCGCGCTTTCCGCCTCGGGCGAAACTGAGGAGATTCTGCGCCTGCTCGCAACCCTCAAGCGCAAAGGCGACGCGCTCATCACTTTTTCGTGCAATCTCCGCTCCACTCTCGCCACCGCCAGCGACGTTGCACTCGATTGCAGTGTGGAGCGCGAGGCGTGCGGCCTCAATCTCGCGCCCACGGCCTCCACCACCGCCATGCTCGCCTTGGGTGACGCGCTGGCGGTTGCCGTCAGCCTGCGCAAGGGCTTTCGCGCGCAGGATTTTGCCGAGCTTCATCCCGGCGGCAAGCTCGGCAAGCAGCTCGCCAAGGTCCGTGACTTGATGCACACCGGCCAGGACATTCCCGTCGTCGCGCCTTCGACTCCCATGACAGATGTCATCTTCGAAATGTCGTCGAAGAAACTTGGGCTAGCCACCGTGCAACAGGCCGGCCGTCTCTGCGGCGTCATCTCCGACGGCGATTTGAGACGGTTATTGGAGCGCGAAGGCGGCGCGGCCCTCGGCAAAACCGCTGACGAAGCCATGAACCCGCATCCGCGCACCATCGCCGCCGACGAATTCGCCGCCAAAGCACTCGCCATCCTCGAAGAGCGCAAGATCACCTCGCTCGTCGTCGTCGATGCCGACCAAAACGTCGAAGGCGTCGTCCACCTCCACGATCTGTGGGGCGTGGAGTTGATCTGAAGTCAGTTTAGTAACGAGCTTGCATTGGAGGCATCAACGGACTCCGTCCAGAGAATAGATCTCCAGCCTGTCTTTCCTCACAAAAGCGGCCGTCTTCCCGGACGGCGAAAGCCCCGGCAAAACATACAGGTTGTAAGGCCTCGGATCCCACTCAAAGCTCTGCAGCACCCTGCCATCACTTGAGTTGAAAACCACAAACCGCTCACGCCCGGCAGGTGGACAGTCATCGAAGCACGCCAAAGGGTTCAGAAGCTGCAAGAGCGCATTCGATTTCCATTCCAATCCAAATCGTTCGCCTTGACCGCTATTTACCATTCTTGCGTCCCAAGGCAAAAGGCCCTGCTCAACTTCATATAGAGGACGCCCAGTGATATCCAGAACCTCAGCGGACCACTTCGCCCCTTCAGGAACAGCCAAGCACACGGCTCTTTGCGTGTCGATGAAGCCCAGGAAGTCGGTCGGGTTACAAATTCTGGCCGGAGGCACGGCTTCCGGCTGCGGCCCTTGCCCGTCCTGCTTGCAATCCAAGTCGGTATCGCAAAGCCAACGGATGGCTTTTCCCTTGTAAGTCCAATACGCAAAATGCTCTGGATCAATCCAGTTCAGCACCTTTTCGGCCTGCAAACCGTCCGGCGTAATCGGTAGGACCGCTTCGCCCGGATCGATTGTTTTCATCGGTCGAAGTCTCCCACTTCCTATCTCGTAAAGCGTCAAGCGGGCGTTCCTTAGCCGACCACTTTCCTCGAGCAAAACCAGATGATTGTCAGAAAGGAAGAGAAGCTCCAGCGCTGTCGCGGAAACGGCTCCCGATTCAGGAACCTTTACACCCAACAGCTTGAGATCGAGTTCTGCCACTGGTCTTGAACGATCGGTTTGCGCGAACACCTGAAGCGATACCAAAAAAACAGCAGCGATCTGCGACCGGCGGAACATGGCTAAGAGCATACGCCGCATGTGCAAAATGAGAGGAGTTTGACCACCGCAAGCGTGATCTTTCCCTGCAAACGGGGGCCGAAATTCACGACCGAAAGCACGCAATAGCGATCAAGCCACCCCGTTGCCCCGAGAGCAATCTCCCAAACTTGCCCGCTCGCCCAACATTTAGAATAAAAGCTGCTCTCATTTGCCTTGCGTTCGCCCCCACGAACGAGAAAGTGCGCAATTCCCGCTTATGCACCGTTGGTCGAAGCTCTTTATTCCCACTCTGCGCGAGGCTCCGGCAGACGCCGAAGTAGCCAGTCACAAATTCCTTCTCCGCGCCGGTTACATTCGCCAGCTCGGCGCAGGCATCTATAACTACATTTTTCTGGGCCAGCGCTCGCTCAACAAAATCATCGCCATCGTGCGCGACGAAATGGACCAGATCGCCCAGGAGTTCTACCTGCCCGGCATTCTGCCCCGCGAGCCGTGGCAGGAGAGCGGCCGCTGGACGACCATGGGCGAAAACATGTTCCGCCTCAAAGACCGCAAGGGCGCCGATCTCTGCCTGGGCATGACGCACGAAGAAATCATGACCACCATCGCGCGCGGCGAGCTGCGCAGCTACAAGCAGTTGCCGCAGATCTGGTACCAGATTCAAACCAAGTTCCGCGACGAACCGCGGCCCAAGTCGGGCTTGCTCCGCGTGCGCCAGTTCATCATGAAGGACAGCTACTCCTTCGACATCGATAAGGCCGGCCTCGATCGCAGCTTCGATCTGCACGACCGCGTCTATCGCTCCATCTTCTCGCGCTGCGGGCTCCGCTTCGTCGCCGTCGAGGCCGATTCCGGCGCAATGGGCGGCTCGCAGTCGCAGGAGTTCATGGTCTACACCGACGCCGGCGAAGATCTCATCGCAAGCTGTCCAGTCTGCAAGTATGCGGCGAATCTCGAAAAAGCAACTTCGCGCCTCGATTCCGTCCTTGAAATGGCTCCCACCGGCGGCGGCAGCCCGGAGCTTGTCCACACGCCGGGATGCGGAGCCATCGCCGATGTGGCCGCGTTCTTCGAAATTTCCCCAGCCTCCGACATCAAATGCGTCGCCTACATGGCCTCTATCGCCGGCGAGTGGAAGCCAGCGGTCGTTTTTCTCCGCGGCGACCATCAGGTGAACGAAGCAAAATTGTCGGCGATGCTTTTCGCCTCCGAGCTACGGCCCATGCAGGCCGAAGAAATCGACGCCGTCTTTCACGCGCCCGCGGGATACCTTGGCCCCATCGGCCTTTCTCCCGCGAGCAAAGAAAAGTTCAAAGAAGCCCTCGCTCAGGATGTTCTCGACGCCGAACACGGCGAAGCCACAAGAAAGCATCGCCTCGCCTTCTTTCAATCTGAAGTCGCCGACGAATCGCCGATGGTCATCGTCGATCGCGCGCTCGAAGGCCGCAGGAATATGGTCTGCGGCGCCAACAAGCTCGACTACCACCTGCGCAACGTAACCCCCGGCCGCGATTTCACCTCGACGCTTATCGCAGACATCCGCAACGTGAACGAGGGCGAAGGTTGCCCGACCGAAGGATGTAAAGGCAAGCTCGTGGTCGGCAAAGCAGTCGAGGTCGGCCACATCTTCAAGCTCGGCTACAAGTATTCTGAATCGATGGGGGCTCGCGTTCTCGACGAGAACGGAAAAGAAGTCACGCCCATCATGGGCAGCTACGGCATCGGCATCGAGCGCATTCTTACCGCGGCCATCGAGCAGTCGAACGACGCCAACGGTTTCTGGCTCCCGGCCTCCATCGCACCGTTCGCCGTGGTCGTCACCATCACGAATGTGGGCGATTTTGCCCTGCGCGCCGCGGGCGAACGGCTCGCTATCGAGCTTGAAGCGGCAGGCCTCGACACGCTGCTTGACGACCGCGATGAGCGCGCCGGCGTCAAATTCAAAGATGCGGATCTCGTCGGCATTCCCTATCGCATCAATGTCGGCAAGAAAGCTGCGTCGGGCCAGGTGGAACTGGTCACGCGTTCCTCAAGCACCAGCGTCGACGTCGCTATGGCCGATGTGGTGGCGCTGGTAAAGAGGCGCGTGCAGGAAGAGAGATTGCTGGAGGCGAGCTCTTAGCTCACCGGTCCCCCGACCTGCGGGCGCCCGGCAGGTTTGAACTTTCGCGCCCTTCGGTTCGTTCAAAGTAGTATGAGCTGAGGGCTGACGGCTGAGGGCTGAAAGCTGATCGCTAACTGCTGATAAGTGCTTTAGGAGTATCAATGGCTTTACGAGTCCGAATGCCCAACTCCAAATCGGACCATCATCTCAGGAACCGGATTCTGCTGGGGCTACTCATTGTTGTCGCCGCAGTTTTTGTCATCGGCGCTTCGGTCTTCGCTTACTTCTACCATGAGTACGAAGGCATCGTGGATGCGCGCCTCAAGCAGCCTATCTTCGCTTCGACCGCGCAAATCTATGCCGCCCCGCGCGAGGTGCGCCCGGGACAAAAGCTCTCCGTCAGCTTGATCGCCAACGAGCTCCGCGAAGCCGGCTACACCGGCGACGGCGCGCCGCAGGCCTCGCAGATGGGAACCTACAGCCAGGGCGTCGAGGAAATCACCGTCAATCCCGGCCCGCAGTCTTATCACGCGCCCGACAGCGCCACCATCCACGTCAGCGGCGGCGTGGTCAACTCCATTACCGACTCGCATGGCCAGCAGCTTTCCAGCTACGAGCTCGAGCCGTTGCTCATCACCGGCCTCAGCGAGGGCGCGCAGCGCACCAAGCGCCGCCTGCTTACCTTCGATGAGATTCCGCCAAATCTCGTTAACGCTGTCATCGCCATTGAAGATCGCCGCTTCTACGAGCACGGTGGCATCGACTACATCCGCATCCTGGGCGCGCTCCGCAACGACGTCTTCCACCTGCACCGCTACGAGGAAGGCGCTTCAACGCTCACGCAGCAGCTTGCCCGCGGTTTCTTCCTTACCCCTGAGCGCACCTACTCGCGCAAAATGCGCGAGGCCGTCATCAGCATCATCCTCGAGCATCGCTTTGACAAGAAGCAGATCTTCGCGATGTATGCGAACGAAATTCCCCTCGGCCAAATCGGCAGCTTCTCCATCGATGGCTTTGGCGAAGCATCGCAGGACTATTTCGGCAAAGACGTGAGCCAGATCGATCTCTCTGAATGCGCGCTGCTCGCCGGCCTCATTCAGAGCCCCAGCCGCCTCAACCCGTTCCACCACCCAGAGCGCGCCATTGAGCGCCGCAATCTTGTTCTCGATTCCATGGTCGAAACCGGCGCCATCACAAAAGATGAAGCCGAAGCCGCCAAGCGTGAGCCGCTCCATCTGGTTTCATCCAGCGTGGATGAAAGCGAGGCCCCATACTTCGTCGACCTGGTGCACGATCAGCTCACGCAGCGTCTCGGCGACCGCGACTTCAATCGCGAAGGCTTGCGCATCTACACCTCGCTCGATCCCGATCTGCAGAAACTCGCAACACAGGCCGTCGCGTCCACAATGCACGTCGTCGACGAGCAGATTGATGCGGTGCACGCGCACGACAAGAAGATCGGCAAGCCCTTCGTCTATCCCCAGGTCGCGCTCATCGCGCTCGATCCCCACACCGGCCAGGTGCTGGCGTTGGTGGGTGGCCGCAGCTATGGAACGTCGCAGGTGAATCACGCCGTCGCGCATCGCCCCACAGGATCGATCTTCAAGCCATTCGTCTATGCCGCCGCATTTCAAACGGCCGTTCAGGGCACCATTCTGCCCGGCCAAACCAAACTCTTTTCCCCGCTCACCATGCTGAACGACGCGCAGCAAACCTATGGAGCAGGCACCGATTACGAGTACACGCCGCGCAACTTCGAAAGCGAATTCTACGGCGAGATGACCGCGCGCCTCGCCCTCATGCGATCGGACAACAACGCCACCATCAGCCTCGCCAGCATGGTGGGTTTCGATCAGGTCGCTGCCCTCGCTCGCAGCGCGGGCATCAAGAGCGCGCAGGGCACGCCTTCCATGGCCATCGGCTCCTACGACGCCACGCCGCTCGACATGGCCGGCGCCTATACAACCTTCTCAAACGGCGGCGTCCACATCGATCCCTGGATGCTGGCCAGCGTGCGCACGCCCACCGGCGATATCGTGGAAGATTATTCGCCCACCACGCGCCAGGTCCTCGATCCGCGCGCCGCATTCCTCACCACGTACATGATGGAAGCCGTTCTTGGCGGCAACGGCAGCGATCCTTGCACCGTTGGCGGTTTGGATTATTGCGGAACCGGCGCCGGCGTTCGCAACATGGGCTTCACCTCACCGGCCGCGGGCAAAACCGGAACCAGCCACGATGCCTGGTTTGCCGGCTTTACCTCGAACCTGCTCTGCGTGGTGTGGCTCGGCAATGACGACTACACCGAGCTTGATCCGGAAAATCGCGGCCGCATCCAGGGTGCGCGCGTGGCTGCGCCCATCTGGGCCAACTTCATGAAAGAAGCGGTCAAGCTGCCGCAATACTCCGACACCAACGACTTCACGCCGCCTGACGGTGTCGATATCCAGACCATCGACAAGGCCACCAACCTGCTGGCTGATTCCTCGTGCCCGGATGACTTTTCCGCCGCGTTCCTCGATGGCACCGCCCCCACCGATACATGCGACCACAAGGGCGGCATGAACGGCGACGAACACCGCAACATCTTTCAGAAAATCTTTGGCATCGGAAAGCCCAACAATTAACGCTTCGACTTCTTTTTCTCCGCCACGCGCCTGGGTCGCTGCTTCGCCGATATCGATCGAATCACCAGCGTTCCACGATCCTTTTCAGATAAAGGTTTGCCATGCGCAATCGCTGCGCGAATCACCGCAGCCACTTCAGGCTGCTCCAAATCGCGCGCGCTTTCAAGTGCGATGAATCGGTGTTGGCTGCCGCCTCCCTGCAAAATGCGCTTGGGGTCGGGAAGCTTCGAACCCCAATAGAACCCGATCCTCACGCCATGGGCGTCGGCAATAAGGGAGAAGAACGTGTCTGAAGGGCGCAGCGTCGGGCTGTATCCGATCACAAAGAAGTTGTAATTGTCATAAACAAGCTCGTTCGCTGCCGGCACTTTCTTGCGCAGCGCCGCACGCACCGCCCGAATCGCCTTGGCCATCTCCGGCGAAAACTTGTCGATACACGCCGCGAGCTCGGCTTCAGTATTCTTGTCAGGAGTTTTCGTTGGATTTTTCATTGTCACCCGTCAATCGGCCCGCTATTGGCTATTGGCTACTCGCTACTGGCTGCTTCACCCGTCCACGTCCGATCCATCGGGCATCGGCTGGCACTGCGGGCACCAGAACGTCACGCGCGCATCGTCGCCCTGAATGCGCCGCCGGATCGCCTCTCCGCAGCGCCGGCACGGCTCGCCTGCGCGCCCGTAAACCCACAAGCTCGCGCTCGCGTCTGAGGAGTGCGTTGTGCGCCGCTGCTGGCTGCGAAAGGTGACGATCATGTCGCCGGAATCTTCGAGCACATTCGCCTTCAGCAGCTTGCGCGCGCACGCAATCGCGGCCACGGCTTCCTCGCGCGTCAGCGTTCCCACCGCTCGATAAGGATGCAGCCCCTGCACAAAACAAATCTCCGACTTGAAGACGTTGCCCACCCCCGCCAGAACCGACTGATCGAGCAGCACGTCGGCCAGCGCTTCATTGCCGCGACCAAGCAGCCGCGTCAGCGCGGCTTCTTTGTCGAACTCTTCACTGAGCAGATCGTTTTGTGGGATGGGAATATGCAGATCGCGCGCCAGCGATTGTTCCGTGTGCATGCGCGCCACCGGAACGCGAAACCCCACGGCCTGGTATTCGCTGTTCTCAATCACGATGCGCATGTTGAAACGCGGAGCCTGCCAGCGCTCGCCATGCCGGTAAATATGCCAGCGCCCGTTCATCAGCAGGTGTGTGGTCAGGATGCCGCCGCCGGAAAAATGAATCAGCAGCCACTTGCCTCGCGCTTCCACTTGCTCCACCGTCTGGCCAACGAGCGGCGTGTCGTCATTGAAGCGCATGAGGAGTGGGAAAGTTGTCCGAAAGCCCGTCACCGGTTTTCCGGCGAGCGCGCGGCCGATGTTTCGCGCAGTGCGAAAGAGGGTATCGCCTTCGGGCATACAGCCGATTCTAAGATCGCTTTGCCCAAATCATCCCGGTGGAAATCGTGGCGCCGATCGGAGATGAACACAAAGAACAAAGGCCCCGGTTATCAATCCGGAGCCTTTGTCATGGTATTTCTCAGCGTACTGAACGCCGCCCGCGAAGCTACGCTCCCTCTAGCGCGGATCCGTCACTCAGCGGCTACTGCACATCGCCTGCGTGTGCGCCGCGCTCCTGCTGCCCCACCGGCAGCGGAATGCGCCGCAGGTGCATCCCCAGCGGCCCAGGATGGAATCCCGCGTCCATGAGAAAGCGCGCCATGAAGTGCGCCGGCACCGGCTGTCCGTTGATGGTCGTGATCAGCACGCCCTCGTGGTTGCTTGTGCGCATTCTGTTCTGGCCGCGCGCGCACAGAAAATGCGCCAGCCCCGATGCCGCCTGCGAGCGCTCCGGCTCCTCCGCCGGCAAAAACACCAGCAGGTTCGGATTCGCATGCTTGAGCCACGCCACAAGCTCGCCGTTGCGCAGAATGACTTCCGCATAAGCGGCGCGCGTCAATATTCGCGGCGCCGATTCAGAGTCTTCATCCATCACCGGCAGATCGGGCCAGCGCAGCACCGAGCCATAGGGGTTTGCCGGATCTGTTGCAGCGAGCTGCACAAACTCAGGCTTCTCGGCGGGCGGCTCGTTGCGTAGCTGCCTTAGCAGGTCCACGGCTGCAGGCAACGCAAATTGCGTTGCGCCCAATCCGCCCACAAAATATCCGCGCCGGATGCGGCCGCTCTCTTCAAGCGCTTTCAGCACGTCGTAAACCGCGCTGAATCCGCCCGGCACATTTTCAGCAGCCACATGCTCGCGCAACAAAACTCCATACCGATTCAACAATTGCAGTGCCAGCGCATGGCTGCGCTCGGTCGCTGTGGTTCTTTCCACTTCTCTGGTCCGAACGTCTGCTGCATGCAATGCCAAAAGCGACCATCGTCCCTGCGCCGTCGGCGGCGTCGTTCGCCGCGAACGAAACACCATGCCCGTCTGCATCCGCCGCGTTCGTGCACTCTCCGGCCGCGCGATGTACGCCCTCAAAGCATGCAGCGAATCGTTCGTGATCAGCCCGCGCCACACCAGGCTCCAAAGCGCGTCCATCGTTTCGCCGGGATATCCGCCGCCCGCCGCCTCATGCAGCGAATCGAAAAAGCTCGCGCCCGTTGACTCGAGCACTGCCAGCAGCTTCTCTTCACGCTCGGTCAGCGGATCGATATTCGCGCCCGTCAGCGGTCGCTGCTGCGCCAGCAACGGCAGCTTGTCCGCCAAAAACAATGCAATGCGCCCATCGCGCTCGCCGATCGGCTCAACGCCCGCCCACGCCACTTCGCCCGCCGCAATCAGCGTATCCAGCCCAGCCGGCGTGTAGTCGGCAATGCGCGCGGGCAAAATCGACGTCTCAAGCAGCGATGCCGGCAGCGGCGCGCCCTGCAAACTTTCAATCGCGTCCAGAAGCGCATCCAAATGCGCGCTCCCCGTTCGACGCGGCGCCAGCACGCCCTGCCAGTGCGTCAGGAACCGCGCAAAGGTGTGCTGCTCTACCGGTTCCACTTCGCGCCGCAACTTTGCCAGCGATTTCCGGCGAATCTGCCGCAGAATCTCCGCGTCGCACCACTCGCGATGCAGACCGCCCGGGCGGAATCCGCCCTCCAGCACGCGCCCCTCGTGCGCAAGCTGCCGCAGCACAGCCTCCACAGCCTCCGTGTCCAGCGCAAATCGCTCCGCTGCTTCGCGCAGCGTGAACGGGCCGTGCGTCCTTGCAAACCGCCGCACCAGCTCGAGCACTGGATGAGCCACCGGTTCCAGCAGCGCCGCCGCCAAACCCGGCGGCAACGGAACGCCCAATCCATCGCGATACCGCGCCGCATCTTCAGCGGCAATCAGCCGCTTCTCGCCGGCGATGCGCAACTCAAGCAAACGCCGTGAGCGAATCAACCGGTCAATATGTTCTAAAAGATCAACCGAAGCGACACGCCGTGCTATCTCTTCGCGCGAAAGATCGCCCAGCCGCAAACACAAATCGTGAATCCCATCGGCAGAACGCGCGCGGAAATTCTCCGCCAAACATTGCGCCGCCTCTTCCACCTCGGCAATCGCATCGGCATCCAGCAATTCGCGCAGGTCTGCCTCGCCCAGTAATTCGCGCAACTGATCTTGGTCGATCGTCAACGCCTGCGCGCGCCGCTCGGCCAGCGGTGCATCGCCCTCATACACAAAATTCGCCACGTAGCTGAAGAGCAGGGAAGCGGCAAATGGCGACGGCTTGCGCGTCTCCACCACGTGGACGCGCAACTTACGTTGTTCAATCTCGCGCAGAATCTCAGTCAGCGCCGGCATATCAAAAACGTCGCGCAGGCACTCACGATAAGCCTCGAGCAGGAGCGGAAACTGCGGATAGCGCGACGCCACGCTCAGCAAATCGTATGACCGCTTGCGCAGCTGCCACAGCGGCGAACGCTGGTCAGCGCGGCGGCGCGGCAAGAGCAGCGCACGTCCCGCCGCCTCGCGAAAGCGCCCCGCAAACAGCGCCGTTGAGCCGAGTTGCCGAAGCACAAGCTGCATGGCCTCGGCACTTTCCACAAGAATCCAATCGGAATCGGGCGCCTCGTCGGTGTCGGGGAAACGCAGTACAAATCCATCGTCGCCCCACAGTGTCTCAACTTCGGGCCCACCCGCCGCGCGAATCCGCGCAGCCACCGCCATCGCCCATGGAATATGAATGCGGCTCCCGAACGGCGTCAGCACGCACACGCGCCAGTCGCCCAGTTCGTCGCGCACGCGCTCCACAACAATGGTGCGGTCGTCGGGAACCTGGCCCGTGGCTTCTGCCTGGTCCGTCAAAAAGCGCAGCAGATTTTCCGCGGCGCCGGGATCGAGATCGTGCTCGCTTACCAATCGAGTCAGCGCTGCCGGCTGCGGAAGCGCGCGCAGCTCGCGCACCATCGCGCCAATGCGCCGTCCGAATTCGAGCGGGCGCCCCGGCCCGTCACCTTTCCAGAACGGCATCTTGCCCGGCTCGCCCGGCGCGGGCGTCACCAGCACGCGATCGTGCGTAATGTCCACAATGCGCCACGTCGACGCGCCCAGAATGAACGTCTCGTTCGGGTGCGACTCGAACACCATCTCCTCGTCCAGCTCGCCCACGCGCACCGGCTTGCCTTCGCTGAACGCCAGAAACACGCCATACAATCCGCGATCGGGAATGGTTCCCGCATTCAGGATCGCCAGCCGCGCCGCGCCCTCGCGCGCCGAAACAACATTGCGCACGCGATCCCAGGTCAGCCGCGGCCGCAACTCGCCAAACTCGTCTGAAGGGTAGCGCCCGCTGAGCAAATCGAGCACGCCTTCAAATGCCGGCCGCGACAGCGCCGCAAACGGCGCAGCACCGCGCACCAGATCGAACAGCGAATCGACCGAAACTTCGGCCGCAGTGGCGTCAATGGCGTTCGGGGAGCTAGCGTCGTAAGCGGGGCTGGCGGAGCTAGAAAATCCTGCGCTCTGCCCTGCTTCGCCCTCCTCACCGAACAATCTCCGCGCTCTCTCTTCTCTTTTCTCTAATCTCTTCTTTCTGTTCCCTGTTCCCTGTTGCCTGTTTCCTACACTTGCCGCCGCCACCATCGCCACCAACTGCTGGCACAGCACGTCCAGCGGATTGCGCGGGTAACGCGTCGACTCGATGTGTCCCTCGTGCATCGCGCGCGTCACTGCCGCGCAAGCCACTAGGTCGGCGCGATACTTCGGGAACAGAATGCCCTCGCTCACCGCATCCACGTGGTGCCCGGCGCGCCCGATGCGCTGCATGCCGCTCGCTACCGAAGGCGGCGATTCAATTTGCACTACGAGATCCACTGCGCCCATGTCGATGCCCAACTCCAGCGTCGACGTGGCACACAGCGCCTTGATCTGCCCCGCTTTCAGTTGCTCTTCAATCACTGCGCGCTGCGCCGCTGCCAGCGATCCATGGTGCGCGCGCGCAATAGGCTCGCCCGCCAGATCGTTCAGCGCGCCCGCCAGCCGCTCCGCCGTCTGCCGCGCATTCACAAACAGAATGGTCGAGTTCCTCTCGCGAATAATCTCCAGTAGGCGCGGATGAATCGCGTTCCATATCGACACGCGCTTCGGCGTCTGCGAGGCCGGTCCCGACGGAATCGCTTCCATCTCGCCCAGCCGCGTCATGTCCTCGACCGGAACCTCGATGCGCAACTTTAGTTGCTTGCGAGCAGCCGCATTCACAATCGTCACGGGACGGTAGCGCACCGGCTCCGTTGAGTCGACCACTTCACTCAATTCAGGACTGTCATCCTGAGCGACCGGAGCGCCAGCGGAGGGAGTCGAAGGATCTGCGGTTGCCGTTCGGCGCTCTGCTAACTCGCTAACTCGCTGACTCGCTGTCTTGCTCTCTGACGCCCTCTCAACTTCGACGCCTCCCAGAAACCGCGCCACCTCTTCGAGCGGCCTCTGCGTAGCCGAAAGCCCGATCCGCTGCAGTGGCTTTCGCGTCAGAGCCTGCAGCCGCTCCAATGTCAAGGAAAGATGCGCGCCGCGCTTGGTCGGCACCAGTGCATGAATCTCGTCGATGATCACCGTCTCCACGGTGCGCAGCGCCTCGGCCGCCTGCGACGTGAGGATCAGATACAGCGACTCGGGAGTGGTGATGAGAATGTCCGCAGGATGCCGCGCAAACCGCGCCCGCTCCCGCTGGGGAGTGTCGCCGGTGCGCACGCTGATCTCGGGCTCGTGAAACTCGACGCCCATGCGCCGCGCCATGTTCGCCATGCCTGCCAGCGGCGACCGCAGGTTTCGCTCCACGTCCACCGCGAGCGCCTTCAGCGGCGACACGTACACGACCCTGCAGCCTCGGTCTTTCTTCTCTCCTCTCTTCTCTCTTCTGTCTGCGCTCCGATCTCTCGCTTTCTGATCCCCGGCCCCTGACCCCTGTTCCCTGTCTTTCAACATCAGCCGGTCGAGGCACGCCAAAAACGCGGCCAGCGTTTTGCCCGTCCCTGTCGGCGCAAGGATCAGCGCATTCTCGCCGCGCGCAATCACCGGCCAACCCATGCGCTGCGGGGCCGTAGGGGCGTCAAAGACGGCCTTGAACCACGCTGCCGTTACCGGGTGAAAGCAGGCAAATGGGTCGGAGATTTCAGTCGAATTTGGCTTGGTCGGGGACATGCCGCTCTCACGAGATTAGCGCAATATCCCCGGCGAAGACAAAGCGAATAAAGCAAGGTTCAGGGAACAGGCCTCAAGCTTCAGAAAACGAGAATCTGAATCTAGGCTGCGGCTAGCCTTCTGTTCCCTGTTCCCTAATCCCTAGTCGCTGTACTCCCAATCCTCGCCACGCTGAACTGAGCGCCCGCAAACAGAATCAACCCCGATATGTACGCCCAGAACAGCAGGCTCACCGAAATGTAAAAAGGACCGTAGATACTCAAATCGATATGGGGAATCGTCTCCGCAAAAATGAATCGCGCGATGAGCCAGATGATTCCGGTGACGATTGAGGTGCGCAGGACGGGCCGCCACGGCACCTTGTGGTTGGGCAAAACGTAGTACACAGCGAAAAAGAAAATGATCGAAGCGGCGCCCGTAGAGATGGCCAGCCAAATATAGCTGAGAGCGCTGTAAGAAAAGTTCATCGTGTTATAAAACCAGTTGTCCCCGTCGTGCACGAGCATGAATGCGAGCGCGTTATCCACGCTCGCATTGGCCACCATGCTGCCTACGCCAAGAATCACCATCAGAATCGCCAGGCCAAGAGCGATGGTCTGGTTAAAAAGGTAATTGCGGCTCTTCTTCACGCCCCACGCCTGGTTCAGTGCCACCTCCAGTGGCAGAAAAATCCCCGTGCAGGCGATCAGAATCATGATCACCGAAAACGCCACCGCAGTGTGATGCTTCACCAGCGGATCGACGGCCTCGGACACGATCGTATTGGTCATCCACTTCGGATCCTTTGCCGCCGACGGCAGGAAGTAGTTCACCATGTTATCCACTGCCAGTACCATGGGTCCTTTGAGCGAGGAGTGAAAGACACGCACCGCCAGCGTGTAAAGCAGCACCACAAATGGAATGAAAGAAATAATGACGTTGGCTGCCACGCTGAAGGCAAACGTATGCACTTCGCTGTCGAGCAGGTAGGCGATCAGTGCCGTGCCGTCCTTGCGCCACTGGTACCACTTGGATTGCGTAACCGGCTGCGTCGGGCCGGTCGCCGCCTCGGCGAGCGCGGCGCCTGCCGCTTCAATCTCGGTCGCCAGTTTCGGTTCTTCAGCCACGTGTCACATCCTCTTGCAGTCGAGTGCCTCTCGCGGTTCAGGTTAGAAAAATGCAGATGTCGGAAGGCGCTGATCTAAGGATAGTCGTATCGGAGGCAGCAGAGGCTCTGCTCTCTCTTAAAATTCATCTCATAGGAGCGGGGCTTCATTCCTGTCGCGCGCCATCGCCCCGCAACCGCGTCAGCGCCCACCGCGCAGCCGCGCGCAGACCTTCATCCGCCTCGGCAGTCCACCGCTCCAGTCTCGGCACGAACTCACCAAGCCCGCTGTTGCCCATCGCAATCGCCAAGTTTCGCCGCAGGCCGTTGAACCCCGTCCGGCGCACCGGCGATCCGTTGAACTCTCTCTCAAACGCAGCTTCGTCCATTGACGCCAGCCACTCCAGCGCCGGATTGATCAGCTCCTCGCGCGGCTCAAGCTCTGCGCTAACCGCGATCGGATTGTGCCCCATCCATTCCGTCCTGAGCGAAGCCGAAGGATCTGCTTCTTGCGAACCTGCGGAATGGGTGGGACGGGATGCATTCGACGCGTCGCGAATCGCTTTTCCATTCCACGGACACACATCCTGGCAAATATCGCAGCCAAAAACCTGCCGCCCCATCTTCCCGGCGAGCTCACCCGCAATCTCGCCCTTGTACTCGATCGTCAGATACGCAATGCAGCGCGTCGCATCCATCTGGTAGGGAACGTCGAGCGCATTCGTCGGACACGCCTCAATGCATCGCGCGCAGCTTCCGCACCGATCAGGAACCTCTAAAGCCACTCGCCGACTTGCCGACTCGCCGATCTCATGGGTGCCCCGTCCTAGCTTCGCTAGGGCGGGGGACGACTTGCTCACCTCCAGCGAAGTCAGCAGCGCCGCCAAAAATCCAAACGACCCCAGCTTCGGATGGATCAGGCACGTGTTCTTTCCCATCCAGCCCAGCCCCGCCGCAACCGCCAGCGCGCGCTCCACAATCGGACCCGTATCCACATACGCGCGCGACTCGAATTCGCCCAATTCCGCATGCAGCGCCGACTCAACCGCGCGAAGCCGCTTCAGCAGCACTTTGTGGTAGTCGCTCGGCACGCGCCGGCCCTGCTCGTCCTTTTTTCCGGCCAACAAGCGACTCGGCAATACACGACTCGTCCAGGCATACCTCGCAATCCAGGCGCTCCCGCGCTTCGACTCTTTGGTTGAGAGAGGCGCAGTCGGCGCGGCGTAACTCGCAAAGCACACCACCGCCGATCGCGCCCAGGGGAAGGGAACTGCCGCGCGCTCGCGCAGCAATCGTCCGTCTCCTGCTTTCCGTTTCAAATACCCCATCGTTCCGGCGCGGCCCGCCGCTACAAACTCACGGAACCGTTCCGCATCGCGCGCTTCCGCTTCATAAGGCAGCGCCACCAGGCCTACTTCATTGAACCCCGCTTCAAGCGCAAGCGCCCGCGCCCGCTCGACCGTCAATTCTGGCGAAAGTTTGCGTGTCAAATCGCGCGTTCTGCCTTCCGGGTTGTCGATTCTCGCACCCAACGGAACCTTCCCTCCATCTAATGCGTACCCATGATTATTGACTTGGGCCGGCCGTTCACGGCTCGCTGTTCGTTTGGGTCTTTGTTCATTTGGATTGTTGTTCATTTACGGACGCGGGAACTGAAAATCGCACACACGCTCCCGCGCAGGCAGTTTTTCAGGAGCGATCGGAATCGAGCAGGCTTGACCTAACGCCCTGAAGATTCAGCATATTCCCCAACCGCGGCGATTTTTGGGTTTGGCCCGCCGCGTGCACATCGTAAGTCCGGGTGACGTTATGACCTACAGTCCAGCAAGTTCGGCAATTTCACTCGGCAAAGGTCCGCGGATCGGCGCGGCCCGGGAGTTTCTTATGAACACAAGCACAGTTCAATCCATCAGAAGAATCACCGTCCAAATCAAAGAGCTGGTCCGTGGGCAGGAAAAGCAGTTCGTTGATGAACTCGCCCCGACCGTCATAAGCGAAAGCGTCGCGCTCGATTTCGACGCGGTCGAACGCATTGATGCCGCTGGTCTTGCCGCTCTCATTACTCTCTATACCGACGCCTGCAAGGCGGGCCACACCCTCACCGTGTCGCGGCCCCGGCATCATGTGCGCGAAATCCTGCAACTGGTCGGCATCGACAAGATCCTCGTCGCCGACGCCGAACCCGCGGTTCGCATGGGCGGCCTCTGCCTGCAGGAATCGGCCGCCTGAAGGGGCTCAGGGCAGAATCTGGAAAAACCGTAGCCTCAACCGCGAAAGCACTTATGCAGTCGCAGGCGCAGACCAGCTCAATCCACAAGCGTTTTGTATCAGGGCATGACTTCAGTCATGCCGCAACAGTTAAAGGAGCTTCGGGGCTTTAGCCCCTGATTTCACGGAAGGAGCACGGGGCCTTCAGGCCCCTGAAAAACGCGCCCCTTAAACGATCGGCCTTCAGGCCTGGTTCCGGCCTCATTCGCTTAAAGTAATCTGTCCCGCGCCAGCGTAAAATGACTTCCATCTTCCTACGCATTCGCGGGGCAGGTTGCTCATGCGCGCAAAATCCGTTCGACTCGTCGCGCTTCTTGTCGCTGCAATATTTCTTTGCGGCATTTCTCACGCCCAGGATGCCGCTTCTGCCAAAGCCTTCCTAACTTCCATCTACCACCACTATGAAAACGGGGGCGAAGGGATCGACTTCGATGGACCGCACGCAAATCTCTACTTCGATTCTTCGCTCCTCGCGCTTGAGAAGGCCGACGTGAAAGCCAATGGTCCCGGTTATGCCCCGGCAATAGATTGGGACCCCATTTGCGGTTGCCAGGATTTCGCCGGAATCTGGAATCTCGCCATGGATATTAAGATCGAATCTTCACAGCGGGCTAAAGCAAATGTCTCGTTCTCCGTTTTCGACCCGAAAGATCAGCCCGACGAAAAGCCGACCAAACTTGTAATCTCCCTCGTCGTCGAACACGGCGCCTGGCGCATATACGACATTCTCGACGAATCCGACCCCAAGTTCACTTCCTCGGTGCGGAAGCTGCTCACAAACGACATCGCCAGCCTCCACAAAAACGCCGAGCCGCCTTCCCACTAGCCGCGACACCGCGCGCACCCAATCGTCCCACTTGCTGAGAAACCACTCCTCAAAGCGGAACCCGCCACCCCGCCGCCTCACCCCCTGTGCCTCAAGTCACATGCAGCCCCATCCCCCTCGCTGTATTCCTATTTATGGCTCGTAAGAACCGTTCGTCCCAGTCCCATAAGTCAGGGCCTCGCCCCGCGCATTCCATCGACTGATCTTCATTGGCGCGCCGGGCCTCCGTTCCTTTACCCTTTCCTATGGACCCAACAACGGAATCCGACAAGATCTTAACCAGCAAGGGAGACTGAATCTCATGGCGCAGGGCGTAGCGGAGCAGGCAACTGCTCAACCGGCAAACTCAACAGCAACCAAATATGTGTATTTCTTCGGCGGCGGCAAGGCCGACGGCAACGGCAAAATGAAAGACGTTCTCGGCGGCAAAGGCGCAGGCCTGGCCGAGATGACCAATGCCGGCTTGCCCGTGCCTCCCGGCTTCACCATCCAGACCGAAGCCTGTCGCGAATACATGCGCGGCAAACTCAGTCCGCAAATCGAAACCGAAATGCTCGACGCCCTTGAGAAGCTCGAGAAGCTCCAGGGCCAGAAGCTCGGCACCGGCGAAAATCCGCTGCTCGTCTCCGTCCGCTCCGGCGCCAAGTTCTCCATGCCCGGCATGATGGATACGATCCTCAACCTCGGCCTCAACGACCAGGCCGTTGAAGCGTTGGCCAAGCGCACCAATAATCCCCGCTTTGCATACGATTCTTATCGCCGTCTCATCCAGATGTTCGGCGACGTGGTCCTCGACGTTCCCAAGAAGAAGTTCGAGCACATCTTCGACGGCGTAAAGGCCGCCAAGAAGGTCAAGTTCGATTACGACCTGCAGCCCGACGCGCTCAAGCAGATCATTGCCGAGTACAAGAAGCTCGTGAAGAAGGAAACCGGCAAGGACTTTCCGCAGGATCCGCTGCTGCAGCTTGCCGCCGCCCGCGACGCCGTATTCCGGAGCTGGCAAAACGATCGCGCCAAGACCTATCGCCGCATCAACCACATCGACGATTGGCTCGGCACAGCCGTGAACGTGCAGGCCATGGTCTTCGGCAACCTGGGCGAAAACTCCGGCACCGGCGTCGGCTTCACGCGCAATCCCGCCACCGGCGAGCATGTCTTCTTCGGCGAGTACCTCATGAACGCGCAGGGCGAAGACGTCGTCTCCGGTGTGCGCACGCCGCTTTCCATCAGCGAGCTTGAAAAGGCCATGCCCAAGGTCTACGAGCAACTCAAAGACATCACCCGCCGCATGGAAAAGCACTACCGCGACATGCAGGATTTCGAGTTCACCATTCAGGATGGCAAGCTCTACATGCTGCAAACGCGCAACGGCAAGCGCACCGGCCTCGCCGCGGTTCGCGTCGCCATCGACATGGTGCGCGAAGGCCTCATCAACCAGGAAGAAGCCATCTTCCGCGTTGAGCCCAACCAGCTTTACGATTTTCTGGTTCCGCGCCTCGTCGAGAAGGGCGAAAAGATTGAAGTGCTCGCCACCGGCCTGCCGGCATCACCCGGCGCAGCCGTCGGCCAAATCGTCTTCACGGCTGAGGACGCAGTCAAGCACCACAACAACGGCTCCTACAAATCCGTCATCCTCGTGCGCGGCGAAACCACGCCTGAAGATATCGCCGGCATGGAAGTTGCCGACGGCATCCTCACCTCGCGCGGCGGCATGACCTCGCACGCCGCTGTCGTCACCCGCGGCATGGGCAAGTGCTGCGTGGCCGGCGCTGGCGACTGCACAGTCGACGAAGCCAAAAAGGAACTCCGCGTCAAGGGCCGCACCTTCAAGCAGGGCGACTATATCTCGCTCGACGGCACCACCGGCCGCGTCATCGCCGGCCGCCTCAAGACGCTCGATGCGCAGCCCAACGATCCCGATCTCGTCAAGTTCATGAGCTGGGTCGATCCGGTTCGCCGCCTCCGCGTGCGCGCCAATGCCGACATTCCTCGTGACGCCAAAAACGCTCGTCTCTTCGGCGCCGAAGGCATCGGCCTCTGCCGCACCGAGCACATGTTCTTTGCCGAGGACCGCATCGGCCACATGCGCGCCATGATCCTGGCCGACAACGAGAAAGATCGCCGCGCCGCATTGAAAAAGCTGTTGCCCATGCAGCGCGCCGATTTCGTTGGTCTCTTCAAGGCCATGGAAGAGCTGCCGGTCACCATCCGCCTGCTCGATCCGCCGCTGCACGAGTTTCTTCCGAAACGTGAAGACTTGCTGGTCGAGATCACCAAGCTCGAAGTCACCAAGCCGAAATCTCCCAAGCTCAAGGAACTGCGCACGCTGCTCGCGCGCGTCGAAGAGCTGCACGAGCAGAACCCGATGCTCGGCCTGCGCGGCTGCCGTCTCGGCATCACGTTCCCTGAGATTACAGAGATGCAGGCTCGCGCCATCATCGAGGCCGCCGTGCAGGTCAAGTCGAAGGGTGGCAACCCGCACCCCGAGATCATGATCCCGCTCATTGGGTCCATCGAGGAAATGCGCAATCAGGCCGCCATCGTCCGCCGCATCGCCGACGAAGTCTTCGCCGAAAAGAAGACCAAGATCGAATACATGGTCGGCACCATGATCGAGCTGCCGCGCGCGGCCCTCACTGCAGATCAAATTGCCGAAGAGGCCGAGTTCTTCTCGTTCGGCACCAACGACCTCACGCAAACCACATTTGGCATCTCGCGTGACGACATCAACAACTTCCTGCCCGCGTACCTCAAGCTCGGCATCTTCAAACAGGACCCCTTCGCGACCCTCGATCAGGCCGGCGTTGGGCAGCTGGTGAAGATGGCCGTGGCCAAGGGCCGCAACACGCGTGCCAAGCTAAAGGTCGGCATCTGCGGCGAGCATGGCGGCGATCCCGAGTCCGTCAAGTTCTGCCACAAAATCGACCTCAACTACGTATCCTGCTCGCCCTTCCGTCTGCTCACGGCGCGTCTCGCCGCTGCGCAGGCCGCGCTTGAAGATAAGCTCGGCGCCCAGGGCGGCAGCAAGTAATCTTGCATCGTTCTGCAGGAAACTAAGTGCCCCATCCATCCCGCGCGTTTTCCGGGATGGGTGGGACAGCACGAACCCATCCCTCCCTCAAACACCAAGGGCGTCCGCCGCGGCGGACGCCCTTCGTTTTGCTGACTACCGGCTACCGACTATTGGCTATTACCTATTGGCTACTGGCTGTCTTTCTCACGCCGCCTTGAACTCCGGCTTCCGCTCCTTTTCCGCTTGCTCCAGCTCCTTCTTCACGCCTTCCGCATCCAGGTCCGCCGTATACACCGGCGTCTTCGGCTGCTGGCGCCACGACTCATCCAACCCTCCCGCATCCACCGGATCGAATCCCAGCTCATCCACCAGCTTCATCACCACGTGCTTGGCCGCGTCGTCGTCGCCCGCCACCGGCAGGGCTTTGCGATCCTTGCTGCCCCTTGGCCGCGCCAAATCCACCTGGTGCTGCGCCTGCATGTTGTTGAAAGCCTTTATCACCGGATGACCGATTTCCTTCTCCACATACCGGCTCTCCGGCATTCCTTTCTCGATCTCCTCAATCCGCCCGTCGCGCTCCCGAGGATAGTAGTTGCACGTATCCACAACCACCACGCTCCGCGCCGCGCCGTCGAAAAGATTGCGCGGCAACTGCGCCACGTTCTTCATCGGGATGGTCACAATCACCACCTCTCCCGCCCGCGCCGCCTCTTCCACCGTCACTGCCTTCGCGCCCGTCTCCCATTCCAGATACTTCAACGATTCCGGTCCGCGCGAATTCGCAATCGATACCATATGCCCAGCCTTCGTCAGCTTCCGCGCGAGCATCCCGCCAATCTTTCCCGCTCCAATGATGCCGATATTCATAAAACTCTCCCTCGCGATCATTGGATGCGAAACGTTTCTGATCGGTGTCCTCCACGCCGGCCCGCAAATTCCGAATGCATCTCCTCGAATGGCGCAACTCCATCTCTTCAATCCATCGTCCCGCGAAATCAAATTCCTTCGGCATCACATGCTAAGGCTGCGCTCCACTCCGCGAATTCCTACATTCCGCTTTCCGCTCTTCGCCTGATCCCCTCCAGCCACTCTCTCCTCAACAGCCCGCTGCCGGGAACAATCAGCCTCCAATAAATCGCTGGGTCGCGTGTCGAGGCGCTGTACACCATCATTCGCGTTTCCGTCGTAATCGTCGTCCATCCGCCGCCCGTATCTTCCGCCCTGAAGTCGAACGCCGTTTTTACCGTGCCTTCGTCCCGATACTCGGCAAACTCGCGCCAGTCTTTCACCGCGACAAAGCGCCTCAAACGCGTATTCACGGCGCCGAACATCGTGAACTCGCGGTCGCTTGTGTCGGAAAGATACCCTGATGCCGTGAACGAATCGGATACACGCTTCTCCGGCGAAAAGTAGCCTTCATTTTGGAGAGGTTCATGCAGCATCGCCGCGCGAACCTTCAGCAGCGTGTTCAGCGATCGCAGGTCGCCCCACGTCGATTCGCGCGCGGCTTCGATCACGCGCTGGGGTGTTGCGCGGCTTCGAACCGTATGGATCTCGGAGAACTGATACTCCGGCATCACATCGTCGAGATGGTTCCTATGCTGCGTCACGCGGGTCGTCGCCGCCGGCCACAGCAGCGCCGCAACCGCAAGCCCTGCGCCGCCCACTGCGATCAGCGCTCCCGCACGGCGTTTGCTCACTCCGAGAAACCGGAAGGGAATCGCCAGGTTCGCCAAACCCGCAAATGTCAGAACGAATCCGGAATACGCCAGCAGGCTGAGGGGCTCAAACGATGCCCAGTAATTGAAAAGCAGAATCGCGCCGAGCGCGATCGCGCCCACCACTACCCATGACAGAGTCCGGACTTTCATAGACACTCTCTCCAAGGGTCAGTTCGAAACCAGCAATTGGGATTTGAGAGGGAGTATACAGCGGGCGCGGCCCCACTCCCGCCATCCCAGTCAAGTCCCGTGCGATCAGTGCCCGCCCAACTGCGCTGTCAAGTGGCCGCCGGCCTCTCGACGTGCCCATCTTCTTCATTCCCTTCGAAATATATTTTTTCCTAAGTTTGCCGGTTATTTCCCCGCTAAGGCGCACAATGGATCCATGATCGCGAACCACCAACCAGTCACTTTCAACGACGGCCGAACCTCAATCCCGTTCGCTAGCAGCTCACGTCCCGCCCTCATTAACTACTTGATAAACTCACGCATAAAACGGAAAAATAAATAATTTCATATTTTACCCCCTCATTATCGTTTAGTTAACACATAAGTCCTTTAAAATCGTGATCTACTGCACTAATTCCGGTGCAAGATTACTGGAAAATTAACACTAATTTTCTAGTAAACTTTATGGCCTCAAGCTCTCATCCGCTTGCATCCGCAATCGAACCGCCCGAAGCTAGGAGCTAGCGGTTAGGATGTGTGAGCCGCGGCCTACGTCATGAACCCTCTCGACGGCATTCACGTGATCGACGGCGGACTGGCGACCGAGCTCGAATACTCCGGCGCGCGCATCGATGGTCCGCTGTGGTCGGCGCATGTTCTGGAAGACGAGCCCGAGAAGTTGCTCGCCGTTCATCGCGCATACATCGAAGCCGGCGCTGAGTGCATTGCCACCTGCAGCTACCAGGTTTCGCGGATGGGCTACGCGGAAGTGGGCCTCACAGCCGACCGCGCCGACGCTGCATTGTTGCGCTCCGCCGCGCTCGCCCGCCGTGCGGCCGCCGAATTTCCCAACCGGCGCGTGCTCGTCGCCGGGTCGCTCGGTCCTTACGGCGCGGCGCTGCACAACGGCGGCGAATACCACGGCAACTACGACTGCTCCTATGACGATCTGGTCC
The DNA here is from genome assembly GCA_035541975.1 of Occallatibacter sp. Lineage (GTDB taxonomy): Bacteria > Acidobacteriota > Terriglobia > Terriglobales > Acidobacteriaceae > Telmatobacter. Next base: position 22,956 of record DATKMH010000019.1, on the reverse strand, counting down.
GCTTTCATCGCGAGCGCATTGCGGTCTTTGCCGGCGCAACCGCGGCCGATCAGCCCGATCTGCTCGCGTTTGAAACCTTCCCCTCGCTCGATGAGGCGCGTGCGGTTGGTGAGGCGATGAAACCCTGGCCCCATCTGCGCGCCTGGTTCAGCTTTTCCTGTCGCGACGAATCCCACGTTTCACATGGGGAGCGCGTGGCCGATTGCGCCGCGCTGATCGCTTCGTTTCCTCAAACGGTAGCCATCGGCGTCAACTGCGTTCCGCCCAGGTGGGTGCCCGCACTGATTCGCGAGCTGCGCGCCGCATCGGACAAACCAATTCTCGTCTATCCCAACTCTGGCGAAGGATGGGACGCGGCGCGCCGCGCATGGACCGGCGTGACCGACCCCACTGAGTTTGGCGCCCATGCGGCCGAGTGGTTCAACGCTGGAGCGCAAATCGTCGGCGGCTGCTGCCGCACCCGCCCCGCTCACATTCGCGCAGTCGCTTTGGCCGCCGCAACCTGCTAATGCGCCTCCACCGCGTTGGGCGCAGGATTGTGCCAGATTTGGCCGATGACTTCAGAGAGATAGATTGCGTGGCCCGGCATCGCCGTGCGCGGAAGTTGGCCGATGTCCGCCGGCGCCAGCCGCCACCAGGCCAGCGGCGCCTGATTGATGTCATATCCGGCATCGTGAAGCAAAGTCAGGCTCACACGGCCAGTCTGATTCTCTACGTATCTCTGGATCCTTACCGCCTCCGCAACGCCCAACCCAAACGGGTCGGAAACCTCAAGGGCAAACGCCGCGGCAGAGCCAACACTGCTCGTTGGAGAAAAACGATACTCGTCCCTCTCGAGTGCGCCGGCGATGCTGTCGGCGAGAACCGCCGCGAGCTGCGAATCGTTTTGCATCCGCTCCACAACCTGCCGCGGCAACAGAATCAACCCGTTCGACATCGTCATCGCGTCACGGATCAACGGCGTATCGACTAACTGAAACCTGAAGGCAATCTTTCGCGGGTCTCCATCGGGAAGCACCCGTTGAAAGCCTGGAATCAGGCTCTCCCCGACTGCATTGACGCGGGCCTGCATAGCGGGATCGTTATACGACGGAAACCTTCTGGGATTGATGCCGACGAAGGCGGCTTCAACGGGTCCCTCTTTCTTCGAAGCCGGCACATTGGTTGGATCGAATTCATCCCTGCCCTCAAGAGCCAATTCGCCTTCGCTCACATAATTCGCTTTGAACCTCACTGAGGTGGCAACCAGCACTCGGGAATCGTTCAGCTTCCCCTTGTAGTCAATCCATACTCCGGGTCCGATCGTATCGAGTGAATTCACTGGCGGATCCCACTTCACTACAGTGTCCTTGTCGATCAGGATGTGAAAGCCATCGGCTTGGACGAGGACCCCACCCGAATTGGGCTGCGCGAATTTGCGCGGGAGCAAAGCATCAATGACTGCGGAACCTTGAATGACGAGGGGAAAGGGTGGCATCTGCAGATTGATCTGCGTGGCCCTGACGGTGAGCTTTTTTTTGTTCAGATTGCCGTAAATGCCCGCGGCCTCACCCATATAAGGCGTCTGACTGGGACAGCCGGCGTTGTTCGTCGATACGTTAGCGCTGACATAGACGGCACTCTGAGTGTCGGCACCGCAAAGAACCCGGTATCCGTTGACGTCAAAGTCAGAACCGGAGACAACGCGGGTCACGACGCCGGTCAGATCGGGCGGCTCCGTTGCGTAAGCCCACTCACCAGGTAAAACGATGGTTCCGCAAGCCAGCAACAGAGCGGCTAGTTTCATGCCGACCAGTATAGGCTGGGCTCACTCAAAATTGTTTTCGGAATTGTGGCGCGTCCTACGAAACCACTTCCAGCGCCGCTCCGCCCTTGCGCGGCGCCACAAAATGGTCGGCGCGGTAAACGATGGCAATGCCTTCATTGCCCAGCAGCTTGCGAATCTGCCCACGCGCGTGCTCAGCCCACGGCCCGCGATTGTCGAGCTTGGTGTAAGCGCGCCAATGGCGCAGCGCATTGCGGCGCTGGCCGACGCGTTCATATGCCAGCGCCAGATTGTAGTGGGCGTCGGCGTAGTGCGGAGCCAGGGTCACGGCCTGCAAATAGGCGGCGATCGATTCTTCGATCCGCTCCAGTTCGTCAAGCACGTTGCCAAGATCGAAATAGGCGAGCACGTATCCGGGATCGGCCACTGTGGCCCGGCGATAAAGCTCTTCGGCGCGGCCAAACTGCCGCAGATGGAAGAACAACGTGCCTAGATTGATGCAGGCTGCCGCATACTGCGGGTCGATGGAGAGAATTTCCTGATAGAGGTTGATGGCGCGCTGCTTCTCGCCCGCTTCCTCCGCTTGAACCGCCGCGTGGAAGCGCTCCTGCAGGCCCCGCGGATCGGGCGCCGCGATTGGCCGCAGTGCGGAGGCCGCCGCGACCTCGGTTTCGTCGCCGGAGGTGCGCTCAAAATCGAAGAGCAACTGGCGTCGGATCGGATCGACCATGGCCCCGTGATGACGAAAAGCAAGGCGCGTGCCGGTGCGCACAACCCGCGCCTCAAGCAGCGGGTTGCTCATTCCAGCCACCGCTTTCATAGCCTGAATGGATTCGCGAATCGAAGATGCCGGCACTTCGTCTTCGCGCAACGAGCGCAGCGTGCGCAACTGCCCCAGATCCTGGAACGTGTATTCCTCTTGTTGAGAGATGAGCCCGGCTCGTTCCCAGGCTTGCAATTGGCGGGCGCTGATTTCGAGGATGCGCAGAACGTCCTGACGACGATAACTGGTCACGCTTGGATGCTCCCCCAGGTGAACCGCACGTTCTTCGTTGCGAGCTCAGCTTGCGAATGTGGGCGCCGAACTCAATCTCCAGCCATGATCCCAACCACAACTCAGAAACTGTTACGGAGGAATCTTTCCCTCTGCGATTATGCCAAGACTGCGCGCGAATAAACGCACCGGAACCGATGCAGTAACTAAAAACTCGTGGATAACGAGTACTTGATTTGGTTCACGCGGACAACGGAGTGCACGATTTGGTTCGCGCAACGGCGTCCGAATGCGATCGCGGAAAGCGGGCGAGTTTTGCACCCCGTCGCAAGAGCGAAGCCGAAACGTCTGCCACGGCAAATATGAACCGGGTTCAAACAGCAGCCCGTGCCAATCGCGAACTGGATGCGGCGAGGAATTCCAAAACGGTCAGTTTCTCCCTCGCACAGACCGCATTCGGGATTGTTTTGACGGCCTGCGCCATTGCGCCAACAAACCCGCCGCCTGCTTGAACTACGATTTTCATTGCTTGGGGTTTTTACGATATGTTAGGCTCCCGGACGCGAGCAGTTCCGCACGCAGAGGCTTCGGGCCCCATGTCCAATGCCACCTTCTGCTTCGCATCGAGCGACCCGCCACGGCTTGTGTCTGTCCGTGGTGGCACTGAAGCGTTGCTCGGATTCAGCCAGAACGACCTGCTCACGTCCAAAGTCAATCTCAAGGATCTGTTTCACCCGGGCGACGCCGGCATCGCGCAGAACCTCTTCTCAAACTGTCTCGAACTGCCATCGGGCTCTGTGAATATCCGCCTCCGTCACGCCGATGGGCGCATCCGCTGCGTGATCGGGCGCTTCAACAAGAAGCCGGCGCGCACCGGCCAGAGCGTGATCCTGGAGCTGACGCTCGTGGACGCGCGGTCCGTGGCCGAACCGAACGACGCCTTTCTGCTCACAAGCTTCAAGCCCCTGGTGGCGCACTCCAGCGACTACGTCTATATCAAGAATCGCAATCATGTCATCCTGGCGGCCAGCCATGCGGTCATGCTTCTCACCGAGAAAGCAAGGAGCACAGAGGGGCTCGTCGGCCGCACGGATTACGACCTCTTTCCCGAGGCCATCGCCGACATTTCATACCAGTTAGAAGCACAAGCGATTGGCGAAAACCGGCGCGCGAATCAGATACAGCAATTGCTTGCGCAGGACGGGTCGAGCCATTGGATCGACGACCGAAAATACCCGATCACCGCGCCTGATGGCACGGTAGCGGGCATCTTCGGCATTGCGCCGGATATCACGCCGCAGATCGAGGGCAGGCTCAAATTGCGCGAACGCGAGGAGCTTCTGCAACTCTTCATCGAACATGCTCCCGTGGCGCTGGCCATGTTCGACCGCGAGATGCGCTACCTGGCAGTGAGCCAACGCTGGCTTGCAATGCACTCGCTTGTCGGCTTGGATCTGATCGGCCGTTCGCACTACGACATCATGCCCGAGGTCCCAGAATCCTGGCGCGAGGAACATCGCGACTGCCTGGCTGGCGAACAGCAGGACCAGGAAGAGAGACAGCTCGTCAGGGCAGATGGCGCCGTGCAGTGGGTGTGGCGCAAAATCCTTCCCTGGCGAACCGGTCACGGCGACATCGGCGGAATCATCATCTTTACCGAAGACATCACGGAGCGGAAGAAGGCAGAAATTGCGCTCCGCGAAAGCGAGTTGTCTCTTAAAGAGACGCAGGAAATCGCCGGATTGGGCAGCTATCTCGTCGACCTGAACTCCAGGCAGTGGACCAGTTCTAAAGTGCTGGATCAGTTGCTTGGAATCGGCGAGGAATACGAGCGCACCCACGCCGGCTGGTTCCAGCTCGTGCATCCTGATGATCGCGAGATGATGCGTGCCTACTTCAGCGATACCGTCATGGGCAAGCAGGCGCCGTTCGACAAGGAGTACCGCGTCATCCGCCTGAGCGATGGCGAAATCCGTTGGATGCATACCCGGGGACAAGTCGAGCTCGACGCGCAAAGAAAGGCCCGCGTCTTTCGCGGCACGGTTCAGGACATCACGGAACGCAAGCGCGCCGAGACAGCCCTGCGCCAGAGCGAGGAGCTGCTCCGAGATGCGCAAAGAATCGGCGGACTTGGTGTCTATCTGCTCGACATCGGCACCGGAATTTGGACGAGTTCCGACGTCATGGACGAGATCTTTGGGATCGGAAAGGAATACGAGCGCTCGGTTGAGGGTTGGGTAGCCCTCGTCCATCCCGACGATCGATCGTCGATGGTTGCTTACTTCCAGGACGAGGTACTCGGCCAACACAAACCCTTTGACAGGGAGTATCGAATTATCCGAAAGAGTGACGGGGCTGTGCGCTGGGTGCACGGCATCGGCAGGCTGGAGTTGGACCAGCACGGGCAGCCTGTCAGAATGCCGGGCACCATCCAGGACATTACGGAGGCCAGGCAAGCGCAGGAAACACTGCGCGAAAGCAAGCAGTTGCTGCAACTCTTCATTGAGAATGCGCCGGTTGCCCTCGCGATGCTCGACCGCGATATGCGCTACGTGTCGGTGAGCCGGCGATGGCTGGAAGATTACAAACTGATCGATCGAGAGGTCATCGGGCGATCCCATTACGAGTTTTTCACCGACATGCCTGAGCGCTGGAAAGAGGCGCACCGCCGCGGACTGGCCGGAGAGCGGCTACACGCCGATGAAGACCGCTTCGACCGCGCCGACGGAACGGTGGAATGGGGCCGCTGGGAGATCATTCCCTGGCGGACGGGCGATGGCTCAATCGGAGGAATTGTTCTGTTCACTGAGGATGTGACGGAGCGAAAGGAAGCCGAGGACCGTTTGCGCCTGGGCGCAATGGTGTTTACGGGCGCGCGCGAAGGCATCTCCATCACCGATCGCAAAGGAACCATTCTCGAGGTGAACGACGCCTTTACCCGCATTACCGGATACACCCGAGATGAGGTGGTTGGGAAGAATCCGCGAATTCTGCAGTCGGGTCTCCATCATAAAGACTTCTACCAGAAGATGTGGGACTCGCTCGCCCGCGACGGCCATTGGCAGGGAGAGATCTGGAACCGCACCAAGCGCGGAGATATCTACGCGGAGATGCTCACCATCAATTGCATCCACAATTCCGCGGGCGAGGTGGAGCGTTACGTCGGCCTCTTCACCGACATCACCGAGCTGAAGGAACAGGAACAGCGGTTGGAGCATATTGCCCGTTACGACGCGTTGACGGGGCTGCCCAATCGCGCGCTGTTTGCAGATCGGCTGCGTCAGGCCATGGCGCACACTCATTGGAAAAAACAGCTGCTCGCTGTCGCTTACTTCGACGTCGATGGTTTCAAGGCCATCAACGATCGCTACGGCCACACCACGGGCGACGGCCTTCTAACCGCACTGGCATTCAGGATGAAGCGCGCCCTTCGCGAAGGCGACACGCTGGCGCGGCTGGGCGGCGATGAATTCGCCGCCGTCATCCTGGATCTTGAAGACAACAATGCATGCCTGACAACTTTGAACCGCCTGCTCGCGGCCGCCGCTGAAGAGGCCCAGATTGGCGAAGTGATGTTGCGCGTTTCCGCAAGCGCAGGCGTAGCGTTTTACCCGCAGAACGAAGATGTAGACGCCGATGTGCTGCTGCGCCAGGCGGGGCAGGCCATGTATCAAGCCAAGCTCGCCGGCCGCAACTGCTTCCGCATGTTCGATCCCAGCCAGGACCAGATGGTCCGCGGCCGCCACGAGAATATCGAGCATATTCGTCAGGCACTCGCCGCGCGGCAGTTCGTCCTCTTTTACCAGCCCAAGGTCAACATGCGCACCGGCAAAGTGATTGGCGCCGAGGCCTTGATTCGCTGGCAGCATCCTGAGCGCGGCCTTTTGCCGCCCGGTATGTTTCTGCCTGTGATCGAGGACCATCCACTTGCGGTCGAACTCGGCGAGTGGGTCATCGAGAGCGCGCTTACCCAAATGGAAGCTTGGCTGGCGGAAGGTTTTGAGCTTCCTGTCAGCGTGAATGTGAGCGCAATCGAGTTGCAGTTGCCCGATTTCACCGATCGTCTCCGTGCGCGCCTCGCCGCCCACCCCGAGGTCAAGCCGTCGAATCTCGAGCTGGAAGTCGTGGAGACGAACGCGATGCAGGATGTGATGCGCACATCGCAGGTGCTCACGGCGTGCCGCGAAATCGGAGTGGGCATTGGCCTGGATGATTTCGGTACCGGCTACTCGTCGCTCACCTACCTGAAACGGCTGCCTGCCAATGTGTTGAAAATCGACCAGAGTTTCGTGCGTGACATGCTGGAAGAACCGGAAAACCTGACCATCCTTGAAGGCGTGCTGGGCTTGGCTTCGGCGTTCCACCGGCAGGTGATTGCTGAGGGGGTGGAGACCGCGGAACACGGCCTGATGCTGATGCAGATGGGCTGCGATCTGGCCCAGGGATTCGGCATTGCGGCATCGATGCCTGCGCGGGAGCTGCGGGCCTGGTCGGCGGCGTGGCGGCCTGATCCAAGCTGGGCCGACGTGCCTCTGGTACGTGCGGAGAACCGGCCTGTGCTGCTGGCCACCGTCGAGCATCGTGCGTGGTTGGGCGCTCTGGAATCCAGCCTGCAAGGCAAGCGCGCTGTGCCGCCGCCGCTCGATGCCGGCCAATGCCGCGTGGGCCTATGGCTTGAAGAGGTAAAGAGATCTTCGCGTGGTACCGATTCCGCGGTCCAGGCAATCGAGTCGCTGCATCGGCAGGTCCACGAGATGGCTGCGGAGATTGTTGCTTCTCAGTCGGATGGCCCCAATCCCGAGGGGCTGGCGCGGCTTCGCCAGCTTCACTACCTGCAGGATAAGTGTCTGAAACGTCTGAAAACCTTCGCGTGATGGCCACCGCGGGGCAAGCGGATGAAGCGAATCCGATTTGCGATCGTTCGCGCGACAAGTTGAACGGCGGCCGCGGCTGAGACCCAGCTGAATCCTAATGATGTGCCATCAGGACGTTGGCAGTCGCCGCAAGCGCCATCGCCTGCGGCTCACGCAGCGTGAGCACGGGACAGCGCGCATGGGACAGAACGCGATAGATGGTGCGTTCGCGCGTCAGATGTTCGAAGGCCAGCCGGCGCGTCGCTCCCAATACGATCATGTCGGCGTGGCGATCAGAAGCCAAAGCCAGAATTTCAATGAACGGATTGCCATGGAGCACGACAGGTTCGACAGCCGAGCAGCAACCCGCGCCGGTCTCTTCGGCCAGAATGCGCAGTTCGACCATCGCTCTTGATTCCGTCCCCGTGGGCATATTCTTGCGCTGCATCACTTCGATCGGCGGAAGCACGTGGAGCAGCACCAGCTTCGCATTTCGGCTTGCGGCCAACTGGCAGGCAAGCGCTGCGCTCGGGCGAGAGGTCTCTCGCAGCGTGGTGGCATGCAGCACGACGCGTTCCTGGCCGCCTGCCACCGGGAGATGAGCCTCGGGTCCCACGGTCATGACCGGGAGGTAAACCGAGCGCAGCACTTGTTCTGCAACAGAGCCAAGGAGCAACTTGCCCAGCTTGCTCCGGCTCCGTGTCCCCAGCAGCAAGCGGTCCGCCTCGAATTGCCGGACGGCTGCTGCAATCTGCTGTGTGGCATGGCCTTCGTGCACCACTCTTTCGCACCGGATTCCTCGCCTGGCAGCCACTTGGCACCATGGCTCGAGCATCTCTTCCGCTGTTTCAATCGCGCTCGTGGTGTTGTAGTACGGCATGCCGGAGGCATCGGCGGCGATCACCGCGACGGAAGCCGGAATCACATGGAGAAGAATGAGCCGTGCCCGGGTTTCGCCCGCTTGCTCAAGAGCAAAGGGCATGAGGTGGTCCAGATCGCTTAGATCTGTGGCGACGAGAATCGTGGCTGGATGCGTCCAGCGGTCCATATCGGAACCCCGCATGGCGAACACCTCATAACCCAGAAGCGTGTCACCCAGCAAGCAGGCGGGATGTGCTAGAGAGCACCCCGGATTGTGATTTAAGTCACTTCCAGACATGATTTGCGCACCCAATAGCCGGGCTGCGATCATCCCGGTTTGGGAGATTTTGCGGATGAAACGATGGATGCTGATTCTTTTCGTTGCTGCGCTTCTTCGCTCAGCCATTTGGGCGCAAGCGACGGCTTCTGCTCCGGCCACGCCCGCCTGGACGCCGCCCGCGGGTCATTTAACGATGGCGATTTGGCCAGGAACGCCGCCGGACGAGAAGACTGGCATGCCGCCGGAGAGCACGATTAATCCGGCCGGCAGCCGAATGGTCGCAGGCAAACCTGTGACTCGACTTATTGACGTTTCCACGCCAACCATCACGCTCTACAAGTCCAAGTTGAACACCGGCGCGGCGATTGTTGTGTTTCCGGGCGGCGGATACCAGCAGCTTGCAATCGACTTGGAGGGAACCGAGGTTTGCGACTGGCTCAACGATATCGGCGTGACGTGCGTGCTGCTGAAATATCGCGTGCCCGATAGCGGCCCTTATCCAAAATCCGCGGCAGCATTGCAGGATGCGCAGCGCACGATGGGCATCGTGCGGCAACACGCGGCAGAGTGGGGCATCGATCCGCATCGCATCGGCGTGCTGGGCTTTTCGGCCGGCGGATATCTCTCTGCGGCTGTTAGTAGCATTTACGGCACCCGCCTTTATCCGCCAATCGATGCGGCCGACCAGTTGAGCTGCAGGCCGGATTTCTCGGTGGTGATCTATCCCGGCTACTTGTCGATCGCCGAGCAGAACTTCATTGCTAATCCAGCCATTCAGCCCACCACCGATACGCCGCCGACTTTCATCCTCCAGGCAGAGGACGATCCGGTGCACGTGGAGAACTCGCTGGTGTATTTCTTGGCGCTGAAAAACGCGAAAGTGCCGGCGGAGCTGCACATTTACGCGCAGGGCGGGCACGGCTACGGTCTGCGACCAAGAGACCTGCCCATCATGGGCTGGCCAAAGCTGGTGGAGACATGGCTGCACACCATCAAAGTGCTTCCGGCAGATTGACGAAATAGAATCGAGCCATGCTGATCGCAGTCATCACGGTCTCGGATCGCTGCTCGCAGGGGTTGATGGCCGATACCGCCGGCCCTGCGGTCGCCGCACTTTTGGTGCGTGAGTGGCCGCACGCCGAGATTCGGGCGGCGCTTTTGAGCGACGATGAAAACGCAATTGCGTCGGCGCTCGAGGAGTTCGCCGGCCAGAATGCGAACCTGGTGCTGACCGTCGGCGGCAGCGGGCTCGGCCCGCGCGATCGGACCCCGGAAGCGACTCGTCGCGCGATGGATCGCGAAGCACCGGGCCTGGCGGAAGCTATGCGTGCCAAAGGGGCTGAGCGTAATCCCTATGCATGGCTCTCGCGCGGCGTGGCGGGAATCCGAAAAACTACGTTGATCGTGAACCTTCCCGGAAGCGAACGCGGCGCAACCGAAAGTCTGCAGGCGATTTTGCCTTTATTGCGGCATGGCCTCGAGGTCCTCGCCGGCGCGCAGAATCATCCATAGCTGGGCCGGAATTGAAACCCGCAGCTCGCCCTGATGACTGGCACCTGAAGCGAACCGATCTCAAGAAAACATTTTCTTGAGCCGCCTTCGTTCCTCGGCCTGAAAAGACGGTGACCAGGCAGGCAAATCAGCAAAAGATCGCGTTTTCGCGTGGGTTTTGTGCGTTTTTCCACCGAGTCTCGCCGCGAGAAAAGCCGGAAAATCGTACAATTCAGTGCGATGAGCCCAGCAGGCAGACTCCGCACGAATCGCCGCACCGAGGCCGCAAACATTCATGACGTGGCCCGACGCGCGCGCGTCTCCATCGCCACCGTATCGCGCGTGGTCAATGGCATCTCCACCGTCGATCCGGATCTGGCCAAGCGAGTTTGGAAGGCAGTTGAGGAAGTGGGCTACCTGCCCAATACCCAGGCTCGCGCTCTGGTTTCCGGCCGCAGCCGCATTCTCGGGCTCATTGTTTCCGAAATCACCAATCCGTTTTTCCCCGAGCTGGTGCAGGAGTTCGAGAATCTGGCCGTGGCGCAGGGTTACGAGGTGATGATCGGGTCGACAAACTACGATGCCGTTCGCACCGAGGCGCTGATCCGTCGCATGCTGCAGCGAGGTGTGGACGGCGTGGCCGTGATGACCTTCGGCATTGAAGAGGCGCAGGTGCAGAAGCTCGTGCGGCACGAGTTTCCGCTGGTGTTTGCCGACGCCGGCCCCGATTTGCCCAACGTCCGCGTTTTGAAGGTGAACTATGGCGATGGGATTCGCGAAGCGGTCCAGCACCTGGCGGCGCTCGGGCATCGCCGGATTGCGTTTATCAGCGGGCCGCTTCGCATGCGTACGGCCGTAACGCGCCGCGATGCCTTTACAAAATCAATGAGCGAGCTCGGCCTCGCTGTCCCGGCGGCTTTCATCGTTGAAGGCGATCACTCCATGGAGCGCGGAAAATCGGCCATGGAAACGCTAATGGCGCTTGCCGAGCTTCCCACCGCGGTCATCTGCTCCAACGACATGACCGCCATCGGCGTTCTGCATGCGCTCGACGAAACCACGCACAAGGTTCCCGAAGACATCTCTGTCGTCGGCTTCGACGATATTCGCCTCGCGCAATTCATGTTGCCTCCGCTCACGACGGTGCGCATGTCGTGCAAGGAGCTGGCGGACGCCGCAGTGCAGGCTCTGCGTGCTGGCATCGAGCCCGGCCATACCCAAGCCGGGCAGAAAGAATGGCCGATCGCCACGCGCCTGGTCGTCCGCCGGTCCACTGACTTCCCACGTGGCACGCTGCCCGCCATGGGAAAACTTAAGCAGCCCAAGGCCGCGCGACAAGACCCGCCAGCAAAACAACCCGGCGCCTGAAGACCCCAATCGAGCCCCGAGCGCTCCGCTATATTCAATCCACGCAATGAGGTAGCACGATTCCAGAAATCGTGTGACGAAACGCACAGGCAACCGTATGTGTCCACAAATACTTTGCTTATATGCTCGCGAGAACGGCGCTAATCCGGACATTGTGGTTTCTGACCCTACTCGCCGGAATCCTTCCGCGTGGAAATGCCGCCGATGCAGCCAATGCATCTCAGCTGACTGGAACAATCGTTGACACGTCCGGCGCGGTGATCGCCGGGGCTACCGTTCAGGTGCTCAGCGCGAGCGGTACGCTTCAACAAAAGACGCGGTCAGACGTGAACGGCTCCTTCATACTTTCTGGACTCGCGGCTGGCAAATATCGGCTCGTCGTATCGAATTCGGCCTTCGAAACCAAAGAAATACCTGTGACCATTCAAGCTGCCGGAACGCCAGTCCCGTTGCGCATCTCACTTGTAGTGGGCGCCGTGAGCACAACCATTAACGTTGAAGGCCGCGAAGACGACCTTACCGGAGTTGCGGAATCGGGTTCCCAGGGCACGGTTGGTGCCGTCGAACTTCAGAATCGTCCGATTCTTCGTTCAGGAGAGGTTTTGGAAACGGTTCCCGGCCTCATCATCACGCAGCATGCTGGCGGCGGAAAGGCCAACCAGTATTTTCTTCGCGGATTCAATCTCGATCACGGCACAGATTTCGCCATCTTCATCGACGGCATGCCACTGAATCTGCCTTCGCACGCGCACGGCGAGGGCTACTCTGACATGAATACCGTAATCCCGGAGTTTGTGAAGCGAGTGAATTTCGAAAAGGGCCCTTATTACGCCGATGTGGGCAACTTCGGCTCGGCTGGGGCGGCCCATATGGAGTTCCTCAAGACGCTGCCTCAGGATTTCTTCCGAGTCGAAGGTGGCCAGGAGGGCTACGGGCGGATCGTTTTTGGTGCATCGCGAAAACTAGGCGCGGGCAACCTGCTTTATGGCGGAGAGGCGTATCACGACAATGGTCCCTGGACGCACCCGGACAACTATTACAAATACAACGGCCTCGTGACTTTAAGCGGCGGTACTGACACCGGTGGATTCAGCATCACGGCTCGCGGTTACCGGGGAACATGGCACTCCAGCGATCAAATCCCGGTGATCGCCCAATCCCTGGTCGGCTACTTCGGCACGCTGGATCCGACAGACGGCGGCCATTCACAGCGTTACAGCCTGCAGGGCGAATGGCATCGCCAGAGAGCGACTTCTCTGACCCAGATCACGGCGTACGGTTTTTATTACGATCTCGATCTGTTCTCCAACTTCACTTACTACCTCATTGATCCCCAAAAGGGCGACCAGTTTGAACAGCAAGACAGGCGGTGGGTTGCGGGACTCGATGCACGCCACGCGATCTACGGGCGGTGGTACGGCCGCGAGGTGGAGAATACCTTCGGGCTGCAAGTTCGAAATGACTGGGTCCACAACGGCCTTTTCCGTACTCAAGATCGCGTGCGCACAAATAAGGATGACGTGAACGCCTGCAATGACGAACCCATCGACGCGTGCATTGCGAATCCGAATTTAACCGCAATCTTGCCTGCGGCCACATCATTGAACCGATTCACGGACACGCTGATCGGGTTCTACGCAGAAAACAAGATCCAGTGGGCGGAGAAGTTCCGCTCGGTTCTAGCCGTTCGCGGCGACGACGCAAGATACACCAACACCAGCTTGACTCCCACCTATGTTTCCAACATTCCATCGCTCGCGACACCGGTCGATTTTGGCGAGCTTAACTCCGGCTCAGCGACCAAATTTCTGCCACAGCCGAAATTGAGCCTGATCTTTGGACCGTTGGCTCATACGGAGTTCTACGCTCAGGGCGGTTTCAGCTTTCACTCCAACGATGTGCGCGGAGCGACACAGAGCGAGGAACCGATTTCACCGGACAATCCCTTCCCAACTTCCACCACGCCCATTTCACCGCTGGTGCAACTCAAAGGCGGGGAGTTCGGTATGCGCACCACCGAGGTTTCGCATCTGCAGAGCACGTTCTCGCTTTGGTATCTGCGGAGTAATTCCGAACTGCAGCAGGATGGTGACACCGGTGGTACGTCTGCTTCCGACCAATCGAGCAACCGCTATGGGGTTGAGTGGGCAAACTATTACACGCCCACCGATCACTGGGCCGTTGATTTGGACGTTGCGGACTCCCGCGCTCAATTTACTCAAATCGATCCGGACGATGCGGCGTACACTAACCCAGGTGGCGGGCAGTATCCCGAACAAGGGCAGGGAGGCACGCTGGTTCCGGAAGCGGTGAAGGTCGTAGTCTCATCGGGCGTCACTCTGCACGACTACAAAGGCTTTACGACGACCATGCGGCTGCGCTATTTTGGTCCGCGCGACTTGACGTCTGACGGAATTAATCGCTCAAAGGCCACGTTATTGGTCAACGCAGAGGCCGGCTACCAGGTCGGCGAGAAGTGGCGAATTTCAGCAGAGTTCTTGAATTTGCTGGACCGGCGCAACGACGACATTACCTACGCCTATGTCTCCCGAATCGCACCAGCAGGGCCGGCGACATTCACCAACGTATCGCACCCGGCTGAGCCGTTTGAGATGCGAGTCTGGCTTGAAAGAACCTTTTGACACAAGGATGTCGCGACTTCCCGGTCAATGACTGTGCGGATGCTCGTGCCCGTGACCGTGCTTTGCATCCAGCGCACGCGTGGGCACGCTCATCACCAGCTTGCCATGCTGCACGCCTTTGAGCCCGATGATCAAGTCGGCGAAACTCTGCACGCGCGCGGCCTTGCCGTGGACGATCAAAACCTCAAGGCATGAGTCGTGGTCAAGATGCGCGTGGCTCGTCGAGACAACCAGGTCGTGGTTCTCGTGTTGCGCTTCCGTCAGCTTTTCCGTGATCCCAAAAGCATGATGGTTGTAGATGAGCGTGACGGAGCCGACGACTGTTGCTTCGGGAGAAGCGGTTTGCTCGCGAACCAGGCGGTCGCGAATAAGGTCGCGAAATGCCTCGGACCGGTTCGTGTATCCGCTCTTCTCAATCGAGCGGTCAAAACGCTTCAACAATTCTGAATCGAGGGCAATGCCGATCCTGCTTAACTCTCCCATAGACGTACCTGCTCGCAATCCGGCGTTCCCGCCAAACCCAGCATAGCGCGGACCTGAGAAACCGGACTACTGCGGCGTGATCAGGTGGTGAGCGATGGCAAAGAGCGCAAGCTCGAGGCGCGTGGAAACGCCGGTCTTATCGAAAATATTCGACAGGTGCCGCTTGACGGTCTCTTCGCTCAGCGAGAATTGCTTGGCGATGTCGCGGTTGCTGCAGCCTTCAACAATGCAGCCCACCACCTCAAGCTCGCGCGGAGTGAGTCCGTAGGTCTTGCGCTGCGGCACCGCGGCCTGCTGCATCAGCTCGTGAAGAGCGGAAACGAGATTGACGACGCGCTTGCCGCCGATCCAATAATCGCCGGCATGAACGGTACGAATGGCGGTTTGCAGGTGGCTGGCGAGCGCATCCTTCAAAACAATGCCGCGCGCGCCGATTTGCAACGCCTCAATAATCTGCTGCGTGGTGATCGTGGACGTGAGAAGAAGGATTTTAGCTGTGGACGGGCCGCTCATGATGGCGCGCATGGCCTCAAGGCCGGGCAGGCGCGGCATGGCTACATCGAGAAGCAAAACATCCGGCTGCAGCTCAAGCGTCTGCGTGATGGCTTCGTCCCCGTCCGTGGCATCTCCTACCACGTCGAAGCCGTCGTTCTTCGAAAGCATATTGCGCACGCCGATGCGCACGACCGGATGATCGTCCGCCAGCACGATTCGAATGGTTCGTTCCATTTCTGCCACACGCCTCCGCTGAACCGGTTCAGGAATAGAATGTTCCAACAATTCCGGCCCGCTGCCGTTCCCCGCTCCAGCGCGCAGTTGACGCCAGATCAGGCGGGCAATTCAGCATCCAGCATACGCTCCAACCCTTGGGCGGCGGCGCGTAAATCGTTCAGCAGGATAGCGCTGTTATCCAACTGGTTATCCTTCGCGCCGAGTGGCGTGGCCTCTAGAAGCGCGCCCAGGCGGGCGGCCTGAAGCGCGCCTGCCATGCCGCAGCCGCCCTTGATCGCGTGCCCGATGCGGCGAATCTCTGCCGCATCGCCTTTGGCGATGGCCGCGCCCAGCGCTTGAATCCGCACCGTGAGGTCGCTGACGACAGCAGAGTAAATCTGCCGCACCGCCGATTCCGGCATCACTTTTCGCAACTGCGAAAGAACTTCCGCGCTGACCACCGGCTCCTTGGCGTCAAGCAGCGTCGCGGGCGCTTCCTGCTTGTAACCGTCAATCACCTTGCGCAGGTTTTCGGCGCTGAAAGGCTTCAGCAGAAATCCATCCGCCGCACCGGCAACATCAGGTGGTGCGTCGCTTCCGCTGATGGCGTAGATGCGGACCTTGGTGCGCTTCCGCAACTCCGCAATCAGCGTTGTTCCGCTCAGTCCCGGCATTTGCGCGTCCATCAGGATCGCGCCAGGTCGGCATAATTCACGGTCGAGCATGTCCAGCGCCGCTACGCCGCTCTCGGCTGTATGGACAGTGAATCCCGCCATCGTGAGCATTGTGGCTGCCACCTCGCGGCTCACCAGGTCGTCATCAATCAGGAGAACGACCGGCAGGCGTCTCTCTTCGGAGCGCTCGATCATGCATCTAGTTTGCATCTGGCGCCTGCGCGTGTGGAGAGAAATCTGCGCAGCAGTGATTTTATTGGTTCAGCCGCCAATCAGGCGCCGGAATGGCGCCAACCCCCCGAGAAATGCGCTGCTAATGGCCGCCTGTGCTTGACTCCGGCATTCCCAGCGCCGTCGCGGCTGGCAGATCCTGGCCGTTTTGCCAGTCGTAAATCGCCGTCAAAAACCGGTCCGCGCGTCGCTGCCACAGCTCAGCCTGCACGTCGTAGCGCACAGTCACGTTGTTGAGCCAGTAGGGGCGGTTTTCGGCCGTCCACGCTTGGCTGTATGCGTTCTTCAAAGCTGAATAGCCGTCGCGCAGGTCCTGGCACCGGCCGTTCATGCTGCTGATTTCGCTGAGAAGATTGTAGGTCGCATTGCTTTGCGTCTTGTCGTGCTGCTGAGCGACCGCCTGAGCGTACGCCGAAGGGATCTCCTGCGCAAGCTGGAACTTGAGCCCGATGAAATCGAGCCGATGTGCACCCAGGTCCATGGCGGCCAGCGCATCGGGCTCGGCAAGCTTGGGGTTGTCGCTCCGCGCTTCATCCAGAAGGACGATAGCCTGCTCCGCGTGGAGGCGCAGATCGTGCGCCACAGGCAGAATCTTCGCGGAAACCGTTTGCCCTTCCGGGCTCCACGGATCGAGCCAGAAAATCTGGTCGCTTGTTATGCCGGTCTTGGCATTGAGCAGATCTTCTTGCGCGGCCATTAGTTCCTTTTGAGCCGCGTTGATTTTGCCGCTCGGGTCGAGATGAAAGACTGCGCCGTACGCTTCCTGATAATCCGCGATAGAACTCTGGCCCGGCTGCCACGCCGCTGCTGCGCCAAACAGCACGCCATACCAGTCCATATTGAAAAGGCCTTCCCCATCGTCGTTCCAGACCGTGGTGAGCGCACCGGTCGACCCGAGACTCTGCCCCGCGGCAATAAAGCCCTGGATGTTCCATAAAGCTTGCTGATCGCGCGGATAAACTTCGTTCCAGTTCGAGTCGCCGGGAGCTACCCAAGTTTCAATCCCGTTCTTGGCGAATGGCTGGATGAGCTTGCCGAAGTCTGTTTGTGCGGAATAGTTCCAGGGCACGGCAATCATGTCTTTAGGCAGGCCGGCGACGGCATCGGGATTCGCGTCGCCAATGTCGCCCCAGAAAAGCAGCCGGCGGTTCAGCGGCGCGAGCGCGTCGTGAATCTGCTTGAGGAACGCAACATAGACCGCACCGTACCCTTGCTGCGCGACGGCATCGTGTGTGCGGCCGACGCCCAGGTCGAAGGTTTCGTCTGCGCCGATGTGGATGAACGGCGATGGAAACTCCTGCGCGATGTCGGTAAACCAATCCTTGATGAGCGGCAGCGTGCCCGCCTGCCCGGGTGCGAGCACGTATCCCTGCGGAGTTTCCGCTTCATCCTGGTAAAGCTCCCACTTGAGCACATGATGCAAATGCCCGAAGGCCTCCTGGTCGGGCACGATCGTCACGTGATGCTGGTGTGCATAGGCCACAAGATCGGCAACCTGTGCCGGCGTCAGCGAGCTGCCGGGCGGCGCCGCCAGCGGATGATCGGGATAAAGAAGCGTGTGCTCGAAATACGGCGAGTAGATATTCGCCTTGAAGGAAGCAAGCACGCGGATCTGGTGCTTTTGGAAATCCAGCGTCGGAAACGGGCCGCGAGAGAGATCGTCGCTGATGCCGCGATATTGCATGGCCGGCCAGTCGCGCACTGTGCCTGTAGGAATGACGCGCGGCCCGCGCGGCAACGGCAGCAACTGTTTGAAAGTCTGGACGCCATAAAACACGCCGGAGCCGGTTGCGCCAATCACAACTGCATCGTGCGGGCCGATGACCAGAACGTAGCCTTCGGATTCCATCACCGGATCGAAGGCAAGGTTATTGCCGGTGAGCGCGGCCTTTGCCATGTCGGACCCGTTGCGGAGCAGCGTGATGCGATAGGGCAATTGCGCGGCGCGGGATTGGCCTTCGTCTGGCGCTATGCGCTTCAGCGCATCTTCAAGATCGCGCGCCGCGAACTCGTCCTCGGCATCGTGACCGGGAACTGTGACCAAAATCCTGTCGGGCAGCGGGGAAGTCTGGCCGAAGTTCGCCTCACGCGGAACGGGAACCAGCACCGGCTTCGATTGGGCGGCGCATGCAATGGAACCGGCAATAAGCGCGGCAACAGCCGTCTGTAGAAATGGAAATGATGTGCATCGAGAGAAACCCGGCAACGATACCTTCCTTTGGCCCGAGGCGATCGAGCTCACGATTGCAATGCAGCCATTGTAGAGCGGTTCACCCGTTCATCCACCGCAGTTTGGCGCATTACAAGGCGCCATTTTCTTTGGAGAAAAACCACTTGGCAGTCATGGATTCCTCAGGCAGGAACTCGGAAACCGCTGTAGACTGGTGCATCGCGCGAACCGGGCTGCGCGAAAGCGACGAGAATTGCCGAATGCCGAAAGGTGAGAGGGAGATGAACCGGTGAGCTCCGCCGATTCCATGCAACAACATGTAAGCCCCGATGCCGGATCAGCGCGCCGCTACAATGCCCTTCTGTTTCTGGTTGCGGGGCTGGGTGGGTTGCTCTATGGCATCGACGTCGGCATTATCGGCGGAGCTATTCCTTACCTGCAGGCAACGTCGGGACTAAATCCATCGCAACTTTCATTCATTGTTGCGGCGGTTCTGCTGGGCAGCGTGTTTTCTACGCTGTTCTCTGGCCTGCTCGCCGACTGGATCGGCCGCAAGCCGCTGATGATTGTCAGCGGCTTCGCATTCGTCGCGAGCATTCCGGTGATTGCGTTGTCGCAGGGATACGCCCCGCTGCTCTTCGGCCGCTTGCTGCAGGGCGCAAGCGGAGGGTTGATCGGTGTCGTGGTTCCTCTCTACTTGGCCGAGTGCCTGGGCGCGTCGAACCGCGGCAAAGGCACGGCGGTTTTTCAATGGATGCTGACGCTCGGCATCGTGGCCGCGGCCCTGATGGGAATGTACTTCAGTTATCAAGTCGACGCTGTGTCGAAGCTTGGTAACGCCGCGGCGCTGCTTCACTTCGAGGACCACGCGTGGCGCAGCATCTTCTGGGTTTCGCTTCCACCTGGCGCAGCATTCGTGCTGGGCAGCTTTTTCGTTACTGAATCGCCGCGATGGCTCTACCGGCGCGGCGAAAAGCAACGCGCTGCCCAGGCGCTGCTGCGCTCGCGCAGCTGGGCGCAAGCTGCGCTCGAACTCGATGAGATCGAAGCAGCGGCGCGCTCGGCTCCCGCCCATGCGGGCCAGCAGGTGCGCGAATCGCTTCTGCGGCGCAAGTACGTCATTCCGTTTGTGCTCGCATGCGTCATCCTGTTCTGCAACACGGCAACGGGCGTGAACTCCATCATCGGATACAACACCAGCATCCTGCTGCAAAGCGGATTGAGCGATCTCGCGGCGCATTGGGGCTACGTGATCTTTACCGCGATCAACTTTCTGGCCACCATGCTCGGCGTGATGCTGGTGGACCGAAAAGGAAGAAAGTTCCTGCTGGTGTTGGGAACGAGCGGTGTCATCGTTGCGATGATCAGTGTGGCGTTGCTTTTCAGAACCACTGAAAAAATAAGCGTCGACTGCCGCGGCGCGGTGCAGGCGATGGTCGCGCCCGATCAAACGCTGACACTTCGCTTCGACCCGGCGAGGGCCAAGAATTTATTGGCGGGTGAGCGAGAGTCGGTCATAGGGGGTACCAACCCCGCGATCGACAGTGGGCGCGCGTCGCTCGCGATCATTTACTCCTACGGTGATTTCACGGTCGCTACGAGTTACGTTCGCTCTGCCGATGCGGCTCCTGCGCCGATCGAGATTACGCGCGCAAGCTCGCTGCCGGCGAACAGAATCGAAGCCTGGTTCCGAAATCCATTCGGCAATCTTGAAACTTCGCGAGATGCGCCGCTCGTGATTCAAAAAGCGCTGGTGGGCCAGGTGCCCGAGCCTCGACATGGATGGCTGGTCGCACTGGGACTCTTTGTCTTCATGAGCTTCTACGCCGTCGGCCCGGGAATCGTCGTATGGCTCGCGCTGAGCGAGCTGATGCCCACGCGCATTCGCTCCAATGGCATGAGTATTGCGCTGGTGATCAATCAGCTTGTGTCAACAACGCTGGCGGCCATCTTTCTGCCCTTTGTCAGCAAGTACGGCTATGCGCAAATGTTCTTTCTCTTCGCGGGCTTCACCGTCGTCTACTTCATCGTTTCCGCGTTCTTTTTTCCGGAGACGAAGGGCAAGACGCTGGAGGAGATCGAAGCGGTCTTC
This sequence comes from Occallatibacter sp., assembly GCA_035541975.1. Taxonomy (GTDB): domain Bacteria; phylum Acidobacteriota; class Terriglobia; order Terriglobales; family Acidobacteriaceae; genus Telmatobacter. Next base: position 2,341 of record DATKMH010000019.1, on the reverse strand, counting down.
GAGAAAAAGCCCGCAGTCAATCGCCCCTAGGAGAGGCGAGCAATCAATGGGTATCGGTCGAAAGCTGGAGGCTAGAAGCTAGAAGCTAGAAGCTAGAAGCTGCTCTACACCTTCTGCGTGCGCATCACCTGGCGCACGCCGTCCACGCGGCGCAGGCCCAGCACCATGCGGTTCAGGTGGCGCACGTCTTCGGCTTCAACGACGAACTCGATGATGGCTTCGCCCTCTTCGTTGCGGCTCAAGTCCACGGCGCGAATGTCGGTGTTCTCGTCGGAGATGACGGCGGTGAGCTCTTTCAACATGCCCGTGCGGTCTTCGCAGCGGACGATAATCTTGACCGGGTAGCGCTGCGGCTGTCCGGCCCCCTCGGCGGCGCGCGACCACTCCACGTTGATGCGGCGGTCGCTCTCGTAAAGCAGGTTCTGCACGTTCGGGCAACTGCGCGCGTGGACCGCGACTCCCTTGCCGCGCGTAACGTAGCCCACAATTTCTTCGCCGCGAATGGGATTGCAACAGCGCGCGCGATAGACGAGCAGGTCGTTCTGGCCTTCAACCTGCAGCGATTCGGAACCGGTGAGATGCAGCTTGCGCACCGCATCGGTCATGCCCGCTTCACCCGGTTTGCCCGCCGCGGCGGGCTGTTCACCCTCTGGTGGCGCCGCGAATCCCGGCGACAGTTTGGCCAACAGTTGTCGCGCTGTGTTTTTACCCTGGCCTAAAGTGGCTAGCAGGTCGGCGGCTGTGGCCACGCCGAACTCACCGGCAATTCGGCCAAGGTCCTGATCGCCGATTTGCGCCATCGGCACTTTGTATTTACGCGCCTCACGCTCGAGCAGCTTGCGGCCGATATCGACGGCGCGCAGCCGCTGGTCTTCATTGAGCCAGTGCTTAATCTTGTTGCGCGCGCGCGGGCTTTTGACGAAAGTGAGCCAGTCGCGGCTGGGCTTGTGATCTTTTTGCGTAACGATTTCTACGATGTCGCCGGTGCGCAGCTTTGTGCGCAGCGGAACCATGCGGCCGTTGATCTTTGCGCCCACGCAGGAGTGCCCGACATCAGTGTGAATGGTGTAGGCAAAATCGACCGGCGTTGCGCCGGCGGGGACGACGACAACCTTTCCCTTCGGCGTAAAGGTGTAGACCTCGTCTGGATAGAGGTCCATCTTCAGGCTCGAGAGGAATTCGTTGGGATCCGTCATCTCCTTCTGCCACTCGACAAGCTGACGAATCCAGTTGAGCCGCTCCTCGTCACGTGCCGTCACCGTGCCGCCGCCGGCTTTGTACTTCCAGTGCGCGGCAATGCCTTCTTCGGCGATGCGGTGCATTTCTTCGGTGCGAATTTGCACCTCAAACTGGTGGCCGCTGGCGCTCATCACGGTGGTGTGCAGCGACTGATAGCGGTTGGCACGCGGGATCGCGATGAAGTCCTTGATGCGCCCAGGTACCGGCCGCCACAGCGTGTGAATGAGGCCGAAGACCGCATAGCAGGAGGCCACGTCTTCGGTGATGACGCGAATGGCAAGCAGATCGTAGACCTGGTCGAAGGAAACCTTGGTTCGTTCGATCTTCTGGTGAATGGAGTAGAGGCGCTTGATGCGCCACTCTACGCGCGCCTTGATGCCGTTTTCACGGAGCTGCTCGACCAGCGTGTCTTCAACGCCGCGCAGGAATTGCTCGCCCTCGATGCGGCGTGCTTCGACGGCCTCCGCAACCTGCTCGTAGCTGACGGGATCGGTGTAACGGAATGCTAGGTCTTCAAGCTCGCCGCGCACTTTGCCCATGCCAAGCCGGTGCGCGAGCGGCGCGTAGATATCGAGCGTTTCGCGCGCGATAGCTTCCTGCCGGTCGGGCTTCAGGTAGTCGAGTGTGCGCATGTTGTGCAGGCGGTCCGCCAGCTTGATGAGCACCACGCGCACGTCCGACACCATGGCCAGCAGCATCTTGCGCACATTTTCGGCCTGGCGGTCTTCGCGGTTCGCGAATTGAATCTTGTCGATCTTGGTGACGCCTTCGACGATGTGAGCTACCTGGTCGCCGAATTTTTCGCCGATCTCCTGGCTGGTGGCGGGCGTGTCCTCGACGGCATCGTGCAGGAGTGCCGCAGCCACGGCAGTTGCGTCGAGCTTCATTTCGACGAGCACTTCAGCCACTTCCAACGGGTGGACGATGTAGGGTTCCCCGGAGGCACGGGTCTGGCCTTTGTGATGCGAAACGCAGAACTCCCAGGCCTTTCGAATCAGCGAGATATCTTCGTGGGGACGGTTGGCTTGGGCTTGCTTCAGGAGGGCTTCAAAGCGTTCCGTGATCGAGTGTTCGTCGGTGGGGCGGGGGCGGGATTTGGGGG
>DATKMH010000018.1:0-2182 GCA_035541975.1 Occallatibacter sp. | reverse complement strand
AACCGTGCGAAACGTGGGCGTCATGACCAACACCGCGTGTAACCCTTGCAGTTTTCCTGGCCCGATGTGCCGGCTCCACGCCGGTAGCGATCTCGCTCAACCCAATGGCATCCATCAGTGCGCGGATCGTGCGTCGATGCGCTCCGAACAGCCACCAAAATGCCTATTGGGCCCCGCCGATCTCCTGTTCGTGCAGACACGCAGGTCGAATCCTGCCGGCATCACGTCTATCATCGAGATCGGCGCCAACATCAAATCCCCATAGCACTCGCTGCCCGGCCAGTGCCCAACTTCCCGCGACTTCGTGCCTTGGCGCTTTTTGGACGCCGGTTAGTTGAGCGTGCGGAGCGTCTCTCGTTGCCGGCGTCCAAAACCTGCACAACAGGCGACATTTCAGGGGAGCGGCTCCGGCTGCACCAATGCGCCGCCCGGGGCCGAAATGGCGGGCGACCAGCGGTTCGCGACTTAGCTGCGACCGCTAAGCCGACCCAGCGGGATCACGTCGGGATCTCTGGAGAAACGTCCCCCGTCTGCTCGCAATCCAAACGCCAAATTGCAATGTGGCCCGCGCCTCGTGCCTCGACGTCGCCAACCGCTGTACAAACGAAAGCTGCGCCAAGACGCTCGCGGGTTGCGTTGGAGAGGCAAATTTCATTCGGCTTGGCTGCCTGTTCAACCCGTGCAGCGACGTTCACGGTGTCGCCCCACAGATCATAGGCAAAGCGGTTGCGCCCGATCACACCGGCGACAGCCGGCCCGGAATGGATTCCGATCCTCAAACGCAGCGGCTGGCCGGCAAACGTTTCTCCCTGCATCGCATCCTTCAGATCAAGTGCGTAGCGCGCGAGCGCTTCGGCGTGCTTGGCTGAGGCCTCGGGCACGCCGGCCGCCGCCATGACGCAATCGCCGATCGTCTTGATCTTCTCGCAATTATGTCGATGCGCCAGATCGTCCGCGACGGAGAAGAAGCGGTTAAGCATCACCACCGTATCCTGCGGACTGGCCTGTCGCGCGCCGGCGGTGAACCCGACGATGTCAGCGAAAAGCACGCTGATACTTGCGTAGTTGTCGGCGATGCGTTCGCCGTGCTTGAGGCGTTCGGCCACTGGGGCCGGCAGAATGTTCAGTAGCAGCGCATCTGAGCGGCGATATTCCAGCTCGAGTGCGGCTTCCGCTGCATTCGTCAGCTGCATGAAGTAGCGCGAAGTCACGAACAAGATCACCATAGTCAGCGCTGAAGTGACATAGAAGAGGGCTTCCGACTCGTCGATCGACATCGGGATATGGCTCGGTGCCCGGGGCAGGAACTTTGCCGAGATGATGAATGCGACCCATGCCAGCAGGGTCATAGCCACAGGCGCGATGACCGGCCGTAAGTCCAGGAATATCAACGACATGCTGGCGGCAAGAAACAGGAACAAATGCGATCCGGAGGCGTGGCCCAGCAGGATGGTGAAGCTCACCATTCCAGCAATGAGAACCAGCAGGAAATAAGCGCCGGCGAGCTTCTCCGACCACCGCAGCAGCAGGAGCGTGACCGCCCACAAGGCGGCATTCAGCAGGTTCAGACCAATGGCGGCAGCGTATGCGCGTGCATCCATTACCGCATAGAGGGAAGCAAAAAATCCGTCGACCAGGAAGCCAGTGATCACAACCACCGTGATCACCTTGCGTCGCCGCAACGACCGTGCCTTCGCTAACGATTCATCCCTGCCCGCACCGCGCGATGCGCCGGGCGCATGTTGATGCTCCATACAATCTGCTCCACCGGTGGCGGACCGATTCCAGTCTGCCACGCATCCCAGCTCGCGCAAGCTCAATCGTCGAGCTTGCGGCTGTCTGCCTTACACGCGAGAGCGAATTTCGTTGAAAAGCCCGGTGCGTTCGACTTGGGTCAATCGCGTCGTTTTGATCGCGCGCCGATCACTTCCGGCCTTCCCCGATAACCGGAAATTCTTAGTGTCCGCAAGTGACGTAGCGACGGGCAGCGAGAGAGTGCGTTGATTAATATTCCTCGGGAGGACGACGAATGAAGCGGGTCGCCATCGTCGCCCTTAGTGCTTCGGTAATGTTTGCAGCCGCACAGCCGGCAAGAGAGTCCTACGAACCGGGCCTTGGCGAGTTCATGACCGCGACGCAGCTTCGCCACGCGAAGCTATGGTTTGCCGGCAAACAAAATAAC
>DATKMH010000017.1:0-2091 GCA_035541975.1 Occallatibacter sp. | reverse complement strand
CGGGGCTAAACCACCCATCCACATCCCTTTGCGCTTGGATGCGGCGACCTTGTCGCGGATCCGTTCGCCAATGACCTCGCGTTCGAATTGCGCGAACGAGAGGAGCACGTTGAGGGTTAACCGCCCCATGGATGTGGTTGTGTTGAACTGCTGGGTGACCGCCGCGAACGACACGCCGCGGGCGTCGAGCAACTCGACTATTCGCGCGAAATCGGCAAGTGAACGCGTGAGCCTATCGACCTTATACACGACTACGATGTCGATCATGCCCTCGCTAATATTCGCTAGCAGCTGCTGCAGCGCCGGTCGCTCCATGGTGCCTTCCGAGTATCCGCCATCGTCATACGCGGCCTTCATGAGCCGCCAGCCCTCGCCGGCTTGGCTCGTTATAAATGCCTCACATGCCTCACGCTGCGCATGCAGAGAGTTATAGTCCTGCTCCAGCCCTTCCTCTGACGATTTGCGGGTATAGATTGCGCACCGTTTGATGGGTGTATTAGCCATTCACGACCTCCTTTTGGCGACGCCGTAGACCGAAGAAGAGCGGCACCGACCAGCGAGTACCTGTGATGAGGCGTGCCACCTCGGAGAGTGATTTGTACCGCTTACCACGATAAACAACTTCATCGTCCAGTACGGTGACGCGATGACGAATGCCTCGCCATTGCCGAATCAGGGCGGTTCCAGCACTGGCTCGCCCTTTAGGAAGGCGCTTGAGAGCGTCCTCTGCCGGAGCGTCAGAAATCTGATCGAGTAATCGCTCTGCGGACTTCTTCAAGCAGCCGAAGGTCTTCTCTTGAAGCCGGTATGCAATGGATCTGACCATCAAGAGCCGTTCGAAATGTGGAAAGGGATCGGCCTTGAAGACGGTCGTCCATCTTTGCTTCAGTGCCGCATCATCCAGCTCGAGTAGATGCCCTATTTCCTGGGCTAGAGGGTCGGAATCCCGACCGATATCTACTATGGCTTTTTTGGCTCGCGGCGTGGGACCTAGTTGTTCCATGGACAATCCCCCGATTTGGACGTCCATGTGCGCTCAGTCCGCGCCACAAATCCAGTCGCGCTCATTTTGTCGGGGATCTGTAAACTGCCGTGTTGCCACTCTCAGTTATCGGACATCTCAGAGAATCGTTCGAAATCCGCGCGTGTGCGCGCGATTTGCGATCAAGCATGGACCCGGAGAGCTGCTGTCGCTGGTACTGATCGGCGGATTCGGTGAAACCTATCCGTCCTCGGTCCATGGAAGTTCGCCCAAACGTCGCCTGTGATCGGAAGGAGGGCCGAGGCCAGCTTAACACGGACTCCGTGCGCCGGCCGAAGCGGCGCGCCATCGGCGCCTAACGCCGCCAGCAGTGGCGATGGCGCGGCCCACGTGTTCACGGTCGCTGCGCACGGCCCGACCAGCGTCAATAAGAGCCTCACCATTGGCTTGCGCGATATTCGTATTCAGTGACAGGCTTCGGTTCTGTGCAGTAGCAGCGTGGCGTGGCCCGCAATCATGGGCGCGAATTAACGGATGCCAAGCGCCTGTTCCTGCGCACGCGAAGCCTTCATCGGAAACTCTCCTAGTTGCTTTCGGAAGCGATTCCCGATTCGAATGGGCATGGGGCATCGGGCCATAGAAAGCGCAGTGCTGCAAAAGCTGCATAACCAATGGCTTCGGCCAAGACTCCATTGCGCCCGTCGTGCCCCATAATTCGGCGTACGGCGCGAATGCGTGATTCCGCTGGGTGGGTGTCCGATTCTTTCCAGGTGTTTTCTTTAGATATAAGGGTGAGCGAAAACAAAGCAAAGTAGATGCCGATCCCCCGTTTCATGCAGACGAGACGCTCCTCTACTCCTTCGGCCTGCGCGAAGGCTCCAACCTGCGAAAGAAAAAACTGAGTTGCGTATTTATCGCAGCTGAGTTCATCCTCGTGCCGCTTCTGACGTTCTCCGTCAAAAGGTGCTGCCGTGCCTTCTTGCTGATGCTTCAGGTGGCGGATTTCGTGGAGCAGCGCCCATCCGACCGCGAAGTGCGCCAAATCGGCAACGGCGGTCTGCTCGACTGGCTGGCTGTCGCGCGGCATACCGGGCTCGGGCACGTCCGGT
>DATKMH010000016.1:0-2081 GCA_035541975.1 Occallatibacter sp. | reverse complement strand
TCCGGAGAAGCTCAACGGCTTCTCCTATTTCGATTTTCAGAAGGTCGATTGGCCGGGCCTTCAGGCAAAATGGATTGCCGAAGCGCAAAAGGCGGCGGAGAAAGCCAAGTCTAACGACGCGGCGAAGACCGACAAAAAATTCGCCGATTGGCTCACGGGCTTGAAACCTGAGGTTTTTCCGCGGCACTTGCACACCATGGCCGGCGCGTCCTGGAAAGACGCGAAGGGAGTGCATTTTGACGAGTGGCTCGAGTAGAGGCGCGGGGCGGGCGCTGCGCCGCAAATGGGCCATCGCACCGGTCTGGCTGGCGTTGACGTGCCTGCCGGCCTTGGCGCAACAACTCCAGCAGGAACAGCGGCAAGCCCCGGCGACGACGGAAGCGATTCGCGTTTCGGTGGAGCGGGTCAACGTCGGGGTGATTGTCACCGATGCGAAGGGAAACTTTGTCGAGAACCTGCGGCCGCAGGATTTCCAGGTGCTCGACAACGACTTGCCGCAACCCATCACGGACTTTGCCACGGTGGACGCGCCGGCACAGGTGCTGATGACCGTGGAAGCCGGGCCGGCCGTGTATTTGCTGCAGGATTCGCATGTGTTCGTGGCGGATGCGCTTCTTGGCGGGCTCTCCGCGGGAGACCGGATCGCCATCGCGTACTACAACGCCACGCCCGCGCCGCTGCTCAATTTCACCACTGACAAACAAGTTGCGCAGGCCGCGCTGGACCAACTGCAGTTCAATCTCGGCTACGGCAACCTGAATCTCTCGTCGAGCCTGAACACGGTTCTCGACTGGCTCGCGCCGGTTCCCGGCAAGAAAACCATTGTGCTAGTTTCCACGGGCGTCGACACGTCTCCCCAAGCGGCCATGCAGGCGCTGCTCGGCAGGCTGCAGATTGGGGATGTGCGCGTACTTGCCGTGTCGATGAGCGGCCCGCTGCGCAACGGCAACAAAGGGACCAAGGCGCAGAACCAGGAAACGCAACAGATGCTGGGGGAAGCCGACGCGTGGCTGAAGATGCTGGCGGAAGCGACGGGCGGCCGCGCGTACTTTCCGGAAAATGCCAAAGCGTTTCAGGAGGCGTACCGGCAGATCGCGCAACTGGTGCGTCACGAGTACAGCCTGGCGTTTGCGCCACCGGTGGCAGACGGCGCCGCGCACGCCATCGGCGTAAAAGTGAATGCGAGCGCGCCGGGGAGCAAAGACAAAGCTCCGGAGTACCGGGTGGACCATCGGAAGGGGTACATCGCGCCGAAAGCGCAGCAATAGCGCCAGGCAGCAGGCGGAACGATTTGAGCTACTCGTAATCCTTCATGAGGCGGGCCATCTCGCGCAAGCGCTCATCGACCCGGGCAAACACGGTGTGATCTTCGAAACGTCCGGAGCCGTTGCGATTCCCTGCCGAGATGCCGGTGAGGAGTTCGACGCCCTGCTCGATTCGCGCGATCGGCCAGATATGGAATTTCGCGTTGGCCACTGCGTCCAGAATGTCTTCGCGCAACATCAGGTCGTCCACATTGGCCGCGGGGATCATGACGCCCTGCGTGCCGGTCAGTCCCTGGATGCGGCAGATATCGAAGAATCCTTCGATCTTCTCATTCACGCCGCCGATGGCCTGGATGTCGCCGCGCTGATTGATGGAGCCGGTGACGGCCAGATCCTGGCGCAGGGGTAAATCCGCGAGGGCGGAAACCAGGGCGTAAATCTCCGTGGAGCTGGCGCTGTCGCCGTCGACGCCGGAATACGATTGCTCGAAGCAGATACTCGCGGAGAGCGAGAGCGGCTTATCCTGCGCAAAGGCCGAGCGCATGTAACCGGAAATGATGTGCACGCCCTTGTCGTGGAAGCGGCCGCTGAGGTTCGATTCGCGTTCGATATTGATGAGCCCGTGCTTCCCGAGGCCGACGGACGCGGTGATGCGCACCGGCTTGCCAAAGGAGTAGCCGCCAATTTCCAGGACGCTCAGGCCATTCACCTGGCCGACGTGCGTGCCATCGAGGTCCACCAGCAGCGTGCGCTCCTCGATCATTTCGCGGATGCGCGTCTCGATCAGGTTGTGGCGCTCGATCTTCGACGCGGTCG
>DATKMH010000015.1:0-134590 GCA_035541975.1 Occallatibacter sp. | reverse complement strand
CTGTTCATCGCCGGCTTCATCCTGCTCAACTGCTGGGGCGGATTCAAGAGCGCGCGCGCCATGTTGCAGGCGGAAAAACTCCCGCGCCGCCAGGACTTCGCCTGCCCCAGCTGCGGCGCGCACCCTCCCATCGGCCCGCTTTGGAGGTGCGCCCAGTGCCAGCAAACCTTCGACACCTTCGAGTCGATGGCTGTCTGCCCGCACTGCGGAGCTCAATTTCCCAACACCATGTGCGGCGAATGCCTCAAGATGCATCCCATCGGCGAATGGGCGTCTGCGCCGGGCGCAGCGCAGACCGCTACCATCAGCGGCTCTTTAGCGAGCCGCTAGATTAGGCTGAATCAATTCTGAAAGCGAAAGGCTCGGCGCGTAGCCTTTTCCCTGACCACTGACCACTGACCACTGACCACTGATCACTAACCACTAACAACTAATCACTAACCACTGCCTTACTTCAGCCCCGTCAAAAACTCGCCCATCCGCCGCGTCCCCTCGTCGATGTTCTCCTTGGTCACAGGGTAGGAGATGCGAATGTGCTCGCCCGTCCCGAACGCCTCGCCCGGCACCGTCACCACGTGGCCCTCGTGCAGCAGTCGCGTCGCCAGCTCGGTCGCGGTTTTAATTCCGCCCTTGCCCAGGTACGCGCCAATGTTCGGATACACATAGAACGCGCCCTCCGGCCTCGTGCACGTCACGCCGGGAATCCTCGCCAGCGCCGCCAGCATGTAGTCGCGCAGCTCAATAAACTCCGCGCGAAACTCCGCCACGCACTCCTGCGAGCCGGTCAGCGCCGCAATCGCTGCCTTCTGCACAAAGCTGGTCGCGTTTGAAGTCGATTGCGACTGCAGCTTGCTCAAATTCGCCGCCACCTTCTTATCCGCCAGCGCAAATCCCGCGCGCCAACCCGTCATCGAGTAGGTCTTCGAAAGTGACCCCAGAATCACCAGGTGCTCTTTGGCCCACGTGAACGACCCGCCCGAAACCGGCTTGCCGGCGTAATTGAGATACACGTAGCACTCGTCCAGAAGCAAAAAAATCCCGCGATCGTGCGCCAGGTGCACAATCCGCTCCAGGTCCTCGGCCGAAACCACCGCGCCGGCCGGGTTCGACGGCGAATTCAAAATAATCGCCTTCGTCCGCGGCGTAATCGCGCGCTCAATCGCATCGGCCGTGATGCGGAAGCTCTCCGCCTCGCTGGTCTCGAGATACACAACCTTCCCGCCCGCGTACTGAATGATGTCTTTGAAGCTCACCCAGTAGGGAACCGGCAAAATCACCTCGTCGCCGTGATCGATCAGCACCTGGATCGCGTTAAACAGCGCCAGCTTGCCGCCCGCCGTGAACACCGCCTCGTCAATCGTGTAGTCCGACCCGAAATCCCTCGCGTGTCGGTCCACAATCGCCTTGCGCACGTCGGGAATTCCCGGCACCACCGTATAGCGCGTAAAGTTGGCCTCAATCGCGGCAATCGCCGCATCCTTAATATGTCGCGGAGTGGCAAAATGAGGCTCGCCCGCCCCAAAATCCACCAGGTTCACGCCCTGCGCGCGCAGTTTCGCGGCCTCTGCGGCCACGGCCATGGTCGCCGATACCTCAATGCGCCCAATCCGGTCGGCAAATATTTTTTGTTCAGCAATAACGGTCATATCTCTTCCATCTTCGCAGATTCCCCGGTCAGAGCAAAGTGCGAAGCACTGTGCGAATCGTCTTCAGTCAGTGTGTGCGTCTGAATGCGTTTTGAAGGGGCACGACTTCAGTCGTGCCGGATCTACCGCCAAGAAAAAAGCGGGGCTTTAGCTTGAAGGGTACGGGCTTCAGCCCGTACATAAAGTCCAGCAATATGAATCGGGCTTTAGCCCCTGAGGGAGGGTCACTTCAAATCCACCCACTATTGCCTCAAAGCGCGCCGCCGCCCTCAGATCCCCCGCCGCCCCTCGCTGAATCGGAGGTATGATGGTGCCAAATTCCTATGTGTCCCAAATGGATCAAAACGGCGCTCTTGTCGCTTGCTTTCGTCGCCTACGTTTTCGGCGCGCCGATTCTGCTCATTTGGCTCTCACGCGATTGGCGCTGGGTTCAGGGATGGATCTTCTACGGCACCTTCACATCCCTCTTTGCCATCTCCTTGATCTGGATGCTTTTGAAGGATCCCGCCCTCCTTGCCGAACGTATGCGCTGGCCCAGGCGTGGCGAAGAATCGCTCGCCGATATGGCGATCCTTTTCGCTATCAAGGTTGACGCCATCGCATGGCTCATCGTACTGGCCTTGGATCGGCGATTTGGCTGGACGCCGCGTTTGCCGCTCTGGACCGCTGCTTGCGGGGCCGTGCTGCTCGCCGCCGGCTGCTTTCTTATGCTCCGCTCCATCACCGACAACACGTTTCTCTCGCAAGTGGTGCGCATCCAGTCTGACCGCGGGCAACGCGTCGTCTCCACCGGTGTTTACGGCTTTGTGCGCCACCCTATGTATCTTGGCGCCAGCCTGCTGCTTGTAGGCGGCGCGCTTCTGGTCGGCTCCGCCGCGGGTCTGGTCGTCGGCGCCATCATGACCTGTCTGCTTGTGGTCCGCATCTTCGGCGAAGAGCGCGTCCTGGTTCGCGGCCTCGAAGGCTACATAGCCTACCGCGAAAAAACTCGCTACCGGCTCATCCCCGGCGTTTGGTGAGGAATTCGTTTCCCAAAATCTTTCCCCGGTCACGTAGGAACGAACCGCCCTTGAAGGGTGCGGGCTTGAATGGTGCGGGCTTCAGCCCGTACATAAGGTCCAGCAAAATGATTGGGGCTTTAGCCCCCGAGGGAAGGCCATTCCCAATTCACCCACGACCCTCAGATCCCCCCGCCCCCGCCGTTCCCGTTCCTGATCCGCGCCCTCAGCTTCTTCACCACGTTCGTCGGCACCAGCCCACTGATGTCCCCGCCAAAGCTGAACACTTCCTTCACCATCCGCGAGCTCACAAACGAGTAGCGCCCGGCCGGCTGCAGAAACACCGTCTCCACATCCGGCGCCAGCCGCCGATTCATCAGCGCCATCTGGAACTCATGCTCGTAATCTGAAATCGCTCGAATCCCACGCAGCACCGCCGACGCGCCCACCCGCTTCGCGAAATCCACCATCAGCCCCTCGAACGTCGCCACCGACACATTGCCCAGCGGCCCCGTCGCCTCTTCCAGCATCTCCACCCGCTCCTCCACCGTGAACAGCGGATTCTTCACCGGGTTCACCAGGATCGCTACCGTCAGGTGGTCGAACAGCTTCGATCCGCGCTGGATCAGGTCGATATGGCCGTTCGTCGGCGGGTCAAACGTGCCGGGATAAAGGGCTTTCACGGGCATTGCTGGCTCCGAAGGGCCTACACGCAGATTCTACGCGACCCACCCGCGCCGACGAATGCGCGGCTCGCGTGCCCAATTTGCCGCAATAAAAAGGGATGGGGCTTCAGCCCCCGAGGAACCCTGCGGCAAAAGGGCACAAAGTATCAGGGCACGACCGGGGAACCCACGCAGTGCGTGGGTCGCGTGCCAAATCCAAAAAACAGCCTCCTCGCCCTTCACACTTTCCGTCCTTCACGTTGTCATCCTGAACGGAGCGCTTTTCCCAGCGGAGTGAAGGATCTGCAGTTGCTTTTGTGCCTCGATCAGCATCAAGCTTGCGGCGACGCCACCTCTGACTTTCGCCGAAAACCCGCGGCAAAAGGGCACGAAGTATCAGGGCATGACTCATGACTTTAGTCGTGCCGAAAGGCGACAAAAAGGGATGGGGCTTCAGCCCCTGAGGAACCCTGCGGCAAAAGGGCACGAAGTATCAGGGCACGACTTTAGTCGTGCCGAAAAAGCGATAAAAAGAGACGGGGCTTCAGCCCCTGAGGGATGCCCGTCACCAACTGTCCCACCATTGCCGCAAAGCGGCGCCAACTCGCCGAATTCGCACCCCAAATCACGCCAATCCCCTCCCGAACGCCTTTCCGGCAGCAGAAATGAGCCTCGGCCCTCCATACAAGAAACGTGACCCAAATCACATCCCCACACGAAAATTAGGGCCACCATAATTCTCAAGCGCCACCTCACCTTCGCCAAGGCATGCTCTACCGGAAACGGTTTTAGCGAGGCGGCGCTATAGATTTCTTAAACGGTGGATAGTTTTATGGGCCCCTTAGTTCAGGCTTTGCGTATCGAAAATCTTGAGGCAAGAATCGGCCTCCAGCAATTTGTATGTGCGGAGCTCGAACTGGAAATCGAGCTTGCACGCTCTGCCAAAGAAAGAAGAACCCTCTCCGCTCGGCGCACCCAGGCAATCCGGGAGCAAAACCTCGCCAAATTCGCACTCGAGCTCCTCAAAAGGGAGGCTGAATAGCGCCATGAACTCAGCCACCCCCGAACAAAAGATCAAGACGTTGCGGAAGCAATTGGCCCTCGGCCGCCGGCTCTGCTCTTCGCTGGCCAGGGAGTTCAAATCCCCAACGCTCGATTGCGACCAGAAGGCCGAGATCGCCCGTCGCCTCGACAAGGCATTCAAGGAATGCCGGGCCTTGGAGCTTGCCATCGACTTCATCGAGAGCCACGACCGCAATCCTCGCGTCAGCCTCGCCTGAGCAATCCCATTAACTCGTTCCGGTCAAGCTGCTTCTCAACGGGGCAACCCTTCCTCCGTTGGGCGCCGGCCCAAAGTAGGCACTCAGGCGCGCAGATCCCCCGCGAAGCAGGTAGTGGGTCAACTTGAATCCACAGTCGGTCGAAATGGCGACGAAATTGCCTGTTCTCACAAGAAAGCACTATGATCATGTTCTCGGGGGAAGACATGGCATATTCTGCTGTTTCTACCGCTCTAATGCGGCGGATCATTCAGACCGCAAATACCGACATTTTGATGTTTAATGCTGAGATTTCTCGAATTAGACAGGTAAGGCTGTTCCGAAAGGTTCTCCCCCGGCACCGCAAACCAAATCTTCTCATGATTCTTGTGACCAATGGTGGCGATCCAGATTCCGCCTACAGGATTGCGCGATGCTTACAGAGAAACTATGAGAAAGTCACGGTGTGTATTTCTGGAATTTGCAAGAGTGCCGGAACACTTGTAGCGCTCGGCGCGCACGAACTCGCCTTTACAGATTACGGGGAAATTGGACCGCTCGACATTCAGCTAGCCAAGAAAGACGACCTCTGGGGCCAAGAATCTGGATTGACTGTAACGACGGCGTTGACGGCCCTTCACGAGAACGCTCAGGATGCTTTCGACCATTTTTTGGTTTCTCTGACGACACGTAGCGGGGGCAGGATCACGGTCCGAACCGCATCAGAAATTGCTGCAAAACTGACGCAGGCAATTTATTCAGGCATCTCAGAGCAGATTGATCCCATCCATCTCGGAGAGGTCAATCGCTCAATGGCGATTGCTCGGGACTATGGCAAAAGACTAATGGACAAGGGCAACAACGCGAAAGAGGAAGAGACACTTCAAACACTGATCAGCGGTTATCCTTCCCACAGTTTTGTGATTGATAAAGAAGAGGCGGCCACCTTGTTTAAGAACGTTCGCGAGTGTACGCCTGATGAGGTGGCACTCCTTGAGGACTTGGAACCCTACTCTCTAACCCCAATGCCCGCTGACTCACCGTGGGTAAGGTTTATCTCCGATGACGTCGCAGAGGAGGATTTAGCAAATGCTCAAACAGCAAGCGCTCAACAAGTCCAAGAACAGCCTGACCATGGCGGAACTGTGGCGCAGGCGGAGACAAACGTTCAAACGAATGGAGCTTCCGCCGTCCCTCCCGCTGCATCGTGATGACGACAAAGAGCCTCTGCACCAAAAGCAAATTGGCCGGTCTAAGCAGCCTGCTAAAGTCCGTGAAGAATCGACCGCTCTTCGAGAAAGTTGACTAGCTCGGTAACGCTCCACACGCGGTTTGCCAATCCGGCTTCCATTGCAGCGTAACCCTGAGTGCCTGATGTACGCGGGACAAGTTGTAATACAGATAGAAAACCGCAACAATGTGTGAGTGGTTTTCGAGCTTCTTGCTGAAGGCATTTGTGAGGCGCGTAAACGGCCGATTACCCATCTTCAGCATCCCCTCGCTTCTTCCCCTGATTTCTTGTCAAGCCCCCCTCCCCGCCTCTGCAATCCACCCCGCCTCCGCCAACTCGCTGGTTCTGCTTCACTTATTCACTCTTTTCACCCCTTCACTTTTTTTCCCCAAGTTTGCCGGTAATTATGCCCTTTAAGCGCATCATGGTCTCAGAATCCAAATTCACCTAAGGAATGTCACCATGACAGATTCTTCAAGCCAACCCGCATCCCAAACCGAGTCCTTCACCGGCTCACTCGAATCAACCGAGCTCCCGAACACTGAACCCACCGGCCAGAAAAATGCCGCGCTTGAGCGCTGCATGCAGGCCTGGGATCGCTCCTACCACCTGGCTTCCATCAACCCAGACGATGACAGCCTCGAACCCGACCGCATCGATGCTGACGAGCAATTCGCCCGCGAACAGGGAGCGATCTCCTTCCGCGACGCCATGCCCCTGCCCGATTCCTACCAAAATGTCCGTGACTTCCTCACGTGCATCACCTACGGCATGCTCAACAAAATCCTCAGCCAGGACGACTGTCGCGACCTTCTCAGGGTGGCCGCAATTGCCCTCTCTCTCTTCAAAGCGCAATCCAGATCCGAGCAGCCCGATCCCAAACCCGCCGATCAGGCCGCATAATTTTTTTTAGTGTTGCACCATATCCGGTGCAAAATAGGCGGTTTTTAGACCACAACTCTACAGAATCAATGGTTTAGCTATTTACTTATCGATAACGACCCTGTTTACCAGTCGATAAATTTCTGTTAACCAATGGGTAAATCCCTATGTACGAATCGATAAACAACTATTAACCAATCGAGGCAATGACACACTTGACGCTCATAGTCATGGTGACCCTGTGCTTTATCTGGCTATTCGATATCCACCTTGTTGTAGTTGGCGCAATCGAGAGCGTTCACGGATATAGGGGTAGCGAAGTGGTCCCATTCACAGAACTGCGTCCAGTGGGGACCGAAACTGTCGCTGTAGTTAATCTTCCCAAAAGTTGCAAGATAAGCTTTCCCTTTAGAAAGTTTTTTACGGTCTTCAGGAGAAAGCCGAGCCGGAGTTTGGTCGGATTTGAACAGAATAGCTTGAAAGGGCAAGGCTTTGTTCGGAAATACTGTGCCAAACATCTGCAATACGTGGCCTTGGGAATAATTAAAAGAGGGTTCTTCTCCGCTGTTCACAATCTCAACCACTACATCGATGCTGACGGGGCCCGTTGGCGTCTTCCCAGTATTCTCGATTTCCCAAGGGAAAACGAGATAGTCGATCTTTTCAAGAGTTGGGAATGGGGGATTGCGAGTGACCGTGAGCCATGCACGATTGGCGATTGTCGTTGCGGCGCGATTGATCGTGTTCGCACTTTTTGCAGCATTGGCTGCATCTTCTGCCGCTTTGGCGGCTTTCATGTTAGCGCAGTACATCAGGATCGTTACTCCAGCGTAAATGGCAAGCAAGAAGGCAGTTACAATTTCTACGACAAAGCGGTAAGAATCTCTGGTGTCTTTCCTTTGTTCGAAAGCTTTGCGTTCTTCTGCAAGTTTTGGTGGAACGTGCGTTTCAATTTCTCCCGTAACGCGAATGTTCCCAGAGACGTTGTTCATTTCCTTACTCTCTTCTTTTTGATGGCGCTTGGGCCTTTCTTTGCGATTGGCGGATTTGGAGTGTTTTCTTGACATCAGGAGAGAGGGATGAAACACGAATACCACAATGGAGCAGACGCGCGAAAAAACTTTGAAGAAACCATGACCAAGCTCTTTCGCGGCCGACGGCTCGGGCGTTCCATCGGGAAGCTGAATCGCCGAACCGCCTTCGCCTCCTGCCGAGCATCGCCCCTAGCGCACCAGCGCCGCCAACGCCGCCCAGTCCAGCTCGTCGCGAATCTTCTCGTTCGCCGCGCGCCAATCCTCTGAATAGCCTGCCGGCAAATAATCCAGCTTCGGACCCGTTTGCAGGAATTGAATGTAGACGGCGACAGATTGAATGGTCGTTGCCGGCAACGAGTGATCGTAGAACGCCGGATTCGGCACCGAAAGCGGCATGGCTCCTTCTTCACCTGGGCCTGCCAGCGCGCCTTCCTCAGAGTTTGTGTTCACGGCGGCGGGGCCATTTCGGTCTTCAGAGGTCATGCCGGCGAGCTGCTGCTGGAGCTGCGCAATCTTGTCGGTGAGCAACTGGTTGGCAGAGGCTATGGCCTGCTGTACTGCCGGAATGTTTGTCTTCCCTGCGTACTCCTTGTTCATATCGTCGAGCCGGCTCTGGTAGCCCGCGATTTGTAACTGGATGAATTGCTCGCGGGTCAGAGGAATGAAGGGGGGCGCGCTGCCTCGCCCGATGATCACGCAGTCCGTGTCGTAGATGCTGTAGCCGCGAAAATCGCCCGTGCGCCGTCCGCCCTCAATCACGGGCAGATTGCCGTTCACCATCCACGGCTTTCCATTCGCGCCCGGCGGCGAATATTGATTCAGCGGGCACTGAAGAACGGTGTTCACAAAGATCCCGAAATCGGCCCCCTTGAAGGCGCTGGGGCTCGGCTTCTCCTGCGCCTCGAAAAATGCTCCGGCGGCGCCGGCAAAAAAGGGCAAGCCCGAATCGAACTCAGCCCAGTCCGTGACCTTGCCGTAGACGCGATTCACGCGGATGCTGTCGCCGATCGGCTTGGCGATCGCCTGGTCTCGCACAAGGATGTCGCGAAGCTTTCCCGCAATCACCAGCGCATCCTGCCGCTGTGGCGCGGCAAGAACGCTGCCGCCAATTTTCTGATCGATTCCCGAAACCAATGTTCCTGCCGGTCCGTGGTCGGGATCGATTTGCTGGGCGTGCGCGGGAATCGGAATGCACGGCGAAAACAACGGCAGAGCCGCACTGACAGCGAGAACCCACTTGCAGATGTTCATTGCATAAGCCCCCAAAGTTTTCACATCATAACCTTGGAGGGCTTTCGAGTTCGAGAGAAATCTTGCCTGGGCGCGCTAGCCGCGCTTGCCCCGCACCACTTCTTTGGCCTGCGCTTCGCCGCCGGCCGGAGCTTCGGGCACTTCAGCCTTTGCCGGCGCAATGCCGAGGCGCTTCCGCAGCTCGGAGTCGATCTTCGCGTAGATGTCCTTGTTCTCCTTGAGGAATCCGCGCGTGTTCTCGCGTCCCTGTCCGATGCGCTCGCCGCCGAAGCTGTACCATGCGCCGGACTTCTCCACGATGTTGTGGGTAACCGCCAGGTCCAGCACGTCGCCCTCGCGGCTGATGCCTTCGCCATAAAGAATGTCGAACTCGGCCTCACGGAATGGCGCGGCCACCTTGTTCTTCACGATCTTCACCTTCGTGCGCGAGCCCACCACCGTGTCGCCTTCCTTCACGGCGGCAATGCGCCGAATGTCGATGCGCACGGAAGAATAGAACTTCAACGCGCGGCCGCCCGTAGTGGTTTCAGGGTTGCCGAACATTACGCCGATCTTTTCCCGGATCTGATTAATGAAGATAAGAGCGGTACGCGATTTCGAAACCGTCCCCGTCAGCTTGCGCAGCGCCTGCGACATCAGCCGCGCCTGCAGGCCCATGTGAGAGTCGCCCATTTCGCCGTCGAGCTCGGCCTTGGGCACCAGCGCTGCAACGGAGTCGACAACTAGAACATCGATCGCCCCCGACCGCACGAGCGCTTCGGTAATTTCGAGCGCTTGCTCGCCTGAATCGGGCTGCGAGACGAGCAGGTTGTCAACATCGACGCCGAGCTTCTTGGCGTAGCCCGGATCGAGCGCGTGCTCCGCATCGACGAATGCCGCCAGCCCGCCGTTGCGTTGCGCTTCGGCAATGATCTGAAGCGTGATCGTGGTTTTACCCGACGACTCCGGCCCGAAGACCTCGGTCACCCGGCCGCGCGGCACGCCGCCCACCCCGAGTGCTGCGTCAAAGCTGATCGATCCGGTCGAAATCACGGCAATGGGCAGCAGCGCTTCGCGCGACCCAAGCCGGACAATCGACCCCTTTCCGAACTGTTTTTCGATCTGTGCGAGGGCGAGGTCTACGGCTTTGGCGCGTTCGTCGGCTACGGGCATTGGGAGGGCTCCTAAGAAAGTGCTTGCCCGGCCGATTTCGTGCATTTTGGCAGGAAACGGAGGGCTTGGATTCGAAGGGATTGTAGCAGGATGAGACAGTGAAAGACAGAAAAAACGGCGAACAAATGGGGAAAAAGCGGGCCCTGAACCTAAGACCCGTGCCAGGCGTCACAAAATCGCGCGATTCAGCCCGATTGCGCACATCAATTTGCGGCTTAGCGCGAGTCTCTCGCTCAGGCCGTATATGCGCCGACGCGAGTCTCCTTGCTCGTCAGCGCGTCACACTGGCGATCAAGCGCTTCGTACTCAGAGTCGTGAGCTTTGC
Source organism: Occallatibacter sp. (assembly GCA_035541975.1). Lineage (GTDB taxonomy): Bacteria > Acidobacteriota > Terriglobia > Terriglobales > Acidobacteriaceae > Telmatobacter. The sequence continues at coordinate 124,147 of DATKMH010000015.1, read as the reverse complement.
GGAAGGCGCGAAATGCTTGCTCGCTGGTCCAGCGGTCGATGGTCAGATAAGCGCCGGGAACATAGGCGTCGCGGAGAAGCTCCGTGCCTTTGTACTCAGGCGAGGTGCGGAACAGCTGGGCCCAGGAACCCTCAGGCCCGTAGGCAGCCTCAAAGGCGGCTACCTTATCCTCAGCAATCTCAAACTGCCAAACCACAACAAACATGTAAACCTCAATAATGTCTTTATGGTAGCGCAGGGCCTGCAGAGGGAGAATTCCTCGTCCGGGTCACCGCTGGTTCGGCCCGGCGACGCGGGACAAGCTTTTATCACATTTTGGTATAGCGTCTCTCATTCGAGCGCATACTGAATATGGCTTGTTCTATGAAGGAGTAACCTTCCCCTGAGGTCTCCTTTTGCCGCGCCAGGAATTGTCACCCGGCGCTCGACTTGTTCGACATTTTGAAGGGCTTGCCGCCACGGGCGGGGACACCAACAGGCTCTTAATTGGCAGGCCTGTGCTCCCGGCCGCTTCAGTGCCGGCGACGCAACGCAAAACATTTTGAACCAGGCTCCAAAAAGTGAGGAATCGATGAAAGCTCGCTACCCAGGCATCCGCGTAACGGCCAACGGCAATCAACTCGTCAGCTACCACACTGAGACGCGCATCGCCGACGCCGGCGTGTTTTATCCCATCACGCCTTCCACCGAAGGCGGCGAGCTGTTCCAGCAGGCGTTTGCCGAGGGCAAGCTGAACGTATTTGGCGGCAACACGATTGCGATTGAGGCCGAGGGCGAGCACGCGGCGCAGGGCGGGGCCATTGCCCACTCGGTTTGCGGCAAGCGCGTGGTCAACTTCACGTCGGGGCAGGGCGTGGTCTACGGCGTTGAGCAGTACTATCACGCGCCAGGCAAGGGCTCCACGATGGTGCTGGAAGTTGGCGCCCGAGCGCTGACCAAGCATGCGTTGAACGTGCACTGTGGCCATGACGACGTTTATGGAGCTCTCGATACCGGCTGGATCATGGTGTTCGGCAAGGACGCGCAGCAGGCGGCCGATCAGTCGCTGATTCTGCGCCGCGTGACCGAGCTTTCGCTCACGCCGGGCATGAACATCATGGACGGCTTCCTTACCACGCACCTCGAGCGCACGTTCTACAAGCACGAGTCGGAGCTGATTCGCGAGTATCTCGGCGCGCCAGACGACATCATCGACTGCCCGACTGAAGCGCAGCGGGTTCTGTTTGGGCCTACGCGCCGCCGTGTGCCCAAGATGATGGACCTCACGAATCCCATCCTGCTGGGCCCGGTGCAGAACCAGGAACACTACATGCAGGGCGTGGTGGCGCGCAGAAACAATTTTGCCGAGCCCATTCTGAAATTCCTTGAAGAAGCCTACGAAGATTTTGCGCAACTTACGGGCCGGCGCTACGGCCTGGTCACCGAATACAAAACCAGCGACGCGGAGACGGTGTTCGTCTCGCTCGGTTCGGCCGCGGAAAACATAGAAGCAGCGGTGGACTACTTGCGCGCGACGCGCAACTCGAGCGTCGGCTCGATCCACGTGAACGTGATCCGTCCGTTCCCCGAAGCGGCGCTGGTGAATGCGTTGCGCGGCAAAAAGAACGTAATCATCCTGGAGCGTACCGACGAGGCGCTTTCCGGCGACAATCCTCTGGGACGCGACATTCGGACTGCGTTCTCGAAAGCGCTGCAGGGAACCGATGGACTCCCCAAGGTTGAGCTGGCCGAAGTGCCGCGCTTCTTTGGTGGCAGCTATGGGTTGGGCTCGCGCGACTTCAGGCCTGAGCACATTATTGGAGCATTTGAATACGCGACCACCGGCCGCGCACGCAAAGACGGCAAGACCGCAGCCGATGGCGTCAACTTTTTCGTGCTCGGTATCGACCATCCTTATTCGGTGATCGCCGACGAGACGCCGTCGCTGCTGCCCGAAGGCGCCGTCGCCGTGCGCTTCCACTCCGTCGGCGGATGGGGCGCGATCACGACCGGCAAAAACCTGGGCGCAATTCTGGGCGACCTGAACGATCTGCTCTTTGAGCGCGACCACCAGGTGGACGAGCTTGGCAACCCCAAGGAAGTCATCCACGTAAGCGCGAATCCGAAATATGGATCGGAGAAGAAAGGCGCGCCGACGAGCTACTTCATGGTGGCGGCCAAGGACCGCATCCGCGTCAACTGCGATCTGCGTCACGTGACCGTTGTTCTTTGCTGTGATCCCAAGGCGTTCACGCACACCAACCCGCTTGACGGCATGCAGGAGGGCGGCAGCCTGGTGTGGGAGTCGGACGTGGACGGCGAGCGCGCGTGGCAGAACCTGCCGATCTGGGCGCGCGAGCAGATCATCAAGAAAAAGATTCGCGTCTTCACATTGCCGGGATTTGAGATTGCGCGCAAGGCGACCGACCGCGGCGATTTGCAACTGCGCATGCAGGGCAACGCGTTTCTGGGCGCGTTCTTTGCCGTCAGCCCCATGCTGCAGGAGTTCGGCATCACGCAGGAGCAGTACCGCGACGTCGTCATGAAGCAGTATGTGAAGAAGTTCGGCAAGCTGGGCGACGCGGTTGTGCAGTCGAACATGGAAGTGATGACGCAGGGCTTTGAGCGCGTGAAAGAGATCGCGATCGGTGAAGTTGCCGCGGCTGACCACTCCAGTCTGCGCGGGCAGGCGCTGTTGCCGATTCTGGCGCAGGCGCCGGCGTTTGTTGAAGTGGGTGCAGGCGTTGTTCCCGCGATGCGCCGCTCGACCGCCACGCCGGAAGGTCAGGGACCGCGCACTCCGATCTCTCAGATCAACGTGTTCGATGCGGAGTTCCGCTCGCACTTTGGCTACAACCAGCCGGCGACGCCGCTTTCCGCGATGGGTGTAATTGCCGCGGGCACGGGGGATACCGCCTCAAAATATGTCGCCCGGCGCGAAACCCCGCTCTACATCCCCGAAAACTGCACGCAGTGCATGGAGTGCATCAGCGTGTGCCCGGATACGGCCCTCCCCAACTGCTCGCAAGATTTGGGCACGATGCTCGGAACCGCGGTGTCGCGTTACGTTTCCGATCCCGCGGAGCGGCGCAAGATGATCGAGAAGCTGCCGGAGATTGAGAAGCTGGCGCGGCAGCGCATGAATGCGGAGATCAAGCAAGGAACGCCGCTGCCAACGATCATTCGCGAAGTGACTGAATCGGTCGACGGCTTTTCGGCCGAAGCCAAGAAGCAGTTCTTCTCGATCATCGAGAAGGTGCCGATGGCTTACCAGAAGGTGAACGCTATCTTCTCGTCGCCGGAACGCAAGACGCCGGGATCGGGCGGAATTTTCTCGATCTTTGTTTCGGACCTGTGCAAGGGCTGCGCGGCCTGCGTGACGGCGTGCGGCGACCACATGGCGCTGAAGATGGTGCAGGAGACGGAAGAGGTAAATGCCGAGCACGAGACAGGCACGGCCTTCCTGAATCTGCTGCCCGACACGTCGCAGAAGTATCTGGGACTTTACAACAGCGCGAACCCGGCCGACTCAAAGACGGCGACACTGCGCAACATGCTGATGGTGCGCACGAACTATGACGCGCTGGTGAGCGGCGATGGCGCCTGCGCCGGTTGCGGCGAAAAAAGCGTGCTGCGTTCAATTGCCGCAGTCACCGAAGCGTATATGCGTCCGATTTACCACGCCAAGAGCGACCGATTTGTCGCGAAGGCGGGCGAGCTTGAGAAGTCGGGCGCGGCGAAACTCGAGGCGATCAAGGCTGCCGATCCCGAGCAGTACGCGCGGCTGCGGCGGGCGATTGCGCACCTGGTGATGGGCCTGGGTGGCGAAACCACCAAGGACACCGACGCGCGTATTGCCGCCTACGAAAAGGAAAATGGCGCAATCACCGACGCGCAGTTGATCGAGGCGATCGCGGCGGTGCTGCTGACCGAGGCATTCAACCACAAGAACCTGCAGCCTGTGGATGGGCGCCTGGCGAATGGCATGAGCGTGATGGCAATGGCCGCGCACACGGGCTGCAACACTGTGTACGGTTCCACTTCACCCAACAATCCGCATCCCTATCCATGGATGAACTCGCTCTTCCAGGACGGCATCACCGTTGGCTGGCTGATGGGCGAGAGCTTCATCGTCGATCACGGACGGCGTTCGGTGATCCCCGAGCGGCTCGCCGACATTCTGCTCACGCGCGAGCCCGCAGCCACTACGGACGGCCACGCCTGTGCAAACATTTTGAGCGAGGAAGAGTACTACCGCTTTACGCACTTTACCGATGCGCTGATGACCGATCAAGAGATCAAGGAGCTGCCGAAGGTTTGGGTTGTGGGCGGCGACGGCGGCATGGGCGACATCGGATACCAGAACATGTCGAAGGTGGTGCTGCAGAACCGGCCCAACGTGAAGGCACTGATGCTCGACACCCAGGTGTATTCAAACACTGGCGGGCAGAACTCCGATTCGACGCCGATGCTGGGTGGCAACGATATGAACGTCTTCGGCTCGGCGACGCAGGGCAAGAACACCGAGAAGAAAACGGTGGCAGAGACGTTCCTCGCCGGGCACGGGTCGCCGTTCGTCGCGCAGGTTTCCATGGCCAACGCGCCAAAGCTGTATCGCGCGATTCTCGACGGTCTGGAATATCGCGGCACGATGTTCATCCAGGCCTACACCACTTGCCAGCCTGAGCACGGCGTGGCCGACGACATGGCACTCTTCCAGGCGCAGCGCGTGCGCGACTCGCGCGGCGTGCCGGAGTTCGTCTTCAATCCGCGGCTCGGCGAGACCTACCAGGAGACGCTAGACGTCAAGGGCAATCCGTCGATCGATCTAGATTGGTACGAAACCAAGTCCAAGGTGACGAACGAGCCGTATCGCTACACCGTGGCGCACTGGTGCACCACGGAGGCGCGCTTCCGCAACCACCTGAAGAAGATCAAGCCGGAGCAGGCGGAGAAGATGATTCCGCTTGAAAACATGCTGGTGCGCATCACGCAGCAGGACGTGGTCTATCGGTACTACCTGTTGCCGGAACATCGCAGCTACATCCCCGATTTCGGCGTGTTCATCCAGGTTTTTGACGACAGCGGCAAGAGCACCTACTATTCGCTCTCGCGGCAACTGGTCATGTTCTGCGTCGAGCGGCGGAAAGCGTGGCGCATGTTGCAGTCGAAAGCAGGAATCGTCAATCGCGAGTACAAGGCGCAGAAGGAACTGCTGGCGGAAGTCGACGCGGGCAAGATCGCCAAGGACGAGTTCTTCGCGCACGCGCACGAGATGCTGGCCGAGAAGCTGGGCAAGGCAGTGCTGGCGAAAGCGTAAACGAAGAGTGGGATTGCCCTTTTCCCACCATCAGTCTTGCGGCACATATAGATCGACATACTCATTCACCGGCATCGCGTCGAGACGAGCCGGGTTCAGCGAAACCGCGAGAATCCGTTCCTGCTGCGCTTCAGGGAATCGACGGCGCAGGTTCGTTTTGAATTTCTCGATGAGTAGAGGAAGTCCTTCTTCGCGGCGGCGACGATGGCCGATGGGATACTCGACGGTTTCTTCTAGAACCGTGCCGTCGTTTAGCTCTACGCGCAGCGAATTGGAAATCGCACGCTTGTCGGGGTCGTGGTAGTCGGCCGTGAAACGCGGCTCCTCGACGCAGGTGATGCGCTCGCGGAGCGCATCAATCCTGGGGTCGGCCGCGATCTCGTCCTCGTAGTCCGCCGCAGTAAGCCGTCCAAAAATCAGCGGAATCGCCACCATATATTGAATGCAATGGTCGCGATCGGCGGGATTTGCGAGCGGGCCTTTCTTGTCGATGATGCGCAGGCAGGCTTCGTGCGTTCTTATCTCGATCCTCTTGATCTCATCAGCGGATATCCCGCGGTGGCCAAGCTCGGCATGCAGTTTCATCGCCGCTTCAACTGCAGTTTGCGCGTGGAACTCTGCCGGATAGCTGATTTTGAACAGCACGTTCTCCATGACATAAGAGCCGTAGGGCCGCTGGAATTTGAACGCCTGGCCGTGGAAGCTGACATCGTAGAACCCCCACGTCTTCGCGGTCAGAGCCGACGGATAGCCCATCTCGCCCGCGCGAGCCATCAACGCCAATCGCACAGCCCTGCTCGCAGCGTCGCCCGCGGCCCAGCTTTTGCGCGAGCCCGTGTTGGGCGCGTGGCGATAAGTGCGCAGGCTCTGGCCGTCGACCCATGCGAGTGACAAGGCATTAATGGTCTGTTCGCGCGTGACGCCGAGCAACTTGCAGACAGCGGCAGTTGATGCCACCTTCACCAGCACAACGTGATCGAGGCCGACCTTGTTGAAGGAGTTCTCGAGCGCAATGCAGCCTTGAATCTCGTGCGCCTTGATCATGGCTCCCAACACGTTACGCATCCTGACCAAAGGTCTGCCCTCCGCAGGAGCCGAACGCGAGAGCCAATCCGCCACGGCCAGGATTGCGCCGAGGTTGTCGCTGGGATGCCCCCACTCGGCGGCCAACCACGTGTCGTTGAAGTCGAGCCAGCGAATCATCGCACCAATGTTGAACGCGGCCTGCACCGGATCAAGTTGGAAATTGGTTCCCGGACCGCGCGCCCCATGGGGAACGACAGTGCCGGGGACGATGGGGCCGAGGAGCTTGGTGCATGCAGGATACTCGAGCGCTTCAAGACCGCAGCCGAGCGAGTCAATGAGGCACGCGCGCGCAGTAGACCATGCGAGATCGCTCGTGATTTCGTAGCCGAGCGCATAGTCGGCAATGTCGCACAGAACCTGGTCAGGCGCGGGACGGGTGCTGGTGTCGTGCGTAGACAATTTGCGTTCCTTGTTGTTCCCTGTCGGCGGTGACTTCTCGAGAAGCAACGCCAGATTGTCCGACTTCGTCCCGCCACTCCGTGACTCCGTTCAGAATGACAATCTTCAACGGAGGCCTTAAATCCGCAAAGCTAGCGGCGGTCCCTGATCGGAATGAACTGCAGATTCTCCGGCCCAGTATAGATGGCCGAGGGCCGAATAATCTTGCCGCTTTCGCGCTGCTCGATGACGTGCGCGCACCAGCCTGCGGTTCGCGCCATCACAAAAATCGGAGTGAACAGTTCGATGGGAATGCCCATGAGGTGATAGGCGACGGCCGAGAACCAGTCGAGATTGGGAAACATGCGCTTGGTTTCGTGCATGGTGGTCTCGATTTGCTCAGCGACGGCAAAAAGGCGCTTGCCGCCCGCATCGATCGCCAGCCGGCGAGCCTGCTGCTTGATGATGTTCGAGCGCGGATCGCTGATGGTGTAGACAGGATGGCCGAAGCCGATGATGACCTCGCGCGCATCAACGCGCCGGCGGATGTCGGCGTCGGCCTCCTGCGGCGACGCATACCGCTGCTGAATTTCGAGCGCGACTTCATTGGCTCCGCCGTGCTTTGGCCCCTTGAGAGCGCCGATAGCGCCGGTGACACACGAATAAATGTCGGAGCCGGTGCCGGCGATGACGCGAGCGGCGAAAGTAGACGCGTTGAATTCGTGCTCTGCGTAGAGAATCAGCGACACCTGCATGGCATGGATCCACTCGGCGCTGGCAGGGCGGTCATGGAGCAGGTGAAGAAAATGTGCCGCGAGCGGCTCCGCGTCGGCGTCGACGGCGATGCGCTTTCCGTTGCGCGCGAAATGGTGCCAATAAAGAAGCATCGACGGCAGTGCGGCGAGAAGCGAGTCGCCAATGGCCCGCGCGCCGGCGACGTTGTGGTCTGCCGCTTCAGGCCGAATGCAGCCGAGCACGGAAACGCCGGTGCGAAGCACGTCCATGGGATGCGCCGAGGCAGGCAACTGCTCAAGCGCGTGCTTCACGCCATCGGGAAGGCCGCGCAGGCCGATTAAGTGATTTTTATACTCTGCGAGCTCGGCGGAAGTCGGCAGCCTGCCGTAGATCAATAAATATGCAACCTCGGCAAACTCGCAATGCTCTGCGAGGTCGTTAATGTCGTAGCCGCGATAGTGCAGGTCGTTGCCGGTGTGGCCGACCGTGCAAATGGCTGTCTCTCCGGCGGCAGTGCCAGAGAGCGCGACGGACTTCTTGGGTTTGAAGGCGGCCGCTTGGCTCGCCTCCTGAGTGCTCATGGATCGACCTCCAGAGAGCTTTAAGCTATCGAATCGAAGCGAGGAATGTCTATGTGGTCTTCTTTTCGCGGGCGAACAATTCGTCGAGCTTCTTCTCGTAGGCATGGTAATCGAGATAGCGGTAAAGCTCATCGCGGGTTTGCATCAGCGGTAGCACATTTTTCTGCGTGCCTTCAGCGCGAATCGCCTCGTACACCTTCAGAGCAGCCGCGTTCATCGCGCGATACGCCGCGCAGCAATAAAGGATGATGTCGACGCCGGCCTTGGCGAGTTCATCGCGCGTGAAGAGCGGAGTTTTGCCGAACTCGGTCACATTGGCGAGGATGGGCACGCCGACGGCCTTGCGAAATGCGGTGTATTGCGCTAGCTCGGTAACCGCTTCGGCAAAGATCATGTCCGCGCCGGCGGCAAGGTAGCTCTGTGCGCGCTCGATGGCGCGGTCGAGCCCTTCGCCTGCAAGAGAATCGGTGCGCGCCATGATGACGAATGCGGGATCGGAACGCGCGTCGACCGCGGCCTTGATCCGATCGACCATCTCTTCTTGAGGGACGAGCTCTTTACCCGGCCGATGACCGCAGCGTTTCGCGCCCACCTGGTCCTCGATGTGCACCGCGGCCGCGCCGGCCTTGACCATCTGGCGAATGGCCCGCCCGATGTTAAAGGCGCTGCCCCAGCCGGTATCGATATCGACGAGCAGAGGAAGTGCGCACGCGTCGGTGATGCGGCGAACATCCGTTAGAACATCTTCCATGGTGCTGATGCCGAGGTCAGGAAGCCCAAGCGAGTTGGCGGCCACCCCGCCGCCAGAAAGATAAATCGCGCGAAATCCAGCTGCTTCTGCGAGCTTCGCCGCGTAGGCGTTGATGGTGCCTGCAACCTGCAGAGGTTTCTCGGCCGCAAGCGCCGCGCGAAAGCGCCCACCCGCCGAATTGGTGTTCGATCCGTCTGCCATTCCTCGTCCTTGGGCGCATCATAACAGGGTTTTCACACGGGCGGCTTTCACAACAGGGCCACGCGGTGCGACAATCAATCGCGTTACGAAACTGCGTCGGAGCCGACCCCAGAAGCAAGGCTCTACCCGGAGGAAAAATAATCCCATGAAGCACACCTTGATTTGCACCTGCCTGCTGTTTGCCGCAACCACTCTTCTGGCCCAGCAAAAAGCCCCGCCGCTGAGCCCGCCCGCCACAGCTTCAGCCACAATCGGCGGCAAAAACATCACCATCAACTACAGCTCTCCGCGCGTGCGCGGGCGCGCCGGCAAAATCTACACCAAGGATGGTTTGATTGCGACGAGCGGCGGATCGCAGTATCCTATTTGGCGCGGCGGCGCCAATGCGGCCACGACGCTGAAGACCGATGCAGATCTAACGATTGGCGACCTGAACGTGCCCGCAGGAACCTACACGCTGTTCATCGATATCTCCGACCCCGCTCACTGGGTGCTCATCGTGAGCAAGAAGACGGGCGAGTGGGGGCTTGCCTACGACAAGACTCAGGACCTTGGCAGGACGCCGATGACCACAACCACCGCGCCGCTGCTTGAGGACCTGACCTGGACTATCACCGACAACGGCGGAGGCAAAGGCACGCTGACGTTGGCGTGGGAGAACATGAGCGCGTCGGTGCCGATCCAGGTTCATTAACCACCGGTCCAAACGTGACCTCCGGCATGTTCGCTGGGCGGCAAGTTCGCAATGGATTTGCCGCCCGCCCGATACAATAGAGAGAGCGAATTATTCTTCGCCGAGGGGTTAGATACCTTGCCGCTGTATCCGTATCGCTGCACCCAGTGCGGCCACCGTTTGGAAAAAATTCAGCGCTTCAATGACGAGCCGGAGAAAACTTGCCCGGAATGCGGCGGCGAACTGGAGCGTTTGCTGACCGCTCCCGGCCTGAGCTTTAAAGGCTCCGGCTGGTACGTGAACGACTACGCGCCGAAGTCTGGTTCTGCAGCTTCTGAAAGCAAGCCGGACGCGAAGCCGGAGACCAAATCGGACGCGAAAACGAAAGCGCCCGCTGCGGAGAGCAGCGCTGCGGCAGCGTCGCCCGCTCCGGCCGCGCCCGCCACGCCTGCCGCCGCGCCGAAGTCGAGCGCTAAAAAAGACTGAAGCGCCAGTGCCCTGCCCCTCGCTGCCATAATGGCAGAAGATGCTGCTCAACGAATCCAATTTGTTGCCGCCCATTCCATCGCCGGTAGAGCGGGCCGATTTGGCCGCTCTCGAGTGGCAGCCGTTGTTGGCGCTGGTAACAGGGTTCGCCGCGTCGCCGGTCGGCCGCGAGGCAATTCTCGCTCTGCATCCCTCAACCGATGAGGATTGGATCGCGCACCAGCACTTGCTGGCTGCAGAAGTGCGGCTGATCCTCGAGGAACAGATTTCCATCCCCTTGGGCGGCCTCAGCGATCCGACCCAGCTTGTCGCCAAGGCACAGATTGAAGGCGCAGCGCTGGAAGCAATGGAGTTGCAAAGCATTGCGAGGCTTGCCAACGATGTTGCCTCGTGGCAGGCGCTGTTGCGCGAGCCTCCGGCGCGTCTGGCCGGAAAGCTGCCTCAGCTCACGCAGCTTTCAGCGTCGCTGACAACGAGTTTGCGGCCGCTCCCTGGGGTTCCCAACGACAGGTCCTTGTCGTTGGGGAAACTGGCCGAAGCCATCGAGCGCAAAATCCAGCCCGACGGCACGTTGGCCGACGATGCCTCGCCGGAATTGAATCGCATCCGTCGCGAGCAGGAGCGGCAGCAGCGAGTGATCGAAGAGAGCCTCCGCGCGGCGCTTCGGAAGCTTTCAGCAGAAAACGCGACGCAGGACGACGTAATCACGATTCGCGGCGAACGGTTTGTGATTCCGGTACGCGCGGAGCTCAAGCGGCGCGTCAGCGGCGTGGTTCATGGCGCCAGCTCGTCGGGGCAAACCGTGTATGTTGAACCGCTGGAAACAATCGAACAGAATAACGAGCTCGTCCGGCTCATTGAAGAAGAGCAGGCGGAGATTCATCGCATCTTTGTCGCGCTCACGCGGCAGGTTGCCGGCTATGCCGGCAGCTTAGTCGAGGGCGCGCGCGTACTGGCGTTGGTGGATAGCTTGCTGGCCCGAGCGCGGTTCGCGATTCAATTCAATTGCGTTGCACCGGTGTTCGATGCGAAGGAATTGTTGCTCAAAGCGGCGCGGCACCCATTATTGGAAAAGCGGCTGCGGGCAAGTGGCGGAAAGATTGTTCCGCTCGATCTGGAAATGACCGCGGATGAGCGGGAGCTCATCATCAGCGGCCCGAACACCGGCGGAAAAACCGTGGCGCTTAAGACGACGGCGCTTTTGGCAATGATCGCGCAGGCGGGGATTCAGGTTCCCGCAGAGCGCGCAAGCTTTCCGGTATTCACGGCGTTCCTCGCCGATATCGGCGATGCGCAGTCGATCGAGGCGGCGCTCTCCACGTTCTCCGCTCACATCGTAAATCTCGACCGATTGTCGCGGCTGGCCGATTCGCGCTCGCTGGTGCTGCTCGACGAGCTTGGCTCGGCGACCGATCCCGAGGAGGGAGCGGCGCTGGCCGTAGCCGTGGCGCATCATTTTCTTAAAGCAGGAGCGTGGACACTGATTTCGACACATCACACATCGCTCAAGGTCTATGCGGCGAACACTCCGGGCGTGCGCAACGTAGCGGCGGGCGTGGATGAGCAAACGCTGGTTCCCAATTATCGATTCCATCTCGGCGTGCCGGGCGCGTCGGCCGGGATTCAGACGGCGGAGCGGCTAGGATTGAACGCGGAGATCATTGCGGCCGCGAGGGAAAGGCTGGGCTCGCAACAGGGCGATATCGCGCGATTCCTTGACAAGCTCCATGCAGAGCTAGCAGAGCTTGAGCAAGACAAGAAAAAGACGCGTGAAGAGCAATATGCGCTGAACCTAGAAAGAAAGCGGCTTGAGCGCGAGGGCGATGTGGAAGTGCGCAATCGCGTGCGCGAACTGGAAGCAAAGCTGGCATCGCTGCTGAAGGAATTCGAATATCAAATGCGCGAGAATGTGCGCGCGGTGGAAGATCGTGCAGCGCAGCAGAAACTGTCGAAGGAGGCTGAGCGGCGCATCACTCGCCTGCGGCGCGAGTTTCAGGAGAGTTTTAATCAGGCCGTGGTGGCTCATCGCACCGGCGCGGACCAGGGCGACCAAAACGCGCAGCCGCATCTGCTGCGCCACGTCGTCCCCGGCGACAAAGTGCTCCTGAAGTCGATGGGCAAAGTTGCTGTTGTGCAGCGCGAAATCGAGAAAGATCTGTTCGAAGTGGCGCTGGGGCCGATCAAGATGCGCGTCAATCGCTCCGACCTCTCTGAGCCATCAGGTTCTGGAGCAGATTCGAGCAAGGCGAAGGCCGATCCCCTTGCTGCCGCGCGGAAACAAAAGGGCGTGCAGGTGACGGTGACCAGTGCGAACACCGATGAACTGCGGGCGGAGATCAATTTAATCGGACGCACGGTGGACGAAGCCAACGACGAGCTCGAAAAATATCTCGATCATGCTTTTCTCGCCGGGCTGCCTCGTGTGCGCGTTATTCATGGCCATGGCGCCGGCATTCTTCGGCGAGGCGTGCGCGAATTTCTCAAATCGCATCCCCACGTGGCGGGAATCGCAGAAGCTCCTCAGAACGAAGGCGGGCAGGGCGCGACCGTCGTCGAACTTCGACAGTAAGGGATGGGATGCATCTTCGCTGCTTGACATCGGTGTCGTGCGACGGTTTTTTAGCGAGGATGGCTTCGGGCGACGATCCTCGTGGGATCAAGCGCTGACTCTGTCCTGTATCATCAAACGCGTGATTCCGATGACGCGTATCCGAGTTTTCTCTTTCTGCTTTGTTCTGTTTATTACTGCGGCGGCGATTGCCCAGCGGGCTCCGATTCCGCAGCAACTAACGTTCACGCCCTACCACGCGAACGGCATTTACAAGATCGGCGAAACGGTGGGCTGGACGGTGACCCCTGGCCCCGAAGCGCCGACTTACGCTTACAGGTGGACGATTCGCAGAAACAATGCTGTCGTGCTGAAGGAAGGCAAGCTCGATCTTTCCTCGGGCAAGGACACGATCGAGATCGTCGGCGATCAGCCGGAAATGATCTATGTGGCGATTGAGCCATATGCCGCGCTCGCAGCGCCTTCCAGTGCTCCCGGTGCCGCGCCCGTTAGCGCAACCCAGCCGGGATCCGGTGCCTCAAACCCAAACAGCCCGGCCCCGGACGCTGCGTCGACGGCAGCCGCCCAGGCCGGATCCGCGACGGCGGGCGCGAGCGCAACGCCGATGGTGCCGCACTGGATCGGCGGCAACACTGGCCGGAACAACGGACTTTACGCGGTTGGAGCCGCCGTCGCGCCGACCGAAATTCCTCTCTCAACTCCGCGGCCGGCCGACTTCGATGCCTTCTGGGACGGCAAGCTGGCTCTGCAAGCCAAAGTTCCTATCGACGCTGTACTCGCTCCGGTCCAGACCGACGTGCCCGGTGTGGAGATGAGCATGTTCGCGCTCGATGCGCTTGGCTCAAAGGCGCACGGATATGTGGCGCGGCCGATTGCAGATGGCAAATATCCCGCGTTGATTCAGCTGCAATATGCCGGCGTCTATGCGCTGAACGCACATGCCGATGCCATGCGCGCTGCCGAGGGCTGGTTGGTGTTGAATGTGGACTCGCACGACAAGCTGCCGTCGGATCCATCGGGCGGCATCCCGACGAATTACAACGCGATTGGAAACACCGATCGCGAAAAGTCCTACTTTCTCGATATGTACCTGCGCGATTCGCGCGTGCTCGATTACCTCGCCACGCGGACGGACTGGGACGGCAAGACGGTGGTGCTGACAGGGGGGAGCATGGGCGGCCAGCAGAGCATGGCGCTCGCGGGACTGCGGCCGGACAAGGTGACCGATGTGCTGGTGTGCGTGCCCTCCGGCGCTGATACCAACGGTGACTTGCACGGACGCAAAGCTGGCTATCCTTATTGGCCCTCAGACAATCCCGATGCAATGAAAACGGCGCTCTACTTTGACACCGTCAACTTTGCTTCGCGCATAAAGGCGCCGGTGATGGCTGGATTCGGGTTCATCGATACGGTTTCGCCGCCCGCGGGCGTTTGGACCATGCTGAACCAGATTTCCGGCCCGAAAGAGCCGATACCTGTCATCGACTCCGAGCACGATAACTACACGTTCATGAAGATGGAGCCGTGCCACGCGAGAACGAAGGAGCTTCTGGATCTGCTGGTGAAGGGTGGAGTTTACACGCCGAAGGAGCTGCAGCCGTAGCGATGCGGAAACCGAACGACCGCAACTCCTTCGAATCGGACCCCCCAGGCCAGCCCATTCAGAACTACAGGCGCGTGTCGAAGATAGTCCTATCCCATGTCTCAAAATCGGGACCTGGGGCACCGGATTCCTTGTTCGTTGCGCCGCGGGCGCGATTGCCTGGACGGCAAGTCCTTACGCCATCGCTTCGCGGCCCATGGGCTCGAAGACCAGTTCGTTCGACTTGCGGTCCACGTCGATCCTTACGTGCGAGCCATGCAGCACCTCGCCATCAATTTTTCGCGGCCGGCGAGCCAGGTGGTGGCGCAGTATTACAACCTGATCCGCTTGGGAAAGACGGGCTACCGCGAAGTTAACCACGCCTGCCACGAGGTCGCGGTGCATTTAGGCAAGATGCTCGCGGCGCTGGGACCATTCGAGCTTCTTGGCGATGCGCGCGATCTCCCTGTGCTGGCGTGGAAGTTGAAGAGCCAGACCAACTGGTCGCTCTACGATTTGAGTGACCGGCTGCGGGATCGCGGATGGCAGGTGCCGACCTACCGGATGCCGGCAAATCGCGAAGACGTCGTAATCCAGCGCGCGGTGGTGCGCAACGGATTCACGCGCGATCTGGCGGAGATGCTGGTGCGCGACATCGAGCGCCACCTTGCATGGTTCGAATCGCAGCCCGGGCTCAAAGCGACCATGCTCGGTGCAGGTTTTCATTACTGAGAAAGAGTTTGAAACAATATGTTTGAAACGGCGATGACAACGGAATCGGAGGATTGTGGGAAAATCGCCTACAATAGTGGTCCTTTCCCGGTGCGAGGCTCTATGCGATTGAAAACCGCGACATTTTTGATTCTGGGAATCGTTGCCGGCTTCGCGCTGTGCCAGCCGCCCCCGGATAGCAATCCCGGGCCTGTCGAAGCCGAGCTGCTGAAGCCGCTGAATGTCCGGCGCCTCACGGTCGGATCCACATTCTTTCTGCGTGTTACGCACGAGTGGAATGGCCTGGGCTGCACGCTGCATGAGGGCTCGACCGTCGAGGCGACGGTTGAGCTTGCCGATGCGCACAAAGGACGCGGTGATTCAAAGCTTGCGCTTGCATTCAACCGGGCGCAGTGCAGCGGCTCCGAAATGAGGCCCATGGCGCTGCTTCTGGCTGCGGTCGCGGAGCCCACAGGCAACTATCAAACCGATGTCAATCTGATGTTCAAGATGCCGACCTCGATGAGCATCGATGGCCTAACCGGCGAGACCAACACTACGGGTCTGGGCGGCATCGACCTCAGCGTGATGACGCCTTCGCTGCATATGACCAGCGTCAATCATCATTTCCCGATGAGCTCCAAGGTCCAGCCCGGCGACGTGATAGGGATCAAGGGAATGAAGCTGGATCTCGGGACCGGCCCCAGGCAAAGCTCGATCCTTTCCACGCGTGGCGAGGATGTGACGCTCGATGCCTACACGCAATTCCTGCTGGTTCCTTCGGAGTTGGTTTTCACAAAAGTCGCCATCAAGCTCGAGGTGCCGGCCGCCTCTGCACCGCCTGGCGCGCTCCCCGAGCCGGGAGTTGCGCCATCTGCCGTCGAATCGCCGGATGACCTGGAGGCGTGCGCGCCGCCGGGATGCGCCGTAGATCTTCCGGTAAGTGCGCGCGAGCTGGCTGGGCCGAGCGGCGCGTCCATTGCCGTTCGCCCGCTTGGATACGCGCCGCGGCCGTCAATGAATCTTGAAGAGTTTACCGACGACGATGCTCTGGCCTGGGTCGGTCCGCAACAATTGCTCTTCGCCTTCAATGCGCACCGCCTGATTCGCCGCGAGGGCGATGACAGCGCGAGTGCGGTGCGCCGCGTGATCCGCGCGGTGCTGATCGACACGCAAAGCCGGACAGTGGTTCGTGCCGTCGATTGGGAGAACACGGGGAGGGGCCGCTATCTTTGGCCGCTGCCGCATCAGCGCATCCTGGTTCATGTCGGCAACGAGTTGCGCGTGTACGGACCCGACCTCGCGGTGCAGCAGGCGTTTCCGCTGGCTGG
Organism: Occallatibacter sp.; assembly: GCA_035541975.1. Taxonomy (GTDB): domain Bacteria; phylum Acidobacteriota; class Terriglobia; order Terriglobales; family Acidobacteriaceae; genus Telmatobacter. Next base: position 107,764 of record DATKMH010000015.1, on the reverse strand, counting down.
GCCGCTGGCTTTCGTCCGCATTGCGCCCAATGATCAGCTCGTCGGGTTGCGACATTTCGCGAGCGGTATTCGCCTGAACTTCACGCCAAGATTCGCGACCAGCTCTTTGAAGAGCCCGAAGAAGACGTCGAAGTTTCGATCCTCGACAAGGACTTCAAGGTGATTGCGCGGGCGTCGACGGTTTCGAATCTGCAGCCGCCGACCATGCTTAACGAGGGCCAGGCCGTGCTGCTCTCTCAGCCGAACAACCATTATCGGATCGCGCTGAACTCCTGGGACGGAAAGCAGTCCACGCTGGCCCATTTCGCGTCGCTGTGCACGCCCGAACTTTCAAGCGTGGCTCCCGACCTGCTCTTTTTGATGAGCTGCGCACTCGGAAGCGATCGCGCGGAGTACCGCGTGATTCGCGCCGACCGCAAAATGCTGATGCACGGGGAGGCCGGCCCGCGAGAGGTGGGACAGGAGATCGCTGGAAGCGAGTCGGAGTCGATGTTTGCCGTCAAGATGGTTCGCGCTAACCGCGACCTCTCGCCCGGCATGGATTTCACCGGCGGCGATCTTGAATCGGAGGAACTGCGCGTCTATAACTCGGCCAGCGGGAAACGGCTTTTTGCCGTGCGCGTGGACGAGCCGACCACCAGCCACGGCGGCTTCGCTCTTTCGCCGGACGGCGCCGAACTAGCGGTCCTGACGGACGCGCAGATTCAGTTTTTCGCTGTCCCGGCGCAGTGACATGCCGCCTGTCGCGATGCAGGGTCATGGTTCGCCATGTGAATCCCTGACCTCACTGACAACTGCTTTTACGCCATCGCTTCGCGCCCCATGGGCTCGAAGACCAGTTCGTTCGACTTGCGGTCCACGTCGATCCTCACGTGCGAGCCATGCAGCACCTCGCCATCGAGGATCTTCATTGCCAGTTTGTCCTGCACCATGCGCTGCAGAGCACGCTTCAGCGGACGCGCGCCGTACGCCGCATCGGATCCAGATGCCAGAATCAGTTGCCGCGCCGGCTCCGTCAATTCGATCGAGATGGCGCGATCTTCGAGCAGCCTGCGCAACTCGTTGAGGCGCAGATCGAGAATCTGGCTCAACTGCGCGTTGCCCAGCGGACGATAGATCACAATGTCGTCTACGCGGTTCAGAAACTCCGGCCTGAAATGCTCGCGCAAAATGCGCATCACGCTCTCGCGAGCCATGTCAAAATCGTGCTCGGTCTTCAACTTTTCGCCGGCGAGCATGGCCGCGCCGAGGTTCGACGTCATGATGAGCACCGTGTTCTTGAAGTCGACAGTGCGGCCTTTCGAATCGGTCAACCGGCCGTCGTCCATCACCTGCAGAAGCACGTTGAAGACATCCGGGTGCGCTTTTTCGATTTCATCGAACAAAATCACCGCGTACGGACGGCGATGAATGGCTTCAGTCAACTGGCCACCTTCGTCGTAGCCCACATATCCCGGCGGCGCGCCGATCAGGCGAGCCACAGCGTGTTTCTCCATGTACTCGCTCATGTCGATGCGCACCAGCGCCTGCTCGTCGTCGAACAGGAACTCAGCGAGAGCACGCGCAGTCTCGGTCTTGCCCACGCCGGTGGGGCCAAGGAAAATGAACGAACCGATTGGCCGTTTGGGATCGCTGAGGCCCGCACGCGAACGGCGTATGGCATTGGCCACGACGCTCAACGCATCGTCCTGCCCGACAACGCGCTCGCGGAGGCGGTCTTCCATCTGGACGAGCTTCTTCACTTCGCCCTCGAGCATGCGCGAGACAGGAATGCCTGTCCACTTACTCACAATGCGGGCGATATCTTCTTCGTCGACTTCTTCCTTCAACATGCGAGCAGCGCCGGCTTTGCCCTGCGCGGCATCGAGCTTCTTCAGCTCGGCCTCGAGTTTCGGCAACTCGCCATACTGAATCTGCGCGGCTCGATCGAGCTGGCCTTTGCGTGTTTGCTCTTCGGCTTCGAAGCGCAGCGCCTCGATTTTCTTCTTCAAGTCGCTGATGCGGGTGATGGCTTCGCGCTCTTTCGTCCAGCGGGCGCGCAGGGCCGTCGCTTTTTCCTTGGTCTCGGCCAGAATCTGGTCGACTTCGGACAAACGCTCCTTGCTGGCCGGGTCGGTTTCGCGTTTGAGTGCAGCGCGCTCGATCTCGAGCGAAGTGGCCTGGCGCTCCAACTGGTCGATTTCCGTCGGCACGGAACCGATTTGGATGGCGAGCGACGCCGCGGCTTCATCGACCAGGTCGATCGCCTTGTCGGGAAGGAAGCGGTCACTGATATAGCGGTGCGAAAGCGTTGCCGCGGCCACAATCGCCGAGTCCTTGATGCGCACGTTGTGGTGCGACTCGTAGCGCTCCTTCAAACCGCGAAGAATCGCGATCGTGTCCTCGACATTCGGCTCGCCGACGTAGACGATCTGGAAGCGGCGCTCGAGCGCCTTGTCCTTTTCGATGTATTTGCGGTACTCATTCAGCGTGGTTGCACCGATGGCCCGCAGCTCGCCGCGTGCCAGAGCCGGCTTGAGCATGTTGCTGGCGTCGATCGCGCCTTCGGCCGCTCCGGCGCCGACGAGCGTGTGCAGCTCGTCGATGAACAGGATGATTTGGCCGTTCGATTCCTCGATCTCCTTGAGAACGGCTTTGAGACGATCCTCAAACTCACCGCGAAACTTTGCGCCCGCGAGCATGGACCCGAGATCGAGCGCGATGACTCGCTTGTCGCGCAGGCCTTCGGGCACGTCGCCGGAGACGATACGACGGGCGAGGCCTTCGACGATGGCAGTTTTTCCAACGCCGGGTTCGCCAATCAGGACGGGATTGTTTTTGGTGCGGCGGCTCAATACCTGCACGACGCGGCGAATCTCTTCGTCGCGGCCGATCACCGGATCGAGCTTGCCGCGGCGCGCGAGATCAGTGAGGTCCTTGGCATATTTTTCCAGGGCCTGGAACTTGCCCTCGGGATTCTGGTCCGTGACACGCTGCGTGCCACGCACGGCGGTGAGCGCCTGCAAGATGGCTTCGTGGGTTGCACCCGCCCCGACCAGCACGTCGCGCGCGGGGTCGCTTTTCAAGTGCGCTATGCCAAGTAGCATGTGTTCGGTGGAAACGTACTCGTCTTTGAAGTTTTCGGCCTCGCGAAACGCCTGCTCAAGAACGCGGGTCAGCGCCTGGCTGAGGCTGGGCTGCGCGGCAACGCCAGCCACGCGCGGCAGCTTCTGCTCAATTCCGCGCAGATCGCTTTCAAGATGCTCAATGGGTACACCGATCTTTTCGAGCACAGCAGGGACCACGCCTTCGCGATCCTCGACGAGTGCGAGCAACAGGTGCACGGGCTCGAGCGCAGGGTTGCCGAACTCAGCGGCGTGCGACTGCGCAGCCTGGATCGCCTGCTGCGACTTGACGGTGAATTTGTCCCAACGTATGGCCATGAAAACAGCTCCTAGCTATCGGCTCTCAGCCCTCAGATGCGGGAACCAGGGTTCGAGCTCAACAGGTTGTGTTCATCCTGATGCGGGAACCAGGGTTCGAGCTCAACAGGTTGTGTTCATCCTGACGGACTAACGTTAAAAAAACAAGCGCCGAGGAAAGTCGTGCGGTTCCCCCGGCGCCACTTCCGAATCGGCCTGCGCGGCCAAAATCAGCACACTGAGCTGAAAGCTGAGGGCTGATCGCTGGCGACTGCTTTACGCCGCCAGCGTATGGTTCGCGTTCACGTTCACCTTGATCTGTTTCGGCTGGGCTTCGGGCTTCTTCTTCAGCTCAAGCTTCAGCACGCCGGCGTTGTAACTTGCGGCCACGTTCTCGGTGTCCACGGTCGAAGGCAGCGTGAATGCGCGATAGAAGCTGCCATAGCGCCGCTCAATGCGATGGAAGTTCTCTTCCTTCTCTTCTTTCTCGAACTTGCGCTCGCCCTTGACGGTCAGCGTGTTGTTTTCGACGCTCACATCGAGGTCTTTCTCTTCGATTCCCGGAACTTCGAGCTTCAGGACGACTTTCTTTTCGTCCTCATAGACGTCGACAGCCGGCACAAAGCTGGCCGTTGTCAGCGCGCTATCGCCAGTTTCATTGAAATCGCGAAATACGGAGTTAAGCCGGTTCTGCAATGCGACGACTTCACGGAACGGGTCCCAACGAGTGATTGCCATGATGAATTCCTCCAGATGGATCTGAAATTTGTAGGCGGGGCTACAGGCCTTCGGCCCAGCCACTCAACCTATCTGATGAGACTATAGCACAAATGATTCATAAAATATGAGCGAAATACGCTAATATTTTGAGGAATTCTTCAAGTAATTATTTTTCATATGTTTATGTGCTAATCGTCGGCCGGGATTGCTCCTGTCTCGGCTCCTCCGCTCGGGGATCGGAGGCGGGCGGGGGAGATCGGGGCGCTTCGAATACAATCCGCTTCATGCACTTTCCGGCATGGGCGGCGGGGATTGACTGGCGATGGGTGTGGCTGGTAATCGCCACTTTTCTTGCCGGCGTTTTGAACGCGGTTGCCGGCGGAGGGTCGTTTCTGTCGTTTCCGGCGCTGCTCGGCACGGGAATTCTGCCGGTCCAGGCCAATGCCACGAATACGGTGGCGATCTGGCCGGGGCAATTGACGTCGGTAGCGGCGTACTGGCCGGACGTGCGCAAGAATGTACGCGCCGCGGTGCTGATGGGTACGGCGGGACTGATTGGCGGCACGGCCGGAGCGATTGTGCTGCTGAACACGCCGCAAGCGACATTTCTGCACCTGGTTCCTTGGCTGCTGCTTGTGGCCGCAACAATCTTTGCTGTGAGCGGGCCGGTTTCACGCAGGCTGGAACGGTTGAAGCGCGCGCGGCACAGCCGCGCCGGGCATGGCGGAGAGCTTCCGTCAAAGTCGCGGCACATCGCGTTGTTTCTTTCGGCAATCGTAGTCAGCTTTTATGTCGGCTACTTCGGCGCCGGCGCGGGATTTGTGTTTATGACGATGCTGGGGCTCTACGGCTACGAAGACATCCACGCGATCAACGCGCTGAAGGTGGTGGCAAACCTGATGGCGAATGGCATCGCGTTCGTGATCTTCATCGTGGACGGACAGGTGGTGTGGCGCTATTGCGTGGCGGCCATGATTGCGGCGGCGGTTGGCGGGTATTCTTCGGCGAGCATGGCGAAGCGGGTGCCGCAGCCGGTGCTGCGCGCGCTGGTCGTGGCGATCGGGCTGAGCATGGCGGCGTGGTTCTTCTGGAGACAGTGAAGAGAAGAGAGCCAGTAGCCAGTAGCCAATAGCCAATAGCCAGTAGCCAATAGCCAATAGCCAATAGCCAATAGCGAAAAGCCAATAGCCAGTAGCCAGTAGCCTGTAGCCAATAGCCGGTAGTCAATGGCCAATAGCCAACGGTCGGCCGCCTGCGGGCGCGGGGACGGAGGAGCCAGGAACCAGAAACGGTGACAGCGAGGGGTCGGGGCGAAGTTTACTACAAAATTACCGTTATTTTTTCAGTAAACTTGCACCAAAATTGGTGCAGCACTGATTGATCCTAAATGACTTATATGTTTATCAAATGTACGCTCCGCCAAGAAAAAACGAGGGGTATTAATTTTCGCGTTGGCGGGGTCTGTGTACCGATCAGTAAACATCGGTTGACGGAAACGAAGGGCGTCGCCGCGCGGGCCGGCGGGAAGTCGGTTGAGTTTCAGCATGGGTCCATTGTGCGCCTTATGGGCATAATTACCGGCAAACTTCAGAGAAAAAAGTGAAGGGGTGAAAAGAGTGAGTAAGTGAAACAGAACCAGCGAGTTGGCGGAGCTGGGATGGGTTGGAGGGGCGGGGAGGGGGCTTGACAGCTTGGACAGGAGGCGGCGGCCGGGGAGGGGGGAATCGTGAGCGGGGATGGGAAAGAGAACAGCGGGCAGAAGAGTCCGCTGGCGGTCATTCTGCCGCGCTCGAATTCCGTGAGCCCGGACACATGCGGGGACCGCAACACGCAGGTATGTTGAGGTTGGCGCGCAAGGAGTCTTCGAGCGCCTAAAGGAACTGAACGAATGCCTGCACGGTGGGTGACGGAGCTGATCGGGTTGCTGGCGGGATTCTGCACCACGCTGTCGCTGGTGCCGCAACTGCATCGGATATGGCGATCGAAGAGCGCGCACGATCTGTCGCTGGCGATGTTCCTGGTCTTCGGCGTGGGTGTGGTGCTGTGGCTGCTCTATGGTGTCAGCATTCGGTCGCTCGCCGTGGTCACTACCAACAGCGTGAGCCTTGTGCTGGTGATTGTGATCTATTCGCTGGCGGTGCACTATGAGCACATTTCAGTGAAGAAGTGAAGAAAGAAGAGTGAAGGAGTGAAAGGGTGAAGGAGCTTTTTCACTGACTTCGCCGCGTCACTGTTTAACGGCCGACCGCACTTGCCTCAGGCGTCCGCCAGCTTTACCGATTGCAAAGGATATAGAGTGTTGCGCCCGGGACGATCGGGATCGTAGAGAGCCGTGGCGGATGAGCCCTCGGTCGTCGGCTCGCTGCGGAATACCTTTCCCTGAGATTTGCTTCCGTCGGGCAAAGAGAAATCGTAATGGAGGAAGTACCCGGTACTTCTTCCGCGGGAGCCCGCGTTGCAGCGAGTGATAACGGCTCGGGCGGGACGACCGCGGGCCAGCAGACGGCGCTTGGGCAATACGGCGGATAGCTGAATGGCGGCGAAAAGTGACATAAAGAACAGGCCGTTTCCGCCCGCGAGCAAGACCATGAGCCAATGAGTTTGGGACGTTGGCGGGTCCGACTCCGGATATGACTTTGGGGGATCGGAGGGCAGATAGAGGATTTCCAGGGGCGAGCCGACCTGAAGCGCCTGCCAATGCGAAGCCGCCATGACGGCGAAGCCAGAATAGGAGAGGCCGTCGAGTGTGAAATCGTAGCCTACGCTGTGGATTCCCAAAGCTGAAGACAGCCGCGTAACGGTGGCCTGGGTTTCACGCCCCTCAGCAGACAACAGACGGGTCCTGACCTGACCATCAGCCTCGCGGCGCAACTCGCCCCGTACCGCCTGGGAAGCTACAGCAATGCCGACGGCGATCGATGCGGCCGCGAGCACGCAATTCATGATTCCCATACCGCTGAGCCGGACGCGGCGCGGCAAGGGCTGCTCCAACTCGGGAGGCATCGTCCAACTTTCGATTGCACTTTCTACTGTGGGCATATTGCAGACAGCGTAGCACTCGTGTTTTTGAGGATCGATCCCCAGATCGTGGGAGCGCGGTACCGCAGTGACTGGCCGCGATCTGCGCAATCTTCGGTGTGCGGCTTCTTAAACCTGACCGCTGTAAACTGGAGCTATGAGCCACGAAGGCATACGCTTCGCGACGAAAGAGGAGCAGGCGCACGCGGATGCGCGGAGTCAGCCGTTGCCGAAGATCGCCATCACGCCGGAGAAGGTGCGCGTGCTGATGACCGAGGGCAAGGGGCTGGAGATTGACTGGGCCGACGGGCACAAGAGCGCGTGGAGTTTTGCGTGGCTGCGCGAGGCCTGTCCCTGCGCCACGTGCGTGGACGAGCGCGCGCAGCAGGGCCGCAAGGCGGGGCAGCCGAAGCCGAAGCCTGCGCAACTGCTGCCGATGTATGAGCCGCCGCCGAAGCCGGTGAGCGCGCATCCGGTGGGGCGGTATGCGATCCAGTTCAATTGGGCTGACGGGCACTCGGGCGGGATTTACTCGTGGGAGTATCTGCGGCGCGTGTGCCAGTGCCAGGAGTGCACGTTCAGCGAGGCGGAGACGACGGGGACGCCGAACTGATAAAGGCAGTGGTTAGTGATTAGTGGTTAGTGGTCAGATGGCGGGTTGCCGACGATACGACCGGAACCCGATTGTTTGGACTTCTGCAAGTCTGGATGAGCGCTTCGCCCTGATATCGTCAATTGGAAATCAGAAACACCCATTGATGAAGGAAATGAGGCCCGCATGGTCAGGATCTACACTGACACCAATGCTCTACGCTATTTCGGCGAAGCGTTCGCAACGAGGACCGTCCCTCAAGAAATTGCGCTCCAGCTGTTCCTGGCGCCGCTCGCCACGCTTGAACTTCTGTCGCAGCTCGGAACTGAGGGCGCGCAGAGTGCGTTCGCCGCTGTTCAGGCACTGCCCCGAGTTCACAATCCCGCCGCCTGCGGAGTCCTTCCGTGGTCAGATGATTTCTTCCGGATTTGCCTATTCAAAACGCAGCCCGGCCAAGACATAACTACACAGGCGATAAACAACGCAGTCAACAGAGTCCTCAATGCTGCAAACGCGGCGGAGCTCAAGGCAGAAGGTGAGGAAATGCGGGCTCTCCTGGACAAATGCAAGAACGAGGCCGCGGACAACTTTACCGCTCTGCGGGCCAGCGTAAATGCGGAAGGGAGAATTGACCCGGCTGAAGATCGCCGGATCTTTGCCCAGTCCATTGCGCGCCGAGCAGGTGTGGAACCGGAATCTGTCGATGTCGATTTGGTTCTAACTCACCTCGACGCTCATTATCGTTTTGAGCAACAGCGTATCAACGCCGCCATTGAGAACCCCGAGTACAACGTGACGAAGCGCGCCAACGACGTTTACGATTCTGAATTGCTCATTTACCTAGCCGATCCTTCTCTTCATTTGCTCACTTGCGATACTGGATTCAACCGGTCCAAAGAGTCATCTCAGGCAAACCGGATTCACATTGTGCCTGCCGACGATCTGCGCGATCCAGACTCCGCGACAAGGACCTTACAGGGCATTGTAGAATCCGCCAAGGCAGCAGCTTAAAGGTCTAATGACCACATCCGAGCGGCTAAACGAACTGATGCTTTTATATCGTCGCGAGGCAAAGAGGTCTGTCCGTGCAAAAGCTTACCTCGCGGCGACAGTGATGCGAGTCTCCGCATTCGAGGCTGGGCTGCAGGCAATGTGTTTTCTCTATCCGGAAGAAGTGAAGAGGACTACGGTCTATAAGGGGAAGCGTTTTCGCGGCAAGCGCAATAGAGCGCTGGAATTCTCTCTACATCAACTAATCAGCATCGCCGACGAGTTGGGTTGGTTTCCGGCGAAACTTATCCGGTGGGGCGGAAAGCGCACAACTCTTGCCGGTTACTCCCACGAGATCCGAAAGGCCCGCAATTACGTTCACCCCGCAGTATGGGCGAGCGATCGCGCAAATCCTCTGAAATTCACGAAAGGCGTTTGCGGAGTGGTAGATGAGGTGATCGATGTCGCCAATTCTTGGCTGCTTCATAGGATCGAAAAGGACCTGCTAAAGGCAATCAACCGGAATAAAGGGAAGAGGTCCTTCGGGGCAACGCCTAACGCTTCCTAGCAACAGCAACCGGGAAACCTAGCGGCGTGGCCTGATCTCGATCAATGCATCATCGCCAAAGCGCTCATCAACCGAAAACCAGCGCCAATGACAGGCTATCCGGAAAGAACGCCTTCGCGGGCCGCGCGGCGGGAAAAAAGCAACCGCAGATCTTTCGACTTTGTCCCAGGCCCAGAGAGCACCCCCGCGGCACTCCGCTCAAGATGACAAGCTTGAAATGCGGATGCCCGAATATGTCATCAAGTGCATGATCAAGCTGGGCGGCAGAATGGAATCGCGGTGGACTTCCAAATGCTCAGACCGCGATTTCGTCCGGATCGTCGAGACTGATTTGTGATTCAATCGGACGCCGAATGGCGCTCTCGAGTCTGGCCAGGAGTTCTTTCGGATGCACTGGCTTGGTAAGCACATCGAAATTGCAGCCTTTTTCTTTTGCCTTTTCGAGAAGGTCCGACGTTGCCGCGTTTCCCGAGAAGAGAAGAACTCCGCATTCGGGGAAGCGGTTCCGGATTTCGACGCCCATTTCGATGCCATTCATCCCGGGCATGGAAACGTCTGTTATGACAAAATCGGGCCGCTGGTGCTCGCATGCGGCGAGCGCAGTTTCAGCGTCGTAAAACGCGATCGCGTCATAGCCGGAGCTCTTGAGAATCGCGGACAGAGTATCGGCAATCACCTGCTCATCATCCACAACGAAGATTCTTTGCATCACTTTTCTCGATCATTTCCCTGGTTGGGTGGGGAAGCCTTGGTGGATTTATTTGCGATGGTCCTGCGACGTCTGTGAGGCGCTTTCACGCCGGGATGGTCTTTTTCAAGAAGATGGGCCTTTTGCAATACGACAGACAGAGGCACAACTTCAAAATGCCTGATTTTCTGATTCAATCTGCACCTGGATCAACCGTAGGCCGAATCCACAGATACGGGGACTTTTTCTTTGTCCTATGTTTAACCTGCTCTTATAAAACGACTTACAGAATTTGTAAGATTGCGAATAACGGTTGACTTTATTTTGGTTAATGCTATATTTAGTGCGTTGATTAGCGCAGCTATAACTTCTCGTTAGCGTCTCGTTAGCGATACAGGTTGGGGATCTTATCTATGCCTCAGAACAAGGCTCGTACGTTCAAGACCACGGCGCGAGTGGATGTACCCACGGGCCGGCATGGCAAACACAGAGAGATCGTGAACCGAATCCTGAATGACCTGGAGGGTCTGGACGGGGGCACAGCACTCAAGATTCCGCTGGACGAGTTGAAAGACACCAAGACTAACGTGCGCTCGGCTCTCAGCCGCGCCACGCGAAAAATTGGCAAGTCTGTGGGCACCGCAACGGATGACGATTACCTCTACGTTTGGAACTTGTAGGCAAGAGGGTTTGTGCAGGGGGTCGACGTGACGTCTTCTTTGCCTGATTTTGTGCGACGGTGCAATCCCGATGGAGGGATAGACTCCATATGCACCAGGTGCTACTCGACAATCGCCACTTCGACCTGGGAGGCGGACCTGGAATCAGCCGAGCTATGCCACCGCTGTGAATCGTCGAGATTAGAGCATTTCGGAAAACAGGTGGAGCGGGTCGATACATCTGTGGAGCCTGCGAAAAGATCAGACGCGGCATGAGAGTGTGTTTGAAATCGTGAACCGTGGCTCGTGGTTCGTGAAGCGTGAATCGTGAAGCGTGAATCGTGGTTCGTGGGTCCGTCGCAAGACGTTTGAAACTTTATAGGGCGTTCTCAGCACTGATTTACGGCACACGAGGCACGACCCACGAACGACCGTCCTCTACAATCTCCCCATGAGAATTGGATTTCTTGGCCTGGGCAAGATGGGCACACCGATGGCGCGGCATTTGCTTGCCGCCGGCCATGAGATGCTCGTGTGGAATCGCACGGAAGGCAGGACGGAACCGCTGCTGCGCGAGGGCGCGATTGCGGCAGGAACGCCCGCCGAGGCGGAGCTGGGCGCGGACGCCGTGATTACGATGCTGTTTGACGATGCGGCGAACGAAGAGGTGATGTTCGGCTCGAACGGATTGATGGACGCGCTGTCGCCGGGCGTGCTCCACATTGCGTGCAGCACCATCAGCGTGGCACTGAGCGAGCGGTTGGCCAACGAACATGCGCGGCGCGGACATGAATTTGTTGCGGCGCCTGTGTTCGGACGGCCGAGCGTGGCCGAGGAGGGGCGGTTGTGGGTGATCGCGGCGGGCGCGGAGAAATCTGTTGCGAAGGCGCGGCCGTTGCTGGAAGCTTTTTCGCGGGGGATTTCTGTGGTGGGCAAGGAGCCCGAGCAGGCGCACGCTGTGAAGCTCGGCGGAAATTTTTTGATCAGCGCGATGCTTTATTCGCTGAGCGAGGCGTTTGTTTATGCGGAGGGGCAGGGAATCGATCCGGCTGCGTTTTTTGAGGCAATCAACAGCGCGCTGTTTCAGTCGCCGTTTTATGCGGCGTATAGCAAGGTGATGCTGAACTCGCCGGAGAAGGCGGGAGCGACGGTTCTGCTGGGGGAGAAGGATACGCGGCTGCTGCGCGAGGCCGCTGCAAGCAGGGGGACGCACGTGCAGCTGGCCGATACGCTGGCTGAGATTTTTGCACGGGCCAAGGCCGCGGGGATGGGCAACGAAGACTGGGCGGTGGGCATGTACCGGATGTCACAGCGCGGAGCGGGGACGAGGGAATAGGGAATTAGAGTGCAGGGACGTAGGGACATAGGGACGTAGGGAACAGAGAGCAGAGAACATCCGATGAGGCTCAAAGGGAAGATCGTTTTTATCACGGGAGCGAGCGCAGGCATAGGCGCTGCAACAGCGCTGGCGTGCGCGGGCGAGGGGGCGCGGCTGTTGTTGGCGGCGCGACGGGCCGGAAAGCTGGCTGAGGTGGCTTCAAAGGCGCTGGAATTGGGCGCCGAGGCCGTGCATTCGATCGACTTGGATGTTCGGAGCCGAACTGCTGTGCAGCGGGCGGTCGATGAGTTGCCGGCAGAGTGGGCGGAGATTGAAGTCCTGGTAAACAACGCCGGTCTGAGCCGCGGAATGGAGAAGCTCTACACCGGAAAGATTGAAGACTGGGAAGAGATGATCGACACCAACGTGAAGGGGATACTGTATGTAGCGCGCGCGGTGGTGCCGGGTATGGTGGTGCGCGGGCGCGGCCACGTGGTGACGCTGGGCTCGATGGCGGGCGAGATCGTGTATCCGAATGGCGCGGTTTATTGCGGCACCAAGGCTGCGGCGCGGGCCATCAACGACGGGCTGCGCGAGGATCTGCTGGGAACGCCGGTGCGCGTGACCAGCGTGGATCCGGGATTGGTGGAGACCGATTTCAGCGTGGTCAGGTTTCACGGAGACGCACGGCGCGCGGCAAAGGTTTACCACGGCTTGACGCCGCTGACTGCCAAGGATGTTGCGGATGTGATTCTGTGGGCGATTACGCGGCCCGAGCATGTGAACATTGCGCGCGTGTCGCTGACCTCAGTGGACCAGGCGAATACGCTGCTGATTCATCGCGAGCCGTGACGCGGGCGGGTTCCGTTGCCGGCGATGCGGGGTGCCGGACTTCCTACCCGATGGACTGAATTTGTTTTTCGATATGGGCCAGTGCGGCCTCGAGAGCGGCGCGGCGTCCGGGGTTGGAGGTGCGCTGCGAGAGAATGTTCTCGCGCTGCAGATTGAGATCCTGCAGTTGACGTTTTCGCGTGGCGCTTTCAGTTTCCGCGGCGCGGCGCGCTTCCTCGCTCACGGGGCGGTCGCCGGATTGCGCGACTGGATTCTCCACGGCGTTTGCCATCTGCTCCTCCACCGATTTACTTTCCCAACCACGGGCCATATGTTCATTCTACGGGCGTATTGTGAATTTGCGTCCCGCAGAATGACGAGGGCGAAACCAGAAAGGCAGAGTGGCTGCGATGCGCGCCTGGCAGATTTCAACGTTTGGCATTGATTCTTTGGAGTTTGTGGAGCGGCCCACGCCGGCACCCGGTCCGGGCGAAGTGCTGGTCGGGGTCCGCGCGGTATCGCTCAATTATCGCGACCTGATGGTGGTGAAGGGGCTTTATAACCCCAAGATGAGGCTGCCGCGCATTCCGTGCTCCGATGGCGCAGGGGAAGTGGTGGCGGTGGGATCGTCCGTGACCGCGTGGAAGCCGGGCGATCGCGTGGCGGGGATCTTTATGCAGAACTGGCTGGACGGCACGTTGACGGCGGCGAAGTCGCGCGGCGCGCTGGGCGGCGACGTGGACGGCATGCTGACTGATTTCGTGGTGCTGAAGGAGCCGGGGCTGGTTGCGATTCCCGATCATCTGAGCTTTCAGGAGGCGGCGACGCTGCCCTGCGCCGCTGTGACGGCATGGAACGCTTTGGCTACAGGCGAACTGAAGCCGGGATCGACGGTGCTGATCCAGGGGACGGGCGGGGTTTCGATTTTTGCGCTGCAGTTTGCGCGGTTGAAGGGTGCGCGGGTCATTGGAATCAGCTCCAGCTACGAGAAGCTGGAGCGGGCAAGCGGAATGGGACTGGATGCGGGGCTGAACTATCGCGACAATCCTGACTGGGATCGCTGGGCGCTAGACCAAACGGGCGGAGAAGGCGTGGACCTGGTGGTGGAAGTAGGCGGCAGCGGCACGCTGGCGCGTTCGCTGAAAGCGATTCGGCCGGGAGGGATGATTGCACAGGTGGGCGTGCTGACGCACTCGGCGGATCCGTTCCCGGTGCCGCTGCTTCTGCATAAGACGGCGCGGATCCATGGCATTTACGTGGGCTCGCGCAGGGATTTTGTGGAGATGAATCGGGCGATTGCGCTGGCGGAATTGCGGCCGGTAGGCGAGGAGTTCGATTGGCGGCAGGCGCGCGAGGCTCTGGATCGCATGGAGGATGGCAGCCACTTCGGGAAGCTGGTGCTGTCGGTGAACTGAAGATGGGGCGGGTTGGCGGAGACAGCGGTGTTCGCGGGCTGGCGGGGTCGGCGGAGACTGGGATGTCAGCGGGGCTGTCCTGGGCTGGGTTGGTCGAGCAAGTTCACTGCGATAGATTGGACTTGTGGAACTATACGAAAAGATGCTGGCCGTAGCGATTGAAGAGGCGCGGCTCGGGCTGGCCGAAGGCGGTGTTCCGGTGGGGGCGGCGCTGTTCAGAAATGACGGCGAATTGCTGAGCCGGGGCCGCAATCGCAGAGTGCAAGAAGGCGATCCCAGCATTCACGGCGAGACGGACGCGTTTCGGCGCGCGGGCAGGCAAGCGAGTTATCGCGAGCTGGTGATAGTGACGACACTGGCTCCATGCTGGTACTGCAGCGGATTGGTGAGACAGTTTCGCATTGGCACAGTGGTGGTGGGGGAAAGCCGCACGTTTGCAGGAGGCGTTGATTGGCTGCGCGAAAACGGCGTGGAAGTGATCGACCTCGACAACCAGGAGTGCCGCGAGTTGATGGAGACGTTTATCGCGAGGCATCCTGAGATTTGGAATGAGGACATCGGGGAAGCCAGTAGCCAATAGCGAGTAGGCAATAGCCAATAGCCGGTAGTCTAGCCAGTAGCGAGTAGCCAATAGTTATTAGCTTCTTCTGCCTCGATGGAACATCTGAAACTTGAGTTCTGAAATTCTGGGGCTAAGAGCTAAAGGCTAGCGGCTAAGAGCTGCACTTGAGGGTGAATCATGCTGGAGCAGAAAACGCAGTTGAATATGCAGGGAACTTCGATTATCGATGGCAAAAGTGCCGATTCAGGCGGGGCCGCTTTTCGCGGCGTAAATCCAGCGACGGGCGAGCAGCTCGAGCCGGTTTACCATTGCGCGTCGGTCGCAGATTTGAATCGCGCCGCCGATCTGGCGGAAGAGGCGTTCGTTGTTTATCGCAAGCTGCCGGGCCGGGAGCGGGCGCGTTTTTTGCGCTCGATTGCCGACGGCATTGAAGCGATCGTGCCCGAGCTCGTGGAGCGCGCCAACCGCGAGACCGCGTTGCCTGAAGCGCGCCTGAAAGGCGAGTCAGCGCGGACGATCAATCAGCTTCGGCTTTTTGCGCAGGTAATCGAAGAGGGCTCGTGGGTGAATGCGCGCATCGATCCCGCGCAGCCTGATCGCAAGCCGCTGCCGCGTTCCGATATCCGGTCGATGATGAAGGGCCTCGGTCCTGTGGCGGTTTTCGGCGCGAGCAATTTCCCGCTGGCGTTTTCGGTTGCCGGCGGAGACACGGCTGCTGCGTTTGCCGGCGGAAATCCCGTGATTGTGAAGGCGCACCATGCGCACCCCGGGACCAGCGAGATGGTGGGGCAGGTGATTGCGCGAAGCGTGCGCGAGTGCGGGCTGCCTACCGGAATATTCGCGTTGCTATTTGGCGCGGGATCCGAGATTGGCACGGCGCTGGTCGATCATCCGAAAGTGAAAGCTGTGGGATTCACCGGTTCGCTCGGCGCGGGCAAAGCGCTGATGCAGCGGGCGGCGGCGCGGCCGGAGCCGATCCCGTGCTTTATGGAGATGAGCAGCGTGAATCCATTATTCGTGTTGCCGGAAGCGCTGCACGCAAGAGCGGCACAGATCGCAACGGGCCTCTTCGGGTCATTCACGCTGGGGGTGGGCCAGTTCTGCACTAAGCCGGGCCTGATTTATTTGCCGCGCAACGCCGATGCCGATGCGCTGGTGGCTGAGGTGAAAGCGCTCGTCGAAAAAGGTTCGCCCGCGGCGATGCTCACCGAGGGCATCTCAAAGAGTTATCGCTCGGGAATTGCAGACCGGCAGAAGCATGGAGCGGTGAATACGGTGGCACAGGCGTCACGGGACGGCGCGAGCAAGATGTGCGCGGAGCCGGTGCTGCTGGAGATTGACGGCGCGGATTTGCTTAAGAATCCGGAGCTGTCGACGGAAGTGTTTGGACCGGCCGCGCTGGTGATTCGCTATGGTAGCCGCGAGCAGCTCATGGAGTTGGCGCGCGAGATTGAAGGCCAGTTGACGGCGACGCTGCATGGGACTGAGGCCGACCTTGCGGCATTTGCCGATCTGATTGCGATTCTTGAGCGGAAGGCGGGCAGGCTCATCGTCAATGGATTTCCAACAGGCGTGGAAGTGTGCCACGCGATGGTGCACGGCGGGCCTTATCCAGCCACGAGCGACTCGCGCGCGACTTCTGTGGGCACTTACTCGATCTACCGGTTTGTTCGGCCAGTTTGCTACCAGGATTTTCCGCAGGCCGCGTTGCCAGACGAGCTGAAGGACGGAAATCCACTCGGGATTATGCGGTTGGTCGATGGCGTTTTCACGCGGGACGCAGTTCCGGGGCGGGCTTAGACTTGGGCAGAAAGAAGATCATGAAGCCGGAGATGACCAACAGGATCGACATGGCGAGGTAGCCCGCGCGGGCGCTCCCTGTGACGGCCTGCAGCCATCCGACGAGCCATGAGCCGGAGAATCCGCCGAGCGCGCCGAAGCTGTTGACGAGCGCGATCACCTCGCCGGCCACATTTTTCGGAAGCATCTCAGGCATGATGGCGAAGTACGGGCCGTAGGGCGCGTACATGCAGCCGCCGGCGATGACGAGCCAGAAGTAGGCCATCCAGAAATGGTGTTCCGCCGTGGCAAAGCTGCAGAAGAGCGCCAGGCCCGAGAGGATGAGGAACGGCCAGACAAAGCGGGCGCGATGCAGAACGCGATCGGAGAATGTGGCCACGATTAGCATTAGTACCACTGCGAGCAGGAATGGCCCGGCACTAAGCAGGCCGACTTGTTCAATGCCGCGCGCTGAACCGGAGCGAATCATCGCGGGAATCCAGATGACGAGACCGTAGACGCCGAAGCTCCAGCAAAAATATTGGAAGCACAGAAGCATGACGCCGCGCACGCGCAATGCGGCGAGAAAGTTTGCGTATTGGGGCAGCGCAGTCTGTTCGAGCGCGAGTGCCTGTGAGAGATGCTCACTGCTTTCCTTGGGCAGCCACGATGCCTGGCGCGGGTGGTCGCGTGCGATGACGATCCAGACAAAAGCCCACAGCACCGAAGGAATGCCTTCGAGGATAAAGGTCATCTGCCAGCCGACTGCGTGAATCAGGTAGCCGGTGGCGGCGGCCATCCACGTGACCGTGACCGGATTGCCGAGAATGAGAATCGCATTGGCGCGCGAGCGCTCAGCGCGTGTGAACCAGTTGGTCAGCAGGATCAGCATCGAAGGAAAGATGAGGCTTTCCGCGACGCCGAGCAGCGTGCGATCGACGACCAGCAGCCAATAGTTATGGATGATCCCAGTCAGACCGGAAAAGATTCCCCAACTGATGAGCGCGAAGAAGACGAGACGCGTGGCGCTGCGGCGGATGGCGTAAGTGGCTGCGGGAACCTGGAAGAGAAAATAGCCGAGAAAGAAAACCGACCCGAGAAAGGCAGCGCGGGATTCGGTGATGTTGAGCGATTTTGCGAGGCCGGCGGCTGCGCCGAATCCGAAATTTGAGCGGCCTAAGTAGGCCAGGCTATAGGTGATAAAGACAACCGGCGTGAGGTAAAGCCATCGGCGGCGCAAGCCTGCCTGGATTTTTTCGGCATGAACATGCGCGGCATTCTGCGAGAGGTCTTCGGGCACATCACTTTATAGCATCCGGCGCGGCTTGGTGTGCGGGCGCGATTCTGCCCGTCTCGCCTCGGGGAGCAACGCTCTGTTCATCAACCCATTAGAAAAACCGCTTCACATGTGACCTTGATCACGCCAAGTCGCCGATTTCCGGAACTACACTTGTCAGTCGTTTAGAGAGAATCGACTCCGGGATCATTGCGGCCAATCGTGGTCCCTTGAGCTGAACAAGAAGAGCGGCCGAGAGTGGGATCTCGGCCGGAGGATGACGAATGGCAAAGCCTGAGGAGATTCAGAGAATCAAGAAGGTCGCATGGGACCTGAGAGCCGACATCGTGAAGATGATTGGTGTGGGCAAGGCAGGGCACCTTGGTGGTTCGTGCTCGCTGGCGGAAATTGTGGCGGCGTTGTACTTCGGCAAGATGCACTTCGATCCCAAGGCTCTCCACGATCCGGACCGGGATCGTTTCCTGGTGAGCAAGGGGCATTCGGTCCTTGTGCAATATGCAGCGCTGGTGGAGCTGGGCGCGATTCCGCGGGACGAGATGGGAAAGCTGAAGACCCTGGGCGGTAAATTGCAGGGCCACCCGGACATGATGACTCCGGGAATGGAAGCGGTGACCGGCTCGCTGGGGCAGGGGCTTTCGATCGCGACGGGTATGGGGCTGTCATTACGGCTCAGGAAAAGCCCTGCGCGCGTTTATGTGGTGATTGGAGACGGCGAGCTCGCCGAAGGCCAGCTTTGGGAAGCGGCAATGGCTGCCGCGCGCTACAAGCTGGACTCGTTGACGGCAATTCTGGACAAAAACCGGATCCAGGCCACCGGTCCGACCAAGGAGATCTTCGACATCCCGAATGTTGAAGACAAGTGGCGGGCGTTCGGCTGGAACGTGTTGAACGTGGATGGGCACGACGTGGGCGCGATCCTGGACGTTCTTGATAAGGCCACAGCGACCAAGGGCGGCCCTACGGTGATCGTTGCCGACACGATCAAAGGGAAGGGCGTGTCATTCGCGGAGAATACAGCGGCTTTTCACAACGGCGTGATGACCGGGGAGCAATACAACCAGGCGCTGACTGAAATCGAAGAATCACGGAGGGTGATGCAATGACCTCGCCGAACCTGAGAAGTGCATATGGGGCCAGCCTCGTCAGGCTGGGAAAGAAGGATGAGCGCGTAGTGGCCCTCGAGGCAGACCTCGGCAAGTCCACGCAGTCGGTCATGTTTCAGACAGAGTTTCCTGACCGGTACTTCCAAATGGGAATCGCAGAGCAGAACATGGCTTCGACGGCCGCGGGATTTGCGCTTTCCGGCATGATTCCGTTCATTCATTCCTTCGCGGTGTTCGCCTCGGGAAGAACCTACGATCAGCTGCGAAACTCCATCTGCATTCCGAACCTGCCAGTGCGCATTTGCGGGTCAAGCGCCGGCCTTTCAGACTTTGGCGATGGAAAGACCCACCAGGGCGTCGAAGATGCTGCCCTGATGCGATCGCTGCCCAACATGACGGTGCTTTGCCCGGCGGACTCAATCGAAGTGGAACAGATGATGGACTGCATGCTCGATTGGCCGGGTCCGGTGTACTTCAGGATCAACCGCAACGATCTTCCTTTTGTAACTCCGGAGGGGGAACCGTACTCGATCGGCAAGATGACAAGGCTGCGCGAGGGAGGTGATGTGGCGATCTTCGCCTCTGGGATCATGGTCTCGAAGGCACTCGAAGCCGCCAAGACACTGGAGACAGAAGGGACTTCGACGCGCGTCATCAACATCAGCACCATCAAGCCGCTGGACCGGGACGCAGTGATCCGCTATGCCCGCGGAGTGGATGCCATTGTCACTGCCGAGGAGCATTCGATCATCGGCGGGATCGGCTCGGCCGTCGTCGAAGCCCTGCGCGGAGTAAGTCACGCGCCTGTGGAGTTCGTCGGCATACCTGACTCTTTCGGCATTTCGGCTGAGGGGTACAACGAATTGCTCGCACATTTCAAGCTCACTTCTGACGAGATTGCCAAGACCGCGAAATCGCTGTTGAAAGGAAAAGAAAAATGCGCATCGGTTTTATAGGACTGGGAATCATGGGCAAGCCCATGGCGAAGAACCTGCTCAAGGCAGGACACACGCTCGTGGTTTACGACATCGTTGAAGCCCCGGTGAAGGAATTGGTTGCGGCCGGCGCGACGGCGGGCTCGTCTCCCAGGGATGTGGCTGAGCAAAATGAACTCATCATTACGATGCTGCCCAATTCGCCCCACGTGAAAAAGGCTGTGTTGGGCCCAGGCGGTGTGATCGAAGGCGCCAAGCCCGGAAGCATCCTCGTCGACATGAGCTCCATTGCGCCCCTCGCCAGCCGCGAGGTCGCCGCCGAGCTCGAGAAAAAGGGAATTGAAATGCTCGATGCTCCCGTGTCTGGCGGCGAGCCCAAGGCCATCGACGGCACCCTTGCCATCATGGTCGGCGGCAAGGAAGCCATCTTCGAGAAGGTGAAGGAAGTATTGCTGAAGATGGGAGCCAGCGCGGTACTCTGCGGTGACATCGGCGCAGGCAATGTGACGAAGCTCGCAAACCAGATCATTGTCGCGCTGAACATCGCCGCAATGTCTGAAGCTTTCGTTCTTGCCACCAAGGCCGGAGTGGATCCCGAGCGGGTCTTCAACGCCATCAAGGGAGGATTGGCTGGCAGCACTGTGTTGAATGCGAAAGCCCCCATGGTTCTGGAAGGAAACTACAAGCCAGGTTTCAGGATTGAACTGCACATCAAGGATCTGCAGAATGCGCTCGATACCGCCCACGAAATCGGAACCCCGATTCCGCTCACCAGTCAAATCATGGAGATCATGCAGGCCCTCAAGGTGGAGGGAAAGCAGACCGACGATCACGGCGGCGTCATCCAGTTTTATCAAAAGCTAGCCAATGTCAAGGTCCGCAAGGGAGGCGCGAAGTGAGTGCGATGCGTCTGGCCGGCAAGACCGCTCTCATCACTGGCGCCGCGGGCGGCATCGGCGCGGAGATCGCCCGAAGGTTTTGCGAGGAAGGCGCCTCGGTGTTTATCGCCGATACGAACTGCGCGGAGGGACCAAAGATCGCCGCATCCATGGGAGCGGTCTTCCTCGAACTGGACATCACTTCGGAGGACAGCTGGAAGGCCGCGCTTTCCGCCGTACTGAAGCAGACGGGTCACCTTCACGTCCTCGTGAACAATGCGGGCATCAACATCAGGAAGAACATTGAGGAAATGGACGTGGAGTCCTTCGACGCGATGATCGCGGTCAACGTCAGGGGACCGTTTCTCGGAATCAAGCACGCGCTTCCGATCATGAGGGCCGGGGGCGGAGGGTCGATTCTCAACATGTCCTCGATATGCGGCCTGGTCGGCCACAAGTTTACGAACGAGACCTATACAACGACCAAGGGCGCTCTGACCATGCTCACGAAATCCGTGGCCGTACGCTATGCCAAGGACAATATCCGCTGCAATTCCGTCCACCCCAGCACGGTAGAGACCGCATTGGTGCAGACCATGCTCAAGGACCCCGAGCGCCGCGCAGAAAGGCTCGGCGAGGTGCCTCTGGGAAGATTGGCCAGCACAACCGACGTTGCCAACGCCCTGGTCTACCTGGCGAGCGACGAGGCTTCGTTCATAAACGGAGCTGCGATCCCCATCGACGGTGGGCTGACGGCAGGGTAGGGCGGCTCGCTCCAAGACTGTTGCGAAGTGTTGCGCGGCACGTTGATCTCATCGCATCCCGCTCAGCAGCTGCTCATTCAAAAGCCGGGTCGCCCCCTCTATACTGGTCTACGGAAAGGTCTTCCCCATCGTAGACATTTCACTCAGCTCGGTGCTGGAGTCGCAGGGTGCAGATCTCCTCGACGTGGCCACACACGCGCCCGGACCGAAGGGTTTGCTGCCGATCACGCCGGAAATGCTCCTCACCCAACCCTCCGGTAACTTATTCGGCCTGTCGCAAAACGCCGGAATGGGCTGGGAGCCGAATCGACTGCTCGATCCCGAGTTTCTGATTCTGAGCACCCACGGAGGCCTGCGCGCAGAGAATGGCGAGGCCATCGCGCTCGGCTTCCACACCGGCCATTGGGAAGTTGGCCTGCTGGTGGCTGAGGCGGCGCGCGAGCTGAAGACTCTCCACGCCACGCCGTTCGCGGGAGCCGTTACCGATCCCTGCGATGGCCGTACGCAAGGCACTCCGGGCATGATGGATTCGTTGCCGTATCGCAACGATGCGGCGATCGTTTTGCGCCGTCTGATGCGATCGCTGCCAACACGCAAGGGTGTGATTGGTGTCGCGACGTGCGATAAGGGTCTGCCCGCGATGATGATGGCCCTGGCATCCTCCGGAAAGATGCCGGCAGTACTGGTGCCGGGCGGCGTAACGCTGTTGCCGGAGTCCGGTGAGGATGCGGCGAAGGTACAGACGATCGGAGCACGCTTCGCCCAGCACCAGATTACGCTTGAATACGCTGCCGAAGTGGGTTGCCGGACCTGCGCGACGCCGGGTGGCGGCTGCCAGTTCATGGGAACGGCGGCCACCTCGCAGGTAGTCGGCGAAGCGCTCGGGCTTTCGTTGCCGCACACTGCGCTCGCGCCCTCTGGCCAGCCGGTTTGGCTTGACGCCGCACGTCGCTCGGCCCGCGCCATATTGCGAATGCATCAACTCGACCTTGGTGTCGACGGCATCCTTACGTCTGCGTCCATTCACAACGCCATGATATTGAAGGCCGCATTCGGCGGATCGACAAACCTTTTGATTCATCTCCCGGCCATTGCACATGCAGCGGGCCTGAAGCGGCCCACGGTCTCCGATTGGGTCAAGGTCAATCACCTTGTCCCGCGCCTCGTCGACGCACTGCCCAACGGGCCGCGGAACTTTGCCACCGTCCAGGTATTCCTTGCTGGGGGCGTTCCTGAAGTGATGCTGAAATTGCGCGAGCACGGGTTCCTGGACGAGAAGGTGAAAACCGTGAGCGGCGAAACGCTGGGCACGTGCCTCGATTGGTGGCGTGATAGCCGTCGCCGCGCTGAGCTGCGGCGTGACCTCAAGGAAAGAGACGGAATCGATCCCGAGGATGTGATTATGTCGCCCGATCGCGCACGGTCACGCGGGCTCGCGTCGGCGGTCTGTTTCCCTATCGGCAATCTCGCCCCCGAGGGATCGGTCGTGAAGAGCACCGCGATTGACCCGTCGTTGATTGGCGATGACAATGTTTACCGTCATGTGGGGCCGGCTCGAGTCTTCGTCACAGAGGCCGCTGCGATCAAGGCCATCAAGGCCAGGCAAATCTCAGAAGGGGATGTCATAGCGCTCATTTGTTGCGGCCCCCTCGGCGCCGGTATGGAGGAGGTCTACCAGATCACTTCTGCGCTGAAGCAACTGCCGCACTGCAAACACGTGGCCGTGCTGACCGATGCGCGTTTCAGCGGCGTCTCGACTGGAGCCTGCATCGGCCACATCTCACCCGAGGCGCTTGCCGGCGGCCCCATCGGTAAAGTACAGGAGGGCGATCAGATTGAGATTGTGATCGATCGCGCCAGTCAGATCGGAACTGTGCAGTTGGTTGGGGAAGGCGATGAGCGCTTCGGCGCGGAAGAGGGGACGCGGCGGCTCAGCAAGCGTAGGCCGCGGCCGGATCTCGCGCCCAATCCCCAATTGCCGGCGGACACGCGTTTGTGGGCAGCGCTGGTGACGGCGAGCGGCGGCGTTTGGGGCGGGTGCGTTTACGACGTGGACCAGATTGTGGAAAGACTGGAGAAAAAAGCGTGAGGCTTTACAAGACGAGCAGCGGCAATTTCGTGGAACAGGACGGCAAGCACTTTCGCGTGGGGGAAGGGAATTGGGACGCGCTGGTGGGCCACGAAAACCTGGGCGAGTATTTGCGGTCGGTCATTGTGGCGGGAAAGGCTGCTTCAGATTTTTCGTCGGCGCAGATTCTGGCGCCCATCGGCACGCAGGAGGTGTGGGCCGCCGGAGTGACGTATTTCAGGAGCCGCAGCGCGCGCATGGCGGAGGCGAAAGACGCCGGGGGCGGCGATTTCTACGACCGCGTTTATCACGCGGAGCGGCCGGAGCTGTTTTTCAAGGCGACGCCGAGCCGCGTTGCAGGCCCGGGCAGCCCAGTAAGGATTCGCGTCGACGCAACGTGGTCGGTTCCGGAGCCGGAGCTGACGCTTGCGATCAATCCGCGCGGGCAGATCATCGGCTACACGGTGGGCAACGACATGAGCTCGCGCGACATCGAGGGTGAGAATCCGCTGTATCTGCCGCAGGCGAAAGTCTACGACCGCAGTTGCGCGCTGGGGCCGTGCATTCTTGTTTCGAGCGACCCTTTGCCGACGGAAACACCGATCAGGATTGAGATTGTGCGCGGAGGGAACTCGGTCTTTTCCGGTGCGACGACTCTGGCGGAACTGAAGCGCAAGCCCGCCGACCTGGCTGCTTACCTTTTCCGCGAAAACAATTTTCCGAGCGGGGCGTTCCTGATGACGGGAACGGGCATTGTTCCGCCGGATGAATTCACTCTCGCGCCGGGCGACAAGATTCGCATCACCATCGATCCCATCGGCACGCTCGAGAACGAAGTGGTGCAGGGCAGGTTGGGTTGAGCGGGCGGGTTCTGCATCGGACCACGCGAGAAGAGAATTGAACGACCAAATCCCTGCCTCAGCGCGCCACTCACCCATCCCCGCCGGGTTGCCGCGACGCCGATGGAGGATTGCGTGGCTGCTTGGTATCGGCGTTTTGGTGAATTTTTTCGATCGCGTGAATCTGTCTGTTTCTCATGATTCGCTGATTGCGGCGTTCGGGATCTCCGATGTGGTGTTTGGGTATCTTTCGAGCGCCTACAACTGGACCTACGCGCTTTGCCAGTTGCCGATTGGAGTAGTGCTCGACAAGCTCGGCGTGCGGCGCGTGGGGCGGATCGGCACGTTTATTTGGAGCGCGGCCTCGTTTGCCGCGGCAGCCGCACCGAACCTGAATGCATTCTTTGGCGCGCGCCTGCTGCTCGGAGTTGGCGAATCGCCGACCTTCCCGGCGAACGGCAAGGCGATTGGACTGTGGTTTCCGGAGCGGGAGCGGAGCCTGGCCACGTCGTTCTTCGACGCCGCCGCGAAACTCGCTTCGGCCGTAGGCGTGCCGGTGATCGGGATCGTTCTTATTCATGCGGGTTGGCGCTGGAGCTTTGCGTTTACGGGCGCCATCAGCTTTGCTTACTTTCTTTTTTTCTGGAGGGTCTATCGCGATCCCGCGGAAGACTCGGAGCTATGCGAAGCAGAGCGGCTGCATATTGAAGACGCGAAGGCCGATACGGGGCCTGGGTCGCCCGGTGCGCCGGGGCTCGGACGCGAGACGCCGCTGGTGCAGCTTGCCGCCCAGCGGAAAGTGCTTGGCCTCGCCATCGGCTTTGGCGCGTACAACTATGTGTTCTTCATGCTGCTCTATTGGCTGCCTGCGTATTTGTCGTCTGGCCTGCACATCGATCTGCTGCACTCGTTTCTTTACACCAGCGTTCCATGGCTTCTGGCCACTGCAACCGACCTGTTTTTTGGCGGCTTCCTTGTCGACTTCCTTGTTCAGCGGGGCTGGAATCAAAGCGCGGTTCGGCGCACCGTCCTGATCGTTGGAACGGCGTTCGGGTTGGGGATTCTGGGCGCGGCGCATGCGCACACTGCCCAGCAAGCCCTTATCTGGATCACCGTTTCGCTCAGTGGTCTGGCAGCCGCGGCGCCGGTGGCATGGTCGCTGCCATCGTTCATCGCACGCCGGCCGGACGTGGGCAAGGTGGGAGGGATTATCAACTTTGCGGGCCAGGTTTCGGGGATCGCGGCGTCCATCCTCACCGGCTACCTGGTCTCCGCGCTTCACAGCTATGCAGCCGCATTTGCGGTGGCAGCGGCTTATCTGGCGGTCGGCATCGCGGCCTATCTTTTCCTGCTGGGGACAATTGCGCCGCCGTCGCTGCGGCGCGAAGCGGTCTAGGGCGGCCGCCGACTGGCCGTTCCGCCCAGGCCAATGAATGATGCAAACACCCTTTTCGGCGGCTGAACGTCAAAAAAGCTCAAGCGCAATGCCCTTTGAGGGACATTACCATTGTGTGTAACAGTTCAGGTGCACAGCAGGAAATTTGTTCTCCTGTAACCTCGGTTGGTGCAGAATAGTCGGATGGGAGTTGGAACCTAGTGCCCAGGATTCAGTTTCATCAACAACTCGCCGAGCTGAAAGACAAGCTGCTGGCCATGGCCGCGCTGGCGCAACAGGCCGTGGAGTCGTCTGTCGAGGCGTACACGCGGCGCGACAAGGGCCTGTGCAAGTTCGTCAAGCAGAACGAGCGGGCGATCGACACCGCGCAGCGCGAGCTGGACGAGATGGCGTACGACCTGCTGGCCAAGCAGCAGCCGATGGCGATCGATCTGCGCTTCATCCTCGCCGTCATCAAGATCAACGGTGACCTGGAACGGATTGGCGACCAGTCAATGAGCATCGCGCGGCGCACAAAAGAGACGCTGACCGCCGAGGACGTCGACCTGCCGGTGGATTTTTCGGCAATGGGCGACTTCGCCGCGCAGATGATTCGCAATGCGCTGCAGGCGCTGCTCGATGGCGATGCGCGCCTGGCTGACACGGTGCGCGAGATGGACGACGAGATCGATCGCATGAACCGCCGCGCCCACAACGATTTGCTGAAGCTAATTGAAGAGAAGCCGCAGTTCACGCAGCAGGCGATGAATGGAATCCTCGTCGCAAAGAACCTGGAGCGGATTGCCGATCACTCGTCGAACATCGCGACCGACGTGATCTTCTGGATTCGCGGCGCCGACGTGCGCCACCAGCTGAGCATGGCGATGGACTGAGAAAAGCAGCTATTAGCTATTAGCTTTTAGCCTCTAGCTCATACAGAAGACGAGGACCTTGGGATTGAATCCCAAGGTCCTTAACTCTTAGGCGCGGATTTAAGGTAGCTTAAACGCCGATCACTGCGCAGAGCTCCTTCACTGCGTCAGCGCTCTTCTTGAGCGCGGCGTCTTCTTCGGCCGTGAGCTTGATCTCGATGATTTGTTCCAGGCCGGACGCGCCGAGCTTGCACGGCACTCCGATGTAGTAGCCGTTGATTCCGTATTCGCCTTCGAGGTATGCGGCGCAGGGCAGAATCTTCTTCTTGTCCTTCAGAATCGCCTCGGCCATTTCGGTAACGGCGGCAGACGGCGCGTAGTAGGCGCTGCCGGTCTTGAGGTACTTCACAATCTCGGCGCCGCCATCGCGCGTGCGCTGGATTAGTTGTTCGAGCCGATCGGGCGCGATGAGCTCGGTGACTGGGATGCCAGCGACGGTGGAGTAGCGCGCCAGCGGCACCATGGTGTCGCCGTGGCCGCCGAGCACGAAGGCTGTCACGTTTTCGACGCTCACGTTCAATTCGGCGGCGATGAAACTGCGGAAGCGGGCGGAATCGAGTACGCCTGCCATGCCGATGACGCGCTCGCGATTGAATCCGGCCTGACGGTAGGCCGCCTGGGCCATGGCATCCAGAGGATTTGAGACGATGATGAGGATCGACTCGGGCGATTGCGCCACGACTTTCTGAACCACGTCCGACATGATTTTGAAGTTGGTATTGAGAAGGTCGTCACGGCTCATGCCCGGCTTGCGCGGAATGCCCGCGGTAATGACCACGATGTCGGAGTTGGCGGTGGCCGCGTAGTCATTGGCGCCCACGATGCCTACGTCGCGCTTCTCAATCGGCATGGCCTCTAGCAAGTCCAGCGCTTTGCCCTGGGGCACGCCTTCGACCACATCGATCAGCACAACATCTGCCAGTTCTTTGGCCGCGATCCAATGAGCGGCCGTTGCGCCCACGTTGCCGGCGCCCACAATGCTTACTTTTTTGCGCATGTTCTCTTCCCTCTCCGCGGGTTAAAGCCCACAGTTTCCGTTTTCGTTACATATTTCCGATGATCCGCGTGGCAAATTCGCTGGTTCC
Source organism: Occallatibacter sp. (assembly GCA_035541975.1). Lineage (GTDB taxonomy): Bacteria > Acidobacteriota > Terriglobia > Terriglobales > Acidobacteriaceae > Telmatobacter. The sequence continues at coordinate 79,947 of DATKMH010000015.1, read as the reverse complement.
GACTTTCGTCGCGCTCTGAAGCTGCCGTTCGAAATCGTATGTGACCGACTTCTGCTGGATGGTCTTTTCCATCGCGGTTTCGATCATCTTTGCAGCTTCTTTCCAGCCGATAAACTCGAGCAGCATCACTCCTGAAAGAATCACCGAGCCGGGATTGATCACATCCTTGTCAGCGTACTTGGGCGCGGTGCCGTGAGTGGCTTCAAAGACCGCATATCCGTCGCCGATGTTTGCGCCCGGCGCGATGCCGAGTCCGCCAACCTGCGCGGCGGCCGCGTCGGAGATGTAGTCGCCGTTGAGGTTCGAGGTGGCCAGGATGCTGTAATCCTCCGGGCGAATGATGATCTGCTGAAAGATTGAGTCGGCGATGCGGTCGTTGATGAGGATCTTCGACTTCCAGGCGCCGTTGCCGTGGCTCTTGCCGATTGAGTCGAGCACGCCCTTGACTTCGGCGTAAAGCGAATCGCGGAAGCTCGGTGAGCCAAATTCCAGGCCCGGCTCAATCAACGCGGCGTTCTGTTCGACAGAAATTCCCGGCTTCGATTCCACGTTTCCGAGGATCCAGCTTTCGCGCTCGGTGACGACATTGTCGCGGAACTCCTGCGTTGCTACCTCGTAGCCCCACTCGCGAAATGCGCCCTCGGTAAATTTTTGAATGTTTCCCTTGTGAACGAGCGTGACGGTTTTGCGTCCGGACTCAAGCGCGTGGCGAATGGCGTAGCGGACCAGGCGCTTGGTGCCGAAGATGGAGATCGGCTTGATGCCGACACCTGAATCGGTGCGCACTCTTTTCTTGGTTTTGGACAAAAGGTCATCATTGAGGAAAGAGATCAGCCGCGCGGCATCCTCGCTGCCCTCCTTGAACTCGACGCCGGCGTAGACGTCCTCGGTGTTCTCGCGGAAGATGACGATGTCGAGCTTTTCAGGATGCTTCACCGGGCTGGGCACGCCCTGGTAATACTTCACGGGGCGCACGCACGCATAGAGATCGAGAATCTGGCGGAGGGCAACATTGAGCGAGCGAATGCCGCCGCCAACGGGAGTGGTGAGCGGGCCTTTGATGGATACGCGCAGATCGCGCGCAGCGGCCACGGAGTCGTCGGGGAGCCAGTTATTGAATTGCCGAAAAGCTTTTTCGCCGGCGTAGATTTCGAACCACTGGATTGCGCGATTGCCGCCATAGGCTTTTTTTACGGCCGCGTCGAACACGCGCTGCGATGCCTTCCAGATGTCGCGCCCGGTGCCGTCGCCCTCGATAAAAGGAATGATGGGGTGGTCAGGCACGGAAAACTGCCCATTCTTGTATTCGATCGGCTCGCCCGCTTTGGGCAACTCCAACCCGTTGTACGTGCTTTGCATGATTGTGTGGGAGGTCCCTTCCCGAAGAATTCGAAATTCGACTTGTCCTAGAGTTGAGGCTACCATCCGCAATTCGGCGGTGGCAACGGCGGCTAGGCGTCTTTTGCGCAATCGGCTGCGAACAGCGCGTCAGTGGACCGTCTGCGGCTCCGGTGGAGCGCTCTTGAACATGACGCGCAGCACGTCGATGTTTTTCGCGTAGTCGTCGTGCGCTTTGCGCGGGGATTCAAGAAAACCAAAATAATGCGCTGCGTTTTTGACGTAGAGATTGACGACATCCACGTCTCCGATTTTCGGCATGCGGTAGGTAATGATGTCGCTGGGGTCGCTCCAGGCGACCACCTGAATTTTTTCCTGGCTCGCGGGGTCGCCGGGATGCAGGACCTGCTGAAACTTTGCCTGATCGTCTTTCCACAGGTTCACAAGGGCCCTGAAGTTTTCTGCCGGAGACGTGGGAATGGATGGAGCCGGCGCCAGCCCGCGCGAAGCAATCGCGGTCGTAGTGCTCTGAGGCGAGCTTTCCAGGTTGGTGATCTCAAGCATTTCAAGCTGATTGGCGAAGAAGTACATTTGCGAGGTTCGCTCGAAGATGTAGCGCACGGCGTTCTCTTCCGCCGTTTTTCTGGCAGTCTCGGCGGGCGTGAGGCTGTTGCCGGGAACGTTTGCAAACTCGGGGTTGAGAGTGTTGAAAAGCAGATAGCTACCGAGACTGTGCGTAACGACGACGAACTCCTGATCGAGAACGTTGTCGCGGGTGAGTTGCGATCTCCAATCGTATTTTCCGATCCCGGATGTTGCGCCGGGATTGGCATTTGCCGCATTGGGGTCGAAGGCTGCCGATTTGGCCATCAACTGGCGCACTCCATCGCGGAGAATGCCGCCCAGGGGGCCGACCGACATGAGCACATCGGAGAGCGCCCAATCGACCAGCTCGGTTTTGAGCTCGCGGTTCATCAGGACGGCGCGCGGCTTGATTTGCCCGAGTTTTGCGGCCTGAGCCGGAAGAATCCAAGGATAAAACCGGCCAAGGCCGCCCGGATCCTGCGCGGAAGCATCGGAGCAGACGCGCAGCAAGCCGGCATTGGGGCCGGAAAGATGCACTTCAGGAACGATGACTTGCCTGCATTTAAGCGCCAGCACGAGCGGCCACCAGTTGATTTCGTCGACCACGAGTACGGCGGGATGACCCTTGAGATGCACAACCCAATGCACGACGAAGGGCGCCGACGCTTGCCATTCCTGAGGGCTGGTCCAGATGGGATTGCCCAGATAGGACAGCGTGGGCGGCTGGACGTTCGGCGAGAATTCGCCTTTGTCGGCGTACTCGGTTCCGTCGTTCTTCCAGTCGCTTATTTCGCAGAGCTTGAGGACAGTGCAGATGGAATCGCGCAGAAGCTCTGAATCGCCGGCACCGGCGCCGGCAATGCCGTGCACATAAAGGATGTGGACGGGATGGTGATCCGGGGAGTCGAGCGCGATGGCAATGCTGGAGAGGGCCTTGAGGGTTCCGGCTTTATCCTCGACTACTTTGGCGTGAGCCGGCAGTGCGCACACGAAAGCCAGAAACAGCAAGGAGATTTTGGGCGTGTAAGGCCGCATGGACGAGTCACCGGAGGGGGTGCTAGGCACGAATATAGCATTTTCGTTCCGCTGAAAACACGCACGGCAGCGGCATGCGGCCGGCGGAGGAGAGCGACGGGTTCGGGGGGTGGAGGATCAGCGGGTCGCTGGCATTCCGCCGTCGTCGAAGCGGGGAATGCCGAAGTGGCCGCGCAGATGAAGCATGTCTACGGGGCTGAGATTTCCGGCCACGGTGGCCAGCGTGAGGCTCTTGGGGCTCTCGACCAGCACCACTCCGCCGCGCACATTCGTGCCATCCATCACGAGCCACACGTCTGTGATGTCGGAGTGTGCGGCGCCGCCAAGATTCGTAGAAGTGAGGACATGCTTCCAGCCGCGCAGGTGATAGGCGGCCCTGATGGCGTTCACTTGCGAGGGGTCGGCCTGGCCGTCGGCGGCGAAGCGCAACACGTGCACGCTGACGCCGTCGAGCTTGGCAACAGTCTGCCTAAGGTCGGCGTCGGAATCGGGAATGAGCCCGGCCGCGGCAGCCAGCATCGTGCGGTCGAGCGTGAAGCTTTCCTTGGCTACGGCCTCGCTGCCGAGCGCCGAAAGCGCGGGAGGAGTCCACTCCAGGATCGCCTGGCTCAGGCCTGCGTCGGCCGGCGAAGGCTGCGCATTCTCTGAATAGGGTAGCGGTGGCGTTCCAGCGGCTTGCGCCAGGCCCAATGCGGAGCCGAGAAGGATGACGGTCACGACGGGGATTGCCCGCTGCGCAATTCGGTTCATCATGCTTATTGAACGCGGCAGGAGCGGAAAAGTTGCCATTTCGAACGGCCTTTTCGGCGGCTGGCTCAGGTTGCGCGCGTCGGTTCTGAGACGATGACGCAGGCGGATGCCGCGGAGACAAAGGCCTGAACCATGAATCGCAAATGAAAATTGTTGAAACTCTGTCCGCACCCGCCAGGATGCGATAGACTCATGCGGGAACCCGAAAATCGGGCACACTTCTTTCGCCTACGGAGGGCACATCGAAATTGGGAAAAAGAATGGTCCCAAAGAAACTTTTCTTCACCAAGGGCGTCGGCAAACACAAGGAACGGCTGACCTCGTTTGAGCTTGCCCTTCGCGACGCGGGCATTGCCTCGCAGAATCTGGTCCGCGTCTCTTCCATCTTTCCGCCGAATTGCAAGATGATTCCGCGCAAGGAAGGCCTGAAGTATTTGGATGACGGCGAGGTGGTTTTTGCCGTGATCGCGGAAAACTCTTCGCGCGAGCCGCACCGCCTGCTTGCCTCGAGCATCGGCGTGGCGATTCCGGCCGACCGCAACACGTACGGATACCTGAGCGAGCACCACAGCTACGGCGAAACCGATGACCAGGCCGGCGAATATGCCGAAGAGCTGGCCGCCGAGATGCTGGCCACTACGCTCGATGTCGAGTTCGATCCGGACAAGAGCTGGGACGAGAAGAAGGAGATTTACCGCATCTCCAACAAGATTGTCCGGACCAGCAACATCACCCAGTCGGCGGTGGGCGACAAGCGCGGCAAGTGGACAACCACCATCGCGGCTGCTGTGCTGATCCTGGAACAATAGACGCTGCGCGCGGCGGGCACTGCGTGCGGCAGACCTTCGGATGAGGTCCGAGGGGGGCGACGGCGGTCAAGCGGACGACAAGGGACTTGAGGCCAATTCCGCGCTGCGGGGTTGGCCTTGTTGCATGGGACACAACTTTGAGGAGGCGCGACGGCGAGCGCATGAAGACGGCGCACAGATTCACAGTTGCACTGGTTCAGATGCGCGTGGGCGCTGAGCCGGACGCGAATTTCGCGGCGGCGATCAAGCACATTCGCGAGGCGGCGAAACTCGGCGCGCAGGTGGTGTGCCTGCCCGAGCTGTTTCGCACGCAATATTTTTGCCAGCGCGAGGATCTGCACCTCTTCGATCTTGCGGAGGGGATTCCGGGGCCGTCGACGACGAAGCTGGCCGAAGTGGCGCGCGAGTTGAAGGTCGCGATCGTGGCTTCGCTTTTTGAGCGGCGCGCGCCCGGGCTTTACCACAACACCGCGGTCACGCTGGATGCGGATGGGCGGATTGCCGGCGTCTACCGCAAGATGCACATCCCCGACGATCCGCTGTATTACGAGAAGTATTACTTCGCGCCCGGAGATTTGGGTTTTCAGGCTGTGGATACGGCGGCCGGACGCCTGGGAACGCTGGTTTGCTGGGACCAATGGTATCCAGAGGGCGCGCGGCTGACGGCGCTGCAAGGAGCCGAGGTGCTTTTTTATCCCACGGCGATTGGCTGGCACCCGGCGGAGAAGGAAGAATTCGGCGCAGCGCAGTATGACGCGTGGAAGACGATGCAGCGCGCGCACGCGATTGCAAACGGGGTTTATGTGGCGGCGGTGAATCGCGTGGGACTGGAACACGGTGATGTGCGGGGCAATCGCGCCCAGGGACCGGGATTGGAATTCTGGGGCGGAAGTTTTTTGGCCGATCCTTTTGGGCGCGTGGTTGCGAAGGCCGGGCATGAGGCGGAAGAGATTTTGCTGGGCGAGATTGATCGCAGACTGATTGAGGAGACCCGCCGCAACTGGCCATTTCTGCGCGATCGCAGAGTGGATGCGTACGCGCCGATTACGCAGCGCTTTCTGGATCGCGCGGAGCCGGGGCCGATTCACTCGGGCGCGGCGCATAAAGAGCACAAATAGCCATGGCCGAGCGATTCCGACCGCAAACAACGCGTGCGCGATCGAAGACGCCGCGCGAATTGGGCTACCGCATGCCGGCCGAATGGGAGCCGCACGAGGCTACGTGGCTGGCATGGCCGCACAATCCTGAAGACTGGCCGGGAAAGTTCGCTTCGATTCCGTGGCTTTATGCGGAGATCGTTCGCTTGCTTGCGGCGCGCGAGCGGGTTGAGCTGATTGTTGAAAACGCGTCGGAAGAGCGAAAGGTGACCGGCATGCTGGAACGGGCCGGCGCAAATCTTGATCGTGTACGTTTTCATCTTTGGCGAACCGACCGCGGATGGACGCGGGATTCGGGGCCGATTTTCATTCGCAACGCTGAGGGCAAAGTTGGGCTCACGAATTGGCGCTTCAATGGCTGGGCGAAGTACGACGACTGGCGGCTCGACGACAAACTGCCCGGGCAAGTGGAAAAACTGCTGGGGATTCCGGAGTGGCAGCCGACGGTCACTGACGAGAACGGATCGGAGCACCGAGTGGTGCTGGAGGGCGGATCGATTGACGTGAACGGCGCGGGATTGTTGCTGACGACCGAAGAGTGCCACCTGAGCGAAGTGCAGCAGCGCAATCCGGGTGTGAGCCGCGAGCAGCTCGAACGCGTTTTCCACGACTATCTCGGCATCGACCAGACCATCTGGCTCAATCGAGGCATTGTGGGCGATGATACGCACGGCCACATCGACGACATCGCACGCTTTGCCGCGCCTGCCACAATCATTGCAGCCGTTGAGCCGGACCGGTGCGACGCGAACCACGCTCCGCTTGCCGAAAACCTTGCGCGGCTGAAAGCTGCACGAACTTCGCAGGGCAAGCAGTTCACCGTTGTGGAGTTGCCGATGCCGCGCGCAATCGTGTTTCGCGGCCAGCGCCTGCCCGCGAGCTACGCAAACTATTACCTCGCTAATGGAGTTATTCTCGCGCCGACGTTTCACGATCCCAACGACCGCGTCGCGCTGAACATTCTGGCCGAGGTGTTTCCCGGCCGCGAAGTGATTGGCGTGCACTCGGTCGACCTGATCTGGGGCCTGGGCGCGCTGCATTGCATGACGCAACAGCAACCGGCGGCGTCATCATGACGGATCGCGAGGCGATGGAGGCTGCGCTCGATGAGGCGCGGCTGGCGGCCGAGGGCGGCGAGGTGCCGATCGGCGCGGTGATGGTGTACCGGGGCGAGATCATCGCGCATGCGCAGAATTGCGTGATCCGGCACATGGACCCGACGGCCCATGCAGAGATTCTCGCGATAAGAACCGCGGCCAAGGCGCTCGGCAACTATCGACTCGCCGGCTGCACGCTCTATGTGACGTTGGAGCCGTGCGCGATGTGCGCCGGAGCCATGATTCATGCGCGACTGGACCGGCTAGTGTATGGAGCGGCCGATCCCAAGGCGGGCGCGTGCGGATCGGTGCTGCCGGTGCTGAACCATCCGCAGCTCAACCACCAAATGCAGGTGGAGCAGGGAATTGGCGCGGAGGAATCGGCGAAGCTGCTGCGGGGATTTTTTCGGGAGCGGCGGTGAGCGAATTCGATTGCGAAGATTCGGCTTCCGGAATTCGCGGGCGGTTTTACCGGCGCGGTTTCAGCCAGCTATCGTAACTTCCCGCGCCAATAGCTTTCGCAATGTCCGCCACATGGTGCCTTTCCATAATGCAGCCTTGCATGGTGAAAACCGTCTCGTGCGAGCCCTCCAGCGATTGCAGCAATTGCTTGAAACGCGTTTGATCGAGTTGCCGGATGCCAGCGAGCGCGTAAAGTTGCGCGGCTGCATCGCCCGTAGCGTAGACGGTCTCAAAGCTGGCGAGCGCCTCGGCGGGTGGCTGCGACTGAATGGTCCTGAAGTCGAGCTCTCCTTGGGAGATCTTGCCGATGAATCCGACCCCGCCAAATGCGAACATACCGGCATTCTCAAGGCTTCGAACGGCGGTTGAGAGGGCATCCTCAGCGGCAGCAATACTGCAAATCACGACGAGCAGCGTGGCAGCAAATCGCCTCACGACATTCCCCCGGAGATCGGCTCGCGCCGACAATGCGGCGAGCCATCTTGAAAGTTAGACGTTCGTGGTTCTGCACTTGTTTCGGCTCAGCGCCGCGTGAGGTTTTTGATTCGCTCCGCTTCCGCAGGCCACTTTGCGGCAAGCTCCGCATGGCTTCCGCTGCAATAATCCGCAAAATCGAAGCCGGGGGTCACAGTGCAGCCCAGCAACGCGAGTTTGCCGCCTTCCACGAGCCGTGTTCCTTGCCACACACCGGCTGGAACGACGAGCTGCGGATGATGACCGGCTGCGAGGTCCGGTCCGAGAGTGAAGAGCGCGGAGCGGCCGCCAGGCAAAAGCTGCAGCATCTCCACCGGGTCGCCCAGATAAAAGTGAAAAACTTCATCGGAGGCGAGAACGTGCATCTCGGAAAACGTGCCTTCTTCGAGCAGGTAATAGATGGCCGTGCCTTGCGCGCGAGTGCCGCGCTGGAGCTCGACCGTGCCGGGCGAGGTGTAGGTGCGGCGAAACCATCCACCCTCGATAGGGTGCGGCTCCAGATGTAAGAGCGACTTAATCTCGTCAGCCGTCATCCAACCTCCCGAGTGTTTCTGATCACTGATGGTAGCATCGCATTTAACTAAGATTTGCCCATGACCGTTCAGGTTTATACCACCTCCTGGTGCCGCGATTGCCGAGCCGCAAAGCAATTTCTCGACGAGCACGGCATCGCGTATACCGAGGTGAATGTCGACACGACGCCGTCGGCCTCGGCTGAAGTGATCGCGCGCGTCGGCAAGCGCGCGGTCCCGCAGTTGGTGATTGACGGCGAGTGGTTCCAGCCCTACTTGCCTGGGCGGGGGCTGCTGATCGATGAGCTGCATCGCCGGCTCGGAATTCCTCGCGGATAAGCCCTTATTCCTCGTACAATTAGAGTGGCCGTACATCGTGATTCGTGTTTCGTGGTCCGTGTTTCTCGGATCACGACGCGCCTTGAGTGTTGAAATACGATTCACGAGCCACGCGCCACGAACCACGAGAGGCTTCTCTTGATCGATCGCTACACGCGCCCGGCGATGGGCCGCATCTGGACGGAAGAAAGCAAGTACGGCTGCTGGCTGAAAGTGGAGGCGGCGGCGAGCACCGTTCTCGCCGAAGACGGAGTGATTCCGAAGGCGGCGGCCGAAGCCATCGCGACAAAGGCGACGGTTTCCGCGGCGCGCGTGGCGGAGATCGAGGCCGAAGTGAAGCATGACGTGATCGCGTTCACGACCGCGGTCGCGGAGAGCCTGAAGCAGCAGGGGCTCGATGCCGAGTCACGCTGGCTGCATTACGGGCTTACGTCGAATGATATTGTCGACACCGCGCAGGCGCTGCAGATCAAAGATGCGTCGGCACTGATCCGCGAGGGGATTGTGGCGCTGGCGGCGGTGCTGAAGCGGCGCGCGCTCGAATTCAAGAACACGCCGACGATTGGGCGGACGCACGGGATCCATGCGGAGCCGACGACGTTCGGCCTCAAGCTGCTGAACTGGTATGCGGAGGTTGAGCGCGACCTGTCGCGCTTTGACGCGGCCGCCGAAGACATGCGCGTGGGCAAGCTGTCTGGGGCTGTGGGAACGTTTGGTCATCTGAGTCCAAAGCAGGAAGAGAAAGTGTGTGCGCGGCTTGGATTGAAGGCGGCGCCGGTGGCGACGCAGGTGATCCAGCGTGACCGGCACGCTGCGTATATCGCGGTGTTGGCGATTCTGGGCTCGACGCTCGACAAGATCGCCGTAGAAGTGCGGCACCTGCAGCGCACCGAAGTGCGCGAGGCGCAGGAGTACTTTTCCGAGAAGCAAAAAGGCTCGTCGGCCATGCCGCACAAGAAGAATCCGATTACGAGCGAGCAGGTTTCCGGCCTGGCGCGCGTGCTGCGCGGCAATGCGCAGGCGGCGATGGAGAATGTTGCGCTGTGGCACGAGCGCGACATTTCTCACTCGTCGGTGGAGCGCGTGATATTTCCGGATTCGACGATTTTGGCGGATTATCTGCTGGCCAAGACCGCCGATCTTATTGACCGGCTGCTGGTTTATCCCGAGCGGATGAAGAAGAATCTGGAATCGACCAGCGGGCTGATTTTTTCGGGCCAGTTGCTGCTCGACCTAGCTGAGGCCGGCATGTTGCGCGAGGACGCCTACAAGCTGGTCCAGTCGCATGCCATGCGCGCCTGGAAGGAAGACTTGAATTTCCGCGACGAAGTGGCGCGCGACCCGAAAATTGCGGCGTTGCTTTCATCTGAAAAATTAGAAAAAACCTTCGACTACACGCGGCAGCTGGGCAATGTGGATGCGATCTTTGCGAGGGTGCTGGGAAGCTAGCAGCCAGGAGCTAAAAGCTGAATTTGACCGTCGCCATCACCGGAGCATCAGGCGCGATTTTGGCGCGCGAGGCGCTACGCGCGCTTGAAGCCGACAAGCGCGTGGCCCGTGTCCACTTTGTCGCCTCGGAAAACTCGTTGCGCGTGCTGGCCGAAGAGATGGGCGTTTCAGGGCGGACGAATCTGGTGAAGAAGCTGCTCGGCGCGGCCCCGAAGAAGATCGTTCAACTTGCCGACTCCGACATAGGCGCGCCGATTGCGAGCGGCAGCCATCCTTCGGACGGCATGATTATTCTGCCGTGCTCGATGGGCACGCTCGCGGCGATTGCGCAGGGCCTCGCCAACTCTCTGATTGCCCGCGCCGCCGATGTCACGCTCAAGGAGCGGCGGCCGCTGATTCTCTGCGTGCGCGAGACGCCGTTCAATCACATTCACCTGCGCAACATGACGGTGGCCGCCGAGGCGGGCGCGACGATCTTCCCATGCATTCCGGCTTTCTATAACCATCCCGAAGGCTCGGAAGAGATGGCGCGGCAGTTTGCATTCCGTGTGCTGGCGCATGTTGGACTGCCGCAACCGGGCGCCTACGTGTGGAAGGCTGAGGAGTAGTCGGCTCGCATCTGCATTTTTCGCCGTGCCCGCTGTTTCCGCGTATCATTCCAGTGAAGTTCCCCAAGGAGGCGTCTGCATGCGGAAGCTTTTGGCTGAGCTTTGTCTCTTCGCGATTCCCATGATTTCGGCCGCGCAATCCGGACCGTCGTCCTGGGCAAATCTGACGACTCTGCATCCGGGCGAGAAAATCCAGATCGTCGAAACAAACTCGACAAGACACTCCGGAACATTCGAAAGCTTTTCCGAGTCCTCAATCTCGATCCGCGATTCGAGGGGCGAAGCAAGCATTCAAAGGCAAGACGTGAAAACCGTAAAACTGATGGAGAATGGACACCGGATGCGCAACCTTCTGATCGGCACCGGGGTTGGAGCCGGTGCAGGCGCGGGAATCGCAGCAGCCGCCTGGGAATCGCACGGTTATTTGCGCGGCAAAGGAACCGGGGCCGCGCTGGGAGCGGGACTTGGAGGGCTCGCGGGCCTGATCGCCGGAACATTGATCCCGTCCCACGAAACCATCTATCGGGCAAGCGCGCATTAGGCGGCAGGCGCGCTAGCGTACATACTTTGCGGGATGAAATTTATTTGACAGGCCGCCATCCCGCCCGTGATACTGCCACCATGTCGTTTTCATGGGTTTACGGAATTGCGGCGATGGCCATGTGCATGTGTATGGTCCGCGGACCCTTCCGTCCGGCCCTGGAACGGCGCATGCGCTAAGCGCTACCGATTCTGAGGTCAAACGGCCCGGTCCCGAACAGGATGCGGGCTTTTTTCATTGGTGCTTCCCTTAGAATGGATCGGTCCGCGGCCACCCCGCTTTTCCCGAATCGTCGAACCAACGAAACTGAAGGAGATCATCATGTCCGAACCGAAACCGCAGCAGTTTGCCACGCAGGCCGTTCACGCGGGCCAGTCGCCCGATCCCGCCACCGGCTCGCGCGCCGTCCCCATTTATCAGACCACTTCGTACCTGTTCCAGGATGCGGACCACGCAGGCCGTCTGTTCGCGCTGCAGGAGTTCGGCAACATCTACACGCGCATCATGAACCCGACGACTGACGTTTTTGAGAAGCGCGTTGCGGCTCTCGAAGGCGGAGCGGCGGCGCTTGCAACCGCGTCGGGCCAGGCGGCGGAGACCCTCACTATCACCACGCTGGCTGCGGCTGGAGACGAGATTATCTCCACGACATCGCTCTACGGCGGAACCTACAATCTGTTCCACTACACGCTGCCGCGCCTGGGCATCAAGGTGAAGTTTGTCGACGCCGACGATTTCGACGGCGCGCGCAAGCTTATCAACGACAAAACGCGCGCCATTTACACCGAGACGCTGGGCAATCCGAAGCTCGACATTGCCGACATTGAAAAGCTGGCTGCAATTGCGCACGAGCACAAACTGCCGCTGGTCATCGACAACACGTCGGCTTCGCCGGCGCTGGTGCGGCCCATTGAGTGGGGCGCGGATATCGTGGTGAACTCGGCTACAAAATTCCTCGGCGGCCACGGCACGGCTATCGGCGGCGTGATTGTAGATGCTGGCAAGTTCGACTGGGCCGCATCGGGGCGGTTCAAGGATTTCACCGAGCCTGATCCGTCTTATCACGGGCTTTCGTACTGGACGACGTTCGGCCCACTGTCGTTCATTCTGAAGTGCCGCATTCAGGGGCTGCGTGACACGGGCGCGGCGCTGTCGCCGTTCAATGCGTTCCTGCTGCTGCAGGGCATTGAAACACTGCACCTGCGCATGGAGCGCCATTCGCAGAATGCGCTGGCGGTTGCAAAGCATCTGGCCGAGCATCCGGGAGTGGAATGGGTGAACTATCCGGGCCTCGAGTCGAGTCCGTACTACGCGCGGACAAAGAAGTACCTGCCCAATGGCGCGGGCGCGCTGGTGACGTTTGGTATTAAGGGCGGCTACGAGGCGGGCAAAACGTTCATCAACTCGCTCGAGCTGTTTTCGCTGCTGGCAAACATCGGCGACGCCAAATCGCTGGTGATTCATCCGGCATCGACGACACACCAGCAGTTGTCGACGGAGGAGCAGGCGGCTACGGGCGTGACACCGGAGATGGTGCGGCTTTCTGTCGGAATTGAAGACATTCGCGACATCCTTGCCGACATCGACCAGGCAATTGAGACGGCGAATGGGCAGAAGTTTGCGGGATCGAGCCGGGCGGTTGCGGCAAAATGAAGAACGGCTTCTAGCTTCTAGCTACTAGCTGCTAGCCTTGACATGCTGAGTTGGCAGCGTAGTCGAAATCGAGAAGTGAGGAGCTGGAAGTTACCGGCTAAAAGCCGAGAGCTGGAAGCTAGAAGCTGAGTTTATGACCGACAGCTACAATCGCAGCGGCGCTTCGCCGCCAGGAACGAAGACGATAGAGCCAACCTACGAAGGCGACTTCGTGCTGGATGGCTCTTTGCCGCTTGAGTGCGGCCGTTCTTTGATCTGTCCCACGCTGCATTACGCCGTTTACGGCCGGCTGAATGCGGCGAGAGACAATGCCGTTCTCGTTTGCCACGCGTTATCGGGCTCGGCTCTGGTGGGCTCGTGGTGGCCCGAAATCTTTGCTCCCGGCGCGGTCCTCTCGCTCGAGCACGATTTCGTGATCTGCATCAACATGCTGGGCTCCTGTTATGGCTCTTCGGGGCCCGGATCGGTAAATCCCGAAACAGGCAAAATCTACGGGCCGGACTTCCCCCTGGTCGGTGTCCGCGACAACGTTCGCGCGCAGGCGCGCCTGCTGGATTCCCTGGGCATCCGCCGGCTTCGCTTGGTTCTTGGCGGCTCCATCGGCGGCATGCAAGCGCTGGACTGGACGATTCTTCAGCCAGATCGCGTGGAGCGCGCGCTGATTATCGGCGTCACGCCGCTTTCTGCCATGGGGCTGGCACTGAACCATCTGCAGCGGCAGGCGATCCAGCACGATCCCGAGTGGGAGGGAGGCCGCTACCTGCCGCAGCGGCCGCCGCGCAGCGGGCTGGCACTGGCGCGCCAGATCGCAATGATTAGCTACAAATCGGCGCCGTTGTTCAATGAGCGTTTCGGGCGCAATCCCAACCGCAGCGGAGAAGATCCCTGGGACGCAAACGGGCATGGCAGCGGCCTGATCGGCGAACGGTTCGACATTGCAGGCTATCTCGATGTGCAGGGAAAACGATTTATCGAGCGTTTCGACGCGAATGCTTATCTTGCGATCCTGCGCGCCATGGACACGTGGGATCCGCTGCGCGGCTACGCCTCGCCGGAGGAGGCTTTTGGGCGCATCAAGGCGCGCCTCAGCTTTATCGGGATCAATTCCGACTGGTTGTTTCCCGCAGAGGACGTGCGACGCTTTGCCGAGAGCATTCGCGCCGCAGGCGCCCAGGTGGACTATCGCGAGATGAAAAGCGCCCACGGTCACGATGCATTTTTGGCCGAGCAGGTGGAGCTGGTGCGGCTGCTTCAGTAGACGTTTTCTGGCTATCGGGAATTTGCACGTTACCGCGGGTTCGCGCGACCGGCCGACGACCGGTTACCGGCGTGCTTCGTGTTCCATGCCCAGAAGTTAGCTTCCCTTGTCACCGGCAAGATCGGTTCATATAATCCTCGCAGGAAGCATCAGTGGTCGTGGTATCTTTATATCCGTCGCCCCTGACTCCGCCGCCCATGTTGGTTGCTCATTCGCAGGCGAGAGAGTGGTTCTTGATTTCCATTTCGGCATTTCCCAGGAGCATTGCATGAAGAAGTTAGTCTTTGCATCTGCGATGGCATTGGCAAGCATTTGCCTTGTTTCGACGCCAGCGTTGCGAGCTCAGGACTCCGGCCAGATCAGTCTTCCGCCGGATCAATTTAACGCTTACCAGAACGCCATGACGCAGACAGATCCCGGCCAAAAGGCCGCTGCGCTCGAGGGCTTTCTGCAGGCCTATCCAACGAGCCAAGTAAAAACCACGATTCTGGAGAACCTGATCGACGTTTACAACCAGCTGAACCAGCCGGCCAAGGCCATCGATGCCGCCAGCCGCCTGCTTCAAGTCGATCCCAACAACTTCAAGGCCCTCCTGGCATCGGTCTATTTGAAGAAGCAGCAGTGCAGCTCCACGCTCGATGCCTCTGGCGTCGCCACGGATGCGCAAACATGCGACGACGCGGCGGCATTGGCGCAAAAGGGCTTGACGGCTCCAAAGCCGGCAGCGACCTCTCAAGACGACTGGAACAAATTGACCGGCGCTGCATACCCGATCTTCCACTCGGCCATCGCTCTTGACGATGCGGTTTCAAAGAAGGACTTCGCCGCCTCCATCAAGGAATACACTGCCGAGCTGATGCTTTATCCGCCGGCTGCCTGCACGCAGCCTGGCCAATGCCTGGCCGATACTCTGCAACTGGCGCAGGCCTATGCCAAGCCTGGTCCAGCCAGGGACGAGGTGAAGGCTGTCTGGTTCTACGCGCGCGCATGGGACTTTGCGCCGCCGGCCTACAAGACGCAGATCGAGCCGCAGCTCGAATACTGGTACAAGCGTTTCCATGGCACGCTCGATGGCGACGCCGCGATCACGCAGCAGATTAATGCCATCAAGACTCAGGCGCAGTCAACGCTCTTCCCGCCTGCCGACTTTGCCATCGCTCCCGCGCCAACTCCAGCTGACCTGGCGCATCACGCGTATACCAGCGGCGATCCCAAGGCGCTGAGCCTCGAGGACAAGGAGTACATTCTGGCCAACGGATCTGACGCTGACGCCACCGGCCTGTGGGCTTTGCTGAAAGGCCAGCCGACGCCGGTTCCCGGAATCGTGATTGCAGACCCTGCGACGGAGCTGCACATCACAGTTACGACTCTGGCCTCGGTCAAGCCGAAAGATTACGTGGTCAAGCTGACCAATCCGGTGGCTTGTTCGGCTGTTCCGCCGCCGCCCTCCGACCTGAAGATTGCCGACGCGCAGGCCTACATTCTGGCCAACGGCGTGAAGGCGGATACGGATGCGATGGGCGACGTTCTCACCGCAGCACCCACGCACGTCCACAAGATCGTTATCGATCCATCGGTTTCGACGATCAATGTGGCCGTGACGCAGGATGCAAAGGACGCGCACACCGCCGACTTTACCGTGAACCTGAAGGATCCGCTGTCGTGCAAGGATGCGCCTGCCTCGGGCTCCGCGCTGGGCCTGCAGCCCGCGACTGAGCTGGACGGCACCTACGATACCTACACGCATACCGCAGCGCAGGGAACAACCGCAGCGTCAGCGCAGATTGTTCTGAGCGACGGATTCCTGCAAGCGGAGAAGAAGGCCGGCCCGGCGCACCACGTCGCGCCCAAGCCTTCGCCCGCGCATCACGCGCAATAACCGCTGACCTTCGCGGGCCGGTTTGACGCCGGCCCTGCGAGGCGCAGGAAAAGAAACTTCTGGGAAATTGGAAGGCAGGCAGCTTCGGCGGCCTGCCTTTTTGTTTGCCGTTCTTCTGATCAACCAGAGCCCTCGACCAAGGGGCCGCCCGATGCAATGGTTATTCGCCGAGCATGATCCTCTGGATGGCCGAGGCGTGGCCGGTGGCGGGATCGCAGGTGATGATGGCGCCGCACATTTTGGGATTTCCCTTGGCCGCCTCGAATTTACCCGGCATGGCGGTGAGGAATTTGTGCAGGACCAGATCCTTTTCGACGCCGATGATGCTGTCGTAGGGCCCGCTCATGCCTACGTCGGTCTGGTAGGCCGTTCCGTGGGGCAGAATGCGTTCGTCGGCTGTGGGGACATGGGTGTGCGTGCCAAGAACCGCAGTGACGCGCCCATCGAGATACCAACCCATTGCGCATTTTTCGCTGGTGGCTTCGGCATGAAAATCGACGACGATGACTTTGGCGCGGATCGAGGTGAGAAGGGCGTCGGCGGTGCGGAAGGGGTCGTCAATCGCGGTCATGAATACGCGGCCCTGCAACTGCAACACCGCGAAGTCGACGCCGCCGGCGGTTTTTCCTTCGTAAAAGCCGTAGCCCGGCACGGCGGGCTGAAAATTTGCGGGCCGGAGGATTCGGCGGGCGCGGTCGTGGGTGTAGGGCGCGGCGGTGTTCATGTAGTCGACGAGCTCTTTTTTATCCCAGACGTGGTTGCCGGTGGTGAGCACGTCGGCGCCCAGATCGAAGACCTCTTCGGCGAGACCGGGCGTGACGCCGAAGCCGCCGGCGGCGTTCTCGACATTGACGATGGTCAGGTCGACATTGTGGGCCTCGCGCACGTGGCCGATGTGCTCGCGGACGATTCTGCGCCCCGCGCTGCCGAAGATGTCGCCGATGAAGAGGATGTTCAAGATTGCAGCTCCTAGCTGCTAGCTTCTAGCTGTGAGAGCGGAGTTAGCGAAGCTAGTTTGAGGCATCCGCTTCCTCGTTCTCTTGGTCCTTTGATTGGTCGGTCCCTATCTTTCTCATTAAGGGGAAGAGGATTACGTCGCGGATTGATTTGGAGCCGGTCAGGAGCATTACGAGGCGGTCTATGCCGATGCCTTCGCCGCCGGTTGGCGGCAGGCCGTAGGCGAGCGCGCGCACGTAATCCTCGTCCATTTGATGCGCTTCCTCGTCGCCGCGAGCGCGCTCGGCGAGTTGATCGGAGAAGCGCTTGTGCTGTTCGACGGGATCGTTGAGCTCGCTGAAGGCGTTGCCGATTTCGAAGCCGCCGATGTAGACCTCGAAGCGCTCGACCCAGTCGGGATCGCCGGGCTTCTGCTTGGAGAGCGGCGAGACGGCGGTCGGGAATTCGTAGATGATGGTGGGCTGGATGAGGTGAGGCTCCGCAATGAATTCGAACAGGGTAGCGATCGCGTTACCAATCTCGGTCCCGCCGTCGAGCTCCCGCAGTACCTTCCCAATTCCTATCCTGGCGTTTTGAAGTCTCAAAATGTGGAGAGTATCCGTCAGATCGATTTCGAGATTCTCAAGGTCGATTTCACCCTCGACGGCTCCTACCTGAACTTCGTCGTCGGTCTCCAACTCGGTTATCCCCGGATCTGGCTCCAGCAGACCATCGAGTTTGCGTAAAGCGGGAATGAGCAGGGCGCGTAGTATGTCGGCGGATTTGATCTGGTTTTCGGTCGGTCGAGGCCCGGCTTCCTCGGGCCACCACTCGATAATCGCCTCGCACATTCTCAGCCGCTGCCAATTCTCTTTCGCCAGATCAATCGGCTTACCATTTAGATCGAGTCGAGGAATTGGGTTTCCACGTTCGTCCTTCTCGCCAGAGGGCAGGACAGTAGTCCCGTTCACCTTATTGGCCATGTCTATGAGCAGTTCAACCGTCAGGTCCATCAGGTCGTGGTAGTTGGCATACGCTTGGTAGAACTCCAGCATCGTGAACTCGGGATTGTGCTGCGTGCTGATGCCCTCATTGCGGAAGTTGCGGTTGATCTCGTACACGCGATCGAGGCCGCCGACGACCAGGCGCTTCAGATAAAGCTCCGGCGCGATGCGCAGGTAGAGGTCCATATCGAGCGCGTTGTGATGCGTGGTGAAGGGCTTCGCCGCCGCGCCGCCCGCAATCGGCTGCATCATGGGCGTTTCCACTTCGAGATATCCGCGGCTGTCGAAAAACGTTCGCAGCGCACGCAAAACTTTTGCACGCTTGACGAAAACTTCGCGGGCGTCGAGGTTGGCGAAGAGATCGACGTAACGCTGGCGATAGCGCAGCTCCACGTCGGCGAGGCCGTGATATTTTTCCGGCAGCGCAAGCATGGCCTTGGCGAGAAATGTCAACGTCTCCACGTGCACCGTGAGCTCGTTGGTGCGCGTGCGGAATAGATAGCCAGTGACGCCGATGTGGTCGCCGAGATCGAGCAGCTTGTAGAGCGCGAATCCCTGCTCACCGACGGCGTCGAGCCGCACATAAATCTGCAGGCGCGCGCCCTCCTGCTGCAGCGTGGCAAATCCGGCCTTGCCCTGCGCGCGGATGGCCATGATGCGCCCGGCGACGATGACGTTTGGGCGCTGAGCTTCGAGCTCTTCGCCGGTCGCGTTGTCCCACCTGGCGCGCACGTCGGCAAGGGTGATGGCGGACTGATCCTGCGCGGCGGGAAAGCGGTTGGGATATGCGGACTGGCCCAGCTCCGCAATCTTCTTCAGCTTCTCGCGGCGCTCGTCGAAGAGACGGCGCTCGAATTCGGATTCGAACTCCATGCTTCCTTTCCCAATGTCGAAGGTCCAACCGCCAGTATAGCGGCTGACGAATGCGGATTTGGGGCTCCTGATTCGCGCAGCCGGGATTGCGCGACGCTATCATTGGTGCCGCGAGGCGTCGCCGGTGTATAACCACGATGTATGGCGTACCAGCGGCCCGGTCCCGACGACAAGCAAAAGGGCAATGGCTCCGGCCTGTTCAGCGCATGGATTGAAGCGGAAAAGCTGATGCAGATTGCGCTGGTTCTGCCCTGCGCGACGTTTATCGGCTGGCTCATCGGCGAATGGCTTGACCGGCACTTCCACCAATCCTGGATTGCGATTGTGGGAATTCTCTTTGGCGCAGCATCCGGGATCTATTACTCCATCCAGGTGGCGATCATGGCCAACAGGGATCCCAAAATGCAGGACGAAGATAGCTCCGGCAAAGATTCCTCCGGGCCGAAAGGTGGCAGCGGGGGCTCGGCGCAATGACGGAAGAGACGCACCGGCTGGCCACACTGACGGACCACGGCCTGCAAGCGTTGCTGAAGCGGGCCATTCGTATCACGTTGATTGTGGGCGCGCTGGCCGCGCTGGTGCTTTGGAAGGCTTCAGGCTGGCGCGATGCGGCGATGTTCGCCACGGGCGCGGCCATCTCGGCGGCCAGCATCAATGAGTGGCGGCGGCTGATCCGGTTCATCGGTGCCAAAATGGACCAGCAGCAGATCCCGCGGGGCGCGGCGATCTCGGCGGTGCTTTTTGTGCTTCGCCTGGCGCTGTTTGGCGTGGCCATTTATGGTAGCCTGAAATGTTTCCGGGGTTCCGCTGTAGCGCTTCTCTGCGGCCTTAGCCTGGCAATTCTGGCTATGCTCTGGGAGGCGGTCCGCTTGCTTCGCAATTGAAGTGGCGCTTCGGTTTGCCCTCCTATTTATTTCAGGACAAGGGAAAAATGATCCACACGTTCTTTTTGGCGCGCTTGATTGACTTACTGCTCAGAGGCACCGAGCTCAGGATGTATGAGGCCATCGGCATCAGCCCGTACGATGCCGCTCAAAAAGCAAACTCGGTGAACAGCATGTTCTCGCTCGAAGTGCTGGTGACTGCGGTGCTCATTCTGTTTTTCGTGGTGGTGCGCCTCACGTTGTCGGTGGAGCGTCCGAACCCAGCGCAACAGCTTGCCGAAATGATTCACGAAGGCGTCGGTGACCTTGGCGAGCAGGTCGTCGGTCACGGCTTTGAGCGATTCCAGGCATTTGTTACCTGCATTGCACTTTTTATCCTGCTGAACAATCTCGTCGGCCTGGTTCTGGGCCTCATTCCCGGCGTTGAAACGCCGACGGCGATGCCTGAGGTTCCGCTCGGCCTCGCGATTCTGACATTTCTTTATTACAACTTCCACGGTGTGCGCGTGCAGGGGTTGGTGGGATATCTGAAGCACTTTGCTGGGCCGCTATGGTGGCTGGCGCCGCTTTTGTTTCCTATCGAGGTGATCTCGCATCTTGCGCGCATGCTCTCGCTCACGGTTCGTCTTTACGCCAACATGTTTGCCAGCGATATGCTCACGCTGGTGTGGTTTTCGCTGATTCCCATCGCGGTGCCCGCTGTTTTTCTCGGGTTGCATTTTGCGGTTTCA
This sequence comes from Occallatibacter sp., assembly GCA_035541975.1. GTDB lineage: Bacteria > Acidobacteriota > Terriglobia > Terriglobales > Acidobacteriaceae > Telmatobacter. The sequence continues at coordinate 59,573 of DATKMH010000015.1, read as the reverse complement.
GTTCTTCAGGCTTTTGTTTTCATGCTGCTCTCGATGATTTATCTCTCGATGGCGGTGGCGGAGGAGCACTAAAGGCAGCTGTTAGCTTTTAGCCATTAGCCCTTAGCTTTTCATTGGAAAGGGCGCGGCTGTTGACTTAGCACAGAGAAGCTAACAGCTAAAAGCTAACGGCTAATAGCTGAGATCAAGTTTCCGCCGGAGCTGCTTCCGCTTCGGATAAAACGGACCGGCCGCAAGCGTGAGGGGGCCAGCACGGTGAGCTCCAACCACCCACTGGCGGCCAATCTTAGGAAGCAGGAGAACTATGCGTAAACTTCAAAACGTGTTCATGGTGCTGGCCGCGCTGAGCTTTGCGACGCCTGTTTTTGCTCAAAGCGGCTCGGCGGTAGTAAGCCTGGCGCCAATTGGCGTGGGTCTGGCGATGGGTCTGGCGGCCGGGTTATGCGGCATGGGTCAAGGCAAGGCGGTGGGCTCAGCATGCGAGTCAGTGGCTCGCAATCCTGGTGCTCGACCGGCCATCTTTTTGTTCCTGGTGCTCGGCCTCACGCTGATCGAATCTCTCACACTGTTCACATTGGTGATGGTGTTCCTGAAGATCACCTAGCATCGCAAATCCAAACCCGAACAAGCGGCCCGGCACAACGTCCGGGCCGCTTTTTTGTGCGTGGATTTCCGCTTCGGATCTGGATTGGCGTGTTTGCTTACGGATCGTTGCGCAGCAGCTCGATGGCCTTCTGGTAGCTGAGCCCTGCAGGGACGGGCTGGTACTCAGATTCATCCTCGGTGGTATCGAAGACGCGCGACTTCCACACCACGCGGCCGCTCATGACCATCTTGAAGTGAACAGTTCGCCACTGGCCATTACCCACATCGGCCTGCTCAATCGCGATGGATCCACCCTTGTTGAGGCGGCCGAGGATCCCCCAGCCGAAGTCGACGTCCTGCTGGAGATGGCCTTCGAGGCGGATGACGCGAAGATGGACCGGATCGACTAAGATTTCGCCCGCCATCTGCGTCAACACTTGGGTTTCGAGATCGGGAGCGGAATAGCCGGGATTCGGCGTGAAGGTGAATCTCTCGACTCTTCCGGATGGTGGATCGGCCGGGCCGGCGTCCTGGTAGACGAAGGCATTGGGCAGAGCGCGCAGAACCTTCAGAACGCGCTGCTCGTCCGCATCCTCGGCCTGCTTGCGGCGCCGCTGTTTCGCGGGATCGCCTGCGAGCTCGGTCAGCCGCGCCTGTTCCTTTTGCTCGTCGGCGGGATCGAGCGGCTTGCCGTTCTGCGCAACCAGGCGGGCTACGTCGCCGTCTTTTGTTTCGTAGATTTTCTTGGTGGTGCTCCAGTGGGGACTCGTTTTCTGGAGCTGATAGCGCATGGGATGGCTTGTGTCCGAGGCGGCTTTGGCCTCGTTGGCAAGCGCGCGATCGACAAGGGCTTGACCTTGCGTTGGGCTCCCAGTGGCGGAGTCCGTCTGCGCCAGACAGCAAGCCCAGCCGGCGCAGCAAGCCGAACCGGCGAGCAGGAGCAGGGCAGAAGAGAGTCGGGGCACAGGTCTAGTTTAGCTGGGGCGGCGATGCCAGTGGTGGGGATGGTTCGGGATCGGCGCCGGCTGCATCGTATCGCTACAGTTACTCATGAGGACATTTTCATGCGCGCGAATTGAAGGCACATGGCGGGATTGATATAGTGCGGGCAGGGACTTAACGAATTCGAGAAGGATCGTGGATATGGCTCAAGAAACGAATGGCGCGCGCATCGGCAAAACGATCGTGATTTGTGGCGAAGTGAAGGGCAGCGAAGACCTGGTTCTGGACGGCCGGGTCGAGGGCACTGTCAACCTGGCTGAAAACCGGCTTACGATTGGGCCGAATGCCAATATCGCGGCCGACCTGACGGCGCGCGATGTGCTGATCCAAGGCCACGTGCAGGGCAATATTGTGGCCAGCGGCCGCGTGGAACTGAGAGCCGGCTGCCGTCTTGAGGGCGACATCAAAGCGCTGCGCCTCGCGATTGAAGACAACGCTATTTTCCACGGCAAGGTCGACCTGACGCAGGGCGTGACCAAGACGCCTGAGTCTGCGCCAGTGCAGCAAGGCAGCTAGTGAGTTTTGAGGCGCGCGTGCGGCTGATTTGCCGGGTGGAGCGGTTGGAGCCCTGGGGCGCGACGACAGTCCGCTTCAGGTCCGCATAGAATAGAAGAATCGAGCGGAAATCTCCTTTGAAGATTGCAGGCCTGCGAGGTGCGGGCGTGTCAATCAGGAATAGAAACACCGGGGATTAGAAAACGCTCAAGAGGCAACCAGGGTGCTGCGCAGCTGGTTCGACAAAAAACAACAGAACACGCTGGTCCAGTTCGTGCCGGGGCTTACGGGGCCACGCGTGCCGCGCCACTCCGGCGCGTGGGGCGTGATTCGCAAGCGGCTGGAGGCTGAGCCCGGCTTGCGCGTCATCGACGTCGGCTACACTTCGCCGAACAACATCAATTTCCTCACCAATCTCGGCCACAGCGTTTTCCTTGCGGACCTCGAAGTGGACGCGTTCGGCGAAAACTGGATTACCGGGACGGACGAGGACGAGAAGCCTATTTGGAATTTCGCCGGCTACCTGGAGCACACTCTGAACTTCGCGGGCCGGATGTTCGATCTGGTGCTGTTGTGGTCGGCGCTCGATTATCTGCCCGAGCCGCTGGTGGCGCCGGTGGTTGCACATCTCTATGAGTCAATGAATCCCGGCGGCCAGGTCCTGGCGTTCTTCCATACCAAGATGCAAGGCGACGAAGCGGTGCGCTGCCGGTTTCATTTGACTGCGACCGATGATGTGGAGATGCAGTTGACGCAGCAGTTCCCGATTCAGCGTTGCTTTACCAACCGCAGCATCGAGCGGTTGTTTGCGGGATGGAGCGGCCATCGGCAGTTTCTGGCCAAGGACTCGGTTTCCGAAGTGATCATGACGCGGTGAGGGTTCGATCGCTCAGTGCCGGAGATTGTTCTACCTGGTGATGCGGTTCGTCTTCCACGCCTTGTAAAACGACCGAAATCCCAAAAAAGCAACCGCAGATCCTTCTCCCGCAGGGGCGGGATCAGGATGACAGCGCAACGGGAGAACCGGCGCTGTGGCCCCGAGGCTGGCGAGGAGCGCCGGAGAACGGCAGCCACGGCTGCAGCTCGACGACCTGCGGGGCTTCTTCCTTCGCCGCGTCCTCATACATGTAGCGCTTGCCCAGGTTGAACTCGCGGCAGATCTGATTGACGAGCGCAGCCATGCGCTCTCTGTAAGCAGACGACACGAACGCACTGGAGGCGTAGCGGCGTTCGTAGTCGGCCAGTTGCTCGGGAAAATGCTCGCGCACGAAGCCGAGAAACGTGGGCAGCGAGCAGGGCTTGAGGAAGAGCGCGCCGGAGGCGAGAAAGCTGGCGCCGGCGTTGGAAGCGGCGCGGGCTACGGCGCGGATGGAGGCGGCGCTGTCGGTGATTCCCGGCATCAGGGGCGAGCACATAACTCCCGCGCGGAGGCCGGCTTCGCGAAGCGCAGCGAGCGTACGCATGCGCAGGTCGGGGCGCGGCGCGCGCGGCTCGAGTTTGCGCGCCAGATTCGTGCTCATGGTGGTAACGGTGATGTGAACTGTGAGCGTGTTGTTCCTGGCAACTTCTTTCAGCAGTTCGACGTCGCGTGCGATGAGGGCCGACTTGGAGATAATGCCGAGGCGGAATCCGCGGTGCCGCGCGAAGACTTCAAGCAGGGATTGGGTGACCTTGAGGCGGCGCTCGAGCGGTTGATATGGATCGGTGGCCGTGCCGATGGAGATTTGTGTGCCCGGCTTGAGGCGCTTGAGTTCCTGCTCGAGCAGCCAGGCGGCGTTCTGCTTGAAGTAGATGCGGCGCTCGAAGTCGCCGGGCGTCATCTCCATGAACTCGTGGGTATAGCGCGCGTAGCAGTAGCGACAGGCGAACTCGCATCCGCGATAGGGATTGATGGCGTGGGTGAAGGGCAGGCCGCGATTGGAGGTGACCTTGTTGATGATGGAGCGGCTGGTGAGGGGGCGGTACTCGGTGAGGCAACCGGTGGAGTCGAGAGGGGCTTCGGCGGCGGTGCGGGCGAGGCCGGTGAGCGGCTCGGTGGGTTGGTTCGGGGAGGGCTGGAGGATGGGGAAGAGGGGCCCAATTTTCGCCATTTGTTCGCCTCATTGAAACTGTAGCGCGGATCGGGCGATGCGTCAATGGATTTCGTGGGGTGGAGGGAAAAGTCCCGAGTTCCAGGCGGTTTTGGAGGGGTGATAGGAAGAAGTGTCAATGACACTTGACAGATTTCGAAGAAGTATGTAATGTGTACTTGTCAGTTTGTAAAGGAGACACGTCATGATTTGTTCGATCAATAGTGCAGCCCAGCGCCGCTTTGTCAGGAGCAGCTGGATCGGCGCGGGTCTTGTGGTTGTGCTTACTGCCCTGGCTGCGGTTGCGGTGCGGGTGGCTCATTTGCATGGCCCGCTGGTTTACCCGGTGGCTGTGCTGCCGGCACTGCCCATCATCTGGGTACTGATTGAGACAGGCCGCTACCTCGCCGAGGAAAAGGACGAGTTCATGCGCAATCTGCTGGTGCAATGCCTGCTGGGCGGAATCGGCGGCACGCTGGCGGTCACGACTGTCTGGGGAAATTTGGAGCACTTCGCCGGGATCCTCCGCCTCGATCCGATCCTCATTTACGCGATCTTCTGGTTCTGCGCAGCGCTGACATATCCGGTGGTGTATCGGAGGTACCGGTGAAGAACCGGCTGAAGGTTTTACGGGCGGAGAGGAACTGGTCGCAGGGCGATCTGGCGCAGCGGCTGGAGGTGTCGCGGCAGAGCGTGAACGCGATCGAAACGGGGAAGTTCGATCCCAGCTTGCCGCTGGCGTTCAAGCTGGCGCGGTTGTTTGGGTTGAGGATCGAGGAGATTTTTGAAGACGGCGAGTCGGCAAGTTAGCGAGTTAGCAAGTTAGCGAAAGGGCCCCGGAGCGGGGCCTTTTCCGTTGGCGGGTGGGCAGTGTTCGCCCGGCCTTACGGGGCGGGCAGTAAGGGTGCGACTTTCCCGGGGTTTCACCCTGGGCTATTCTCGGCCCTCCCTCCGGGAGGGTTGAATCGGGCATCAGCTGGTCCGATCGATGCCCTCCTGTCGCCTCTTGAATCTGGCGGAGGCAGCCGGTCGGATCGACGCCCCTCCTGTACTCTATTGAATCTACAAGAGTAATCGCACAACTTTTGAATCGCGGACGAGAGTAACCCATGGGGCAGGGTACCGACAGGCTCCGCCCTAACATGAATCCGCCATTGTTGCGCTTTGCAAAGCGAAGTACCTCTATAACGTGGCGTCCTGACACTGGATAGCAGGCCGCGACAAATGCCAGACCGAATTAAGAGATCAAAAAGGGGATTCGTCACCGTGCAATACGCCGTTCGCCCCCGGGCGATCGGCACTTGAGAGCAGGGGCTCTCGCTAAACCAACTCTTAATCCGGTGAAGCAAGGTGTTTATGCAGGATCAGCCGGAGAACGGACTCGCCGCTCGTGCCACAGTCACGACGACGGCAGTACTCGGAGCCCTCACAGGCCTCCTGCTGGGATGTGTGCTGGCGATCCCGCTGGCCGAAAATCATCTGAAAACCTACATGGAACGGGTGGCAGCTCAAGACGATGCCTCGCTTAAGGAGGCGCGCTCTGTTCTGAATACCATGCAGCATTCCGCTGGTCCGGCTTGTTCAGAGGCGGAGCTGAGCAACCTGAGAGAACTGGTCTTTCGCTCGAACTATTTGAAAGCTGCCGGACGGATTCAACGAGGAAGGATTGAGTGCTCGACAACCGCCGGCCGGCCTGCGCGGCCGTTCGGCAATTTAAAAGCAGGGCAAGCTCAGGCCGATGGGACCATAATCTTTAGCAATCTCGCTCCTGCCGAAGATCAAAGCTTGAAGCGGACGGGGATCGAACTCGGCAATGCATTCGTAGTCTTTGGCGCACATTTGCCAGAACCCGACGGCCAAATGCCGATTCAATTGACAATCGGTCCGTACCAGGCTGGAGCCCAGGCAACATCAAGCAATGTCTCGCCCGAACCGACTTCTACCCAAGCGACCAGCGATGTGGCGCTGAGGGGAGGCTCGATCGTGGCCAGCCAATGTTCGCCGCTTATGTCACGCTGCGTCGTAGCATCGGTGGGCGTTGACGACGCAAGGCGCGGGGAAGTCATTGCGATCGGCGGCGCGACCATCGCGTGTGGGATCGCCGGCGTTTTTATCGGAATTATGCTATGCGGCTTTCACCGCCGCAGCATTTCAATCGATCAGCAGTTTAAGCGCGCAGTCGAGCACGAGCAGCTTCAGCTTGCTTATCAACCAATCGTCAACCTGGCGAGCGGACAGATTGTTGGCGCCGAGGCGCTGGCACGCTGGACCAGGCCGGACGGTGTTTCCGTCAGCCCGAGCGAATTTATACGGACGGCGGAGCAGAATGGTTTCATCGGCTCGGTTACCAATCTAGTTTTGAGGCGTGCGCTGAAGGAGTTTCGCGAGGTGCTCAACAGGCTGCCCGACTTCAGGCTGAACATCAATGTCGCAGCCGCGGACCTGGTCGATCCCCGGTTTCTGCCCATGATTGAAGCGGCCCTGGTGGCGGCCCGCGTGCGGCCCAGCAGCATCACGCTGGAGGTGACAGAAACATCTGCCGCAGATCGGGAAGACGCGCTGGAGTCGATCCGTTTGTTGCGCCGCATGGGCTTCGGCATTTCCATCGACGATTTCGGAACTGGTTATTCGAACCTTTCCTATCTGTTGTACCTCTCCGTCGATTCCATCAAGATCGACAAGGCCTTCACGCGGGCCATCGGAACGGACGCGGTAACGGTCGCGATCCTTCCGCAGATCATCGCCATGGCGCGAAACCTGAATCTCGCCGTGGTGGTGGAAGGAATCGAGTCGCCTAGCCAGGCCGACTACTTCTCCACCGACAACCTGAAGATTTACGGCCAGGGCTGGCTCTATGGACGCCCTGTACCCGCGAGCGAATTCTTCGGCTTGCTGGGTGTCATCGTTGATCAGCCAAGTATCGCCGCCATCCCAGAAGCCGCAGGAATCCCGAGCCTGGCTTGAGGCAAAGCGCGGGGTTGAAGCCGCGATTTGCGCAGCAGAAGCGAAGAATTCATAGGTGAGTTCCGTCGCTGTTGCTGTAGACTTGCCCCGGTCAGGCATTCCCCAGAGCATCGCTGACTAAATCAAGACAGGAGAAAGCAGATGAACACAAGAGGTTGGAGTGTCTTTACAGGATTGTGCGGGGTCGCTGTGTTTGCGCTGAGCGCCATTCCATCGGGCGCCCAGGCGACAGAGGTCAAGGAAAAGCCGGCGATGTACACGTATGTGGCGGACTGGCAGTTTCCGCGGGACCGGTGGGGAGACGTGGAGAAGGTTAACGCGGCGGACGACACAATCTTCCAGGCAGCGATGGCTGACGGAACGCTGGTGGGCTATGGCAACGACGTGAACGAGGTGCACACGGTAGATGGCAACTCGCACGATACGTGGTGGTCGTCCATGTCGATCGCGGGGCTGATGAAGGTGCTGGACAAGTTGAAGGCGCTGCCCCCGGCCGATTCGCCGATTGCGCTGAATCCGGCGAAGCATTGGGACACGGTGCTTGTGAGCCACTACTACAACTGGAAGCCGGGCGCATATACCGGCGCGTATTTGAATGTGGCGATGTATCAGTTGAAGCCGAACGCGGACGACGATGCGGTGGAAACACTGAGCAAGAGCGTGGTTGTGCCGATGCTCGAAAAGATGCTGGCGGACGGGACAATTCTCGAATACGAGGTCGACACCGAGGCTATCCATACCGATGCGCCGGGGTTGTTTGCGATTGTGTACGTGACACCGCAAGCGGAGGGCATCGACACGGTGCGCGCGGCGATCAGAGCTTCGCAGCACGGCAATCCGCTGATCGGCGCGGCATTCGATTCGTACGTTGATTACACGCAGCATCGCGATGAGCTGCTGAAGGGCAACGGGGCGTACAAGTAAAAGCGGCGAGTTGGCGAGTTAGCGAAAAGGCCCCGAAATGGGGCCTTTTCTGTTGGCGGGTTGGCGGGATGATGACAAAGGCAGAGTAACGAGGTTTGTACTACCCCACCCTAGCGACGAAAACAAATGAGTCGCGAGGGTGAGATGCTCGCTGAGTTTGAGGGCAAATTTACGAAGAAGTGGCGGGACAAATTGCTATGACTTACGCGGGTCTGTGATGTGCCAAAGGACGCCCGTCGGGTCACTCAAATAGAGCACCCGAATTCCCCAAGGCTGCATCTGCGGGGGCTTGCACATGATCCCCGGATACTTCTTCGTTAATTCAAGCTTCTGAATGTGCTCCCACCACGCGTCAGCATCCTCGACGTTCAGGCTCATCATAAAATTTCCGGCGTGCTCGGCGACGTAGAACGTTTGCAAAAGAAATCGGAACGAACCGATTTGAAGTTCTGCAATTTGCTCGTTACTCCAATTGACTCTAAATCCGAGATCGACATAGAACCTCTTGGATAGTTCGGGGTCTTTGGCAGGCACAAACGTCTTAAGGTCGGTTACAGGACTAGGCAGCATGTGCTCTCACTTTCTACAAAATGTCCGCTAAAGCAGCGCCAGAATAACACGGCGTAATTTCTCATCCGACCAGTTGTGTTGGTTGGACCGCGGAGAAATTGTGGGGCTTTTGATCCCACCCCCGGGGGCAAAAACAAAGGCGTCGTTCCCAGAGGGCTCCCAGGTGGTGCACCCGATGATTTGTTCTGGGTGAGATCGCCGAAGAGCAAATGCAGGTCCTTCGACTTCGTCGGGCGCGCAATCGATGACGATTGCGCGCCCAACTTCGCTCAGGATGACCGCGCAGGTGTGGGGGATCGCTAGAAGCAACCGCAGATCCCTCGCTCGTTCGCTGGCGCGATCTTCGCTCGGGATGACAGATTTGGGAGTGAGGAGTTCGTGCTATCCCGCCCAAGCGAAGCTTGCACCCACCCCACGCACGAAGACCTGTCCGTGGGGGCCCCAGGGACGGGGCACCCAGTTTTCGTGGTGAACAAGGATCGCTAGAAGCAACCGCAGATCCCTCGCTCGCTCGATGACGCGATCTTCGCTCGGGATGACCGTACACTCGCGCGGTTATTTGCCGGTGTAGATGACGTGCCAGATGGAGCGCGAGCCGTCGTCGGAGACGAAGAGGGAGCCATCGGGAGCGACCGCGACCCCGACGGGGCGGCCCCACACGTCGCCATCGCCATCGCCTACGGTGAAGCCGGTGAGGAAGTCTTCGTATTCACCGGTGGCGTGGCCGTTTTTCATGGGCAGGCGAACGACTTCATAGCCGGCGCGCTGGGCGCGGTTCCATGAACCGTGCTCGCAGGCGAAGCCGTCGCCCTTGAATTCGGCGGGGAATTGCGAGCCCTCGTAAAAGGTCAACTCGAGCGAAGCGAAGTGCGGCTCGAGAAGAATGTCGGGCGTGATGACCTTGGACTTGAGCTCAGGGTGCTTGCCTTCGAGGCGGGGGTCCTGATGGCCGCCCATATAGAACCACGGCCATCCGTAGAAGCCGTGTTCCTGCACGTGCGTGATGTAGTCGGGAACGAGATTGTTGCCGAGCACATCGCGCTCGTTGGTGGAGCACCAGAGCTCGCCGGTGGTGGGATTGATGGCTTCGCCGACGCAGTTGCGAATGCCCCACGCGTAGACTTCGACGAATTTGCCCTCGGGAGTGAACTCGAGCACGTCGGCGCGATGGAATTCTTCAGGATGCGTGTCGGGATCGTCGACGTTGGAGTGCGAGCCGACGGAGGCGAAGAGCTTGCTGCCATCGAGCGAGAAGCGAAGGTCGCGGGTCCAGTGGCCGCCGCCGCGCAGACGACCGCCGCCGGGCAAGTCGGCGAGCTGCTCCATGGGACCAGTGGCCTTGAGGTCGCCATTGTGATAGGGGAAGCGCACGATGGCGTCGGTGTCGCCGATGTAAAGGTATTTGGGGTTGGGACCGAGGGGATAGAAAGCGATGCCGAAGGGCTGGTGGAGATCGGTGGCGAAGACGGAGACTTCTTTGGGTTTGCCCTGGGCGTCGACGCCGCGGAAGATTTCAATTTTGCCGGAGCCGCTTTCAGCGACGAAGAGGTCGCCGTTGGGAGCGAAGCGGATGAGGCGCGGGTTATCGAGACCGGTGGCGTAGAGCTCGACCTTGAATCCTTTAGGTGCAATCGGCCATGCGTTGGCGGGGCGGGGAACGACGCTGGGACCGTTGTCGACGGATTGGTCGGGCATGGGCTCCGGCAGGTCGGCGACGGTGAGATGACGGCGAGTGCCGGGAGACTCGTGAGCCGCGTCAGTGAATGCGGCCTGGCCGGTGAGCACGTTGTGGGGCTGGGTGGAGTCGGCGGCGGGATCGGTGGCAGCGGAGGAGATGGATGTTGAAGCGAGGAAAGCAAGGCCGATGACGGCCGAAGCGGCGAGGAGATGTTGCGGGCGATTCATGAGACCTCTCTGGGGTTGAAATCGATGGGGTAAGACGCGAACAGGCCGGGGAAGCCGGCAACCGTGATTATTGTTTCAGATGCGGGGCGCAGTGGGCGAGGCGGGGCGTCGAGTTCAGTGGAAGAATGGCCCAGCGACGAACGAAGCTGCAGATGCTTGCCGCAAGCAAACACAGTGAAAGGAGGGGCGGCATCAGAGCCCGATCGGGCGACGCGGAGATCGAGTGTGGGCTGGAAAACGAACCCTGGCCTGGAACCGCGTGGCGGTGCCGCTGCTGCCGGCCGCGAAGCCTGAGTTATCGATCTATGGTTTCTTGCAGCTCTGCGCGGTCGCGATTGCGAAGGTTCGAACCGTTGGGCAAGTCGCGATGAGGGCGCGGGGGTATGGAAGGCCAGTGGTTTTCAGGCACCCAGCGGCCTTTGTCGATGCGCGCGCCGACCTGCTGGCCGCAGCGGTCGCAGGGATGCAGTAGCCACTGAGCGTGATCGCGATTGGCGGTGAGGAGATTGATTGTTTCCTGGCTGAAGAAGCCGTCACATGGTTTCTGCGGAGTAGGCATGGGGAATTGTCCTTGCCGCAAAAAGATGATGGGTAATCAACGCGGCTCGAATTTGCGACCGCGAGGGAGCTCTTTTTCGGCCCCAGAGACCCGGTTCCATCGCAGTGATCAAATGGCGATAGCCGGCAGGACGTCTCGAAAGGGGAAGAGGGCCCTAGTTAACCTCGCAGGGGTAATTTTACCAAACGGGGCGCGAGGATCTCAGTTCGTTAGCGAACAGAGGCAGAGGCCGAGGCGCATGGCCCAGGGGTTTTCCCCAGCTTGACGATCGAAATGAGAGATGGCCGCTTGACGGAGGGGGGACTTGCGAGCAGCCGAGCGTTGAAAGCTAATGAATGAGGAGCGTGGCAGTGAGCGGTGTGTTTGCCGAAGATGACCCCACGGCGATTTTGTAGGCGCCAGCGGCGAGATTCCAGGATTCGTCGGCTTCGTTGAAGGTTTGAAGGACCCGCGGATCGATGGAGACGGTGACGGTTTGCGATTTGCCGGGAGCGAGCGAGATGCGCGTGAACCCGGCGAGACGCTGCCAGGGCTCGTCGGATCCACTGGGGAGGGTGGCGTAGACCTGGGCGACTTCGGTGCCTGCGCGCGTGCCGGTATTGCGGACGGTGAAGCGCGCGGTGCGGGCGGCAGAGTCGACGGTGAGGCCGGAGTAGGCGAAGGTGGTGTAGGACAAGCCGAAGCCGAAGGGGAAGAGCGGAGTTTTGCGCTCGGTCTCGTACCACTTGTAGCCGATTTCTGCGCCTTCGGAGTAGGTGACCGAATAATTCGACGGCGGTGCGCCTGCGTTTACGGGGCCCGTTCCCTGGCGGCGCATGCGCGGGGGCGCGGGAGGAATGGTTGGGTGAGGGAGGTCCGCGTCGCTTTTGGGGAAACTGATGGCGAGCTTGCCGGATGGATTGACGTCGCCGACGAGGACATTGGCGAGCGCTTTGTGGCCTGAGCTGCCTGCGTACCAGGCTTCGACGACGCCGGAGACTTTATCGATCCACGGCATGGTGACGGCGGTTCCGGTTTCGAGAACGACGACGGTGTGCGGATTGGCGGCGGCGACCTGCTCGATGAGCGCGTCCTGATTGTCGGAGAGGGAGAGAGTGGGCAGGTCCATGCCTTCCGATGTCCACTGATAGGCGAAGACGATGGCGAGGTCGGAGCTGCGGGCGAGCTTGGCGGCTGCGGTTGGGTCGGCACCGGAATCGAAGGTGATTTTTGTGTGAGGCAGTTTGTCGCGCAGGGTGAGGAGCGGAGAGGTGGGGAACCAGACGTGCTCCTGCCAATGCGTGGCGCCTTTGCCGGGAGGCATGATGGCGTTGCCGCCGGGCGGATCAACTTGCGCGGAGCCGCCGCCGGAGATCATGCCCGCGTCGGCGTGGCCGCCGATGATGGCGATGGAATGAACGCGCGAAGGAATGATGGGAAGAACGGCGCCGCGATTCTTGAGCAGGACGATGGAGTTTTCTTCAACGTGCTGGGCGACTGAGAATCCTTTTTCGACATCTACGACGCCGTTTTGCAGAGGATTGTCGACGATGCCGGAGAGGAATTCGGCATAGAGAACGCGGAAGGCGTGATCGTCGATTTCAGACATGGGGACGCGGCCGGCTTCGACAGCGTCTTTGAGCTTGGGGCCGAACCAGTTGGCGACGGGCTGTTCCTGATCGAGGCCTGCGGCAGAGGCTTTCTCAGTGGAGTGGGTTCCGCCCCAGTCGGAGAGGACGAAGCCGCGAAAACCCCATTGGCCTTTGAGTACGTCGTGAAGCAGGTAGGAGTTTTCGCAGGCGTAGTCGCCATTGACTTTGTTGTAGGAGCACATGACTGCGCCGGGATTGGCAATGGAGATGCCGATGTGGAAGGCGAGCAAGTCTGATTCCTGCATGCCGCGTTTGGAGATGATGGCGTTGACGATGTTGCGGCCGGTTTCCTGATCGTTCATCGCGTAATGCTTGATGTCGCCGATGACATGCTGGGCCTGTTCGCACTTCAAAAGATTGCCGACGATGGTTCCGGCAAGGAGCGGATCTTCGCCGGCGTACTCGAAGGTGCGGCCGTCGCGCGGCTCGCGGGCGAGATCGACGCCGCCGCCGAGTGTCATGTTGAAGCCCTGGTCACGTAGCTCGCTGCCGATAATTTCGCCGTATTGGCATGCGGAGTCGGTGTCCCAACTGGAGGCGGCGCCAAGCTCGGATGGGAGCGCGGTGGAGTATCGGCCGTTCGCGCCTGAGTCGCGCACGCCGTAGGCAGCGTCGGACATGACGATGCCGGGGATGCCGAGGCGCTTGATGCCTTCAACGTATCCGCCGCCGCCGTTGGCAAGCGGCGTGAGCGGCATGGTCCAGATGGGCGAGCGCGCCATGCCGTTGCCGTGCAGGAGCGCGATTTTTTCGTCGAGTGTGAGCTGCTTGAGAACGAGCTCCGCGCGCTGTTCGGGCGGAAGGCCGGGATCCATCCATGGACCAAGGCTCCTGAGATCGGGAGGCGGAGGCGCGAAAAATGGGGGCGGTCCGGCAGCGGGGCTGGGCGCAGTTGCCGGTGCGGTGGCGCCCTGGGCGATCGCGATGCGCGAGCTGCAGGCGAGAGTGAGGGCTGTGACGAGAAGCGGGAGGAGGCAGGGACGAATCGAGCGATTCAACATGGGTCTCCGAGTGCAGGTACCATGCTACAACGGCGGGGGGCAGAGGAGAGAGAGCCCATAGTGACTAGCCAGTAGCCAATAGTGAGCAGCCAATAGCGAGTAGCAGAGAGCAGAGAACAGAGAGAGCAGAGAACGGAGAGCAGGGCGGGGACGAGGGGGACTACAGATGCGCGAGGTCAGCGGCGGGGAGGGTGGCGGTGACGACCACGCGCTCGCCGTGCTGCGTGATCTCGGCCGTCTTGAGCACCTGCTGGAAGAGCGTGTTGGCGGCGTCGGGGTGTTGCTCGAGGTTGAGGCCGCGGGCGAGCGTAAGCAGTGTAGTGAGATCGGCGGCCTGGCTGGCGGCTTTGTCCTGCGTGGGAGCGATTTCTTCGACTCTCAGGCGGATTGCGGCGAGGGCGCCTGGAACGGGAAGCGCAGGCGACACGCTGGCGATGATGGTGGAATCTTCTTCGAGAGGCAGATTGAGGCCGAAGATGTGAATGGATCCGCTTTCGGAGAAGGGAAGGCCGATTTGCCCCACGCCCCATGCAAGAGAGAGCAGCGGTACGTCGTGATAGTGGTGCTCGAGCAGTGAGGAGCCGGAAAAGGGCAGAGCAGCGGCGCGATGGCGATCGAGGATGGAGTGGATTTGCTCGGGAGTCGGCGTGTTGGAGACAGCGATCATGTTGTAGCCGATTTGAGAGATGCGAACGGTTCGATTTTGTGAGGCGATGTTATAGATGGTGTGCCCGACATAAGTTTCGCGCGAGGTGGCGTGGGCATCGAGCCAGGCATTGAGCTTCGGGCCTGTGATTTTGCCGACCAGAACCATGGAGTAGGCAACAGGACCGTTGGGGCCGTTGGGATCGGGCATGCGGTGCAGCGCGATCGCGACCTGATCGACATCGAGTTCGGGATCGATGCCGATGGCGTCAACGAATTCCTGGTACTCCGGGACGCGATCGGGCGGCTTGAGGTGCTTGAAAGCGAGAGTGCGGATGGTCTTGACGTTGAGATAGATAATGCCGTCGGACTCGGGCAGAAGGCGTGCAGCCTCGGGCGGAGCCTTGGAGCGCAGGAAAACGGCCAGGGCCAGCGCCAGGACGACTGCGGCGACGATGAGAAGCGTGCTGCGCGTGCGGCGAGTCATAAACGTGTGATGCCGGAACCGTCAGGATGAGGGTAGCAGACGGCAGCGGAGACTGAAGGCAGGGAGCGGGGAGCGGGGAAGCGAATAGCCAATAGCCGGTAGAGTTCTGCTCAGGGGCTGGTTTTTTCGAGCGTGGCGGCAAAGTTGCGCGACTCGCCGGCGGCGGTTTGGATTGATCGCTCCCATGGCGCGTAGCCGGGCATCGTCATTTTAATGGAGTGCGTGCCGGGCTTGAGCTTGATTAGGGTTGGCGTATTGCCCACATAGTTGCCATCGATGGTGATGTCGGCGCCAGTGGGGTTTGAGAACAACTGCACGGAGGCGACATCGTCAGCGCCTGCGGGTGAGGCAGCGGGCGCCGGCGCTGGAGCGGCGACACTCGATGGCGACATGGGCGCAGAGCCGGATGCGGTCGTGGGTTCCGACGCAGGGGCCTGGGAAGCAGTCGCAGTCGCTGCGGGGCTCTGAGGTGCGGAGATGGCGCCGGGCGCGCCGGGAGAAATGCTCGCCAGGTCAACGCTTCTCAGTGCATCCCAGATCGCTTCGCCCGCTCCGGTTCCCGTGTAGTAGGCGTAGATGCGGTCTTTTTCGTCGCCCCTGGGCGGGAATTTGGTTTCCTGAGTCAGGGTTCTAACCAGCGCGCGATCACTGATCCGGTATACGCTGATCTCCACCATCAGCTTGCCGGGTTTAATAAGGCCCGCATTTTCGTGCGAGAGAAATTTGCCTTCGATTTGGACTGAGTTGGCGGGGACGATGTTTGGAGTGGGCGTGTCCTGATCCACGACCTCGCCGGCGAGCTTGTCTTTTTCAAGCGCAATGCAGATGTAGTCGGAAAAATACTTGCTGAAGTCCCGCGACAGGTTCATCCCGTTGGTATTGGTGAAGTGCTTGACGACGATTGTGTCGAGAGGCGGATGCCCGCCGGTTTGGGCCGCGAGCAGCGCGGGATCTAGAGAAGCTGCGAGCAGAAGACAAAGCGGGACGAAGCGTTTCATAGCGAGTTTTCCCCTCACCGTGAATCGGAGACGATGCTACTACATTTTCAACGCTGATTGGGGTTGGAGAATTCCCTTGCCGCTTGAAGCTTACGTGCTTTTCCTATGTTGAGATCGGCGAGGCCGGCGTCGAGCGGATCGCCAAGGCCTTCTTCGGAGTTCGTGACAAAGTCGGCGACATTGCGGAAACGGGTCATGGCCAGAATCTCGCCGGACTTTGCATCGACCAAGGTGACAGTGACGAGGGCGCCCTGCTCCATGATTCCTCCGGCGAGTCCTGCCATTGCCTGGCGGCCCACCGTGGGAATTGAGCCTGCACCGCGAATTATTACGATCACATCGGAATTGGGAGCGCAGGGAAGCATAGCAACCTGATCGCCGAGCGTGTAGGCACCCTTGGAGATCTCCTTTGGTTTTTTGTCGACACTTCGCGCCATTCCGTCGTATTTCAGCTGGATTTGCTGGATCACCTGCTGGATGTCGCTATCGGAGGCGCCGCTGGAGAGAGGATTTGTGGCGGACACAGGTATGACACCGACTGCCTTCAGATGCGCGTTGACCAAAGAGGTCAGAGCCACCGCCCAATCGTCGGATTCCTTGGGCAATCTCTCAGTGGACTTGACGCCGAATCTGTCGAGTTCCGCTTCTGCAGGCATTACACAGGCATTGCGGATCGGGGGCTTGGAGGAAAGGACCCTGTGCTCGGCCCAGAACGATTCGGCGGAGGCTTTCGCACCGAAGGCGCCTGCGAGGAGGGTGAGCGAAAGGAGCAGCGAGATTCGGCGGAAAGCGTTCATCAAAATTACCTCGTCAATGGGTTTCGACAGGTTGCCGGCTTTGGCACTGAGCGAGACGACGCTCGATGCGGTACCGGTCAAGACTGTTGGCAGGAAGCAGCTCCAGATAATCCTGGTATTTTTGGGCGGCGTCGGAGTAGCGGCCCTCATCCTGATAGAGAAACCCGAGCTCGCGGACTGCGATGGCGTTGTCGGGCTGTTCCTGGATGACGGAGAGGAAGAGCTTTTCGGCGGCCGCCTGATTTTGCGCCAGTGCGGCGCGGCCCTCGGGCGTGGCGGCGAGTTTTTGCTGTTCCTGCTCCTCTGACATGTCGA
This sequence comes from Occallatibacter sp., assembly GCA_035541975.1. Classification (GTDB taxonomy): domain Bacteria; phylum Acidobacteriota; class Terriglobia; order Terriglobales; family Acidobacteriaceae; genus Telmatobacter. Next base: position 42,626 of record DATKMH010000015.1, on the reverse strand, counting down.
GCATTTGCTTGCGCTGGTTCACCTCGCCGCGATGCTTGAGCTCTTCCGGGGTGGGCTCGGTGGTTTTCGCACCGAGTTGCCGGTAAGCCTCACCGAGAAGCATTTGATATTCGGGGTTGGCGGGAAAAGCGTTCACCAGGCGTGTGGCGCGAGCGACGGCCGAGCGCGGCTTGCGAGTTTCGAGGTCGTCTTCAACATTGGAGACGATGGCGGGCGCGACGGCATTCAGATAATCCTGCTCTGCACCGAGTTCGGCGTTGGCGGGCGTGTGAGCATCGGCATATTCAAGCGCAGGCGCCTCGCGTTCCTGTAGTTTCGGGTGATCCTGATAGAAGGCCGGCTTGGGCTGGTACTCAAGCTTACTGTCCGCATCGAGCAATTCGAATGCCGCAGCCATCGCGTGAGGGTTATAGCCGGCTGCGGCCATTGCGGCAATGCCGTCGCTGTCGGCCTGTTGCTCTTTCTCGCGCGAATAGCCATAGATCGATTCATTCAGCAGGAGAGAGCTGACGTTGGCTGCACCGATTGCAGCTGCCCAGCCGGCGTAACCGCCAGGAACCCAAACGGCCGCGGCAAGGATGATTTCCATGGCCAGTTTTTTCTGTGCCGCGTCGCGGTTCTCAAGATATGCGTGGCGCTCGTAGACATGCGCCGACTCGTGGCTTAAAACACTCGCCAACTGGGCTTCATTCTTGAGCAGACCGAGAAGGCCGGTTTTGATGTAGATGGAGCCGTTGGCGAATGAGAATGCGTTTGCTTCGGGATCTCGAAGGACGAAAAAGCGGTAGGTAACCTTGTCGGGCACAGGACGGCCGGCGAGAACACGATGGCCCACCGCGTCGAGGTAGGCCTGGAGGGCGGGGTCATGGAGGACGAGACCCTTCGATTCCAGCGCATTGTCGATGGCATTGGATTCGTTGAGAAGTTTCAGATCGTCTTTTGTGAATCTGAATGCCGATCCCGGACCGTTGGAAACGTGTGGAGCGGGGGTGGCTGGGTCTCGCTGGGCGCGCACGAGCGGCGATGCGACAACCGCGGCGAGGATCAACACCGTGCTGTAATTGTGCCGGCCCATTGAGCAATATTTGGGAAGGTGACCGGGGCCTAAAAGGTGCGAGCGCCCCGGCTATCAATCTGCATTATTCGGGAATGCTGATGGAGTAGATTTTGCCGCCGCTCGCCATGTTGGAGCTGGTGTAAGAGCCGGGAGGCAGCAGGCCATATTCGCCCTTGCCGAGGCTCTGATCGAGAACGATCTGGTAGACACGGGGGGCGATTTTTGTGGACTTAAACTCTACGCTATCGCGCTCCGCGCCGCCGGATGAATGGATGACGCCGCCAGTGACGGAGCGGAACTCGCGGTTGTTGCTGTTTGCGCGAAGGCGCAGGAGCTGGTATTCGGCGATGTCGACGCCCTCGGGAACGTAGACCGCAAGGGTGATGGGGAACGTAAGAATGGTCTTTGCGTGCGCACCGGGAATGTGGCCGTTGATGTCGCCCTTGACCAGGCCATCGGTAGCGATGCTCTTGAGGAAGCCGCCGGTTTTGAAGTTGACGATCTCCGGCTCAAGCATTTGCCAGGCGCCCTTCCGGTCAGAGTAGTAGACGCCAACATCGTCAATGCCGGCTGGCCTGACCGGACCGGCCGGAGCGAGCGCGGCGGCAGGCGCGGAAGCGGGCGCGGAATTCTTTGCGATCATTGCGCCGATGACCTTGTCGCTGGCGCCGGCAGTCTTCAAAGCAATGATGGCGTCAGCCGAGGTGTCGTAGTGGCCGGGAGTGCCGTTGATGGTGGAGACGATGAGATCGTCAGAGAGCCCGGCTTTGATGAGCTTGATGACGGAGTCGTTGTTCATGAGCTGCTGGGCCAAGGCAAGGCCACAGGTTGCAATGAAAAGCGCTGCCGTGAGAATCCTGCGCATGAAGCCTCCTTTTCGGAGCAAGAATTTTCGGTGAGAAGTTGCAAAAGAATGATCCACTGAATCGGCGGAAACCGCAAGGGATCTATAAGCCTTAGCTTCCCCGATGCGGGACGAAGCCGCGCGGAATGACGATCATTCTTGGTCGAACAATGCCCCGAGCTACTCGACGACGGCGAAGGTGAAGATCTTGCCGGAGCTCGAGGGAGTTTTGGATGCGCCCGAATCTTGCGGCTCGAGGAAGCCGAATTCGCCTTCGCCCAGTTCGTTGTTGAGGACGATCTGGTATACGGATGGCGCGATCTGTGTGCTGGTGAAGTCGACCTCGTCGCGGATGGAGCCGGAGGTTCCGTTGAGTCCGCCGACGGCAGACTGGAACTGGCGATTGTTCCCCGAGACATGGAGGCGGACGAGCTCGTAGTCGCTGGCGGTGCGGCCCTGTGGCACGTGAAGAATGAGAGTGACCGGTGTGCTGACGACGAGGCGGCTGCGCATGCCGCCAACCAGACCGTTGAGATCTTCTTTCATGAGGCCGGCGGAGGCGACGTGCTTGACGAGTCCGCCGGACTGGAAGATGACCACTTCAGAAGGAAGCGGCTGCCAGTTGCCGCCGCTGTCTTTGTAATAGACGCCGACGTTGTCGGTTCCGGCAGGCGGAGGGACGGCCGCAGGCGGGGCGGAGGGCGCGGAAGCGTCGGGCGTCGCGGCGCCGGGAGCGGAAGGCGCTGCGGAATCGGGCGCGGCTGGAGAAGCCGGGGCTGCGGCGGGGGCGGCGGGGCTGGATGCGGACGAGGTCGATTTGGCGACGATGGCGTCGATGACTTTGTTGCTGACGCCTGCCTGCTTGAGCGCGATGAGGGCGTCGGCCGAGGTGTCGTAGGCACCGGGCGAGGCGTTGATGGTGGCCAAGATGACATCGTCGGAGAGCTGGGCCTTGACCATCTTAATAATGGAGACGTTGTTGAGCGCCGGCTGAGCGGCGAGCAGCGGGCATAGCGCCACGCAAAGGACAGCAGAGAACAGAACCGCGCCAACAGCTTTGCGCATGGGAGCCTCTCCTTCAGTGTCGCGATCTGAACTTTCGCGATCGACGAGCGGGATCGGGAAACAGCGTCGTGTACGTCGAACCGTGGATCCAATCAGATGATCGGGTGCGGCGCGGGGATTTCGCAATACAACTCTGGAGGGTTGGCCACTTTGGGCACCCGGAGTTGCACTGGGGTGGGCGTGCGGCACATGCAACGAATTGGTCGCTGCGGCGGCGCGATGGTATTGATTTTTGCGGCGTTTTTCGGGGTTGGATTTTGGGTTCTGCGGTGGGGTTCTATGGGCGTGCAATTGTTTGCTCGCGGTGAGTGTGTGTGTTAACCTTAAGCTCTGTGCCGTGAACGCGGAAAGCTGGAGTGTGTCCGCGGACGAATCGGCTTCCGGACGGGTTTCCGGGGTGGTAAAAGAGCTGGCGTAGCTCAGCTGGTAGAGCATCTGATTTGTAATCAGAGGGTCGGGGGTTCAAATCCCTTCGCCAGCTCCACAGAAGGAAACCGGACGGAGACGAAAGCGGCAAGAGTTGACGCCGGGGTTGAGATTCGATCGCCGGAGCTCAACTCCTCGGAGAATCCACTTCAGGCAGAGGGTCGTGACGATCCGGAATGGTCCGGCGGTTGCGGCGTGCGCGGAAGCGGGTGGCGAAGAACAGCGGCGCTGGCGAAGTTAAGTAGGGACCGGATCGGCCGGAAGAAATTTGGCGGAATCGGGACGAACAGTTTGGGCACAGGTGGCCGAGCGGTTAATGGCAGCAGACTGTAAATCTGCCGCTCCTTGCGAGCTACGGAGGTTCGAATCCTCCCCTGTGCACCAAGAAAAGCAGTGGTTAGTGGTCAGTGAGTGGTCGTTGGCGGGTCGTGCAGAGTGAAGAGCGCCGAGTCGGATCCCGGATCGGATAGGGCCGGACCGAATATTGACCGGAAGTTTTGGGCGGCGCTGGCAATGTTTGCGGTTTTGGCAGTGGTGGTTTGGCTGACGATGGGCGATGGTTCGGTGCCCGTTTTCGGAAGGCCTGTGGAGTTGAAGCTGATTCCGCTGATTGTGATTGGCGGATTGGTTTTGAGAATGGTTTTGGCACGGAAGGCGGAGAAGATCCGCCGAGAGGCAGCCAGTAGGGAGTAGCCAATAGCCAGTAGCTCCGGAATCGGCGAGTCGATTGATCGCGGCTGCCGACGGAAGAATGGGGCCAACGGTTTGGAGCTGCGAACTTCAGGCTTAGGGTTTGCGGGCTGATGTAGCTCAGTTGGTAGAGCACTCCCTTGGTAAGGGAGAGGTCACCAGTTCAATCCTGGTCATCAGCTCCAGAAGTTCAGCTTTGAGCTACCAGGTCATAGCTTCTAGCTTGTGTGTTGGCGGGACCGGCCGTCGAGGCTCGAAACGGCAGGATGAGGCTAGAAGCTGATGGCTAGAAGCTAAAGGCTGGTTTTACGGGCGGGAGTAACTCAGTGGTAGAGTCACAGCCTTCCAAGCTGTTGGTCGCGGGTTCGATCCCCGTCTCCCGCTCCAGAGTTTGCAAGGTGAAAAAGTTTGTCCGAGGCCAGGAGAAAAATGTTTGAGCAGGCGGCAATCGCGGTTACGGATGAGCAGGGATACGCGAAGCTTCACGAGTTGATCGACGCGGCGTTTGATGCGCGCGACGTGGAAGTTTTTCTGAACCGGGTAAGCAAGGCGAAGCTGCGCGTGAGGGATTACGAAGGCGTTCTGGAGCGCGGGTTGCTGGGCAAGGAAGCGGTGGGACTCTACAAGGGGTTGCCGACTTCGGACCAGGCGCTGACGCGGGAAAGGTATCTGCGGCTGGTGGAGAAGGTGCCGCAGGAGTTGAGGCAAAGGTACTTCAAGGTTTACGCGTACTACTGAGAAAAGCAGCTATTAGCTTTTAGCTTCGGGATCGCTGGAGCGGGCCGATGCGGATTATGCAGGCGGGATGAAGCTAACGGCCAAAAGCTTAAGAGCTCGACGAAGTTAAGTTCGACGGAGGAATGGAAGGCAATGGCGAAGGAAAAATTTGATCGCAGCAAGCCGCACGTGAATGTAGGGACGATCGGCCACATCGATCACGGCAAGACGACCCTGACGGCGGCGATCACGAAGGTGCTGCAGAAGCACAACCCGAAGAACGTGTTCCGCTCGTTCGATTCGATCGACAACGCTCCGGAAGAGCGGGAGCGCGGCATCACGATTGCGACGGCGCACGTGGAGTACGAAACGCCGAACCGGCACTATGCGCACGTCGACTGCCCCGGCCACGCCGACTACATCAAGAACATGATCACCGGCGCGGCGCAGATGGACGGCGCGATTCTGGTCGTTGCGGCGACCGACGGTCCGATGCCGCAGACCAAGGAGCACGTGTTGCTGGCCCGCCAGGTGGGCGTGCCCTACATCGTGGTCTTCCTGAACAAGTGCGACGCGGTTGAAGACACGGAGCTGATCGACCTGGTGGAGATGGAAGTTCGGGAGCTCTTGACCAAGTACCAGTTCCCGGGCGACGACGTGCCGGTGATTCGCGGGTCGGCGCTGGGCGCGCTGAACGGCGAAGCGCAGTGGGAGGCGAAGATCGACGAGCTGATGGAGGCGGTGGACAAGAACGTGCCGCAGCCGAAGCGCGATGTCGACCAGCCGTTCCTGATGCCGATTGAAGATATCTTCTCGATCTCGGGCCGCGGCACTGTGGTTACCGGCAGAATCGAGCGCGGCAAGGTGAAGGTGGGCGAGGATGTTGAGATCGTCGGCTTCAGGGAGACGCGCAAGACGGTTTGCACGGGTGTCGAGATGTTCAAGAAGCAGCTCGACGAAGGTCTGGCCGGAGACAACGCCGGAATCCTGTTGCGCGGCACGCCGAAGGAAGACGTGGAGCGCGGAATGGTGCTGGCGAAGCCGGGATCGATCACGCCGCACACGAACTTCAAGAGCTCGGTGTACGTGTTGAGCAAGGAAGAAGGCGGGCGGCACACACCGTTCTTCAAGGGCTACCGGCCGCAGTTCTACTTCCGCACCACGGACGTGACGGGAGTGGCGGAGTTGCCGGCGGGCACGGAGATGGTGATGCCGGGCGACAATGTGGAACTGACGATCGACCTGATTACGCCGGTGGCGATGGAAAAGGGCTTGCGGTTCGCGATCCGCGAAGGCGGCAGGACGGTTGGAGCGGGAACGATTTCGGAAATTATCAAGTAGGCGCTGGCCGCGCCGGGCGGACCGCCCTTCGGGCGAAAAGCAACGGCGCGACAGAAACTGGGAACGACGAACTGGAATTGAAGGGACGTCATGGTAGGACAGAGAATTCGAATTCGGTTGAAAGCATACGACTATCGCGTGCTGGACACCTCGACCGGCGAGATTGTGGACACGGCCAAGCGCACCGGAGCAACGGTGGCGGGGCCGATTCCGCTGCCGACGATCAAGAACAAGTATTGCGTGCTGCGCTCTCCCCACGTGGATAAGAAGTCACGTGAGCAATTCGAGATCCGCACGCATAAACGGCTGATTGACATTCTGGAGCCGACGCAACAGACGGTGGACGCGCTGATGAAGCTCGATCTGCCCGCCGGCGTGGATGTTGAGATTAAGGCGTTCGAGAAGTAGAACTGGCCGTCCAGGCGGACGCGCCCTTTGGGCGCAGAAGCGTGATGGCTGCGACACGAAGTGGTAGGAAGCCCGAGAAGGGCCCGGCAGTGCGAGGCAAGCGAGCTCGCATGATGAGGTGAGGGAAAGATGGCAGTCACAGGGATTCTGGGAAAAAAGATCGGTATGACGCAGGTCTTCGACGAGAAGGGCGACGTGCACCCGATTACGGTGCTGCAGGCAGGGCCCTGCGTGATTACACAGCTGAAGACGGCCGCAAAAGACGGATACGACGCGGCGCAGATCGGCCTCGTGGAGTTCGTGAAGGCTTCGCGCATGACCAAGGCGCAGAACGGCCACCTGGCGAAGACCGAAGCGCCGCCGGTGAAGCTGATCAAGGAAGTGGACGTTGAGGCCGCAGTTGATGGCGCGGCGGAGACCAAGGCCGGCGATCGGGTGCTGGTGGACATTTTTACCGATGCAAAGTTTGTGGACGTGATTGGGACCTCGAAGGGCCGCGGATTTGCGGGCGTTGTGCGCCGGCACCACTTCGGCGGCGGACCCAAGTCGCATGGACACATGTTTCAGGTGCAGGGATCGATCGGCGCATCGAGCTTTCCGTCACGTGTTTTTCCGGGCCAGCGCATGCCGGGGCACCATGGAACGGATCAGGTGACGGTGCGCAATCTGCGCATTCGCGGCATCGACGTGGACGAGAATCTGCTGATGGTTGAAGGCGCCGTACCGGGACCGCGCGAGGGTTATGTGTTGATTTCGAAGGCCAAGGCTCCGCCGCGCGAGCGCCGTGGCTTTGCCGGATCGGGCACCGTCGATCCGCTGAAGGCTTCAAAGAAGGCAACGAAGAAGAAGTCGTAAGACAGCTTCTGGCTGCTAGCTACTAGCTTCTAGCTTGAGCGAGGCGGAGCAAGTGGCAGCGGGTCAAGGCGCACGTAAGTTGGTTTGAGTTGATAAGTTCGTTCGGGCACGGTGGAGCTAGCGGCTAGAAGCTAGCAGCTGGAAGCTGATTGGAAAAGACGATGGCAAAAGTAGATGTTGTGAATTTGAGCGGCAAGAAGGTGGGTACGGTTGACTTGGCTGACGCGGTGTTCGCGCCGGAGCAGGTGAACGAGGCTCTGCTGTGGGAGGCGGTGAAACACTTCCGCGCCGCGCAGCGCCAGGGCACGCACGCCACCAAGAACCGCAAGCTGGTCGCAGGATCAGGCAAGAAGCTGTGGAAGCAGAAGGGCACGGGCAGGGCACGCGTGGGATCGGTTCGGTCTCCGTTGTGGCGCCACGGCGGCACGGTTCACGGACCGCAGCCGCGCAGCTATGAGTATCCCTTCCCGCGCAAGAAGCTGCTGGGCGCGCTGCGCTCGGCGCTGGCGGCGAAGCTGGCCGACGGCAAGCTGACCGTAGTGGATTCGCTCGAGATCAAGGAAGGCAAGACCAAGCTCTACTACGAAGCGCTGAATAAGCTTGGCGTGACGCGCACGGCGCTGCTGGTGGAAAACGGCAAGACACTGACGCAGGCGTTGGTGCTGGGCGCTCGCAACCTAAAGGGTGTGGAGCTGGTGCTGAATAACGAAGTGCATCCCTACGATCTGCTGCGCTACGAGCGGGCGATCTTTTCGAAGGCCGCGATCGAGCAGTTGACGGATGCGCTGGTGAAGACGGCGTCGAAACGCAAGGCTGCCGAGAAGGAGGTTGCGTAATGCCGACTCTGCATACAGTGATTCGCCGCCCCGTGATCACCGAAAAGGGCCTGGGCGTGAAGGAAGCGGAAAACACGCTGGTATTCGAAGTGGCGCCGAACGCCACCAAGACAGAAGTGAAACAGGCCGTTGAAGCGCTCTTCAAGGTGAAGGTGGATGCGGTTCGCACAGCAACTTTTGCCGGCAAAGAACGCCGCAGAGGCAAGTATGCGGGCTTCAGGCCGGATTGGAAGAAGGCCTACGTGAAGCTGAAGGCCGGCCAGAAGCTGCCGGAGTATGTGAGCAATCTGTAAGACAGCTTTCAGCCGTCAGCTCTCAGCCTTCAGCTTTATAGGTGGGAGAACGGAACGAAGCGCTGAAGGTAGAAAGAGAAATTGGTTTGAGCAGGATGGGCTGACGGCTGATAGCTGAAGGCTCGTCAAGGAAAACGAACATGGCAATCAAGACATACAGGCCGATTACAGCGACGTTGCGGTTTCAGACCTCGCTTGAGACCGGCGATCTGACGGCGCAAACACCGCACAAGCCGCTGGTGACAACGCGCAAGCGCACCGGCGGACGGCGCAACTCGGGCGACCTTACGATTCGCCATCACGGCGGCGGGCACAAACAGAAGCTGCGGCTCATCGACTTCAAGCGCGAGAAGTACGGCGTCCCTGGCAAAGTGGCCACCATCGAGTACGATCCCAACCGCTCGGCGCGCATTGCGCTGGTGAGCTATGCCGACGGCGAGAAGCGCTACATCCTGCAGCCGGTGGGACTCAAAGTTGGCGCCAAGGTCATGTCCGGCCCCGAGGCCGACATTCTTGTGGGCAACGCGCTGCCGCTCAAGAACATTCCCGCGGGCACCACGGTGCACGCGATTGAATTGCGGCCGGGCAAAGGCGCGCAGATGGCGCGTTCGGCTGGAGCGCAGGCGCAGCTGGTTGCGAAGGAGGGCGATTACGCCCTGCTCAAGCTGCCTTCGGGCGAGACGCGCAAGGTGCTGGCCGACTGCATGGCGACCATCGGGCAGGTGGGCAATACGGATCACGAGAACGTGGCCATCGGCAAGGCGGGCCGCAATCGCTGGCTGGGTATCCGGCCGACCAATCGCGGCGTGACCATGAATCCGGTGGATCATCCGCACGGCGGCGGCGAAGGCAAGACTTCTGGCGGACGGCATCCGGTGACGCCGTGGGGCCAGCCGACGCGCGGCTACAAGACGCGCAACAACAAGCGGACCGATGCGTTCATCGTGAGCCGCAGGGTGAAGTGAAAAGGCAGCCATAGCTGAGTAGCCAATAGCGAGGGATTATGGGACGTTCGACGAAAAAGGGGCCGTTTGTGGATGCGCACCTGATGGTGAAGATCGAGGCGCTGAACAAGGCCAACGATAAGAAAGTGGTGAAGACCTGGACGCGGCGCTCGACGATCTTTCCCGAGTTCGTGGGCCACACCATCGCCGTACACAACGGCAAAAAATTTGTGCCGGTGTACGTGACCGAGAACATGGTGGGCCACAAGCTGGGCGAATTTGCACCGACGCGGACGTTCAAGGGACACACCGGTGGCGCGAAGGCGGCAACGGAGACGGCGGCAAAGCCCGCGCCGGCGGCGTAAGTACAGCCGTTGGCTGTCAGCCTTCAGCCGTCAGCTTGACCGAGGTTGAATGAGGAGCGGCGGCGAAGCAAGGATTTGAGGTGCGAGGAACACGAAACATCGCGCCGGAAGTTGAAACTGAAGGCTGAAAGCTGATGGCTGACGGCTGAGTTTGAAAGGCATGAGTATGGCAGTCGAAACGAGGGAATACAGAGCCGAGGCGAGGTTCCAGCGCGTGTCGCCGCAGAAGGCGCGGCTGGTGCTGGAGCTGATCAAGGGGCGCGGAGTGCAGGAGGCGCTGGATACGGCGGCCTTCACCAAGAAGCGTATCGCCCCGGTGGTGCACAAGCTTTTGACTTCAGCGGTGGACAACGCGAAGTACGTGGCCGGCGAAGAGGGCGTTGACCTGGACGTGGACAATCTCTACGTGAAGCAGGCCATTGCCAACGACGGGCCGCGCATGAAGCGCATTCGTCCCGCGCCGATGGGGCGTGCCTATCGCTATCAGCGCAGGCTGACGCACATTATTTTGTCCGTTGCGGAGCGCGAGCACGCGAACGGCCTGGTGACCAAGGTGGAAGAGCACGAGGCTGAGCAGCCGAAGAAAAAGACGGCAGGCAAAGCGAAGGTTGCGGCGAAGACATCGAAAGCGAAGCCGGCGAAGGCACACAAGCCGGCGACGAAAGCGGCAGGCAAGAAGAAGTCCGGCAAATAGGCCGGGAGATTTTTGAGAGGAAGTTTATGGGACAAAAAGTCCATCCTTACGGATTCCGGCTGGGAATCAACAAGCCGTGGCGGTCACGCTGGTTCTCGGAGCGCGAGTACGACAAGCTGCTGGTCGAAGACGTGAAGCTGAAGGCTGAGCTTCGCGAGAAGCTGAAGGCGGCGGGAGTGAGCTCGGTCGAAATCGAGCGTCCGGGCAACAAGCTGCGCTTCCTCATTCGCACGGCGCGGCCGGGCATCGTGATTGGGCGCAAGGGCGCGGAGATCGAAAAGCTCAAGACCGAGCTCGGAAAGCGCACCAACCGCGACGTGTTCATCGACATTATTGAGGTGAACAAGCCGGAGTTGGATGCACAACTGGTCAGCGAGAACATCGCTCTACAGCTGGAGAAGCGCGTCAGTTTCCGCCGGGCGATGCGCAAGAGCGTGGACTCTGCGCTGCGTTTCGGCTGCAAGGGAATCAAAGTTCGCGTCTCGGGCCGGCTGAACGGCAACGAGATCGCGCGCTCGGAGTGGTATTTGCAGGGGCGTTTGCCGCTGCACACGTTGCGCGCCGATATCGACTACGGGTTTACCGAAGCCAACACGACCTATGGCGTGATTGGCGTGAAGGTGTGGATCTATCGCGGCGACATTTACGAACAGAAGCGCCGCCAGGTTCCGCCGGTTGGAAAGACGGTGTTTTAGAGACAGTTCATGGTTCACAGTTCGCAGTTCACAGTTGAATGGTGGCAAGGTGAACAGTTCGAACTGAGAACTCAGAACTACGAACTTTGAACTGCTTTTGAGGGTTTCGTTATGTTGATGCCAAAGAAGGTGAAGTTTCGCAAGCAGCAGAAGGGCAAGCGGCGCGGCAAAGCGTGGCGCGGGTCGACGCTGTCGTTCGGCGAGTACGGGTTGAAGGTGATGGAGTGCGGATACATTACGGACCGGCAGATCGAAGCCAGCCGTATCGCCATGACGCGGTTCATCAAGCGCGGCGGCAAGATCTGGCTGCGGCTGTTTCCCGATAAGCCGATCACCAAAAAGCCTGCCGAAGTCCGCATGGGCTCGGGCAAGGGCGCGTTGGATCACTGGGTAGCGGTGGTGCGGCCGGGAAAGATCTTGTTTGAGATGGAAGGCGTGACGCCGGAGCTTGCGGCCGAGGCCATGCGGCTTGCATCGCACAAGCTGCCGCTGCGGACCAAGTTCGTGCAGCGCGGCGGGAGCGAGAAGGCTGCCAAGGTCGCAGAAAAGGCGGCGGAATAGGAAAGACGTGCCTTTAGCTATTAGCTTTTAGCTCTTAGCTGGACGGCGGCCAGGAAACATCGGGGCAACGACAGCTGTTGGTTCAAGCACGATAAAGCTAAGAGCTAACGGCTAGAAGCTAAGAGCCAGGAAAAAGAGATGGAACTGACAAAGATTCGGAGTTTGAGCGACGAAGAGCTGAAGCACCACGAGAAGACCTCTGCGGAGCAGCTCTTCCGCATTCGCTTTCAGGTGGCGATGGGGCAAAACGACGGAGTGAAGAAACTCCGCCAGTTGCGCAAGGAGATTGCGCAGGTCAAAACCGTGGCCCGCGAACGCGAGCTGGGTATCCACAGCGAGAGCAGCGAGACGGAGCAGGCTGCGCCGGCTGCTGAGCCCACGACTGAAAAGACGACGGCGGAAAAAACGGCACCTGCCAAAACGCATAAAGCCAAAGCGCCGGCGAAGGCAAAGGCTGCAAAAGTTAAGAAGGCTCCTGCGAAGACTGCAGCGAAAGCCAAGCCGGCAAAGAAGGCTGCGGCCAGCGCGAAGAAGAAGACTGGGAAGGCAAAGAGGGCGAGTAAATGACGGCGACAAAGAATCAGGCGCAGGCGCCGGCGACGGTGGGTGCGCGCCGCAATGAGAAGGTTGGGCAGGTGGTTTCAACCAAGATGCAGAAGACCATCGTGGTCGCGGTAGAGATGCGCAAGGCGCACGCGAAGTACAAGCGGATCGTGCGCTCGACCAAGAAGTTTTACGCCCACGACGAGCAGAGCTCGGCGCGAATGGGCGATGTGGTGCGCATTCGCGAGACGCGGCCGCTGAGCAAGCTGAAGCGCTGGTCGCTTGAAGAGATCGTGCGGCGTTCGTCGCTCGGCCAGATTGAAGACACCGTGCTTCCCGGCGAAGCCGTACCCGCTGAGAAGTAAGGCGGCCGAAAGGAGAGCTGATCATGGCTGTGCAAATGAGAACGATGCTCGCGGTGGCCGACAACTCCGGCGCGCGCAAGCTGCAAGTGATTCTGCCGCTGGGCGGCGGGCTTGGCCTGAAAGCAAGTTTGGGTGACGTTGTGACCGCCGCGGTGAAGGAAGCATCGCCCGACGGCACAGTAAAGAAGGGCAAGGTCGTGAAAGCGGTGATTGTGCGCACGCGCAAGGAGTATCGGCGGCGCGACGGCACCTACATTCGCTTTGACGAGAATGCAGCGGTAGTGATCGGCGACGATCATGAGCCGGTGGGCACGCGCGTGTTCGGGCCGGTGGCCCGCGAGTTGCGCGAGAAGAAGTTTTTGAAGATTGTTTCCCTAGCACCAGAGGTTGTGTAAGCGGTTGTGCAAGTTCGTAGTTCGTAGTTCGCAGTTCAAAGTTCACAGGGACTGCAGCTAAAACCAGAAACTTTGAACCAAGAACTGTGAACTATGAACTGTTTCGGAGAAACAAATGCCAAGTTTGAGTATTCGTCGTAACGATACGGTGAAGGTTCTTACCGGTTCTGACCGGGGCAAGACAGGGCGCGTGCTGCGCGTCTTTCCGGACAAGGATCGGGTGCTGGTTGAGCACGTGCGCGTGGTGAAGAAGACCGTCTCGAGTAAGCAGGGACAGCGGACCAAGGGCGGCATCGCGGAGCAGGAGTCGCCGATCCACATTTCGAATGTCGTGCTGGTGTGCTCCAACTGCGGCGATGCGCGTGTGGGCTACAAGGACGAAGGCGACGTGCGAGTACGGATTTGCAAGAAGTGCGGGCAGGAGTTGCCCACGAAGAAATAGAAACGCAGCTTTCAGCCTTCAGCTTGTTTGTGGAGAGTTGAAGATGCGGCGAAAGCAATATGAGCTGATAGCTGAGGGCTGAGGGCTGATAGCTGACGGCTGAATTGAGTTCCTTCCGCAACGGTAAACGGCTCGCCGCGGCGAACCAATCCGAGCAACGGAAGAAAGCGAGAGAAGTGAAATGGCAGCAAGGTTGAAAGAGAAGTATCAAAAAGAGATCAAGCAGGTGCTGCAGAAGGAACTGGGCCTGGAGAACGCGATGGCAGTGCCGCGCCTGGACAAGATCGTGATCAACATGGGATTGGGCGAAGCTACGCAGAATTCAAAGTTGCTCGACCCGCTGGTTGCCGATCTTGCGCAGATTGCCGGCCAGAAGCCGGTGACCACCAAGGCGAAGAAGTCGATTGCTGCGTTCAAGGTTCGCACCGGAAACGCCATCGGCGCCATGGTCACGCTCAGGTCCGACAAGGCGTACGAGTTTCTTGACCGGCTGATCTCGATTGCGCTGCCTCGCGTGCGCGATTTTCGCGGGGTTTCGACCAAGAGCTTCGACGGGCGCGGCAACTATACGCTGGGCCTCCGCGACCAATTGATTTTTCCGGAGATCGACTACGCGCGAGTGGAAAAGCTGAAGGGCATGAATATCACCATTGTGACCACGGCAAGGGACGACAACCAGGCGCGCGCGCTGTTGCGCCACTTTGGAATGCCCTTCCGCCAGGGAGCGTAAGAACAGCTATTAGCCATTAGCTCGATCGAGGTAGAACGAGCGGCTTTAGCGGAACGAATTTGAGATGGTTCAACGGGCGCGAGAGCGCGTTGAGCGAGGGACAAGCTAAGAGCTAATAGCTAAAAGCTAATAGCTGCGGTTAAGGGGTTTTATGGCAACCACTGCAAAACGAGTCAAGGACGCGCGGAAGCCGAAGTTCAGCAGCCGCAAACACAATCGCTGCCAGCTGTGCGGGCGGCCAAGAGGTTTTCTGCGCAAGTTCGGCGTTTGCCGTTTGTGTTTCCGGGCGCTCGCTCTCAAAGGCGAGATTCCCGGCGTCAACAAATCGAGCTGGTAGAAAGACAGCTTCGAGCCACTAGCTCCTAGCCGCTAGCTCATCGTGCTGAGTTGATGGGTTCGGCTCGAGCGAAGTGAAGCTGGAAGCTAGCGACTAGTAGCTAGCAGCTGAAACAACCATTCCCGCTGGTTTCCGCCGCAGGCGGACGAACGGGGGATGAAGGAGAAGGAATGAGTCTGACGGATCCAGTAGCAGATTTTCTGGCGCGCATCCGCAATGCAATTCGGGCGCGTCATCAAAAAATGGATGTTCCCGCTTCGAAACTGAAGACCGAGATTGCCCGCATTCTGAAGGAAGAGGGCTACATCTCGAATTACAAGGTCCAGGAAGAAGAGGGCAAGCTCGTGCTGCGCGTGTACCTGAAATATGGCGGCACTGAAGCGGCCATCCGCGACCTGTCGCGTGTTTCGCGTCCCGGCTGCCGCGTTTACGTGGGCCGCGACGAGATCAAGCGCGTGCAGGGCGGGCTGGGCATTTCGATTTTGACTACACCCAAGGGCGTGATGACTGGCCGCCAGGCGCGCCGCGAAGGCGTTGGCGGCGAGTTGCTGTGCGAAGTGTGGTAGAGGCAGTTCACAGTTCGTAGTTCACAGACGAATTTCGGCGAGTGAAACCGAGTTGCTGTGAACTAAGAACTACGAACCACGAACTGTTTTTTAGGGCTGCAGTGGAACGAAGGCACGTTGAAACCGATCACTGAATCGAGATCACGGCCAACTGCTTTTTCGGGACTCGCAAGCCAACATAAGGATTAGGAATGTCGCGCATTGGAAAGAAACCGATCTCGCTGCCGGCGGGAGTGAAGTACAAAGTGGAAGGCAACACCGTGCTTGTCGAGGGACCCAAGGGAAAAGTCTCGGCGCTGATTGCCGATGGCATCACGCTAAAGACCGCGGATGGTCACCTGCAACTGGAACGTGCCAGCGAAGACCGGGCCGCGGTTCACGGACTGACGCGCGCGTTGGTGAATAACGCCGTACAGGGAGTGACCAAGGGCTGGACCAAGGAACTCGATATTGTCGGTATCGGCTATCGCGCGGAGTTGAAGGGGAAGGGCACGGTTGTGTTCACGCTGGGCTACTCCCATCCCATCGAATTTCCGCTGCCCACTGGCATCGAGGTTACAGTCGATCCCAAGCAGACGCACTTGACGGTTACCGGGGTTGATCGGCAGAAAGTGGGCCAGGTGGCAGCCGACATGCGCTCGCTGCGCAAGCCTGATCCCTATAAGAACAAGGGCGTGCGCTACTCCGACGAACGGCTGAAGAAGAAGGCAGGAAAGACGGGCGCCAAATAGTTCTTAGTTCACAGTTCGTAGTTCATTGTTAGGCCCGAAGGCTTGCAGGTAACAAAGCTACGAACTTAGAACTGCGAACTACGAACAGAATTAAATCCGAACGGACCCGCAGGGCGGTTCCGCTGATAGGTGAGAGAAGAAGATGAAACAGCAGACGAAGAGAAACGAGATCCGGCAGCGCATCCATGACCGTATTCGCGAGAAGATGGCGGGGACGGCGGAGCGGCCGCGACTGAATGTGTACCGCTCGATGAACCACATCTATGCGCAGGTCATCGACGACCAGAAGGGCGAGACGTTGGTTTCGGCGTCGTCGATCAAATTGAAGTCCGGCGGCAATGTGGCGGCAGCGAAAGAGATTGGCAAGGCTGTTGCGGAGAAGGCCACGGCAAAGGGAATCAAGCGCGTGGTGTTCGATCGCGGCGGCTATCTGTATCACGGGCGCGTGAAGGCTTTGGCCGACGCGGCGCGCGAGGCGGGGCTGGAATTCTGAGCTCCGCTCTTTAAGGTTTTGGACGAGAACAGTGGAAGTTTTCCGCGGCGCGAGTCGCCGGGAAGGACAGACAAGAGCAAATGACAATGCTGACGAAGAAACTCGATGCCAACCAGTACAACCTGAAGGATCAGGTGGTGGCCATCAATCGCGTGACCAAGGTGGTGAAGGGCGGCAAGAATATGTCCTTTGCGGCGCTTGTGGTCGTGGGCGACGCCGCTTCAGGCGTGGTGGGCTACGGATCGGGCAAGGCCAAGGAGGTTCCCCAGGCCATTCGCAAGGGAATCGAATCGGCCAAGAAGAATCTGGTGCGCGTGCATCTGACCGAGACCACGATTCCGCACCAGGTGCTGGGCCGTTTCGGCTCGGGGCAGGTACTGCTGAAGCCGGCACCGGAAGGCACGGGCGTGATTGCCGGCGGCGCAGTGCGCGCGGTCATGACTTCGGTTGGCGTGCAGAACGTGCTCACCAAGAGCCTGGGCTCGCCGAATCCGCACAACGTGATCAAGGCCACGTTCGATGCGCTCACGCAGTTGCGCGATAAGGCAGATGTGGCCACTGCGCGCGGCAAACAGGTGGGAGAATTCTGATGGCAACCGCGAAAAAGAAGATTCGCATTCAGTACTACCGTTCCAAGATCGCCACGCCGGTGAAGCACAAGCTGGTGATCAAAGGACTCGGTTTTACGCGCCTCAATCAGATCGTGGAGCGCGAGGACACGGAATCGGTGCGCGGCATGGTGAAGGCAGTGCCGCACCTGGTTCGCATCGTGGAGAAGTGAGGAAGTTTGAAACGGGTGAAAGAGTGAATAAGTGAACATGTGAATCGAGCACCAAGTCTTCTTTCACTCCTTCACCGGTTCACTTCTTCACTGACAAAACGCGAGTCTGATGGAACCAATCCTTCAGGCGCTATAGCGAGGAGAATATGGCGAGAAACTTATCGAATTTGCGCGCGCCCAAGAAAGCCAACACCGGGCGCAAGCGCGTGGGCCGGGGCATGGGATCCGGCATGGGCAAGACTTCTACTCGTGGCCACAAGGGCCAGCGTTCGCGTTCCGGCTCGCACATGATGCGCGGATTTGAAGGCGGCCAGATGCCGCTGCACCGCCGTTTGCCCAAGCGCGGATTCACGAACATTTTCCGCACCGAATACACGATCGTGAATCTCGATCGCATTGCGGAGCTGAAGGTTGCCGAGGTTGCGCTCGAGGATTATCGCAAGCTTGGCCTGGCATCGAGCAAGAACGCGCTGATCAAAGTGCTTGGTTCTGGCGAGCTCAAGAAGGCCGTGACCATTCACGCGCACAAGTTTTCAAAGTCGGCGGCCGAGAAGATCGAAAAGGCCGGCGGCAAAGCTGTGGTTGTGGGCGGCGAAACTGCGCCCGCAGCGGCATAGAAAGCTTTCAGCCCTCAGCCCTCAGCTTTCAAGCCTTGCAGTGCCGAACTGAGGTTGGCACGTTGAGAATGAAGCTGAGAGCTGAAGGCTAAAAGCTAACAGCTGCTTTTAAGGTGTGACGCAACGCATAGGTCGCGTTTTCCGGGATTCGATAAGCTGAAGGAACCGGCGTGCGCGGTAGCAAGGGTTCAAGAATCGAATGGCGCTTCGGGCGCCTGAAGCGGATTACCCAATATGCTGGAAAAGTTTCTCAACATCTTCCGGATTCCCGATCTGCGCAAGCGCGTTCTGTTCACGCTGGGCATCCTGGCCGTCTACCGTCTGGGCGCGTGGATTCCCACACCCGGCGTCAATTGGGTGCAACTGCAGAACCTCTTCAACCAGCAGGGCGGGTCGGCGCTGGGCCTCATGGACCTGTTCAGCGGCGGCACGCTGCGCCGCATGACAATTTTCGCGCTGGGCATCATGCCCTACATCACCGCGTCGATTATCTTTCAGCTTCTGACCGTGGTCTATGAGCCGCTGGCGCGCATTCAAAAAGAAGGCGAGTTGGGCAGGCGCAAGATCACGCAGTGGACTCGTTACGTCACCGTCCTTCTCGCAGCTCTGCAGTCGATCGGAATTGCGGCCATTCTCACCAAGCAAGGCGTGGTGATGAATCCAGGCCCCGGCTTCATCCTGATGACCGTGCTTACGCTCACCACCGGCAGCGCCTTCATCATGTGGCTGGGCGAGCAGATTACCGATCGCGGTATCGGCAACGGCATGAGCCTGCTGATCTTTGCCGGCATCGTCGCCGGCCTGCCGCGCGGCGTCGCCGACTTATACCAGAAAATTCAGACCGACGCCTGGGGCCCCATGACGTTTCTCGTGGTGATCGCTCTTGTCGCCGGCATGGCGGCGGTGGTTGCGTTCATCGTCTTTGTGGAGCGCAGCGAGCGGCGCATTCCTATCCAGAGCGCGCGGCGCATTGTGGGCCGGCGCATGATGGGCGGAGCCTCAAGCCATCTGCCCCTGAAGGTGAACTCCGGCGGCGTGATGCCGATCATCTTTGCCAGTTCCATTCTTTCCGCGCCACTTTTGTTCGGCCAAATGGAGTGGGTGCAGAACAACCGGTTGCTGCAGCCGATCATGCTGGCGCTAACGCCCGGCTACCCGTGGTACGAGCTGCTGAACATTCTGTTCATCATCTTCTTCGCATATTTTTATGTTTCCATCGTGATGCGGCCAGACGACATCGCCGACAATTTCCGCAAGTCGGGTTCGTTTATCCCCGGAATCCGGCCCGGCAAGCGCACGTCCGATTTCATCAACGACATTCTTACGCGCATCACGCTGGTGGGCGCGATTTATCTGATTGTGGTTCAGATGGTGCCCACCTTCCTCATGACGGGCATTCGCTTCGACAAGATTTGGCTTATCGGGAGGTTGTTCGAGGGTCTACCTCCTTGGCTCATTCACGGCATGAACGTGAACTTCTACTTTGGCGGCACTTCGCTGCTCATCGTAGTTGGAGTAGCCATGGATACAGTCAACCAGATCGAATCGCAGCTGATCATGCGTCACTATGACGGCTTTTCCCCGCGCTCCGGTCGCATCCGCGGAAGGAAAACCTGGTAATGTCGTCATCCTCTCTTTCATCAGAGAATCAAATGGAAACTGGCCGGGAAACGGAATCTGACACCGTTCCCGGCCCGATTCTTTTATTGGGAGCGCCGGGCGTGGGCAAGGGAACCCAGGCCAAGGAACTCATCAAGCATTGGCATATTCCGCAAATCTCCACCGGAGACCTGCTGCGTGCCAACGTGGCTCAGGGGACAGAACTCGGAAAGACAGCCAAAGAGATCATGGGACGGGGCGAACTGGTCCCCGACACCCTGGTCGACGAGATGGTCGCAGTCAGGCTGCTGCAGCCGGACACGGCGCGGGGCTATATTCTCGACGGCTTTCCCCGAACCCTGGGCCAGGCCCACTGGCTCGATGCCCGTCTGGCAGCGCAAATCGAGTCGTTGCCGGTAGTTGCGGTCAGCATCCAAGTGGTCTATAATCAGTTATTGCGCCGCATTACGGGGCGCCGGAATTGTCCTGTTTGCCAGACCATCTACAACGTCTATATGCACCCGCCGAAGCGGGAGGGTTTTTGCGACGTTGAAGGTGCCGAGCTGGTCCAGCGAGCCGACGACACGGAAGAGGTTTTCAAGGAGCGCATGCGCGCTTACGAGGCCCTCACTCGGCCCGTCGTCGAGCATTACCGGGCACTAGGGCGATTTGCGGAAGTTGATGGAGACCGGCCGATCCTTGAGATCGCAGCCGGAATTATCTCCGCCGTTGAACGGTTGCGCAAGGCAGCGTGACCGCTACGGCGGGTTTGTGTGTTAGCAGTTCAAAGTTCGCAGTTCTTGGTTCACAGCGGCGGAAGGCTTGAACGGCCGCTTTGGGCTCCAGACTGAAACCTGCGAACTAAGAACTCAGAACTGTGAACTGGTTTTCATGGCCGTCGTACTGAAGTCGTCGCAGGAGATCGAGAAGATGCGCCGCGCGGGCCAATTGGTTCGCGAGGTTCTGGAACTGGTGCGCAGCAAGGTGAAGCCTGGCGCCACCACTCTCGATTTGGAGAAGGCTGCGGAAGAGCGCGTGAAGGAATTGGGCGTGAAAGCCGCATTCAAGGGTTATCACGGTTTCCCTTGCATGCTTTGTACGTCGGTCAACAGCGAAGTGGTGCACGGGATTCCGTCGCCCAAGCGAGTTTTGAAAGAGGGCGATATTGTTTCGGTCGACTTTGGTCTTGTGGTCGACGGTTATTACGGCGATGCGGCGATCACGGTGCCGGTGGGTTCCATCGACGCCAACGCCGCGCGGTTGCTGAAGGCTACAGAAGATTCGCTAAAGGCCGGCATTGCAGCGGTGCGGCCGGGTGCGACGCTGGGCGATGTTGGCGCGGCGGTTCAGGGCGTGGTTGAAGGCGAAGGGTTTTCGGTAGTGCGGGACTTTGTGGGTCATGGGATCGGCGTGCACATGCATGAGGATCCGCAGGTGCCGAACTTTGGCGAAGCCGGCCGGGGCATGAAGCTGAAAGCGGGCATGGTGATTGCGATCGAGCCCATGGTGAATGCCGGCAAGCCGGATGTGCAGGTACTGGACGATGGCTGGACGGCCGTTGCCAGCGACGGAAGCATGAGCGCTCATTTTGAGCACACGGTTGCAGTGACCGCAACCGGAGCAAGGATTCTGACGGAGTAGCGATACTCTGGTCCAAAAAGTTAAGGCGCGCGAGCGCCGGAAATGGACACTGATTGTCGAAGGAAGATGCGATTGAGGTGATGGCAACCGTCCTGGAGACGCTGCCAAACGCCATGTTCAAGGTGAAGCTCGAGAACAACCATGAGGTCCTGGCGCATGTTTCGGGAAGAATGCGCAAGAACTTCATTCGGATTTTGCCCGGCGACCGCGTGGCTGTCGAGCTCAGTCCATACGACCTGAATCGCGGACGGATTGTGTACAGGTATAAATAGCCGCTAGCTGGTAGGAGCTGGAAGCTGGCAGCCGAGAACAAGATTCCGCGCTGAGTTCGTTGAGCGCAAAGAAGGGCAGCAGCAAATGAAGGTCAGGGCATCGGTAAAAAAGATTTGCGTTAAGTGCAAGGTGATTACGCGCAATGGGGTAGTTCGCGTGATTTGCGAAAACCCCAAGCACAAACAACGTCAGGGATAAGTCAGGCCTGGCAAGAGAGGGAGACTTCCACGAAAGCAGGGAATGGGGATTAGGGAACAGGGATTAGAAAGCACGTCGGCAATGTCGGCACCTTCTACTACTCCCTATTGGCTATTCGCTATTGGCTGCCTTCAAGAGGCTAGTTAGCCGAAGTCAAGGCTTGCGATGAACCTCGGAAGTTGCTCCTTGTAACCCGTGCGAGTCCGCCGCGGCGGAAGGCACACAACCGAGAGAAGGAAACCGAAAATGGCACGCATTGCTGGCGTCGATCTGCCCCGCAACAAGCAGGCACGGATCGCGCTCACATATATCTTCGGGATCGGGCAGCCGCGCGCCCTCAAAATTCTGGATAAGGCGAACGTAGACGCTTTCAAGAAGATCCAGGATCTGGGCGAGGAAGAGGTCAACCGCATCCGCCAGGTGATTGAGGACGAAGGCGACGTCGAGGGCGACCTGCGCAAGGACGTTTCGATGCACATCAAGCGCCTCATCGATATCCAGAGTTATCGCGGCCTGCGCCACCGGAAATCGCTGCCGGTACGCGGCCAGCGGACCCACACCAACGCCCGCACTCGCAAGGGCCCGCGCAAGGGCACGATTGCCGGCAAGAAGAAAGCGACGGCGAAGACCTAATGGCGAAACCAGAGCAGAAGCCCGAAGCGGGCGGCAAAAAGGGCAAGACCAAAAAGTTCAAGAAGCGCGAGCGCAAGAATGTGCCGTTCGGCATTGCATACATTCAAGCCTCGTTCAACAACACCATCGTCACCATCACCGACCAGATGGGCAACACGCTGAGCTGGAAGAGCTCGGGCTCACTGGGATTCCGCGGATCGCGCAAAGGCACCCCCTTCGCGGCCCAGCAGGCGGCTTCAAACGCCGCGAATATGGCGCGGGATCACGGCGTGCGCGCCGTGGAAGTTCGGGTCGCGGGTCCGGGTTCGGGCCGCGAGTCGGCAATCCGCGCGCTGGCTGCCGCGGGCATCGAGGTGAAGGTCATCCGCGACGTAACGCCGGTGCCGCACAACGGCTGCCGGCCACCGAAGCGGCGCAGAGTGTAAGAACAGTTCATAGTCCGCAGTTCATAGTTGCGGAGTGCGAGAGCAAGGCAACTGAGAACTAACAACGGGCCGGGACGAAGTCCACCGAGGACGTAAACCGGCCGACATCCGAAATCAGGAGAAGAAATGGCACGTTATACCGGAGCAGTATGCCGCCTTTGCCGACGCGAAGGCACAAAACTATTCTTGAAGGGCACGAAGTGCACCTCTGACCGCTGCCCAATCGAGAAGCGCAACTTTCCGCCTGGCCAGCACGGCAAAGACCGCAAAGCCAAGATCGTGGGTTACGGCCTGCAGCTGCACGAGAAGCAGAAGGCTAAGCGCATGTACTTCACGCTGGAAAGTCAGTTCCGTGAGTACTACGAGAAGGCCAGCAGGACCCCAGGCGTCACCGGCGAGTTGCTGATCCAGCAGCTGGAGCGGCGGCTCGACAACGTCACTTACCGCCTTGGATTTGCCATCTCGCGCCGCCAGGCACGGCAACTGCTTCGCCATGGCCACGTCACCGTAAATGGCCGCAAGGTGAATATTCCCTCTTATCAGGTGAACGCGGGCGACGAGATTGCGGTCCGCGATAATGCCAAGAAGTTGCAGATAGTGGAGCAGGCCTCGCAGTACGCAGCACAGAATCCTGTGCCCAGCTGGCTTGAAGCGAATTTCGAAAACCTGTCCGGGCGTGTGCTGCATTTGCCCAAGCGCGCGGACGTCAACCTGCCGATCAACGAACAGTTGATCGTCGAGCTGTACTCGAAGTAATAGGCAGTTCGCAGTTCTTAGTTCGTAGTCACGAAAACTGGTGGCAACCGAGCTGCGAACTGTGAACTAAGAACTGAGAACTCAAATCCGAAGGAGAACTTGCGCGGCCGCCGCAAAATGCATCGCGACGTAGATGCCGCGCGGGAAAAGAGAGCAAACATATGTTGTGGAGAGGATTTCAAAAACCGAAGCGCCTCGCGGTCGATGCGGAGACGCTTACTGACACTTACGGCAAGTTCAGCGCCCAGCCTTTTGAGCGGGGATTCGGTACCACCATCGGCAACGCCTTGCGGCGCACGCTGCTCAGCTCCATTGAGGGCGCGGCAGTCACGGCGGTTCGCATTGAAGGCGTGCTGCACGAGTTTCAATCCATCACCGGCGTGGTTGAAGACGCAACCGACATCATTCTCAACCTCAAGCAAATCCCTTTCAAGCTCGCGGGCGAGGGCCCCAAGGCGCTGTATCTGCGCGCCGATCAACCAGGCCCGGTTACGAGCGGCATGATCGAAGCCGACAGCGACGTCGAGATTCTCGACAAGAATGTGTATATCGCCACGTTGTCGGAAAGCGGCAAGCTGGACATGGAGATGCGCCTGAAGCGCGGCCGCGGCTACGTTTCGGCCGATAAGAATTTCGACGCCGACTTGGGGCTTGGATTTATTCCCGTCGACTCCGTCCACTCGCCTGTACGCCGCGTTAACTACGCCGTCGACGCAGCCCGCCTCGGCCAGATTACGGACTTCGACAAGCTGACTCTCGAAGTGTGGACCAACGGCGCCGTGCTGCCCGCAGACGCAATCGGCCTGGCGGCCAAGTTGCTCAAGGACCACATGAACATCTTCATCAATTTTGAGGAGGAGATTGAGGCGGAGGCGCGTGGCGATGAAAGCCGCGTTCTTCTGCGCAACGACAACCTCAATCGCTCCGTTGAAGAGCTTGAGCTTTCGGTCCGCAGCTACAACTGCCTGAAGAACGCAAACATTCAGACCATCGGCGAGCTGGTGCAGAAGACCGAAGCCGAGATGCTGAAGACCAAGAACTTCGGCCGCAAGAGCCTGAACGAGATCAAGGAAATCCTGGCGCAGATGGGCTTGTCGCTGGGCATGAAGATCGACGAGCAGGGCAACGCGGTTCCAGGTCCTACCAGCATTCCGCCGCAGGCGGCGCTGGCGGCGGGTTTTGGACGCTATGACGATGAAGAGGAACCTCTCGATTCTGTGGATCTGCAGTTGCCCACCGAGACGGAGAATTTTTGAAGAACTGCTTTTAGCTCTTAGCCATTAGCTTTTGGTTTCATTTGTGAGCGACGAGATCCGCTCTCCCAGGATGAGACCAAAAGCTGAGAGCTAAAAGCTAAGGGCTAAAAGCTAGGAGCTAGTACCATGCGCCATCGCAATGCAGGATTCAAACTCGGACGCAACACCAGCCATCGCCGCGCGCTTTTGCGCAACCTGGTCACGTCCGTCATTGAAGAAGACCGCGTGCAGACCACCGTGGCGAAAGCCAAGGCGGTGCGTCCGCACATTGAAAAAATGATTACTCTGGGCAAGAAGGGCGATTTGCACTCACGCCGGCAGGCGCTCGCTTTTCTCCGCACCGACGATGCCGTCAAGCGGCTGTTCGATGTTGTGGCTCCGCGTTACGGCGATCGCAATGGCGGCTACCTGAGAATCATTCGCACCGGTTTCCAGCAGGGAGATGGCGCCGCCAAGGCGTTCATCGAATTGCTGGGCGCCGAAAAGCAGCTTGAAGTGAAGCGGCAAAAGCGCGCCGACCTGAAGGCAAAGAAGCGCGCCGAGTTGGAGAAGCAGCTGGAAGAGCAGAAAAAGGACGCGGAAGAGCCCGAGGGCGGTGAACAGGCCGCGTAAGCCTCATCCTGCCTTTGATTGCAGCAACAAAAAGCGGGCATATCTCATTTGAGATATGCCCGCCTTTTTGCGTTCCTAAAATTTATGAATGGAGCATTGCAGATTTGCTTCGCTCTTCCGACGCTTCCCGAGCCACTGTTTTGCGCAGAATTTCAATGTCATCCAGATCGACTTCTAGAGAAAAACACTGCTTGGTTGCAGCCAGCGCGATGACGACTTTGCATTGGTGACGGACTTCCGTCACAATTCCTTCGACTCCTTCAAAGACTCCGCTCTTCACTCGCACCACTTCTCCGACTGAGACAGTTGGGTGAGGGCGCAGAATGCATCCACTCGCCAGGCCAATGCGAATGCGCTCGATTTCCTCGGCACTTACAGTTTCCCCCACCCCGCTTCCCAGCAGGCGCAGAACGCCAGGTGCACTCACCACGGAGAGTCGCGCCTCGCGCTCAAAGCGGACAAAGACATATCCAGTAAAAAGCGGGCGCTCCAGATCGACTATCCGGTCAGTCCATTTTGATTTCACGGAATAAAGCGGGAGGTAGTGCTCGAGGGAACGGGCCGCTAAATGCTGAGCGACACGTTTTTCATGGTTTGCAACGACGTGCAGAACACGCCAGGGACTATCAAACATCGCACGCTCCGATGGGGACGTTGCAGATCAGGAAATGCCTCAATCCTTCAATTCGCATTGTTGCGTGCCGTGTTCGTTGGTCTTTCCGTGTACTTCCCAATTGCGGGCCCAAATGAATGAAGCGCCGGAATCGATTTAATTTGAACAACAGAGAAAGTATAACGCAGAATCGCGCGCAAGATGTCGCTGGGGAAAAACCCGGCGGATGCTGTGGGAATCCGAGCTCTTCCTGGCTGAAAGATCCACCGCCATGAACGGTTCTGCGCACAAACGCACAGAGAGGCGCTTCATGGATTTGCGCTTTAATTGAAAGGGATTGGCGCGGCCTGTGCAGAACGCCAGGCCGAATGGTCAGGAGAGGATTTAGACGGATTAATAAGGGAGCAGCTCTTAATCGAATGGACCGTCTTGGCCGGGAGTTGGGACCGCGTGTTCTATCCCGATTCAGCGGTCCGATTGAGCCTTGATTCGATCCTGCAAAACAATCAATTCATATCAACAGCGAATCGCCCGCGCTCTTCGTGGTTCATAACGCGCTTCAAGAGGTGGACACTCGGGCTGTAATCCGGAACGAGCTCCTTGAGCGCGATCACGAGACGGCCGATCTCGCGCATTTCGCAGATGTCGCGCAAGTCAGCCAGCGCTGTATGTACGTCTCCAACTTGGACCCCATTGCCGACAAAAATCCGAATTTTGTCATGCTTCGACGGCACAGTATCTTCAAGCATCGTGGTGAGCTCTTCCGAGAGCTTTTCACCGGGACGCATTCCTGTGAATTCAATCTTGATATCTTCCTCGGGCCGCAACCCCGATAGCAGAATCAAATGCCGTGCAAGATCGATGATTCTAACGGGCTGCCCCATGTCGAGAACGCAGATTTGGCCGCCGCTACCGATCGCCAGCGCCTGGAGCACTAGCTGGCAAGCTTCTGGAATGGTCATAAAAAAGCGGCGCATCTCAGGATGCGTCACAGTGACGGGTCCGCCGCTGGCAATTTGTTTCTTAAAGGTCGGAATCACGCTTCCATTCGATCCGAGCACATTGCCGAAACGAACGGCCACATATTTTGTGCGGCCGTTCTGCAGCGCCATCAGGACCAGTTCAGCAATGCGCTTGGTCGCACCCATCACGTTCGTCGGCCGAACCGCTTTGTCCGACGAAATCAATAGAAAGTCTTCGACACCATGCTCGGCAGCCGCAAGCGCAACGTTGTAGGTTCCGAAGACGTTATTCTCGATCGCTTCGAACGCGTGAGTTTCCATCAGTGGAACATGTTTGTAAGCCGCCGCATGGTAAACCGCCGACGGTCTGTAGTGGCGGAACACTTCATTCAGACGTTCCCGGTTTTGAATGCTTCCAATCTCGGGGTAGAACGAAATCTGCGGGAAAGCCTCGTGCATCTCGCGATCGATTTCGAACAATCCAGATTCCGCAATCTCAAATCCTACAATTCCTGCTGGATGAAAGCGCGCGATCTGGCGGCACAGTTCAGAACCGATCGATCCCGCGGCGCCGGTGACCAGGACGATCTTTCCTTCAAGAGAGCTTTTGATCAAAGTTTCTTCAAGATGAACCGGCGTGCGCCCTAATAAATCCTCAACCGCGACTTGGCGAATCTGGCCGGCGAGGCCGCGCCCTTCGATAACCTCGTCCAACCCCGGCACAGTCTTGAATTCGACGCCGGTGGCTTGGCAAAGTTCCAGAATTCTTGTCATCTCATGGCCTGTTGCAGATGGAATAGCGATGAGGACATTGTCAATTCTGCGTTTCTCGGCAATGGTACTGATGGCGTCGCCATTGCCAAGCACCTGCACGCCTGCGATGCGCAATCCCAACTTGGCGGCGTCATCGTCAATGAAGCCGCAAACGCGATAGGCAAGCTTTGAATTGTTTCGGATTTCTCTGAGCAGCGTGTTCCCGGCATCGCCCGCGCCATAAATCAGCGTCCTTTTCAGGTGAGCCCCGCTGCTTCGTCCGAATGAACTCAGTCTCGATGTCGCGCGCGCCAGAAGCCTGAGGGCGCAGGTGGCGAAGAAACAGACCATCAAATCGAGTACGTAGAGAGATCGGGGAAAACCATGGGGCGCGAGCCAGCGAATGAGGAAGAAGCCGATGATTGACGCAATAAGATTCGCTACCGCGATCCGGACCAGATCGAACGCCGATACATACCGCCAGAAACCGCGATCGAGCTTGGCAGCATAGAATACGACGAATTTAATGGGCAGCCAGATTGCCAGTGCAAAAGCAATGTAGCGGAGATAAAACGATGGTATGTTGAAGTCGAACCGCAGCAGAAAGGCCGCGATGGTCGAGGCCGAAAACGTCGCGGCGAGTACCGCCCAGATGAGAATCCGTCGCACCGCGACGTTCCGAATGATGAATCCAGTTTTCTTTTTCATGTGTTCGAACTCACTTTCGGAACAACGCCGCCGAGAAAAGCGATTCAAAAAAATTCAGGATGTGTGTCCAGTCAGTTTACCGAATGCGTCAATTCTGAGACTCGGGCTTGCGCGGCAGGCTCTTCCCGGCCCGCCTGGAATCGAAGTGCCAGATACAGGAGCGGAACAGCGGCGACTGCGGCGCTCAGCGCGGCGATTTTCTGGAATCGCGAAGCCGCCCATGCCAGCGGGAACAGCCAGACGATGTTGATGGCCGCAACCAGCAAGGTCACTTTAGCGTGGCTGCCCAGTGTTCGGGCGGCGTGCTGATACGCATGGCTGCGATGGGCCTGGTACCAGGGCGCTCTGGCAAGTATTCGGCGCAGAAGAGTGATGGTGGCATCGACGATGAACACCGCCAGCAGGATCGCCCATGGCCAAATGAATTGCCGATTGTTTGCGGTTGAAAACAGCGCGCATGTGCCCAGCGTAAATCCGAGGAAGCCGCTGCCGACATCGCCCATGAAGATTTTGGCGGGCGGCCAATTCCAAACCAGAAAGCCAAGGCTTGCGGCACAAAGCATCAGCAAAACTTGTGCGACGCCGGGGGAAC
Source organism: Occallatibacter sp. (assembly GCA_035541975.1). GTDB lineage: Bacteria > Acidobacteriota > Terriglobia > Terriglobales > Acidobacteriaceae > Telmatobacter. Next base: position 13,814 of record DATKMH010000015.1, on the reverse strand, counting down.
CACCGCGAAGCATAAGAACTGCGCCGAGTCCAGACACGCAGACAGCTTCCACTCCCGCCAGCCCGTCGATTCCGTCCATGAAATTGAAAAGATTTGTGAGCCAAACCAACGCCAAGAAAGCGACGCAACTGCCAACCCAATCGCCAAAGCTGACGGCGCTGAAATGCGTAGAGCGTTCGTTGCTGAAACACCAAATTGCCCAAGCAGCAGCGAGAGAGTGAACAACCATTCGCGGCCACGCCGCCAGTCGGTAGCGATCATCAAGAAAGCCGATGACGGCGATTGCGCAACCGCCTCCGATCAATGCCCAGGCGAGCCTGTCAGAAATGAGGTGTCGTTCGAAAGCCCAAAAAACTGCCGGCAGAAAGGTTACGACAATTGCCAATCCGCCGCCGCGCGGAACCGGAACGGCGTGCGAGCTGCGAGCATTGGGAAGATCCAACAAGCCGTGCCGGCCAAGATACCGGCGCAAGACGCCGGTAATCAGCACCGAAATCACGAACTGCAGAACGAAGATTCGCATCAAAAGGCGCTCGCTTCCGCGGGATGAACCGACTCCCGATACCAGCGAACGGTCGCAGCCAGGCCATCGTCAACAGTCACGGGCGGAGCCCAGCCGAGCAATTGTTGCGCGCGCGAGGAATCGATGACCAGCGAATCGAGTAATCTGTTCACGGCATCGCGCTGCGAGGCGAGAGTGGCAGCGAACCGGATCAGTCCCTCTGGAAAAGGAAACAGTCGCAGCGGCCGATCCAGAAGATGCGCGAGACGAGCCATCAACTCATGCGTCGAAAGATCTTCAGCATCCTTCACCAGAAAGCTTTGCCCGTCGGCATTGGGATGGTCCACGCATCGCACTAGAAAATCAGCTAGATTATCGACGCCGATCATGCTGCGGCAGTTCGCTCGCTCAGGCCATGGAACTGGCAAACCTCGATCGACAAGTTTGATGAGCCGCAAGAAGTTTCCTTGAACCTGCGGGCCGTAAACGAGTGGCGGGCGAACGATCACGACCTCCAGCCCATTTTCCGTCACGACGGCACGAATAGCATCCTCTGCTTCACGTTTCGAAATCGCGTATGGATCTTCGGGATTCGGAAGGTCATCATCGCGGAATGGAGTTCCGGCAGTTGATTCACCCAGAACTTTTACTGTGCTGACAAAGATGATCCGCCGAACGCCAGCCGCAACGGCGGCGAGAGCGATTGCTTTGGAACCGCTCACATTTGTTTTTCTGAATTCATAAACCGGATCGCTGGCCGACTCCTTCATCACGTGGACGCGGGCAGCCAGATGCACGATCGCCGACACGCCAGAAAGCGCACTTTGCAATTGCGGATTTGTGCTCAGATCTCCCAGGTGCGCAACGTCCGTCAATCCGGGAACCGTTTGCTGCAGTTCGGGCCAAACGCCCAGGTCGCGGACACCGGCCACCGGGTTCAATCCCGAAGCGATGAGCTTGCGGCAAACGGATTTCCCCACAAATCCATTCGCGCCTGTTACCAAAACCCGTTCATTCATGCGAGCTTGTTCGGCGTCTCCATCGCTTGCAATCACCCAACCAGCAGCAAGTCAACGGTTTCGTTTCGGCGGGCGGCCGTCGTCTCCACGCCCAGAGCCTGCATCACTCGTGCCACCCCGTCACGCTTTTCATAATTTGCGAGAAAGGCGCTGCGGCCGTTCCGTCCCTTCAATACGATTTCCTCCGGGTCGCTGCGGAGGCGAGAGAGAAGAGAATGTAAGCCGTCTGTGTCGCCGCAATTCATTTGCCATCCGCAATCGAATCGCTTGATGAGAAGAGACGGAGTTGCCGCCTCAGGGCCTATAAATAGCACCGGCCTTCCTGCCGCCATCAACCCATAGATTTTGCTTGGCACGACCGCACCAAGAGTCTCTAGCTTCTGCGTTACGAGTCCAACGTCGCAGTCGGCGAGGCTGGCCCCCAAATCGCGCAATGGGGCATAACCAGGAAAAGAGACATTGCTGATTTGTCGCTCCCGGCAAAACTCAATCAGGGCTTTGCGCGCGTGACCGCCGCCGGCAAAAACAAATTGAAAATGAGGAGAATTGGCCAACCGCACAATCACTTCGCGAATGGTCGCGATGTCATGCGCCAATCCGAAGTTCCCCGAGTAAAGAATGCGCAGCGGAGGCTGTATGGGAAATGGCTGCGGCGCGATGGCTTGTCCGTCGGCCCAATTCTCCGCAACCACAATCCGGTCTTGGGCGATGCGATGTTGCAGTAGCCGCATCTTCATGCAGGGGCCGAGTGCGATCACCCTGTCGGCCGTGCGACGAGGAAAATCGAGCAGCCATGAGGTCCAAGCCGCAACAGGGATATCGAGTGAAATGGCGATATCCGGATATAAATCCATCTCCCAACATACGTGGCTGCACCCGCGGATTTTCTTGATGAGCCAGCCGATCCATCCCAAGCCTGGTGGAGCCGTAAGAGTCAAAACAACATTGGGCCGTGGAATCCATAGCGCTCTCCATGCAGCCCCCGCAAAAAACGTTGCATAAGAAAGAAGCTTTCTCGGTTTGCTCTGCGAGAATGTGGCCGTCTTGATCCTGACCACATGAATCCTTCCACCGCTCGCCGAAAATGAGGAGGCGATGGAATCCTTGCCGCCGTTCGCGACCGATGCAGCGACATCCGGCGGCGCGTATCCGGTCGCTCCGCAAATGACGCAAACATCATGCCCGGCCTCCGCCGCTCCATTCGCGAAGTCAGCAAGGAACTGACCGACTGATGACTGATCGGCGCCAAAGAACTGGCTGATCACGATGATTCTGGCGTGTGGAATCAATTCCATTGCGGATTGTGTCGTTCGGAATTCCCTCTTTGAGCCATTTGGCGGCAACGCCCGCCTTTCACGTGCGATTTCAAACCAGGACGCAGCTCGGTTTTGGCTTCTGCCCGAGAATCCAGTCGTAAACCTCGGTCATGGACTTCCCGATGTGCTCCCATTGGTAGCATTCACATACGAGAGATCGCCCGTTGCGGCCCATTGCAGCGCGCTCATCGTCTGTGAGAGCAAAGAATGTGAGGAGTACCGCTGCAATGCTTTGCGCTTCCGAATCCATCAGCAAAGCGGCTCCTGCCAGCACACCATCGGGAAGGTTGCATGCCTGGGTCATCAGGACTGGCAGGCCGTACGACCAGGCTTCAAGAACTCCGATGGGCAGACCTTCGCTCTCGCTCGGCAGGATAAACGCTGATGCCGATCTTAAGCGAAGCTCCTTCTCTTCACCGTATTGCGGGCCAAGAAACTCGACGCTTGACCGAACACCAAGTTGATCCGCTAGCCTCTCCAGCTCTGCACGATAATGATTCTGATCCCAGCCGGCGATGGTCAGGCGCCAGCCCATCGCCGCCGCCTCATTTCGCACCGCGCTCCAGGCCGTGATCAAATTGCGTAGTCCTTTCAGCGGGTGGATTCTGCCGAGATAAAGAATTGACCGACCATCTGTCTGGCGATCGCGAAGAATTTCATCACGTAGAATTGTCCCGTTCGGAATCACACAGATCGGATTTCGCAAACCGTACTCGCGGAATGCTTCCGCTTCGGCGCTGTTCAGCGCGTGGAGGCAGGTGGCGTGCCGCAAATGTGCATTCTCGTATAGCAAAGCAGCCAGCCGCTTCTTCCATCCTGAGTTTTGCAAGGCTGCCGGTTTCAAAAGGCCGTGCGGGCTCACGATGTAAGGTTTTGTCGTTTGCCGCGACCAGCTTCTGGCCGCGACAGACGGATGCATCCAAATGCCATGAACATGAAGAAGGTCTGCATTGCTTGCTTTGAGCGCGTGCGTTAATTCAGGCGAGTAACCAAAAGAGCGCGGGCCGCGAACGGGAAACGCATGGACTTTCGTCGCGCCCCACAACGGCGCATCAGCCGTTGTATATGCATCGATGGCACTGAAAACGGATAGGGTGTATCGCTTCTCCGTGTTAATCGCGAGGGTAAGGTTCCGGACGGCCTCGAAGATTCCGCCGTTTAGCCTCGAGATCGAATTCGTAAGAACGGCAACTCGATTCTGTGGGCTGGACATGAGATGCGAAAAGGAAATGCGGCTCGATTGTCCCTCTGATCGGTGCGGGAATCAGGCGTTCTGGGCCAAATGAACGCGAGCCGTGCATCGTTGAACGGCTTCGATATAGCCTTGAACTTCGAGATCCATCCTGCAACAGCGATCGACGATTTCTTTCGAACATGCGCCCATTGTGGCACGAAGCGCGGGGTCGTGGAGTTTGATCATAGCCTGCGCGAGTTGAGAAACATCGCCGGGCTCAATAAGAAATCCATTCACGCAGTCCTGCACAATCAACCCTGCCGATCCACATGCGCTGGTTGTTACGAGCGGTTTTCCGGCCAGCCCCGCTTCCACCAGCACCTTTGGAAAACAGTCCTTATGTGTCGGCAGCAACACGGCGTCCGCCGCCATGTAGAGTTCGGCAAGCTTTTGCGGTGTGACGGGCCCAAGAAAACGCACGCGGCGCTCTACGCCGATTGAGCGCGCAATTCGCATGAAGTGCTCAATCGTCGCGCCATCCTTGCTTGCCGGTTCCTCGGGCCCTGCAAAGACGCACAGGAACGATTCGTCGCCGGCAAGCAGCGCCGCCGCTCTGACAATATCCGCCACTCCTTTAAACGCGTGAAGGTTGCCCGCGTACAGAAAGACCGTGTCTGCATCCAAGCCAAAATCGTGCTTCGTTCTTCCAGACGCTTTTGCGTCGCCAAGAATTCTCCTGAAGAGCGATGCGCCCGCCTCATACGGAGCGGAGATGACCCGATCGGGACTGCAGCCGTAGACCTCGGTCAGGACCTGATACGAAGCTGGACTTTGATAGATGTGGTAGCGGCACAGGCGCAGCAGCAATCGTTTCGATAAGCGCACCCACCAGCGTCTTCTTCGCTCCCACGCAACCGGCAATGTCTGGTTGGTTGAGATCACCGGGCGGCCAAGAAGGCGTGCGCAGAATGCGCACAAGATTGCTCCAAGGCCCAGCAGTCCTTTTAGCACTACGATGTCGGATTCGCGCGCGCAGTCCAGGCCAACCCGCCACTCGGGATTGGAAACAAATCCCTCCGGTGTGCTGCCTTTCACGTTGACTCCGAGATGCTTTGCTCGCGCAGTCGCTGGGCGATAGGCAACTCTCGATTGTGCCTGATCGCCATGCGCGTAGAGCGGAAACGCCTTCACGGAAAATGGAGCTGCCTGTGCAACTTCAAAAAGGGCATCTTCTGTGTTGCGCTGCAAATCATAGGTCAGGAAGCCAACCCGGAGGCGCGAATCAGCGGCTTTCATAACGATGGCTTCCGCGCCCATGCAAGATCTTTGGGAAGAGTTGGGGAACTGCTTTGAGGATGAAGAAACCGGCAGTCACGAAGCCAGAGCACCGGAATGATTCCCAACCTGTGCTTCGTTGCGCCAGCATGAGACGTCCGCCAGCCACTGCCGCATCCTGCTGTAAACGTCGTTGCCAGAGGCGATCACGCGCGCATACCCGGCCTTTGCAATCCGCTCTCTCGCCGTGTCGTTATTGAGATAGAAACGCACTTTATCGATAAACTCCGCTGGGCTACCGAAGAACTCAGCCTCTTTCCCTTCGCGATAGAACTCCTGCATAGGAGCGGTCCGCTCAGAGAGCAGAAAAACTCCGCAAGCTGGAATCTCCCACGCACGCGTCGTATACAAGTCACGATTCCATTTGCTGAAGAAGCAAGCGCCGATCTTGCTCGCGCATAACGCTCGCCGGTAATCCTCTCCTCGGGCATAGCCCCCGGGCTGCAGGGCTTCGTCAGCATCGGGTGGAAGCGCCGACTTCCATTCCGCTTCCGCACCAAAGATTCTGCACTTGATTCCCGAGCGAATCACTCCTGAAAGGCACTCAATTCTGAGATCGGGTTCCATGTGTCCGGCGAATACGACATCAGATCCAAATTCCGCCTGCTCTTGCGGCGACAGGGAGCAAGGGTAATGAAGCCATGGGATGTAATACATCATCAGAACGCGAGCGCGTTTGACGCCGTAGGATGCGGCCTCGGCGATATTGCACTGCCGGTTGACGTGGTAGCCGTCATATTGGCACAACGCTTTCATCAAAAGCCGATATTCCCTGAAGCGTGGCCTTCCGAAAGGATCATCGTCGTGCGAGCCGGAGACAAAAGCAAATTGCGAAACGGCGGTGATGGTTTCTGCGCTGTAGTGATGCCCCTGATAGAAATGAATAACGTCCGGGCGCATCGCTCGCGCCCTTTCGATCACCATTCGGTTTACCTTGCGGATGTGAGGCCCGCGAAGGTAGCGCTGCTCGATGCGGCCGGCAAGATTGCGCGGGATATAAGAATGGGTGTCGAACAGTTCAACCCTGATTCCAAGATCACGCAACGCTCGAAGCCATGCGAGCTCGTGAATTTCACCGAAAGCCGAACGTACCAACAGGACGGATTCGATGTTATTCGCGCCGGGGGCCGTGTTGCGAGAACGGATCTCCTTCATGATGGCCGCGCGCCGCGCGCGCCGCTCATCACCGGCGTAGAGCCGAGCACGCGCTTGCACCCTTCAATCAACCAGTCACAGACGCGAAATCCGGCCAGTGTGAGCGCCGCGCGGTAGAGACGAAACAAGATATAGCGTCCCAGGCCGAGCTCGGCCAACGCCGATGCGTAGCGTTGGAACGACGATCTGCTGTTCGCGCGCGCCTGGATTGCCAGCAGCGAATAAGAATAGCGCGCGATGTCGGACCGAATGAGACGGCCAACGTGTTGACCGTGCGCGGAATCAAGGCTGGCGGCGATTGTGAACATGCCTCGAACAAAATTCAATGAGTGTTCAGGCGATAGCTGCCGTGGCGCAAAGCGCCCGCTTTCGTTCTCGCTTGAGCCGAAGTAGTGCTCCCCACCGGCGCGTCGAATTGCGGTCATTTGCGATAGATAGTAACCATCCATCGACATTAGGATGTTGCCCACCAGGTGCAGCTGATAGAGCAACGTCCCATCGAATGCATTGGTTGCGAATGCGCGCGCTGCGTCTGTCCGAATCGTCAGGCCGGAGAAAAAAACCGATCTGCGGAAGAATGCGGCCACGGTCTCCGGTCCCGGCTTGAAAACGCGGTCGCCGGGAAAATAACGATGCACATCGAGCACTTTTCCGGTGCCTTTTGCAACCGTCTGCCACGCCCGCAGAATGACGCCAACATCTGGATTTGCGTCTGTCACTCTCGTGAGATGCCGCAGCGCGCCGCCACACCACAGATCGTCGTCGCCCATGAAGACGCAGTAATGGCCTTTTGCGTTGTCAATCAAAAAACGCAGATTGCCGTCGTATCCAAGGTTCGCTGGCGTTGTCAGGAAGCGGACATTGAGCAGTTCATGATCCTGGGCGAACCGCTCAACCACGCTGGCGATCTCTGCTCCGCTAGGCGAGCAGTCCTCGCTGACCACGATCTCCCAATCGCCTGGCGGCTCTTGAGCAATACTGTGGAGCAGCTCCGATAACTCCAGCGGGCGATTGAATGCGGGAATACAGATGGAAAAGCGCATTGTTATTTGAATCTGCACCCGGCATTTGCCGGTCGCGGCCATGCGAGCGAATCACGGCCGATGCCGGTCTTGTCAGGCGGGCTGCGCGCGCATGTCGGCCTGCGAAGCGGGATTCGCAAACCTGCTCAAAGTCTGATCTACGGCGCAGAATAGGAGGATCGGCAAGCCCCTCGTCGCCAAAAGGTACGCGCCGATCGTGGCCGTCATGGGAATAGCCCATAGGCATAGCAGCGTAATGATGTAGAAGCTGAGCATCAAAGTTCCCATGTCGGCCGCCGAATGGGAGATTGAAATGCAGTATTTCGCGATTCTGCCAATTACAAAGAATCCGCCCAGAACTCCGAGCGTTCCAAAGTTGAAGTAAAACTCAGCGAGAGTCCCCGGCACAACGCCATTGATCGACGGATCTTGATAAATATACTGGCCCACCAGCGCGGTCATCGCTTCCGGTTCAGGCACTTTCCAGGGCATGTGCAGCAACGTCGCCGGAGCATTGATCGTCATCGCGAGTCCCTGAAGAAGTGTCGAGCCAAGCGCATGGCCGTATTGGTTCACCATGTCGAAGCTAAGGCTGATGGTTGGGTACCTTCCCATTTGCCAATCGAAGACCGCGGCCAGTTGGTTAGCGATAAATTGGCTCGGGCTAGCTCCACCTTGCACAAAATAATCCAGGCCGCCATTCAGCATCGTCGCCGTTCGTGCGATAGTCTCGAAAACGATAATTCCAGTGATCCCGGCGGCAATGATCCAAGCGAACCAGCGAAAATGGCGGCGTGCAATCTTATTCACGACAAAGAATAAAGGAAGCACCGCCAGAAGGTTCTCAACACGCGTGCCGGTCCAGAACAGGTTCAGAAACATGCAACCGGATCCACCGACCAGCGCCGCCAGCGTGATACTGGGATGATTCTTGCTGAACTGCGAAACCAGCAACGCCGTCAACAGAAATATGATTCCCCAGGAAAGCCAGGTGGACATGAAGACGTAGCGAGCAGTTCCCTCGGAGAGCTGTCTCGCTCGATCGATCGTCGCCGCGTCTTCAACCAGATTGCCGGCGCTCGAGAAAAGCATGTACGTGCCTGCCACGCCGATAAAAGTGAAGATGATGCCCGCGAGGATGAACAACCTCGAGCGCACGCGAACCATTTGCGGACCGCTCTCTCGAGGTTGCGACCGGGTAGGCGAGAGCCCAAACCATAGACCGATTTGCGCAAGCAGCACGAGCGCGAGCGACAGATAAACATGATGCAGTTGTGTGGGCCGGTCGAGCGCGGCGATCTCATAGAAGCCGAGCGAAATATAGTCTTTACCGGTAAGGTGAACAAACGCCGACACGGGATAAGTGAGCAAAAATGTGCCGAGCACAAGCGTGTATCCGTTGATCAAACTGCCGGCCTTAACTGCGGCGCGAAGCAGCATCGTGAACGAAACGACGAGGAGCACAGCGGCGAGAATTCCGGCGCCCGGAGCGTCCATGCGCTCGCCGCGCACAAGCAAAATCACCGCAATCAGAACGGCAGCTCCCAGAAGGAGCTTTCTCATAGGGACAGCTTGCGTGCTGTGGGCAGTGCTTATCACGCGATCTCTGTCGCCTCGGTGCTCCGGTCTTCCGCTAGAACTTTGTCTTTCACCAGTTCAACCAATGCCAACGCCATAGCGCGAATAATGCTGGGTCGAAATCCCCACAACGACGCCGGGCGTACATGCTGCTGCACAATGAGGTAAAGCATCAAACTGACGAAGTAAATCGCCTCTGCGATGAGGCTCGCGCAGCAAAATCCAAATGCTCCCCAATGTGGCACAAGCAGGATGCTCAAAACAATCAGTGCTGCAAGATTGAGCGCGGCGCCCAGCGTGCCCGGAACGATGAATCGCAGGCCGCGCAGGTTATTCTCGAGCGTCCTCGTCATGGCTCTCAGCGCCATCGCAAGCGCGAGCGGATATGCCGCAGGGATCGCGTTGAGGTACGCTTTGCCGAAGCCAATCCGGATCACCGGACCAATGAGCGCGCATGCCAAAAGAAAAGTTGCCCCCGTTACTACCTGCGCCATTTGAAATCGTCGCAGCATCAAGGCCATCGATGCTGCAGGGTTCTCTGCACTCGACACTTCTACAAATCCAATTTGCGTGAACGCCTCCGTCGTGATCGTCATCGGCATGGTGACCGCGAAGGCGACAGCGAAGTAGCCGATCTGCTCCAGCGTCGTAGTGCGGATGAGGATGGCGCGATCGGAGTTGAGCAAAACCACCGCAGCCAGGCTCGGCGCGGCGAAACGGATCCCTAACCCCAAACACTGGCGGTAAGCGCCTGGCCGGAGCTTTGTGTTCAGCCATCGCGGCCTGATGTGGATAAGGTGCAGCAGGCACTGGAGCAACTGAGTGCCCAGTGCCGCGAGAGCGGCGCTCAATGGCGTCAGAGCCTGGGCGGCCCACAAAGCAATCAGAGCAAGCAAGTAGCTTGCTTGCCCTGAGAGGCTAACGGCATTCACCCATGCGAATCGCTTCAAGCCATAGGCCATGGCATTGAAGTACGGCACCAGAATCATGAATGCGCCGAAGACGCAGCAGAACCTGACCGAACCGGCGAGAGGACGATTATCTCCGGTGAGCGAGAGCGGCGCGCACACTACGAACAGCGGAACAGCCAACACGATCTGCAAAATCGCTAGGCGAAAGCCGGCTGTCAGGACCTCTTCAGTGTGCTCTGGGTTTTTTGAGATCAGTGCAGTAATTGCCTGGGGCATTCCTAAACTAAAAAGCGCGCCCATCAGCGCGGGGAAGTAAAGGAAAATTGCCAGCTCGCCGCGGCCGTGCGGCAACAACAGCCGCGAAACCATCAGGCCGGAAACGGCGCCAAGACCCACGCGAAGCACATTGGCTCCCGAGGTCGAGACATAGGACCAAATCAGATGTTTGCGATGATGGACCGTTTTTCCGCTCCGCGGTCAGCGCGGCGTTCGGCTGGAACTTACTCGCCGGCAGGCACTGACTTGAATTCCGCCAGCAACTGCAACAGGCGTGGACTGCCCGCGAGAATGCTGCGCCCCAGCAGATAGAACCACGCGCCAAACAATCCCAGCGCCGTAAAGATGAGAACAATCACGGTCCGTCTCGGCGCCGATTTGTGATCCGGCGGGATGGCTTCTTCCACCACCTGAATGACCGCGGCGTTGCGGGATTCATCCCATCGTGCCGCATCATATTGCTTCAGGAGCAGATCGAACAGCGCCTGGCGATACTCGAGCTCGTGCTCAGCGCGCAAGTAATCCCCGCCTGCCCCAGCAACGTCCTCAAGGGCCAGCCCGCCACGTTCCGGTGAGCCATTGCGCTCTTCGAGCTTTGCGGTTTGGTCGCGGAGCGATGCAAGCTGGCTTTCGAGCAACTGCACTTCCGGATTCTGCTCCGTCGAGTACGATCGCAGAGCCTGCAGTTGGACTTCCTTGTCCGCAGCTTCGGCACGCAGGTCGGCCAGCGACGTAATGAGAGCTTTGGACTGAGCGTCCAATTGAATCAGGCCTTTTTGTTTTTGGATCTGCTGAAAAGCAAGCTCGGCGTTGACCAAATCCGTTTTGGCATCCTTCAGGCGGTCTTCGTAAAACAGGCGTCGTTGCGAAGCTTCGGTTAGCGCGAGATTCTTCGTCAGTTCGCGCAATTGTTGCGGATACGCATTGGCGATCGCAGCGGCTCGCTTCTTATCTGTATCCGTCACAGAGATCGCGATCAGCGTGCTCTTCTCCGACGTCACGGCGGTTGCGTCTGCAAGCGCTCTGCGCGCGGCCGTCATGTCTTTGGCGTGATAAACGTCCTTTAACCCGAATTCCGCGATAATGGCGTCCGCAATCGGACGTGAAGTCAACAAACCGAGATAAAGTTCGTTGGGATTCCTCAGGCTGAACCCGCCGCCAGTTGCCGCCGCCAATGGATTCGTCGCAGTGGAGTTGAGCGTGAGCTGGCTCATCAGCAATGCCGCCGATGGCTGCGTTTGTTGTGGCGTCATGATCTTTGTAGTTGCCGTATAGCTGATTGGCAATAGCAAGCTCACGATGATCCCAAGGCCAAACGCAATTCCTGTCGCGAATAACACTAACCGCTTGGCCCGCGCGAGATGCGTCAGAGCGCCGAAGGCGGAAAAGACGGGCGCAGGCTTCTGAACGCCCGGCAAGAAGTCCCCGAGGGGAGCGACTTCTTCCGGCTCGATGGTTGAATTCTGTTTCATCATGCTTTGCTCAATACTTAGTAGGCGGTACCGAGAACCGCACCCGTCAGGGCGGTTTGCGAAAGAATTTGCGTGAAGTAGGGCAGCTGCTGGATAAACGTACTCGGCCCCTTCAGCTTTGGTGGAACAATGATCGCGTCGCCGGGCAGCAACGTTGTCTTGTCAAAATCTGAGTGCCAGATATCGCCCCGCGTTTGCCGGCTGATCACGGTTCCGTCGGCCCGGATGAGAAAGATTCGTCTGGTGTCAGCCTGCCGCGTCGGACCCCCGGCATCATTCAGATACCCGACGAGCTTCTTTCTTCGCTCGTAGCGAAACGCATTTTCGTTATAAACGGCACCGGAAACTTGGACAGTATTCAGCTCCGGCGGAATGTAAAACGTGTCGCCGTCCTCGAGCGGAAACGCGGGAATGTCGTCGACATTGCTCGCGTCCGGCTTCATCGCCAGAACCACGCGCCCTGTCGGCTGAACTGCCGCAAGCTCCGCAATCAATGCCTGCTGGGCGCTCAACTGCGCCTGCTGTTCTGCATTGCTGGGCGCCCCAACCGTGGAAGCGGCGGCATTGCGCGCCAGCAAATCTCTCTGCATCTGCGCCGTCGATTGCCTGATTTCCAGTTCTTCCGCGCGGCGCGTGGAGATGCGATTCAACTGCGAAGCGTAGAGATAGGAGTGCGGCGTGAGACCGCCGGCGCGCTTCACCACCTCGCGCAGCGTTTCGCCGGGGCCGATGCGATAAATCCCTGGAGCATTTACTTCCCCGTCAACGCGAACAAACGCCGCATGCTTGTCCACGGGAAGCGGAATGTCTTTCTCGGAGAAAATGGTCACCACGTCGCCGGGCTGAAGTGCGACATTGTCTGTCGATGCGTGATCATCGATGGCATTCGCCAGATTGAAAGCTATCAGGCGCGTGCTCAAATCGTGCTGGTCGAGCCGCTCGATGGCCGCGTAGTCCCAGTTGATCTCCTCGCCGTTGCGGGCCGCTTCGAAACTGGTTTGGCTTCGCTGAATGGCTTCGTTCTGCGGATTGATTTCCGTTTGCTGATTTGGGTTTTGTCCCTGGTTATTTCCGTTCTGAGAATTCAAGCCGGCCTGGCGTCCTGTCCCCGCTTGCGCACCGATGCCCGGTTGCATGTTAGATCCGGTTTGTCCGTTGGCGAAAGTTTGGGCGTTGTTGATTCCGTTTTGCTGATTCGTTCCCGCTTGCTGACTGAGTCCATTCTGCGGAATGTATTCGTTTTGCGGATTCGCCGCGGGAGCAGCATTGGTCGTCGCTGGCTGCACTGTCGTCCCCGTCTGGGGATTGAACTGGTTCGGCGCGAGGCCGAAGGGATGTTCAATTCTCTCCGGAACAAGAAAGTTCTGCTGGTTCCAGTAATCGCGGGTCAGCAGGAATTGCCGGTTGGGAATAAGGTCCGACACGCGCATCCCCTCATGCCATGCGAAGCGCCCCGGCTGTCCGACATTGCCGCGTAGCGTCACGGCGTTGTCGAAGCGCGGCGAGAGCGGATATACGCGCAACAAATCGCCGTCGCGCAGCGTGCGCTTCATTCCGGCGTCGTCCATCGCGAATGAATCCATCTCGCGGCCTTCGTGATTCTCGATGCGCTCCAGCAGAACACGATCTTGGTCGGCGAGATTCGTCGCGCCGCCCGCATCGCTCAATGCCGAAGCTACGGTTTCATCGCCCTTGATCTCGTAGATTCCCGGCTCATTCACGCTGCCGATAATCGCGACTTGCTGGCCCGCCGGCGGAATATAGATCACGTCGCCGGGCAGAAGTTGAACGTCGTGCGACTTGTCGCCTCTGCGCAATAAATCGTAAAGGTCAAGCTCAGCAACAACCTGGTCGTTGCGCCGCAACTGGATGTGACGCATGGACCCAGTCGCCGAGGGCCCTCCAGATGCGAAGAGCGCATTGACCAAGGTGCTGAGCGAACTAATGGTATAAACGCCCGGCTGGCGCGCGCTGCCCAACACGAACACCTGAATCGAGCGAAGCTGGCCGAGTGTGACGTTAAGGTCAAAGTCCTTATAGAGAGTTGCAATGGA
>DATKMH010000014.1:0-19321 GCA_035541975.1 Occallatibacter sp. | reverse complement strand
GGCCACGGTCACGTCATATTCAAGCGGCGGATCGGGCGGAATCTTTGCTCCCGCTCTCTACATGGGCGGTATGCTTGGCGGCGCGGTTGGCTACCTCGATGTGACCATCTTCCATCACCCGGCTGATTCCATCGGCGCCTTCGCCGTGGTGGGCATGGGCGCGGTGTTCGCCGGCATTGTGCGCGCGCCCATGACCTCGATTCTGATTATTTTCGAGATGACGAGCGGATACGGGCTGGTGCTGCCGCTGATGATTGCGAACATGAGCGCGTTTGCTCTGGCGCGGTATTGGCGCCACACTTCGGTTTACGAAGCGCTGCTGGAGCAGGATGGAATCTATCTGGATCCGAAGCACAAGCCCTACGACCCGGACGCGGGTGGTGCGGTGCCAGATGAGCGGCCGGATATTGAAATGCCGGTGGCAGACTGAGAGAAGCAGCGGGCAGGGAACGAGGGAGCAAGGGAGCAGGGCCGGGAATCTAGCCACCTGATCGGACGAGAAATGTCGAAGCGCCGAGGCGCGATGGCGGCCCCTACTTCGGCTCTTCGTTGTAAAGGAAATAGGCGCGGAGCTCGAGGTAAGGCCCGTGAAACTCCCGCGGCAACGCCGGATAGCTTGACCCTGTGATCGCTCCCCACGCAGCACGATCGAGACCCGTGTCGCCGGAGCGTCCGTCGAGCTGCATGTCGATGACCTGGCCGTTTGGCAGAACCTTGAAGCGGATCGCGACCATGCCCGACTTCAAAATCGGGGGATTCACTTCGTCGGGAATGAGCGGATCCCAAGTCTGTTGCGTAATGTAGTGCCAGCGCTGCAGCCAGTTGCTGAAGTCGACGCCTTGCGTGTCAGAAAGAACCTGCAAGCCGCTGCCTGCTCCCGGGTGCATCGACGTTCCGCCCGAAGGAGCATTCCCGAAATCCGGCTGGTTGCCGTGGTTACGCATGGCGTTCTCCATGTCGTGGCGCAACTGGTCGGCAGGGTTTTGCGAGCCAAGCGCAAAATTGGGGCGCGCGGGAACGGGCGATGGGCGCGGCGCCTCAACCTGCGACGGCGACTGCGTGTTAGGCGGAATGGGCTGCGAAGCCTCCGGCTTGGGCCCTTCAGGAGCCTGAGCGGGCGGAGGCGGCGCTGTCGGCGGCGACTCGCGATTCAGTTCTTCGAGCGTCTTCTTGTCGATCAAAGGCCGGTTGGGCAACGGCTTGGGCGGGACTTTCGGCCGAGTTTCGCGCAGGGCATCGGGAGGCAGGTCGAGGTATGCGAGGTCTTTGCGCTGCTTGATCACGTCGAAGGGGTCGACGACTTTGGGCACCTTAAAAACGTAAGTCGGAATCCAGGTAATGGCCGAGAAGAACAGAATGTGCGCAAGCAGCGCGATCCAGAACCCTTCGCGCAGGCGAGACCAGCGGCGCTCGTCTTCAAGCTCGCTGATCATCTCCAGCAATTCGTGCGTGTTGTAGTCAACCCAGCGCGAGCCGCGAAGAGTGCTGGGGCCTGCCCCATTCGTCTCCAGCGAACCCTTGGGATTCAAGGGAAGGCCCAGGAATCCGCCAGGGACCTTCGCCTCGGGCGCAGAGCTTTCCACCTGTGCGGGCAGCTTCTCTGGTCCCTCGGGCTCGGTCACTTCGGTTGGTGCTTGGCTGGTGGGCATTCTAAGTTCGGGACCGATGCGAGGCGCACACGCATCCTCTGGCCCGGTTTGAGTCCTTCCTATCTATTCTCTCATCCCCTCGAAATCCTGGCGATTGAGGGCGCCCCGTACAATGGTTCTTGTTGAATTGACGCAGGATGGGGCGGAAGGGGACAGGGTTTGAAGCAGTTTTTTCTGCGCGTAATGGCGGAATGGAAGCTCGTGATTCTGCCCGCGCTATTGAAGTGGGGAATCCTGGGAGTGGGCGCGGTTGCAGTGCTCGATTCCTCGAGCATCCCCGTCCCCATGGACGCGATTCTGGCCATCTATGTCTGGAACGACAAGGGGCACTTCTGGCTCTATTGCCTGATGGCCGCGGCGGGTTCCGCGCTCGGCGGTCTGCTGCCCTATTGGCTGGGGCGCGCAGGCGGTGAGCTGTTCCTTCGCAAGCGAGTGAACGGCGCCAAGTACGAACAGATGCGCGACCGCTTTCAGCGCCAGGAGTTTCTGGCCGTCATGATTCCGTCCATGATGCCGCCGCCGGCGCCCTGGAAGATGTTTGTCTTCGCGTCGGGCGTCTTCCAGATGCGCATCGTGAACTTTCTAGTGGCAGTATTCGTCGGCCGAATGCTGCGCTGGCTGGTGCTGTCGCTGCTGGTGCTCAAGCTGGGCCCGAGCGCCGTGGACCTTGTCTCACGGCACGCGGTGGCAACGATTCTTATTGTCGGTGCGCTTGCAGTGCTTGGTTTTGTGTGGTGGTGGCGATGGAAGAAGCGGACCGGGAAACTGCTGGAAGGGTGAGCGGCTGAGAGCCTCCTTCAGGGCCTGAAGCCCGCTCCTTATTCTGCGCTTATTGGCACCACTGAAGCCGTGCCCCTTCAAGACGGCGGGGAACGCAAATAGCGCCTTGAGGCTTTACATCAGTGCGCGCCGGCTCCGGCGCGGGCGGTCTCAAACGCATCGACGAACTCGCGATAGCGGCGAGCCATTTCATTCTCAGCCATCTGGCGTGAAATCTTCTTATCGCGCAGATCGACAAGCGGCTGCCAGAAGTCCGTCCTGCCGACAGCGAATCCAATAAATCCTGGAACCGTGGCCGCCGTCTTCAGCCATTCGAGAACTTTCTGGTCGTCTTCGCCGCGGCCGAGAACGATGCAGCCCACCGCGTTGCGCCCACCGGCTTTGGCGGTCGCGACGATTCTCTCGCAGTCTTCGCGGCGATCCAATCCCTCGATCTTCCACAGGTCCGGCTCAATCCCGGCTTTCTGCAATTCCTCGATAGTCCGGACCATCAGCGCGGGACGAACTTCGCGGTCGTAGGCTTTCTTGTCGCCTTTGACCTTCTCAAGCTGGGCTTTTTCTGCTGGAACCAGCAGCTCAAACATGAACAGGCTGCGATTGGCATTCTGCAGGTAATCCGAAAGCCGCTTCAGGCGCGCTGCCTGGCGACGGTTCAGCTCGGCGTCGCCCTCAGGGTTGTAGCGCACCAGCACCTTGCAGAAAGTGGGGTGAATGGCCTCAATATGCGCGGCGAATTTGTCACCGTATTCGAAGTCGAACTCTTCCTGGCCGCTTTTTTCAGCGGGACACGCGAACGTGAATCCCTTGGCTGCAGCGTCGCGCAGGATGGCCGCGCCGAACTGCTCGTCGACCAGAATTCCAGCCTTCTCTTTGGGTACACCGCCGGCGATTGCCTGCTGGAAGCCGTCGTAAATCACCTGCTTGGCAGCGACGATCTGCGCGGTTTGCTGGGCATCGAGCGCGCCCTTCCAGCCGAACATTCCCGTTTCAAACGAGCCGCGATGGTCAAAGGGAAGGATGTACAGAGGCTTTTGGTAGCCACGAATCTTCATAGTCGCCCATGGGTCGTTGTCCGATCAGACGATCGACTTACTGGGATCGGGCTTTATGCACGAGACTTGCACGCGGGGTGCGTTCTCCACGCGGTCGCTGGTGAGAATTTCTCGATCGAACCCTGCTATTTGTTGATCAGTGCTGCCTGTAGGCGGTTCTCGTTCATCCGCCGCATCAGCGCAGGCAAGCCGAGCGCGACGCCCAGAACGATTGCGGTTGCGGCAAGATCGTTGCGATAAAACGGCAGGCCGGCGATGTAGCATGCTCCCAGCCCGGCCATGGTTGGCGGATAGCCGTTGAAGCCGCTGACCCAGACGCTGAAATTCGAAACCAGGAAGAATCCGGTGGGCCCAATCAAAGTGGCCGCGATGCCGCGCGTCAAGGTGGTTTTCTCGCGGAGCAGAATCGCTCCGAGCACCATCACCGCCGCATACCAGGTCCATGTGATTCCGTAACTCTGCCAGTGGAAGGCGGAGTGGTAGGTATAGGTTGTTAAGCAATAGTCGCTGATCATGAACACGGCCAGCGGAGCCAGCATCTCGCGCCACGAGCGGCGCGCGCCAAAGTAGATAAGCGATCCCGTGACGGCCGTGAAATTTAACAGCGGCAGATGGCCCGCGACCAGGTAGCGGGAAAAGACACCAAGCAACACCAACAGGTAAGCGACCATGAACACCTCATCGGAATGGGCCGAAGGGTCTCGGCCGTGAACGGCGGGCCCTCGGGCAGATTCGGATCAATACAGCCCAGGGACTGCATCTATTCTGCGGTGCGGGAGCCGCGTGGTCAATCAAAATTTTTCCACGGGGCAAACACCGTTTTCATCAGAGCAAATTTTTTTATCGTTGCTCGCGGTTGCCAAGGGCCTCGCCAGCGTCATCATGGCCGTCGACGATGTAGACCCAGCCGGAGAGCGGCGAACGACCAGACGCATTGGCCGACGCCCCACGAGTCCCCACAAAAGAGTAGTTAAAGCGCAGATCGCTGAACTCGACCGTCGTCCATGTGCGTCCCGGCGCGAACGGGGGCGGCTTCATCGCAGGCACTGGCTCTTGGCCAAGGTCGCGAATCACGGCCCATGTTCCCCAATCCAGATACACCTGGCCGAGCGGCGTGCGCTTCGCAGCCTCGACGGCGGGCGTTTCGGCTGGTTTGTAAATCAGATCGCGAGCCGGATCGCTGTCAATTGAATCGGTTCGAGTGTTGATTTCGGCCGTCTGATAAAAGCCGGGCGTCTCCAGGATCGCGTGCCAGCGGAAGGGATTCACGGGGTAAGGCTCGGCGGCAGAGCGGGCAACCGGCTCTGACGCCACGTCAGTATTTGCCACCAGAGCCAGCGCGTGTGCGTGCTCGGCCCAGCGGACGCAGCCTAGCACCAGCATTCCGGCGAGCGCGAAGATGGCCCAGCCCTGCCCACGAAACTGCGCGCGCTTCGCGCCGATCTCTCGGTCGGCGAGGCCAAGCAGCCAGGGAATGACGAACGCCAGAAAGAATAATCCGTAAAGAATCGGTTCGACAATGAACATGAAGCTGCCGGCATACCAATGCGGATTGAGCGGAAACAGCGGGCGGACGCCGTAGTTGTTGGTCCAGTCGAGCAGGATGTGGCTGAGCGCAGCGATGCACGCTGTGAGATAGAGCCACCCCCAACGGATGGGTTGGGAGCGAGGGAGCGACGGAGCAACGGAGCCAAGCGGCGGGGGCGCTTTTGTGTTTTGGATGAGGTCGTCGCCTCGGATAGGGACGGCCGCGGAGCCCTGCCGGCGTTTTTCCCGCCATTTGTCGAACAGCCACACCGCACCCACCACAGCCCCTGCCACAACAGGCACTGCCCAAAATGTATGCGTGATGCCGCGATGGTGTTTGAGCTCGTCGACCGGGCCGCGGAGACCCCACAGAATATCGAGGTCTGCGGCTTCGGCCGCCAGAACCGCTGCAAGCGTCGCGTAGGCCGTCTTGCGGTTCAAGCCGGCGCGGCCAATGCAAGCGCCGGTAAGAAAATGTGTGACTGGCTCCATGAATGTGCGGGCCCGCTACGCCCATTCGCCTTTGCGCATCAGCGGCTCAGCCGCGCCCGACGCCGAAATGCCGTCAATATCGAGATCGGCCGAACCGATCATCCAGTCCACGTGAATCAGGCTTGAGTTGGCGCCGCGCGCGGCGAGCTCGTCGGGCGAAAGCTTGTCTCCGTTGATCAGGCACGACGAATAGGACTGGCCGAGCGCGATGTGCGAGGCGGCGTTTTCGTCGTAGAGGGTGTGGAAGAAAACCAGGCCACTTGCGGCGATGGGCGAGGAATGCGGAACCAGCGCGACCTCGCCAAGGTGGCGCGCGCCCTCGTCGGTGTCGATCAGTTTTTGCAGTACCTCCTGGCCGCGCGTGGCCTTCGCATCGACAATCCGCCCGTGCTCGAAGTGCACCTGAATGCCCTCGATCATCGTGCCCTGGTGCGACAGCGGCTTGCTCGCGGTGACAATGCCGTCGGCGCGATCTTTGTGCGGAGTGGTGAACACTTCTTCCGTCGGCATGTTGGGAATGCAGTAGTAGCCGTTGCCTGCGGTTGTGCCGCCGCCTAGCCATTGGTGATCGTCGGCAAGGCCGAGCCGGAAATCCACGCCGGGCCCGCGATAGTGCAGCGCGGAGTAGCGCTTTTCGTTCAGGAACGCAGAGCGTTTGTGCAGTTCCGCGTCATGCGCTTTCCACGCGCTCACCGGATCGGCAGTGTTGATGCGCGTGGTGGCGAAGATCGCCGCCCACAGTTTCGCCATCGCTTGTTCCGGTGGATCGTCGGGGAAGACGACGGCTGCCCATGGGGGCGTAGCGCCGCCAACGATCGTCCAGTTGATGTCGTGGCGCGTGATGTACTCGAGCGCTGGACGATAGGCTTGTGAAAGCGCGCGATTGGCGCGGCCCACCTTGTCGGGATCTTCGTTCGAAAGAAGATTTGGATTTGCGCCGGCAACGGCCAGGCGCGCAGCGCCACTTTTGAAAGCCGCGGCCAGGCCGTCGTAGAGCCAGTTGGCGGCGCGATCAAAGCTCGCAGCCGGAGCATGCTGATAGCGCAGAAGCGTTGACTCATCGTCGGTCAGAAGCGTAGTCACCAGCGAAGCGCCCGCGCGATAGGCGTGCTCAGTGATGCGGCGCGCCAGGGGCAGCGTGTCAATAGACGCGGTCATCACAAGCTCTTGCCCCGGCTGCAGGCCGAGGCCGACGTTCACAGCGACTGAGGCGAGCTGATCGAGGTTTTCAGTATGGGTGCGAACTTGAGGCGCGGTTGCGGTGGCAGTCATTATGTTTCTGTCTCCAGTGCTCTGCGGACCGCCACGCCAAACATGGTTGTGCGCGACGGAGCGGGCGTAATTCCATTTTAGGGTCTGGGCGCGGCGCCGTCCCGGGCTAGCAGCCGAGGGTCGATTCACCTACAATAGATCACTGATATTTGAGGACCGCCACTTATGCATTTGTTTACGATATTGAGCTCGAAGAAGCATTTGATCGCAGCAGTTTTTCTTGTTGGAATCGTGTGCGCGGGATCTTCCGACTCGCAAACGCAAAAGCCTACCGCCACGTTCGGCCCGAGCAACCCGTTTTATGCGCCAAGCACGCTGCCCTTTCACGCGCCCGCTTTCGACAAGATCAAGGACAGCGACTACAAATCGGCGATCGACGCTGGCATTGCAGAGCAGCTCAAGGAAGTTGATGCCATCGCAAACAATTCCGCGCCGCCAACCTTTGAAAATACTCTGGTTGCGCTGGAGCGCTCGGGGCAGCTATACAACCGCGCTTGGCTCGCATTCAACCTGGTCACGCAGGCGGACACGGATCCGGAGCTCGAGAGAATCGAGGCCTATGAAGCTCCGCGCACGGCAGCTTTGGCTGACGCAATTAACCTGAACTCGAAACTCTTCGCGCGCATCAAGGCGATCTACGACAATCGCGCCTCGCTCGGCCTCGATGCGGAGTCGTTGCGCTTGGTCGAGTACGAGTACCAGCAGTTCGTGAAGGCGGGCGCGAACCTTTCCGAGGCCGACAAGGCAAAGCTGAAGAAAATGGACGAGGAAGAATCGACGCTCGAGAACACGTTCATGACCAAGCTGCTGGCTGCAGGAGCCGCTGGGGCATTTACGACTCAGGATCGCAATGCGCTTGCCGGGCTGAGCGAAGGGCAGATCTCCGCCGCGGCCGAAGATGCAAAGGCTCACAAAAAGGAAGGTTTGCTTTTGCCGCTGCAGAACACCACGCAACAACCCGATCTGGCTTTTCTAAAAGACCGCGCAACTCGCCATGCAATCTTTGACAATTCGTGGAATCGAGCAGAGCGGGGAGACGCGAACGATACGCGTGCGACCATCGCACGCCTCGCGCAACTGCGGGAACAGAAGGCCGCGCTGCTTGGCTATCCGAATTACGCAGCATGGGTTCTCACCGACCAGATGGCCAAAAATCCCGAAACAGTGATGCATTTTCTTGATGCGCTGGTTCCGGCCACAACAGCCAACGCCGCGGGCGAAGCCAAGGACATCCAGGACCTGATCGATTCCCAACACGGCGGATTTACGCTGGAACCTTGGGATTGGGAGTTCTTTGCCGAGCAGGTGCGCAAGGCCAGGTTCGATTACAACCAGGCAGAGGTGAAGCCCTACTTCGAGCTGAGTAACGTGCTCGAGAAGGGCGTTTTTTATGCGGCGCACGAGCTTTATGGGCTCACGTTCAAAGAGCAGAAGGACATTCCGGTGTGGCAACCCGGTGTGCGCGTTTTTGAGGTATTCGATGCCGACGGATCGCCGCTGGCGCTGTGGTATTGCGACTACTTCAAGCGCGACAACAAGAACGGCGGCGCGTGGGAAGACTCGCTCGTTGGTCAATCGAAGCTGCTGGGCACGCTGCCCGTGGTCTACAACGTGGCGAATTTCGAGAAACCCGCCGCGGGTGAGCCCGCGCTATTGAGCTTCGACGATGTAACCACCATGTTCCACGAGTTCGGCCACGCGCTGCATGCCATGTTTGCGAACACCGAGTATCCGGACTTGTCGGGCACGGCCGTGCCCCGCGACTTCGTCGAATTTCCTTCGCAGTTCAACGAGCATTGGGCCAGCTATCCGGCGGTCTTCGCAAACTACGCGAAGAATTACAAGACCGGCGAGCCGATGCCGGCCGATCTGGCGGCGAAAGTCATGAAGGCGAAAACCTTCAACCAGGGTTACGATTTCACTGAGATTCTCGCGGCATCAGAGCTCGATATGGCGTGGCACATGCTGCCGGCGGATGCGCCCCTCGAGAATCCTGACACCTTTGAGAAACAGGCGCTCGAGAAGCAGCATCTTTGGATCAGCTATGTGCCGCCGCGCTACCGCTCCAGCTACTTTCTGCACATCTGGCAGGAAGGCTACCAGGCTGGCTATTACGCGTACACGTGGAGTGAGATGCTCGACGACAACGCCTACCAGTGGTTCCAGGATCACGGCGGAATGACGCGCGAGAATGGCGATCGATTCCGGAAGATGGTGCTGTCGCGCGGGAACACCGAAGACCTGCAAAAAATGTTTGACACCTGGATGGGCGCGGCGCCGACGATTGAGCCGTTGCTCAAGAACCGTGGGCTGGACCAGAAGCAGTGACCGGAACTGGCTCCGTGGCTCACTATAATTCGTAGCTATGGTCGAATCCGGCGCACAGAAGAAGATTGAGAAGCTGCGCGAGGAGCTGCGGCATCACGAGCACTTGTATTACGTGCTCGACGCGCCGGAAATCTCCGACGCCGAATACGACGCGCTGATGAACGAGCTCAAAAAGCTCGAAGCTGCGCATCCGGAGCTCGTAACTCCTGATTCGCCATCGCAGCGCGTGGGCGGCAAGCCGGCTGAGGGATTCAAAAAAGCGCAGCACTCGCGGCCCATGCTGTCGCTCGATAACGCCTACTCCAAAGAAGAGCTGGCCGATTGGGACCGCCGCGTGCACGAGCTGGCCGGAAATCTGCCGGTGGAATATACGGCCGAGCTGAAGCTTGACGGCCTCAGCGTGGCTTTGCGCTATGAGACTGCGGGCGCAGGCGCAAGGCTTGCGGTGGGCCTGACCCGCGGCGACGGGCAAACCGGCGAAGATGTCACCTCGAATATCCGAACCATTCGTAGCGTTCCCCTGGGCGTTTCGGCTGATCGGCTGAAAAAAGCCGGTCTCGCAGCGCACGGGCGCGGAGCCGGCGCCGAAAGTGGATTCGAGGTGCGCGGCGAAGTGGTGATGCCGGCAGCGGCGTTCATGCAAATGAATGAGGAACGCGAACGCGAGGGGCTGCCCGCCTTCGTAAATCCGCGCAACTCCGCCGCAGGCACGCTGCGTACGCTCGATTCTTCGATTGTTGCGAAACGGCGGCTGGTTTTCTTCGCCTATTTTCTGCTTGTCAACGGAGAATACTTTGCCGCCGGGCAAACGGCCACTCTGGACGCACTGACTGCTCTGGGATTTCGGGTGAATCCAAATCGCCAGCGCGTGCGTTCAGTTGCCGAAATGATGAAATTCATCGAGAAAGCGGAGAGCGAGCGCGCCACGCTGGGCTACGAAATTGACGGCGTGGTGCTGAAGGTGGATGCGCACGCAACCCAGCAGCGGCTGGGCTACACGGGCCGCGCGCCGCGCTGGGCCATCGCCTACAAATTCACCGCGCGGTCGGCGATCAGCAAGGTTGAAGACATCATGATCACCGTGGGGCGCACCGGCAAGCTGACTCCGACGGCGATGCTTACGCCGGTGTTTATCGGCGGCGTGACTGTGAGCCGCGCCACGCTTCACAATGCGGATTTTATTTCTGGCCTCGGACTCAAGATCGGAGACTACGTCAAGGTTGAGCGCGGCGGCGACGTGATTCCAAAAATCGTCGAGGTAGTCGAAGACAAGGATCATCCGCGCGGGGACGGCGAGTTCAGCTTTCCGGCAAAATGCCCGGAGTGCCACAGCAAAGTGGTGCGCGCGGAAGGCGAGGCGGACTGGCGCTGCGTGAACGCCGATTGCCCCGCGAAGCTGCGCGAAAGTTTGCTGCACTTCGCAAGCCGGGGCGTCATGAACATCGAAGGCCTGGGCGATGCCGCTGTTCAGCAGCTTCTGGAAAAGAAGCTGGTGCAGAGTGTTGCAGATCTTTATTCGCTCACCGAGGATCAGCTCATCGATCTCGAGCGTTTTGCGGAGAAATCGGCACGCACCTTGCTCGCCGAAATTGAGCGGTCGAAGAAGGCCGGATTAGCGCGCGTACTGATGGGCCTGGGTATCCGTTTTGTAGGCGAACGCACAGCAGAGTTGCTGGCCCAGGAGTTTGGCACGATCGAGGCGGTCATGGACGCGTCGGCGGACGATCTTGAGCGCGTCGAGGAAGTGGGTCCACGCATCTCGCATGCGATCGTTGAATTCTTTGCGGACAAGGAAAACCGCAATCTCGTGAAACGGCTCAAAGATGCGGGCGTGGACATGACGGCCGAGAAAAAGCAGCGTTCGACGCAACTTAAAGGCTTGACATTCGTGTTGACGGGAACGCTGCCGGCCCTGACGCGCGAAGAGGCCAAAGAGAAGATCGAAACAGCGGGCGGGAAAACGGCAGGCTCGGTGAGCAAGAAGACAAGCTACGTTGTCGCCGGCGAGGAAGCTGGCTCAAAGCTCGACAAGGCGCGCGAGCTGAAGATTCCAGTGATCGACGAAGAGCAACTCCTTGCAATGCTCGCCGGTAAATCAACGCCTAAGTAAAGCCACAAAGCACTCAAGCGTTGGAAGCGCGGCGCGTTGACCTGTCCGATCGATTTGAGACGGCGCGCATTTCCCGCTCGCGTTCCCGTTCCCAGGCTGCGGCACGCCAGGTGTGCGATGCGAAACGCGGCGACTCTTCGGGTAGAGAGGGGTACTCGACCGCGTGAGGACGCGGGAGGGAAGTGACAAGTTCGGGTTGAGGATGATACGTAGGCCGAGGCAATAGCGGCAACGGAACCGCGGGCAATGGCGATGGAACCGCAGGCTGAGGTCGAATGACTGCGCTGGCTCCAAGAGCGGGAGCCGGCGCCACTGCCGGCGGGGTAGAAATGATGCGTGCCGAAGATTCCAGCGCGACATAAGCCGTGTCTGAGGTGAGACTGGCATCGGCGGTCAAGGCCTGTGATTCGCGGGCAATTTCCTCAGCTGGTTCTTCCGCGGGCCGCTGCGCGCGCACCGCGATGGCTTTGGCGATGAACTCATCCACCAGCTTGTGCAGGCAAGTTTGCCCGCAGAGGTGTTTGGAGCCGGGCCGCAGCTTGTGGCGCGAGCTCCAACCACTCACGCGCAGCTCTCCTCCTTGTTCGTAAGCAACAAACCAATGGTTGGTCTGCCGTTTTTCTGAAGCGCAGATATCGCACGAGATTGCCTGCCGGATCAACTGAAGTCCTCGTCGTATTGCAAGTGTTCGCAGGACGCCTGACGGTGCCCACGTTTAGTTCATCGTGCGATGAGGCGAAATGGATCAGTGGGGAGGTTTGGGAGCGTGAAAATGGTCCGAATTGAAACAGGGGAATGAGGGATCGTCCTGATTCGGAACATTCAGATCGAAAAGATCGGGCGACCCATGCTGAAAGAGCGCGGTTCAGGACCGCGCTCTTAGACGATGCTATTTTGGTTTGCAGCCGACTACGGATGTGCGTTACTGGCTGGTCGCGAAGTATCCCTTCTTGGCTCGCACCGTGTAACGGCGGTCGTAGCAATAGAGATAAATCGTTCGGTAGGCGCCGTTGGTGACAAAATCGGCGGGCGTATAAACCAGCGCATACTGGCTGCGCAGTTCCTGCTCAATATCTTTAAAGCTTGTGGCCATGTCTTCAATTGAGGGCGGAAAGAAAACTTCGCCGCCAGTTTGCTCTGCGAGTTCCTGCAGCACCTTGTCGCCCGAGCCGCGGCTGGGTGTCCAATTGGTGCTGATGGCATAAATGATCGTTTCCGCGCGCTGGCATTCCTTCACAGCTTCAGAAAGGTAAACGCGGCTCTGGTTATCTTCGCCGTCGGAGATAAGGACGATGGCCTTGCGCACCGGCTCGGGTCCACGGGCGGTCCCGAGTTTGTCGCGGCATGCAACGTACACCGCATCAAAAAGCGCCGTGCCACCACCGGGTGAGAGCTTGTTGATGCCGGTCTCGAGCGCATCCTGATCGTTGGTCCAGTCAGCCGTCACAGTCGGTGTCACATCGAATCCCATCACGAAGGCGCGATCGCTTTTTGCGTGCAGCACCTGGAGCAGGAACTCCGTGGCAGATTGCTGCTCAAATTGGAAGCGCGAACGAATTGACGTGCTGGCGTCGATGACGAGCCCGACGCGCAGCGGAAGATTGATCTGCTGATGGAACGAATTTACCCGCGCCGGCGCCTTGCCGTCGTCAAGCAATGCAAAGTCGTTTTGCGTCAGATCGGGAATGTAGTGGCCTTTCTTATCGGTGACCGTGAAGATGAGGCTGACTTCGTTAACGCCAACATGAATGGTCGGTGTGCCAGAATCTGTCGTTGGTGCGGCTGCTGGGGAAGGCTGATCCGACGCAGGAGCCGAAGGCTGCGATGCGGGCTGGGCCACAGATTGCGCGGGCGGCTTTGCTGCGGGCGCCGCTGTGCTCGAACCGGGTTGCTGGGCCGGTGGCTGCGCCGCTGAAGCTGTCGTGCCCGGCGTGGACTGCTGGGCAAATAAAAAGTTGGTGGAGAGCGCGATCGCCAGGGGGAGCAGAGAACGCCTGAGCCGCGCCCGTGCGGCGGACTGAGACGTGGGAAACTGTGTGTTCATCGCTTCCTATTCTAACAATCTGCGTGCCGCGTCCCCGACGCCGGCATTAACGGTTCGGGTACTTTGGTCAACGGGAAGGCATCACACGTTTAGTGCGAAGTCCTGCGGGCTTAGACGGATTCGAGGCGGCCGAGGAAAGCATTCAACTCATCAGGCAACGGTGCCTCAAGCAGGAGCGGCTTGCCGGTGACAGGCTGGGTGAATTCAAGTTTTGCCGCGTGCAAAAAGTTCCGGCCGAGCTTGAGCCGGTCCGGCTCGGCATTCTTTTTTGCGGGCCGCCGCGCGGTTGGGGCGACCGCCGTGGTTTGTGCGGTCAGTTGGCCCGCGCCTCCGTAGAGCGTGTCGCCAACGACGGGATGGCCGATGGAAGCCATATGCACACGAATCTGGTGGGTGCGCCCGGTTTCAATGCGCACACGGAGCAACGTGAACTTGCCATAACGGGTCGTCAGGTGGCGAACGACCTCGTAATGGCTGATCGCAGAGCGTGCACTTTCGCTGGGCCGCGTGGTCATCCGCGTGCGACGGATGGGATCGCGGCTGACGGCGGCATTGATCGTGCCTTTCTGACGTGCGACCGCTCCGTGTACGAGCGCGATATAGGTCTTTTTCACGCGGCGGCCCGAGAACATTGCGCCAAGTGCGGCGTGGGCGCGATCGTTTTTGGCCACGATGATCAGGCCGCTGGTGCTTTTGTCGAGCCGGTGAACGATGCCGGGACGCAGTTCGCCGCCGGTTGATGAAAGCGCGTTGAATCGATAGAGAAGCGCATTGACGAGAGTTCCGCGGCTGCGCGCATCGAGCTTCTCGCCGGACGCGGCGCCTGATTGCCCAGCTCCGGCGTGCACCATCATGCCGGCCGGCTTGTTGACCACTGCGAGGTCATCGTCCTCGTAGATAACATCCAGAGGAATCGGCTCGGGAACCGCCTTGAGCGGCGCAGGATGCGGATCGCCGGTGATGGAGATCTGCTCGCCCCCGCGCAGTTTTAGTGAGGCTTTTACGTGCAGTTCATTCACGAGAACGTCGCCCTGATCGAGGAGCAACTGCACACGCGAACGGCTCACGCCTTCGAGTTGCGAGACGAGAAATGCGTCGAGGCGTTGGCCGCGTGCTTCGGCTGGCACTGCGATCGTGCGCGCAAGGGTCGCGCTGCGCTCGGGACTCATGATGCGCCCCGATTCACAGGCGGGGGTTGCGAGTGAGACAACTTTGCACCGATGGGCTGTCCCGACGCGAATTTATCTTCACGCAGGATCCAACCGCCCGCGAGCACAAGAAAAATGGCAGCGATCTGCGGACCGTCGATTGCTCCATGAAAAAGCGAGCCGCGGCCGACCCAATCGCGCCAGATTTCCGTTACGAAAATCGCCACGCCGGCTCCCATCATAAACAGGCCGGCAACGTCGCCGGACCGCCTTTCGAGCGGCAGCCAAACCCAAAGCAGAACGGCCAGCGCGAGAAAAGCCAGCGCCGCATAGGCTTGCACCGGATGAAGCGGAACGCCCAGCGGAGTGCCGCTCCAGATTGTGGCCAGAGGGTTCGTGGAAATCACAGCCCAGCCGACGGAGGGTGCGGCATCGGTTCCGTAACCAGAGCCGGCGGCCAACGCGCCGAGTTGCTCGAACGCGAGCGCAGCGGCGAGAGGCGGGGCCAGCGCATCTGCAGTGCTACGGAAGGGAAGCTTGTTATGGTGCGCGAACCATGCGGCGCAGCCCACGCCTGCCACCGCCCCTGCGCCTGCCAGCAGCGGATGATGCACCATCCCGAGTCCCAGCAGCCAAACTGGGTGATTGCGCAGTGCGCTCAGGTTTGCAGCGATGAGGAGCAGACGCGTCGCAAAAAGCGCCGCAAACAAGCTGAGGATGGAAAGATTCCAGACTTTGGCAGCGTCGACCCCGACAATGTGCGCTGTGCGCTGCGCCAATGCAAGCGCCACGAGCACACCAAACGCGGTGATCGCGCCATAGGACGGGATCAGAATCGACCCGATGTGGAAGAGGACGGGATGCACTGCTGACAGGATAAGCCAGTGGGGTTTGCGGACTTAAAGGCGTCGCCGGCGCTGCAACGGCGCCTAAGCCATCAGCGTGCGTCCGCCGCAACCCTGGGGATTGAAAACGCGAGCCGTTGACGCTGGATTGTTTTGCAATTTGGCCGCCGGGCGGATGGGCCGCGGGACGAGAACGCCGCCGCAATTGGGGCAGAAGCCGCTTAGTCTTGAGTGCGCGCACTCGCGGCAGAATGTGCACTCGAAGGAACAGATCATGGCGAGCCGGGAATCGGGCGGCAGGTCGCGATTGCAGCACTCGCAATTGGGGCGCAACTCAAGCATGGAAAATGGCGGGGAGGTGGCAGAAAGTAGAAGCCGACCCGCTGGGCCGTGGGTAATGCGCCGGTGAACCCGTCCTAAGACGGTGGAGCTCTCCGCGGTTCTTTAGGCATTCCGGACTGGCGGACACTGCACACGGAACCGATTGTCGAGTCGAGCCCCTGTTCATTGAATGTTGGTTCAACCAGCGTTGACTACCCACCTGCTTTGCAGGCCGGTTTCTATTGCGGATAGTACGGGGCATTGGGTGGAATTGCAAGTCTTGTGCGGGAAGGGCGTGCTGTGTTAGGTTCCGGCGCCAGCCATTGTGGCACTCTCCGCCCGAAACGGCACGCGTCCGCCACTCGAAACCACAAACCCGCTAATTGGCTCTGCTCTGGCCCGCCGGCACGCCCGCAGTCGCGGGGCTGTTGTTCTGTTTTTCAGCGGCATGCGCAATCATTTTCTTCAATCGGCCTTCGATGTTTTCGTCGCCGACATGCTGATCCTCGAGCACGCCATCGGCATCGATTGAAAACGTTGCCGGAATCGCCTTCACCCCGAATTCGGTTGCAACGGGTCCCGTCCACAAGCCGTCGCGGTATTGCAACCATGTCATGCCGTTCTTGCTCACGAAGTCGCGCCACTTGCCCTCATCGGAATCGAGGCTCACGCTGAGCACCACGAATGGCTGGCCCTGGAACTTTTGCGCGATCTCCCGTACGTGCGGCAGCGCCTCGCGGCAAGGACCGCACCAAGTGGCCCAGAAATCGATCAGCACCACTTTGCCGGCAAGTCCATCCATCGAAATGTGGTGGCCGTCAATCGTCGTAATCGAAAAAGGCGGGGCCATTCGCGCGCGTGCCAGTTCGGGCCGTTCCACATAGCGCGTGGCACGTTCGCGTAGCGCCTCATCCGTTGGGTTCAGCTTCAAAAACGCGCTGAACTGGTCGCGTGCCGCATCATCCTGGTGCAAAAAAGCCAGTGACGTTCCCCAGGCAAAATGGGCGGCGTCTACAGAGGGATCGAGTGAGAGCGCTGCCCTGAACTCCTCGCAGCTTGCGCTGAACTCCTCCTCCTTTTTGTCAGCCGATCCCTCGCGCTCCAAAGCCACCCCGAGCTGGAAATGAACCTCAGCGCGATCTTGATCGGTTTGCACAACGGAAAGTTCGTCGCGTTCCACGTTGACGGCGTCCTTATACGCGCCAATCTTCATCGCCAGGTTGTAAGCCCGGCTCAGGCACTCGATGCAATGGCCGCCGTCCTGCTTGTTGGCCTTGCGGTAGTCGTCGACCGCAGCGCTGAGATTGCCGTGGTGTTCCCAGTCCTGTGCGCTCTGAAAGGTTTTGCGCGCTTTGGAATCAGTGGGCTCACCGGGCTTGGGCTGGTCGGTTGCGGCCCGTGCGGCAACCACCGTAAACATGAGTGCCGCCGCAAGGAGGGCGATTCTGGGCAGATGAACGTAGGGCAGAAACTGAGCCGGCGATTCTGGTGCAATCCGTTCCGTTCGCGAGCGCAAATGCGGCCAACCAGGCAACCGGGCCATGCGATACCCTCCGGCATTCGATGAACTGCTGGGAACGACAAAATCTTACACCCGAACTGGAAGATCGGTGCGTGAATTGGCTGCCAGCCAGATTGGGAGCGAACTGCCCTGGCTTCTGAGTCGGCCCTTGATCGCACAGGCTTTTGTCGCACTCGCAAAGGAAGTCCCCGACGGGCGTAAACTGCTGAAAATTCGATGGAATCGAACGCCTTTTGGACTGCGCTCTTGGTAACCATTTCTCGGCACTAAAGACTTGTCGTCAGGTCACGAATGAATGTCACAGAAATGTAACAGAGTGACTAAAATCACTGGGATACGGGTCCACTCGACCTATCATCGTCGCGGATTCACGCAGGGCTTCGGGGGATGGCAAACAGGCGGTCAAGAACGGCGAAATGGCTGCGGGCGATCGATGGCAGGCGGCTGTGCATTGGCGTGTCACTGGCCATCATCGCCACGGCATCTCTATGGGTCTGTGCAGGGGTAATCGGCTGCGGCGGATCGATTCGTTCGTTGCCGGCATCGCCACCGGTTCCCGTAAGCACAGTGAGCCCGATCCCTGGTTCGCCCATTCAGCACATCGTCATCATCATGCAGGAGAACCGGAGCTTCGATAACCTGTTCAACGGCTACCCGGGCGCTGACACCGTTCAGGGCGGGATGAACGGGGACGAACTCGTTCCGCTCAAGGCAGTCTCCCTCAGCGATTCGCGCGACCTGAAACACTCCCACATGCGTTGGTTGAAGGACTGGGACAACGGCCGCATGGATGGCTTTGAAGAAAATGGTTCGCTGCTGCCCTATTCCTATGTGCCCCGGAGCGACGTAGAAGAATACTGGACGCTGGCGCAGCAATATGTGCTTGGCGACCGAATGTTCCAGGCCAATACGGGGCCGAGTTTTGTCGCGCACCAATATATGATCGCGGGGCAATCAGGAAACGTTGCCGAGAATCCCACCGGCTCCGTTTGGGGCTGCGACGCAGCGCCGGGGACGACTGCGGCACTCATCGGTCCGAATGGCACGGAGCTTCCCGGCATCTTCCCCTGCTTCGATTACCAGACGACTGCCGATTTGCTAGACGAGAAGGGCGTCACCTGGCGCTATTACGCACCAGGGGCCGGCGATAGCTTCTACGTTCTTTCGGCCTATCAGGCTATCCGCCATATCCGCTTCGGAAAAGACTGGAATGAAAACGTCATCTCGCCGTCGCGCCGCGTGCTGGTCGACATTAATCATGGAGAGCTCGCACAAGTCACCTGGATCATTCCTGATTATGCGCACTCTGACCATCCCGGCTCGGGCGGCGAAGGCCCCGCGTGGATTGCCTCGATTGTGAATGCCATTGGCAACAGCCACTATTGGAATTCGACTGCGATTTTCATTTCATGGGACGACTGGGGTGGTTGGTACGATCACGTGAGCCCCACAAAAGTCGATGAGATGGGGCCCGGATTCCGCGTCCCGCTGCTGGTTGTTTCGCCGTATGCGAAACACGGCTACATTTCGCATCATTTTCACGAGGCCAGCGGATTCATCAAGTTCATTGAGCACAACTTCGATCTCGGAACATTAGGAGCGCGCGATGCAGGCAGCGAAGCGTTCTCCGATTGTTTCGATTACACGCAAAAACCGCCTGCGTTCAACGCCATTCCCTCAAAGGTCTCAGCCGCACACATTATGGACGAAGTGGACAGCGGCCCGCCCGACGACGACTAACGACCAGCGACTGCCCCGCTGCTAACCCAGGAATTCTGCTGACCAAGCGATTGCGCGAGCGATCGAATTCGCATTGGAATTCTATCGCGGCGTTTTTTCCTCATCTGTTCATCCCATGTTCACGTTCCGCTGTTAGCGTCAGTCGCGGATGTCGGTTCGGCTAGTCCCCATGAATCCAATTCAGATTCCCAACGACCGGGAGGTCTCGCTATGAACACTCGTGTGTCCAGCGGCACGAACGCGCGCCGTTTCGCTTCGGACTGCCTAGCTCTGGCTGTTTCCGCGCTCGCGGTAGCAGCGGTTACAGGGCCATTGGCCCTCTCACTCAACGCCCAGGATTTCGGGCGCGGCCATGATTTCGATCGCGGCTTCGGCGAACACGAATTCCACGGTTTCGTTCCTGGCAGCATCGTCCTGAGCGGCACTGTCTACGTGGGCCGCGCCGACACGGTTGTTCCGGGAGAAGTGTTGCCGCCCGGATGCTTGAATAC
>DATKMH010000013.1:0-21665 GCA_035541975.1 Occallatibacter sp. | reverse complement strand
GCTTTCAAGCACGAACTTTCTCAGCTCCGAAAAAATGCGCTTTTCGATCTCGATTGACCGGTCGTGCGCCGACAGAATCTTGCGCTCATATTCCTTGAGCTCCGGCGTCGTAAACCGCTCCGCATTTACAAGCGTTTGTTTGCGCTCGTAGTCGGCAGGCGCGAGCGACAAGTTGGCCTTTGTGATCTCGATGTAGTACCCGAAGACCGAGTTGTAGCGGACCTTGAGCGAGCCGATCCCCGTTCGCTGCCGCTCGCGATCTTCGATGGCCGCGATTGCCTGGCGCCCGCTGGTCGAAATCGATCGCAGGTCGTCCAGCTCTGCGTCGTTTCCTGCTGCAATGGCGCCACCGTCGGCAAGCGTGAGCGGAGGCTCGGCGACGAGCGTCTTCACAATGCGCGCAGTCAGGTCGTCAAGCGTGTCGAGCGCTGCGACGGCACGCCATCGCGGCGCTGTCATGACGCTGAGCGCGACCTTCAATCCTGGCAGCCGCGCCAGGCTGGCTGCAAGGGCGCGCACATCGCGCGGGCCGGCAGAATCGAGCGAGATGCGCGCAAGCAGCCGTTCCAAGTCCAGAATTCCGGAAAATGCCCGGCGAGTTTCTTCGCGCTTCAGCAAGTCGTCCTTCGCCTCGCCGACAGCTTCATAGCGCGCTTCGATCTCGGGAGCACAATTGAGCGGACGGAGAATTGTGGCCCGCAGTAAGCGCTTGCCCATCGGCGTCTGGCACGCGTCAAGTGTGCGAAAGAGCGTGGCGCGGTCGTCCTGGCCGGAAAACAGTGGCTCGATCAACTCGAGATTCCGCACCGTCACCTGGTCGAGCTCGAGCGCCGTCGAATGCTCCTCGAACTTCAGGCTGTCGATGTGCAGCGCATCGTTCTTTTGCGTTGAGCGAACGTAGTGCAGCACCGCGCCCGCAGCCACAGCGGCAGCCTCGTGCCCATTCAGGCCGAAGCCTTCGAGCGAGCGCACATTGAGCTGCCGCTCGACCAGCGGGATTGCATATTCAGGCGTCCAAACCCAATCTTCGACGCGCGTTTGTGCAGGAATCCGCTCGAGCTGAGGCGGAGGCTCCGCGCTCGCGGCGGTCAGCACTTCGCTGGGTGCGGCCATCAACAGCGCGTCGACGGCCTGGGCTCGTGCTTGATCGCCGCGAAACTCCATGGCGCGAAATTCGCCAGTTGAAACGTCGAGCAGCGCAACCGCGCAGACACGCTCGCGGCCTGCTTGCGGAGGGATTTCAAATATCGCCGCCAGAAAATTGTTCTGCTCCTGCCCAAGCCCGGCGTCGAGCGCAGTTCCCGGCGTCAGCACCCGCGTGACCTCGCGCTTCACCAGTTTCTTGGTGAGTTTCGGGTCCTCCATCTGATCGCACAGCGCAATGCGATATCCCTTCCGCAAAAGCCGCGCCACATATTGCTCCACGGCGTGGAATGGAACTCCGCACATGGGAATGTTTCGTTCCTTGTCGCGCGCAGTCAGCGTCAGCTGCAGTTCACGGCTGGCCATGGCCGCATCGTCATAGAAGAGCTCGTAAAAATCGCCCATCCTGAAAAACACAAGCGCATCGGGATTCTGCTTTTTAGCCGCGGCCCATTGGCGCATGAACGGCGTCAGATCGGACGATAGTTTCTCTGCCGGCGATGCGGGAGGGGCTAACGCGGTGAGCACAAACTCCTCGTCGGCGGAATTGCCGGCGGCCGGGGAAAGGGCTGCGCCCGGCGGCGGCGGAATCGCAGCGCTCTCCTCCAAGAGCAGAGGGCGCGGAGCACCGCCCGGTTGAATGTGGTCTCGGTTCACGCTGGCTTTAAGAGTATCGTGATGCCGCTCTGAAGCGGTAGCCGACTTATTGCCGGGAAATCCACTGGCAATTGTGGTCGGCGCGGGCTTCGCTATGCCCCCAGGAAACAAAACGCGCCACCTGCAGCTATGCCGATATACAATCGCTCGGTCGCGCTTCGGTGCGCGAGCGATATGCAAAGCGGGCGCGCACGATGTCCGGCGCCCGAGAATCCCAGGCTCCCCAACTGGAAATAGTACGCAACCCCAAGGAGGAACACTTCAATGTCCAGCAGCAAACGCATTCTCATCTGCTCATTCATCGCCGCTGCGGTTCTAATCGCGGCTACAGCCTCCCACGCACAGTCGCCGTTCGATGGCACCTGGAAGACCGACCTGTCAAAAACGAAGTTTGCGCCCAAACCCTACGTCTTCTACATCAGCCAGGGCTGGTATCACTGTGTGAGTTGTGATCCCGCGTTCGACATACCCGCCGACGGGCAGGACCACGCCGTCTCTGGCCAACCATATGACACGCTCAGCGTCACGATCGTCGATCCGCATACCATCTCGGTTGTCGCCAAGAAGGGCAGCACCGTCACCTCTGAGCAAACGCGAACTGTGTCGGCTGACGGCAAAACCCTCACGGTCAAATCCACAGGCCACCCCCAGAGCGGCGGGGCGGCCACGAACTTTGTAACCACTGGCAAGCGCAGCGGCATAGCGCCTTCGGGCGTACATGCCACTTCCGGCGAATGGATCATCCAGCAACAAACCGGCAGCTCCAACGCTCTGCTTACCACCTACAAGACCAGTGGCGACCAGATCACCATGACCTCGCCCACCGGAGAAACCTACACCGCAAAGTTCGACGGCAACGATTATCCCTATCGCGGCGCTTACGCCTACGACGCCGTTTCGCTGAAGAAAATCAACGACCACAGCTTCGAGGAACTGGACAAGCGTGCCGGTGCGGTGATCGACGATTCCACCTTGACGGTTTCGCCTAACGGAAAGACCATGACCGTGGTCGACACCAGCAAGCCTAGTGGCCGCGTGGACACCTTTGTGGCCACAAAGCAGTAGACCCGCTCACCGTCGAAGTTTTGCCCATCCCGGCGCCGATGTCCGCTACTCCTTTCGGCGGGCATCGGATCGACGTCACCCATGCTTCGTTTGCTTCAACTTCGGTGCATCCCCATTTCGGTGGAGATTGCGTGACCAATGTCACATCCAACGGTTCTGACTGTCGGCAAACTGATTTCCTCGAACTACAGAATTAGAGGGCCGCGTTTCATGAACAGCACCATACTGCTCCGCAAGCTCATTGCCATTGAACGGATGGTTGGAAAGACCGACAACAACACACTCCGCAGCCTGATTTACGAGGCGGAGGACTACCTTATCCAAATGCAAAGCACCCAGGCGAAGAGCTTTCTGGCTGAGGCGTGGCGCGAAGGCGTCGCGCCGGCACAGGTGCTCGCCCGCGCCCCGCACGGCTAAGAGTCTTCACAACTTGGAGCGACGTTTTGCAGCATCCCCCGAGCGATATGGAGGCTGCAGGAGCGTCACGTGGCCCCGATGGACAATGGATGATGGCCTGGGATGACAGGCCGCAGATAAGTGCCCTGAACCATAGGCCATTCGGCTGAAACGCCGGCAGTGACGCGCGACAAATGGTTCAAACTGGGCCGGGGCCACCCGGCTCTTATGCCCTAGTAGTGATTTGCATCACAGTATACTGATTGGTTGCGCCTCTAGTGTAAAACCTGCCATGTACCTGCTTTGGCTACGAGTTGCGGCCATTCTCTATGCCGCCGGATGTGTCTCTGTTTTCCCCGCCGTTCTTTACAACTCCATTCCCTGGCGCAAAACCTGTGTCCACCTCAGCGGCCTGGCGTTTTTCTTTCATTTTGTTTCCGTCGTTGAAATGCTCGTGGTCGCCCATCGCTGGATGCCGGTTGGCGTGCACGAAATCGAATCGTTGCTTGGCTTTCTCGTGGCCGGCCTGTTTTTCCTGGTCTGGTGGATCTACGACGCCATCTCGCTCGGCCTCTTCGCGCTTCCGGCCACATTCTTCCTCGTCTTCATCCCGTCGCTGGGAACCGGCGTTTACCGCTTTCCATCGCAGCGGGTCTGGATGAGCTGGCTGGTGGCGCACATCATTGCGCTGCTGTTGGCGTACGCAGCTCTCTGCTTCAGTCTGCTGGCTTCGGTCCTGTATCTCGTGCAGGAGCGCCGCATTAAAGCCAAGGTCAAGCGCGGCCCGGTCAGGCGTTTCGCTCCGCTCGATTGGATTCCACCGCTTGACACGCTCGAACGCGTCGCGCTGGCCACACTTGAATTTGGATTTCCGTGCATGACGGTCGGCTTGCTTATCGGATCGGTTCTCGTGCAAGAGACGGCTCTTGGCGCTGCCTATTTCCTCGATCCCAACATTCTGGCGTCGTTCGCGATGTGGATCGTCTACGCCACGCTGCTCATCCTTCGCCTCGGTGTCCGACTCAGCGGGCGCAGGGCCGCATACGTCTCCGGGGCGGCGCTCGTGGTGATGATGGCGGTTTGGGCCGTGAATTTCTTTAGCCAAGTGCACAGGTTCGGTCCCCAATGATGCTGACACTCATTGGCGTGAACCACAAAACGGCGCCCATCGCGCTGCGCGAGAAAA
The DNA here is from genome assembly GCA_035541975.1 of Occallatibacter sp. Classification (GTDB taxonomy): domain Bacteria; phylum Acidobacteriota; class Terriglobia; order Terriglobales; family Acidobacteriaceae; genus Telmatobacter. The sequence goes on along the minus strand of DATKMH010000013.1, from coordinate 17,218 downwards.
TCGCCATCGGCCGCGACGAGCTTTCGGAGACCACGCGCGCCCTGGCCGCCACTGCCGGCGTTGCGGAATGCATGATTGTTTCCACCTGCAATCGCGTGGAGCTGATCTCGGTGGTCGAAGGCGATGCTGCTCCGGTAGCAGAGTTCTTGTCGAGCCGGTTCGGCATCGATGCCGCAGTTCTGGCGCCGCATCTTTACGAGTACCGCGACAAGGAAGCGGTCAGCCATCTCTTCAGAATGGCCGCCAGTCTGGATTCAATGGTTGTGGGCGAGCCGCAGATTCTGGGCCAGGTGAAGGAAGCCTTTGCTGTGGCGCGCGCCGCCGGGACCGTCTCCGGCCACTTGGAGCATCTGCTGCAAAGCGCCTTTGCAGCGGCCAAGAAAGCGCGCAGCGAAACCGGCATTGGTTCCAACTCCGTCTCGATCGCCTCGGTGGCCGTCGATCTTGCACGCAAGATATTTGGCTCACTCGAGGGCCGCACGGTGTTTTTGGTGGGCGCGGGAAAAATGAGCGAAATTGCCGCGCGGCATCTTGTGCAGCAGGGAGCGGGCGCCATTCTGGTTTCGAATCGTACGGCCGAACGCGCCCGACGCATGGCCGCGGAGTTTGATGGAGATATCGCGCCCGAAGTTATCGATTTCAGCGAGCTTTACGATGCCGCCAGCCGCGCGGACATCGTGATCAGCTCCACCGGCGCGCCACATCCCATCTTCCGCCCTGAGCACGGCCAGGCATTCCTGCACAAGCGCCGCAATCGGCCCATGTTCTTCATCGATATTGCCGTGCCGCGCGACGTGGATCCGTTGATGAACAAGCTCGACGGCATTTTTGTGTACGACATCGACGATTTGCAGCAGGTGGCTGCGTCGCACATGGAAGAGCGTAGCCGCGAGGCGATCGATGCCGAGACGCTCATCGCCGCTGAAGTGGAGCGCTTCCATCAGCGGCAACGGACCGTGAATGTTGCGCCGGCGATCGTGGCTCTGCAGAAAAAGGCAGAAGAGATTCGCATCGGCGAGATCGAACGCCTGCACAGCCGGCTGGGAACGCTCAGCGCAGAGCAGATGGCCGCTATCGAGGCGCTGACGCGCGGCCTGGTTAACAAATTCCTCCATCCGCCCATGCAGGCGCTGAAGCAGGCTGCACGTGAAGGCGATTCGGTGAAGCTGGATGCGTTGTGCGAGGAGTGGTCAGTTTCACCGGCTGCGCAAGGCGAGCCGGCGCGAGAGCTGTTGTCCGCTTCGGCCGCGCAAAGCGAATCGCGAAGCGGCGATCCTGCGCCGAAGGCTGAATCAGGCGAAATGAAAAACGCTGTCGACGTGCGCGTTTTCGAAGGCAAGGCCGGGGCGCGCCGATGAAACTCCGCATCGGAAGCCGCGGCTCGCAGTTGGCGCTTTGGCAGGCGAATCATATTGCCGAATTGCTGCGTGGCCAGGGGCATGAAGTCGATATCCAGGTGATCAAGACCACTGGAGACCGCCTGCAGGAGGTCACTTTTGCCGAGGTCGGCTCCAAGGGCATGTTCACCAAGGAGATTGAACAAGCTCTCGCCGCGAGCCGGATTGATCTCGCGGTGCACTCGCTTAAGGATTTGCCCACTGAGCTGCCGACGGGTTTTGCTCTCGCTGCCACGCCGCCGCGGGTTGATCCGCGCGATGTATTTGTCTCGATCAAGCATGCGAGTTTGGCAGATTTGCCGCGCCATGCACGCGTCGGCACCAGCAGCCAACGCCGCCGCGCGCAACTGAAGGCCCTGCGCAGAGATATAGAAGCGGTAGAATTTCGCGGCAATGTGGACACGCGCCTGCGGAAGCTGACCGAAGGCCAGGTGGACGCGATTCTGCTGGCTGCCGCTGGGCTCGACCGCCTTGGCAAGTCCGATTCGATTCGCGAGCGACTCGACCCTGCAGATTTTTGTCCTGCTGCGGGGCAGGGAGCGCTGGGCATTGAAATTCGCGAGGGCGATGTGGAGACGCTTGCCGCTGTGGCTTTTCTCGATCACCCCGAAACCCGCTTCGCCGTCACCGCCGAACGCGCAGCGCTCGCCACTCTCGGCGGCGGATGCCAGGTTCCGATCGGCATTCACTGCCGGCCGTCGTTCGCGCAGGAGATTCCTACGGCTGCATGGTGGGAGATCTTTGGAGTTGTCGCGTCGCCCGATTCGGGCGAGTTGGTCCGTGTTCATCTCCACGCGCCGCGCCAGAATACTGATCCTCGATCGCTGGGGCGCGAGGCCGCCGAGGTGCTGGTTGCGCAGGGCGCAGGCGAACTGCTAAAGGCCGGGGACGGCTCAGCAGGCGGAGCCGCGTAATGATTCATGGCTGATCAAGAGAAAACCGCGTTGCCGCTTGCCGGGCGCCGCGTGCTCGTCACACGCGCCGCGCATCAGGCGGGAAAACTTTCTGAAGGCTTGCGCGCAGTGGGCGCGGAAGCAGTCGAAGTGCCCGTGCTGGAGATTCGACCGCCGGAAAGTTTCGACGCGCTCGACCGCGCGCTGCGGGCGCTTGGTAGCTACGATTGGCTCGTTCTCACCAGCGCGAATGCGGTTCGGGCGTTGGCCGAACGCGCCGCCGAATTGAATGTTTCGTTCGAAGCTTCGGGCCCACGGCAGGTGGCTGCCATCGGAGAAGCTACGGCCGCGGCCGCACGGGACGCAGGCTTCTCGGTCGAAATCGTTCCCGCGTCGTATATTGCCGAATCGCTCGTGGCCGAGATTGCGCCGCGTGCCAACGGACAGCGCATTCTCCTGGCCCGCGCCGCCATCGCACGCGACGTGATCCCCGATGCGCTGCGAGCAGCAGGTGCGACCGTCGAAGTGGTCGATGCTTATTGCAACGTCATGCCCGAATCTGCACCCGCGCTGCTTCGTGCAGCATTAGGGAAGGGAATCGACGCCGTCGCCTTCACCAGTTCGTCCAGTGTCACCCATCTCGCCGATGCCGCCCGCGCCGCTGGGCTCACATTTCCATTCGCTGGGGTCGCCGCGGTCTCGATCGGACCCATTACGAGCAAGACACTGCGGGAGATTGGCTGGGAACCAGCGGAGGAAGCCAATCGCTCTGACGTTCCCGGGCTGATTCAGGCTGTCACTCGCGCGCTCGGCTAACTTGCCGACACGCACACTTGCCGACCTTTCACGAACTCCAGGTCTTGTCTTTCGACCGGCACAGAGTTTCCAAAGGGCAAATGTTGCACTTCGGATTCCGCGCCACGCACACCTGCCGCCCATGCTGAATTACCTGGTGCGAAAAGCTGATCCAGCGGTCGCGCGGCAGAACCTGCATCAGCTCCTGCTCAACCTTTTCGACCGTGTCGCCTTTTGCCAACTCCAGCCGTCGCGAAATTCGGAACACGTGCGTATCCACCACAACTCCCTCGGCCTTGCCGAAGCTCACGCCCAGCACTACGTTCGCCGTTTTGCGCGCCGTACCCGGCACCGTGATCAACTCTGCCAAGGTCTCGGGAACCTTTCCGCCGAAATCGCCGATGATCTTTTTTGCCGCGCCCTGGATCGACTTCGCCTTGTTGCGGAAGAATCCCGTCGTGCGAATCAACTCCTCGATTTGGTCGAGAGATGCGGCTGCCATGGCTTTCGGGGTAGGGAAGCGCCGGAACAGCTCCGGCGTGACCATGTTCACGCGCACGTCGGTGCATTGCGCGGAGAGAATCGTCGCCACCAGCAACTCCCATGGCGAGCGATGGTGGAGCGCGCACGCCGCATCAGGATACGCTTCGTCGAGCGCTTTCAGGATGGCCGCGACGCGCTCGGGGGCGAGCGGGCCGCGAGCGGTAAGCTTTGCAGGAGTCTTGTTTGTGGATTTCTTCGGCGATGCTTTCTTGACCGGCTTCTTCGCAGGCATGACTGCGAGTGTAAACTCTCCGCCTTACGACAGATCAAGGGCCTGTTAGAGCTTACCCTCAAGCCACCCGCCCAGCTTCTCCACCGGCAGGCGCACGCCGATATAGAACTGCCCGAACAGCGCGTAGACTGCGCTGACCTCGTCGAAGCGCATTTCGTAGATCAGCTTTTTGAAGACGACTGGATCGTCGGCGAAGAGGTCCACGCCCCACTCCCAGTCATCCATGCCGATTGAGCCGGAGATGATTTGCTTCACCTGGTCGGCGTAGCGACGCCCAATCATTCCGTGCTCGTGCATCATGCGCTGGCGCTCGGCAAAGGGCACCGAATACCAGTTCACGTGTTCGCCACGCTTGCGGTCCATGGGATAAAAGCACAAGTATTTCGCGTCGGGAATTACGGGCCAGAGCCGCGGCTTCATGGCATCCGCGCCGCGTGCGAGCGATGCCGCAATCTCGGCATTCCAGTCCGCCGAAAACTGTTCGTAGCCCTTGGCGGTGGCGGCATCGTATGTCTTGCGGCTCGACTCGTACAACCCGAGCTCAACAACCGAAACATAAGAGTGGCGGAGTTCGAGAAAATCGTAGATAGGAATTTGGGCGAGGTCGAGCTCGATCTGGTTGAGCTCCTCCAAAGAGTCACGAAAATGGATGAACATCAGATCGCCCTTGTGCCCCAACTGCGAATACAACGCTGAGCGCGCGGGCCCGCTGGCGTCGTTCCGCTCCAGCTTTTTGAGCACTTCGATCGCGTTGGCTACGATGCTTCCACGTTCGCTGGGCGCGCAGCCCTTCCACGCTTTCCAGTCGAAACGGAAAAACTGGTGCAATACGCTTGAGCCCTCAAGCGTGAGCGGAACCGGTGGATGCGCAGGTGAAACTGGCGATTGATCTGCCACTGAACCTCCCTCGAACACAATTCATCGTAACAAAGCTGAATTGCAGACGTGTGCAGGGCTCCGATGCCCTCGTTCTAGGCCCAAAACCGCGGAGCGGCGGATATACTGGAGGGGTTCATGACAGAGAAGATCGTCGCGTTTGTATTCCAGTTTGTCATTCATGTCATCAATGCCGGCGGCTACGCCGGCATCGTTGCGCTCATCACCCTGAATTCGGGAGGGATTCCTATTCCCTCTGAAGTGATTCTGCCGTTTTCCGGCTACCTCGCGTACATGGGGCGCTTCAATCTGTTTCTTGTGGCCACCTTCGGAACGGTGGGCTGCAATATCGGTTCTGCCATTGCATATTGGATCGGCGCCAGAGGCGGGCGCCCGCTGGTGGAGCGCTATGGCAAATGGGTTCTGATGAGCCAGCACGATCTGGATCGCATGAACTGGTTTTTCTCGCGCTACGGATCGATCGCAATTCTCGTGGGCCGCATGTTGCCGGTGGTGCAAACGTACGTCGCGTTTCCCGCAGGCATCGCAAAAATGCCGCGCGTGCGTTTTCACATCTACACGTCGATCGGTTCGTGGATTTGGTATTTCTGTCTCGCGTGGGCCGGCATGAAACTTGGCCAGCGCTGGAACACCGATCCGCGCTTTCAGGAAATCTTTCATCGCTTTCATTTAGTGGTCGAGCTGGCAATCGTCGCGTTGATTGTCTGGTTCATATGGTCACATTTGAGCCGCAGAAGAGGGGCGGCCGCGGAGCAGGCGGCGAGCCAATAAAGGCTTGCTCGCGTGGCGCGTCGACTTCGATTTTGAAATCATCTGTAGAGAAAGGTTAGGAGAAGAAATGGCAACGAAGAAAAAAGGCGGATCGAACGAGGAACTTCCGTCGTCAATGGGCAGAAAAACCGCCGCGATGATGGTTGAGCCCGCCAAGGGCAAGTTGGGCGTGATGGTGGTCGGCTTGGGCGCCGTGGCCACCACGATGATCGCCGGAGTTGAAGCGGTTCGCCGGGGACTCGCCAAGCCGATCGGGTCGCTCACGCAGATGGGTACAATCCGCCTGGGCAAGCGCACCGACAATCACTCGCCGCTGATCAAGGACTTTGTGCCGCTGGCAGACTTGAAGGATATTGTCTTCACCGGCTGGGACATCTTTGAAGACAACGTCTACGAAGCTGCCGCGCACGCCGCAGTGCTCGAGCCGGAGACGCTGAAAAAGCTGAAGCCGTATCTCTCGAAGATCAAGCCGATGCCGGCTGTCTTCGATCGCTACTACGTGAAGCGGCTTGATGGCACTCACGTGAAGAAGGGCAAGACCAAGCGCGACTTGGCCGAGCAGTTGCGCGAGGATATTCGCCGGTTCAAGAAGACCGTGAACCGCGTGGTAATGATCTGGGCCGGCTCGACGGAGATTTTTCTGAAGCCAAGCGCGGTTCATCAGTCAATTGAAGCGTTCGAGCGCGGCCTCGAGAAGAACGATCCTGGTATTGCGCCTTCGCAGATCTATGCTTACGCGGGGCTCAAAGAAGGCGTGCCCTTCGCCAACGGGGCGCCGAATCTGACTGTCGATTTTCCGGCGATGATCGAGCTCTCAAAGCAGAATGCCGCGCCGATTTGCGGCAAGGATTTTAAAACCGGCCAGACGTTCATGAAGACCGTGCTCGCACCGGCTTTCAAGGCGCGCATGATCGGCGTCAAGGGGTGGTTTTCGACGAACATTCTCGGCAATCGCGACGGCGAAGTGCTCGACGAGCCGCACTCGTTCAAGACCAAAGAAGAGTCGAAGCTCGGCTCGCTCGAATATATCTTTCAGCCCGAGCTTTATCCCGATCTCTACAGCGACATCTACCACAAGATTCGCATCAACTATTACCCGCCGCGCGGCGACGAGAAGGAAGCCTGGGACAACATCGATATCTTTGGCTGGCTGGGCTATCCCATGCAGTTGAAGGTCAATTTCCTCTGTCGCGATTCGATTCTGGCAGCGCCTATCGCGCTCGATCTGGTGCTGTTTTTGGATTTGGCCAAGCGCACGCCCGAGCTTCGCTCCATCGGGATTCAGGAGTGGCTGAGCTTCTATCTCAAATCGCCACAAACCGCGAAGGGTCTGTATCCTGAGCACGATTTGTTCATCCAGTCCATGAAGCTCAAGAACACGCTCCGCCACATTATGGGCGCGGATCTGATTACGCACCTCGGGCTGGAGTACTACGACTGAAGATGAGAGAATCCGCTGTTCTGTTGATCGACTGTCCCGACCAGAAGGGGCTGGTGGCGCGCGTCTCCGGGCTGCTTTATGAGCGTGGCGCCAACATTCTCCATGCGGACCAGCATATTGACCACGACTTGGGCCTCTTTTTCATGCGCGTGGAGTGGGCCCTCGCGGGCGGCGGCCCTTTGGATGAGGGGCGTGCTGAGACGAGAGTTTCGGACAGGGCGGGGTCGTTCGATCTCGTGACCTTCAGGGACGCGTTCACGCCCATTGCGGCTGAACTGAACATGAACTGGAAGCTGACGTCGAGCGAACGGCCTCCCCGTGTCGCGCTCTTCTGTTCGCAGTACCTGCACTGCATGGCCGACCTGCTGCACCGGTGGCGCACAGGCGAGCTGGCCTGCGAGATTCCCTTGATCGTCTCGAATCACAGGGAAGTGGAGAAGCTCGCTGCGTTTTATGGCGTCCCCTTCGAACACGTTCCTGTGACAGCCGAAACGCGCGCCGAAGGCGAGGCAAAACAGCTCGCCCTGTTGGCGCAACACAGGATCGATCTGGTTGTTCTTGCGCGTTACATGCAGATTCTTTCGCCGCAGTTTGTTGCACAGTATCCTGCAGCCATCATCAACGTGCACCACTCGTTCTTGCCGGCCTTCACGGGCGCGCGGCCCTACCATGCGGCACACGCGCGGGGCGTCAAACTGATTGGCGCCACCAGCCATTATGTGACCGAAGTTCTCGACGATGGACCGATTATTGAGCAGGATGTGGCGCGCATCAGCCATCGCGACCAGGTCGAAGATCTCGTGGCTCGCGGCCGCGATCTCGAACGCATGGTGCTGTCGCGTGCCGTGCGGTGGCACCTCGATCGGCGCATTCTCTGCTATGGGAACAAAACCGTGGTGTTCGACTGAACCGCAGCCTGCGTTGAATTCTTTTCAGGAGCGGCGCAAGAGCTCGTCCAGGTGGGAGCGATAAGTTCGGCTCACGCGCAAGCTAGTGCCGTCGCGCAGGGTTAGAACGGCATCTCGATTCGCCGACGGGTCAACGCGCGCAATGCGTTCCACCTGCACGATGGTCGAGCGGTGAATCCGTACGAACTGCGCCGCGTCCAGGCGAGCCTCCAGCGATGCGAGAGGTTCTCGTATCAAGTGGGTTCGACCGCCAACATGCAGTCCCGCGTAGTCACCTAATCCCTCAATCCAGTCCACATCGCCGGCCTGAACGAAGGTAAACTCATTTCCCCGGCGCACCGGAAAGCGCTTGATCGTATGCCGAGTGTCTTCCTTGTCCGGAGACGCCAGCAGTCCATAGAGCCGCTCGAAGTTGGCTTCCTGCCGGTGAAGAGCGAACATGCGCCGCGCACGTTCAATACAGGCCTCGAATCGCGTATCATCGATCGGCTTGAGGAGATAGTCGAGTGCTTCCACGTTAAACGCATCCAGGGCGTACTCTTCATGAGCGGTAAGGAACACGATGCAACGGGCTTGCTCTCGAGGCAATTCTTTCAGGAGATCCAATCCGGAAATGCCCGGCATCTCTACGTCAATAAAGATCAGGTCGGGTGACATCTGCGTGATCAGCGCGCGTGCCTCCTCGCCGGTACTGCACTCTGCAACCACCTGCATGTCGGAACAGGCACTCAAGCGTGAGATGATTCCAACGCGAGCGAGCGGCTCATCGTCGACAACCAGAACGCGAATGATCATTGTCCGGCCTCATGAGAAACCTGGGAGGACGCTTTTGTCAGAGGAAATTGAATCGAGACCAGAAATCGATTGTTCTCCATAGTGGCGACTCTGATGCTTCCTTGCCCTCCGTAGAGTTTTTCCAGTCGCGCCCGGATGTTTCTGAGGCCCAGTCCGCCTCTGTCGTCAGAGGGCTCGTGCAGGCCTTCGATGCAGTCGTTTTCGATTGTGATTCGAAGTTGTCCTTCGATGACCGAGGCTGAAATCGAAACCTCGCCCCCGTTCTGACAACGCGCGATGCCATGCCGGATGGCATTTTCGACAATCGGCTGTAAGAGAAATCGGGGGACCTGCGCTTCTAATGCCTCCGGACTTACGCTGAGCGATACGGCGAGGCGAGGTCCAAAGCGGACTTGTTCAATGGAAAGATATTCCTCGGTGACCGCCGCCTCTTCACGGAACGTCACAAGATGAACATCCGGCACGCTGAGGGTGTTTCGCAGCAGAGCAGCGAGCCTGGAGATCATCTCGGTAGCCCGCTCGGGCTGTTTGCTTACCACAAGTGAGGAGATTGCATTCAGAGTATTAAAGAGAAAGTGGGGCTGCAATTGATAGCGCAGCGCTTGGAGCTGGGCATCGCGCGCCGTCGCTTCCGACTCCAACAGCTTTCTCCTCTGCTCCTCTATAGTGCCGTAATGCTTGATACCGAAGTAAAGCGCGCTCCACGCGATCAGAACGATGGTGCCTTCGAAAGCTCGGGCGAAGACCAAACTCCAACTCAGTGGCGAACGGTCGCCGGCCAGGTGCAGAGATGCGAGCGCCGAGACGACGGTGCAAAGAATGCCCAGAATGTATGAGAACCCTACGCACAGCAAAAGTGCGGGAGCGAGCGGAGTAGAACGGCGCCAGAGCAAATGGCAACAGGCGTACAGAATGAAGCTGGCCAGGAATGTAAAACAGACAAATGCGACCTGGTAATCCACCGATTCGCGCATGTGGCGAAATGGAATGTAGGCGATGGCGGTTGCCAATCCATAAAGCATCCATCCGCCTATCTGTAGCGGCCAAAAAGAAAGGATTCGGCGCTGAGGGGCATTCTGTGGCACCCATCCATTCTATTGATCGAATTCTGCTCACGAAACCGGCTTGGCGTCCGCGATGCACGGGTTATCGCAAAATTGCTGAAGCTCGTCGTCTGCCGCTTTCCATCCCTCGTTCATCGCCGTTAGTTCTGTTCTCGGAAGGTTTTTTCCACCAAGCGATGGCTTGGGCCATCCGAGCGATTGGGCATCGCGGCAAGTGCTCCCGCTCCACGAAGGAGTTCTCGAATGACTGCTATTTCGCCAACCAAGCCGTTGAATATGCGCAAAGCCTTTCTCGCCATTGTGGCGGGCGGTCTGATCGCCGGAGCCCTGGATCTGGGTCAGGCTCTCGTTTTGTTTGGAACCAGGATTCCGCTCGCGATTGCTGCCGGCTTGCTCGGGCCGCATGCGTTCACGGGAGGCCCTGCAATATACCTCCTGGGCGTTCTGCTGCACTTCTCGATTGCGCTCTCAGCGGCGGCTGTTTACTTCGTGGCCAGCCGCAAGCTTGAATTTCTGGTCGATTTCCCTCTTGTTTGCGGCCTGTTCTTCGGCGCAGCGGTGGAGCTCGTGATGCGTCTCGTGGTCCTGCCGCTCTCTGCGCTCCACGCAAGCGGGCCCTATGCCTACCGTGACCTGGTGCAGGGGCTGGTCGTGCACATGGTCGTGATTGGGCTTCCCATAGCGTTCAGCGTACGAGGATTCGCCAAAGATGCTCGGCAACCGCGGTAAACGGGAACAGGGATAAAGGGTCCTCGCCGGGGCCGGCGAGTTTTAGCTATCCCGGCCAAAACGCGGCGAGTCTGATTTTCAGAACTCCATTAAAATCTGTCGGATAGGGAAGAATTATAGGCAAGCGAGGTTCAACAAGCTTGCAATGGGGCGAGAACTGGGTTAATTTACTAACCAGTTAGTTAATTGGCAAGACGCCCTGAAGTCATGTCCCCAGCAGCCCAACCCGACGCCCAGGCCGAACGATCCGCTGAAACGCGAAGCCGGATCCTGGAGGCTGCCCTGAGCGAGTTTGCCGCCAACGGGCTGGCGGGCGCGCGCACCGAGCAAATTGCCCAGGCGGCTGGGGTAAATAAGGCGCTGCTCTACTACTACTTCGAAAGCAAGGAAAAGCTCTACTCCGCGGCGCTCGAATTGGTTTCGGCGCGGGTGAGAGACCGCTCGATGGCTGTTTTTTTGCGCGAGGCGAGTCCTGGTGAGCGCATGCTTCGCGCAGCGCTCGATCATTTTGACCGCATTTTGACGCAGCGCGAATTTCAGACTCTCATGCAGCACGAGATGATGCGGCTGCACAAAGGTGAGGAAGGCGAGCTGCTGATTCTGGTGAAGCGCATTTTTGCGCCGCTGCACGCGATGTTCCAATCCATGGTGCGCGAAGGCATTTCGAGCGGCGAGCTGATTGACGCCGACTGGCTGCAGATGGTTCTGGCGTCGCTGGGCGGCAACGTTTTTTACTTTCTCAGCGCGCCCGTGTGGCGTCACATTCTGCCTTTTGAGCCTTTCGAAAAAGAGGCGTTGCAGGCACGGCGCGTGGCGCTGGTTGAGTTTTTAGGGAAGGCGATTTTTGTTGACCGTGCACGAGGCTCTGAGCTTGCCGCCAAAGTGCTGGCCGATACGCCCATGCCCGAGTTTGACGATTTCAAAGGTTTGAGGTGATAGACGAGTGAGCGCAAGAAATCGAGTCTTCATGATTTTAGGTTTGCTGACGGTGGGCTCGCTGATCTGGTATTTTGCGACGACCAACCGCAGCGGCGATTTGCAACTGGTGGGCACGGTGGATGCCAACGAGGTGATCGTGAGTTCGAAGATCGCCGGCCGCATTGCGAATCTGACGGTCGAGGAAGGTGACTCGGTGAAAGCCGGGCAGCTTATCGCCAACATCGAGAGCGACGATCTTGCGGCGGCCACAAAGGCCGCTGAGGCCACCGCCGCGAGCGACCAGGAAAAGCTGCGCGAGGCGATGGAGACGGAGCGCGAAGCCAGCGGTGAAACCAGCAGCGCGACGCTGGCCGCGGAAGCGCAGGTGAAGGCGGCGCAGGCCACGCTGGCGCAGGCGCAGGCGAATCTCGAACATCAGAAGGCCGACACCAGCCGCATTGTTGCTCTCGCCGCGCAGGGAATTATGAGTGAGCAGGCGAAAGAAGAGGCCGAGACCAGCCTGCAGGCCGATGAAGCTGCGGTGGCGACGGCGAAAGGAAACCTGACCGCGGCCCAGGCAAACCTGGAGCAGGCGCGCGCGCACGAAATGCTGACCAAAGTTGACGAGCGCACCGTAGACGAAACGCGCGAGGCGGAGAAGAACGCCGAATACCTTGCCGACGAAGCGAAGGTCAATCAGGATTACTCGCGGATTGTGTCACCCATTGACGGCAAAGTGGACGTGTGGGCGGCACGCCAGGGCGAAGTGGTGACCATGGGCGAGCCCATCGTGACAATCATGGATTTATCGCAGACGTGGGTGTACGCGCCGCTGCCCGAGACGCAAGCCGACAGCGTGCAACTGGGCGATGAGCTGCGCGTGGTGATGCCCAGCGGCGAACCGCTCCAAGGCAAGGTCATCGCCAAGGCGGCCGAAGGCGATTTCGCCACGCAGCGCGATGTGAACAGCATGAAGCGCGACATCCGCACCATTCAGCTGAAGCTGCTCATTCCCAATCCCGGGGAAAAGTTCGTGCCGGGCATGACGGCTTATGTCTACATTCCGAAAGCAAAGCTGGTGAAGAAGTGAGCACGGCCATCAATCAAGCACCGACGAACGGCGCGGACACGCGCCCGATTGCCATCGCTGTCGAAAACATCGTCAAGCGCTATGGCGACTTTGAAGCGGTGAAGGGCGTGAACTTCAGCGTGCACGAAGGCGAGATCTTCGGGCTGCTGGGGCCGAACGGCGCCGGCAAAAGCACGCTTATCCGCATGATGACCACGCTGATTCCGGTCACGTCGGGGAAAGCGATTGTCGCGGGGCACAACGTGGCCGACGATCCCGACGAGGTGCGATGCGCTATCGGCGTGATTCCGCAGGCGCTGACCAGCGACCAGGATCTGACTGTTTACGAGAACCTGCTCATCTACTCCAAGCTTTATGCGGTGCCGCGCTCGCGCAGGGAGAAGAGCATCAACGATGTGCTCGAGGCAGTTGACCTGGTGAAATGGCGCGACGCGCAAACCAAGACGCTTTCTGGCGGCATGCGGCGGCGGCTGGAGATTGCGCGCGGGCTGGTGCACAATCCGCGCATCTTTTTTCTCGACGAGCCCACCACCGGCCTCGATCCGGTTTCGCGCATCGCGGTGTGGGAGATGCTGAACAAGCTGAAAGCCGATCGCAACCTGACGATGCTCTTGACCACGCACTACATGGAAGAGGCCGACAAGCTCTGCGACCGCATCGCCATTGTCGATCACGGAAATCTTGTGGCGCTGGGCACGCCGGTCGAGCTGAAGAACAGCGTGGCCGGCGCCAACGTGGTCGAGGTTCACTTCGACCGCGAAGACGAGCAATGGAAAGAGCGCCTGGAGAAGCTCGACGACGTGACCAGCGTGCAACCCGAGAGCTCCGGATTTTATCGCGTGATTACAAAGTCGGGATCGAAGACCACGATGCAGATTGTGGAGCTGGCTGCGAGCCTCGGTGAATCGCTCACATCGCTGAGCGTGCAGAACACCACGCTCGACGACGTGTTCATCCACTACACAGGCCGCCAGCTGCGCGACGAGCAGGTGAAGCCCGTAAACTTCTTGATGCCGCCGCGGCCGGGAGATCGCCCATGAACCGGATGTTTGCCATCATCGAGCGCGAAATGCGCAAGTTCTTTCGCTCGCCAACGCTGATGATCATGTCGCTGATGATGCCGATTCTGCAGCTGATCATCATCGGCAACGCGTTCGGTGGAAAGATCGTTGGGACGCGCGTGGCTGTGGTGGACCATGACCACGGGCCGCAGGCGGTGAAGCTGCGCGAAGCGTTCGCCGCTGTCGCCGCCAACATCAAAACATTCTCCACGATCGACTATCCCAACGAGGTGCAGGCGCGCGAAGACGTGCGCACCGGCAAGATCGATGCGGCGGTCATCATTCCCGCGCAGTATTCGCGCCGCGTTTATGCGCAGGATGCGCCGCAGCTCGGCGTGGTGGTGGACAACTCGGACCTGTTTACTTCGGCAAGCATTGAAGGGGAGATGCAGTCGCTCGTGAGCGCGATGAACTCGCCGCAGGTGGCGGACCGGCTGGAGAAATCGATTGCGCTCGAGATTGTCGAGCTTTATCCGTATGTGAATTACCTGAAGTATCTGCTGCCGATGACGGTGGCGCTGGCGATGTACATCTCGGTGATGATCGGCGGCGGTATGCTCTATATCGACGACAAGGCGCGCGGCGTGCACGAGGGCTACCTGGTTACGCCGATTACCAAGCTCGAGCTGGTATTCGGCCTGAACATTGCCGGCGCCATCAAGGCTACGCTGAGCGGAATCTCGATCGGAGTGATCGGCTCGCTGATCGCGGGCCTGGGTGTGGTGTTTCATCCGGTGATCATGCTGCAGGTGCTGTGCCTCATCATCGCCGGTTCCATTGCATTCAATGGCATGATGTTTCTGCTCATGGTGCGGGTTGACGATCCGCTGGTGCCGCGCGCCATGTTCGGCGTGCTGAATATTCTGCTGCTCTATCCCTCAGGCGCGATGTATCCCACGGTTTCGTTTCCGAAGTGGATGCAGGCGATGAGTGTCATCGATCCATTCACCTACGCGATTCACGGCTTCAAGTCCGTGCTGATCAAGAATGGCGGATGGGTGGCGATCTGGCCCGATCTTCTGTTCCTGACGGTCTTCGGTGTGGCTACCTTGCTGATCGCGACGCCGCTATTCAAGAGGACGCTGTAAAAGGGCGGCCAATAGCCAATAGCCAATAGACAGCAGCCGGCGCGAGAGCAGGAGGCGGTCGGCGAGAATTGCGTTTTCGAGAACTGAGCGTTGCCACGCCAAAAGCCTGATCAATGACCACGCCAGATCCGACGCCTCTCATTAGCTACGGAAATGGTCACCGTTCGAATCATTGTTTTGCCATGTATCAATTTGCCTTTGTCACAGCTTCTCTACAACTCGCGCAGGGCTACGGCGACGGGGCGCAATGCCGCGCGCACCGCAGGCAGCAAGCCGCCGAGAACGCCCATGGCGAGCGCGAAAATCACCCCCATCACAAGCAGGTTGAATGTGATCTTGAACGCGAAGGCGATGTTCGAGAAGGTCGAGAAATTCATGGTCTGCGTGGTCATTCCGTTCAGCGGAAGCACGACCAGGCAGCCGATGATGCCGGCAATGAATGAAATCAGCAGCGCCTCGAACAGGAACGAGAGAATGACGTTCCAGCTTGAGAAGCCGAGAGCTCGCATGGTGGCAATCTCACGTCCGCGTTCGGAGACGGCCGAGTACATCGTGTTGAGCGCGCCGAATACCGCGCCGATCGCCATGACGGCAGCCACAAAACCGCCCAGCACGGTGATCAGCTCAGTCATGGCCGAGGATTGCTTCGCGTAGTAATCCACTTCGCGCTCGACTTCCAAGTTCAATTGTGGATCGGAAGTAATCGAATCCTTGAACTGGTCGAATGCCGCGGGCGAAGTCAGGTGAACGGTCGCTGACTGAAAGATATTCGCTGGGCGCTTGAGCACTTCGTTCAGGATGCGTGAGTCGCACCACATTTCGGAATCGAACGACGATCCGCCGGCGTCGAACACCCCCACCACTTTCCACTGGCCGCCGCCGAAATTCACTGTGTTGCCAACGGTCAGGCCTTCGTAGGTCTTCGAGGCATTCTTGCCGACAACGAGCTCGTCAAGACCTGGATGGAACATCTGCCCCTGAACGATCTTCACGAATTTGCGGATATTGAGAACGTTGGACGAAACGCCGCGAACCTCCACATTCGCGTCTGTGCCTGTGCTGATCAACGGTATGGGAACGACGCCGACGACTTCCTGTGTGACCAGCGGCTGTCCGGACGCATCGCGTGCCACGCCCGGCTTATCTTGTACCAGCTTGATGGAATCGAGAGTGATGCCGCCCATCATTTCAGTGGTGGAGCCGGCACGCATCACCAGTGCATCGTCAGGCGTACCGGAGGCCACGAGCGTGGCCCGGAATCCTCGCGCCAACGAAAGCATGGCCACAAATACGCCGACCGTCCCGGCAATGCCCAGAACGGCAACGATGGTGGAAGTCCAGCGTGCCCGAATACTCCTGAGATTGTAGGAGATTGGCACGGAGCCGATCAGGGGCGCCAGCAATCCGGCCGCGATCCCGCCAACGATGACAAGAATCAGGAGCAGCACAGCGACGGCAGCCAGCGTGATTACCGCGCCCAACAAGAGATTCGTCACCATGTTCACACCCTCCGAAGGGCATTCACAACGCGCATGCGCATCGCACCGTAGGCAGGAAGAATTCCGCTGGCAAATCCGACCATGAGAGCAGCGATCACACCGTACACCATCGTTTTGGCCGTCACCAGAAGTGGTGGCAAAAGTCCGGCGAGCGAGCGGCCGAGCACCGGAATAACGATCAGCGCAAGCAGCAAGCCCACGCAACCTGCAAGCGCAATCGCCACCGACTCGCTCAGAATGAAGCCAAGGATCGTGCCATCGGAGAAGCCGATAGCCTTCAGCACGCCAAGCTCATTGGTTCGTTCGCGCACGGAGATCGCCATCGTGTTTCCGGTGACCAGCAAGAGCGTGAAGAAAACGACGGTCCCGATCGACACAATCAGTAATTTGATATTTCCGAACTGCTTTACAAACCCCTCGGCAAACGCGGATTCTGTTTCAGTCCTGGTTTCGTAGGGCGAATTCAGGTACATATTGTCGATGGTCTTTGCGATGCGCGGAGCATCGTTGGGGTCAGTGATGAGAATTATGTACCAACCGACCTGGCCTTTGAGCGACTCCGGAACGCTTTCTTTGAAGTATTCCCACTGGAACCAAAATTGGGTTTCATCATCTTCCGGCTTGGCGCCGTGGTAAACGCCATCAATATTGAACTCGAAGGGTTTGCCAGCGAGACCGTAGATGGTCGTGCTGATCGGAATGCGATCGCCGATCTTCCAGCCGAAGCGCTTCATGGTGACCGCGCCGACAATCGCGCCCTGGCGATCTTTCAGAAACGTGTTCCACTGATCGTCGGAAACGATGAGCTCGGAGTAAACCTGCCGCTGGTTCTCCGGATCAATCACAAATTGAGGGAAGAAGTTTTTGGGATCCTGATACACGCCACCGAACCAGTTATCGTGCGTGACATACTTCACACCCGGAATGCGCAGGATTTCATCCCGGTAAGACAGCGGAACCGTGTTGATGATGGAAGTGCGATTGATGGTGACGAGGCGATTCGCGCTCACCACGTCCGCTCCGCGGCTGAACGCATCGTTCACCACTCCCAGCAGCGCAAACAGAAAGAGAGCCACTGCGAAGGAACCGATAGTGAG
>DATKMH010000012.1:0-74947 GCA_035541975.1 Occallatibacter sp. | reverse complement strand
CCACTATCTTCCCCGCGCAGATTTTTCAAATCGGCGCGCCGCCCGCCCCCGCCAACTCCCAGTATGGCAAGGGAAGAATGGTGCCGGATGTGTGCGCGAATGCCGACCCCAACACCGGCTACAACATTTTTGTGCGCGGATCGGCGACGGTGGTGGGAGGGACGAGCGCTGTGGCACCGCTCTACGCAGGACTTTTTGCCGCGTTCGGAACCAAGCTGGGCTTTGCGACGCCGACGCTTTGGAAAAACCAGAAAGCGTTCAACGATATCACCGTGGGAAGCAACGGATTCTACAGCGCCGCCGTGGGACCTGACCCGTGCAGCGGAATGGGATCGCCGATCGGATCCGCAATCGCTGCGCTGATGGTGACGTTGGGGTGACGTGCGGCGGCGCTGGATTAGCCGGCCGGCTCAATGGCGGGAACGAGAGTTTTGAAGGGCGGAATCTCGTCCATGGGATACCCGAGCCGCTTCCATTCATCGAAGCCTCCGCGGAGCGGGCGCACGCGCTCGACGCCGAGCTTGTGGAGCTGCAGCGCGACTTTGGCTGAAGTGGCCTCGCTGGGGCAGGTGCAATAAAGGACCACGTCGCGGTCACGAGGAATTTCGTGATGGCGCGCGGCAAGTGCGTCAGGCGAAAAGTGCACGGCGCCGGGGAGCGTGAAGGGATCGGGCACGAGCTCGAGAGGATGGCGCAGGTCGACGATGTAGACAGGCTCGCCAGCGTCAAGTTGCTGCTTCAATTCTTCAGGCTCGAGGCGCGATGCGACCAGCTCCTTGAGGACCATGCGGCGGCGAATCAGGCGGCCTACGAAGAATCCGACCACGCCAAGAATCAAGAGCGCTCCCGAGAATCGGCCGACCCAGTCAAGAACGCCGGGGTTGCGCTTGAGGAGGTCGCCGAACAAGCGGCCGCAGAGCATGGTGACGCCGACCCAGAATGTGGAGCCGACGCCGTCGTAGAACAGGAATGCGCCAAAGCTCATTCCGTTTTGGCCGGCGACTGGAGGCGCCAGTGTCGACAGGCCGGGAACGAACTTGGCAAACATGAGCAACGTGCCGCGGCGGCGGCCGAAGGAATCCTGCGTGCGGCGAACACAGGTTGTGGGTTCGAGAGAGAGCTTGCAAAGCAGCCGCAGCACGCGATGGCCGTGGTTGCGCCCGATGAAGAACCACACGCTGTCGGCGGTGATGGAGGCGGCGATTGCCACGGCGAGGGCCAGCGGAAAGCTGAGTTGCCGCTGCGCAGAAAGCGCACCAGCAGCCAGCAGCAGCGGCACAGACGGCAGCGGCAGACCGAGCTGCTCGATGAGCACCCAGCCAAAGATGACCAGGTAGCCGTACATCAACAGAATGTTGGTCGGTAGCGCCATGGGGAAGATCAGGACCTGGAGAATCAGGACGCCTGGCTCGGCAGATTTCGCGCGGGAAAGGCCCCTCTACTGCATAGGATGAATCGAAACGAGTTTTGTTTCAAGAAAAACTGCGGAAGGCGCATCAGGCGAAGTCGGCCTGGCCGGAAACCACCTGTTCAATGACCCAGTCGGTCCAAGCAGCCTGCTCGGCCGGACAGGCGAGAAGCGCGGGATCGTTGGCCAGCACAGCAGCGACGAAATTCTCCACGATGGGAAAATGCAGGTTGGCGTGCGGCGGCAGAAGCTCTGTGCGAGACCCAGTTAGGTCGGTCACGCGCAACTCCGGGCCGTTGAGCGGATCGAGATTGATCTCGCCTTTCTCGCCGATGATGCGGAACTGGTCGCGAGCGATATGCGAGTTCCAGCGCACGTCGATGACAGCGTGGACGCCGGCGGCAAACTGGATGAGCACCGTGGCGGAGTCCTCGACGGCGATGCGGTGGACGGCGTTTGAGAGTAGGCCGCACGCGCGGTCCGGCTTGCCGAAAAGAAAATTCATGGCGTCGATGCGGTGGGATGCAATGTCGTAAAGCGGGCCGCCGCCGGAGAGCGCGGGATCGGCGAGCCATTCGCGGCCGGCAATCTCAAGCCAGCTATGGCAATTCGCTTCGGCCAGCAGTGGACGGCCGATTGCGCCTTCGGCGATCAGGTGCTTCGCACGGCGGAGCTTTGGATAAAGGCGGCGGTAATAGGAGACGCCGAAGAGGCGGCCGGAATTGCGGCCCTCGTCGACCATGCGTCCCGCCTCGGCGCAATTCATCGCCATGGGCTTTTCGCAGAGTACGTGCTTGCCGGCGCGCAGCGCGGTAATTGTGGCGATGGCGTGGAATGCCACTGGCAGTGCGATGTAGACCGCGTCGACGGCGGAGTCGGCGACGGCTTCTTCGACGCTGGGCCATGCGCGGGTGCCGGGGTAGTCAGCGATTTTCGCAGGAGTTCGCGTGACGAAGCCCATGAGCTTGCTGCGCGGCTCGGCTTGAATGGCGGGAATGACGCGCTTACGCGCGATGTCGCCAATGCCGGCGACGACCCAGTTCACAGTTTTCATGCTTCGACAGAATAATCCGCGCGATGGTATTAGTGAAACGGAGCCGTAGAGTCAGGCGCAAAAAAGCCGCCCCCGAAGGGCGGCCTGATTGAAATCTGAAACTGGAAGCGCGCTATTGATGAGCAGCAGCGGCCGCGCCATTTGCCGAGATGGATAGCGCCGCGCCCTGAACCGGACTTTGGCGCGAGGCCGATTGCGCATCGAGACTCTTCTCGCCGAAATAATCGTGATCCCAAAGATCCTGATAAAAAGCGCCGGTAAGCTCCGCGGCGCGCGGGCCGAAGGTTGCACGGCCGCCTTCAAGGAAGAACACAGTTACAAGGCCGCCTTGCGGTGACTGCGAGTAAGAGGCGAACCAACCGAAGCGCGTGCCGTCGTTTGAGCAGGTTCCGGTTTTGCCAAAGACGGGCAGCTCGCGGAAGTTTGCGCGCAGGCGGCGTGCCGTTCCATATTCAACCGCTCCGGCCATTCCATCTTCGAGTTCAGGAAGATAACGCGCGATATCGAGCGTGCGCTTGACGCGAGGCTGGAAGTTGGCAATGTCATCGGGCGTGGTGGGGTGCTGCAGGTAGTAGAGCGTGCCGCCGTTGGCGATTGCGGCAACCAGCGCGCCCAGTTGCAGCGGAGTCATGGAGACTCCCTGGCCGAAGCTGCACATGCGCGCGACGCCGCCCTCGGAGTCAGGAATCGGCTGATCGGGATAGACGCCGAGCTGCTCGCCAGGAATGTTGTAGCCGGCCAGCTCGCCCAGGCCGAACTGCGTAGCGTAATGGCGCACGCGCTCGAAGCCGAGCTCGCGGCCCAGCTCTTCAAAGTAGAGATTGTTGCTCTTGGCCAGCGCCTGCGTCATGTTCATGCGGAAGCCCGCAAGTTGCACCATGGTGTCGCTTGTAACCAGCGACTCAGAAAGCGCAGCCAGGGCAACCGTGAGCTTGATGGTGGAGCATGGCTCAGCGCCGGGCGAGAGCGCGAGCTTTTGGTTGACCATGGCAAGGATGCGGCCGTTGGCGGGGTTGATGACCACCGCTGTGCCGTTCATGTCGCCCAGTGCGTCGATGGCTGCCTGGCGAACGACTGGATCTTCACCCGCGGTGTTGTCGCCCTCGCCCGCGACTCCCTGAATAAATGAGCTGGCCGTGAAGCGTTCGTAATAACGATGGCGGCGATGAAAGGTGGTGCTGCGCAGATGCGCGCCGGCAGAAGCGGCGAGCCGGGTGGATGCAGTGCTTGTTGAAGCGGCGCGGAGATGTGTGCGGCTTGCGGAGGAAGTGCGGCGGGCCCTGGAGCGTGTAGCCGAGTGAGCAGTGCGCGAGGCGGTGGTGTGTGTTCCGGTGGCTGCGCTCGTCGATCTGTGGACGACCGCATGGTGCGTTGTGGCGTGCGATTCTGTTCTGGATTTGGTGTGATGGAGGGTTTGCGGAGCGTCCAACGCAGCGGCGCTGACCGCGCCGATGCCGAGCAACACTAAGACAATATGAATAGGCCCTTTGCGAAACTGCTTCATCCCGTCAACAACCCCATAAAAGTTTTTGGATCCGCGCCGCGCGTTCGCTTGTAAACGACCGCACTTTTTGCCACCCGCCCATGATGTGTCCCGGTTCTCAGGTTCATCCAGCACCGAACCAGTGCGGAGCTTACCTGCGCAGACCATCAGATTTTTTGACGTCCGCAGAGTCAGTCCGTCCTAAGAAAAAGTGCTCAGGAGACAGTAGTTTCCCTCTGATCTGGCGTCACAACCCATACAACTTTCGGGGCGTTCTACTTAATATAACCGCTTCTTAATCGATTTGGAACCCTTCCCGAAACCGGATTGAGGCATCAGCCATTGATTCAATAGGTACTTAGAATTGAACTCGGCGCAGAAAGGTTGGCACGTCCAAGTCGCGGTCGGGGCCTTCAGCGGGGCCGGCGAATAGAGCTGAACCGGACTCGGCGCCCGGCTCCGCACCGCCCCGCGGCGTGCCGGCGAGGTCGGCCGCAAAATCGCGGCGCTGCAAGTCGCTCTCAGATTCCTTGCCACTGCTTGCGAATTGGCCGGTTCCGCTCTCTTGCTGATCGGCAAATTCGATTCCGCGCCGCGCGCCGTCGGTCGCCGGAGTTGCGACAGAAACGGTTGTGGCTACTCCGGGAGCAGCCGCGGCAAAAAAGAAGCCGTCGGCGTTTTCGGGGGCGGCATCGTCGTCCTCCTCGCTCATAAAGCGCGGAGGCTGCGGCTTTGCGGGCGCGGGATCGCTTTCCCGCATCCAGTTGCCCGGCGCAACCACGGGCACAGAGATCACCGGCGAATCTTCCACGTTGAGCATGCGCGCGCGCCGCTCCGGCATTTGGTCGCGGAAGCCCGTGGCGATAACGGTGATCTTCACTTCTTCGCCCATCTTTTCGTCGAGCACCGCGCCGAAGATGATGTTTGCGTCTTCATGCGCCGCCTCCTGAATGAGCGAGGAAGCTTCATTCACTTCGGAAAGTTTGAGCGAGCTCGATCCGGTGATGTTGATGAGGATGCCACGCGCTCCGTCGATTGCGCCTGCTTCAAGCAGCGGCGACGCCATGGCGGCCTGAGCAGCTTCTTTGGCGCGATTTGCGCCCGCGCGCAGCGCCGTGCCCATCACTGCCTGGCCCATGCCGGCCATGGTTGTCTTTACGTCGGCAAAGTCGCGATTGATGATGCCGGGAATGGTGATGATGTCGCTGATGCCCTGCACGCCCTGGCGCAGCACATCGTCGGCGATGCGGAAACTTTCAAAGAAGCCCGCGTCCTTGGCCACGGCGAGTAGTTTCTCATTCGGGATCACGATCATCGTGTCCACGCTCTCGATGAGTTCTTTCAGCCCGCGCTCAGCCTGCGCGAGGCGGCGCTTGCCCTCGAACGCAAATGGCTTGGTGACGACGGCAACGGTGAGGATACCCATTTCACTGGCGAGCGACGCGATGACCGGAGCCGCTCCGGTGCCGGTGCCACCGCCGAGGCCCGCGGTGACGAACACCATGTCTGCGCCTTCAAGAGCTTCGATGATTTTTTCGGAATCTTCGAGAGCAGCGCGGCGGCCGACATCGGGATTGGAGCCCGCGCCGAGACCCGACGTGAGCCTCACGCCAAGTTGCAGCTTGACCGAAGCCTCAGAAAGCTTGAGCGCCTGCACGTCGGTGTTGGCGGCGACAAACTCCACGCCTTCCATGCGCGCCTGGATCATGCGATTGACGGCGTTCGAGCCGCCTCCTCCCACGCCCACCACTTTGATGCGCGCGCCGCGCACGATCTCGTCGTGGAACTGGATGCGCATTTCGCCGGCTTCGCCGCGCCCATCCGGGGCTTGGTTCATGGACTGTTCCATGCGTGCTCCGCTGTCTTCAATCCTGATCTGTTTCCGCACTGTCTCCACCTCGCTGCACCCTTGGATTTCCGTTCTCGATCTGTGCCGTTCTCTTTTCTCTGTTTTCCAGTCCCTATTCCCTATTCTTTATTCCCTGCTCTTAAAAACTTGCCGCAAACATGGCGCGCACCCGGTCGCGCAAACTGCTGTTGTTGCCTTCGGCCGCGCGGGTTATGCGCGTGCGATGCGCGTAGAGAACCATGCCGATGCCGACAGCCCATGAAGGATGGTTCAATTCCGACGGCATGTGCGACAGCCGCACGGGCAGACCTGCGCGGGCCGGCGCACGCAACTGGCTCTCCGCCACGTCGAGCATGCCCGGCAACATCGATCCGCCGCCGGTGAGCACGCAGCCCGCGCCCAGCGCATCCACGACGCCACCGTAGCGCAGACTTTCTTTCACGTAGTACATCAGCTCTCGCGCGCGCGGCTCGAGTATTTCAGCCATGGTGCGCAAAGGCAGCGTGGCCGGCGCGCCTTGCGGCGTGGTGATCTCAACCTCCGCCAGTTGCGGAACCAAAGTGACGACCGCATTGCCATATTGCTTTTTGAGCTCTTCGGCTTGCGTAAGCGGCAACTGCAATCCGATGGCGAGATCGTTGGTGAAGTGCGCACCGCCGATTGCGACCGACGCGGTGTAGGCGACGGCGCCTTCAAAAAACACCGCAAGATCGGTGGAGTGCGAGCCGATGTCGATGACGCAAACGCCCAGTTCGCGCTCGTCGGCTGAAAGCGTGCACTCGGCTGCGGCGAGGGACTCGAGCACTGCCTCCGAAACTTCAAGTCCCGCGCGATTGGCGCAGGTGACCGTGCTTTGCAGCGCGCTGCCGCCGCAGGTGGCGATGTGCAGTTCCACTTCGAGGCGCGCACCAACCATGCCCACGGGGTCGAAGATGCCGGCTTGCTCGTCGAGAATGAACTGTCGCGGAAGAAGGTGCAGAATTTCGCGATCGGCGGGCAACTCAATGGCGCGGGCACGGCCGATTGCAGAGCGAACGTCCTCGCCCGTAATCTCGCGCATGCCGCGACTCAACTGGAATCCGCCATTGGTGTTGACGCCACGAATGTGCGGGCCGCCGACGCCGACAACGCACTCGTCGATGTTGGCGCGGGCGACGCGCTCGGCCTGCTCATTGGCCGCGCGAACTGCCTTTGCCGCCGGCGCAAGCTCGGCGATCAGGCCTTTGCGCATTCCAGCCGAAGGCGCAATGCCGTGCCCGCGATAGCGCAAAACATTTTCGTTCACATCGGCTGCGAGCACGCGCGTCCACGCGCTGCCGATGTCGAGCACCACAATCAGGTTGTCAGGTTTCTGGCCCATGGCTCGTCACCCGCCCTGTGTTTCGGCCGGGGCAGGCACATGCGCGGAACGATTGCTCGATCCACTTGTGTTTGCCGGCGGACGGGTTGAGGCAGCGCCGCTCCGTGTGTTTTCGGGAGTTGCTCGCTTCGCCGTGGGTTTGCTTTGCGCGGCCGTTCGTTTTTGCGCTGCCGCACGCTTTTTGTCCTGGGAGGCTTTGGCTTTTTTTGCGGCCAGGCTTTTTTCCGCTGCAGTTTTGGCTGCTGTGGTCTTCGCCGTTGGCGTTTTCGCCGTCGCGAGTTTAGCGGGCGAATTCTTCGCCGTTGGTGTTTTCACCGCTGCAGGCTTCGCGGGCGAGCTCTTTGTAGGCGCGTTCTTCGAGGGCGGCGCCGTCGTCAGCGGCGGGGCCGGCGCACTCGCCTGCGGTCCCGTCGCGCCTGAATCGCCTGCCGTGGTTTCCTTGCCGGAAGACATTTCCAGCACCACTTGATTTTCGTAACGCAAATCCACCGCCGCGAGATGCGGATATTGCTGCCGCCAATCGGCGATGTGCGCCTTGAAGCGCTCATAGCGCTCGAGGAAATGATCTTCGCCAAAGTGCGCCAGAATGTCTGAACCCTGCTCGGGCATCAGGACGCGCGCATCTTCAGGATCGGTGAGATCGATCTCGGAGATCTGCTCAGAGTTGCGATGGCCGTCGGCGTCGAGCTCCGCCATCATGCGCATGTAAACGTCCATGCGCTCCTTGCGCGATTCGAGCGAGTCGCCCGCATCGATTCCGGTGAGAACGGGAAATGAGTAATGATGTTTCGCCATGGTTGCCGGCGCCATGGCGAGCAGAATGCCGTTTGCATCCACGAGCCCGATCTCGTTGCGATGGCGCGTGAACGCGACCGGCTGCCGCTCCACCACTGAAACGCGAATCTGGTTGGGCAGCACCCGCATCACGGTTGCGCGCTCAACCCACGGAATGT
Source organism: Occallatibacter sp. (assembly GCA_035541975.1). Classification (GTDB taxonomy): domain Bacteria; phylum Acidobacteriota; class Terriglobia; order Terriglobales; family Acidobacteriaceae; genus Telmatobacter. Next base: position 66,840 of record DATKMH010000012.1, on the reverse strand, counting down.
TTTCAAGCTCGCGGCGACGCTGATCGAGAGGAACGAAGAAAACGTTGCGCCCAATATCTTCGCCGAAGACGGGCATCATATCCGCGCGGCTCACTTCAGTGAGGCCGGTGGCCTGAATGTCTTCGCTGCCGGCGATGCGGAATCGCGGATCGTGCTCGAGAGAGTGGCGAATCATGAGGCACGCGGCGGTGAAGGCGATGGCGACGCTCACCGCGCCCGCGGAAAGAAAAACGCGGCCCACTGTGCTCGCGGGGCGCCACCACGGCCGCTTGGATTTTCCAAAGCGATCGCCGGAAGGGCGCAGAACTCCGTCGCCATCCGGATCGTCGAACTCGAGCGGCATGCCCGGCCCGCGTCTGCCCGCCGCTCCGGGGCGAAATTGTGCGGCCAAGGGGGAATCGTCCCGCGTGCGGCGCGACCGAATCTCTGCCGACGGGTCGTCATCCCACAGCGTGGGCCGATTTGTTGTATTTCCCTGATTCGCCAATTGATCCGTCACGGCTAGGCCGCGTCGTCAGGCGTCGCCAGATTTCACTATAGCCCGCACTCAGTTGTGAGTTTTCTGTGAGATTTCCGGGGGTATCCGTGGGGTTACGGGGGAAGTGGAAAACGCGGTACAAATCAGCGTCAATGCGAGAATTTCGGCGAAGGTTTTCGGGCGCTCGTCGGGCGGCGGGCGGGTTCGAACTCCTGCGGCAATGCCACGGGGAGCATCGGCTGCCGCGAATACATCAAGACCACTGCAGCGTGTTCACCGAGTCCGCCGGCAGCTCAACGTCGAGAGCGCTCGATCCCAAAACCAACTGAACCTTCCGCTCATCGCCGCTATTCGCCAACACCACCACCATGGTGCCATCGGGATTGCGGAATGCCACGTGAGAAATGCCGCCTGATGCGGAGGCAGTTTCGCCGTCGCCCACTCCGTTGCTGGCAATGACGGTAGCCCCACGACGCACATGCTTCGAGTAGTGCGCAAACGCCCAGTACTGGCCGCTGCGCGTCACCTTGTGTGTCGCGTTCTCGATTGTGACCAGGCCACCGCAGGAGAACGGGCCGACATTCGGCTTGCCTTCTTCGTCGAGCGCGATATTCCATGCGGTGATGGAGCGTGCCCAGTTGTTCAGGATCCCATTGAATGTCTGCGCCGACTTCGCCCAGTCAGTCTGGTAATCGGCCGCGCGAATGTCGGGGCCTCCCTCGGTCCAGTAGGAGTTTTTCTGCGGAAAGGCGTCGTGGACGCGCGTCATTGCGTCGGGGGCGCCGACATATCCATGCCAGGCTACGCCGTCGACATATTCATAAACGCCGGGATCGCTCAGCTCGTCAACAGCGCGTCCCCAAAGATTGTAATTGTGGTCGAGAATCCAGATTTTCGTGTTGGCCGCCTGCTTGCGCAGCGCAGGCCCTAGATGATCCTTCACAAATCCGATTTCATATTCCTGGCCCCAGAGGCATGCGGACATTCTGCCGTCCTGGTCGGTGTCGACTTCGTTCTGCACGGTGACAGCATCAATCGCCACGCCCGCTTCGCGATAGGCCGCGAGAAATTTGACGAAGTAGTCGGCGTAGGGCGCGAAACTGGGCTTGCGCATTGCCCCGCCCAGCATGGAACGGTTCGATTTCATCCATCCCGGCGGACTCCACGGCGACGAAAAGAGAAACAGATCGGGGTTCAGCCTGCGCGCATCGCGAAGAACCGGAAGGATGTAGGCCTTGTCGTGATCGATGGAAAAATTCTTGAGCTCGGGATCGTCCTGGTCGCTTTCGTCGAAGCTGTAGACCGACCGCGAATAGTCGCTTGAGCCGATGCAGGTGCGGCACACGTTCAGCGCCAACTCGCCGGGATCGAAGAGCTCGTGCATCAAGGTGCCGCGCTCATCGTCATGAAGCTGACTGAGCAAATAGCACGAGGCATCGGTCATCGCCGCGCCGAAACCGAGAATCTGCTGCCGCGCTGCTTGCGGAGAAAGCACGATCGCGCCGGGCGAAATCTGAGCGACGGATTTCCAGGCGAGCGATTCTGCAGGCGCATGCCGCTGATCGCGAAAGGTGCTCCAGAGCTGGACGGGCTGCGCGGGCGATGCCGGATCGGCCCAGGCCGGAATCCTGCTCAACACCGCCGACGCAGCTGCTGTAGCCGATGCAGCTTTTAGAAATGTCCTTCGCGAATTTTCGGCCATTTTCATCGCTCCTGAATGCGCGCGTTTGCGCAGGCAGAATTATAGCCTTCGCTCAAGAAGCGACGCTGTGCGGTTCACGATGGTCAAAGGGATTCGAGCGCAGCGAGGATTTGCGGAGCCAGCTGGCTCACGCTTCCCGCGCCCAGTGTAAGGATCATGTCGCCGTCGTGCGCGCGGGCAACCACCATGCTGAGGGCGGCCGCGAACTCAGGAGCAAATTCAACGCAGGCTCCGTCTCGCTCTTTCCGGATGCGGTCCACAAGCCGCTCCGCGGTGACGCCGGGAATGGGATCTTCGCTGGCAGCGTAGATCGGCAGCACCGTAACCGTGTCGGCATCCTTGAACGCGCCTGAAAACTCGTCAAGAAGATCGAAAGTTCGGGAGTACCGGTGTGGCTGGAAGACGACGTGGATGCGCCCGCGGCAGCACTCGCGCGCGGCGGCCAGCGTGGCGCGAATTTCGGTGGGGTGGTGGCCGTAATCGTCCACCACCGAGACGCCGCGCGCAAAGCCGCGCTTTTGGAATCGCCGGTCGACGCCGCGAAAGTTCCTGAGCCCCGTGGCGATCTTTTCTGGAGACATTTCAAGTTGCCGACCGATGGCAACGGCTGCGGTGGCGTTGAGAATGTTGTGCCGCCCCGGAACGTGCAGCTCAAACGGGCCAAGCGGACCTGTTGCCGTATGCACCTGGAATCGCGAGAAGCTGCTTCCCTGTTCCGCGCCCGAATCGAGCAGCGCGTCCGATGCTCGCCCAGATGCGCCTGGCACGCGAGAATCTGAATCCGGTTTTCCCGCATCGAGCAGCTCGAGCCTGTAGTCCGCCTCCGCTGCCACACCATAGGTGAACACGCGCCGGCGCACCCGAGGCAGAATCGCTTTCAGCCGCGGATTGTCAACGCAGGCCGTGACCGCGCCATAAAACGGCACGCGATCGATGAACTCGACAAACGCGCGCTCCACGTCGGCCATGTCCTGGTAGCAATCCATGTGCTCGCGATCGAGATTCGTGACCACAGCGAGGATCGGCGACAACTTCAGAAACGAGCGGTCGCTCTCATCGGCCTCGGCCACAAGATACTGCGTGGTGCCAAGGCGCGCGTTCGAGCCCAGCGCATCCACGCGGCCGCCGACCACCACCGTCGGATCGAGTCCGCCGGCCGCGAGCACCGCGGCCACAATGGATGTTGTTGTGGTTTTGCCGTGCATGCCGGCGATGGCGATGCCGTATTTGAGGCGCATCAGCTCGGCCAGCATCTCCGCGCGCTGAATCACGGGAATTTTTCGCGCGTGCGCTTCGACCACTTCAGGGTTGTTTCCGTGCACCGCCGAACTGGTGACCACGACGGTTGCGCCGGCGACGTTGGCCGCGTTGTGGCCTTCGTAGACGGTTGCGCCGAGTTGCGCAAGGCGATCGGTGACCGCGCTGCGCCTCAAATCGGAGCCGGAGACTTTGAATCCGAGATTCAGCAGGATTTCGGCAATGCCGCTCATGCCGATGCCGCCGATTCCGATGAAGTGAGCGTGCTGCGACGTGGCGAACATGGTGGGTGAAGATTCAGGGTAGCAGAAAGAGACGAGCTATTAGCTTCTAGCCACTAGCTCGACCACGTCTCATGAACATCTCGGCTCAAAACAAAGTGGACGATCAGTAGACGGTAAGTGCCGATTGTTGTGCACTGTCACAAGCCAGGAGCTAGAAGCTAGTAGCTGGAAGCTGCTCTCACTCCGGCAGCGTGTACTCGAACTCGTAGCTATGCTCGCCGTTGTTGGCGTGGATGGTGAATGTGCCCTCGATGCCGGCGAGTTCGCCCGCGCCCGATCCCGGCACAACGATCACCTGCATGCTCGGACCTGCTCCGTCCATCGCGGCAAAGTGCTGCAGAGCGAAGCTGCCGTATCTGCGATCGAGCGTGCCGGTGACGCGTTCAATCGCCACATATCCAGCCGCACCTTGCTTGGGATCGCCGCCCGTGAACATCTCGCCGATCGTCGTCGCTTCAAGATCGCCCTGGATGGTTTTATTGATGGAGAAACGCCCAATTCCTTCAGCCGGCGCGGGTGAAAGCGGATGGATGTCGACTGTGAACTTGCCATGGGCGTTGGGCATTGGGATCTCCTTTAATCAATTCAGTGAAACGTAAAGTCCTCATGAGGCATGCGGCGCAATACGGCGATTGAAAATAATTCTTCCGCAAGCAATAGCTAAACGGTGGCCGCACGAGGCCCTAGTTACTTACTCTGCACCTTCGCTCGATCTCTCTCTTGAGAAGGTCCACGGTATCAAATGCTCGGCCAAAAGTGTCTCCTGGACCAGATGCCGCGATTCCCCATCCCTTGTAGGGAGCGTACTCGCATACGTAGAGAAGCCACTCTTTCAACGCGTCCAGCTCTGCCAGATTCAACCCAAGGAAACGAACAGCGAAACCCGCTGTCCATCCCTCCACATCTGGACTTCTGTCGAGCTCACTTATTAGCGACTCCGCCGCCGTTAAGGACTCGTTCGGATTCTCAACCGCGAGAAGCAATACACTCGGAAGATAATAGCGAAACGACTCTGGATCGAAGAAGTAAGTGGCGCTGGCATGCTCCTGCCAGTCTTGCCATCTGAGCTCGTGCCAGTCGCGGCCAGAGAACCATAGAGCTTCTTCGACATCTGAATCGAGCTGGAGGACTTCGTCACCAAGCCTCACTTGAGCAGGTTTCAGTCGAGCGGCAAACGCCTGTTCGATTTTCTCGGCCAGATTCATTCGACCCCTCGATGCGACCCAGCAACCGGCAGAATACCGGCCAAATCTCAGCATATCGCGATAGCGCGCATCGCGCTTTATCGGCGAAATTGCGGGCGGCATGAACACGCACGCCAAAAAAAGTTGCGCACTTTTATTTTCGATGCGCTCCGCAACCTTCTGCCGGCGGCGTGTTTGACATGTGCAGAACGGCAAGCCAGATGGAGCGGCAAGAAACAAGCTCCAAGGTGGTGGCGAGCCAGAGCGGACGAGCAAAATGGTCCGCACGGAATGGAGGGAATATGGGCAGCATGAAGAAATTTGCATTAGCGGCAGCGTTGGCGCTTGGCGCGCTTGGTCTCACCGCGGCGCCCGCCCAGGCAGCTCGCATCGGCGTTTTTGTGGGCGCAGGCGCAATTCCCGTCGCACCCGGACCGGGGTACGTGTGGGTTGCCGGCTATTGGAATGACGGCTACTGGGTTCCCGGCTACTGGAACTATGTCGGCTTCCGCGTCGGCAGGCCGATCATCCGCGGCGGCTTTGTAGTGGACCGCGGGCCGGTGTTCTATCACCGTGACTTCGACCGGCATTTCGACCGGCACGATCACTTTCGCAGGTAGCTCCGCCTTCTGCTGCCTGCACCTGACGGCCTCTCCCGAATGGGAGGGGCCGTTTTTTTGGTTCGGATGCGTTGGACCGGGCGGGGCCGCTTGGGCCGAACCTGTTGGACGGGACTGGCTGTTTGATCCGAAAGTGCCGAATTGGGCCGCTTTTGCCCTATGGAATCGAGAACGTGGTTTGGGGGCGTTTTGGGGGATCGTCTGGAGGGTCTGAGGCGTCTTATAAGAGAGGCTGCAAGGGGTCCCGGAAAAGCCCCGGGGCCCGCGCTCGCAGGCAAACATGCAAGTTAAGAAGAATCTTGCATTTTCAGACAGGCTGAGGGATGCTTTAACCGGACCGCAACAAATGTCGGGAAATGCTGTTTAAGAGAGTGAAGGCCGGCCACAAGACAAAATGACAGAGGCCGGAAGTGCTCGAACCGAAGGCAACTTCAAGGCCCAGCCGGGAAAGCGAGGCGGGGCAGGAGGAATGTCATGAAAAGATTGTGGTTGGTCGTTCTGGCTGCGCTTGTAATTTTGCCGTTCGCCGCAGTTCCGGCGAGGGCCCAGGTTGGAGTTGGAATCGGCGTCGGTCCGGCAGTGGTTGACCCCGGATATTACGGTCCACCGGACTGCGCGTGGGGCTACTACCCTTATTACCCCTACGCCTGCGCACCCTATGGATATTACGGACCTAGCTGGTTCTACGGGGGCGTCTTCATCGGCGCCGGACCCTGGTATGGATGGGGCCGTCGCGGCTGGGGCTACGGGCACTACGGCTATCGCGGCGGATACGGTTATCGCGGTGGATACCGCGGCGGTTACGCTGGACACGGATACGTGGGCGGGGGTTATCGCGGCGGATACGGCGGACATGCATATGCTGGCGGCGGCTATCGTGGGGGTGGCCTAGCGCACGGATACTCCGGCGGAGGCTATCGCGGCGGTGGCGGTGGCGGATTCCACGGTGGTGGCGGCGGCCACGGCGGTGGTGGTCACCGGTAATTACGGCTTAAGGCGGACGATGAAGTTCCGCTCATAATAAAAGCCCGCTTGCTTCGGCAGGCGGGCTTTTTGTTTGTGCCGCTGGACGAATCGCGCCAGGCCGCAACCGGTTCTAGTTCAATCGGCACCCTCTGTGTTGCCCGTTATCTAATCATCATGAAATTCATCGGCAACCTGCAGTGTCGCATTGGTCTTTTCGGTATTCATCCACATACATCGTCCAGGGCGGCTCGTGCAACGCGTCTCTGTACAGGCCGGTCTTGAAATAGATAAGAGTGAGCCTCGAATGCCCCGAACCGGGCTGGCAAACAGTCGGTCCCTCGTAATGGAGGATTCCGCGCCCGTTTAGAGTGGCTTCGAGGGTTCCTTTGTTTGTGCGTTCCCAACGCGTGATGAATCGGAAATCCAGCCACCTTCCTCTGACATCTTCGTCGCCCTGGTAAAGCACCGTTTTGCCATGTTCGTCGTTTCGGGTGATTTGCAGCCGCCCCATCTCGTAGCGCACGGCAAGAATCGGGCGATCGGGAACGCAGGATACCATGCAAAGCTGTCTCCATTGTGCAATCACCAATCGTTCCGGTGTTTGCGGAAAATCTTCAGGCAGATAAAGGCTAAAAGAGTACACGTACGTTGGCCCTGTCCGGGAGAAGAGCCACCAGGCTTCCATCATCTCGTCGCGCTCGGTGGCCGCATCTCCGTGGCTTGCCGCCTCGGGCCGGTCGCCCGCGTGTACTGTGATGGCGAGAGCCCTGTGGCCCGAACGCACCACTGCCGCCTGAGGGACAACGGCGCCAGGTTCGAACCGGCCGCGCAGCCAGCGCAAGCGGCTCAGATGTGGCAATTCGAATCCATCGTAGACATGGATTGGAATGGCTCTTAGCGCCAGAATGAGCAGCAGGGTAAATAGCACAACCGCGGACAACCCTCGCAAGAAAGATTTCATGGCTGTTTGACTACCATGCAAGGATTAGAAATCGTGAGCGCTGCTAATGCCCAACTTCGAGGTACTCTTAGCGCTTGAAAGTCACGGTCACAGAATCGTTAGCTTTCCAAAGTCAACAAGTATTCGTGGCGACAAATATATGCATTCGTCGAGCAAAACCGAGCCTGCCTAGCACCGCTAAACGCGCCAACCCCGCTAACTCCGCTGCCTTCCAGCCAGTTCCGCCAGCCGGTCCGCAATCTTTTCTGCGGCGCCGGGATGCGACTGCGTGCGTGCCGCGGCGGCCATTGTGGCCAACCGGGCAGGATCTGCAACCAGGCCGGCGAGGATCCACAACAGCTTGTCTGCGTTTGCGAGGTCGGCTTCGTCAAGCATGACAGCGGCGCCGGCAGCGACCATGGCTTCGGCGTTGCGGCGCTGGTGTTCGTCGGCAGCGGCGGCAAACGGAACCAGGAGCGCCGGCTTGCCGGCTGCAGCTTCCTCGGCCACTGTCGAAGCTCCGCTGCGCGACATGACCAGGTGCGCGCGCGCAAACTCGTCGGCCATTTTGTCGAGGAATGGCCGCACAACCCAGCGCCTGGGATCTGCTCCGCTGGCCGCATAGGCTGCATGCGTGGCATCGAAGTTGCGCAGCCCGCTCTGGTGCAGAACCGTCAAGCCCGGAACCGCTTCAAGCAATGACTTGATAATGTGCGGCAGACGCGTGTTGAAGATGCGCGCACCTTGCGATCCGCCGAAGACCAGGAGATGCGGCGCACCGTTAGGCGCGGCGAGCGAAAAAAACTCCTGCCGCACGGGAACGCCGGTGACTTCAGGATTGCGAAACCATTTTGCCGCGGCGGGAAAATTGATGGCTGCTGCCCGCACACGCTTGCCCACCAGCCGATTGGCCATGCCGGGCATTGCGTTAGGTTCAAAGGCCATAGTGGGAATCTTCAACCGCAGCGCGGCGAGCATAGCCGGCCCCGACGCGTAACCGCCCACGCCGAGCACTGCGGTCGGCTTGAATTCGCGCATCAGTTGCTTGCACGCGCCGATCGAACGCGGCAGCCCCGCCAATGTGCGCAGGCGCGTCATCAGCGAGACGCTGTTCAGCGGGCCCACGTCGATCAGCTTCAGCTGGAAACCTGCCTCGGGAACCAGGCGCGACTCAAGACCGCGCGGCGTACCGACCAGAAGAACCTCTGCCGAGTGCCGCTCGACGAGCGCGCGCGCCACCGCGAGCGCGGGAATAATGTGCCCGCCGGTTCCTCCGCCCGCGATGAGAATTCTCAGCTCCCCCATATTCGGCCTTTTACGCGGAACCGACCTTCCCGCTTCCTGCTTTACGTTTCTATTTCTCTAAACCCGGTTCCATTCGACTCTACTCCGCCTGCCGGCTGATATTGAGCAGTATTCCAATGCTCGCGAGCGTGCAGAACAGCGAAGTGCCTCCATGGGAGATCAAAGGCAGGGGGATGCCTTTGTTGGGAACCAGTGAAAGTACCACACTGATGTTGAAGAGTGCCTGTAACAGAATTGTAGTCGTGATTCCGAAGGCGACGAGCCGCGCAAACGGATCGTTGCAGCGAAACGCCGTGCGCAAGCCGCGCGCGCCAAGCATTGCGAACAGCAGCACGATCAGCATGGCTCCGATGAATCCGAGCTCTTCGGCGATGTTGGCAAAGATAAAGTCCGTCGCCGCCTCGGGCAGATAAAACAGCTTCTGCATTCCTTCCATGTAGCCGCGGCCCGTGAGCCCGCCTGTGCCCACAGCGATGAGCGACTGGTAAATGTGGTAGCCGGGGCCCTGCGGATCCAATTCCGGATGCAAGAAAACCAGCATGCGCGCGCGTCGCCACGGCACCAGAAGCAGCAGCGCGGCCAGCACTGGCAACGTCGCGGCAAACGCGCCCAGCAGGATCTTCCAATCCATGCCAGCGAGAACAAAAATCATTGCCACTACGCCCGCCAGCACCAGCGCCGTGCCCAAATCAGGCTGCGCCGCCACCAGGACGATGAATAGCGCGGGAATCACCGCTGCCGGCACCAGGGTCTGCTTCCAATCGCGCATCGCGCCCAGGCGCGTGTGCAGGAACCACGCCAGAAACAGCACCAGCACAGGCTTGGCGAGCTCCGAGGGCTGCAGCGTGAAGAAATTTCCGAAGCGAATCCAGCGATGCGTGTGGTGCGAGCCCGGCATGAGAAAAACCAGCACCAGCAGCACGACTGTGATGGCGAGCGCGGGATAGATAAAACGTGGAGACTTGTAGTGGCTGACATCAAGGTGCATGAGCACCAGCATGGCCAGCACGCCGACAGCCGCCCACACCGCCTGCGTGAGGATGAACGTGTAAGCCGAGTGATATTTCTCCTGATCGACGACGGCAGACGCGGAAAACACCATCGCCAGCCCGATGACAACCAGAACCAGGGTGGTGAAGAACATCCATTTGTCAACGCCAACTCGTTTCGCCATCGCTTCTGAACCGGCCCCTCAAATCCCAAAGGAGTTAATACTTGTTTCCGCCTTCAACGTCTACTCGTCTTGCTTTTCCTTCCAATCTTTCAGGTCTGCAACCAGTTGTTTGAACACGCGGCCGCGTTGCTCGTAGTTCTCAAACTGATCGAAGCTGGAGCAGGCCGGCGCCAGCAGCACTACGTCGTCAGGCCGCGCAGCCTTTGTCGCCGCGCTTACTGCGTTGGCGAGCGTTGTGCATGCATGGATCGGAACCACGCCTCGCAAATGCGACTCGATTTTGGCCGCAGCAGCGCCGATTGTGTAGATTGCGCGCACGCGTTCGCGCACCAGTGGCGCCAGCGTCGTGTAATCCGAGTTCTTGTCCTTACCGCCCAGAATCAAATGAATTCCGCGCGGGAACGAAGCCAGGGCCTTCGCGGTCGCATCCACATTCGTGGCCTTTGAATCGTTGTAGTAATCCACGCAATTGATGGTGGCAACGAACTCCAGGCGATGTTCGACGGCGTGGAACTTCTCGATGGCGCGCGCGATGATAGCGGGCGCGACGCCGGCCAGCCGTGCCGCGCATACGGCAGCCAGCACATTTTCAACGTTGTGCTCGCCCTTGAGCGGTATCTTTGCCAGCGGCATTACGGTCTCGGTCGGCGCGCCCGGAGCGGAGCGGTAGACGATGTTACCGTTCTGCGCCCACGCGCCGCGGCTCACTTCGTGCTTCGCCGAAAACCAATAGACCGGAGCGTGCGAGCGGCCTTCTGCCTCGGCGGTGCGGGGATTATCCGCATTGAGCACCACGGCGTCGTTCTCATCCTGAACTGCGAAGATGCGCTCCTTGGCAAGCGCATAGTTCTCAAACGTCCCGTGCCGGTCAAGATGATCGGGCGTGATGTTCAGGATCACCGCGATCTTGGGATGGAATTGTTCGGTGCTCTCGAGCTGAAAGCTTGACACCTCAAGCACCGACCAGGTGTCGTCGGTGCTTTCGTCAATGAGCCCCACCACTGCGAGGCCGATGTTGCCGGCAACCAGCGTGGGATAGCCAGCCTCTTTCAGAATCTCGCCAGTGAGCGTGGTCGTCGTGGTCTTGCCGTTCGATCCCGTGATGGCGACGATCTTGCCCTTCAGAAATCGCGCCGCAAGTTCCAGTTCTCCGATCACCGGGCGGCCGAAATTTCTCGCCTGCACCAGCTCAGGCGTATTCAGAGGCACGCCGGGACTGACGACGATCAGATCCTGGCGGCGAAAAGTGAGCAAGCCGTGCCCGCCCGCCTCAACCATGATGCCTTCTTCAAGCAGCGCCGGAATCTCTTTGGCCAAGGACTCAGCCGAGCGGATGTCGGAAACAGTGACCTGCGCGCCTTGGCGGCGCAAAAAAAGCGCCGCCGCCAGCCCGGACTTTCCCAGGCCGACAACCAGAACTTTTTTGCCTTTCAATTCCATGGTTAATACCTAAGCGGCTAGCGCAATAGCTTTATTGTGCACCGCGGGGGTTGCGGCGCGCGCGCGGCTAGCGCAATTTCAACGTGGTGAGTGCAAACAATGCAAACACCAGGGCGCCAATCCAGAAGCGTGCAATCACTTTTGACTCGCTCCAGCCCAGTTGTTCGAAATGGTGGTGCAGCGGAGCCATTTTGAAGATGCGTTTTTTGCGCAGCTTGTAGCTACCCACCTGAAGGACCACCGAAACCGCTTCGAGAATAAAAATGCCGCCGATAAATGGCAGCAACAGCTCCTGCCGGATGATGATGGCGACAGTGCCGATGGCGCCGCCCAGCGCCAGCGATCCCACGTCGCCCATGAAGATTTCGGCTGGGTGCGCGTTGTACCAGAGGAATCCGATCGAGGCGCCCACCATCGACCCGCAGAAAACCGTGAGCTCGCCGACCATGGGCATGCGCTGCAACTCGAGATAATCGGCAAACACCACGTGGCCGCTGATATAAGTGAGGACCGCAAGCGCGCCAGCGGCGATGATGGTGCAGCCGATCGCCAGGCCGTCGAGCCCATCGGTTAGATTGACGGCGTTCGAGGTGCCCACCAGCCACAGCACCACCCACAAAACGAACGGCACAAACGCGAGCAGGCCCAAATGCGGAATGGTCGCCGGCCAGTGGTGCCATAGCAGATCAGGGCGCAGGCTCTTGATGAACGGCACCGAAAGCCGTGTGGAAAATGCTCCGAACTCATCCAACACGACGAGCGCTATGGCGACCACCGCGCCAGCCAGCCCCTGCCACAGCAATTTGGCGCGAGGGGTAAGGCCCAGGCTGCGCCGTTGCACCACTTTGATGTAGTCGTCAGCAAATCCGATGGCGCCGTAGGCGAGCGTGGAGAAAACCACGACCCATACCAATGGATTTGCCGGGTCGGACCAGAGCACAGTGGGCAGCAGAATCGCGATCACGATGAGTACGCCGCCCATGGTCGGCGTTCCTGTTTTTTTCAGGTGCGATTGCGGACCGTCTTCGCGAACAAACTGGCCGATTTGGAATTCGCGGAGCTTCTGAATCACATAAGGCCCGATGAAAAGCGCAATCAGCAGCGCAGTGAGCGAGGCAAACGCAGTGCGAAATGTCAGGTAGCGGAAGATCCGGAACGGGTGAAAGAACGGAAACAGCTTTTCGTAGAGCAGCCAGTAAAGCAAGGAGCCTCCGCAGGCGGTTTGAGACGGAATTCAGGTTGATTTTACAGGGTTAGGATGTGGCTGAGCGGACGGGCAGGTGACGAGTTCGATTCACTTACTTGTGCGCGCCGCCGCACTTCGGCAGCCCCGGCCAAAACGGCTGAGCCTGAAGTAGGATGTAGGTCATGTCGTCCTCAATGGGATTTATTGTCTTTGTGGCCCTTGTCGCGTTTGGGGTGCTCGTGATCTGGCTCGTGAGGCGATCAGGCCACTCGGCCGACGCGACCTGGCTATCGACAGAAGGGACAATCCAGTCAGTTGGTCAAGTGGTCGTTAATGCTGGAAAAAGTTCCTATACAGTCGATGTCGGCGATTTTTCTTACCAGGTCGATGATGAGTTTTATTCAGGGAGAGTGAAGCTTTCTCGCCTATCGTCGACGGAAGAACAACCGCCGAGAGTCCTGATTCATCAGAAACTCCAGGTTCGATATGATCCCCAGAAACCAGAGGAAAACTCCGTCGAGAACCAGGAAGTTGAGGGGTTCTTATTGAACTCGTGGGATGAAAATCTGGGCACCGACCTGGATCCGATCGATCTCAATATCGACAAGATTTGATTGGGCCATTAAAGACGCGCTTGCATGGCCCGTCGACTGCCAAAGATTCTGCCCTACCGCGTCTTCGCCACTTCCTCAACCGTTACCGGATCGAGGAACGGCATCTGCGCGCGAAGTTTTTTGCCGACGATCTCTACCGGGTGCTTTGCTTCGGCTTCGCGGAATGCCAGAAACTCCTTCTTGCCGGAGTTCTGGTCGGCAAGAAATTTCTTGGCGAACGTCCCGTCCTGAATCTCAGCGAGAATCTGCTTCATCGCCTTCTTGCTTTCGGCGCCAATGACGCGCGGCCCGGAAACGTAATCGCCATACTCGGCTGTGTCCGAGATCGAGTAGCGCATATACGCGAGCCCGCCGCGGTAGATCAGGTCCACGATCAGCTTAAGTTCGTGCAGGCACTCGAAGTACGCGCTCTCGGGCTGATAGCCGGCCTCGACAAGCGTCTCGTATCCAGCCTTGATCAGCGCGCTAACGCCGCCGCACAGCACCGCCTGCTCTCCGAAGAGATCGGTCTCGGTTTCTTCTTTGAACGTGGTCTCCAAAGCTCCGGCGCGCGTGCAGCCGATGCCCTTGAGATAGCTGAGCGAAAGCGCATGGGCATTGCCGGTCGCATCCTGATGCACGGCGATGAGTCCCGGAACGCCGCCGCCTTCAATGAAGACTTCGCGCACGCGATGGCCTGGCGCCTTGGGCGCGGCCATTCCCACGTCAATGCCCGCTGCCGGCACGATGGTTTTGAAATGAATATTGAACCCGTGCGCGAACATCAAGAGCTTCCCGGCGCTCAGGTTCGGCCCAATTTCTTCCGCGTACAATTTCGCCGCGGTCTGGTCGGGGACGAGCACCATCACCACGTCGGCCCACTTGGTGGCGTCGGCAACGGTGGTCACCTCTAGGCCGGCCTTCTGCGCCTTGGCAATCGATTTCGAGTTCGGCGCCAGGCCCACCTTCACCTGCACGCCCGAATCTTTCAGGTTGAGAGCATGCGCATGCCCCTGCGAGCCGTAGCCAATAATCGCAACCTTCTTGGCCTGGATCAGGCTCAGGTCGGCATTGTTGTCGTAGTAAGTTTTCGCCATGATTTCTTATTCTTCCTTTTCATTCGGGTTTGAGATTCGTTGCGGGCCCGCTTGTCTGCCGGACTACAAAGCGCCGGTTCCAAATCGCAGCCAGCAAAACATTCGGAAGGCATTTGGAGGTTTTTGGGGATTAAGGCCGAGCTGTGAGGCTCATGCCTTGACAAAAGTTGTTAACCCCCGCCGCGTGCGCTCGCGAAGCTGGAAGTTCCGCAGTTCATCCGCAAGGGCCTCCAGATTGGGCACTCCGTAGATTGAAAAATTCTCAAGCTCGGCATCCGATGAATAAACGTGCAGCGATGCCTGGCCAAGTAACCGCATGCCCACTGGTTTGCGCAACTCAAAATGATCGATGCGAAACAGCTCGAGTGATTCCTGAACCTTCGAGAGCAGGCCGCGCTCCAGCTTGATGCGCTGCGTGGTGATTTCGTAATGAATGCTACGGCTCCTTGCGTAATAGCGAATGCAGATGACGATGAAGGCTGCCACGGCGAACAGAACCAAATAAGCAGCGTTGTGTCCTGAGTCGCCGATCTGCTCCCTGTTCAGCAGGTACCCCGCAAGAATTGCCAGAACAATCACTACGATAAACGGCATCACCTGACCTGCCGTGTAAATGATTGCCGGATGCCCTGCGAACAGGTCCTTCTCCACGTCCTGATCCTTAGCCGCGGCATAGGCCGTCAAATCGGTATTGCAAAAACGGCACTTGATGGCGGCGGCTTTGATTGTCTCGCCGCAAACCGGGCAGACTTTCTCGTCAGCGTCCATCTGTCGAACCTCTCAAGCCTGAATCATAACCCATGAACTCGCGGTCAACGGCAGCCTGCGAGTATGAAGCGATCAATCGACTTCATCGGCAACGCTATCCGCTGCAGGCTCTTCCTCCGCGGCCTCGGCCTCCACAACGCCCATCGCTTTCACCACGCTGCTCACATGGTGCCCGCGGCGCATGGTCATCTTTCCGCTGCGGCAAATTTCCAAAATGCGTCCCTCGTCTTCGCGCAGAACTTCGATAAGCCCTTCAATCTTGCTCTCCACGCCCGTCATCTCGATCATGAGCGATTCCGAAGTGAGATCAACGATGCGCGCGCGGAAGACCTCTGCCAGATCGAAAATCTGCGCGCGATTGCGCGGCGTGGCAGCCACTTTGATGAGCGCCAGCTCGCGCGTTACATTCGGCGCCTGCGCAATGTCGTCGACGTCGACGACGTTCTCAAGTTTAAACAGGTTGGCACGAATGCGGTTTCCCGCCTCCGACGACGCCTCGCAAACCAGCGTGAGCCGCGACAGCCCCGGCCGTTCGCTGCGCCCCACCGTGAGCGAATTGATATTGATGTTTAATCGCCGGAACAGCGACGCCACGCGCGTGAGCACGCCTGGCCGGTCTTCAACGTATGCAACGAATGTATGCAGCATAAAAGCAGCTCCTAGCCTCTAGCTCCTAGCTTCTAGCTCTTCCGGCCCTTCCGGTCTGACCCTTGCCGCTGAAATGCAGCCAGGAGCTAGAAGCTGGTAGCTAGCACCTGTTCTTACGACTCTTCCAGCGGGTCGTGTTCCGGTCGGCGAATCATCTCATGCAGCGCGCTGCCCGCGGGAATCATCGGATAGACCGAGTCTTCCTTCTCGACCAAAAAATTCAGCAGATAAGCGCCCTTCTCTGCCCGCGCCGCGTTCACCGCAGCCTCGACCTCGCTGCGCTTGCGCACCGCGCGCCCCGGAATGCCATGCGCATCCGCGAGCTTCACAAAATCGGGGCTCACCAGCGGCGTGGCTTCGTAGTTGCGCTCGTAGAAAAACTCCTGCCACTGCCGTACCATGCCAAGATAGCCGTTGTTGATGACGGCAATGTTGATCTTGATTTTTTCCTGCGCGATGGTCGCAAGTTCCGCCGCCGTCATCTGGAATCCACCGTCGCCGGCCACAACCCAAACTTCTTTTCCCGGGCATGCCACCTTGGCGCCGATTGCCGCCGGCAGCGCGAATCCCATTGTGCCAAGGCCGCCGCTTGTGATCAGAGTCCGCGGCTGCTCGTGCTTGTAATATTGCGCCTCCCACATCTGGTGCTGTCCCACATCGGTCACGATGATCGCGTCGCCGCCGGTCAGCCGCCACAGATCGTGCATCACATGCGCCGCGTACAAGTGGCCGGAGTCGGGCAGGTTCTTGATGTCGTGAACTGCCACGGCGCCTTTGCTCGCCTCAATATTCTTGAGCCACGCCGCGCCGTCGCGTCCTGCAATCCGCGGCAGCAGTTGCTCCAGCACTTCGCGCAGGTCGCCCACCAGCGCAACGTCCACCTTCACGTTTTTGTTGATCTCCGCGGGATCCACTTCGATGTGGATCTTTTGCGCCTTCTGCGCGTACTCGCTCAGCTTGCCCGTCACACGATCGTCAAAGCGCATGCCGCACGCGATCAGCAGATCGGCTTCCTGAATCGCGTGATTCACCCACGACTCGCCGTGCATGCCCATCATGCCCAGGCACAGCGGATGCGACGCGGGAAATCCGCCCAGCCCAAGCAGTGTAAGCGCAACGGGAATCTGCGCGCGCTCAGCCAGTGTGCGCACCTGCTCCATCGCGCCCGATTCCGTTACGCCGTGCCCGGCCAGGATCACCGGCCGCTTCGAGTTGCGAATCAACTCGGCCGCTCCCGCCAGCCCTTCCTCATTCACATGCAGCATAGGATGCGGACGATACGCGCGCGGCTTGGCTGCCTCGAAGCTAAATTCCGTCGAAGCCTGCTCCGCATCCTTCGTGATATCCACGAGCACCGGACCGGGACGGCCCGAGCGCGCAATTTGAAATGCATGGCGAATCGTGGGCGCAATGTCCTCGACTTTGTTCACCAGAAAATTGTGCTTGGTCACCGGGAGCGTGATGCCGGTAATGTCGACTTCTTGAAACGCATCGGAGCCGAGCAACTTGCTCGAGACGTTGGCTACGATGCAGACGATGGGAATCGAATCGAGCATCGCGGTGGCAATGCCGGTGACGAGATTTGTCGAGCCCGGCCCGCTCGTGGCGATCGCAACGCCGA
This sequence comes from Occallatibacter sp., assembly GCA_035541975.1. GTDB lineage: Bacteria > Acidobacteriota > Terriglobia > Terriglobales > Acidobacteriaceae > Telmatobacter. The sequence goes on along the minus strand of DATKMH010000012.1, from coordinate 49,577 downwards.
CCTTGCCGGTGGCGCGCGAGTAGCCGTCGGCCATGTGCGCAGCGCCCTGCTCGTGGCGAACCAGAACGTGCCGCACCGGGAACTTGCGCAGCGCGTCGTACGCCGGAAGAATCGTACCGCCGGGATAACCAAAGACGGTGTCGACGCCTTCGCCGACCAGCGTAGCCCAGATGATCTCTGCGCCGGTTAGGCGCGTTGTCGCGGTCAAATGCGCGTGCGCATCCGCATCCACCGCCGGAGCGGTCGCGGTTCCGTTTGCTTCGTGCGGCTTCGTCTTCGTGGTCAACTTGTTTGCCATGGTCAACTCCTTGAGCGCCAATGCAGCTGATTTTCTGTTCCCTGTTCCCAGTCTCTACGTCGTTGCGCCTTCGCTCGCCGAGTTTACTCGGTCTACATACTTGCGGAACACGCCCTTCGGCCAGCGCAGCGCCGGCGGCTTAAAATCCTTCAGCCGCGTTGCCATCTCTTCCTTGCTGATCTCCACGTCGAGCGTCCGCTTGGCAATGTCGAATGAAATGATGTCGCCTTCGCGCACCGCTGCGATCGGCCCGCCGACAAACGCCTCCGGCGCAACGTGTCCCGCGGTAAATCCGCGCGTCGCTCCGCTAAATCGCCCGTCGGTAAGCAACGCAACTTGCGCGCTCAGCTCGGCGTTGGAGCTGATCGCCGCCGTCACCTGCAGCATCTCGCGCATGCCGGGTCCGCCCTTTGGCCCTTCGTAGCGAATCACCACCACGTCGCCGGGCTTGATGCCGCCGGCCTGCACAACCTTGAAGCAATCTTCTTCGGAATCAAACACGCGCGCCGGCCCGCGATGCGCGTACTTGCCCGCCGCGGCAATCTTCATCACGCAGCCCTCGGGCGCGAGGTTGCCTTTCAAGATCACCAGGCCGCCGTTTGGCTTCAGCGGCTTTTCGAAGGTGGCTATTACATCCTGCCCGGGCGTTTCTTTTGCGCTCGCCGCTTCCTGGGCCAGCGTCTTTCCGCTCACGGTCAATGCCGATCCATCGGCGTGGCCCGCGTCGATCATGCGCTTTGCGAGCAGCCGCGATCCGCCCGCCGCCTGGTAGTCCGAGGCCACATATTTTCCCGCCGGTGTGAGAGAGCAGATGTATGGCGTGCGCGCCGAGATGGCATCAAAATCGTCGATGCTGAGTTCAATTCCCATTTCGCGCGCAATGGCCAGCAGATGCAGCACGGCGTTCGTCGAGCCGCCGCTGGCAGCGACGCTGGCGATTGTATTTTCGAGGGATTTGCGGGTGATGATCTGGGAGGGCTTGCGATTCGCGCGAACGGCGTCCATCAGAATTCGTCCGGCCTCGCGCGTCGCTTCAAGTTTGTTAGGAGCGGTAGCGGGAACGCCGGAAAGCTCGATGGGCGCGATGCCCAAAATCTCCGCGCTCATGGCCATGGTGTTGGCGGTGAATTGGCCGCCGCACGCGCCGGCGCCGGGACAGGCATTCGCTTCAAGTGCTTCCAATCCCGCATCGTCGATGCGTCCTGCGGCGTGCGAACCGATGCCTTCGAACACGTTCTGAATGGTGATGTCGATTTTTTTGCCGTCGGGTGTGTCGAGCTTGCCCGGCGCGATGGACCCGCCGTAAAGCATCATGCCCGGAATATCGAGCCGGCACAGCGCCATGATGATGCCCGGCATATTTTTGTCGCATCCGCCGATGCCGACAAGGCCGTCGAAAAGATTTCCGCGCGCAACGAGTTCGATCGAGTCGGCGATCACTTCGCGGCTCACCAGCGACGCCTTCATGCCCTGCGTGCCCATGGTGATGCCGTCGGAGATGGTGATGGTGTTGAACTCCATCGGCGTTCCGCCCGCTTCGCGGATTCCCTCTTTAAGCGCTTCGGCAATCTCGCGCAGGTGAACGTTACATGTGCCGATCTCCGTCCACGTATTCGCTACGCCGATGATGGGCTTGTGCAGATCGTCCTTCTTGAATCCTGAGCCGCGCAGGTAGGACCGCGCCGCCGCACGGCTCGGCCCCTCGGTCAACGGAATGCTTTGTCGCTTGCCTTCGAACGTCATTCGCCCTTCACTTCGCTTTCAGCCAGCCGGCTTCGTCGTGCTTCGTTTCAAATGTGTCCAGCGCCGCGGCGTGCCGCAGCGTCAGGCCGATATCGTCGAGCCCCTCGAGCAGGCAGAATTTGCGGAAGGGATCGATCTCGAACTTCGCAGAAAATCCACGACCATCGGATACGGTTTGCTCTTCGAGCGAAACAGTCAGCTGATAGTTCGGAATTTTCTGCGCGTTTTGGAGCAGCGTTGCAACTTCAGCATCGCTTAGCCGCACCAGAACGATTCCATTCTTGCCCGCATTCGAAAAAAAGATGTCGGCGAAGGTTGGCGCAATCACCACGCGGAACCCATAATCGCTGAGCGCCCACGCTGCATGCTCGCGGCTCGATCCGCAGCCGAAGTTTTTATCGGCAATTAGAATCTTCGCGCCCTCGTAACGCGGATCGTTGAGCACAAAATCGGCGATCGGCTTTCCCTCGGGCGTTTGCCGCCAGTCAAAGAACAGAAAATCGCCATAGCCTGTGCGCTCAATGCGCTTCAAAAACTTCTTGGGAATAATCTGGTCGGTATCCACGTTGGCGCGATCCAGCGGCGCGGCCAGTGAGGTCAATGTACGAAACGGTTCCATTAGTTTCTTACCTCCCAGTTGCGAATATCTACGAAGTGGCCGGCGATTGCGGCTGCCGCGGCCATCTCCGGCGAAACCAGATGCGTGCGCCCGCCGCGCCCCTGCCGCCCTTCGAAGTTGCGATTGCTCGTTGAAGCGCAGCGCTCGCCCGGCGCAAGAATGTCGGGATTCATGCCGAGGCACATGGAGCAGCCCGGCTCGCGCCAATCGAATCCCGCCTCGCGGAAGATGCGATCGAGGCCCTCTTTCTCCGCCTGCGCTTTAACCAGTTGCGAGCCCGGAACCACCATCGCGCTCACATGTGAGCTTACCTTGCGGCCGGCGGCAATCTTGGCCGCCGCGCGCAAATCTTCAATGCGTCCGTTGGTGCACGATCCGATGAAGACGCGGTCAATCGCAATCTCCTCAAACGGCGTGCCCGCCTTCAGGTTCATATATTCAAGCGCACGCTCAAACGATTTGCGGTCGATCTCGCTTTCGGCTCGCGCCGGATCGGGAACCTTGTCGACCACCGGCGCCACCATGCCGGGGCTCGTTCCCCAACTCACATAAGGAGCAAGCGTGGCCGCTTCGATCACTAGTTCGCGATCGAACTTTGCGCCGGGATCGCTGGGCAGCTTCTTCCACTCCGCCACCGCACGTTCCCACGCTTCTCCTTTTGGACTAAATCTGCGCCCCTTCAAGTATGCAAACGTCGTCTCGTCGGGCGCGATCATGCCCCCGCGCGCGCCCGCCTCGATGCTCATGTTGCAGATCGTCATGCGGCCTTCCATCGAAAGCGAACGAATCGCCGAGCCTGCGTACTCGATCACGCAGCCTGTCGCGCCGTCGGTTCCGATTTTGCCGATGATGGCCAGGATCACGTCTTTCGCCGTCACGCCCAGCGGCAGTTTGCCCTCGACTGCGATCCGGAAGGTCTTCGGCTTGGACTGCGGTAAAGTTTGCGTGGCCAGCACGTGCTCCACTTCGCTGGTGCCGATGCCGAAAGCCAGCGCCCCGAACGCACCATGCGTTGAAGTATGCGAGTCGCCGCACACAATCGTCATGCCGGGCTTCGTCAATCCAAGCTCCGGACCGATGACGTGCACAATTCCCTGCTCGCGCGAGTTCACGTCGTAAAGCTCCACGCCGAAGTCGGCGCAATTTTTGCGCAGGGTGGCAATCTGCGTTGCCGAAATCTGGTCCACGATATTCAGACGGCCTTCGATCGTCGTCGGCACGTTGTGGTCCACCGTAGCAATGGTGCGATCGGGCCGGCGCACTTTGCGCCCGGCGAGGCGCAGCCCCTCGAACGCCTGCGGCGAAGTGACTTCGTGCACCAACTGCAAGTCGATATAGAGCAGTGTCGGCTCGCCCTTCGGCTCGACTACTACGTGCTGCTCCCAAACTTTCTCGAATAATGTTTTTGCTTCGCTACTCATTAAGAACTGCTCCTGAATATCGCTTCCGGCTGTTCGTTCTTACGCGTGAACGAGCTGTTGCTTGACCGTCTCGCGCACTTTCGCGCCCATTTCTTTCGTCGAGAGCACCGTCACACCATGCTTGTCGCCGCGCGCCAGGTCCGGAGTGCGGAATCCCTTTTCCAGCACTTTGCGCACCGCCGACTCCACCGCTGCCGCCTCCGACTCAAGCCCGCCCGAGTGGCGCAAAATCAGCGCGCCCGTCAAAATCGCTCCCAGCGGATTGGCCAATCCCTTGCCAGCGATGTCGGGAGCCGATCCGTGGACTGGTTCATAGAGATTCACCTTGCCGCCGATGGTCGCCGAGGGCAACATGCCCAGCGAGCCGGTAATCACGCCGGCTTCGTCGCTCAAGATGTCGCCAAACAAGTTCTCCGTCAGCACCACATCGAAGTCGCGTGGGCGATTCATAATGTGCATGGCCATCGCGTCAACATATTGGTGCTCCAGCATCACGCCCGGATAATCCTTGCCCACTTCGTTCACCGTGGAGCGCCAAAGCTGCGAAACCTCGAGCACGTTGGCCTTGTCCACACTGGTCAATTTCTTGCGGCGCTTTGCGGCCAGCTCAAACGCGATCTTCGCCACGCGAACGACCTCGCCCCGCGTGTAGATCATGGTGTTGTAGCCGACGCCCTTTTCCTTATTCCACTCGCGCGGCTTGCCGAAATATGCGCCGCCCAGCAGCTCGCGCACAAAAAGAATATCGGCGCCTTCAATAATCTCCGGCCGCAAAGGACTGTTAACCGTGAGCTCTTTGAACGAGAAGCAGGGGCGCAGGTTTGCAAATCCGCCCAGCGCCGCGCGAATCTGCAGCAACCCTCCCTCGGGCCGCTTGTCCGGCGGCAGCGAATTGAATTCGTTGCCACCCACCGCACCGAGCAACACCGCGTCAGAAGCGAGTGCTGCCTGCAATGTTTCATCAGGCAGCGGCGTTCCATCCTGCACAATCGCCACGCCGCCGATACGCTTCTCGTCGAACACAAAATCGTGCCCGCCCTGCGCCGCAATCTCTTTCAACACAGCGACTGCTTCATTCGTGACTTCAGGCCCGATGCCGTCACCGGCGGTTACAAGAATCCTCAGCTTCATTTTTCAGTTCTCAGTTCGCAGTTGTGAGTTCTAAGTTTTTGTGGGTTGCCGGCTGTCTTTCTGTTTCCTGCTTTTTCAGTCCAGCTCGCTTACCGGCTCCGTGCGCCGCTCGCGAATGTTGTCGGGCAGCAATCCAATCAAATCCTGGTCGTAGATGTTCTTTTTGCGGTCGGCCAGCGCCACAAAGCGATAGTAGACATGCTGCAATTCCTCGCGGCTCACCGTGAATCCGAGCTGCTCCAGCCGATGCCGCAGCGCCGCGCGCCCCGAATGCTTACCGAGCACCAGGTGCGTGCGCGCCACGCCCACCAATTGCGGCGTCATGATCTCGTAGCACAGCGGATTCGCGAGCATGCCGTGTTGATGGATGCCCGATTCATGCGCAAACGCGTTCGCTCCCACGACCGCTTTGTTCGGCGAAGGCTTGAAGGTGATCAGCTGCCCAAGCACTTCGCTCGTTGGATAAAGCTGGTCGAGCTTGATCGCTGTGGACAAGCCGAAGCGATCACCGCGCACATAAAGCGCCGCCGCAATCTCTTCAAGCGCAGCATTGCCGGCCCGCTCGCCGATGCCGTTAATGGTGCACTCCACCTGGCGCGCCCCGGCCTGCACCGCCGCAAGCGAATTCGCAACCGCAAGGCCGAGGTCGTCGTGGCAATGCGCGGAAAGAATCACGCCCTTCTCGTCGACCGCCGGAACCCGCTCGCGCACCTCGCGAAACATCTGGCCGTACTCCTCGGGAATCACATAGCCCACGGTGTCGGGCATATTGATCGTCGTCGCGCCTGCTTCCACGGCAACGCGCACCATCTCCACCAGAAAATCGCGATCGGAGCGCGTCGCATCCTCGGGCGAAAACTCCACATCGTCGCAAAGCGAACGGGCGAGGCGCACCGATTCGCCGCATTGATCGAGCGCCTCCGCGCGGCTCATCTTCAACTTGTACTCGAGATGCAGATCGCTCGAAGCCAGAAAGACATGAATTCGCGCACGGTCGGCAAATTGCAGCGCCCGCGCCGCCATCTCAATGTCCTCGGTCTTGGCCCGCGCCAGCGACGCGATCCGCGGCTTCCTGATGGCCTGCGTAATGGTCGCGATTGCCGCAAAATCGCCCTCCGAAGCCATGGCAAAGCCGGCCTCGATGATGTCCACACCCAGATCCTCGAGGGCGTGGGCCATGGTGAGCTTTTCCTGCGTGGTCATGCTGCAGCCCGGCGATTGCTCGCCGTCGCGCAACGTGGTGTCGAAAAAAACAACTCGATCACTGCTCATGTTTTGCCTGCTGTGGTTGCCGGGAAGTCCGACCTCGACCCTCCCTATTGTCGCCGATGCGGCACTATAAGGCAAAGTTATAATTCTTTGATGAACAATAACAAATAGTTATACAGTAAAAGAGTGAAGGAGTGAAGGAGGGCGTCATGGAACTCAGCCAACTCGAAACCTTTCTCGCGGTCGCTGAAGAGCGCAGCTTTTCCGCAGCTGCGCAGCGCCTGCATCGCACCCAGCCCGCCGTCAGCCAGGTCATCCGCAAGCTTGAAAGTGCGGTGGCTGAAACGCTCTTTGACCGCACCTCGCGCGATGGTTCACTGACCGCGGCCGGCGCCCTGCTGCGCGACTATGCCCTGCGTCTGCTGGCTCTGCGCCGCGAAGCTTCCAGCGCACTTGACGAGTTGAAAAGCCTGGAACGCGGCCACCTGCAACTGGCCGCCAACGAGTACACCTGCATGTACCTGCTCCCCGCCCTTGACGCGTTTCGCCGTGAGTTTCCGCATATCGGCGTTACCGTGCAGCGCATGCTGGCGTCGCGCATTCCCGAGGAGCTGAATCTGCGTGCCTTCGAGCTTGGCATCATTTCGTTCAAGCCCGATCCCGTCGTTGTCCGCAGCATCGCCGTCTATGGCGACAGCCTGGCCTTCATCGTGAGCCCGCATCACCCACTCGCGCAGGCCGGGCGCGTTTCCATCCGCGGCCTGGGCAACGAGAACTTTATCGCTCACAATGTGGCTTCGCCGCTGCGCCGCAAAGTGATTGAAGCCTTTCAGCGTTACCGCACGCCCCTGAACATGGGCATCGAGCTGCCCACAATCGAAGCCATCAAGCGCTTTGTGGCCATGGGCAACGGCGTGGCGCTGGTTCCGCATCTTTCCGTGGCGCGCGAGCTCGAGACCGGCGACGTGGTTCGCGTCAAGGTGGACGAACTGGATGTGCGCCGCGTGCTTCGCCTGGTGCACCGGCGCCAGAGCGCGCTCTCTTACGCCGCCAAGGCGTTTCTGCAAACGCTCAAAACCATGGCTCAACAGCAGGGACCGCCCTTCTACTACCACGTGGAGCGGGCAGGGTGAGAAGCCGGGCACGCGGGACCGGGCCACAGCAAACACCAGGGCCGCGGCCGAGCTTCCCAATTCAGCGAATTCCGACGAAGCCTCGCTGTTCCACGCACGTCTCCGACTCTCTTCTTCGCTTCTCATACGTCTATAGGCAAAGAAGATTCCACTCCGGTCGCGGCCCATGGACCGGCCCCGGCCATTTACAATTCTTTGAGCGGGGTACGGGGATTTTCTGTGCGCCGGAATCGACATGTTTTCTTGCCAGCCGGCGTCGCGCCGCTCCCATGAAACCGCGCGTTATGGTTGCGCAGTCCAAGAGGATCAGGATCGAATGAAGAGGATCGCTTTTTTTGTTTGTCTGTTGGCTGTCTCTGTGGCCGCAGCCCGCGCCCAGGAAAGCCGGCAGGACTTCAGCCTCAGCGGATCGGGGCTGATCGAGCCCTACAAGGGTTCTTCCACCGACATTCAAGTTCACTCGACCACTGCTTATGGCGGATTGGCCAGCTATCGCTTCATGCTCACTCCCACCAGCGCGGTCGAAGTCAACTACGGGATCACCTATGAGAACAAGATCACCTATTTTGGGCCGTCGTTCCCTCAGGGGATCACCGTTCTTACGCGCACACAAGATATCTCCGGCGCGTATGTCCGCTCCTTCGTCTTCAAGAACTGGAATCCATTCGTCGAGGCTGGCCCGGCGGCAATCATCTTCATGCCCATCCTGAACTCCGGCACCAAAACCCTCGACGCGCACCGTCAAACTGCAGTCGGCGCTATGTACGGCGCGGGCTTCGCCTACGAGGTCAGTCCCAGCTTCGACGTGCGCGTTGAATACCGCGCGCTCGTCACCAAGGTGCCCACCTTCGGTGTGGGAACCAGCAGCTATAACTTCACCACCAACGAGTGGTGGAACATGTCGGAGCCGCTGATCGGCGTCGCCTATCATTTCTAAGAACAGGGATCAGGAATAGGGGAAAAAGTACGGGGCGGAATTCAATTCCGCCCCTGTGCTGTTTTGCGCCGATCCGCCAAATGAGACGTATTCTCGGCTGTGATTTTGTTTTTGCTTTCGTTGTTGCTTTTGCTATTCCCTAGTCCCTAGACCCTGTTTCTCTGTTGCCTGCTTTTCACCTTCACGCTTCGCGGTACCGCCCAAGTTCTTTCACCATGCCGCAATGCGCCGCCAACGCCTCAAGCGCGCGCGTCCCTTCTTCGCTCGATCCGATTTTGAAGTCGACATAGAAGATGTACTCCCACGGCGTGCCCTTCACCGGCCGTGATTCGATCGCAGTCAAATTCGTTCCCATCGCGCACAGTGCGCTCAACGCCGCCACCAGCGAGCCGGGTTTGTGCTCCAGCGTGAAGGCCACGCTCATTTTGTTGGCCGCCGGGTCGATCTCCGCTTCTCCGCTGCGCCGCACCAGAAAAAATCGCGTGTAGTTCTCTGCGTCGTCCTCAATGCCGCGAGCCAGAATCTCAGCACCGTAGTAGTCCGCTGCCCGCTCGCTCGCAATGGCCGCACCCTTCATATCGCGCGTGCTCACCAGTTGCTTCACGCTGCCCGCCGTATCGTAAAACGCAACGGCTTTCATCTTCGGATGTTCGGCCAGGAAACGCCGGCACTGCCCCAGCGCCACCGCGTGCGAATAGACGTGATCGATTTCGTCAAGCGACGCGCCGGCCACGGCGATCAAATTGTGCCGGATGCGGATCAGCGTTTCGCGCACCACTTTCACGTCGTGGTGCAGCAGCAAGTCGAAGTGCTCCAGCACTGAGCCCGCCAGGCTGTTCTCAATGGGAATCGCGGCAGCGTCGGCAGCGCCCGAGTCGAGCGCCGCAAACACCTCTGCCGAAAGCGCGCAGGGAAGAATCTCCGCATCCGGCACGAGCTTCAGTGCGGCTTCATGGCTGAATGATCCCGGCTCTCCCTGGATTGCAATTTTCATGTTGATGTCGACGGCTCCCGATTGCACACAGGTCTATGCGAAGGCTGATCCGCGCATTCATCTCGCACCATACCACAGGCGGTTGGCTGCCAAACCTGCTCGTCGATGCTTCACTGCGCCGTGTCCGCCGCTGCTTCCTTCTCCGCCTGCGCAACCATTGCCGGAATCAGGTCGCCGTCGCTTGCCGGGACGCGCGCCGACAACTGCACAAGATCGGTGTCTGGCCCGGCGATGATCGCCACGCCGCTGATCGGACTCGCGTTCTTCTGCAGGCGCGAATTGGTTCCGAGCCCATCGGCATTCGCCGCAGTTTCGAACTCGACAATGCTTTTGCCGCGATAGGTCAGCTTGTCGCTGGGGTAAGGGCCGAAGGGAAAATCGCTCGCCGGCTCAATGCCTTCCGCAATTACGTTTTGCGCGAAGGTTTTGTAGGCCGGAAATACGCGCGCGACGACTTTCGCCACTTCAAACCGTCCCGACGTTCCGCCGCTCATGTCGGAAATTTGAACTGCATTCCCCGCGAAACCCTTCCAATCCATCGACATCGCCGTCGTCGAATCAATCGCATCCGGACTCACAAACAAACTGCTGCCGTTCGAACCGTAAACAGCAAAACAATGCCACCCTCGCGGCGCCAAAATTCCGGGCCCGTATTCCGCCTTGTAGTAGGCGAGCCGCTGTGCCGTCGCAGCGGGAATGGCGACCGCGAGGCTCTGCCCTGTTGGAGCGGCCTGCGGGCCGGCCTGGCCATCGGACGCGCAGCCAACAAACGGCACCGTCACCGCGAGGGATGGGGCGGGCTTCGCGGCGGGCGCGGATTGCGCAAATGCTGCGTTGCCTGCCGCAGCGGCGAACAAAGCGAGACTTGTAACTGCGATCAGATTTGCTCTCATGGCTGCCATCATAGCGGTCAAACACGGGCCTCCATCAGAAAAGACGGAACGAATCGACACAAAGTCTTCAAGTCGACTTTAGGGCCCTCGCCTGCCCTTCGGCCGCTCGCCGTCGGCAGCGCGCCCTCGAGCCCTTACCGACGCATCCACAAATCCGCCGTAACAAAGGCGAGAAACACCATCGCGATCACGCCGTTCATGGTGAAGAACGCGGCATTCATACGCCCCAGATCGCGCGGCGAAATAATTGCATGCTCGTAGACCAGCAGCAATCCCACCGCGGCCACCCCGATCCACCCAGCCGGTCCAAAACCAAAAAGGAATCCGAACCACACCAGCAATCCCATCATCGCCACGTGCATCGCGCGCGCCGTCCAGAAAGCCGCGGTCAACCCCCACGCCTGCGGCAAGCTGTGCAGCCCCGCCGCGCGATCGTGCTCGTAGTCCTGGCAGGAATACAACACATCGAATCCGCCCGCCCACAATGTGACGGCCGCGGCCAGCACCAGAATCCTCGGATCAAGCGCGCCACGGACGGCAATCCACGCTGCCGCCGGCGCCAACCCCAGCGCCAATCCCAGCCCAAGATGCGACCATCGCGTCACGCGTTTCAGGTAGCTATAGCCGAGCAGCACCACCAGCGCCACAGGCGCCAACTCCAGCGCCAGCCGATTCAGCTCCGCCGCGGCTGCCAAAAACACCGCTACGGCCACGCACGTGAATCCAAGCACGAATCCCTTCGAAAGCATCCCCGCCGGAATTGCCCTGCTCCGCGTCCGCGGATTCTCGGCGTCGAGATCCGAATCTGCCCATCGATTAAATGCCATGGCCGCCGATCGTGCCGCCACCATCGCCACCACGATCCACGCCAGAGTTCGCCATCCCGGCCATCCGCCCGCAGCCAGAAGCGTCGCCGTCAGGGCAAAGGGCAGCGCGAAAATCGAGTGCTCCCACTTGATCATCTCCAAAGTGGTCCCGATCTTGCTGAAAACTCCGGCCATTGCCCCAATCCCCTGCTTTCAGTCTAAGGTGTGCTCCTCCACCGCCGAGCTTCCCAAACCCGCCCACTGTCGGCCGCCCGCTCCTCCGATGGATCCCAGCGGCCCACCCATCCTCTCCCGGCTCTTTGTTAACCTAAAGAACGTGATACCAATCACAATTTAACGACCCCTGTCGATGAAATGATGGCTTCGACACTCCCTCCCTCGGAGCCACAGAATGAATGCTTCTACCCAGGAAGACCCACAAATGCAGCTCGACCCCAATGCGTTTGTCGCCGACCCGGAACTGCTTCGCGCCCTAAGCGACCGTTCTCGCCCCGTCCCGTGCCCGTCCGACGGAGTGCTCTTCCGCCAGGACGAGCCATCCATCGGCGTCTTTATCTTTCACGATGGGTCCGTAACGCTGAGTATGCATTCGGCAAACGGCCACTCATTGTTCGCCATCCAGGCCAAACCCGGTTCAATCCTCGGACTTCCCGGCGCGATCAGCAATCAGCCCTACACGCTCAGCGCAACCGCCCGCTCCGGCGCAAAGATCAGCTTCGTCTCAAACGCCGATCTCACCAGCCTCATGCATTCCGAACCGGCGCTCGCTCTCAAAATGCTTGAAATCCTCGCCGCCGAAGTTCGCGCCGCCCGCCAGGCGCTCTATTAATCGTTAGCCAATCTCGTCTACGCTGGGACTGTGGCCGTCGCACCCTACATCACAGGCATGCCCGGCTCGCATGCGCCTCATCTCGCGCGTCCACTCGCGGGTGCCCCCGGTCCCTCGCATTTGGGTCCCGGGGAGATTGCTGCTCCCACCCCACATCCTCTTCGCCCTCACCTGCTAAACTCGGTCGTTGTGCCCCTCGCCGGCATTGCCATCGCCGCTTACCTTCTCGGGTCAATCCCCACGGGATACCTGCTCTATCGCATCTTCCGGCGGCAGGACATTCGTTCCATCGGCAGCGGCAACATTGGCGCCACTAACGTAATGCGCGCCGGCGGCAAAGGCCTGGGCGCAGCAACATTCATCCTCGACGTGCTCAAAGGCTGCTCCGCTGTATGGCTGGGCGCATTCCTCGCTTCGCATTGGATCCCCGACGCCCAAACGCACCCTGCCGACATCCGCACCATTGAAGCCTTCGCCGCTCTCTGCGCCGTCCTTGGACACATGTTTCCTGTCTGGCTCCGCTTTCGCGGCGGCAAAGGCGTGGCCACAGGCTTGGGAGTCTTTCTTGCCGTCTCGCCCATCGCCGCACTCGCCGCCTTCGGAGTGTTCCTGATCGTGCTCGCTCTCACCCGCTACGTCTCTGTTTCGTCCATCCTCGCTGCATTCAGCTTTCCCATCTTTGCCTGGCTGCTCGTCACCGGCCCGCGCCCGCCTTTCTACTTCATCGCCGGCGCGCTCGTCTCGCTGCTCATCATCGTGAAACACTATCCAAACATGCGCCGCCTGATCGCAGGCACTGAATCCCGAATCGGAGCCGCAAAGCCAGCATGAGTCGCATCGCCATCTTAGGTTCCGGCGCTTGGGGAACCGCAATCGCGCTCTCTCTCCACCGCCGCGGCGGCCACGAGCTCACGCTCTGGGCGCACACACCGGAGCTTGCACAGCAAATCATCGACGCCGGCGAAAACACGCAGTTCCTTCCCGGCTTCGCGCTGCCGCCCGAGATCACCGTCACCGGCGACCGCGAAGCCATCACCGCCGCAGACATCGTCGTCTCCACCATTCCCTCGGAGTTCCTGCGCCCCACGCTCATGCGCGTCCGTTCGCACATGCGCAGCGGCCAGTTCGTCGTGAGCGCAACCAAGGGCATCGAGGATCGCACGCTCTTCCGCATGACCATGGTTCTCTCTGAAACTTTGGAGCCCGTCGGCCTGCTCTTGCCCATCGGCGCACTCTCCGGCCCCAGCTTCGCGCAGGAAGTTGCACACGGCCAGCCCACCGCGCTCACCGTTGCTTTCAGCGATGCGGACGTCGCGGCGCTCATCCAGCAAGAATTTTCATCGGAGACACTTCGCCTCTACACGTCTACCGACGTGGTTGGCGTCGAGTTGGGCGGCGCGCTCAAGAACGTCATCGCCATCGCCGCTGGGATCGCGGTCGGCGTGGGCCTCGGCTTCAACTCGACAGCAGCGCTCATCACCCGCGGCATTGCAGAGATGACGCGCCTCGCCGTGGCCTGCGGTGCGCGCCGCGAAACCCTCGCCGGCCTTTCAGGCATTGGCGACCTGGTGCTCACATGCACGGGCTCGCTTAGCCGCAACCGTACTGTTGGCGAGCAGCTCGGCCAGGGGCGCAAGCTGCCTGAGATTCTTGCCTCGCTCGGCGGCAAGGTTGCCGAGGGAGTCCGCACAACGCACGCAGCTCTCGGCCTCGCGCGCAAGCACCGCATCGAGATGCCCATCGCCGAGCAGATGGAGCTGATCCTGAACAAGGGCAAGGACCCCCGCGAAGCCATCCGCGCGCTGATGCTGCGGCCGGGGAAAGAGGAGCGCTGAGCGATCAGTGCCCGCATCTCGATTCTGAGATGGGGGCGTTCAGACATCCCACATTTCGCTTCCGAGAAAAATCTAGTGGTACGCCGGAGTGCCATCAGACCAAAAGGGCACTTCGATTGGCACGGTCCGCAGCGGCGGCAGCTCTTTGTTCAGCGGACTATCTGGTTTGTCAGGGTCCGGAAACCACATCGACGTTGAAAAAATGGGTGCGTTCGGATCACCGGCGTTCAATTCATCAGGATCTTTGATCGGCAAGAAGAACATCACGTGGCATAAATTGTGTGAGCCCAAATGGGAAAGGTATGCGTTCTTCGACATCATAAAGCTCATCGCCCCCGGCTCAACCGGCGGAATCTCCTTCTTCGCATACGCCTCTTGAATGCCCGCGATGCGCTCGTTTACGCCGGTCACTCCAGCGAGCGTCATTTCCGTCAGCTTGTTAAAAATCGGCAGGATCGACCGCACAGCCGCAGGATTGAGGCAAACCGCCCCTCTCTGCTTCGGACTCCAGACGTCATAAAAGTCAATGCTGGCCGTCCATGCCGGCCCCGTCATGCACACAAAACCGTTGGTACCTTTCACCGCTGTTTCCCAGCCTTTGGGCGTCAGCACCAAAACGGTCGCATTCTTTGCAATGCCCTCCGGAGCGGCGCTTCGCGCCAGCGCGATTTGCGCATCCCGGTCCATTAGATACTCCGAAAGCGGCAGCATCTTCGGATAGGGCCTGACTTCCTCCTGCGCCCGCGTGCTCACAGTCATGCTCAGCAAACTCACCAGCACAAGCGCTCCCACTCGAACTCTGGCCGCAATCATTTCAATCTTTGCAATTCGCATCATGCTCCTTTTCGATTCCTGCCCGCCCTCGTTCCCTTTCCGGCAAAGAGGTGTCCGCAACTGCTCAAGATTCGGTGCTTAGTTTGTTTGGTATGGAGTATTGCCCTGTAAGTTTCGACGGCCCCTACGCGCCCCCGTGAGCACGGGGCTGAGGATATTGAAGGCCGGATCGCTTGGCTGCGGACTCTACTGCTTCTGAGACATTAATTTGTGACCGGTGGAATCCGGCTACCGTTCTAGCCAACCAGGTGGAGCACCACTCATACCCCAAATCCGTCCAACTGTGTCGAGTCCGAACTGCGGCTTACAGTTCGCGAATCGCTGTCACAGGGTTTCGGTGCATGGCTCGAAGTGCAGGAAAGTAGCATGCCAGCAACGACATTGCTCCCAGCAGCATGACGACGGAAACAACGGTGACGGGATCGTTGGCGCCGATTCCGTACAACAGCCGGGCGATGAAACGTGTCAGTCCCAACGCAAAAGCCAATCCCACCGCCAGCCCAATACCTGTGAGCCATAAACCCTGCACCAGCACGAGTCGCAGCACGTTGGCGCGCGAGGCGCCAAGAGCCATTCGTATTCCAATCTCGTGGGTCCGCATTTGGGTTCGATAGGCCACTACACCGTAGATCCCCGTTATTGCAAGAATCAGCCCGATCAGCGCGAACATTCCCGCCAGGGTGCTTTCGATGACGGCGAAGCTGCTCGCCAACTGGGTGGTCTCCCGCATGGGGCGCACGTCGAAAACTGGCAGCCGCGAATCAACCCCATGAATGGCGTTCTCCACCGCCGGCTCAAGGTCGGCCGGATTTCCTTCGGTCTCAACCTGGACGATGGTTTCGTACCCCTGCTGGAAAAAGCTCATGTAGACCATAGGCTCCGGGGCCTCATTCACAAACATATGTCTCGAATTTATCGCGACGCCGACAACCGTGAAGAGCATGCCCCACACCCTGAGCTTCTTTCCCAGCGGATCCTGTCCTGGCCAGTAGCGCCTCGCCGCGGTCTGGTCCACGATGAGTACCTTCGGGGCCTTTTCATCGTCATCCGGTGTAAACTCGCGTCCTTCCAGAATCGGTATATGTAGGGATTCGAAATACCGCGGGCCCACCTCGACATGCGCCACCTTCAAAGATTCATGGGGGCGCGGCACATATCCTTCCGGATACGCATCCTCCTTCTTCTGTGTCAGGCTCATCGGAATCCAGTCCGTAAAAGTCGCGACCTTCACGCCGGGTAAGGTCGACACGCGATCCAGTATCTTGTGACGGATCACCTGTTGCTCGTTGTTGCTGTAGCCGGCAATATTCAATCCCACGGTCGCAGTGAGAATTTGGTCCTGCTCAAATCCGGGATTGGCGTCGGCGAGGTTCCGCAGAGTTCGCAGAAACAGCCCGGAGCACAACAGCAGAGGAAGTGAAAGCGCGATTTGCGCCACCACCAGCGCGCTGAGCAGTTTCCGGTTGCGTGAGCCCCCGGTGACACTTGCAGACTCTGCTTTGAGTACCTCAATGGCCGGCGCGTGAGACGAACGCCAGGCGGGGAGTGCGCCGCAGAGCATGCCGGCCAACAGGGAAGACACCGCAATCCCGATCACCACATTGTGATCCATGCTCCCATTCAGAATGATTGGAGCCGAGCTCGCCGGAAAGAACCACGCGAACGTCTTCGATGTCCACGATGTCAGCACCAGCGCCACGGCTCCTGCGGCGATGGAAAGCACCACGCCCTCCAGTACCATCTGCCGCACCAGTTGCATGCGATTCGCCCCGAGCGACTGCCGGATGGCAAGCTCGCGCCGCCGGGAGACAAACCGCACCAGAGTGAGGGTAGCCACGTTCGCGCAGGTCAGCAAGAGCACCACAGCCGCGAAGGCCAGTAGAATGGGCAGCGTCGCCGCCATGTATCCATTGGCGCCGAATGGCGAGCGCCACATCGGATCGAGCGTGATCCGGTTCTCGCCCAGATGATCGTCCGGATACTCCGCCACGATGTGGTGCATCACCGTGTCGAGGTCCTGGGCTGCCTGGTCACGGCTCACGCCTGGCCGCAATCTTCCTATCACGTTCAGCCAGACCGCACCACCGCTGCGATGCGTAATCCGCCACACATCCGTCCCCAGGGGATCGAGCGTCACCCACAGATCGTCACGCAACCCGGGCATTGCTCCCACAAACCCCTCCGGCGCCACGCCGATCACGGTCACAGGATGCCGGGCGATCTCGATCGATTTGCCCACAATTGCCGGGTCTGCGGCATAGTGTGTCTTCCATAGCGAGTAACTCAGGATCACGTTGGGAACCGCATCTGGACGCGTCTCTTCTTCAGGCAGAAAGAATCGTCCCAGCACCGGCTTGATGCCGAGCACATCGAAATAATTCGCCGTCACGTTCGCTATAAAGACGCGCTGCGCCTGTGCGCCGCCGGTCAGCGTGATCCAATCGTGATGGTAGGCAAGTAACCCGGCGAGGGTATGGTTCTGCTCGCGCAGATCGCGATAGTCGAGATACGAGAAGGGCGGAACCGGAGAGAAGTTCCGTTCGCCCCGCTGCAGGCTTACCAATTCGCCGGTATCTCGCGCGCCAGGAATCGGACGCAACATGGTGCCGTCGATCCAACTGAATACGGTGCTGTTGGCGCAGATAGCTATGGCCAGCATCGCCGTCGCGGTGATCGAAAAGCCGGGGCTCTTGCGCAGTTGGCGTAACGCGTAACGGAGATCCCGGCCCAGTTGCTCAAGCCACGCCTGGCCCCACATGTCGCGCGCCACATCCTGCACTAGAGGAATGTTCCCAAACTCCCGCGATGCCGCTTGCCGCGCGGCCTCTGCCGTCTCGCCTCGCGCCACTCGATCTGCAATCGCCATCTGCAGGTGAGCGTCAATCTCTTCCTGCAATTCGCGCTTGCGCCGCTGAAAACCGAAGGTTGGGAACCACCTCATGACTCACTCTCCTCCGGCTTCACGTACATCACCGACCCAATCGCTTCGACAATCCGCTCCCATCGGCCCAGATCAGAGGCCAACTGCTTTTTCCCCTTGGCTGTGATTCGGTAGTATCGGGCTCTTTGCTTGCTCTCTGACTGCTTCCACTCGGACTGCACCCAACCCTGGCGCTCCAACCGATGAAGAGCTGGATACAGTGATCCGGTCTCGACTTGAAGCACATCTCCGGATCGCAAACGTAACGCCTGGACAATGCCGTATCCGTGCTGCGGTCCCCATTGCAGGGTCTGCAGAACAAGCATGTCCAGTGTTCCCTGCAACAGATCAATCCGGTTCTTATACTGGTCTTTTTCGTTCATAGATGTAGACACTCTACCCCAATGGAGGTAGATTGTCTACTTCGTTCTGTACAGTGCCGCGAGCAGCCTTGCCCACTTTGAAGTTTTAAAAGGGGGGCAGCTCTCAGGAAGAGGATTCACGATTCTGCATTGGCGTTAAATCGTCGATGCACTCGTCCTCGGCAAATCAGCCCCGACATCTTCCGCGATTTGGGGCCAGGTGCATGGTTCTTACTGCCAGCACCTGACCCTTTTCTCAAACCATCTGCGCTCGCCGAGCAAATCAGGCCATTGCAATTTGACCTATTTAAAGACAGGCGCGTTCGCTCGCGTTTATTTGCAGTCGTTTCGTAATACCGGTGCGCCGGCAATGTCAGTATCGATGCAGGGAATGGCGCTCAGATACTCGTAGATGGCGCGAATGTCCTCGTCCGTCATGTGTTGATGAACGGGCCATGGCATCACCTGCAGCACCGCTCCGTTGAACGGAGGCAAGAGGCAATTGCCATCCGGAGCTCCCGTGCAGTTTGGATGAACTAGATCGTAGTCTTTTCCAGTTCGCAGAATGGTGAGGAACTCTTGAAACGTGTGGCCTCCCGCCGGCCGCCCGGTTTTGTCTGGGGTCAGGTTGCGCGAGTAAAGGTGCGTCAGTTCTCCTTTGCTGCCGAACGGACCGAAGTCGCGGCCGCCACCCAGGTAGGTGGCTGGATTCACCTCCTGCATCCCAGTGTATGGACCTTTCGGAGGAGAGAGGAGGTAGGGGTTCCCGGCGCCAATGTACTCGTTCGCCGGACCCTGGCTGTGACACCCGTTGCAGTCGGCCTTCGCGTTCACAATGTAGCTGCCCAATCCAACCAACCTTCGATCCCTGTGTTCGAAGTTGAGGGGAACGGGCGCGATCTCCAAACCGATTCTCGCCTTGATGTCATCCGGGTCGTGGTCGTGATCAAATTCCGATCCCGCGCTCACGCGTGCCGTCCGGAAAAGCACCAGCAAGACGGCGATTGTGAAGAGCGCAGCGGATACGCTCAGAAGTTTGAAAGCTGGCTTCGATGTCGTTGACAGAGATGGAACAGAAAGCAATTTCAAAAGCTTCTTCACACGAACCTCCAGCAGGCCGAGGGCCTGCGTCCAGTGATTGATTTCGAAAGTTAACTCAGGATTGGACCCGATCGCTGATGAAAAGGGGAAGACTCGATAACAACTGGTGGCCCCAATCGTAGGGCTCATTGGATACCGATGTCAACACGATTGTTCTTGTGTTTTGCGCACCCCGAAATGAATTTCTTGTTACCGTCTATCCGTGCGTAGACCCTGTGCGGGCACTCTGCCCTCTGGGATCGGAGCAGAAAGAAGATTTCTTGTCCCCCTAGGGGCGACGGAATTAGCCGGGCGGAGCGCGCCGATGATGCGGCCGGGAAAGGAGGATCGCTGAGGATCTGCAGTGGCTTTCAGATCGAACCCGACCCGCTTCAGAAATGCATCAACTGGTAAGCCACGCCGACGCTAACGCCGTTCGGCATCAACGGGTGATTGGGCTCATTCGCAAAGCCTGGGGAGTTCATCCAGACCTGGTATTCGTAATCGGCGCGGACCGTCAGCCTCCGCGCCAAGCGATAGTTCACACCTGCGCCGGGCGCAAGCGCAAAATACCTCCCATTACCGATCTGGTATGGAAAATGAATGTCGCCGACGCCAACGAGAAATTTGCCATAAGGCTGGAATCTGTCCAAACGGCTGAAGATGTAGCGCGGTCCCACAAGATAACTGCTCTCTGTTGAGCCGGCGAACCCGCCGAACGCAAGCCAGCGCGCATCGCCCTCAACGTCGAGATTCACCGCCCATCGCGCATCCGCAAAAGCTCCGCACCCTGAAATACGCTGCCCGCTCTGGTAGGGGAACGACGCCGAGAAGGACGAACATTCGCCGCCAACCCAAAGTGCGTGGCGAAGTTCGTACCCGGCAGGAACAACCTGCGCCACCACAGGCGCAGCCCAAAGTACGACCAGAATTGCAATCGGCATTCCAGTAACAAACAGCCTTCTCAAGCGATTCATTCAATGCCTCAGAACAACGACTGGACGGTGAGATCGACCACCGCCGCATGCTGCAGCGGCGTTGCGTTTCCCGTCGTCGTTGCCGTCACTGCAATCTGATAGCTGCCGGGAGGAGTGCCTCCAGCAACGGGATCCACCGATCCGCAACCCGAGATTCCCGCGGCAATGCCCACAGCCAGCAATACAGCCGACAGCCCAACCAGCAATCTTCGCCGTCGCCGCCATCCCGGCAGAAAAAACAACACGAATGCCCCCAGCGTGGTGGCCGCAGCCGAGACGGTAGCGTTTTCGGCCTGGTGCGGAGCTGCAGTTTGAATCACCAGACTCACCGATCCTTGCCCGTTGGGCAGCGTGGTCGGATTAAAGATGCACGCGGCATTCGCCGGCAAACCGGAGCAAGCAAACGCGAGCGGCTGGTTAAAGCCATTTATGCTGGCCACGCTCACGGCAATCGCCGCCTGCTGGCCGGTATAGAGGGTCGCCGATCCCGGAATTACGCTGATGGAGAAATCGCCGGCGACGATGGTCTCATCGAAGGCTGCGGAGGTGCTGGTCAGGTAATCTGGGTCGCCGCTATAAATAGCTGTAATGTTGTGGATCCCGACTATTGCAAAGGTCGCCGCGAGGTTTGCTGTAACGCTTCCTGTGAGGATGGGCGAGTTTGCCGCAACCGGCGCCGAACCAAGCAGCGTGGATCCGTCGTAGAAGGACACGCTACCACTGCCAATCAATGTGGCCGAGGATGGCTGCGGCTGGGAAACAGTCGCGGTTAACGACACGGCCTGGTTGACGTCGCCGGGATTAGGGGTGCCGGTCAGAGTGATCGAAGTGGGTGCGGCCGTAACGACTTCGGTGAGCGATGCTGAACTCGCTTGCAAATCGTTCGTGCCCGCGAAGACAGCGTTGACAGCGTAACTGCCGGGCTGGAGATTGCCCAGGATATCGCCGTATGAGGCAGAGCCGGTGGCATCCGTGGTGAGGGCGATGGTTTGCCCATTGAAGCTTAGCTGGATGGTGTTGCCCGCTCCGGCAGATTGGCCGTTTTCTGTCAGGCGGAAGGTGAACGAAACAGTGCCGCCATAGGCCACTGGATTGCGGCTCGATGTGAGCGCCAGCGTAGTTGGGGCCGCGTTTACAACCAGAGGCACAGAATTGCAGTTGCTCGCCGCATAGATGGAGCTCCCGCCATAGATGCAAGTCAGGTTGTAGCTTCCTCCTGTGAGCGAACCATCCGTCAGCGTCGCGACTCCGCCCGCCAGCGTGCTTGTACCGATCTGCGTTGCACCGCTGTAGAAAGTAACGGTGCCGGTCGGAATGCTCGGACCCGGTGGCGTCGCGGGCACAACCGTCGCGGAAAGTGTCACCGGCGTCCCGTAAGTACCCGGAGAAGGTGCGACCGTCAAGGTTGACACAGTGGGCAGCGCGTCCACCACTTCCGAGCAGGTCGCAGAACTCGCGGCGAACGAACCGGTCGGCTCGTAGGTTGCGACAATCGTGTGCGTCCCCGCCGCCGCTCCAATGTACATAAGACTCGTCGCGCCATTCACCAGCCCTTGCGTTCCCAGGGCGGAACCATTGTCGGCAAAAGCGACAGATCCCGTGGGCGTGCCATCGGCGGACGTAACCGCAGCGGCGAACTGTGCGGTGCCGGAAATGTAGATCGGGTTCGGAAGGCACGTGAGCGTTGTACCGGTCGCGTCGCCCGTGATCACTTCGATGAGGGAAGCACTGCTCGAACCAAACATCCCCGTAGGCTGATAGTTCGCGACAATCGTGTGGCTGCCAACTGTGAGCGCATTGGTGGTGAAAGAAGCCGACCCGCTACCAGACACTGGCTGGGTCGAGAGCAGGATGGGTCCATCAAGGAACTGAATCGAGCCTGTGGGTGTGCCATTGCTTGAGCTCAATTGCGCCGTGAACGTCACGCTCTGCCCGGCCATCGCTGGGTTGAGAGAACTCGTCAGCGTCTCCGAGACTCCACACGGCGTGCCGGGGTATTCGTAGGTGCCCATATCAATCACGCAGCCCTTGCCGGTGCCATTCTGTATGCGGTGGTTGCCATCGAGATCGGAGGTCAAGTCGACTCCGTAAGGCATCAACATGGCCAACGCTTGATTGTTCCCGGCATCAATCACGGGAGAGCTCGACTGGAGGTGGAAGTCGTCGCTCGCCAGGTTATTGAAAAGCGGATCGACGGCGATGTTTCCGGCAACGCCCGCACCATTTGCGCAAGAAGGATCGTAAGCTGGACCGGATGGGTTGAACACATCGTTATTCTCCACGAGCATAGGGCCAGGCGAGAGATAAGCATACAGCCCATTGCAGACGAGAAGAGGGGATGACCCCGTGCCGTAAAGAATGTTGTTGACGAAGGAAAATTGGCTGACATCGCCGTCGATCAAGACCTGCGAGGCTGGTTCGTTGAACACCGGGGCTACCGTGTTATTCGCGAACGTGTTGTTGACCATGACCCCATAAAATGGCGGCGCCCCGTCGGGGATGGCCAGGTAGAGGCCGCCCGCGCCATCGTAACCGACGATGGTTCCGGAAATAGAATTGCCGTAAACAAGGTTCTGGCTGAAGATGATGCTTTCGGAGTTGAACATCTGAACCGCCCCCTGCGAGGAGACGTTGTTCCGGATGATGTTGCCAACGATAATGTTTCCGTTCGAGACCCAAATGAAAATGGCAGCGCCGCTGTCCGCATATTGAGCTGTGTTGTTCTCAATCGTGTTTCCGATAACGGAGTTCGGCATCGCAGTGTTGGATTGATTGCCTTCGAGGGCGAGCGCGACCCCATCCCAGCAATAAGCACCTGCTTCCAGAGTAGTGGCACTGATGGTATTTCCCTGGATCAAGGCAGCGCCATCAGTTACATCAATGCCATTGCATCCGTTCGCTGTGATGATGTTGTTGAGAATGGTCGGAGACGCTTCAAATACATAGATTCCTCCGCCGGCGGGCGAGTTAAAGGTGTTAGGTCCCCCGTTTCGGATGGTGAAGCCGGAAAGAACGCTGGATCGATTCTCGCTACTCTGAAAGGCAACGACTGCCAGCCCTGGCGTGCCTCCCCCATCGATGATGGTGGTGGCCGCCCCGACTGAGCTCGTCACCGTGATGGCCTTGCCGTTAAAGTTGATGTTTTCGTGATAAGTGCCGGGCGCCACCAGAACGGTATCGCCGTTCACGGCAGCGTCGATGCCTGCCTGGATGGTCGTATAGGGCTGCCCGGGTCCAACCTGAATCGTCTGCGCCAGCGCCACCGCCGCTATCAGCGGCATGGTGCCGGCCAGAGCGATGCGCATGACGGGGAGCAGCTTGAAAAGCATTCCGGGCCTGTTTGTTGCGGTGACCGGATTATAGCCTCGTTTTGAGCAAGAAACGAAACCGACACGGATTCCTTGAGTTTCCGTCCGTGCGCGTCAAGGTCCCGCTGAAGAGCAACCCGAGCCAGCTCATCAAAAAAAGAACGGGAGCGAGGGAATAGCTGCCGTTGATAAACAGAAGTGTTTCTGGCGGCTCCTCTGATTTTATGTCATTTATTTTCTGATGCTTACCGCAGGGGTCGCTGCTCCTTGTTCCCCGTCGTTTACTTCAAGCCTTTAGCCGCCCGCGATGGCTCCGAGGATGAGGAAGATCTCTTTGCCGGACGCGACCGCGTCGGGCAGAGGCTTGTCGACTGATTCGAGCGACCAGTCCTCTTCGCAGACAAAAAAACGCAGGAACGCGCGGCGCTTGCCGGTTTCATACTCGCGGATGGTCCCGCGCAACATGGGATAGCGCGCTTCAAGCGCGTCGAGCACGGAGCGAATCGTAACTGGCGCGGGGACTTCGATGAGCGCATCGCCCTCAACGCGAGCTAGACTCCTTGCTGGAAACTTCGCATTCTTGCATCCGCCGTTGTGAGGTGCAACTCGACGAGGTCAGAAGCCTAGACGGTTAACTTGACGGCTCCGATGGAAATGCCTCCGTCGACCAGAAGTGTCTGTCCCGTGATGTACCGGCTTGACTCCGAAGCGAGAAAAACAATGGCTCCATCAAGATCGTCAGGCTGGCCGACCCGCTTCACCGGAATGCGATCACAAATATATTCGGCCCAGGCCGCATTTTCATATAGAACCCGATTCTGCTCAGTTTTGAACCAGCCGGGCGCGAGGCAATTCACGGTGATTCCGCGACTGCCCCAATCGTCGGCAAGACTCATGGTGAGTTGGCGTATCCCGCCACGGCTTGCGCCGTAGGGTCCAAGCCCCGCGTATCCTTGCACGCTTGTGACTGATCCTATATTGATGATTCGGCCATAACCTCGTTGGATCATGCCTCGCGCAACGGCTTGAGCAACGAAGAATGAACCGCGCAGATTTGTGTCGAGTATCGTGTTCCAGTCGTCCCAACTGACCTCAAGCGCAGGCTTGCGAATATTGCAACCTGCATTGTTGACCAGGATATCAATCCTGCCAAAATATTCGTCAATCGCGTCGATCGCTCGCTGGATGCTGCGGTGGTCGCGCACGTCCAGTTCCGTGCAGAAAACACGCCGTCCGAGGCCGCCAATTTCATTGGCAAATCCAGACAGCGCATTCTTGTCGCGGCTGGTCATGGCTAAGTCAGCGCCGGCGCGCGCAAGTGCTCGCGCAAAGTATTGCCCAAGGCCCCGGCTCGTTCCGGTTACGAGCGCGACTTTGCCGGTTAAGTCAAACAACGAGTTAGCCATAGGTTATTCCCTCGGGGTCTGTCTTCACGGCTCGAGTACAATCTTGAGCAAGCCTGGTTCGCGCATGTACAACCGTTGAAACCACGAAGCCCCATCCTCAAGCCGGGCTATAGCGGAGATCAGCGGCTCGACAGAAATGGCTCCGCGTAACATCAACGAGATACATGCGGGATACTCGCCTGACGACGCGCATGATCCCTGCAGCCTAATCTGTCGTGTCACCGTCGATTGCAGATCAAGCTCGACGGTCGACGCGACATTTCCAATGAGTGTGACGCTACCACCCTTCCTCACGCTATCCAAAGCGAGCTTGACCGGAACGGCATTACCAACGCATTCCATCGCGGCGTCCGCGCCTCTGGCAGATGTCAGATCGAGAATTTGACGGATAACATCGGGGCTTCGCGAGTTGAATGTCTGGGTTGCGCCCAAGCTTCGCGCGAGTTCCAGCCGCGAGTCATCCAGGTCGACGACAAACACTCTTCCCGCGCCGGCTGCCCGCACCGCCTGAAGAGTCAGCAAACCGATCATGCCGGCACCGACCACGACCACTGTATCGTCAAGCGCTATCGGGGTAAGCGACACAGCGTGAACGGCCACGGAGACCGCTTCAATCATTGCGGCGTGAGCGTAAGGCATTCTTTCCGGCAAACGGTATGCCATCCGTGCGGGCACAGTAACAAACTCAGCGAATGCGCCCATCCGCCGAAAAGCCGGAGTGGAAACCCCAATAACTTCGCGATTCTCGCAGAGATTGATCTGGCCCCGCCGGCAGTAAAAGCATTTGCCGCAGTATACGGTCGAGTCGAATGTTACGCGGTCCCCTGCACGAAAGTCCCGGACAGTGCTGCCAACGGATTCAACAATTCCCGCGGCCTCATGCCCCATAATGATTGGAGGGAGCCGACGGCCGGTGCTGCCGTCGTATCCATGTACGTCGCTTCCGCAAATCCCACAAGCCTGGACGCGTACTAATAATTCGTCATCGGCCGCCCGTGGAGTGGGTAGGTCAACAATGTCGAGCTGTTTATACTCGGAAAGTAACAGCGCCTTCATCTAACCTCTCTGTCACGCGAGATCCAGACCTTCCTGCAAAGGCAGGACAACTGGCGTACTTGAACCCATCATCCGAACCGATTCTGACTTACAAATCAGAATAGATCATGAGCTTGCAATCATCCGGTGGACGGTTCAATCCTGCCAAGCAGAAATACGTATGCCGCAATTCCAAACGCCAGATAGAGAGCCGGCACCCCAAACGCCCACCTGAAGGAATGCCCTCCTGACACCAGGTAGCCAGTGACAATTGGCGCGGCGATTCCTGAAAGCTGGTTGGAGAAATTCACGATCCCGCCTACCTTTCCGACATTGTTTCTGCTCGCAATGAGTGACGGAATCGACCAGCCAACCGGCGATGCCGCGGAAAGTCCGCCTATCGAAACGCTGATCCAAATGAGAGCCTGTTGTGTGCTATGCGCATGAGCCGCGCCAAAAATGCCGAGCCCGCAAGTCGTGCCACCAATCAAGATGATCCTGCGAACCAGGCTCGCATCCCAACCACGCTGAATTAGTGCATCCACCAGCCAGCCCCCCACCAGGATGTCCAGAATGGTTGCAAAAAGCCATGGGACGCTTGTGTAAAGAAACGAATGGAGAAGATCGGTATGCAGCGCAATGGAAAGATAACTCGGCAGCCAGGTCAGCAGAAGATAAAACACATAGTTATACGAACCCATTCCAATGGCTAATCCAATCACCTTCCGTTGCTTCAGGAGATGGCCGAGCGAATCCGGCTCCATCGCCATAATCTCGCGTGGATCTGAAGCCCCACCTTGCGCCCCCATGTGACTCCGCTCCAATTCGCTTAGCACAGGGTCATCTTCCGGATCGCGGTACATTTGCCAGAACAGAAGGAAGTAGAGGAAGCTCACAATGCCGGTCATGGTGAAGCTCCAACGCCAGCCAGCATGAATCAAGACAATACCGATGAGTGGTACGCCAATGGCCGACGCGAATTTCGCCGCGGCATCGAAAATGGATGTGGCGAGGCTCCGTTCCTGCTGAGGAAACCAGTTGCCAACAGCCTTTGCGTTGGCAGGAAATGTTGGCGCTTCTCCCACTCCGAGCGCGAATCGGGCAGCGAATAAACCACTGATACTTGGTGCAACCGCCGCTCCGAATGAGGCTACACTCCATAAGAAGGTGCTGACCCGCCCAATCCGCCGCACGCCGAATTTGTCGAGTAATAGCCCAATTGGCAACTGGCATAAAGCATAAGTCCAGTTATAGGCGCCTGAAAGATATCCGAAAGCGACATCTGAAATTCCAAACGCGGCAAAGAGAGAGGCGTGTGAAACGGAAAGGTTGACTCTGTCAAAGTAGTTCACCAGCACGCCGATACCGAGCAGCCACGCAATTCGCCAGCGCCGTCTGGGCAGCACTGCCCGGTTTTGGGGCTCCGAATCTGTCAACAGCTGCCTCTCCGCGAGGTTGCGTCCTCGCGCGCCGCCGCCAGCAGGCTGCTCTTAAACGAATCATGGCTAGAGAACGTTTTCATTCTTATCTCCGATGACGGATTCTGTAGATTGGGTCAGCCGGCTGCCGTTGGAAATAATTCGGAGGAGTACTCAAAACGTAAAGACAAATATCGCGATGCACAATGCCCCTGCTGTGCGCGGCCTCGAGAGCATCGGCAACCTGGATGGCGACGTCGCGCTGCAGGTTCGCATCGATCGCCGGGCACACCTCGCCCATGCCGCCGGCGCCGAGCTGCTCCACGATGTTATAGCGGCCCAGACGGGCGCCAGGCGCGAAGCACGCTTGCCGAGGATGTTCTTCAGGCGGAATCAGAGGAGATTCTGACAGGAAGCCCTCAAGGCGACCGTTTTCCTTAAGCAGTGCCTCAACCTTGCTGCGAAGATCAGGCTGGCCGTCAGAAGCGCGATCGAGAAATGGTCCGCGCTCCTCGGGACGCAATTCGAGCGCTTCTTCGAAAAGCTGCTCCGCCGTTTCATGCTGGTTCCCCATCGAGCCGGCCTCGTAACTGCACTGTGGTTCTGATTTTGGCTTTGGACAACTCCCGCGGGCTTGATTCGGGAAAGCGGGAGCACCCGGTTTTGAGTTTAGCTGAAAATGCCAGCCGCGCCAGCCCGCGTCAGGAATTCGCTCGGTGATCGATTCGGATGGATACGCTGGTGTTTACTGTCGAGAGTGCATTTCGCTTCTCAGCGGTTGGCGCATCATCGGCGAGTCACTTTTCGAAATCGATGACTCCTGAAAAGTCGGCTTGTGTCCACCGATTCCGACATTCTCGTTCATGGCTCGCGGTCGCGGACACTCGAAAGTCTATTTCAACTTCCGATATTGATCTTCATTCAGATTGAGCCACACGCCGCCGCGGCCGATGTCGATGCCGTGGCGGATCGCCTGCTCCGCTTCGAGGTTCAGAACGGCGCCACCGCGACGCGCAAGTTCGAGGAGCATGTCCTGGCTGAGGAATGCGAGCTTCTTCGGGAGCGCGGTTTTGAGATCTTCCTCGAGGAACTGGCAGTGCCATCCCTGCCGCTGCATGAAGCTCATGTAGACCCGGTGCATGGGCATAGTATAGGCGAATATATGGCGAAGTTTTGCACCGATCACGGCAACCGGTGAATCGCGGACAAGGCGCCGATCTGCTGTTTCTCGCTTTTCAAGCCCTTTCCGGCATAATGAATCCGCGCGCTGGAGCGAATAGGGCCTCGCCTTGTTCAAGCGAATAAAGCCGGGCCGTGTTCAAATGTCGGGTAGCCGGTCTTCGCGTTGCACCTGGACGGGAGCCGCTCACGTATGCGCGTTGCGCTTATCACTACGTTTGCCGCCAGCCGGAAAGAGCCGCTCGTGACCGTGATGGACCGCGTGCACAAGGGCTTCGTCGACTCTGGCCTGTCTGAACCATTTATCCGTTTCAACTTCGGCGATGGCCTGCCGGTGAGAACCTCGATCGTGGACCGCGTGCTGAAGCGCTACCCCGAGCTGGCGCGGTTTGTCACCGAGAAACCGCCCATCCCGGGCATGCCGAGCATTCATGGAGCGCGGCGCATATCGAACGGCGCGGTTTCGCCGAGCGCCAATGAAGCGGTGCCGTACAGCACCTTGCAAGCCATCGCGGCCGGCGTGCCCAGGTCATTCCCATTTCATACCGTCGGCATTCATTTCTATTCGCCGGAGTTCGGCGAGCCGATGCCCACGCCGGCCTTCGCGGCTGAAATGATGACGGGCGTCCTGATCTCCGATAGCTGGTGGGTGAATGGGCGCGAGCGCTCGCTTTCGGCGTGTCGGGTGGCTGAGGTGAGCTCCGAAGATAAGAAACTGCCGGTGCCGTCAGGCCCTGTGGCCACGATATTGGCTGCCTGTGGCAAGGCGAGAAAGACGGTCCAGGCGCCGGTGCCTGCGGTATTGGGCATGGATCCGGTGCCTGCGGTCCGCCTTTCGACGGGAGTGAATATCGCCAGCGCCAATCCGGAAGCGGCGCGCGCGGCGAAGGAAGTCGCGGTGAAATACCGGGATCGCCTGCCGGAGATCGTCAAACAGGTGAGCTTTCCGCATGAACTCCCCGGGCCACGGGAGATTGCGCTGGGGCAGCATCCCGGGCCGAAGCGGCCCGCTCTCGAGGGCGTTTTCAAACCGATGGGGTACAGCGTTCGCGGCGGGACAGGTGGCGAGACAGGCAGCTTCTCACTGCGCCGGCGAACTGCGGCGAATTCGACGCTGGAACTCTCCCTTGACTGCGGTACCTGGATGCATGGCGTACTCGCCATCTTCAAGGTTTGGGGCCTGGGCTTCAAGGCAACACTTACCATCCCGCCGGGGGCGAATGTGGCGATCGGGGCGCAGTACCCCATCGGCGACGCCGAGCATTGGCGGAAGGCGGTGGAAAACCTGGGCGCAATGGTGGCTGAGTTAGAGCGCACCTTCGTCGTCGAAGTGGAAGCGGCTGCCGGTTCCTCTCCGGCGTGGTACCAGCCGGATAGTTGATATGGCACCTGGCACACAGAACGGTTCCCTTGGGGCGCCACCGGCTCCGTTTCGTCAAACCTCTCCGCAAGTCCTGGAGCTGCGTGAGGGCGGCGGACGCCTGGCACTCTTCGGCTGGCCGTTTTTCCTTTGCGGCCTGGTCATGGAGCTTTCAGCCGCCGGAGTTCTGCACATCGCAGTTGAGGACGGTGGAAACTCGAGGCTCGGACTAGCATTCGTAGGCCTGGCCTTCACGGTATTCGGCGCGTGGCTGGCATTCGGGCGCCGATGGACGACCTTCGACCTGGCGCGGGGCCGCGTAGCCCGTCGCTACGAAATGCTCGTGCCCTTACAAAGCCGCGAGTGGCTGTTGAGCGATTTCAACACCGTCGCGATCCTGTACCAGGCGGGCGACTCCGACTCGGGACCTCAATACCCGGTCCGCTTGCGGAGCATCAACGGCAGGGACTTGACCGTCACGAGTTCCACGAGCTTTGCCGAATCACGCGGCCAGGCGGAGTATCTGTCGGTTTTTCTGCGGCTGCCGCTGGTCGATACCACATCGGACCACGACACCGTCGTGGCTCCGGCACAGGCCGGGCAAAGCCTGCGCGAACGCCTGCTGTCTGGCAAAGCGGAAGCGCAGCCGCTGCGCCCCGAGAAGATGCGCTGCCAGGTGACGGAATCTCCGGGCCGGACGACGATCGTGATCCCCGGCGGAGGCTCCTGGCCGGCGGGAGTGTTGAGTATTGTGTTTCCGTTGGTGATGCTTCTGTTCGTGATCCCGGCCTTTCTGCGCTTCTTTACCCGAGGCGCGCCCCCGCTCGTCCAGTACGGCTTTTTGTTCTTCCTGGTTTGCATTTTCGTTGTTCCCAGTTTGTTTGCGAGCGTCAATCTGATGGTTGGCAGTGCTCGCAAGAAAGCGACAGTGACCGCATCGGCCGCGGGGCTGGAGATCGTAAAACGAAGCGGTGGGCGGACGCGCACCACGCAAATCCCGAACGCGGAGCTGCTGGACCTGGACTGTAGCACCGTCGATAGTGCGCTGAAGTCCGCAATGAATTCCTCGGTGAAGCCGGCCGAGGTCCCGAGTTCCGGGGCGACGCGGGTGGTGCGGTTTGCGAAGCGATGGGTGCCGGCGCAAGGCATCATCGTGAAGTCCCGGCGCGAATTGATTCGCTTTGGCGAAGGACTGTCCGGAAGCGAACTGCAGTATTTGAGGTGGATTCTGAGGAAAGCGCTGCTAGGGCGGTGAGGAGAGGCGTCCAATTTCGAATCCGGGGCGGTTCCCTCGGCGGCAGTTTCCAAGGTTTTTTATCGTGGCAATGTCCGCCCCCTGAGTTTTCTTTGTGGGGCCTGCGAGCATCATCCGCCGGCGATGGCGCCGAGGATGAGGAAGATCTCTTTGCCGGACACGACGGCCTCGGGCAGAGGCTTGTCGACGGATTCGAGAGACCAGTCCTCCTCGCATACAAAAAAGCGCAGGAACGCGCGGCGCTTGCCGGTTTCATACTCGCGAATGGTGCCGCGCAGCATGGGATAGCGTGCTTCAAGCGCGTCGAGCACGGAACGGATGGTGACCGGCGCGGCGACGTCGATGAGCGCGTCGCCCTCGATGCGCGCCAGGTTGCGCAGATGAAACGGCAGCGCGACGCGGATGGTGTTTTTCTCGGATGAGTCGGTCATGGTTGGTGGTTGGTGGTTGGTGATTCGTGGTCGGCGTACGGTCACGATGCACGGTGCACCGTTCACCGCCTTTAGTTCATCGTCTGCACTTCAACTGACAGCACTGCCGGGAGGTCGCGGACAATCGGCGCCCAGCTTTCGCCCGAGTCGGCCGATGCATAGACCTGTCCGCCCGTGGTGCCGAAGTAGATGCCGCAATCGTCGAGCGTGTCGACGGCCATGGCGTCGCGCAGAACGTTTACGTAGCAGTCTTTCTCGGGCAGCCCCTTGGCCAGCGGCTCCCACTCGTTGCCGCCGGTGCGGCTGCGATAGACGCGCAGCTTGCCCTCGAGCGGGTAATGCTCGGAGTCGCTCTTGATGGGCACAACGTAAAGCGTCTCCGGCTCGTGCGCGTGCACGTCGATCACGAAGCCGAAGTCGGTGGGCAGGTTGCCACTGACCTCGCGCCAGTTGTCGCCTGCATCGTCGGAGCGCATGACGTCCCAGTGCTTTTGCATAAACAGCACGTTGGGGCGCGATGGATGCATGGCCACGTGGTGCACGCAGTGGCCGACCTCGGCACTCGGGTCCGGAATGTATTGCGAGCGCAGGCCTTTGTTGATTGGTTTCCACTTGGCGCCGCCGTCGTTGGTGCGGAACGCGCCCGCGGCCGAGATGGCGATGTAGATCCGCTTTGGATCGGTGGGATCGAGAATGATGGTGTGCAGGCCCATTCCGCCCGCGCCCGGCGACCATTGCGGACCGGTGCCGTGGCCGCGCAGACCGGATAGCTCCTTCCAGTTCTCGCCGCCGTCGGTGGACTTGAAGAGCGCCGCGTCTTCAATGCCGGCGTAGACGGTGTCAGCCTCGGTGAGCGACGGCTCAATGTGCCACACGCGCTTGAATTCCCACGGGTGCTGTGTGCCGTCGTACCACTGGTGCGTGGTGAGCGGCTTGCCGGTGGCCGCGGACGTGTCGTAGCTGAAGCGGTTGGGCACGGCAGTGGGTGGCCCCGGTGGCGGAATGGCCTCATTGGGCAGGCCCGGCTGGTGCCAGGTTTTGCCGCCATCGTCGGACCGCTGGATGAGCTGGCCGAACCAGCCGCTGGTTTGCGAGACGTAGATGCGGTTGGGGTCAACGGGGGACCCCTTCATGTGGTAGATCTCCCAGCCCGCGAAAAAGGGGCCATTCACGGTCCAGTTTTTCCGCTTGCCATCGGAGTTGAGCAGGAACGCTCCCTTCCGCGTTCCGACCAGTACTCGCACGCTGCTCATTGTGACCCTCCTGCTTACGCTGCCTTGATTGGAGTTTTGGCGGCTCAATCGGGCGAAGAACTCGCTCGGGGGAAGCGCCGCATTGCCATTGTTCCGAATTTTGGGCGGGCGAAGCAAGCGAATTCCCATTCCGGCCCTTAAGCCTTGATATAACACGGATTTGTTATTGAAGGGCTTTGGGAGGCAACCGACAATTGTCTCGGCCCCCCTGGAAAATCGGCGTTCGTGTGTGCTTTGGCGGGTAGCTTTGGCAAAAGCCGGCCAACAGTGGACTTAGGTGAAGGAGGCGTCATCAAGATGACTCCGCGCAACAGCTTCAAACTCGCGTTCTTCGTGCCGCTCGCCGCAGTATTCTCGGCGACCCTTGCTAGCGCACAGGCGGCCGACCGGCTGCCGCGCGCGATTGACTCCACGCAGGTGGCGGCCCTTCGCAGTCATCATCCGCAGTGGGCCAGCGCAGCCAACGACCTTGGGCCGGTTCCCGCAAATCTCAAGATTGAAAGCGTCACGCTGGTTCTTGCGCGTTCAACGCGGCAGGAAGAGGCATTTGAGCAGTTGCTGAGCGATCAGCAGAATCCGGCGTCGCCCGAGTATCACCACTGGCTCACGCCGGATGAAATCGGCGAACGGTTCGGGCTGTCGGACGGCGACATTGCAGCGATTAGCGGATGGCTTCAGTCGCAGGGACTGCAGATAAGCTGGGTATCGCCGAGCCGCATTTTCCTGGGATTCTCGGGGACCGCGGCGAATGTCGGCCGGGCGTTCGGCACAGAGTTTCACAACTACAACGTGCATGGGAAGCAGTTGTTGTCGGTTTCGTCCGATCCCACGATTCCCACGGCGCTGGCGCCGGTGATCAAGTCTGTCCGGGGACTCTTCACGATCGAGGAGCACCCGGATCATTTTGCTGTGCCAAATGAATTGAGCAACCCTGACCTGACCATCCCCGGCAGCGGCACAACATACTACTTCATTGCTCCGCGCGATTTTGCCACCATCTACGATGAGCCGGCGTCAGTGACGGGAGCGGGAACGACGATCGGAATTGTTGCCGAGTCGCGCACCAATGCGGCCGACTTCAATAATTTCAAAAGCCTGACCGGCACGACGTTTCCCAATCCCACCGAGGTGATTCCGACGGCGTTTGGCGGGGCCGATCCCGGGCCGGCATACACGTCGCCAAGCTGCGGCACGTGCAGTTTGATGGATGTCCAGGGAGAAGCGACGTTGGACGTGCTGCGCGCGGGCAGCGTGGCGCCAGGCGCTTCGCTGCTATTGGTGGTCGCTTCCGAGGCCAGCGGCGGCATCTCCGACGATGCGCAGTATCTGGTGCAGTCGAACCCGGTTCCCGCTCAAGTGATGTCGATCAGCTTCGGGTACTGTGAGCTTGCGGTCGGATCTGGGGGCGTGGACTTCTGGGATACGCTGTTTCAGCAAGCGGCCGGTGAAGGAATCTCGGTGTTCGTTTCATCGGGCGACTCGGGCGCGTCGGGTTGCGACAGCGCATTTGTGGCGCCGCCGGCGAGTCCAAGTCCGAACAGCCCCAACTACATTTGCTCGTCGAGCTACGCCACGTGCGTGGGCGGGACTGAATTCAACGATGGGAGCAATGGATCAACATATTGGAATTCGAGTAACGGCACCGGCCTCGCCTCGGCGCGCAGCTACATCCCGGAAGGCGCATGGAACGAGCCGCTGGACTCGAGTTCAAATCCGCAGATTGCGGCGACGGGCGGAGGCGTGAGCTTGGTCATTCCAACGCCGAGCTGGCAAACCGGCACAGGCGTGCCCTCCGCGCGATCCGGGCGTTATACGCCCGATGTTTCTTTTTCCGCGTCGGAACACGACGGATACTTCGCATGCTTTGCGGCAGGCAATGGCAGTTGCGTCACCACTAGCCAGGGAACGCCGTTCACAGTTTTCGCGGGAACATCGGCGGCGGCGCCGGGGATGGCAGGTGTGGCCGCGCTCATCGATCAGCAAGCGGGCATTGCGCAGGGCAACCTCAATCCGTCGTTTTATTCCATGGCGGCTTCAACTCCGGCGGCGTTTCATCAGGTGTCGGTGGCTTCAAGCGGCGTGACGAACTGCAGCACTTCCACCGCGAGCATGTGCAATAACAGCGCTCCGGGGCCAAGCGGGCTCACAGGCGGACAAGCGGGATTTCAGTTGGGCCAAACCGGGGGCTACAGCGAAGTCACCGGGCTAGGCTCACTCGACATCGGCCAGTTCATCAGCAGCTACACCGGCACCAGCTCGTCGAAGCCGACGCCGACGGTCAGTCTGCTTGCCCAACCCACAGTTACAACCGCGCAATCCGCGTCGATCGAGATTACGGTGACTGGGACGGGCGGAACACCACCCACCGGAACCGTTACGCTTTCAAGCGGCAGCTACGTTTCGGGAGTGACGACCCTCAATATTCCGGGAGCCGGCAGCAATAGCGTCTTCATCGTGATCCCCAGCAATGCTCTCGCAATCGGAACGCAGACGCTCACGGCAGCTTACACGTCGGATTCTTCGAACTACGGCAACGCATCCGGCTCGACGACGATTATTGTGACCGCGCCAAAACCGGTGCCCACGATAACCTGGGCAACGCCGGCCGCGATCGTCTACGGTACGGCATTGAGCACGACGCAACTGAACGCAACAGCCAGCGTTCCCGGTACATTCGTCTATTCGCCCACCGCGGGGACGGTGTTTACAGCTGGAACTCACACTCTCACGGCGGTCTTCACGCCGACTGATTCCACTGATTACAGCAGCGCAGTCGCCTCTGTGACTCTGACCGTGAGCCGCGCAACGCCCAAGGTGACTTGGGCAACGCCTGCGGCAGTTCCCGCTGGAACAGTGTTGGGCGCCGCGCAGTTGACCGCGACAGCGAGTGTGCCGGGCACGTTTACCTACACGCCTCCAGCCGGAACTCTGTTTTCCGCTGCCGGAACCTTCGGTCTCTCAGTTTCATTCGCTCCCGCTGACACGGCGGATTACGGATTGGGCGCCGGCTCTGTGGTGCTGACGGTGGTAGCGGCAACCGTGACGCCAAGCGTGACCGCGCCCGGAGCAACCGCAATCGCGGCAAGTTCCGCTACGTTGAATGCGCAAGTGAACGCGAACGGCTCCGACACGCACGCTTGGTTTGTGTATGGAACCAGCAGTACACTGACCGGCGCGGCGCAGACGGCCTCACAGGATCTCGGCTCAGGAAACTCGGGCGTCGGTCTGAGCGCCGGCATTACGGGCCTTAACGCCAATACCACATATTATTTTCAGGCTGTCGCCCAGAACGGCGCGGGGACAACTTCGGGAACGATTCAGAGCTTCACGACCTCCGCGGCGCCTGCTTACACCGTCTCAGGCAGTGCCGTGACGCTCTCAAAAGGCGCGACCACGGGCGATACCTCGACGATCACCATTACGCCGTCTGGCGGATTCTCCGGAACAGTCATCCTGAGCGCGCTCGTGACCAACAGCCCAAACGGCGCGCAGGATATGCCCACCTTTGCCTGGACGCCTTCCAACGCGCAAGTTTCAGTCTCCGGATCGAACCCAGCGACTGCGACGCTGACGATCCTTACGACGGCAGCAACATCGGCCGCCAATCGGCGACCGGGAAATCCGGCGGCGCACTGGTATGGCACAGGCGGCGTGGCGCTGGCCTGCGTTGCGTTGCTTTGGATTCCCTCGCGCCGGCGTGCGTGGCGCAATATGCTGACGATCGTCGCGCTGCTTGTGGTTGTCGGCAGCGGGCTTGTGGCGTGCGGAAGCGGCAATAACACGATCGTCGGCGGCGGGAGCGGAGGAAATTCCGGAACCACGAGCGGAACCTACACCATCACCGTGACGGGTACTTTCGGATCGACGAATGTGACAACGCCCGTCAGCGTGACGGTTGAGTAAAAGAAGCCTCCCTCAAGGGCTAAAGCCCCAACGTCTATGCGGCTTCTGCGGAAGTCGGGCCGTTTCAAGACGAGATTCATGCAACGAGTCCTACGGTGTGCTTACCGAAATCAGGCGCACCGGGCCGATCAGGCCCGATGGCAATAGCGGCGAGTCGGCTTTGTAGGGCGTGAAGTCGGCGAACGCATACTTTTTCAGTGCCCAAGGCTGCTGGTCGCCGATCATGCGATTCACCCAGAGGTTCGTCACGCGTATCTCGAGCCGGTTTTGGCCGGCTTTCAGCGCGCTGGTTACGTCGACTTTGAAGGGCGTCTTCCAAAGAATCCCGAGATCGGCGCCGTTGATTTTCACTTGCGCCATCTCGCGCACGTCGCCGAGATCGAGCCACAAATGCGCACCTGGTTTGATGTCATCTGCCGGAACGTCGATCGTCTTCAGGTAGGTGGCAGTGCCGGAGAAATACCTGACTCCGTCATCTGAGGTCGGACCCGGAACTTCGGTCCAGGAAATCAGACGCCCGAAATCGACGGCATGAGGAGCACCCTTCCCAGAGGCGAAGCGGACGATCCAGTCGCTGTTCAGGGCCTCGTCCAGGCCGTCGATGATTTCCGTCTTCGGCTCGGCGAGTTTTAGCTCGTTGGTTCCCGCCGGCGCTGGCTTGCGAAAGACAACGAATGTGCTTCCGTAAGGATCGAGATGCAGCGGGACGGTTGTGCGGTCGTCGGCGATGCGATAGGAAACCGGTTGGGTTTCGCCGGTTGCCGGATCCCACAGCTCGGGTGTTTTTCCATCCACGCGGAACGTCGCATCGACTTGCTCGGCGCGATCCTGGCGGTTGTCGACGAAATATGCGTCGCCATCGTCGAGCCTGCGATGCACGAACATCAGATTCAGTGGCTCCGGCCTCGGATCGTATGTAACCTCGCCGGTCATTTGGCCTTTATGCTTTCCCCACGGCGCGAATAAACAAGAGGAGTCTTTGTACTGAAAGTCTTTCGCGACATTTAGATTATCGAGCGCTTCGTTCGCGCTCCAGCCCGTATACACACTTCCCCTACCCACTTTGCGCACCGACTTATCCGTCGCTGCCCGACTGCCCCAAAGCTGGTCGCCGACGCGCTGAACCTCCTTCTCATCGTCGGCCAGGCTCGGCGAATCCGTTGGCCTGTTGCCCACGAGCACTGCGCCTTGCATCACCAGATCGCGAATCTTCTGCAACACCGGCAGCGTCATGCGCTGGCTGCGCCCGCCGAGATACAGAATGCGATACGACGTTCCGCCGGGAGTGACAAGCCGGCCATCTTTCACCGAAAGCTCGCGCAGAATTACGTCGCTGTTCACAAAGTCGAAGCCGTATCCATCGGGCGCGTCCTCCATTCCGTTCCATCCGAAGACCGCGGTTAGCGGGCCCTCTTCGCCGTAGAAGTACGCCACGTCAGCAGCGAAATGTCCCTTCTGCAGCATGTAGGAGCAGCGCGCCAGATAGTCGACCCATGGCTTCGCCTCGTCGGCCCATGTATCGTTGCGATTGAACCAGAGTCCGTAAGGCCCGAGCGTGAGGCCCGGTGCCAGGTCGGGTACCGGCTGATGCGTGGACTCGTGAATTTCGAAACGATTCACTCCCAGCGCAAACTCGAGGTCGGCAACCTTCTTCAAACTGTTCGGTGAGAACGACCACGCCGGACCGCGAGACGTCATCGATTCCGCGCCGGCAAGATTCTGGCCATAGATATGCGCGATGGACGCGGCCCCGCGCAGATCGGCGAGATAATCCACGTCCGGTCCCGGCTCTCCGGCCCATGTCCACATCGCGCCCATGGGCACGTCGGCCTTGCTGCGCATCTCCATGTCATCGCCGAGCGAGGAACGATGATACTCGAGCGCTTCGCTGTAATACTTCATGCCGTGACTGTGCAGGTCGTCGGCGATTTCTCCGTAATGATTTTCGGCGAGCAGCTGCCCAAGGGTGCGCCGAAAGTCCCACAGAAAGCGATCCGTGTCGGCAGTGCTCTTGATCACGACGCCAGTGAGCGCAGGCAGCCAGGGCCGCGCGTCATATCCACGCAACCGCTGAAAGTCTTCGAGAATGTGGTCGGTCCAGTTTTGCGGGCCGGCCTCGATGCTGTCCGTGAGAACCCACGAAACGCCGTTTGCGCCCATGTTCTCAGCGCCGACGGTGGCCGCGTAGGTCTTCAGATATTGATCGAGATAGTTCTTTACGTCCTCGCGATTCAGCTTGTCGGCTTCGAGGCCGGTAGCCTCAGCAGGAGCCGGACCATTTTCGTGGCCGGTGAGCGAGTAGCCGATGCGCAGCACCATCCAATTGCCGGCAGGCGGCGTCCAGTTGAGCGTGCCATCTGGCTGCATTTTTCCCGTTAGATCGATCACATCGGCCGGCGCCACAACGGATCCGGGCGCGACGTGCGGATCGCCGATGGCATAGAAGTCGCGCGCCTGCGCATAACCGGCACGTTGTTCCCACTCGTTAGTGCGCGCGCCGCTCAAGAGAACCAGCTCGGTGATCTTGTGGTCGTGTTGGGAAATGCCATCGGGCTGCGCGGGAAAAACTATGCGGAAATAACGAGCCGTAACCGAATCGAAGCTCGCGGTTCGCTCAACCAGGCTGCTAAACGGAATGTCGGCGATTTTCTTAAAGTTGACGCCGTCGTCGCTCGATTCGATGAAGGGCGGCAGCGCATTGCTGGCGTGGTCAAATACCGCGATTGAATCGTTCAGGCTGGCGACCGTTGCCGCCTGGATGGACTGTGGATGACCGTAATCGAACTGCACCCACGCGGCGCCGATCGGCAAATCAAGCGCCACGGTATTCACGTCGCCATCGGAGAGCGCCGACCCATTCACCGTGCCGCCGCTTGCTGTGATCTGCGGGTTCAGCTCGAGCTGCGTTTTGTCGTCGCCAGGAATCTTGTATGCAATCACGTTCACGTCGGCATAGAACTCGGGCGGGGCCACGATGGTTCCGTCGGCCGCGCGACGCCCGGAAACCGCAAAGTTCTGAAATGTGCCGTCGACTTGCGGCGGGTGCGGCAACTTGCCGGTGAAGGGCCGGCCGCCTTCAACGCGC
The DNA here is from genome assembly GCA_035541975.1 of Occallatibacter sp. Lineage (GTDB taxonomy): Bacteria > Acidobacteriota > Terriglobia > Terriglobales > Acidobacteriaceae > Telmatobacter. The sequence goes on along the minus strand of DATKMH010000012.1, from coordinate 9,902 downwards.
GTCTCGCTCCAGACCATCTTTTTCATGCCCTGCGACGCGGGCACCCACGGTCCGCCGGTTTCGCTCCAGCCCGGAGAGCTGGCGATGGCAACCTCTATGCCGAATCCGCGGGCGGTGGTCACGGCGGTCTTGAATGCGCTCTTCCACTCCGGCGTCATGTAGATCAGCCGCTGGGGAACGACCTGCGGAGTGTTGATGGCGCCTTCAAAAATGGTGACTCCGCCCAGGCCGACGCGATGCATCCATTCGAGGTCGAGTTTGATTCCGTCACTGGAGATATTGCCGTTCATCCAGTGCCACCACACGCGAGGCCGCGCTTCGTTGGGCGGGTCGAGAAAGCCGCGCAGGAGCGGATCTACCTGCGAAGTTGATTGGGCTTGCGAATCCGCGGGAGCTTGTGCGCGAACTGAGCTATTGAACCAGCAACCCACGCAAATAATGGCAACGAGCGTCGACCGGCAGCTTTTCATAACGACCCATTGTAGATTGTTGCGCCGGGATGAGAAGTGATGAGAATGCGGGAGCGCCGCTCACCAGCGCTGCCCGGAGCTCATGTCGCGCCGTCTACACATCGCACAAATCAACGGCGGCCCGCAGGCTCGCAAAGGGATCGCGCAGCGGAACGAATTCGTGCGCGACGTAGCCTTTGAAGCCTGCGCCGGCGATGGCCCGCATCACTCCGTCCCACTGCACTTCCTGCGTATTATCGAGTTCGTGGCGGCCGGGTACGCCGCCCGTATGGAAGTGTGCGATCCACGGCAGATTCGCGGTGATGGTGGCGATCAGGTCGCCCTCCATGATCTGCATGTGGTAGATGTCGTAGAGCAAGCGCACATTGGGCGAGTTCACTTCCTGCATAACGCGTACGCCCCATGCCGTGTGGTCGCACATGTAGTCGGGATGGTTGACCTTGCTGTTCAACAGTTCAAGGCAGATCACGATGCCGTTGTCTTCCGCGATTTTCTTCACGCGGTTCAGGCCGGCGATGGTGTTTCGCGCGCCTTCGTCATCGGCCATGCCGCGGCGGTTTCCTGAGAAGGTAATTACCGCGGGAATACCGGCTTTCGCTGCCAGGGGTATGTTGGTGCGCAGATTTGCTTCGATGGCCGCGTGATTCTCGGTGCGGTTCAGCGCATCCGGGATCGTCCCCGCGCCGGCGTAGGCCATGGTGCAGATCAATCCGTAGCGGCGCGGCACGTCGTATTCTTCGGGTTGCAGCAGATCGATACCCTTCAGCCCGATCTGCGCGGCGTATGCACAGAGTTGCTCAAGCGGAATTTGTTTGTAGCACCACTGGCAGACTGCCTGCTGAATCCTTCCCTTGCGCACGGGCGCCGCATCCTGGCCCATTGTGAGGCCGGGCAGCGAAGCCATGGTCGTCGCGGCGAGTCCCGTTTTCAACGCGTCGCGGCGGCTGAATCGTGAACGTGTCATTCGGCTCCTCGTGTCCATTACGAATCCAGAAACAAATGTACTCCAGCGAGGGAGGGCCCCTCCGTATATAAAGACAATTCCTGGCAGGAAGATGGAAAAGATTGTCCCGAGAAGGAGCATTCGGGATCGCGGCAGGTTCGTTTCCAGGGGCGGCGAGCTGCTAGCGCTTAGCGTGGACGACGTGAACGCCGGCGTGCCCGGGCGCGAGTCCTTGGACAGAGCGGCCAAACCTCGACGCGATCTCGTCGAAACCGATGTCTTCGATGGAGCTAAATCCGTGCGATTGAAGAATCGCTGCAATGCCAGCCGGCTCGAAACGGCTCTCCGAACGTTCGCCAAGTTTCTGCAATTGTTCTGACCGCGCCTTCTCAATCTGCCGGAACTCTTCCGAGAATGACTCGGGGGGCTCCATGTAATCGAACACCACCTCCGAGTTCTCGATTGACGACATGTAATCCAGTGCGCGACCGATAGCTTCCTCTGTCAAATACGGCACAACGCCGAGCCAGGTGAAAAACGCGGGCGAGTTTTGCTGAACGCCCGCCGCAGCGAGCTTTTTTCCGACATCGTCCTGCTCAAAATCGACTGGCACAAAAACGTGCGACGCCGGAAGCACGATTTGAGCCTCGGCCAAGAGCTGGCGTTTCCAGGTCTGCGTTTCAGGGTGATCTACTTCGTAGATACGAATCTCCGGGGAACGATGCGGATTCCGGAGAGCGAAAGTGTCGAGTCCGGCGCCGAGGATCACGATTTGACGAACGCCTTTTTCGACCGCCTTTGACAAAGCATCTTCCGCAATCCGGCTTCGTGCGGCGGTGATCAGGCGGCCGATGCTGGCCGCGGGATGCTTGCTCGCAAATTCGAGCACATCTTTTTCGTCTTCATGCAGAATCTTCATGGCAAAAGGGTCGTAAAAGATTGCGCCATGATCGAGCACCTGATGTGCGGCCCGTTGTCGAGCGATCATCAAGGCTGTGCGGCTGGGTTGATTGGACTTCATGTGGGAGGTTCCTTCTTGTGTGAGGAAAGACTGGCGGGCAGTGTCGTATCAAAGAGGATGAATGGCAGTTTAAGACGCGATCCAAGTCGCGCTCATTGTCCAACGTCGAAAGAGATTTGCAGGGAAGCTTAGAACGTAAAGGCGAGGCCGGCGCGAACGGCGCGCTGATTGTCTGCGAAGAGCAGGAGCGAGCCGTCGCTCAAAAGATACGGGCGATAGCCCTCGGCGAGCAGGTTCCTGACTTCGAGGAGCGCTTCCAGGCCGCCTGATCCGTCGCGCGTAAGGTGGATCGGCTGGCTCACGCGGAGATTCATGAATGGCGCCGCAGCATTTTGAGCAAAAGGCGCAATCTCAGTCACCACGCCGTCGGGCTGCCATCGGTAGCTCGCGCTCCAGTGAGTGCGGGTCCCTTCAAGCGTGCCGGAAAGCGCGATGGCATAAGTCTGGCCGCGCCGTGGATGCGCCGATGTGAGTGTCTGGGCCAGAGGAGTGGCTTGCGGCAGAGCCGGCATCACGAGAGCCGATCCGCTGGCATAGCTGACGCGAATGCGGTTCGAGCCAATCAAGCGGCGCTCTGCCGATGCTTCCACCCCTGCAGCGGAGAAGGCCGGACCGGCGATGCGAAGCAGATCGCTTTCCGGATCGAAGAGGGCCTCGGTGTCTGCAGCGGAACCGCCGGCGGCAAAGTGCTCCATTGCCTGCAGCACTGGATTGTCGACGCGATCGGAGTAAACCAGAACAGCCATGCCTGAAGAATCGGTTTGGCGCACCCAACCGATCTCCTGGTGAATTCCATGCTCGATTTCGAGCGCGTTGCCGCGCATCGCCATAGCCGGCATCAGCGCGGCGGACTCGGGATCATCCTCGCCTGCGAACTGGTCCTCTGTCATCGTGGCCAGACGGTAGCGAACGGTGTTGGCGCCATGCTGCCACGCAACGTTCACGAAGGGAAGCATTGCCGCAGCGGTACTTGGCTTGTTGCCGTTCAGCCGTCCAACGACCGCGGCCGAACCAACCTCGGCATTAAGATCCGGCCCCAATTGCATCGTCTCGAAGCTGCGCACGGCGGCTTCATCCAGGCCTTGATCACCAGCTCCTTCAACTTCCGGCGACATGGTCACCGCAGCAACCGACTGCACCGACCCCGCCATGCCGAGATCCTGGCGGAAGCCCAGCATCGATTCCATGCTGCCGTCAGTGCCGGGCGCAAAATCGACGCGCGCCAGCAATTCGCGGCTATCGGCCGGCGTGTCTTCCACGGTGGTCGAGAAGCGCTCACCGCTTTCGCCGAAGGCTCCGGCCTGGCCGGTTGCCATTAGCCGCGCTTTCAGCTTCGGCTTGGCGCCTGAACCGTCGGACACCACAACCAGCGGCCCATCCTCGAGCCAGCGTAGCAACGGACGATTCGCCGCTGAGCGCAACGTCCAAGCCCAATCATCTTTTTCCGACTGGCTTCCGCGCGGATTCGCCGGCAGCCACTGCATGACTTCGTAGAGAGTGTTCAGCGTGAGGTTGACGACGACTGCGCCGCGAACCCTGACGCCTTCGCGGAGTGAAGGCAGAAAGTATGGGCCCATTGCCTTGAGCGCGTAGCTACCGGGTACGAGCGATGAAATTTTGAAGCGGCCGGCGCTGTCGGTGTAGACGCTGGTGACTACCGTCAGGTCGGAACGGAGAAGCTGGACCTCGGCGCCGATCTGAGGCACTCCGGCCGAATCGCGGACGAGGCCGGATACCGACGCGGGCGCCGCTGCGAAGGCGGGCAAGGCGCTCAATAGAACGAGCACGGTTAATCCGGCGAGATGGGTACTACGATTCATCAACAGATCTGAGATCCCACCGCGTCCTGGCTGCAAATTCCTGAATGCTAGACCGCGCAAGCTCCCGAACTCTCCGGTTCAGATGGCCTCTGCGCGTGTAAGTCCTATTCGACGACAAAAGGAGCCGATTGCGCAATCTCTTGTTTTGAGATGGCGTCATCGATCTTCACTATCACGTTGTACTTTCCCGGCTCGAGGCCGGCAATGGGCAGAGTCTTGTCTACCGTCAGCTGGTCGCTATGGGCCCCTAAATCCTTTGAATCAAGCTGTTTCTGCAAAATCACGGTCCCTGCGGAATCCGTAATCTGGTAGGTAACCGTCGCGGAGTTACTCTTGGTAGCCTCGTCGATGCCCAGGTTATAAAACTGCATCCAGAAGTTCAGATCCTGGTTGCGCTTGAAATCCGCCGGCGTCGCTGGGTTCGCGGCAACGCGCGGCCTCACATACATATTGCTGATCACGAACATTCCGTCGCCAATGTCATGCGATGAGACGGTGTGCATGGAATCGGCGAGAATCAATGACGATGCGCCCAGCTTGTCGTCCTGATAAATGGGAACATCGAGCGCTCGGCCAAAGATCCCAATGTGGTCGGGGTTGTTCACATCCTTGATCGCAATATCGAGCCGATACAGTCCCGGAGGCAGCGGCAGGGATTTTTGATAAACGCGCTGGCCGTTGAGCGCCTTTTCCAACAGCTCAGATGGCTCTTCAATTTCGACCGTATCCTCGAAGGTCTGCACCGTCTTGTGCATGATAGTCGTAACTTTGCCTAGGATGTTCACCACGCCTTTCGACACACCATCCTTGGTGACGAAGGTGATGTCGCGATTGCGAAGTTGAATCGTGATCGGCACCAGATCCATGCTGTCGGTGACCTTCACGAAGTCCGTGCGCACATCGAATGGGAAGGGCGGGCCACTCAATAGCTTGTGCGACGAGCTGAAGGCATCGAGGGCGGCATCGAGATCGCTGAATTTTACCGGCGGAGGGGCAAACAATTTGGCAGCCAACTGAATGCGATCGAATTCCTTTGCCTGGTCATCAGTACCCATTGGGCCGTTGCCCAGTTGCTCAAGGCCGTTACCCTGGAATCGATCCTCCTTGCCCTTATGGCTCAGCTCTTCAAATTGCGTCAGGCCCGCGCCGGGCACATTCTTCAGTGCGTCTTTTTCGCTGCGGTCGATGGTGAAGTGGTAGTCGCCGCACTGGCAGGTGTCTACAAATTCGATGTCGATATTTTCGCCAATGCCTTCGAGATAGCGGTAGTGCCACACTTCAAAGGGAAACGTGGATGTCTCACCGCCGCCTTCTTCCATGGGGCGCTCGTATTGTCCGCCCGAAGGATGAGAGTCGATGGAATCCGGCGGGCCCCACATAATATAGATACGGCCGCGGTCGGTTTTCCAGCCCGGCTTGCCTGCCGCATAGTGATCGTTGGCGTATTGAATCCGACGGTAGTGCTCTTCGCGAAATTCGTTCTCGGGTGAATCGGGATTGGGGTTCCGGCGCTGCCAGAAGTTTTCAATAAATGCTTCACGTTCTTCGTCGTTGGCCAGGCTCATGAACGCTTTACGCTCATCGTCGCTGATGATGTAAGGAACTTCCTCGTTGAGCCAAGTCTTATAGGGGCCCTTCAACTCCTGGCGCAATTCGCGCTGCGCCTTGTAGCGCGCCTTGTCGGAGAGTTGGCGATGCAGCGGGTCCTGGTCCTCAGCGCCCGCTGTCGCGGCCGGCTGGGCATCCGTACCGGACGGGGTGCTACTTTGTTGCGCCCGAAGTGCAGCGGCGGATATACCGATCAGGCTGAAACCAACAACGGTAAAAACAAGATGGCGGCTCGGGAACATCATTGCCTTCAAGACTCCTGCAATCTCTTCATTTTACGGCTACTTTTGCCGCCGGGCAAGGTTGAGAGCGCAGTGGTTCACCGGTTGGACGGTTAAGCCGCGCCAAGGTCAACGATTTAAGGGCGATCCGGGGATGAAAATCTAATGTTCCGAGGGATCGGCCGGCTCGCTTGAACGGGCTCGCAACGTCAAATCGAAGGGCATTTTTTACCCGCCGGCCCGGCACATTAGGCAAAGGGTAATTGCAGACCGCATCCTGGCCCGACATCACGATCTGTCAAGGCTTTTTGGAGTTGGCAATCGGGTGCGCAGCCCCGTGCGAATTCTCACGCGGGAACCATCTGACACTCTTTCGCGTACACTTGAGTGTAGAAAACTTCAGGGAATCAAGCACTCATGAAGAAAATTCTTCTTATTGTTCTAGCTGTGCTCATTGCGGCCGGGCTCGTTGCGTTCATGGTCCACAGGCAGCAGTCCGGCTACACGAAGGTGTACACCGCAACCCTCACGCGCGAGGATCTTTCCAGCGTGGTCAGCGGAACTGGGCAAATTAAGCCAAAGAACTATGTGAATGTCGGCGCCAACGCAATGGGCCGCATCACGCACCTCTACGTCGCAGAAGGCGAGAAGGTGCACAAAGGCGAGATGGTGGCCACCATCGAAAACGTGCAGCAGCAAGCCAATGTCGCCGGCCAGGAGGCCGCAATCGCGGCGGCGCAAACCGACATTGCCGCTTATATCGCCGCGGAAAAAACCGCTCAGGCCAACGTGCAGCATGCGAAAGCCGATCTGGAACAGAAAAAGCTCGACTGGGACCGAGCTCAATCCCTCTACAAGGCCGGCATCATGGCGAAGCAGGACTACGATGCCAAAAAGGCGGCTTATGATCTTGACGTCGCCGATGTGGCGCAGGCCGAAGCCCAATTGAATCAGGCCAAGGCGAATACCGATTCAGCGCGCGGCCGCCTGCATACGCAGCAAGCCGATCTGAAAGTCAACCAGGATCTTCTCAACCGCACCATCGCTGTCGCGCCCTTCGACGGCATTGTTACGAACGAACCTCTCCGCGAAGGAGAGATGGTGGTCACCGGCATTCAGAACACCGAGGGCTCAACGCTGATGACGATTGCCGACATGAGCGTCGTTACTGCCGACGTGAAGGTGGACGAAACCGACATCGTAAACGTGCAACTCGGACAGCCTGCTGAAGTCAGCGTGGACGCATTGCCGAACAAAGTTTTCAAGGGCCACGTTACCGAGGTTGGCGATCAAGCGTTGCTGCGGTCGACTGGCGTTGCCACTTCGCAGTCGACCACCGGCACGGAGGAGGCCAAGGACTTCAGAGTGGTCGTAACGCTTGACCAAACCTCCGACGAGCTTCGGCCCGGACTCTCCTGCACGGCCAAAATCACCACGGCGCACAAGACCGATGTGCTGGCCCTGCCGATCCAGGCGTTGACGATGCACGACCCGGCCAGCGACAACTCCAAAAGCGGATCCGTTCAGGCTGCATCAACTCCGCCAAAGTCCAATCCCATTCAAGGCGTCTTCATCGTTCAGGCAGACGACCATGGCAGGCTGCGCGCGAAGTTCATCCCCGTCACCACAGGAATCACCGGAGCGACTGACATCGAAGTCCTCTCGGGGCTCAAAAACGGCGAAGAAGTTGTTACCGGCCCGTACAAAACCTTACGCGACTTGAAGGGCGGAACTTTGCTCAAGCGGGACAAGTCTGCTCCGCTGGTATCAAGCGACAGTTCGAACAGTTCAAGTTGATTGGCCTGACGCGGCGGCCGAATTCCGACTAAGGATGAATCTCAGATGGCCTTGAATAGCATCGGCATCGAGGAATTACCGGAGACAAAGACGGTGGATGCAAGTGACATCATCGTCGTTGAGGACCTTTGGCGCACCTATGACATGGGGTCTGAGCAACAGGTCCAGGCCCTGCGTGGAGTTTCGCTGCGCATCCGGCGCAATGAATATGTCGCCATCATGGGTCCCTCCGGCTCGGGAAAGTCGACGCTGATGAATTTGATCGGATGTCTCGACACGCCTTCCAAGGGTAATTACTGGCTCAACGGCCAACTGGTCAGCGATCTCGATGACGATCAACTCGCCCGCATCCGCAATAAAGAGATTGGATTCGTCTTTCAGACTTTCAATCTGCTGGCACGCGCCAGCTCGCTTCACAACGTGGAGCTGCCCCTGATTTACAACGGGACGCCTGCAGCCGAGCGCATTGCGCGCGCCCGGCAAACCCTGGCCGATGTGGGGCTGGAATCGCGCATGATGCACAAGCCGAATGAGCTCTCAGGCGGCCAGCGCCAGCGCGTCGCAATCGCGCGCGCCCTGGTCAACAATCCCTCGATCATCCTCGCCGACGAGCCTACCGGCAACCTCGATTCCAAGACCGGGAACGAGATCATGGCCCTCTTCGATCAGCTCCATGCGCGCGGCAATACCATCGTCCTCGTGACGCACGAGGCCGACATCGCGCAGTTCGCCCACCGCGTGGTTCACATTCGCGACGGCCAGATCTTTTCTGACGAGCCCTCGGCGCGGGTGCGTTCGTCCGCGGCGTCAGCGAATTGATAGAGAGATTCATCGAATCTCCCTCTACGATCTACCGAATCTCACTCCTCAAATCGATAAAGCGATTCACCGATTCGCGTTCGCAATTCGCGCGAGCTTTTCCACAGCGATTCTGCAATTCTCCACGCAACATTCATCAAATCGCCTTGACACGCAATAAGAATTGGTCCAAGATTTCCACAGAGAGTGAGGGAAGAGACGCAAGCGGTCATGGTTGCCGCTCGGCGCACGTCGGAACTCAGCCTGGCCCTCCTTCCGTCCCCTCCTGATCGGCGATATCTCCCGCCGTCAGTCACTGCGCAGTTTGTCGCGCCTCGGTTGCAAGTTCTCCTCGGGTTTGTTCGCCGATCAAAGTATCGCAGGACCGTATTTGTGCATCTCAACGCCTATTCGGATCTTGCACGTTCATCAACGTGTCCCTGCTTAGGGGGACCTCGTTCGGGCTAAGGGCTACACGCGGATCGCTTCGGAGACCTGCGTCGCGGTTTCCATTCACAAGCGACCGATGGGACATTCGGCCGGGCGGAGGAGTGCGATGGTTGTTACTTCACAATGCAATGGTCATCGCGTCACTGGACTTTATGTTGGCGCGAACAATGTGCGCCGCTATTTTTCAAAACGAGCTACGCAGATCGAGATCCGGCTTGACCACTTGCTCATCGAATGCGGGCTGTCTCCGGGCTTTTGGCACGACAAGCCGGAGATCCACGATCCGCGTTTGTGCCTATGGCTGGAGTCGAAACAACGCAGCAGCGGAAAGGCGCCGGTTCCGCTGGCAATGATTCCATCCGGAAATAACTCGTTCATTCTCGGCCCGGCAAAAAAGGAGCCCACCGCTCCGTTGTTGTATGACATGGGAGATTCCGATGAAGACGGCCGCAACGTCGACTGAATTTGAAGCGCGCGCTACCGATGCGTTGAAATCGCTGTTCACGCGCGTATCCGGCGTGAAGCTAATTGAAGTTGAGCATCTGGCGCAAGCCAGTGGCTCGCCGGCAATCCGGGCGCGCATTGACGTTCACGGCCATATCCATACTCTCGTCTGCGACACCGATGTCTCCGGTGAAACAGGACAGCTTCGCGCTGCTTTGCACCAGATGCAGGCAGGCTCCGAGTCCAACATGGCCGGCGCCATTCCCTTCGTCATCGCGCCTCACCTTTCTGAGGAGGCACAGACGCTCTGTAAGCAAAACAAGATGGGCT
>DATKMH010000011.1:0-40349 GCA_035541975.1 Occallatibacter sp. | reverse complement strand
GGATGAGCAGTGCCGGATCTTCAATGAAGCCGTAGTTTGAAACCAGGCGCAGCGCGCGCATTTCGATGTCGGCAGCGCCGTTCAGCGGGTCCATCAAGAGGCCATAAGAGCCCTCATTGAGCGAGATGGCCATGGAATTGACAGTGAAGTCGCGTCTGCGCAGATCCTCATGAATCGAAGCCGGGGTAAAAACAGGCTTGCCCGGCTTGGGATACTCCACTCTGTGGGCGCTGGCAACGTTCACTCGAACCGTACCCGGGAAACAAAGATAAAGACTGCGCGAAGCTTCGTCTTCGCCCCAGACCTTCGCTCCAGCTTTCTCCAATGCTTTCTTAAGCTTGAGCGCGTTTCCTTGAAGCGTGACCTCAAGGTCGCGCACGCCATGGCCGCTGGTCAGGTCCCGAACCGCATCGCCGGTAAGAAAAAGGATGGATCCGGCATCGCGCGCGGCGGCGCGTATCTGCGTCAAAGCGTTGCGCTGGTCCGCAGAGAGCCGGTTTTCCAGCAGGTAGATATAGTCGGGCATTCTCTAACCTGATTCCGCGTTCGGACCTTAGCCCAAGTATCTGATGATGCTGTCGTTAGGCGCGATTCATACAAACTTGCAAACAAAGACATTAACACAAGTAAGGCCGGAAGGCCAGTCAGGTTGGATGCGGACTGCAACTTTTTCGGTGCGGAAAAGTGGGCAGAAATCAACGGGTTGCAGGCGCTCGGGTATCAAGATCGTGCAACATGTCACAACGCGCCACGCCACGCGCCGTGCGACAATCCAGAGCGATGGCCTCGGCACGCAAACCTGTCATTGTGCGGAAGTTCTCCCGGGATTGGTTCGCGGGCTATGCCGGCGCAGATTTCGGCCAGTCCGGGACGGAACTGGAGATCCTCGATCAGGGCGGTAAGGTCGTCCGCATGGCATGGGAGCAAGTGAAATGGGTCTGCTGGGTACGCGACTTCCCTTCCGGCTCGTCGGACCAGGCAAACCCCGAGCGGCTGATCCGCAAGAAGTTCTCCGTGCGCCCGCGCACTCCGGGCCTCTGGCTGCGGCTCGTCCTGACGGATGGAGACGAGTTGGAGGGCCTTGCGGCCAATGACCGCACGCTGGTGGACGGAGCCGGATTGATGCTGACGCCGCCTGATACGCGCTCGAACACTCAGCGAATTTTTGTCCCGCGCCAGGCCGTGCAAATGCTCGAAGTCATGAGCCTGATCGGGGCAGCAGCGCAAAAGCGCGCGGCCAAGACGGAAGCGCAGCCGGAACTGTTTGGCAGGGAAGAAAGTTGAAATCGATGCCACCCTTGACTCGGAACAATTCTCGCGGCTTCGGTGTCGAATGAGAGATAAGGCTGAAACTGAGGCTGGGAGGTTGAGATTCGGACGCATTTCACTCAGTTCACACTTCTGATTGCGCTTGCCGGGGCATCGCTCAGCGGCTCTCCTCTTTGGGCGCATCCGGCGAAAGGTTCACCCGCCCCACCCCTGGATCCGCTGAAGCTGCTGCAGGCTCCCTCAGGAGCCACAGCCAACTGGGCGAGCCTCAAGGGTAAAGTCGTCGTCCTTGAGTTCTGGGCCACATGGTGCTCACCGTGCATTGCAAGCCTTCCCCACTTCAATGAACTTGTTGGATCGCTCGATCCGGCAAAATTCCAGTTCATCTCGATCGACGACGAGGATCTGAAGGCTGTTGCGACATTCCTTACTCGAAAGAAAATGTCCGGATGGGTGGGCGTCGACGAAACGGGCAGTGTGTTTCAGAGATATGGAGTCACGTCGCGGCCGACGACCGTCATCGTCGACCCAAGGGGAAGAATCGCTGCAGTCACGGAGATTGATTCTGTGACCGCCTCCGATTTGCGAGCCGTTGCGGCAGGAAAACTCGTAGCCTTCAAGCCGGCCATGGAGATCACGACCTCAAGTGAACCACCGACGCCGGAGACCTCGCAGACGCTTTTCGCCGTTTCGATCAGCAAAGCCGCATCCGATGCCAAGTTTTCGGTCATGAATCATCCGCCTACAGGAACGGACTACCTTGGATGCGACGCCGACAGCCTTTTCGCCACTGCCTTTAACGTTTTTGAGAATCGATATGTGCTCAAAGGCTCTTTGCCCGACGGCCGCTTCGACCTGCATACACATTTCGTCGACCTGCCCCAAGCTGTGACGGATGCGGATGTGCAGCAGGCTGTTCTCGCGGCGTTACATCTGGAGATTCAGGAAAAGACGCTTACAAAACCGGCCTACATTCTTCGCGCGCTCGACACAAATGCGAAGCTTCTCAGTCCGTCGGCCTCGACACGCAAAGTGAAACGAAGCGCGTGGCACGGCTCCGTCATTCTGATGAACGGCACAATGGACGATCTCGCGTATGAACTGGCAACAGCGTTGGAGAACCCCATCATCAATGAGACGGGGATCGCGGGCCACTACGATGCCCGATTCAAACTTCCTGTGGGAGACACCGAGACGCTGAATCTCGCCAACATCAATACTGTGCTCAAATCAACGCTGGGTCTCGAACTCGTTCCCGGCGAGCAGGAAATGTCGATTACGGTGAACGAAGTGAGGAATCAGGCGGTTAAGGTTCCCTGACGGCAAAATGAGGGAAGGAGCGGCAGCACGACCTATTGAGTGCACGTTTCTCATCACTTCCCGTAGAGATCCTGCTCGCTCACAACAGCATCAAGGTCTTCCCCGCGGTTCATTTCGCGCTTCGCCCGGTGCGTCGCACCAAACATCGATCCCCGCGCGGGAACGATGGGAGCGAACGCCATGAAGCCGATTTTTGGCGAGACGTCGTCGTAGATGGCCTCCATGCCGCCCTGCAGCGTGTAGGTTTCGTGCCAAAAGCCTGTCCCGCCAGAATCACGCAGGAATTTCTTCCACCATTGCCGATGTGGGTCAGACCGCGTCCACTTCAGAAGCGAATCCATATCGCGCCAATACTGGCGCATGCCGGCGTGCATGGGAAAGAACGAGAAGACAAAGTTCTCATGACACAGCAGACCGTCAGGGCGATCGACGACAGACTTCGAAATCTGCGGCCCGAATCCGATCAGCGTCTTTAGCCCGGTGAGTCGGTTCACGCGCATGCCGAGATACACGACCACGAGATCGGGATAGCCGCTGAGATCGACCGTTCGGCGATTGACGGGAGTGTGCACAGAACCTCCTGGGACGGGGAAGTGTCCTCCAACGCGGTCAGAATAGCACTGGTTGCGATGTGATTTCGATGGCGGAACACATCACGCCTGTTGCAGGTACTGAATCGATCTTGGTTCCATCAGGCCGCGGTAATAATTCGCCGTCAGTCCCAAAACTCGATCTTCGGAATAATGTTCGCTGACCCACGCCCGCGCAGCGCGGCCCATATAGAAACGGCGCTCAGGATCGCGGAAAAGTTTTAGAACCGAATCCACGATCGCTTCGGGATAACCGGGCGGAATCAGAAGGCCCGTGACCTCGCGGACGACGGCATCGCGAGCGCCTGTCGATAAGGTCGTGACGACAGGAATGCCGCTGGCCGACGCTTCCAGAATCGCATTAGGAAAGCCTTCGCGCCAGGTGGGAAGAACCATCACATCCATGCCGCGGTAATAAGGCGCGCAGTCGGAGACGAAGCCGGAACAATGAATGCGGGAATGCGTGAGGATGCGTTGGCGCAAACCGGCCTCGAGCGCGTCTTCAGCCTGGTCGAACCATCCCACAAGCAGCAGATGCGCGGCCGGCTCGGCCTCCAGAATGCGATCGAAGGCTTCGGCGAGTTCCGGCAATCCCTTGTCCCGCGTGAGCCGGCCCACGAATCCCAGAACAAGCGCGTCGCGAGGAATAGAAAACTGGTCGCGTACGGCACTGGGACCAGGCGAAAAGCGATCGACATCAACCCCGTTACTGCTTCCCTCACCCAGAACCAGCAATCTTGAAGCGGGCGCAAGGCGAAGCGCGAGCGCCTCGGTGCGCAGGCTCTTGCTGTTACAAAGCACGCGATGCGCGCAAAGGCATGCCATGCGTTCCGCAGTCAGAAGGATCCAGCGTTTGAACCCGTGCGATCGTTCGAGCTTGAGGCCGCGCAGCATGTAAATGCGCCTGGGCACTCCGCGCAGCCACGCGGCAAGCATTCCGAGCAACCCGGCTTTGGGAGTGCTGAACTCAACCAGATCTGGTTTATAGCGGCCAAGAATCTGCCAGAGGCGAAACAGCGCCGCGAGATCGGCCAAAGGAGCGATGGAGCGGTGCATCGGCAGAACAATCGATTCGACGCCCGCACGTGCCGCCGTGCCCTCCACAAGGTCGCCAGGGCCCGAGACCAGGACAACACGAAACCCTGCACGGCGCAGAACGCGAAGGCGCGCACCGAGAATCAGGCACAGCTCCTGCGTGGTGACACCAAGAAGGACGGTCGGCTGCTCGCGGAAACTGCGAACGAACGGAAAGGGACCAGCCACTGAATCTGCCATTGGGCACCTGCACAACGCAGATATCGCTCCAGGTAAAGTCAGCGACCAGATTCTGGTGGGGTGGTTCCGGAAGCAATGGATCAGTGCGAATGATCAAGGTTAAAAGAATCCAATACGCGGTCAGTGATTGTGAACACACATCAGCTGGCCGGCTTTGGTTCAGAATGGTTTCCCTCGCAGAAAACGCAAGCCGGGAAAGCCATGGCGCAAAAAACCAGAATTCTGCTCTTGCTTTCGCATTTGGGCGGAGGAGGAGCGGAGCACGTGATTGCTCTCGTGGCGCGCGGTTTGTCGCGCGAGAAGTACGAAGTTCACCTCGGCCTGGTCGGGCAGAGGGACTCGAGCGGTGAATCGTTTCCCGAGTGGGTTCGCGTTCATCCGCTGGGCGCCGGGCGAGCGCGCGCTGGGGCTTGGCCGCTTTTGCGGCTCATCTGGCGGCTTCGGCCTGAAGTTGTGCTGACCGGAGCGGCTGAGGTGAGCCTGCTCGTGCTCATGCTGCGCCCGATGTTTCCGGCGCGGACCTCGGTCCTGGTGCGACAGAACGCGACCGCGACTGCGGTGATGGGATTCGGACGGATGCCGCGGTTCACTCGCCTGATCTACCGCGTGCTCTATCGCAACTCCGATCATCTGATTTGCCAGTCGCGAGACATGGCGAAAGATTTGGCACTGGCCACGGGAATCACTGACGAGCACATCGTGGTTCTGCCCAATCCTGTTGACGTGGCGGGAATTCGCTCAGCACTTAAGGAAGCAGCGGATGAGCGCGGCGCCTGGCCGCAGCTGCTGGCGGTGGGGCGTCTTTCCCGCGAGAAAGGCTTCGATCTTCTGCTGGAAGCGCTCGCAATGGTCCGCCAGAGATTTCCTGAGGTGAGGCTCACCTTGGTAGGCGCAGGCCGCGAGGAGCAGGCTCTGCGTTCGCTTTGCAGCGAATTGCAGTTGCAGAGCGCCGTTTTTTTCGCCGGCCGCGTCGATCCTCCCTATGGTTTGTTTCCTCGAACGACGCTCTTTGTACTCCCGTCGCGCCACGAAGGCATGCCGAATGCTCTGCTGGAGGCTGCAGCCGCCGGCCTGCCCATTGTCGCGACTCCAGCCTCGGGAGGAGTGATCGATCTGTTGCGCGGCCGGCAAGGCGCGTGGGTTGCACCTGAGGTTTCATCAGCGGCACTGGCTGCCACCATCGTTTCAGCGCTGGAAACGGTCAGTCCCGGCGAGCGGTTCTTTCAGCCGATCTTTGGACCAGATGCCGGGACAATCGCGGCCGTGCCTGTGGAAAAAGTGGAGTGAACGCGCTTTATAGGTCGCGCTTACTCAAGCACAAACGCAACAAATTCGCGGACTTTTCCTGTGGAAATTTATGACTTGACATTATTTTCGATTGGATGTTTCCTGTGGGTACAGATTTCTTACATCTTTTCCACACCCACGCTGGGAAGTCATTCCAGGGTCACCTCGCGTTGTCCAGGGAGCTGTACTCAGACGAAGAAGAATCGGGCGTGCCGGGCCACCGTATATTTGGGCCTTTAAATCCATAGAGCATCGCCGAGTTTGTCGAGTAACAGTCCCGCCAAAGCAACAGCAAAAACACTGTCTCGATTTGAGTACCCGAAAAGACCGCTTTCAATGCGGCTGAGTCGAGTTGCGCCCATTCGAGGCAGATCGATCACAAGATCCACGCCCTCGGCGCCCGCGCGTCCGGGAAGCTGCAGTTGTGTCACTGGAGAAGCACTGTGTTTCGTCCTTGGTTTGGTTATGCTCTTACGGGCCTTCTGTGTGCCTTGACCCTCCCTCTCATTGCCATTTCTATGCTCATCGCAGGCGCCTGCTCCGCCACGGTCGCTCTCGGCACTCCGCTCCGCGGCAGAGAGCGCGCCCGCGATTCCGCGCCTGAAGAAAAATGGCAGGAGAACCAATTTGCTTTCGAGCGCGCCATCGAATCCTATGAGGAACTCATCGACGCGCATGCGTGGAGGCGAACGTGAGCCACGCGGCGATTGCTATCCCCGGCCTGAATCGAATCGGTGGGGCCGAACGGCAAGCCATGCTGCTGGCCAAAGGCCTGCGGCGCCGCGGTTGGCGTGTAAGCGTAGTAGCGCTTTACGGCGATGGCGGCGAGGCAGCCACTGAGCTGCGCGATTGCGGCGTAGCCTTCACAAGCCTGGAGACGCGCAAAGGCCTCGCCGACCCCCGGGGATGGATTCGCTTCCATCGCTGGCTGCAGCGGGAACGCCCGGATGTGCTGCATGCTCATCTGCCCCACGCTGCATGGTTGTGCCGATGGTCGCGCCTGGCTGCACCGGTTCCGGTGGTCGTCGATACCCTGCATAGCTCGAACACCGGCACGAACGGACGGCGCGCCGGCTATGCATTAAGCCGCTGGATGCCCGACCATGTCACGGCAGTGAGCCGCGCGACGGCGGTCGCTCATCTGGCCAAAGGGATGGTGCAGAGAAATCACCTGTCGATTCTCGGCAACGGAATTGAAGTCGAGGCTTGGGCCCCGAATCCGCAGGCGCGAGTCGCGGCCCGGCGTGAGCTTGGGCTGACCGATGAGTTTCTTTGGATGGCCGTGGGCCGGCTGGAGCCTGTGAAGGACTATCCGGCTCTTTTGCGGGCCATGGCGCGCCTGCCGCAGAATGCACATCTTGTGATTCTGGGCACGGGACCGCTTGCAGAGGAACTACGGGATTTGGCGCGTCGACTCGGATTGGCTCGGCGAGTGCGTTTTTTGGGCTTTCAGCCGAACGTCGAACACTGGATGCAGGCTGCGGATGGATTCGTGTTGTCGTCGCGGTGGGAAGGGCTCCCGATGGTGCTGCTTGAAGCGGGCGCATGCGGAGTACCTGCGGTGGCGACAGATGTGCCCGGGACAAACGAGGTGATCGCGGATGGCGTCAACGGTTGGCTGGCGCAAGCGGGCGATCCCGACAGCCTGCGCGGCATAATGACCCGGCTGATGGAGATGCCGCTCGAGAAGCGCTTCGCAATGGGTGAATGCGCACGAAGGCGCGTGATGGAGGAATTCTGCCTGGAAGCCGTGCTGAACCGCTGGGAGCGGCTCTACGAAACGTTGCTCAGTCAGAAGGGCATGAATTGGCGCGCGCGCCTAACGGCTCGTGAAGCTTTGAGCCGGCGCAGCGCCGCTTCGGCATAAAGAAATTCTGTGAGGGTCAAGGTGGTGGGTTGAATGCGAAACAGGATCTGATCGATGGAGGTGAACTGATCGGCATGGTGTGATAGAAACGCGCGCAGCGACGAAATATCCGCATCGGTTGCTGTGCTGGGGTGGATGCAGATGGTCCATACCCCCTTTGTCTTCTCGACGGGGCCCCAAAGCTGCTGCGGAATCCAGGTAGCTCCGGCCCGCCGGAATGGCAGACGGGCGAAGCCGTCGGAGACGAGCGCGATGCCTTCGGCATTGAGGGCATCGAGGGTGCTCTGGTCGAAACCATGGCGCGGCGCGACCCAGATCCTGGGGTTCAGTCCGTGCGTGCGCAAAATACGCAGCCCATTCCTGATCCACAAGCGCTGGGTTTCGGCGAGAACGCCGGCAAACTCTGAAGTGCGAGCGAGGCCGAGGTAGCTGCGGCCATGGCTCGCGCAAAGATGCCGATAACCATGGAGGCCGATAACTGCCCCCAAAACTTCGAGCCCGTGCATGTGCTGCCAGAAAAGAGGATCAGGAGATGCATCCTCAAGTTGCGGATCATGGTTATCCGGGACGACGGCGAGGATGGGTTGAAGGTTGAAATCTCGAATCAGAGACTCCACGCGCTGCCAGCGATCCATCGGTGTGGTGGGGCAAAGATCGTCGCAGCGAAGCAAATACTCGGCGGGAGATGGAATCATGCCGCAGCCTCCGCAGCAACTGCTTCTGTGAGCAGTTTCCGGCTCCAGTACCAGAGATAAAAAAATGTGCTCACGCTCCAAAGCGAGGTTGCCAGCGCAATGCCGGTCACGCCGAACCAGCGCATCAGGATGATATTCAGCACGATGTCGAGGCCGAGATTGAGAATGCCGCAGTAAAGAATCAGGTCAGTGCGTCGCATGGCGACGACAAAGCGGTAATAGACGCGGCTGACGACGAAAAACGGAATCTGAATGGCGTACATGGCCAGAACGGATGCGACGACGGCGGTATCGTGCGCCGAAAACCGGCCATGCTGAAGCGCAACGCGGACGATCGGGCGCGCGGCCGCAATCAGAAACGCCGCGATCGGGATGGAGATAAGCGCCGTGAGACGCACCCAGGTCCGAAGCGTGCGGCGGCAGGCTGCCCAGTCACGGTGCGCAATCATCTGCGAGAGGTAAGGAACGATGGCTGTAGAAATTGCGCCCGCCAGCAGAGTGAGCACCACACTGACGAAGCGGTTGGCATAGGCAAGAGCAGAGACGCTGCCCGCGATCAGCATCGCGGCCATGGACTGATCGACGATCAACCCGCCTGAAGATACGACGCTCGAGAGCAACACCGGGCCGTATTGCCCGGCGACCTCGCGCGCAGGCTCGTCCATGCGCTGCCAGCGCAGGCGGAAGCGATAGCCGCGCCGCTGCATCATCCCCGCGACAATTACGGCGTGCAGAAGCGATCCGATTAGCGTGGCCCAGACCATCGCCCAGATGTCGAACCGTGCGCCAAAGAAGATCACACCAAAAATGATCGCGACGGAAATAACAAGAGGCGCAAGCGCAGGGACCGCGAAACGCTCGTCCGTGTTGAGGACTGCCGTGCAGTTGGTGGCGATTCCGGTGATGAGAACCACGGGCAGAAGCCCGTAGAACAGATGCACGGCCAACGTGAGCTTTGCAGGCGGAAAGTGCGAAGCGATCAGTGGGAAGAATGCGCGCGCCGCAAAGGCCATCACAAGGCTGGCAGCGGCAAGCAGCAGGCACATCCAGAGCATGGCGCTTGATAGAAGCTGTTGCGCGCGTTCGCGGCCCTCCTGTTCCCTCACCCGGACCAATGTCGGCACGAGCGCCTGGTTCATCGATTCTGCAATGAGATTGACGAGCAGGTTGGGAATGAGCGCAGCGGCGAGAAACGCGTCCATGCCGTCGGACCGACCGTAGACCGAGGCAACTGCGACTTCCTTGAACGTGGAAAGGATTTTGACGAAAATGCCGGCTGCGCCAACGGAGACGGCCGCGCGGAAAATGGTTCGATTTACGCTGGTGGTCCGGGAGGGCGCGGCAACGGAGGCGGTCGACATGGTTGCTTCGCTGTCCTCTAGGCTTCGTGCTGTGGGGTAAGCTGCGCCGCGCTGGCGCCCGATCGAAGCTGCGGCCGCGCCGAGAAGCACGCGGCCAGCCTGCCCGGATCGTCGGCTGCCAGGCGGCCGACGACGGCAATCAACGCCAGCAACAGCCATGTCGTACGGTTCTCTTCCACCGTGGCTACGAATGAAGTGAGAATCCAGACCAGCAACGATGTCACGAGCGCAAGGCGTAGAGCGCCGCGCGTTTTGAGCGCGCAGCGAAGCGCGAGCACAATCAGCGCTAAGGCAAGAAAAAGTGCGCAAAGACCTCCGCCGACCGCAATGGAGAGCGCTGTGTTGTGCGCAGTGTCGACGGGGGCCAGATGCGTCGCGGCCACGAATGAGCCCGCCCCGGTTCCCACGATCGGGGCGTGCGTGAAAGCGCGCCAGCCGACAGACCAGATGTTGATGCGCTGATTCAAATCGAGCGTTTGGATCTGCTCGGGAATGGTGGCAAGGCGGGCCAGCGTACCACTCGGAACGATAAGCCAAAGCGCCGCGAGAGCGGGCGGCAGCGTGAACAGTGCGGTAATCACGCGGCGCGCATGGCCCTGAACCAGCAGAACCACGGAGCCAGCCATGCCGATAATGGCAGCCAGAAAACCTTCTCGCGAAGCTGTGAGCAGCACGGCGACGAGTCCGAGGGGAAAGAAACCAATTGCCAGAAGGCGCGCCGGCCAGCGGCGTTCGCAGTTGACCAGAAGCGCCGCCAGCGGAAAACCGAAATCGAGAAAGCGCGCCACTTCGTTCGGGTCCTGACCATATGCGGCAAAACGCACCTGCCCTGCGGCGATGGCCTCAGGCGAACTGAAAGCGGCGAGAGTAAGAATTGCAAGCACCCAACTGCCGGCGATGGTAGCGCGCAGAAGCGAGCGCAGGTCGTCGGGAGTGACGATGAGCTCCCACATCAGCCAGACAATCATCATCTCCTGGAAAAATCCGCGCATTTTTTCAAGCGTCGTGACGGGATCGATGGACCAGAAATAGGAGCAGCAGAACCAGAGAAAGAGCGCCAGCGTCAACCACCAAAAAGCTCCAGGTGTGCGCAGGCGGCCGGCCTGGAGCACGGCCAGAACCGCGGCCAGAAGCGCGAGCAGCCCCGCGATGCGAGCGGCATTGCCGAGCACTCCGCCCAGATCGAGGGAGTACTCCCATGGAATCGTGAAGGCGAACACGAGAAGCAGGAGCTGCGCGATTGCTCTCATCTACGCCTCATCAGTAGCGTTGCGAATAAACCAAAGCCGAATAAATCGTGACGCCAATGGCCGATTGAATCGCGGACTCGAGCGTGCGATTGACGAGGTTGCGCGCCACGGAATCGGGCACGTAGAGAATGTCGCGATCCTGCACAGGCTGATCGGGGTCCTGGCCGCGCAGCATCCGGCGCAGGTTGAGCGCGATCATGGCCCGGCCGCCCTTCTGTTCGCGAATCAGCAGCGCTTTGCCCGTAGCGGCGTTTTGCGATGGCCCCCAGGCAAGAGAAAGCGCTTGCACCACGGTGAGCCCTTGCACCGGATCGACGGGAAACCCTCCGGGGCGGATCACATCGCCCACGACGTAGACCAGGCCGGCGCGGCTGACTTGAACGATATCGCCGGGGCTGAGCTCCGGATTGTGATCGGAAGATGTGTCTGTGCCACTGGGATCGAGAACAACCGGGTGCGGGGTTTTGGGATCGCCCTGATGGAAAATGTTCACGAGTCGGCCCGCGTTCGGCGAAAGCCCAGAGGCGGCTGAAATCAGATCGAGCAGGCGATGGTGGACCGTAAATGGATACACGCCGGGGCGCGCGACCTCGCCAAGGACACTCATGTCCTGGCCGGCGTAGGAAGTGACGAGCACTGAAACCAACGGATGCAGCAACATTCCCTTGGCCACGAGAGCTGATTCGATTGCGCGCGCAGCCGACTGCTCATCGAGACCGGCGAGCTTCACTTCGCCAATCAGCGGTAAAGTGACGATCCCTGCGTTCGAAACGCGCACCATCGAATGAAACTCCGGCGTATGGTACTCGGCGATGTCGAGCGAGTCGCCGGGCCCAATGGGCGCGGGCATCGGAGCGGAAGATGGCGAATTCCCGGCAGTTGGCGCGCCGCCCGCAGTCTGCACGCCGGCCGCATCATTCCAAACGGCGGGCGCGTCTTTCGGATTCGGAACGCTTCTGGTCTCCTGCGACTGCGGAAAACTGGCGACGCCCGAAGGCAACCCCGATGTGTTGGGTGTGGGAGCTTGCGCGCGAGCCGATGCACCTGCGCCGAACAGCAGCAGCAGAACGACCAGTGCCGGACTTGCAGCGGACCCGAGCGACTCGCGCAGCAGCGCCGCGCCCACCGCGATCCAGAGGCCCACGAAAAAGGTGATTGCGCCGTAGAGCGGAAGATTTGGCGCCACAGGCTTCACCGGCTGGCGCGCGTAGTCTACAACCGAGATATTCGAGGTGCGCACTCCGGCCGCCAGGCCCGCTTCCTCGGCCTTGGCTTCAACGCGCAGATAAAGCTCGTGGCTTGCGTTGGCTTCCTGGCGCATAACAGCGTACTCGGTGGCAGCCTGGTTCAGCTTCATGCCTTCATCCGTTGCCTGCGCAAGGCTATTGCGCACCAGCTGCTCGCGATCGAGAGCAGTTTGCCAGTTGGACCGGAAGCGCTCGACAAGCTTTGCGTCCTCGGCCTGCTTCTGCCGGTCAAGATCCTGCAACTGCCGGCCGATTTCAACAACGCGCGGAAATCCCGGGCCATGCTCGGCGCTGAGCTGCGCTTGCTCCTGCTCAAGATCGCTGCGGCGCGCGTGTATCTGCTGAAGAAGCGCGGTTGCGAAGTTGGCATTGTCCGCCTGCAGGCGTGGATCGGAGGCCATGACGGCTTCGGGATCTCCATGCGAGGCCGCGCGATACTCTGCTTCCGCCAGAATGCGGTCCGAGGTGGCGGCGACGAGCTGGCTGCTCAGATCGTCGATCTCGATCAACGCGGCGCTATGCTCGGTTTCGCCCGGCTGGCCGTTGGCCAAAACGTCGGGCGTGCTCACGATGCCATGTTGCTGTTCAAACCCCGCCAGCCTCTGTTGGTCTTGGTCCACGCGCATCTTCAATTCGGAAAGCTGCGCGCTGAGCCATCCTGATGCCTGGGCTGTGGCATCAATCTGCGACTCGGTTTCCTGCTGGTCGTAAGCGGCAATGAGCGCGTTCACGACCGCGGCGGAGAGCGCTGCATCGTGCGAACGGAAACGGATTTCCACCAGCATGGTGCGTGGCACGGATTCAACCTGCAGGCGGCGCGAGAAGCGCTCGAGAAGCCACGCCTGAGCTTCAGGGGAGGGTTTCGCGGCGTCGAAGCCGGGAAAGCGGCCGGAGAAGTTCGAACAAAAGCCGGGAGCCTGGTAGAGCTTGAGGCCGGTGATCACACGCCATGCAAGACGTTCGCTGCGCAAGACATTGGCAAGCGTCTCCAATGCGAGGGGCGTGGAAAGAATTGAGGTGGGCACCTGGGTTTCCGCGCCGTCAAGACTGAGAGAGGAGACAGGCGCAGCGCGAAGTTCGACGCGGCCTGCAGCTTCGTATTGATTGGGAGCGATAAGGCAATAGAGGACGCAGGCAACCAGTAACGCGCCTTCGATCATGAAGACCATGCGGCGTCGGCGCCAAATAGTGCGCCAAAGCTCAACAAGCGAAGTGGAAGATTTCAGAGTGGCGCCCGTTGAGGCGCGCCTCGCGGAAACCGGCAAAGTGACTGAACCCGGGAAGGCTTCGTGGATCGACAGAGGATTCGGCAACGGAAGGAAACCTCAAGCGCCGCAGGTCATGCGCGAAGTTGCAGCTTCCTGTTATTGCCTTCGAAATTCGGGCAAAGACACGAGCGCCCGCCGCGCACCGCAGCGAAAACTCGTCATGAGCCTCTTTCTCGCCCGTCGAGTCGGGGGCGGAAGGGATGGCCCTGGCGTTCAAAACGCGCAGCAATTCCGGGGAAAATCCCTGACAGTTTCGTTCAACCAACATTGTTCGTCAATGGTCTGCGTAACAGGCGTGATTGCGATCACACGTTGAATCACGCGTGCATGCGGGCTGAGCAGAAAAAACGGGACCGCATTTGAGCGGGAATTCGCCAGAAAGCTTGCCGCGAGCGCAGCCGATCGAGGCTAGTTCGGCAATGTCCGGTACCAGTCGACGGTGCGGCGAAGACCTTCGCGAAAATCGACGAGCGGAGTATAGCCGAGCAGTTCCCTCGCCCGGCTGATGTCGGCCAACGAATGCTTGATGTCGCCTGAACGCGGCTCGGCGTAGGAAGGCTTGCCCGAATAGCCTGTGAGATTGCAGAGAATTTCGAACACCTGGTTGAGCGTGATGGCCGAGCCGGTAGCCAGGTTCATCATTTTGCCGGAGACTTTTTCGGCCGGCGCGGAGGCTGCGAGCAGGTTGGCGGCAACTACATTCTCAATGAACGTGAAGTCGCGGCTCTGCTCGCCATCGCCATAAATCGTTGGCTGTTCTCCGGCGAGCATCTTGCGGCAAAAGATGGCAAGGACTCCGGAGTAGTGCGACGTTGGGTCCTGAAAAGGCCCGAAGACGTTGAAATAGCGCAAAGTGACCGTTTCGAGCCCGTAGACACGGCTGAACGAGCCTAGATAGTGCTCACACGCAAGTTTGGCCACAGCGTAGGGGCTGATGGGGTTCGGCAACATGTCTTCGCGCTTGGGAAGCGTGGGTGTGTCGCCGTAAACGGACGAGGAACCGGCATACACAACGCGGCGCACCCCTGCGGCGCGCGCGGCCACGAGCACATTCACCGTGGCATCCACGCAATTGCGGTTGGTTGCCAGGGGATCGGCGACCGATCGCGGCACGCTGGCCAATGCCGCCTCGTGAAAGACAATCTCCACCCCATCGCAGGCCTTGGCGCAGACGGCCGGATCGGCCAGGTCGCCTTCGACGAACTCCATGGCCTCAAGCCCCGTGAGATTGGCGCGCTTGCCGGTGATGAAGCTATCCACGCCGCGAACCGATTCACCGCGCTTAACCAGCGCTGCGGCGATCGATCGGCCGATAAATCCCGCGGCTCCCGTCACCAGATAACGAGTCAATAGCTTGCTCCGAAGAATGACATTGCACAGCGATCTGCGGGCTGCACTCGATAGGATACTATCGTAGACCGTAAGCCCATCTTTTAATGACCGCCTTCATGCAGGTTCTTGCCGAGCCGGAAAATTTCTCGACCCTGGAGAAAGCTCTCTTCTGCGTGCTTCTGGCGGCCTCCGTGACGATTTTTGCGCGGCGCCTCCAATCGATTCTGCGGCGAATTTTCGAGTCTAAAAAAGACGCTGATTTTCATTTCGCGCCGGTGGGCAGGCGGGTACGCGACTTTCTGTGGGAGGTTCTTCTCCAGGCGAAAGTCATTCGCGAGCGGCCTCTGGCGGGATTTGCGCACGCGCTCGTGTTCTGGGCATTTTGCGCATTCGTGCTGGTCACGGTGAATCACTGCGCAGCGGTGTTCGGCCTGGCGTTTCTCGATCCCGCCGGGCGAGTCGGGCGGTTCTATTTTGGTTTTGCGGCACTGTTCGCGGCTGCGTGCGCGGTGGGGATCTTCGGGCTTTTTGTGCGGCGTTTCATTGCGCGGCCCAAGTGGCTGGGCGAGCTTTCGTGGGGCTCCGGACTGGTTGCGTTGCTGATTTTCTTGCTGATGGCCACGTATTTGGCGGCGTTTTTTGTGCCGGCAACAAGCAGCGCGGCGCGCGCACTTTGGTGGGCGCACACCGTCACGCTTCTGGCCTTTCTGCCCGTCATTCCGCACACCAAGCATCTTCACCTGTTGCTGAGCCCGTTCACGGTGTTTTTGTCGCGCGGCGGCTTCGCGCACATTCCTCCGCTCGCGGGCGACGAAGATTTTGGGCTGGTGGCGGGAAAGGATCTGACGCAACTCGTCAGCCTGCAGGCCTACTCGTGCGTGGAGTGCGGTCGCTGCATGGAACATTGCCCGGCGAACAACACAGGCAAGCTGCTGAACCCGAAAGAAATTGTCCTTGGACTGCGCGGTTATCTGAATGAATTCGGGCCCCGGTCGGAGGAGCCGCTGCTGGGCAAATGGAACTCGCAGGAGGCTGCGTTCCAGTGCACAACGTGCGGCGCGTGCGAGTTCCAGTGTCCGGTGGGCATCGAACATGTGCCCATGATTGTGGGATTGCGGCGCGGTGCGGTAAATACGGGCGCTTGGGAGGACAGCTACGGCTCAAAACTCTTTCTGGCGTTGGAGCGCGGCAGCAACGCGCTGGGGATGGCGTCGACCGAGCGCGATAAATTCATTGAGAAAAATGCACTGCCTCTATTTGACGGAACGCAGGAATACTGTTTGTGGCTTGGGTGCATGGGCGCATACGATCCGCGGGGCCGCGATATTTTGCTGGCTTTGGTGAAGATTCTGCGGTACCTCAACATCAGCTTCGGCGTGCTACGCAAGGAGAAATGCACCGGCGATCCGGTGCGGCGGCTGGGCAACGATCTTTTGTTCCAGCAACTCGCTGAATCGAACCTCGAAACACTGGCCCAGTCCAAAACAAAAAAAATCATTTCCATTTGCCCGCACTGCGTGCGCACGATCCAGGAGGACTGGAAGGAGTACGGCACGCCGCCAGAGGTGGAGCATCACAGCGAGTTTCTGGCGCGTTACGTTCACCAACTGCCCTCCGTCCAAAACCAGGAAAAGATTGTGTTCCACGATCCGTGCTATTTGGGACGATATCGCGACGTGTACGACGAACCGCGGCAAATCGTCGCCTTGGCCGGGAAACTTGTTGAGGCCCCGCGCTCGCGCGAACGCAGCTTTTGCTGCGGGGCAGGCGGAGGCTTGGCGTTTCTGGGCGAGGAAAAAGGCGAGCGAGTAAGCCACGCGCGCGCAGCGGAACTCGCATCGACGGGCGCGAGCGTGGTCGGCACAGCATGCCCCTTCTGCAATACGATGTTTCGGGATGCGTTTGCGGAAAAAGGCGAAGGCGTGCCGGAGTTGATGGACATTGCGCAGCTGGCGGCTCAGAATTTGCCCGAGTGATCTTGAGCGTACGGTGGAGAAACGTAGCATGAAAATCGTTGTTGCCATCAAGCAAGTTCCTGAGCGCGACGCGCCGCTTCGTATCGCCGCAGACGGCAAGTGGATTGACGAATCGGACCTTCAGTGGGCGATGAACGAGCCCGACGATTACGCTCTCGAAGAGGCGCTGCGGCTGAAAGAACAGGTTGGCGGCGAAGTCATTGTGGTCAGCGCCGGGCCGGTGCGTGTGGGCTCGGCAATTCGCGAGGCGCTTGCGAAGGGCGCAGACCGCGGGATCCATGTCGTCACTGACGATTTGGGCGGCTTAGCTTTACCGAATATTGACGCGCTCGGCGTCGCTCGCTTGCTTGCCGCGGCCATCAAGCCTGAGAATCCCGACCTTGTGCTGACCGGGTTGCAGTCGGAAGACGTGGGGCTGGGGCAGACCGGCGTGATCGTTGCCGAATTGCTCGGACTTCCCCACGCGACGATGATTCTGCACATTGAGAAAACAGAGCAGGGTCTGAAAGTAAAGCGCGAGCTTGAAGAGGGGTGGTTCCAATCGATCGAGCTGCCTACTCCGGCGGTGCTGACAATTCAATCGGGCGGCAACAAGCTGCGCTACGCAACGCTGATGGGGATCAAACGCGCTAAAACGAAAGAGCTACGAACCGTCAATGTCGCGGAGCTTGGCATAGATCCCGCGCCTGTCGTCGTGCTCGAGCAGATTTCCATGCCGAAAAAGCAGAAGACGACACAGATTTTGCCGGGCGATGCGAAAGAAGCCGCGTCGGCGCTGGTAGAGAAGCTCAAAACGGAGGCGCGCGTCCTATGAGTGTTTTCCTGGTCTTGGAGGAGAGCCGTGGGCACATCAGCAGAGCCAGCTGGGAAGCGCTTGCTGCCGCCCTGCGCCTTGGGCCGGCGGAATACATCACTGCCGTAGTCATCGGCGCGGAAACCGCGGCGCTGGCTGCGGAAGCTGCGACAAAATCCGTCGGCAAAGTGATCCGCGTGGAGCATCCGCTGCTCGCACAGTACTCGGCGGACGGTTTTTGCGCCGTTCTGCATCAACTCATCCAAGACCAGAGGCCCACGCAAGTGGTCTTTCCGCACACATACCAGGTGCGCGATTACGCGCCTGCGCTTGCGTGCCGCTTCGGCCAGGTATTGATTGGCGACGTGGTGGCGATTGAAGAAGGCCCGACGTTTGTTCGCCAGCTGATGCAAGGGCGATTGAACGGGAGTTACCGGCATCAAGGCAACGGGCCATGCTTTCTCTCCGTGCAGGCGGGCGCGTTTCGTGCCGGAGAGACTCCGATAGGCCGCGAGCCCGCGCCGATCGAAATCTTCATTCCGGTAATCGAGACGGCGCAGATTCGCACTCGGCCCGGCGAGCCCTTTCGCGGTTCTGAGCAGACAGTCGATCTGGGTTCCGCACAGAGAATCGTCGGCGTCGGGCGCGGCATCAAGGAAGCTGAGAATTTGCGCATCGTCAACGATCTGGCTGCGGCGCTCGGCGCGGAGCTGGCCGCCTCGCGGCCGATTTGCGATAACGGCTGGCTGCCTCTTGAGCGGCAGATCGGAAGTTCGGGCCAGACCGTCGCGCCAAAACTCTACCTCGCTGTCGGAATCTCCGGCGCCATTCAGCATCTGGTCGGCATGAAAGGCTCGCAGTGCATCGTGGCCATCAACAGGGATCCCGACGCGCCCATCTTCGAAGTGGCGGACTACGGAATCGTCGGCGATCTGTTTGAAGTGGTTCCGGCGCTGACGGAAGCTCTAAAAGCGGCGAAGCAGTAGCCAATATGGCAGCCTGCGGGCCAAGACGTCCAAAAAATCGCGCGGTTACTACCGCTTTTTCCCGGTAAACAGAACCGCCTTCGATGTGTTATGGTTCCCTTTTTGCAGCGTGCCCCGGCGTGAGCAGAGGGAAATCGAGATGCTGATTCCAGAGACGTATGCAGCCGCGCTGAGCCTGACCATTCTGACCATGCTGTGCTGGGGATCGTGGGCCAACACGCTGAAGCTTTGCCCCGGCTACCGGTTCCAGCTTTTCTACTGGGATTACGTCATCGGCATGGCGGCTGGCGCGGTGTTCTGGGGGTTGACGGCGGGAAGCATGGGGCACGCGGGCCTGCCCTTTCTCGCGGACGTGCGCCAGACCGCGATGGGACCAATGCTTTACGCGATCGCCGGCGGCGCGATCTTCAACGTCGCCAACTTGCTGCTTGTCGCCGCCATCGATGTGGCCGGATTGGCCGTCGCCTTCCCGGTCGGCATCGGACTCGCGCTCGTCATCGGCGCAGTTTCGAATTACATTATCAAGCCGGTAGGCAATCCCCTGCTGCTGTTCGGCGGAGTGGCACTCGTTGTGGTTGCGATCGTGCTCGATGCAGCAGCGTACCGGAAACGCGAGGCGACAGCCAAACACACCACTGCGCGCGGCATCGTCATCAGTCTGGCGTGCGGCGTGTTGATGGGATGCTTTTATCCCTTTGTTGCGCGGGCGCTTAACGGCTCGCCCGGCGCTCCTGCTCCGGGACCCTACGCGGTCACGCTGTTCTTCATGATCGGCGTCGTCCTGTCGTCGTTCCCGGCAAACTGGCTGCTGATGAAGAAGCCGCTTGATGGCAAGGAGCCGGTGGATGGCTCGGGATACGGAAAGGCGCCTATCGGATGGCACATGGCGGGCGTGCTCGGCGGGGCGATCTGGGCAACAGGCGGCGTGGCGAATTTTCTCGCGTCGGGCGCGCACCTCGTCGGGCCCGCAGTCTCCTATAGCATCGGACAGGGCGCGACGATGGTGTCAGCATGCTGGGGTGTATTTGTGTGGCGCGAATTTGCCGGCGCCCCGCGCGCAGCGGTCACGCTGCTGGTGTTGATGTTTCTCTGTTTTTTGTTAGGGCTGGGCTCAGTGGCCCTCGCGCCGTTGTATTAAGGATGCGTGCATGACTCAACTCCTCAAACCGATTGTCGTCGTCGGCAGCATCACCATGGATCTCGTCACACGCACGCCGCGCATCCCCGCCGTTGGTCAGACTCTCATCGGCACTGGATTTGAAACTAACCAAGGCGGCAAGGGCGCAAACCAGGCAGTAGCGGCTGCGCGGCTTGGGTATCCCGTCGCCATGGTGGCGAAGGTCGGCAACGATGCATACGGACCTGAACTGATCGCGAGCCTGGAGCGCGCGGGCGTCGACACTGCAGCGATGGAGGCGGTCGCAGGCTCCTCGGGCCTCGCGCCAATTTACGTCGCCGACGGCGGACACAACCTGATCGTTGTCGTCCCCGGCGCGAACGGCAAGATGGACCGCTCAACGGTGGACAAGCACGCCGACCTGATCCGCTCCGCCGGAATGGTTCTTTGCCAGCTTGAGATTCCCATGGACACGCTGGCCTACACACTTGAGTTCTGCACGCGGGCGGGTGTCCCGGTGATGCTCGATCCCGCGCCGGCCGCCGATTTGCCGCAGGCAGCCTGGAATCAGGTGGCATGGTTCACGCCCAACGAAACCGAAGCCGCGCACTACGTGGGCGATGAGGCGGACGTCGAGGCGAGCGCAAAGAAACTTCTCGCCAAGGGACTGCGCGGCGTAGTCCTGAAGCGCGGCGGCGAAGGCGCGTACGTGGCCGTCTCCGGCGGTAAATCGGGATGGGTGCAGCCCTACAAGGTCGACGCAATCGACACCGTTGCCGCCGGCGACTGCTTCAACGGAGCGTTCGCGGTCGCGCTGCTTGAAGGAAACGACCCCTGGACGGCGGCGCGATTTGCCAACGCCGCCGCAGCGATTTGCGTCACACGCAAAGGCGCGGCTGTTTCAATGCCAAAGCGCGCGGAAGTGGACGAGTTCGTGAGAAGCAATTCATAATCGACTGAGCTAAGTTAATCCCTGTGATCAAATCAATGGAGCCGCTCGTCCGCACTGGCTCATAATTCCGTCGCTGAACTTTTCGGGATCGGCCGAAAGATGGCTGGTAGCCCCGCAAGAATCTGACCATAGCTATTTCAAAGGAGCTTGCTTGAGGCTGACCGGCGTTTCCCTGTTCACGGCCCTTGTGCTTTCTGCCGTCGCTGTCTTTGCGCATGCGCAAGGCAACTACGAAATACAGGTGTACGGATCGGACACGGTAACGCCACGGACCACAATGGTTGAGCTGCACTCGAACTTTACTGCCGATGGGCGGCGCTACTACGTTGACGGCTCCGCGCCCACCAATCATGCCGAACACGAGACGGTTGAGATTACGCAAGGGATCAACGGCTGGGCGGAGGTCGGCTTTTACATCTTCACCAGCGAGCAAAGCGGGCTCGGAGTCGAGTGGGTCGGCGATCACATTCGCCCGCGCGTCCGCGTCCCCGACAGTTGGCATTGGCCGGTTGGGGCGAGCCTGTCGATGGAGGTGGGCTATCAGCGCCCTCTATTCTCGCCCGACACGTGGACGTGGGAAATCCGTCCGATCGTAGACAAGACATCGGGGCGTTGGTACTTCGCGGTGAATCCCGCGCTCGAGCGAACCTGGCATGGGCCGGATGTGAATCTCGGAGTCGATTTCTCGCCTGCGGTCAAAATCAGCTACGGCTTCACAAAGGTGGTCGCTGGCGGCGTTGAATACTATGCGGATTATGGCAGCATCACGAGTATTGCCAGCCTTCACAATCAGCAGCAGCAGATTTTTCCGGCCATCGATTTAAATGTATCGCCTAAGTGGGAGATAAACTTTGGCGTAGGCATAGGCCCAACGGCGGCCACCGATCACTGGATCGTGAAAGGCATTATCGGCCGCCGCTTCGATTGGGGTCACAAGAGCAAATCGCTGTTATCCCGCTAACAGCCCTCCGCACTTTTCAACAAGCTGCTCTCACCAAACATGGCAAGCATTGTCGGGCATCATCGGCTGGCCCTCTTTGCAGCCGAATGCTTCCCCAAATGGCTTCAGGTTCTGCACCACGCCGTTCACCCGGATTGGATCCGGCGAATGCGGATCGGTCTGCACCAGAAGCCGTGTAAGCTGCGGGCGAAAACCGCCGCACCAATCCTGCCCAAACGCCATGAAAAACTCCTGCTGCGGCGTATAGCCGGTGTCATCCTTCGCGCTCAGGTCGATGTGTTTGCGCTTGGCGTCCGCCAGGAATGCCATATACGCAAGCCTGAGGCCGCCGTTGTCGGCCGTGTTCTCGCCGAGTGTCAGCTTTCCATTCACCTTAACGTCATCCACCGCGGTGAAATTGCTGTACTCATGCACCACGCAGTCGGTCATGGCACCGAACTTTTTGCGATCGTCGGCAGTCCACCAGTCCTTGAGGTTTCCGTAGCCATCGAACTGGCTTCCCTGGTCGTCGAAACCGTGCGTCAACTCGTGCCCCACATAGAATCCCAGGTGCCCGTAATTTTCCGCGTCCGTCGACTTGGGATCGTAAACCGGCGTCTGCAAAAACGCCGCGGGAAAGTTAATGTCGTTCATCGTCGGGTTATAGAATGCGTTCACAGTCGCGGGGCTGGTGAACCACTCATCGCGATCGACTGGCTTGCCGATTTTTGCCAGCTGGCGCTTGTTTTCGAACTCGGCGGCACGAAATGAATTGCCCAACGCATCTCCGCGAACGATCGTGAGCTTCGAGTAATCGCGCCACTGGTCGGGATAGCCGATTTTGTTGGCGACCAGCCGCAACTTGGCTTTGGCTTTGGCGCGAGTCTCATCGCTCATCCAGGTCTGCTGGTCCAGTTCCTGGTCCATTGCGGCTTCAATGTCATGCACCATTTGCAGGGTGTAGGCCTTCTGCGCGGCGGAAAACTGCGAGTCGACGTAAACATGGCCCACGGCCTGGTCCATTGCGCCTTCGGTCCCGCGCACGCAACGCACCCAGCGCGGCTGCTGTTGGGGCTGCCCGGCTAGAATGCGGCCGTTGAAATCGAAGTTCTCGTCGTCGATCGCCTTCGGGAGGTCGAGGTGGGGGGTACTGTTTACCAATTGCCAGCGCAGGTAGCTCTTGATGGTCTCAAGATCTGTGGAATCGATCAAAGCATCGAGGCCCTTGAAAAAATCCGGAGTCGCCACGTTCAGGCTGGTGATTTCCGGAACGCCAGTGCGCGAGAAGAAATCCTCCCATGCGATCGCGGGCGTGAGCGCAGCCAGTTGCGTTACGGGCAGCAAGTGATAGACCTTTTCCGGATCGCGGCGCGTCGTCGCGTCGAGTGACACCTTGGCGAGCGCGGTTTCAAGCGCCATGATCTTGTCGGCATCTGCCGCAGCCTTATCGGCAGGCTCACCAACGAGCGTCAGCATTTTGGTCACGTGCTCTACATATTGTTTGCGGGTCTTGTCCGCCGCATCGCCGGTGCGGAAATAGTAATCGCGCTCAGGCAGTCCCAGGCCGCCCTGGTCAACCACTGCGATCGCTTTAGTGGCGTCGGCAAAATCCTGCTGCTCAGAGTAACTGAAGAACGCGTTGATATTGATCATCTGGTAGTGCGCCAGCAGCGCGGTCAGTTGCTTCTTGTCGGTCAGCGCAGTGATGCGGTCCAGTTCCGGCTGCAGCGGTTTCAGGCCCTTCGCATAAATCGCATCTTCATCCATGCAGGTGGCATAGTAGTCGCCGATCTTCTGCTCGTTCGGCGTGTGCTGTGCGCTCTTTTCCGCCACCTTCCCGAGCAACTCATGGAGCGCTGCCTCAGTGTGGTCGAGAACCATATACAGCGTGTCGTACGCCGGCTTATCGGCGGGGATGGGATACAACTTGCTGAAGTTGCCGCAGGCGTATTGCACAAAGTTTGTGCAGGGGTCAATCGAGGGATCGATCACGTTCTTGTCGAGCCCCGACAGAAGCTTTGCCGGCGCCGCCGAGTCGTCCTGCTTGGGAGCGGGTGACTGAGCTTGTGCGGCGGCAGCCTGCGCCGCAATCATCGTTCCGGCAGCCAACAGCGCCGATGCGCGAAGAAATGAATTCATTGCGAATGCCTCCAGCAAAGATTGGGAAACGGGGCTCACGATCCAGAAACAATACCAGCTATTGTAAGTCCCGGGCTGTCCGGCGCCTGGTCTCCCGGCGAACCTTCGTCACGCGCTACGGCAGCTGGTCACAAAACTGTCGCCAGAACCCTCGAATGGAGATAGAAATCCCGTGAAAAAAGATGGCCGCGGTCGAAGCCGCGGCCATCCAGACTGGAACTGCGTTCAGGCAACCAGCGCCATCTCGCGAATGGTTTCTTTGCGCGTGGTCAGGCGATCGACCAGGTCGGTGCGCACTTCGTAGCCTCGGCCTGGAGAGTCGGGGATCGCGATTTCGCCATGCTCCGAAACCGTGACGGATGGTTCAATGATGTCCTCGGCAAAGTAGCGCGCCGAAGCCGACACATCGCCGGGCAGCGTAAAGCCCTCCAGGGACGACAACGCAATGTTGTGCGCGCGGCCGATGCCGGACTCGAGCATGCCGCCGCACCAGACCGGAATGCCACGTTCCATGGCCGCATTGTGCACCGCGATCGCCTCTGAGAATCCGCCCACCCGGCCCAGCTTGACGTTGATGACCTTGCACGATTCCATCTCAATGGCAGCCAGCGCGTCGCGGCGATTGCGAATAGACTCATCGAGGCAGATGGGCGTGTTGAGGCGCCGCTGCAGCACGGAGTGGAAATAGAAGTCGTCGTGCCACAGGGGCTGTTCGATCATCAGCAAATCGAAGGCGTCGAAGGAGACAATGTGGTCTTCGTCGCGCAAGCGATAAGACGAGTTGGCGTCGCAGCTGAGCAGAATTCCGGGCCAGCGGCTGCGCACACGCTCGAAGACCTCGACATCCCAACCCGGCTTACATTTCAGTTTGATGCGTTGATACCCGGCAGCAAGTTCGTGCTCGATCACGGAGAGCAGTTCAGAAATGGACGATTGAATTCCTATGGAAACGCCGCAGCTTATGTTGTCGCGCACGCCACCGAGGAGGCGGGAAAGTGAAACACCCTCGCGCTGCGCTTCCAAATCCCAAATCGCATTCTCGAGAGCGGCCTTCGCCATCGGGTTGCCGCGCACTGCGCGAAAGATGCCGGGACAATCGCCGCCGTGCTCGGGCGACTCGGCTGCCAGCATGGGCGCGAGTTCCTGCACCATAACCTGCCACGCCGAATCCGTGGATTCACTTGAAAAGAACGGACGCTCGCCGGCGGTGCACTCGCCCCATCCGGAGAGACCCTCCGATTGAACTTCGGCGAGCACGATTCGCCGGTTGCGGGTGACGCCAAAGCTGGTCTCAAACGGACGCACCAGTGGCATGTGGACTTCACGCAGAATGATCGCATCAATTCTCATAAAGGTTTAGATTCCCTTTTCGAAAAACCAGAAGCTCGGTTCGATTGCAACTGGGTGAGGGCGCCCAGTTCGAAGATTCCGTTTCCTTCCGCATCGCGAGAAAAGCCAAGTACGACCAATCCCCGCGAGAAAGCATCCTGAAACTTTTGCCGAATAACTAACTGAACATCGAGGGCCCTTTTACGGTCTGCTTCGGTGGTCTTCCAGCGATCAATGGGGACTGGGACCATAATGCGCTCATCAATGCATAATTCCGCTGCCGGACGACGTTCAAGTCGCGCTTCAACTCTCGGGGAATCCAGCTCCCAATCCGCCAGAAGCCGGTCAGTTGGCAGCCCGCCCTGCAGTCGAGATGAGGATACACCATAGAAATCCACAAGGTAGGTGCCGGCCGTCGCACCGAGCCTGTGGATATTGAGGAAAGCGTTCGGGATTACCAGCGGATCGAATGTCCACTGCATATGCTTGATTCCGCGAGAAAGCGCTTCATCCCGCTGTGCCCATTTAAGTTGGGCGCCAATGCCGCGATTGCGATGCGAGGGCCGAACTGCCAGCATGTGGGAGTGCAGGTAAGGCTCAGGTCCATCTGCAATCACCTTGATCCCCGGCAAAGACATGGCGAAGCCAACTAGAGCTTTCGCCTCGTTTCCAGGTTTGCCTTTCCCAAGTTCAACATCGAAAGCGCCGATGACCTGCCCCCCAATTCTTTGGGCGAGCATGAAGGTCTTGCGAGGTGTGATGTCGTTCTCGTCGTAGCCCCAGGTATCGATCTGGAGCTGAACGCACGCCTCCATCTCATCGAATCCCTCGCAACCACGAATCTCGATCATGGCCGCGCCTGTGAAATCGGTTGAGAGGGGAGCTTGTCGGCGGTCCTTTCCATTGCGGCGAGCCGCTTCTTCGCTTGCTCCCATAGCGCTTCCAACTCCGGCGGCGACAATTCTTCAAGGGGGCGCTTAGAGATTTGCTCCATCTCGCTGAAGCGCCGCCGAAAACGCAGATTGCAATTGCGCAGTGCCATCTCCGCATCGACGCCAAGATGACGGCCCAGATTGACCACCGTAAAAAGCAGGTCGCCAAGTTCCGCCTCAATTCGATCCTGGCGCTCGGGATCGCCGCCTTCCGCTTCGGCAGCCAACTCGGCCGTCTCTTCGGCAACTTTGGGCAGCAACTCGCGCCAGCTTGGCCAGTCGAATCCGGATTTCTGCGCCTTGGCCCCTAGCTTTGCAGCCTCAGCTAACGCGGGCAGCGAACGAAGAACGCCGTCGAGGCGCGAGGGCTGTTCAGGCGCCGAAGGCGCCCCCGCTGCATGCAATGCTTTTTCGGCCGCCCCTTTTTCTGCCGCCTTGATCTCGTCCCAGTTGCGCAGGACGGCGGCGGACGATCCCTCGACCGCCGCATCGAGGTTGGCCGCATTTACGTCGGCGTCGTTGCCCGCCGCGCGCGAGGCTTCCTCGCCAAACACATGCGGATGCCGGCGGATCAACTTTCGGTTCAACCCCTCAAGCACGTCCGAGACCGAGAAAAAACCTTCGTTGGCCGCCATCTCCGCATAAAACAGCACCTGCAGAAGCAGATCGCCCAGTTCCTCGGCAAGATGGTCGAAGTCGCGGCGCTCGATGGCGTCGAAGACCTCGTAGACCTCTTCCAATGTGTATTTGCGAATGGATTCGAAGGATTGCTCGCGGTCCCATGGGCATCCGCCGGGAGCGCGCAACCGAGCCATGATGGCGGCGGACTCCTTAAACAATGCCGCCGCCCGCGCCGGATCGGTGGCAGTTTGCGGCGTGGGATCTTTCGCGCTGAGGCTCTCTGGCGGCAGATCCATCCATCTCTATTTTAGCGCTTGGGCAGTGATACCCGGAGCGGGGATGGCGACCGGTGCGTCATTTCCGGCAGAAGCACCGTATACTCAATCTCTTCCATGATTCGCATCGTGGGAACCATCTTCGCAGGGCTGCTGGGGCTGGCTTTTGGCAGCTTCCTGAACGTGTGTCTAAGCCGCTGGCCCGAGGGCGAGAGCATCGTCCATCCGCGCTCGCACTGCCGAGGCTGCGGACGAACGCTTGCGTGGTGGGAAAACGTGCCCGTCGTGAGCTGGCTGGCTTTGCGCGGCCGCTGCCGGACGTGCAAAGCATCGATCAGCCTGCGTTATCCGCTCGTTGAGCTCGCGGTCGGCGTGCTTTGGGCGATTGTTGCGTGGAATGCTCTCTCGCTGATCCTTTTGTCGAACGAGCCGTCGCTGAAGCTCCTGCTGATGGACGCCCTGAGCAAGATGGTTTTCTATTGGCTGCTCATAGCTCTGGCCGCGCTCGATGCAGAACTTCTCTGGCTTCCAAACTTCATCACACTGCCTGGGATCGGTCTTGGGCTGATCCTCACGACAATCGTTGCACCTGTCGACGATTCTTGGTGGGTGCAACGACTGAGTCGGAAAGCGGCTGTCATTGACGAATTGATGGCGATCATCGTCGCTGCTTGTGTGATTCTGGTGACTCGCTGGATCTACTGGCTCATCCGCCGCCGCGAGGGCGTTGGCCTGGGCGACGCGAAGTTGATGGCCATGCTGGCCGCGTGGCTCGGCCTGCCGGACGCGCTGCTTAGCTTTGCAATCGGCGTCGTCCTGGGCGCGATCGCCGCGCTGGTTCTGCTTCTCCTGCCTTCAACCCGCAAGAACAATGAAAACTGGGCGCACACCAAGCTCCCGCTCGGCACGATTCTTTGCATCGGTGGAATCGTCAGCAGCTTGTGGGGCGAGCCAATGATCCGCGCGTATCTGCATTGGGCGGGATTTTAGGGCGGGCCTATGCCGGCCGCCGTGTTAGCGGCCCTACTGTTGCGGCGGGACGGCTGGCTGCCCTGCCGCCTGCGGCTTTGCCGCGTCGGCCTTCGCATTCGCGATTTCTGGATCTTCCAGTGCTTTGGCCGCCTCTTTCGCATGATGGCTGCCCGGATCGTATTCCCTCACCTTCAGATAATTGGCCCGCGCATCCGCAAAGTCGCCCGTGTGGCGCTCTGCTTCGGCCAGGCCCCAATACACATCGGGATTGTCGGGGTCCAGAACCAGTGCGGATTGAAAGCGCGACAGCGCCGCTTTCCAATCTTTATTGCTGAGATAGTAGCCGCCGACCTCCTCATCTTCCGCGGCGGTCTCATGATGCTCCGGCACAACCTCCTCGCCCTTCTTCTTGTGTTTTCCCGGCTGCTGGTTGGCATCGTCGTCCGGGAAGAGATCACCGATGTCGCCGCGGCTCGAACTCGAACTGCTGCTAGTGGGAGTGGCAGCAGCTGCCGCATCTTCAGGGGCCCGCACCGGGTCGGCATCTTCGGCGGGTATGGGCGTGCGCTCACTCGGCGGTTCTTCGTCGCTGGGCGCAGCCTCGGGTGAGTCTCGGTTCGGCAACACCGGAACCGAATCCGTGTTCTCAGGAAACGGATTTGCGTTTTGCTGCGTATTGGTGCGCGAGGGCTGCTGCGAGGAGGGGGCCGCTTGAGAACCGGCCGCGGGCTGGCTCTGGCCCGAACTCGACTTGGCGCCGTCATTCTGCGCGCTGAGCTGTGGCGCGGCCGCTGTTATGCAGGCAGCAAGCACCGCAAAGCTCAGACAAACTCTCATCACAAACCCTCAAGCTATTAGACGCCAATCGAACGTGGGCGCGCGCATTCATGGTCCCCGCGACGCGCACTCCTACAAAAAAAGAATCGCACATTTGCACGCTGATTTCATCCGCTCAGCCGGCCCCACGCCACAATAAACACTCTGGCTCCTTTGACTCCGCGACAGGTTTCCGGTCAACGGCTCCGACAAAGCGGACCATTCGAGAGCCGCCGCTTGGTCGAGCGAATTTCCACGCCGCAGCCGCCCAGCCAAAACCGATACAATCGGCCCTGAGCCGCTTATTTATTTTGAGCAGCTGCAAGTGAGGAATTCAAGCCGATGGGCTACCAGGTTCTGGCCAGAAAATACCGACCGCAGCGCTTCGCTGACGTTGCCGGCCAGGACCACGTAACCCGCACCCTGCTCAACGCCCTCCAGCAGAACCGCATCGCCCACGGATACATCTTTTCCGGCCATCGTGGCATTGGCAAAACCACCATCGCGCGCATTTTGGCGCAGGCACTGAACTGCCGGACAGAGGTAGGTACGCCTCAGCGCCCCACCCCCGAACCGTGCGGCGTGTGCGACGCCTGCATCGAGATTCGCCAGGGCAACGCCGTCGACGTGATCGAGATCGACGCGGCCACCAACCGCGGCATCGACGAGATTCGCGAACTGCGCGATGCGGCGCGCTACTCGCCCGCGCGCGACCGCTACAAAATCTACATTCTCGATGAGGCACACCAGATCACCGAGGCCGCCTTCAATGCGCTGCTCAAGACCCTGGAAGAACCGCCGGCACACGTCATCTTTATGATGGCGACCACCGAGCCCGAAAACATTCCCCAGACCATCCGCTCGCGTTGCCAGCACTTCAGCTTTCATGCCGTCAAATTCGACGACATTCTGGCGCAGTTGAAGATGATTGCAGCCGAAGAGAAGGTCGCCGCCGAAGACGATGCGCTGGCGCTGCTTGCCGAAGCCGGCGACGGATCCATGCGCGACGCGCTCTCCATCATGGATCAAGCCATTGCGTCGGCGCCTCTCGTGGCTGGCCGGCCCGCGCTCTCGGCGGAGCAGATTCGCGAGTTGATGGGCGCTGTGCCCAACACAGTTTTTGAGCGGTTGATGGAATCTGTTGCATCCGGCCAGAGCGCCGAACTCATGGAAGAGGTCAATTCTCTCGTCAACGCCGGCCACAGCCCACTTTCGCTGGCGCGCCAAATGGTCCGCTACTTGCGGAACGCTCTGATGGCCAAGCTCGGCGGCGAGCAGACTGAGTTGCTGCAGATTTCGTCGGACGAACGCACCCGTGCGGCGCGCACCGCTATTTTATTTTCGGAAGAAGAGTTAACGCGCAACCTGCAAATCGTTTTGCGCACTTTCGACGATCTGAACTATCGCCAGGAACAGCGCCTGCATCTGGAACTCGGCCTGCTGAAGCTGATTCACGCGCAGCGGCTCTTGCCGATTGAAGAGTTGCTAAGCAGCGTGACCGGCGGAGCAGGCGGGCGGGGCGCAACAACGATCAGCGCACCGCGAGCCGGTGTCGGCGCGCAACCTGCCAGCGCGCAGCGAAACAGCGGCGGCACACCTCGTGCAACTGAAGCGCCCGCCGCGAACACTCCTCCGGCTGAGAAAAGCCTCTGGGGCTCTTCGGCCTCTCAAGGTCGTTTCGCCCAAGCGCAATCGGTGGTTGAGGAAACAACGGTAACCCACTCAACCGCAAGGACAACCGAATCAATGTATCGCGCTCCCTTTCCGGTTGCTGCCAGCGAAAGCGTTGCACTGGGCGCGGCGGTCAATCTCACCGAAGGGGCGCTCGCCAAGCTCCCTGAATCCACGCCAGACTCCGCGAATGGCATTGGCGTTGAACAAATTCGCGACGCAGTTGTGGCCGCACTCGCCAACTCCGGACATAGTTCGGCCGCGCAGCTGCTCGGTGGCGGCGCCTGGGCGCTCGATGGTGGATCTGTGCGCGTGAATGTGCCGGGGATGGGAAAGAAGATGCTCAGCCTCACCGTGAACGCTGCCGCGGAAAAGATTATCCGCACAGAGTTGCAGCGGCTGGGCGCGCCGGCGCGTTTCCAGGTCTCGGGAGATGGCGCAGCGGCTCCCGTTTCCGTTGCAGCGCCGGTGGTAATTTCGGGCAGCGTGCAGGAGGCGGCGTTGGCGCATCCATTAGTCAAGCGGGCGCGGGAAATCTTCAACGCCGAGGTGCGCAGCGTTGTCGATCTGCGGAAAGGCAGCTCCTAGCCTCCGGCGATTCGCCTTTAGCCTCGTTATGGTTGAACTCACGGGCTCGACTAGAGCGGCCAGCAAGCTTCGGAGTCCAAATCCGGCGGCACGCGAAAGAAACGGTGGGGAAACTTGAATATGTTCAATCCGCTCAAAATTTCGGAAATGCTTTCGCAAGCCAATCAGATGCAGGAAGAGATGCAGCGAAAGCTCAGCGAGACGGTCGTCGATGCTTCAAGCGGCGGCGGAGCCGTGACCGTGACCATGAATGGCAAGAAAGAACTGCTGAAGCTTCACATCGATCCATCGGCGGTGACCAGCCTGAGCGGCTCGCAGGCGGACGTTGAGATGCTGGAGGACCTGATCGTCGCTGCCGTAAACGAAGCTGGACGCAAGGCGGATGAAGCAATCAAGTCAAACGTACAGGGCATGTTGGGCGGGCTGAAGATTCCGGGGCTTGGTACCTAAAGCAGTCTTGAAGAGGCACGGCCGTGGAACCCACGCTGTTCGTGGGTCGCCGCGCCAAGAAGGTTCGATCTTGAAACGGGGCTTTAGCCCCTGAGGGAGTTCTCAAAGCGTGGCGCGTTATGCCGAGCCGATGGCACGGCTCATTGAAGAACTGAAGAAACTACCCGGCGTGGGCAGCAAGAGCGCGCAGCGCTACGCCTTCCATATTCTGCGTTCGAGCGATGAGGACGCAGTGGCATTGGCTGATGCCGTGCGCGGGCTTAAGGCCAGCCTGCGCCTCTGCTCCATTTGCAACAACGTCACCGATATCGATCCCTGCATCTATTGCGCCAGCCCCACGCGCAACCAGCGGCTCGTATGCGTGGTTGAAGAAGCAACGAACATCGCCACCGTGGAGCGTTCGCAGACTTATCAGGGCGTCTATCACGTGTTGCACGGAACCCTTTCGCCACTGCATGGCGTCGGTCCCGACCAATTGCGAGCCGACGGGCTGGTGCGCCGCGTGGAGCGTGGCGAAGTGGACGAAGTGATCCTGGCAACCAGCCCCACGCTCGAAGGTGAAGCGACTGCCGACTGGCTGGCATCTGCTCTGCGCAGTCTTTCGGTCAGGATTACCCGAATCGCGACGGGCGTCCCGGCCGGGAGCGACATCGAATACGCCGACGAAGTCACAATGGCGCGCGCGATTGAAGGCCGCAGAGCCATGTAAGCTCGAATCCCTGCTCGCAGGCTTCGGAATCGCCTTCCAATCTCGCCAAGTCCGCGATCCTCACCAAAGAGAATCCTCGCCCACGCAGCAGAAGTAAGCGCCTCGTTGCGCTTGTCAGGCAACGCCAGAACGGCTCGGCAACCGATCACGCGCTGAACTGGCGCAGATGATGGTCCGCGTGCAAGTATCCCCAGCGCATCCATTCTTTCGCATTCAAAATTCCGAAGAACGGATGCGCTCTCCCCGCAATAACTTCACGCTCGACTACGAACCGATTAACCAGCACCAGAAGATCGCGCTTGTCCTCTTCTAAATCGGCAGGTGGAGTGCCGCCAAGCATGGCATCGCATTCCGGCACAGTGGCTACTCCATGCGGCCACGGAAACGGAAGCCATAGTCCGGCCCACTTCATCGGCGCGCCGTTGTATCGATTCTTCACCGGCTCTGCATGCCTCTCGCCAAGCGCCACGCGATACGCATCGCTCAGATGGCAGATCATCTGCGCCGCCGTCATCTTTCCCCATCGGCGCCGGCTCGTCGGACTCACGAGCCCAATTCGCCGCGCGACCTCCGCCAAGTCGCGTTCATCGGCCAGGGTTTTCATCGCTGCCGTCTTACTTTGCGCTGGCCGGCGGCACGATCCCATTCATCCGCAGATACTCCACCATCTGCCCGTAGTGGTCGAAGGCATGAGAAACACCGAATGCCGCAACTGTCCCGCGCGTCCACACGCCCGGTATCTGCAATTTGACGACCTCAAAAGCATTGGAAGGCGTCAGGGTGGCAATGGCCTTGTGCGCGAACGCAAACGAGGCTGCCAGCGCGGCCACAATGTCGTCCTTGTTCGTCAGCTTGGCCAGCGCGGCCACGTCCACATCCGGCTTCAGGCCGCTCACTGTGCCGTAGAAGAAATAGTTGGCCTGCGCCACATGCGTTGCCTCCTGGCCGAACGTCCTCACCGTTGCGAATTCGGTCTTCTGCGCTGGAACGAAAATCGCCTGGCTTGGTGCAAAGCTGAATTTATCGGCCGGCATTGCCTTCACCGCGCCCATCATCTCGTATTCAATAACGCTCAGTTGAGCATCGTAAGCTGTCGCCGGCGTGGCCGTCGTTCCTGCCGCCGGCCCACTCATCGTGCTGCCCGTCTGCGCCGACACCATTATCCCGCCAACACCGAACAAACAACACACTGCAATCAAACGAATCTTCATCATCGACCTCCTCCAGTTCTTTCTGATTTTTTGACCCTTTGGAACTTATCTTAACCAGACATCACTCACGCACAATGTTCAAATGTCCCTATTTTTCTGCGTCCCTACGTCCCTATGTCCCTGTCTTTCTCACCGCCTCTTCATACACCTTCACGTACTCTTTCGCGGGGCCCGTCCAGCTGTAATCCCGCGCCATGCCGTTACGCATCAGGCGCGTCCAGCTCTTCTTATCGCGGAAGGCCGCAATCGCGCGATCGATCTCGGCCAGCAAATCCTCAGGATCGTAACCCGCGAACTTGAACCCCGTGCCCTTTCCCTTCTTCGCATCCCACTCTTCAATTGTGTCGTCCAACCCGCCCGTCGCGCGCACAATCGGCACCGTCCCATATTTCAGCGAGTAAATCTGGTTCAGTCCGCAGGGCTCATAACGCGACGGCATCAGAAATATGTCCGCGCCGGCCTCCACCTTGTGCGCCAGCGCCTCATCGTAACGAATCTGCACTGCGATATTCGCCGGATACCGGAACGCCCAGCTGCGGAAAAGATTCTCGTAGTACGGATCGTGTGTTCCCAGAGCAACCAGCGCCACGTCGCGTTCCGCAATCTGCTCGGTAATTGCCGCCAGAATGTCGAAACCCTTTTGCTTCGCAAACCGCGAAACGATCCCGATCACCGGCGTCGTCTCTGCAACGTTATCCAATCCAAAGGCATGAAGAAGATCTGCGCGGCAGGCGCGCTTGCCCTCGAGTTTCTTCGCCGAATAGTGCGCCGCCAGGTACCCGTCCTTCGCCGGATCCCACTGCGCATAATCCACGCCATTCAAAATGCCTCTCAAATCGGCTGCGCGCTTGCGGATCACCCCCTCAAGATGCTCGCCGAACTCCGGCGTCTTGATCTCCTCGGCATATTTTTTGCTCACCGTCGTCAGCATGTCCGAGAAAACTACTCCGCCCTTCAGGAAATTGAAGCGGTCATACTGCTCCAGTTTGTCCATGGTGAAAACATCCCATGGCAGAAGCAAATCCTCGGTTGTCGTCGGCGGGAACTGTCCCTGGTACGCGGCATTGTGAATAGTCAGCACGCTGGCCGCGCGGCTCAGCGCCGGGTCCGTGGCATACACCGTCTTCAGATACACAGGAATCAGCGCCGCTTGCCAATCGTGGACGTGAAAAACGTCAGGTACGCCAAGCTGTTTTGAAGCCTCAATTACTGCCCTGCAGAACAGGCCAAAGCGTTCGGCATTGTCGCTGTATTCATCGCCCGCCGTACCATAAAGTTCTTTCCGATCAAACAATTCCGGACAATCAATAAAGTAGTGCTGCACCCCGTCCCGCAGGCCAGCATCCACCACCCCCACGAACCGGTTGTAATGGCGAAACGGAATCGTCACCGACTGGATCGCGTACTTCGGCTCATCCCCAACAAACTTCCGCACCCGCGAGTAGAACGGCAGAAACACCGTCACCGAGTGGCCGAGCTTAACCAGCTCGCGAGGCAACGCGCCTGCAACGTCTGCCAGCCCGCCCGTCTTGGCAAAGGGCGTCGCTTCCGAAGCGGCGAACGAAATCTGCATGCGGCAAACTCCCGGCGAAAAAACCAAGGCTAAGTCTACTACGCAGCATCTTTGC
Organism: Occallatibacter sp.; assembly: GCA_035541975.1. GTDB lineage: Bacteria > Acidobacteriota > Terriglobia > Terriglobales > Acidobacteriaceae > Telmatobacter. The sequence continues at coordinate 5,483 of DATKMH010000011.1, read as the reverse complement.
GGCACTCGATCCCGCGCCGCAGGGCCCCATGCCCCAACCAATCCGTCCTTGCACGAGCCGCCCTCAAACAAGGTCCCGCGACAGACGAATTATGAAACAATTGAGAGACCCTATCCGATGACACAAACCAACACTTTTCGAGGCCCAGGAGAAAGGCATGCCGCGCCGCCGCAACCCACCGGCTGGCTGCGCCAGGTTCTTCCCGCAATGGCGGTTGCGCTCGCCATCCGCCTCATCGTGGTTTTCTTCACTTATCGCGACCTGCCCGACGCCGACAGGCACTACGAAGCCTTCGGCTGGGAGATGGGCTGGATCGCGCGCGCCCTCGCCACCGGACACGGCTTCTCATCGCCCTATTGGCCGTTGAGCGGACCGACAGCCATCATGTCGCCGCTCTATCCCGCACTGCTCTCGGTCGATTTCCGGCTCTTTGGCGTGTATTCCCTCACCTCGGCATTCATCATCCTCACCATCAACAGCATTCTCTCTGCGCTTACCTGCATCCCGGTTTACTTCAGCGCCAAATATGCCATCGGCCTCCGCGCCGCCCGCGTCTCCGCATGGACCTGGGCGCTTTACCCCTTTGCCATTTATTTTTCCGCGGGCCGCGTCTGGGAATATGCGCTTACGAGCCTGCTCTTCACTACCTGCTTCTGCATTGCCCAGCGCATCCATCAATCCGCGAATCCATGGGCCTGGATCGGCTTCGGTGCACTCTATGGAGTCACCGCGCACTCGAACGCCTCCATCATGTCCACGCTGCCATTCCTGCTCGGCTTTGCTCTTTGGCAGGCTCACAAATCCGGTCAGCGATGGGTGCTGAATGGCGCGCTCACCGTGTTCACTTTTGCCCTCGTCCTCACGCCATGGACCATCCGCAATTTCCGCACCCTCGGCGTCATCGTGCCCATCCGCGACAACATCTGGCTTGAGCTTTACGCAGACGACTTCGGCAATGCCATCAACGACCACACGTCGCCGCCCACCTGCAACAACCGGCCCTACCCGGCCAGCAGCCCAGTCGAGATGCAAAAGTATTTATCCATGGGCGAGATTCCCTACCTCGCGGAAAAGAAGGCCATGTCTCTTGCCGATCTCAGGAACCATCCCCATTACGGCTTCCTGGTCGTCAAAACCCTGCGCCGCATCGTCTACTACTGGACCGGATATTGGAGTTTTTCTGCCCAGGAGCTGCACGACCAGCCCTACACGCCCGGAACGGTCTTCTACCTCACCACCGTTACGCTCTTCATGCTGCTTGGCGTTCGCAGCCTGTGGGGAGCCAATCGCATTGCGGTCATGCCCTATCTTTTGATCCTCGCCGCCTTCCCCATCACCTACTACCTCACGCACCCGATGGTGGATTACCGGCAGCCTCTCGAGCCCGCCGTCGTTGTTCTCGGGGTCGCCGGCGCGCTTTCCTTGCGGCTCAAAAAAACGCGAAAAACCGCCGCCGCCGAACTTGACCTCGTCGCCGCATCCAAATAGACGTACCGTGGCTTTCGACTCGTAATACGCGATACCATTGATTCTCGATGGCTAGGCCGTAAAACCACCATTCACCAATGTCTTCCGGCTACCTGCAAACACGCCCTAACCCCGGTCTGCTGTCGATCGTGGCTCCCTGCTACAACGAGGAACAGAGCCTTCCGCTGCTTGCCGCTGAAATCACCCGCTTCATCAATGCCTCGCCCTACCCATGTGAAGTCATCCTCGTCAACGATGGCAGCACCGACCGCACCATCGACTTCCTTGTTGGCTGGAGCTCCCGAGATCGCCGCATCAAGGTCCTCAGTTTCTCGCGCAATTTCGGCCATCAGGTCGCAGCCACCGCCGGCGTCGACCATGCCACCGGCGACGCAGTCGTCCTCATCGACGCCGACCTGCAGGACCCGCTCGACGTCATTCATCAGATGGTCGCGGAGTATCGCAACGGCTACGACGTAGTCTGCGGCCAGCGCTCGATTCGCAAGGGCGAAAACTTCTTCAAGCGCGCCACCGCATGGTTCTTCTATCGCGTGATGCGGAGCTTTTTTCTTGAATCGCTGCCCGCAGACGTGGGCGATTTTCGCCTGATGTCGCGCCAATGTGTCGAAACGCTGCGCTCCATGCGCGAACTGCATCGCTTCCTGCGCGGGATGGTTGCGTGGGTCGGCTATCCGCAAATCTGCGTGCGCTACGAGCGCCAGCCGCGAGTGGCCGGACAAACCAAGTATCCCTTGAGCAAGATGCTCCGCCTGGCATGGAACGCAGCCGTCTCGTTCTCTCCTCTTCCGCTGCGCATGAGCTTCTATGCAGGCGCCCTCATGGCCTTGCTGGCCATCGAAGAAGCCATTCGCGCCCTCGTCGCCTATCACTCCGGCAGCACCGTCCCCGGATGGACCTCGCTCATGATCGTGCTCTGCGTCAGCAATGCTGCCCTCCTCATCACCGTCGGCATTCTCGGCGAATACGTGGGCAGAATCTTCGAGGAGAGCAAAGGCCGCCCCCTCTATATCGTCGCCGGCTCCTGGAACTTCACGCCCGGGAACGCTTCCGGATCCGCTACACCCGGACCATCAGCCGCCGCTCGCGAAGAAACATCCACCACGCCCCAGGCTCGCTGAAAAATTCCCCGCCGGCCCTGTTTTCCCTCTCTTCTATTCTCTCTGTCCTCCATCCCTACGTCCCTATGTCGCTAGTCCCTACGTCCCTGTTGTTCTATCCTGTCCGTGTACCCCGGAGGCCTGATGCTTTCCCCCACCGTCACCGCTCCCGACACTCCCACGCCGCCCGAAGAAATCGCCGAGGCCATCGACAACATCGGTCCGCTGCACGGACTGCCCTTTGAAGATCGCATGTGGCTCGCGCGCCACGGCCAGGAATACATGGCCAATCCAGGCGACATTCTCTTCGAAGAAGGCGCGCCGGCCGAGCACATGGTCCTCATCCTCAAAGGAGAAATCCATGTGCGCCGCCAGCACGGAGGCCCGATGGCGCTCTTCATCGGCCGCACCGGCCAAATGACCGGCATTCTGCCCTTTTCACGCATGAAAAGCTACGGCGGCCAGGGCTTCGCCATCTCGCCCGTGTGGACGCTCCTGATTCATCGCTCGCTTTTTCCCGAGATGCTCGCCGCGATCCCCTCCATGACGCAGCGTGTCGTCTCCACGCTGCTCGATCGCGTCCGCGAGGTCACGCGCATTGAGCAACAGGCTGAAAAACTCGCCGCCCTCGGCCAGCTCGCCGGAAATCTCTCGCACGAGCTCAACAATCCCGCCTCTGCCGCGCAACGCGCTGCCGCAACCCTTCTTTCCGCGCTCCGCACGAATCGCAGCAATCGCATCAAGCTCATCACGGCGCGCCTCACAGAAGAACAATTAGAGAAGGTCGTCGCCTGGGAGGAGAAAATCTTCTCCCGCTATCCCGAAACACTCGAGCCCCCATCCGAAACCGATGCCCTCGGCTTCATTCGCCGCGAAGAATCGCTGCGCGCGTGGCTCACCGGAGCTGGTTGCGCTGACGCATGGGAAGTTGCGGCCCAGCTTGCCGAGCAGCTCGTCACTACAGCCGATCTCGACGAGTTGCGCCAGACGCTCAATCCCGCAGAGTGTTGCGTCGTCCTCGAATACTTCGCCCGCTATCTCCGCTCGGCTCGCGCCGCCGAAACCATCGTCAACTCCACCGCGCGCATCTTCGACCTCATCGGCGCGGTCAAAGACTACTCCAATATGGACCGCGCTCCCATCCTCGAAGTCGACGTGCCAGCCGGCCTTGACGCCACGCTGCAAATGCTGGCCTCGCGCATGACACACGTCGACGTGGAACGTGACTACGAGCAGGATCTGCCGCGCATCAGCGCCTATGGCGGAGAGTTGAACCAGGTTTGGACCGCTCTGATCGAGAATGCCCTCGACGCTCTCGGCAATCACGGCAAGTTGCGCGTGGCATGCCGCCGCGAAGCCGACATGCTGCTCATCGAAATCTGGGATACTGGCCCGGGCATTCCGCCGGAGCTGCAGGAGCGCATCTTCGAGCCATTCTTCACCACCAAGGCGCCCGGCAAAGGCCTGGGCCTCGGCCTCGATAACGCTATGCGCATCGTGCGCAAGCATCGCGGTCATCTCAGCGTGAAATCCGACCCCGGATCAACCTGCTTCCGCGTGCGCCTGCCCCTCGACCAGCTGCAGGCGTATTGAAAGCAAGCTCCAAGCCGTCAGCTCTCAGCTTTCAGCTTCACCCTGCAAACTGAAACCTCTGTCGCTAGCTCGGGCGAAGAAAAGCTGACTGCTGGAGGCTGATAGCTGAAGGCTATTTTTCGATTTCCACGCCCCGCCAGAACGCAACGTAGCCCTTCACCTTGCGCGCCGCCGGCTTGGGATCGGGATAGTAGAAGGCGGCGTCCTGATTGTCCTGCCCGTCGATCACGACGGTCATGAACCGCGCCTGCCCTTTTTGGGGATGGGTCGACGTCGTAGAGCTGGACCGAAAATACTCCCGCTTGAGGCTGGACTCCGGAAAATAAACGTCTCCGTCCAGTTCCTCGGTCCGATCGCTCTCTGCAATCACTCTGCCGTTCCAGGTTGCTCGCGCCATCGTACTCCGGTCGCTTTCAATCAAATCCGTTCCCGCCCTCAATCAATCCCTTCACACAGCCGGACGGGTGGAATCGTTATGACACTATCAGAGTTTTGCAAGCAAGGCGAGTACCAACCAGGTTCGCCCCGGCCAAAGCAGCTTCATTCTGCCCTTGACTCCGTTCCCATTTCCGTCGGCAACAGAACCCGATGGCCTCCTGCCTCGACTACTTTGCAGTCCGCGCGTTGCGCGTCGCCTCCACGCGCTTCAACGTTACCTCATAGCGCTGAGCCGCTGCTGAGAAACGATTGATAAGCTCCGAAGTCTTGCCCAGGAAAGTCGGATTCTTCTCCCGGATCGCATCCAGAATGTGCGCGAACTTGGCCAGCAGAAAAAACCCTTCGCCATTGCAATCCACAAACAGCTCCGCCGACACTGCGCCATGCAGAACCATCGCCGCCGCCATCTCCCAATAGGTCAGCACCTGCCGCAGCCATGGATTGTGCGGGTCGCGCGGGTTCTCATACACCGCATAAAACTCTTCCACGGTTCGCGGCCAGAACTCGCCGCCCACCCACGCGCGCGCCTGGCGCATCACCGCTTCGGTGCGCAGTTGATAAAGTTTCAGAATGATTTCGGCATCGGCCGGCGTAGCCAGCATTCGTTCCATGGGTGCATCTCCGCTGCCAATACTACAGGATCGGCCTCGCCAGTCGCGACCTGCGCGAGTCATCAACGAGCCACTAAAAACAAAAGGCGCGCCATTTTAGCGCGCCTCGTTTCTATTTCCTGTTGCCTGTTCCCTGCTTTTTACGCCGGCTGCAGTTCCTCGTTCTCCTGCTTCTTCTCGACGACGGGCCCATGCGTCTCCGCAGTCGGCGGCGGGGGTGCGTCGCCAATCCGCTTCGAGTAGCTGCAGATCACCT
>DATKMH010000010.1:0-79267 GCA_035541975.1 Occallatibacter sp. | reverse complement strand
AATGACCACGTGGTCAACGGCGCAACGCAGATTCGCGTCACGCTGAACGACCGCCGCGTCTTCACCGCAAAACTGATCGGCGTTGATAAGCTGAACGACCTTGCCGTCATCAAAATCGATGCGCACGACCTGACCAGCGTGCCATGGGGCGATTCCAGCAAAGTGAAGCCGGGCGAAACCGTGCTTGCGTTCGGCAATCCCTTTGGCAACTTCCCCTTTACCGTCACGCGCGGCATCATCAGCGGTCTCGATCGCCCCAATCCTTACCGTGACGACCCGCGCAAACCCGGCGCCTTCATCCAGACCGATGCGGCCATCAATCCCGGCAACTCCGGCGGCCCGCTGGTGAACGCATACGGCGAAGTCATCGGGATCAACACCTTCATCATTTCGGGCAGCGGATCGTTCGCCGGCGCGGGCTTCGCGATTCCGTCGCAGATTGCGCAAACCTCAGCGCAGGAGATCATCAAGAACGGCACTGTCCACCACGGCTACCTGGGCATCAGCATGAACGACGTCACGCCCGACAACTCCAGCTTTTTCAACCTGCCTGATGCGACGGGCGCCATCGTAAGCCAGGTGACGCCGGATTCACCGGCAAGCAAGGCTGGACTTCAGAGCGGCGACGTGCTTCGCGAAGTCGACGGCAAAAAAATCCCCAACGGCAGCATGCTGCAAGTGACCGTAAGCGAAATGTCTCCCGGCACGCCCATCACGTTGGGAATTCTTCGCGACGGCAAGCCCGAAACGCTGCACGTGACCGTCGGCGAGTTCCACGCCAACAACGAGGTTGCGAGCAATGACGAGCAGGGCGGCCAGCAGCACGCCCGGCTTGGGCTCACGGTAGCCAATCTAACGCCCGATCTGCGCCAGCAATTCAACGTGCCTGAGAATGTGAAGGGCGCGGTCATCCAGTCGGTGCGTCCGGGCAGCGCAGCTGAAGATGCGGGCCTCGCTCCTGGCGATGTGATTCTCGGAGTCGACCGTCATCCCGTCGAGAATGCCGACAGCTTTGTGAATCAGATTCACTCTGAGCCGGCAGGCAAAGACGTGCTGCTTCTGGTGTGGGCAAACGGCGGCCAAAGCTATTTGGTCATCCACCCCGATCAGAATCCGCAAAACGGCGAGTAGGCCGCTGAAGAAGGCAGCTCCAGCTGCCCTACAAAATGCAAAGGCCCCATCCGCATTCCGGGTGGGGCTTTCGCATTGTTCCCACTTCAAATCTCAGGCTGCCCGCTGCGCGTTGGGCGCGCTCTGAAACTTGTCGATGGCGTCGGCCACTGCGGTCAACACCTGGTCGTACGACCCCATCATCTCGTGCTGATGCGAATCGTTCGTTGACCACAGCACGCGAATCTTGAACGCGTCGGCGGTCACCTCCGCAACCAGCGCTTCCGGCTCGGGATCGCCCAGTACGCCGGAAACTCCGCGAACCGCGTCGACGATGGCTTTCTTCAGCCCATCCAGGTCTCCGGTCTTCTTCACGTCGAAATCGTATTGCCAGCGCCGCATGCCTTCGGCCGTATTCACGATGACTGATTTGGTAAACAAATCGGCGTTCGGAATGACGACCTCGCGTTCGTCGTAGGTCACAATAATCGTGGCGCGGGTTTGAATCTCCTTCACCTTTCCCTCGAACGCGTCAACCTTGATCTCGTCGCCTACGCGAAACGGCTCCGACCACAGCAGCAGCAGGCCGGCAAGAAAATTCTGCAGAATGTTCTGGAACGCGAAGCCAATCGCCACGCCGCCAATGCCCAGGATCTTGATCAGGTCCGACGCTCTGAATGACGGAGCCACGACCGAGATCGAAACCAGCAATCCCAGCATGATTGTGGCGCCCGCGACGAGCCTCGCGAAAACCAGCGCAACATTCGCGCGGCGGCGCAAGATTGTTTTCGTGATCACACGCGCCAGCAACCTGCTGAGCAAGTAGAAAAGAAAGAAAACTGCAATCGCCAGCACCAGCGCAGGCACCCGATCGATGAATCCGCTGCCCATGTTTTGCGCTGCGTGCCAAAGTTTCCCGACCGTCGAGTTCATCCCCGCCTCCTGATTTCAGGCTCCGGCTTTCGCCCCGTGCTTTGGTTTAGATGCTTGCGCTCGGAAGGCTGTGCCGATCCCCCGGTTCAGTTCGCTGCCCGGTAGCCAACGAAGTTGACCGCCGGGAATCGCATTTTTCCTGCGTTTGCTGCAACAAACCGCCGTGATCCATCGTCTTGTGAAATGCATTGCATGCATGCGATTGCGCAATGGGCGGGAGAAACGCGAAACCAGGGTCGATGTAGGCCGAAGCCAATGAAGCCAAGTCGCCGCGACCACCAAGGAGCGGCGACATCGACGCAACAGATGGTGGCCAGCAACTCTGGTTTCGCCGGTAGCCGGGGTCGTTGTCCCAATGCTTCACGGCAGGTGGTACGCGGAATTCGTGACGCGAAGGTTTAAGGCCGCAGCAGTTGGGCGGCCGAAGAAGAGTCAAGGTCTACCTGGGGGGGAGATCAGGATTCTTCGTGACCTGGGACGACAAAGTGCCTCACTCGTGAGTCGGGGGACATAACGGGTGAGGCACAAATGTTTTTGCACCGATGGCCGGCGAAGCGCGGCGCAAAGAAAGCCGGAAAGCGCACGTTCATTGTGAAACCGCACTAGGCCTGCCACTTCATCATCTGCGTAAGCTGCAACAGGTTCCCGCAGGTGTCGTTCACCGTCGCAATCTTCGAAGCGGTCACGTCGGTCGGCGGCATCGTGAACTCCGCGCCCTTGGCCTTCATACGGTCGTAGTCGGCCTGCAGATCGTCCGTGAAGAACATCGCCGCGGGCTGCTTCTGCTCAAACAAGGCCTGCTGATAAGCCTTGGCCGCGGGATTGTTATTCAGCGCCAGTTGCAGCTCTGTGCCGTCGGGATCTTCGGCCGAAGAAACCGTCAGCCAGCGATAAGGCCCGTTGCTGAAGTCGGATTTCTTTTTGAAGCCGAGCACTTCTGTATAGAAGCGCAGAGCCTTTTCCTGGTCATCGACATATACGCTGGTCAGTTTGATCTTCATCGCTGTTCTCCTTTTCGCAATCGGTTTTCGGATCCCGAGTTTGAAAGAGCAACTTCAGTCGCGCTGCAAAAGGCCGCATAAAGTCTGGTGGCTTCAGGCTCTGAGCCGGGCTTTCGGACGCCGACGCTCGCTCTTCCATCCGGGTCTATGCAGCCGTCGCCACCGAAGCAGTGGTTCTTGCCGCCCGGCGCGCGCTGCGCCACTTTGCCGCATAGTGCAGCAGGTACAAATACACGCCCGAAAGAAACAGCAGCGCCAGGGGAAGTACGGCCAGAACGCCGAGCGCGTTGGTGTATCTGTGCATCAAAACGGCGATGAGGTTTACGGTCATTCCAACCATCAGCGCCGACGAAAGCCAGCGGTGAATCATGCGAATCGAATGGTTCCAGTTCATTCCACACCTCCAAGGACTTTCTCGAGTCCATCCATGAATTTCTTCCAGCCATACCGCGCCCCGTTGTAGTTGGCCTGCTGTTCGGGGCTGAATCCGGACTGCTCCATTCGCACGTGCGTGCCGCCGTCAACGGGAGTCAGTGTCCAAAGCACCGTCCATTGCAAGCCAGGTGAGCTTTCGCTTTTGCCCACGCCCCACGAGTACGACAGCCGCCGCAGCGGTTCGACCACCAGCACTTCGCCGTCCACGATTCCGTTCCAGCCCGGCTTTGGGTCCGTGCGGAACTGAAATTTGCGGCCCATCTCCGGCGCGAAGTCGTTGGCCATCATCCATTGCGTCAGCAGGTCGGTCTCCGTCAACGCGCGCCAGAGTTTTTCCGGGGAGTGCTTGAAGACGCGCTCGACAACCAGAGTGCGTGTGGCAGCGCCCGCTGTCGTTTCCGCTTGGGTGCTCATGGCTCCATCCTTTCCAATAGCTCTTCCAACCTATCGAAGCGCTCACGCCAGAATGCGCCGTAGAGATCGAGCCACTGCAGCATCGGCTCCAGCGCGGCGGGTTCGGCATGATAGTGCGTTTCGCGCCCCTCGCGGCGATGGCGAACCAGCTTGGCGCGCTTCAGCACGGTCAAGTGCTTCGATACCGCCGGCTGCGAGACGCCCGCGCTGCGCGTCAATGCGTGCACCGTCTGCTCTCCGTGCCGCGTCAGCTCCTCAAAGAGAGCCCTGCGCGTGGGATCGGCTAGAGCACGGAATACGGAATTGGGGTTCGATCGCATGACAGAAATAACCATAACCAAACGGTTATGGATTGTCAAGTGGGGCAAGCCGATATTTTTTCGCGGGGTCGGAGTGTGTTTCATCATCCAGTGACCCCGGCTCCTCGAGTCTTCGTATAAGATTCAACTCTCAAGTGTCCAATTGCGGTCGGAATTCGAATGCGGTGAATCAAAAGCAGAGAAGGAGAAATAACAATGCCCACAATCAAGACAAAAGATGGCGTCGAGATTTTCTACAAGGACTGGGGAAGTGGCCAACCCATTGTGTTCAGCCATGGATGGCCGCTATCGGCCGATGACTGGGACGCGCAGATGCTTTTCTTTTTGCAGCACGGTTATCGCGTGATTGCACATGACCGGCGAGGCCATGGACGATCGAGCCAGGTTGCCGATGGACACGATCTGGATCATTACGCCGACGACCTGGCCGCACTAACCGCACATCTGGATTTGAAAAACGCGATCCATGTGGGGCATTCGACCGGCGGCGGCGAAGTGACGCGCTATCTGGGGCGGCATGGCGAAAGCCGCGTAGCCAAGGCAGCGCTGATTAGCGCGGTGCCGCCGCTGATGTTGAAGACGGCGGCGAATCCGCTGGGACTTCCCAAGGCGGTGTTTGACGATCTGCAGGCGCAACTGGCGGCGAATCGGTCGCAGTTTTATCTCGACCTGCCAACCGGACCTTTCTATGGATTCAACCGGCCGGGCGTGAAATCGCTCCAGTCCGCGATATGGAATTGGTGGCGGCAGGGCATGATGGGAGGCGCGAAGGCGCATTACGACGGGATCGTGGCCTTTTCTCAGACGGATTTCACTGAGGACTTGAAGAAGATCACGGTTCCGGTGCTGGTGATGCACAGCGAAGACGACCAGATCGTTCCTTATGTCGCTTCGGGGCCGTTGACGGCGAAGTTGCTGAAAAACGGAACGCTGAAAACCTTCAAAGACTTCCCGCACGGCATGATTACTACGCAAGCGGAGACGGTCAACGCGGATCTGCTGGCGTTCTTCAAGAGCTAAGGAGTCTTTTTTCGGGCGGCGTTTCAGTGGTGCTTAATGATGCGGCTAGTTTCGGGAATTCTGGCCGGGGTTAGCGATTGTCGGGTGCCGCGCTGGATTCGCGCCGATTGCGCAGCCACTTGGCCACTCCCAGCGCCAGCAGCAACAGCCCGAACGGGATGCACATGAGTGCGACAATCAGCGCGAACCATCCGGAGTTGGTGCTGGCTCCAAGTCGCGAGTAGCCACCGAGAACTGTCGTCAGCAGGACGATCGCCAGCACGCCCGCGCCGAGCATCGATCCGCCCCATCGCAAAAGCTGGCGCGTGCCGTCGTCTGGCAGCTTCGAAGGTTTCGATCCCGTGATTTGCGGGCTTGCGGGCATGGCTCTATCCCAGCGCCAGCCGCAGCATCGCGTAGGTGACCACGCCGGTGACGGAGACGTAGAGCCAGATGGGGAACGTCCAGCGCGCGATTTTTCGGTGCTGCGGAATCCGGCCAGTCAGCGAGAAGAAAAACGTTACCAGGATCATCGGCAGCACAATCGTCGCCAGAACAATGTGGCTCGCCAGCAGCCAAAGATAAAACGTCCGAAAAGCCGCATGGACGGGATACCGCACGTCGCCGTGCAGCGCGTGGTGTGCAATGTAGCCGATGAGAAACAGCGTGGAAAAGACGAACGCCGTGATCATCGACGCGCGATGTTGCCTGATCTTGCGCGCGCGAATGAACGTGTAGCCGATGAGCAGCGCCGTCGCGGCAAGGCCGTTGAAGACCGCGTTCATGGCGGGCAGGAACGCGTATTGCGAGCTGGTGGCCGCGGCGGGATGAATATAGATGAGCCAGAAGAGGAAGAGCGACGCCGCGGCGCTGACAACAAGAATGATGGCGATGGCCGGGCCGGTGCTTGACCGATGAATTGAATTTGGAGCCGCGACGGTCATGCGCTAGCCTTTCGCGCGCGCGCAAAGCATCAGCGTCGTAAAGAGCAACGGCAAGTAGATCACGCTCACCTTCAGCAGGTCGCGTGCCAGCTTGCGGCTCTCATCTTCTGACTTGGCGCGAAGAATCCGCGCAAAGCGGATCGTGTACGCGAGGTAGACGAGCCCCAGAATCGTCGCCGGAATCGCGTAGGCCGCGCTCGTCATGCCCAGCCGCCACGGCGCCAGCGAAACGGGAATCATCAGCACAGCGTAGAAGAGCGCTTCGACGACGGTCGACCATCCATCGGGCTGGACAACCGGAAGCATACGAATACCGGCGCGCGCGTAGTCCTCGCGGTAGAGCCACGCAATCGACATGAAGTGAGGGAACTGCCAGACGAAAAGGATGGCGAATAGCGCAACGCCCGGCCACTCGATGCGCCCGCGAGCCGCGGTCCAGCCCAGCAATGGCCCCATGGCGCCAGGAAACGCGCCGATGAAAGTGGCCAGGCTGGTGACGCGCTTGAGAGGCGTGTAAATCGCCACATAAGTGAACGCCGTGAGCAGCGCCAACGAAACCGTGAGCAGATTGGTTGTGTACGCAAGCCAGACTGCGCCGAGAGCAACCGTAACCACGCCGCCGAGGATTCCGATAGAGAGCGGCCAGCGGCCCGACGCCAGAGGCCGATCGGCTGTACGCTTCATGCGCGCGTCCGAAGAACGCTCAAGCGCCTGGTTCAACGCGCCCGCGCCAGCAGAGATGAGGCCGATGCCGAGCAGCATGTCCAGCAATCCGCGCTGCAAGGTGGAGATGCCCGACTGCATGGATCCCAGATAGAAGCCGCCCCAGCCGGTGACGAGCACCAGCCCCACGACCTTGACCTTGAAGAACTCGCGCAGATCGTGAATCAGCGTGGCCGTCACGCCGGGCGCCGGTGCATGAAGCGTGTGAGGTCCAGGCGCGCGAAGAGCGTGTGTCGAGGGGTTCGCCGCGAGTTCAGAGGACGCAGCGGCTTGGGAAGCGATGGTCATTGGGATGAGGAATGATGAGATCGGCGCGAGCGAGCAGAGCTCATTGAACCGGTACCGGCCAGCGCGCACGCCTGACGAATCCGGCTTGATTCGATGATAACAAGCGCGGCGGGGTTGGCGGAGCGTGTCGCCAAGCCCTCGCGAGGTGAGCGACCAGGGAACCTCGGGACGCAATCGATTATTGTTTTGACACGCGTCGCTCAGGCCATTTAGCGTGCGGCCATTGGCGCTCACTCATCCCCGGGGTAATTCCGAGCGCCCGGAGGTAGAAAGATGCGGATGATGATGCACGTTGAATTCCCGCTTGAACCCTTCAACACGGCGGTTCGGAATGGTACGGCGGGCTCCATTATGAAGAAGATTCTCGACGACGCGAAGCCTGAAGCTGCGTATTTTGGCGAGCAGGACGGCAAGCGCGGCGGGATTCTGATTATCGACATGGCGAAGCCGTCTGACGTTCCAAGACTCGCCGAGCCGTGGTTCCTGAATTTCAACGCTGAGGTGAAGTTCAGAGTGGTGATGACGCCTCAGGATCTGGGCGAAGCGAATCTTGAGGCGCTGGGGAAGAAGTGGGGATGAGCCCTCAGGCAGGAACACTCAGCGCATTGAAGCAAAGGGCGGGAGCTGGAATGAAACGGCTCCCGCCTTGTTGCGTGTAGCAATCAAACGGACGTGAGAGCTGGCCGATCGAGCAGGCCGGGCACTGAGGTAACTCACCGGCGTGCCTGTTCGCTGCCCGGTTTGGGGGATGTGCCGCAGGCGCAAACACTCCTGTAAAATAGCCATAACCGGATGACGCAAATCCCTTCAGCGGCTGCTCCCCAGGCATCCCGCACCACGCGGGACCCGGAGTTGCGAGCGGCCGGATTCGATCCCGGCAAATCTCCGGTGATTCAAGTTCAGGGTCTGGGAAAGACCTATCAAACAGCGCATGGTGCGCTCGATCTGTTTCGGGACCTGAACCTTGAAGTGGAAGCCGGCGAAATGGTGGCGATTGTCGGCCAATCGGGCGCAGGAAAGAGCACACTTTTACACATTTTGGGAGCGCTTGATGCGCCTTCCGCGGGAACGGTATACTGCGCGTCAATCAACGTGGCAAAGCTGAGCGCAAAAGAGGCGGCAGCTTTCAGAAATCGCGAAATTGGTTACGTCTGGCAGTTCCATTACCTGCTGCCAGAGTTCACTGCGCTGGAAAATGTGGCCATGCCGCTTCTGGCGCGAGGGTCGGCAAAGATCGAAGCATACGACACGGCAAGAAAATGGCTGGGCGAAGTGGGTTTGGAAGACCGCGGCAGCCATCGGCCGGGTGAGTTGTCAGGGGGAGAGCAACAACGGGTGGCGCTGGCACGCGCGCTGGTCTGCGGTCCACGGCTGCTCTTAGCCGACGAGCCCACGGGCGACCTTGACGGCCAGACTGCGGGCCGGGTGTTTGACCTGATCGAGCGTTTGCACGGGAGCCACGGGCTCACATCGATCCTGGTCACGCACAACATGGATTTGGCGGTTCGATGCCGGCGAACGCTGCGGCTCGAAAATGGAAGGCTGACGGATATCACAGACGCAGGGCAAAAAGGGCCCCAAGCTGGACAGATTCAATAGAAAAAGCGACACTTTTGCATCTTTTTGAGTCTTATGAAAGAGGGCCTGAGCGACGGTTTTCAGGCTTAGGAGAGGTCGGGGTGGTAGTCGGCGTCAGCACTGGAGCTCGCCGACGACAAAGCAAGAGGGAATAAGACCATCCAAAAGAGCTGTTCGGAGCACGCGATCTCTTTCGAGAGGCTCCGGCGGCGAAGCAACAGAAGGGTGAACGCGGGCTGGGCCGAGGCCGGAAAACCACCGGACGGCTACTTCAAGCGAGCGCCTGAGGATCCCCGAATACGGGGGGGAGCTCAAAAATATGTTCGAGCGGTACACGGAAAAGGCGCGGCGCGTAATCTTCTTTGCGCGGTACGAGGCCAGCCAGTTCGGCTCGCCCTACATCGAGACTGAGCATTTATTGCTGGGTTTGCTTCGCGAAGACAAGGCCTTAACCAATCGCTTTCTGCGTTCGCACGCCTCGGTGGAGTCGATCCGGAAGCAAATTGAAGCGCACACCACCATCCGCGAGAAGGTTTCGACCAGCGTCGATCTGCCGCTTTCGAACGAATGCAAGCGGGTGCTGGCGTATGCCGCGGAAGAAGCCGAGCGGTTGGGACACAAACACATTGGCACGGAACATCTGCTGCTGGGACTTTTGCGGGAAGAGAAGTGCTTTGCCTCGGAGATCCTTCAGGAGCGCGGACTGAAGCTCACGCAGATTCGCGATGAGCTGGCGCGCGTGACGCAGGAGAAGGCGCCGCCGCAGCAGCGGCAGCGCGAGTCAAGCCTGTTGGCCGAGTTCAGCCGCGACCTGACCCAGGCCGCGATGGATGGGCAGCTCGATCCGCTGGTTGGGCGCGAAGGCGAGCTGGAGCGCTCGGTGCAGATTCTTTGCCGGCGGACGAAAAATAACCCAGTGCTGATTGGCGAGCCGGGCGTTGGCAAGACGGCAATCGTTGAAGGCCTTGCGCAGCGCATTGCCGACGGCGAAGTGCCGAGCTTCCTGGCCGACAAGCGTGTGCTGGCGCTCGATCTTTCGCTCATCGTCGCGGGAACCAAATACCGCGGCCAGTTCGAGGAGCGGCTCAAGACCATCATGAAAGAGCTGATGGAAAGCCAGAACTCGATCGTCTTTATCGACGAGTTGCACACGCTGGTTGGTGCTGGCTCGGCGGAGGGATCGCTCGATGCGGCGAACATCCTCAAGCCGGCGCTGTCGCGCGGCGAGATTCAGTGCATTGGTGCGACGACTCCGGCGGAATACCGCAAGTCGATCGAGAAGGACCGGTCGCTCGAGCGGCGCTTCCAGGCTGTCAAAGTTCCACCTCCGAACGAAGCCGAGGCGATCAAGATCATCATGGGCATCAAGGACCGCTATGAGAAGTTTCATGCGGTCAGCTACACCGATGCCGCGGTTGAATTCGCCGTTTCGCACTCGAACCGCTATATTCCTGACCGCTTTCTGCCCGACAAGGCGATCGACTTGATCGACGAAGCAGGTGCTCGCGTGAAGCTGCGCCAGACCTCGTTGCCCGATGAGATCACCGAGGTGCAGAAGCGCATCAAGTTCATCGTGCACCGCATGGATTCGGCGATTGCAAACCACGAATTCGAGAAAGCGCGTTTCTATTCCGACGAGGAGCGCAAGGAGCGCGAAAATCTGCGCGCGCTGCGCGACAAGTACCACCTCGACGATTCCGCGGCCGGCATCGTTGGCCGCGAAGACATCGAGGACGTCGTCAGCCGCTGGACGGGCGTGCCCGTGACCAGCATCAAAGAAGAAGAGACGCAGAAGCTGCTGCGCGTAGAAGAAGAGCTGCACAAGCGCGTGATCTCGCAGGACAAGGCGATCTCGGCGCTGGCGCGTGCTATCCGCCGCTCGCGTGCAGGCCTGAAGTCGCCGCACCGCCCCATCGGTTCGTTCCTTTTCCTGGGCCCGACCGGCGTGGGCAAAACCGAAATGGCGCGGACGCTGGCCAACTTCCTCTTCGGTTCCGACAAGGCTCTCATCCGCTTCGATATGTCGGAGTTCATGGAAAAGCATTCGGTGTCGAAGCTGATCGGCTCGCCTCCGGGCTACGTGGGCTACGAGGAGGGCGGACAGCTTACCGAGCGTGTCAAGCGCTCGCCTTACTCCGTCGTCCTGCTCGACGAAATCGAGAAAGCGCACCCGGATGTGTTCAACATCCTGTTGCAGGTGTTTGAAGATGGGCAGTTGACTGACGGCCTCGGCAACACAGTCGACTTCAAGAACACCATCGTGATCATGACGTCGAACATCGGCGCGCGCCACCTGCAAAAGAAGCAGGGCCTCGGCTTCCAAAGCGAGCGTGAAGACATCGTCAGCGAGAAGGTTGAGGAGCTGGTCAAGAACGAAGTCAAGAAGACGTTCAATCCCGAGTTCCTGAACCGCCTCGATGAAGTGATTCTCTTCCAGTCGCTCAACGACGCCGATCTCATCCAGATTGTCGAGCTGCTCGTGCAGCAGCTGAACGCCAACCTGGCGCAAAAGTCGATCACGATCTCGGTGAATGACGACGCCAAGAAGTGGATTCTCGACAAGACGCTCACTGACCGCAGCTACGGCGCTCGTCCGTTGCGGCGCGCGCTGCAGCGCTACGTCGAAGATCCGCTGTCGGAGGCGCTGATCGCAGGGCAGATTCAGGAGCGGCCGGCGTTCCTCGAGGTCTATCTCGACACCAACCAGCTCTTCTATCGCCCCGTGAGCAAAGACGACGAAGGCGGCAGCGAAGAGAAGGCCGCGGGCGTGCTGCTGTTCTCGAACTGAGTCAGTCTGGAATGAACCGAAAAGCCCCTGGGATCCAGGGGCTTTTTCTTTTGCGCGGAAACGAGGCTTGATGGATTTGTTTCTTGTTGGTGGCATCAGGCGTAAAGTCAATTCATCATCATTTTGTGGTGCATCGCTTTCGAAAGCTGAAGAGCATGAAATACCAGGCGGCAGTTTTCGCACTTCTTCTCGCCTCGCAGATGTGCCCTGCGCAAAAAAGCCCGCCGCCATCGCCGCAACCGCCTCCCAGCTTCACCATGCCCACCCCTGTGCCCATGCCCAGCAATCCTGATCCGTACGGCATTCAGCGCAAGATGGACGAAGAAAGAATGGAGCCGACCGAACCGCCGACAGCGCCGGTCACAGTTGCTCAGGTCGAGGAGATACTTGCCGGGAATCGAAATACGAGCGACGGAAAACTGGCAACTATTCTCTCCGGGTACTCGCTGACAGAACGCGTCACGCCCGCCCGGCTCACGCGCTGGACGACCGAGTTCACCCAACTGCAAACCAAGCAATCGCTGATCGCGCTCGCAGATGGATCGGCGTTTCTTCCGCTGCCCGCCGGGGACGCGTCCAATGACCCTGCTCCGCCGATCGCCGAGCAGCGGCGAATTGTTTCGGCCATGGCAATCTACCTCACCAAGACGCTGCCCGATCTTCCCAATCTTGTCGCCACTCGCCGAACCGTGTATTTTGAGGACCGTCCTCCCCGCCAACTTCCGCCTTCCACCGATCCCGCAGTCAATGATCGATCGGCAAACCGGCCCATGCATGTGGTGGCAACCTCGGATTCGGAGGTCACCTATTATCAGGGGCACGAGGTCACCGAGAAGAAGGCGGGGATCAACGAACTGCGACTCGACCCCGGTCGTTTCAGCACCGCCGGGGAATTTGGCCCGATTCTTTACGGCGTCATGCTCGATGCGCGTCAAAACAATCTGGCCTGGGCGGGATGGACGCCAGGCGCGCAAGGCCGCCTCGCTGTTTTTCGCTTTGACGCCACTCAGCAGACTTCGCACTTTTCTCTCAAGCCGCCCGGGCCCCAGAATCCGCAAGGGCGATTCGTTGCCTATCATGGCGAGCTTGCCGTCGATCCTGCCGATGGAACCATCATGCGCATTTCCGTCGTCGCGCGCCCTGCATCCAGCGACACCGTGAAAGAAGCGTCTATTGCCGTCGAATATGATCGCGTTGAGATTGGCGGGCATTTGTATACCTGCCCGTTGCGCGCCATCGCTCTTTCGAAGGTGCCGCTGCGCAAGGGGCAGGTACAGGACTCGCCGCCGCTGCAGACGCAACTGAACGACGTAGTCTTCGACCAATTCCACGTCTTTCGCGGTGACGTCCGCATCCTCGAGAAAGCCGTTGCGCAAGATGCCGCGCCCCAGCCGTAGCGGCTCTTCCTCTTCGGTTCCGACGACGAAGGCGGCACCGAAGAGAAGGCCGCGGGCGTGCTGCTGTTCAGCAACTGAGCTGCTCCAAAGCCAGAAAAAGCGCCCCCGAGAAATCGGGGGCGTTTTATTGCGGAATGCATATAGCATGGGGCGTTTATCGCGGGGGTGCTATACTTCACCTCACGAGGGATCGGTAATGGCTCAAGGCTGGCATCGGCGCGGTTTGGCACTGATTGCGGTGATCGCAATCGTGGCCGCAATCGCCTTGCTGCTGGTCCCGAGCGGTCATTCGGGCCATGCCGGCGCCTGGTTTGCGATCCTGCCGATCGTGCTTTTTGTCGGCGTGCTCGCGCCTCTCAGCCTCATTTCGCCCATCACCACCGCCGACATCGGGCGCGCGACTGACGATCCTCTACTCCCGGCATCCTTCCAACGTCCCCCGCCTCTCCGGCGCAGTTAATTCCATGAGAAACTGATCGGCCTTGCAGCGCAGCCCGTCTGCTCTGCGTCGCTTTCCATCGCCTCATGAAGCTGTGCTTGTTCAGGAAGGGTGTGCATGGGTTCCCATGTCTTCTATCTATGCTGTTCCGTTGCGGCAAGTCTTCCGTACCTCATCATCGTCGTGGTCGTTGTTCACTTCTTGTTGCGCCGGCTCAATTGGAAGCTCGACCAGCGCCGCGGGAAGCGTAACACGCGCTTTTGTCCGTCAGTGGGCGCACTCGGAATGATGCTGTTGTTTATGCAGGTCTTTGTCCGGCCGACACTCCAATACGTCCTCGAGACAAGGCAGGATCAGGATGTCGAGGAGGACGATGAGGGCGATCCAGAAAGCACGCTGAAACAACTGAACCAGCAGCTCAAACGAGTCCGGCGTGGCGAGAAGATTGGTGATCTCGTCTTGCGGCTGCGACGCGAGTCAAAGAGTGTCACCGCGGCATCTGAAACAAGGGGCGCATGAAGGATCTTTAGCCCCTAACATTTACACTGAAAGAGCGGAGAAGACTGTGTTTTTCGATAAGTTTTTAGCCAAAATCTTCGGCACGGCGAACGAGCGGGCCATCAAGCGGCTCATGCCGATTGTTGCCCAGATCAATGCCCTGGAGCCGGAGACGAAGAAGCTCTCGGACGAAGAGCTGCGAGCCAAGACTGCCGAGTTCAAGGAACGAATTGCGGCGCGGTTGGAAGGAATTGAAGACGCCGACGAGAAAAAGGCGGTCGAAAAAGAAGCCCTGGACGAGATTCTTCCTGAGGCCTTTGCGGTGGTCCGCGAGGCGGGCTGGCGCGCCGTGCAGATGCGGCATTTCGATGTGCAGCTAATCGGCGGCATGGTTCTGCACCAGGGCAAAATTGCTGAGATGAAGACCGGCGAAGGAAAAACGCTGGTTGCGACGCTTGCCTGCTATCTGAATGCGCTCGCCGGCCACGGCGTGCACGTGGTTACGGTGAACGACTACCTGGCCAAGCGCGACGCCGAGTGGATGGGAAAGATTTATGAGTTTCTCGGGTTGACGGTCGGAGTCATCGTCCACGACTTGAGCGACGATGAGCGCCGCGCCGCTTATGGTGCCGACATTACCTACGGCACCAACAACGAGTTCGGATTCGACTACCTGCGCGACAACATGAAATTCGAGATCAAGGATTGCGTGCAGCGCGGCCATTTCTACGCCATCGTCGACGAAGTGGACTCGATTTTGATCGACGAAGCGCGTACACCGCTCATCATCTCCGGTCCCACGGACCAGACCACGGACAAGTACGCGCGCGTGCGGCACATCATTCCGCAGCTGGAGATGGGCGAAGAGGTGGAGTGGAGCGACACGCAGCGCCAGGAGGAGCTGGGCATCCGCCTCGCCGAGGGCGAAAAGTATTTCAGCGGCGACTACTTTGTCGACGAGAAGCAACGCACCATCGGCGTAACGGACACGGGCTGGGAGACGATCGAAAAGGCTCTGGGAATCGGAAACATCGCCGACGCCGAAAACTGGGAACTGAAGCACTACGTCGAAACCGCGATCAAGGCGCACGCGCTTTACAAACGCGACGTCGACTACGTGGTGAAAGATGGCGAAGTCATCATCGTGGACACGTTCACCGGCCGCCTGATGCCGGGACGTCGCTGGAGCGACGGCCTGCATCAATCGATCGAGGCCAAGGAAGGCGTGAACATCCGCAAGGAAGACCAGACCCTGGCCACGATTACCTTCCAGAATTATTTTCGCCTCTATCAAAAGCTGAGCGGCATGACGGGAACCGCGGAGACTGAAGCGGCCGAGTTCGAGAAGATCTACAAGCTCGAAATCGTCGTGATTCCGACCAACAAGCCACTCTTGCGCCTCGAAAATCCCGACGTAGTGTTCCGCACCGAGAAAGAGAAGTACAAAGCCGTAGCAGAGAACATCGCGGAGCTGCATGCAAAGGGCCAGCCGGCGCTGGTGGGCACAACATCGATTGAAAAGTCGGAGCGGCTATCGGCGATCCTGCAGAAGAAGGGCGTACAGCACGTTGTGTTGAACGCGAAGTTCCACGAGCGCGAGGCGGAGATCGTGGCGCAGGCCGGCCGCCGCGGCATGGTCACGATCGCCACCAACATGGCGGGACGCGGCACCGATATTCTGCTCGGCGGCAATCCCGAATTCATGGCCCGTCAGCAGCTGGTGAAAAAGAACCAGGCGCGGGCGATCAGCGTGGCCGAGGGCGCCATCAATCCCATGGCCCCTGCGGGATTTCTGCGCTTTTATTATCAGGGGCAGGAGTTTGAAATCCCCGAAGCCGATTGGGCCAGTGTGTTCCATGTGCACGCCAAGGCCGCGCAGCTGGAACACGATGAGGTGATTGCAGCCGGAGGGTTGTTCATCCTTGGCACCGAACGTCATGAATCGCGGCGCATCGATAACCAGCTTCGCGGGCGCGCCGGCCGCCAGGGCGATCCCGGCGAATCGCGATTTTATCTTTCGCTCGAAGACGATCTGATCCGCATCTTCGCGCGTGGATTTGCGGGCACGGTGATGCAGAAGGTGATGGTCGAAGACGAAGCCATCGAGTCGCGCATGATCACCAAGCGCATTGAAGGCGCGCAAAAGGCAGTGGAAGCGCAGAACTTCGAAGCCCGCAAACACCTGCTGGAATATGACGACGTGATGAACAAGCAGCGCGAGGCGGTCTATGGCCTGCGCCGCCAATTGCTTGAAGGCGTAGAACAACGCGAGATGATCCTGGAGGATTACGCCGGCGGAATTCTGAGCGGCCTGCTCGATGAATATGCGGGCGAAAAGGTGCGGCAGGATCAGTGGGACTTCAAGGGCCTTAGCGAAAAGCTCATCGATCATTTCGGATTCAACCTTGCCGCATCGGGAATCAAGCCGGAGACGTTGTCGCGCCACGAATTGGGAGAGGAGATCTTTGCCAAGCTGACTGAAGCCTACGAGGCAAAGGAAAAGATTCTGGGCGCGGCCACCATGCGCCATCATGAGCGCATGGTGATGCTGAGCGTCATCGACGGCTTATGGAAAGACCATCTGCTTTCGATGGATCACCTGAAAGAGGGGATCAACCTGCGCGGTTACGCGCAGAAGGATCCGTTGGTCGAGTACAAGCGCGAATCGTTTGAAATGTTTGAAGCGATGATGGCAAAGTTTCAGGAAGACACGGCGCGCTTCCTGTTCCGGATGCAGATTCTCGGGCCCGATGGCCAGCCGGTGACGCAAGCTGTGCAGCCACGCGGCCCGGTACCCAAAGCTCCGCCGGTGGCAAGCGCCGCGCAGCCGTCAGTGGGCGATGGCGCACCGCGCGAGATTGCAATCCATACGCGCCAGCCTTCAACGACGATTGACGAACTGGAGAAGGAGTTCCATCGCAAGAAGGAACGCGAGCTTGCGGCCGCCAGCCGGCAGGGCGGCGGCGAAGCGAGTCAGCCCGCGCAGCGGCGGACCGGCGACAAGGTTGGCCGAAACGATCCGTGCCCATGCGGCAGCGGCAAGAAGTACAAGAAGTGCCACGGGGCGTGAGAGCAGCCAATAGCAAGTAGCGAGTAGCCAATAGCCAATAGCCAATAGCCAGTAGCGAGTAGAAAATCGTCCCCTCGACGCCGATCGAAGCGGCGAGTGATCGTTTCTGGTGCTGTGGGAAGGGGCTTTCTGCCATCTATTGGCTATTCGCTACTGGCTGCTTTTCTCACCGCAGAAAGCTGAAGAAGCCTTTCTTCTCGTTCTTTTCTGCGAGCAGGCCGGCGGCGGATTTTGCCATCTCCCTGATCGTTTGCGCGATGTTTGAGTCAGTCGTCACCATCGGCGCGGCGGTTTCGCGCGTCCGGCGCGCGGCGGCATAATCGTCGGGGATTCTCCACTGCACAGGCCGTGTAAGCGCCTTGGTGATCTGCGCTTCGTCGAAAAGCGAATCGCTCGTCTTGTATCGATTGAGCACGATCTGCAGATTCTCATCGCGTTTGGAAAAGAACTTGAGGACCATGCGATTGGCGGTGCGCATCTCCGAAATGCCGGCCTGAGTAACGAGGAAGACCGTAGAAGACTCTTCGAACAAGGTCGAATCCATCAGGTCGAATCGCGAACCGATGTCGACCACAACGTAGTCGTAAACGTCGCGCGTCACCGTCAGCAGCTTATCCACGCCTTCGCTGGTCGCCTTTACGTCGTAGATTTCCGCCGGAGCGGGCAAGATCGACAACCCCGAGCTGTGCTTGGATACAAGCGTCGCGAGCAGGTTGGCATCCACTCGATTGGGATTCTCGAGCGCCGTAACAATCGAATACTCGGCGGTGATGCCGAGATTGATGGCCACGTCGCCCAGTGGCTGGCCGAGATCGATGAGGAGAGTTGGCTTTTCGCTCTCCTCAGCCAGTGCCAGGGCAAAGTTTGAGGCCAGCGTGGTCACTCCGCATCCGCCCTTGGAGCCGAGGAAGACAAACAGCTTTCCCGTCTTCTTGCCGTCGTGCGGCGCCGGCGGAGGCTCTGCGCGGTAGCTCGCGGCGCGCGTGAGAGCGGCATTCACTTCGTTGGGATCGAGCGGCAGCGTAAAAAACTCGCGGACGCCCACGCGCATGAACTGCACCGCCCGCTTCATGTCGGCGCTGCCCGAGTAGGCCATCACGTAGCAGCGCCCGGTTGAGCAAATGTTTTCGGCGAGGGCGAAGGCGTAATCGGGCTCGCTGTCCGCGTCGATGATCACCACTTCGTAGGTCTGCGCCAGCCGCTGCGGCAGCTCGCCCAGCCGGGGAGGGAACGACGAGAACTCCTGAATCCGAACCCCGGGGCGCTTGGAGACAGCACTGGCCACCACCTTGCGGCGGTTTTCGTCGGGTCCGAGAAGCGCGACGTTGAGCTGGGTTACGTCCGGGATGGCGGGTTCCCTCGAGGCTTGCAGCATAACAAACAAACGACTCCAAAGCTCTATTTTAAGCCATCTCATTGCTGCCATGGGAGTTGCCATTCCCCTTTCGGGGGAGTGTGCAATAAGGGACGCGGCGGGAAATCCCCAAGGGATTCAAAGGGATGGAAGCGGGCCTGGAGGGGGCGGCGCGCGAGGGCCTGAGGACACCGTCAACTGCCGCGAAGGCCCATTTGTGCGGAGGGCCTGAGATGGTCCGTTTTACCTTCGGGAATCGGGTAGCAGGTCGCTCTACCGCGTGGCGGCCGCAATGGCGGAAAAAGTGAGATCTTCCGCCGCACTGCGGCGCGCCGTTCGCCATTCGTCGAAGAGTCGGCCGTAGCTGAGGGTAATGAAGCTGGCGGGAGGGATGCCGAGGCGTGCGGCGGAGCGATCGATCCAATCCGATGAGCCCTCAAGCTCGGCATAATTGCCGATCGGTGTCTCATCGATCACGCAATGACCCTCGCCGTCGGTCCACTCGGTGCGCCACTTTTCATAGCGAAAGGCCGCAACCAGCCCGAGCGAGAGAAAGAGGTCGGAGAGCGCATCACCATGCGCGACAGCGGTCTCCGTCTCCACGCGATGCTTGTGGCGATCTTCGCCGGGGCTGCCGGGGCTGGGAAGGCGCTTGTGTGTCAGCGTCCAATGGCCGCCATAGTTGCGGATGCGAAGAATCTCGGTGCGCGCCCGCATCTGCCGGTCTGGCGTGTCATAAAGGACATTTGACTCGAAGCTTCGCGGAGTCTCCATGCGAAAGCCGGCCGCCTGCAGCCGCCCAGCCAGAGCACTCAGATCGGAAACACGGAATTTGATCTCGGTTTCGATCGGCATCGTCAAGCTGAGTATAAGGCGGGAGTCGAGAATCGAGGTTTGTGACTCGCGGTCCGTGGCTCGCAGCCAGTGGGCTGTGGCACGCGAATTGCGGCTCCAGAACTGATGCTCGTTTGTCACTTCGCTGGCAAGCGAGCGGCCGCGGCGGCGAGAATAGAACCGTGAAGACCCTTCGGCTCAAGGTGGACGCGAACAACCTGGAAACGCCTGCGGCAATCGAGGCCCTCAACAGCGCAGCCGCAATTCTGCGCGGCGGCGGACTGGTGGCGCTGCCGACAGAGACCGTCTATGGCCTGGGTGCGAACGCGCTGGATCGCGGAGCAGTCGAGAAGATTTTCGCAGCGAAGTCCCGACCCGCGTGGGATCCGGTGATTGTCCATATTGCCTCGAGCGCAATGCTCGATGGCCTCGTGCAACAGATTCCAGATGCGGCGCGGCGCCTGATGGACGCGTTTTGGCCGGGGCCGCTGACGCTCTTGCTCAAGCGGACAGATGCTGTCCCCGATGTGGTGACCGCGGGGCGCCCATTGGTGGGCGTGCGCATGCCATCGCATCCTGTGGCGCTTGCGCTGATCCGGTGCGCGGGTGTTCCGGTGGCTGCGCCCAGCGCGAACCGCTTCGGCCACGTGAGCCCCACCACGGCGGAGCACGTCCTTGACGATCTGGACGGGCGCATAGACGCGGTTCTCGATGCGGGGCCGGCGCTGCGCGGCGTCGAGTCAACCGTGCTCGATCCTTCGACAAATCCCATGACGATTTATCGCCCAGGGGCGGTTACGGCGGAGCAGATTGCGCGCATTGCCGGGCCAGCGGAGTTGTTTGCCAGCGGCAGCGTTCTGCGCGAAGCTCCAGCAGAGGCGCTGCCATCGCCCGGCGTGGGCCTGAAGCACTATGCGCCGCGTGCGCGGCTCGTTCTGGTGGAGGCACGCAACGATGAACTCGGCGCGCGCCTTGCTGCTGCGGCCGCCGCCGAGCGCGGCAAGCGAGTTGGCCTAATGCTACCCAACGGAATTGCAATGCCGCACACGCTCGACGGCATCAAGATTCTTGAGTGGGGCCGATGGGACGCGCCGGAAACTCTGGCGCAAGGGCTTTATGCAGGGCTGCGCGCGCTTGATGCCGCAGGGTGCGATGTGATCGTGTGCCCGCTGCCGCCGGCCGAGGGACTTGGAGTTGCAATTCACGACCGGCTGAGAAAAGCGGCCAATAGAGAGTAGCCAATAGCGAATAGCCAATAGCTGGTAGTAGCCGAGTGGTTTCCGCGTTCCCTGTATTGGCTATTGGCTATCCTCTATTGGCTGTTTTTCACGGCTGTTTTACCCGTTATCGCCCAGCTTGTACATGTATTTAATCGCGGACTTGAAGATCAGCGTCCGCGTGCGGCCGCGCACCTTGAGCGAGTTGCGATCGTACCACTCGATGCAGCCGTCAATGCGTTCACCATCTTCCATCACAATCACCATCGGCGTCTGCGATTGAATTTGCTTCTGCAAATAAAACAACTCAGCGTGGCGATTGGGCGCAGCGATTTCAACCGTCTGCGCCGGGAAACGGAATGTTTGAGGAGCGGAGAAATGTTTTCTGCGCTGCGCCGAGAGTTGTCCAGGCTCGAAGACGCGCGATTCGGGCACCGCCGGGTGCGTGCTCATGGGATCCTCCGCGAAGAACTCAAGATAAAAAACTCGAACATGCCGCCCTTGAAAAGGACCGGGGAAAACGCGCGTCGACAACCACGCTGAAACGGAACCAGGCAAAAATGGGGCCGGTTAAAGCTGCCGGTCTCACCACAACGGTCCAGGCGATTCGGCAGCAAAGGCGGCCGCCAAAACTTCCTCGCCCGAGCCCGTCTTCAGACACCAATCCTTCGAGGCCGGGACGTTCGTTTCCCGCTTTCCCTTTACTCGATGGAAGAACTCGTTATCCGGAAAGATGCCCGTGTTCGATTGGAGGTTGCTCTCTTATTCTGCGGCCATTTCGATGGAGCGTCAAGCAGAAGCAGCAAATAGGGGAACGTGATCAGTCGATGGTGCGCGGCAGTGATTGACGTTAGCGCACTTGCTCTGCGGCAAGGCCCACGGCCATCGCATCAAGCGAGAGCGAGCGCAACAAGTTACGGCGCATACCCTGTTCCACCTGTACCAGGGCACGGGCGGCGTTATCGATCCAATCAATCGTCAATCCTTCCGCCATGCGGGCGAGCTCCGTGGCCAGGTCGATGTTGCGGATGAGCGCGGGCGTGCCGGCCACGATCAGCAGCAGATCCTCTACCAGACTTGAAAGTGCCCGGAGCAGGTTTACGGTCTTCGCCTGGCCGTCTGCGCCGGCGCGATAGGTTTCCGTTGCGTGAAAAAGAGCGGAGTAGTCAGGCTCACGCAGAGCCGAGCGCAGAATCACCAACGCGTCCTCACGGCTGGCGAAATAGGCGTCAAGATCGAGCGCCAGCGCGCAGCCCACAGCGCCCATGGCGAGCCGCGCGGCCAGCGCGCGGTCCTGTGGCTTCAATTCGGGCCGCCGGCGCGCCAGCAGCAACTCAAGCTCTGCGGCCGGAATCGCGCCCAGGCGGTGAATCACTGCGCGCGAGCGGATCGTGGGCAGCAGTTCCTGCGGATTCTCCGTGAGCAGAATCAGCGAAGTGTGCTCGGGCGGCTCTTCCAGCAGCTTCAGCAGGCTATTCGCCGCTTCTTTCATGAACGCTGATGAAGTGAAGATGGTGAATGCGCGACGCGCTTCAGCGGGCGGACGATAGAACGCGACGTGAATGGCCTGCCGCACCTGCCCAAGCTTGATCATCAGCTGCGGAGGATCGGGTGGCACCACGAGCACATCAGGATGGGTTTGAATCAGGACGCGCGTTTCGCGCTTGTCGGTTTCGCGCAACTCGTCGCGCGCCGCCACGGCCTCATCCACCAGCGCATCCAGCGCGGCTGCGGCGCCGATTCTCACGCAGTTCGAACAGCGCCCGCAAAAATCAGGCAGGCCGTCGGATTCCTTTGGGTCCAGGCAGTTCACCGCCTGGGCCAGCATCAGGGCCAGCGTGTATTTGCCTGCGCCGCGCGGCCCGGCCAGGATCATGGAGTGAGGAAACCGCCCCGTGCGAATGCTCTCGCGCAGGTGTCCGACCGTCGCCGCGTTGCCGAGGAAGTCCTGGAATCCCACGGATCAAGCGTAGCAGGGCGGCCCGCCGCCCTTTTTAGTGCGTTCGGGGTACTTCGATCCCGATTCCCCAGCGGCGCGGCATCTGCGGCTACTGGGTTCACGGCGAGTGGGGGCCGGGCTCGTTTTCACAGGCGTCCGATTGTGCGGAACTAGAATCGAAGTGCAGAGGGCTGCCGGCTGTCGGCTTAGATCTAGTTTCGTGGAGGGTTACGTGGGCACATCGCAGGCAACACGCATCACCTGGCTGGGGCATGCCACCGTTCTGATTCAGACCGCGAAGGGAACGAACATCCTCATCGATCCTTTCATCGCGCACAATCCCAAGTACCCGCAGAAGTTTGAGCTGCCTTCGAAGATCCACTACGTGCTGTGCACGCACGGCCATGGCGACCACATTGGTGACGCCGCGCCTGTCGCGAAGAAACACGGATCGACCGTGGTCGCAATCTACGAATTGGCCGACTACATCAAAGGGCGGGGCGCTGGCGAAACAATGGGCATGAACCTGGGCGGCACCGTAGCGCTGAGTGAGGTGAGCGCCACGATGGTCGAGGCCAAGCACTCGGCAGGCGCGGCCGACGATAAGGGCACGCACTACGCGGGCGTCGCCACCGGCTTCGTGCTCGCCATCGCCGGCGGCCCGGTGCTCTATCACGCAGGCGACACATCGGTCTTCGGCGACATGCAACTGATTCGCGAACTCTACCAGCCGAAGATCGCAATGCTGCCGATCGGCGGCTATTACACCATGGATCCGAAGCAGGCCGCGCTCGCGTGCCGATATCTTGCGCCCGAAACGGTGCTGCCCATTCACTTCGGCACGTTTCCGCCGCTCAAAGGCACGCCCGCTGAGCTTGCCGCGCTGGTTCCGCCCGGAATAAAAGTAGTGAACTGGAAGCCCGGAGACGAGATCGCGGTGTAGGGGAGATTGGCTAGAGATTAGTGATCAGAAGTTAGAGAACAAGTAAACTGATCGCTCATCACTAACCACTCATCACTGTTTTTACTGGTCTCTCGTCTGCTTGATCGCCCTGGGCGACTGCACGATCTCGTCGGGGCCGTGTGTGTCCTGAGGGCCAAGGCGCATTTGAGCGCGTGAGCCGGCGGCGCGGCAGTTGCGCAGATCGCGCAGAATCTCCTGCTTCTCGCGCGCATATTGGCCGGCAAGACGCGTCAGCGCATAAGTAATAATGTCGCTGTGGTGCAGGTCAGCCGCTAACGGATCGCGGCGCATGTTAAGCCACAACCGGTGCACAAGCTCCACATCTTCCGGACCGAGCGCGGGCGCGTGCGGTCCGATATAAAACACCTTGGTTTCGCCGTTCGCGCCGATGACATAAAAATTGAATTGCCGCTTCGGCTCCGGCAGTGCCTCCCACGCCTGGCCCATGTGGAATGCCTGATCTTCGGCAGTCATCGAACTCGATTGCCCCGACACCACCGACTCGACTTCGAGTGAATTCGCCGTCTGCACCAGTGCGGCAAACACGTCGCCCGCGGGCACTACCAGCAGCGACACTCGCTTGCCGAAGCTTTCAGCCACCGAGACGGCCTTGGTAAAGAGCATCTGCTCGTGCTCGCTAAAACTCTGCTGCTCGGCGCTCAAGTATTCAGGGCCGCCGACACCCATCAGCCGTACACTCACCACAACCACGTCGCGTTCCACGGTGCTGGTTCGTCCCAGCGTCCACTTCAGGGCCAGCGGGTTGCCCGCATCGCGCATGGTCACCATCACGGCGCCGGGGCGGATGGCTGTGGACTCGCGGCTGATCGTTTCCTGATGCTCCAGTTGGAAGTGGTCCTTCATCTGGCGCGCAGTCAGTTCATGCCGGCGCAGATTAATGCGTTCAGAAACCGTGAAGATAATGAAGAAGACAATCGAGAACATCACTCCGCTGACGGTGGCGACGGTTTTGGTGAACAGGTTCACGGTCGCGACCGACAGCAACACCATGAACACCGACATCAGCCCAAGCGGAATTTCGGTTTTGCCGATGCGGATATTGGGCGGCACCTTCCATCCGCGCTCGCCGTGATACTTCCAGCGCAGCACCAGCATTGACAGGCCGTTGAACGTGAACGACCAGATCACGCCGAAGGCATACGCCTCACCCAGCATGATGATGTTGCCCTGGCTCGCGAGGATGGTGAACATCTGCAGGATGAACACCAGGTTCACGATGCGATAGCTGGTGCCGAAGCGCCCGTGGGGCTTGCGGAACCAGTCGGTGAGCACTCCGTCCTCAGCCACGCGCATCAGCACGCCCGTCGAGCCGATGATGGAAGTATTGATGGCGCCTGAGAGAATCAGAAATCCCACCACCACGACGAAGATGCGGAACGCAACACGCCAAAACAGCGGTCCCGCCATATACATCGCCAGGCCCGCGATCAGGTTGTCCTGATAGATCGTCGTGCGCGGGCCGTTGGGGATCAGCATAGACGCCAGCAGCGTGCCGCCGCCGGTGAAGATGAGGCTGTAAATGGCGATAACGATCGCTGCGCGCTTCAGGTTTTTCAGCTTGGGATGCGCGATCTCGCGATTCACCTGAGCCAGGCTTTCTTCGCCGCTCATCGCCAGAATCGAGTGGCCGAAGGCCATGATGATGCCAAACAGTCCGAAGATCGGCAGTCCTTTTCCGCGCAGGAAGCCCAGCGCCTCCGGACTGAAGTGCAGATTCCTCGGCACCGGCGCAGGCGGCAGTGTTGCGCCGCGCAGCCACACCGTGTAGGTGCCCCACAGAAACAGAATCACCACCATCACGGTGGTGATTTGCATAACTCTGAGGGCCTTGTCGCTCGATTCCTCAATGCCCTTAATGTTTTGCCACCAGTAGTAGGTGGTGACCACGGCGGCCAGCAACGCCGATGTGTGGTTCATGTCGAACTGCAGTGGCTGCCCGGCGGCGTTCATCAGTGCCGGCGGCAGCCAATGCGCGTTGTTCGCCACTGTCATCAGCTCGTTCACAAGACCGGTGATGTATTGGCCTGCCGACACGCCTGAGATTGGCCCGGTCAGGATGTAGTCGAACATCAATGCGGAGACGCTGAGCTTGGCGAATCCGCCGCCGAGCGCTTCTTTCACGACGCGATAAACGCCGCCGCGCGTGAACATCGAACAGCTTTCGACGTAAACGGCGCGCACCGCGAAGCTGAACAGCATGATGCCGAGGATGAACCACGGAGCGGCTGCGCCCACCGCCTGTTCGGCAATGCCGCCGGCATAAAAGGCTGAGGAACCGAGGTCGTTGAGAACGATGGCGGCCGCACGCCAGAAGGAAATGAACGTCAGCATCACCGAGGAAGCGACGATCAGTCGCACGCGGTCGTTCGGAGGTGCTACGGTCGTTCGGGTAGAGGCCATCTCGAAAGTGGTCGGCGAGGCACAGCAGGCGGCCGGAAATCGTTTAGGCAAACCACCGCTCTGCGAGGAGTTTAAATTTCGACGAAGGCAGTGTCAACGAGAAACAAATCGCCTGTTGACATCGCTGCCTGTGCAATGTGCTCTCGCTCCCGTTCTAGCGGGCTTCTGACTGCTATTGGAGCTATGGAATCAGGTGCTTGCGCTCGTTTCGCACTGTAATGGGGCAAGCGTTTGCAGCGGCGATCGAGTTTAGGGACTTGCGGTGCCCGGGTCGGGTCTACGCGCCACAATCGATAAGCAGCGAAAAAGGCTGGAACCGGAGAAATCAGTCCTCGCCGAAAAGCTCCTTCGCGTCCTCGAAAAAGCTGATCAGCACCACGATGGCAGAACCGATCATGCCGAAAAAAAACATAACCTCGAGCAGCCGGATTGCGAAAGTGGCAACAATCATGATTCGATTTTAGCGCAGGTTCAGGCTTCGGGCCGAACGCCGCGCCGCAGTTCCGAGTCTGGTAGAGCAGACGCTCTCGTTCAGCATGGCTCAGATCGCACGCAGGCCGATGTTTTACACTCGCCGCAGTATGCAATCAGCTTTTTCCGCGAAGGGCTGGATGCCGTGGGCCGCTGCGGGTCTTTCTGCCGGTCTGCTGGAGCTGCCGTTCCCGTTTGCGGGGCCCATGCCGCCTTGGCGATCGGTGTTCGCGTGGGTC
This sequence comes from Occallatibacter sp., assembly GCA_035541975.1. GTDB lineage: Bacteria > Acidobacteriota > Terriglobia > Terriglobales > Acidobacteriaceae > Telmatobacter. Next base: position 52,891 of record DATKMH010000010.1, on the reverse strand, counting down.
GGCCTGGTTCCGCTCTTGTGGGCTCTGCTTGGCAGAATTCGCGACGAAGACGCGTTCCTTTCCCAATCTGGCCGCAAAAACAAAGACGCGGCGAGCATGGGGCGCCCGCATCCGGGCGCACAAGTGGGGCGAAGTCATCCGTTGCGCCGCGCGTTTTTTATCGCTTATCTTTGCGGCGTCCTCTGGTACTGCGGCAACTGCTACTGGATTCGCGACACCATGCTCCACTACGGCGACATGCCGCCCCTCGCCCCGGAGCTGCTGACCCTTGGATTCAGCCTGGTACTCGGCCTCTACTGGGGCTTGTTCGGCCTCGGCGTCGTCTTCATTCAACGCGCCACCAAATCCACCCGCATTGCGCTTGCCTTTGCGCCGTTTCTCTGGACCGGGCTGGATCTCGCGGCTGCGCGCATCACCAGCGTTCCCTGGGACCAGCTTGGCTATTCGCAGATTGACAACGCGCTCCTGACGCCGCTCGCGCCGTGGACGGGCGTATATGGAATCACGTTCGTTCTGGTCGCCGCGAATGCACTTCTTGCCGGAGCGTTGCTTGTGCGCGTCGAATCCAGGAGCCATTTCGCAGGCCGCTGGGCGTGGGCGACTTGCGGCGCCATTCTGTTCGTCTCGGGGTTCGCTGGCATCTTTGTTGCGGCGCCCAAGCCAAACACCAACGCCACCGCCGTCCTCATTCAGCCCAACCTCGACGTCGGAGCCGGCGACAACTGGCCAGGCCCGGAGTGGAACCGCCATATCGCCGAATTCACGCACCTGGCCGGCGAAGAATGCAAAACCTACATCGCCGGAATTCCACAAACCGGCGCGCCCACCGGTGAAATCATCTGCCCGCCCTATCCTACGCACCCCGATCTGGTGGCTTGGCCTGAATCGCCCGCCCCCTTCATTCAAGACGACCTCAGTTTCCAGCAGGCCATGCGTTCCATCGCGCTGGGCACGCAGGCGCCGCTCGTAGTCGGCGGCATTGGCGCCGATTTCTCCCGCGAAGAAAATGCTTCGCACGAATACAATTCCGCGTTCGTCTTCGACGCCACCGGCCAGCTCGTCGGCCGCTACGACAAAATCCACCTCGTGCCATTCGGCGAATACATTCCCTTCCAAAACCTGCTCACCTTCGCGCACAAGCTTACCGGCCGCGTTTCGTCGTTCACCCGCGGCAGCACACACAGGGTTTTCTTGCTTGCCAACCAAAACCAGGAAAAACACCGTTACGGCGTCTTCATCTGCTACGAGGCGGTCTTCGCCGACGAGGTGCGCCACCTGGCGTTGAACGGCGCAGAGGTGCTCGTCAACATCTCAGACGATGGCTGGTATGGCGATACCAGCGCGCCGTGGCAGCACCTGAACATGGCGCGCATGAGGGCTGTCGAGAACCGCCGCTGGCTCTTGCGCGACACCAACAACGGCGTCACCGCGGCCATCGATCCGTATGGCCGCGTGCGGCAGTCGATTCCACGCCACCAGGTGGACGCGCTGCCGGCCCAATTCGGCTTTCGCGACGACGTCACGTTCTATACCGCCCACGGCGACGTATTCGTGTGGCTGTGTGCCATACTTTCTATAGGCGTGGTTGGCTGGTTGACGGTTCAGCGAAAATCCAGCTAACTCGCCAACTTGCGAACCGCGCGCATGCGCGGCCAACTTGCAAAATCCAACACAGGTCCTAAGAGCAAAATGTCACTGAACGATCTCGAATTCGCATACGCTCCCGTGCGCAACCAGGTGCGCGACCTGCGGGAGTATCTTTGACCCTGCTCGCATCCGCAGGGAACTCTCCGACATAGAAAAGAAGCTCGCCGATCCGGCTTTGTGGTCCGATCCTGCCGCCTCGAAGCCCCTGATGCGCGATCGCAAGCGGCTTGAAGCGCTCGTCCGCGATGACGATGAGCTCGTGCGCCGCACCAGCGACATCGACGCGTACTTCGAACTTGGCCGCGAAGGCGAAGATATTTTATTGGACTTGGAGAAAAGTATCGATGGGTTGAGGGTTTTCGCCGAAGAGCTCGAGGCGCGCACCATGCTCTCCGGCGAAGCCGACTCCCTCAATGCCATCGTCACCGTGCATCCCGGCGCCGGCGGCACCGAGAGCCAGGACTGGGCCGAGATGCTCTTGCGCATGTATCTGCGCTGGGCCGAGCAGCAGGGATTCAAAACAGAGATGAACGACTACCAGGACGGCGAAGAAGCCGGCATCAAGTCCGCCACGTTCACGATTATCGGAGAAAATGCGTTCGGCATGCTGGCAGGCGAAAGCGGCGTGCACCGCCTTGTCCGCATCTCCCCGTTCGACTCTGCCAAGCGCCGCCACACCTCGTTCGCCTCGGTTTATGTCTCGCCGGAGATCGACGAGACGATTCACGTCGACCTCAAGCCCGAAGACCTGCGCGTCGATACGTACCGTTCCGGCGGCAAGGGCGGCCAGCACGTGAACACCACGGACTCCGCAGTCCGCATTACGCATATCCCAACCGGAATCGTCGTGCAGTGCCAGAACGAGCGCTCGCAGCACAAGAACCGCGACAAGGCGATGAAGATGATGCGCTCGCGGCTCTACGAATTTGAACTCGATAAAAAGCGCGCCGACGCGAAGAAGCTCGAAGACTCCAAGCTCGATATCAACTTCGGCTCGCAGATTCGTTCTTATGTGCTCCAGCCTTATCGCATGGCCAAGGATCACCGCACCAAGGTCGAGGTTGGCGACGTGGATAAGGTGCTCGACGGTTACCTCGAGCCCTTTCTGCGCGGATACCTTCTGGCTAAACGTCGAGGAACGGCGGTGGCTGCCGACGTTGGCGATGATTTGGACGAATAGCGCATCCGACGAATCGAAAAATGGAGTTTTGCTGACAACGAACTTGGAACTGTGAACAACTTAGAACTGCGAACTGATGCCCAACGACCCCGCCATCATCGACGAAATACTCGCGAACGCGAAGACCATCGCCGTCGTCGGCATGAGCGACAAGCCATGGCGCGCCAGCTACAACATCGGCAGGTATCTCGCCGAGCACGGATTTCGTGTGTTCCCGGTGAACCCGGCGCTCGAAGAAATCCTGGGAATGCACTGCTACGCGGGCCTCGATGCCGCGCAGGCCGCAGCCCACGCTGAGACAGGGAAGGGAATCGACCTCGTCGACGTCTTTCGCGCCTCAGAAAACGTGCCGCCCATCGTTGACGACGTGATTCGCCTGCGCATTCCTTATCTCTGGCTGCAGGACGAAGTCATCCACGACGAAGCCATTGCCCGCGCCCGCGCCGCCGGCGTCAAGTGCATCCAGAACGACTGCATCTTTCGCGAACACGCGAAGAGAGCGAGCGCGCCAGCGAGTTAGCAGGGCGGCGAGTCAGCTTGCAAACCGGTCAATGAGGAGGCGCACGCGTCAAACTCTGCGACGTTCGTCCGGTAAACTGAGTCCAATTCTTTTGAGCCCGAGCCTCTTTCAAGTTATGCGCCGATTTTTACCGATCTTCGCGCTCCTGGCTGTCGCCGCTTGCGCCGTCCGCGGTGCGGCTTCTGATTCGGCCGACGCCGCACATCTTCACGTGCAGTTGGTGTTTCCGAGCGCGGATCTTTATCCCGGCGGAGCGAATGAAGCGGGACTTTATTTCAAGCTTGAGCCCGGCTGGCATGTTTATTGGCAGAACGCCGGCGATTCCGGTGAACCTCCGCGGATCAAATGGACCTTGCCCGAGGGAATGACTGCCGGTGCGCTTCAGTTTCCTGCACCGACGCGCTTGCCGCTCGGTCCGCTGATGGACTTCGGCTACGAGAATGAAGTGCTCTTTCCATTTTCGTTTGCGGTTGCGGACAGTGTGAAGCAGGGACCGGCAGTGCTGGATGCAAAGGTGAGCTGGCTGGTTTGCCGCGAAGTCTGCATTCCCGGAAAAGCCGAACTCGAAGAGAACGTGCAGTTGCTTCATGCGGCGCCGATGGCCGGAGCGGTTTCCGGTGTGGATCAAGCGATCTGGAACCGCCTCACGAATTTGCTTCCGCAGCCGCTGCCGGCAGCCGACTCCGCCATCTTTCAGACGACCGCTACCGGTTTCCGCCTCGCCGTCACCACTGGCCAGCGCGAAACAGAGGCGCAGTTCTTCCCAGAAGATCAGAACATTATCGACAACCCCGCGCCGCAAACCGTGACGCCGACAGCAAGCGGCTTCATTCTCGATCTCAAGAAGGACGCCACTCTCACCGCGAACCCCGCGCAACTGAAAGGTGTAATCGAACTCTCCGGTGGCCGCAACTACGAGATCTCTGCCGCGCCGGGAATAGTCACCGCGCCGACTGCGACGATCGACTTCTCGGCGGCGGCGCTGGCCCGCATCGTCGGCCTCGCTTTCCTTGGTGGCCTGCTGCTCAACCTCATGCCTTGCGTCTTCCCCGTATTGTTCTTAAAGGGCCTTGCGCTGTGCCAGTGCGGGATCGAAGAGCGGCACAAGCTGCGCGCGCATGGTCTCGTCTACACCGCCGGAATTCTCGTCTCCTTCTGGGCTCTCGTCGCGTTGCTGCTCATTTTGCGCGCCGCCGGCGCCACGCTCGGCTGGGGATTCCAATTCCAATCGCCAGTTTTTCTCTCATTGATGGCCGCGTTGCTTTTCTTTCTCGGCCTCTCGCTGGCGGGGCAATTTGAAATTGGCCTGACGCTGACGAGCGCCGGCGGGTCACTCGCGGCAAAACAGGGCTACGCGGGCAGCTTTTTCACGGGTGTTCTGGCCGTCGTTGTCGCGACGCCCTGCACTGCGCCGTTCATGGGAGCGGCCATCGGTTACGCATTCGCCCAGCCCGCTGTCGTCACCTTCGCTGTCTTCACAGCGCTCGCTCTCGGCCTTGCCGCGCCGTATGTCGCCCTCACACTGCAGCCCGCGTGGACGCGCCTTTTGCCCCGTCCCGGCGTGTGGATGGACGTGCTTAAGCAGGCCGTGTCGGTGCCGATCTTTGCAACCGTCATCTGGCTCGCGTGGGTAGTGGCCACTGCTTACGGCTCGGCTTTGCTCGCCGCGCTGCTGGCGAGTTTTCTGCTTCTCGCTGTTGCGGGATGGTTCCTCGGCCGCTGGCCGGCGAACAAATGGGCGACGGTCGTCGCCGCGCTGATTGCAGCGGGGGCAGTGGGGTTGTGCCTGTATTCAGCCGCTGGCGAGGCGTATTCCCGTGCCGAGGTAGTCTCCGTTCAAGCGGGGCCCGGTACCTGGCAGCCCTGGTCCGCCGATGCCGTTCAAAAAGCCCTCGCCGCCAACGAGCCCGTCTTTGTGGACTTCACCGCGAGTTGGTGCCTCAGTTGCCAGGTCAATGAGCGCGTGGCCCTCAGCCAGCCTGAAGTCATGCAGGCGTTCGCCGATCACAAGGTCGCCCTCTTCAAGGCAGACTGGACGCGTGAAGATCCCGCCATCACGCAGGCGCTCACCGCGCTCGGCCGCAGTGGCGTTCCGGTCTACGCGCTGTACACGCCGGGCCAGAGCACACCGCAACTGCTGCCGCAGGTGCTCACGCCGGGCATCGTGACCGACGCGCTCAACCAACTGCCGGCTCCAGCGAAATAGTCCGCGATCTGTGCAGCGTGCATCTCAGTTATGAGGAGATGCGCATGAGCGGACAGCAAAGCCTTCCTCAATCGAATCCTGCTGGACTCCACCCCAAAAGTCCCGGTGGAATGGCCGGCGTCGAGAACAAGAAAGAAGACGCCGTCGTCAATGACTCGCTGGGAACCGTCGATCCCGCGGACTCAACCGGACTGGACGAGGAAAAAGAAACCGGCGACGCGAAGCGGAATAACAAGCCCACGCGGGAAGACTGAGGCGGAAAGAAATCAACGTTAACGCTCGGTTCCGCGCTTGGCGTCCTTGATACGCCGAATCTCCTCCATCCGCGCGGCCAACTGCTTCTCACGACCCTCCTGCGTCGGGTGGTAGTAGCTGCGTCCCTTCAGCGAATCCGGGAGGCAATCCATGTCGGCGATTTTGTTTTCTTCATCGTGCGCATAGCGGTAGCCTTCGGCATAGCCCAGGTCCTTCATCAATTTCGTTGGCGCATTGCGCAGATGCAGCGGCACCGGCTCCTGCCGCGTTTGCTCGATGTCCTGCTGTACCGCGCCGAACGCCGTGTAGACAGCGTTTGATTTCGGCGCCAGTGCCAGATACACCACCGCCTCGGCCAACGCCAGCTCGCCTTCGGGCGAGCCAAGAAAGTCGTATGTGTCTTTTGCCGACAAACAAAGGTGCAGCGCTTCCGGCGCGGCCAGGCCGATGTCCTCAACGGCCATGCGCACGATGCGCCGCGCCAGATACAGCGGATCTTCGCCGCCGGCAAGCATGCGGCCCAGCCAGTAAAGCGCCGCATCGGCATCGGAGTTGCGCACGCTCTTGTGCAGCGCCGAAATCAGATTGAAGTGCTCCTCGCCCGCCTTGTCGTACATCAGCACGCGCTTCTGCGCGGCCTCCGTTGCCACCGTTTTCTTAATGTGCTTGCTTCCGTCCGCGACCGCCAACTGCACTGCCACTTCCAGCGTGTTGTAGGCGTTGCGGACGTCGCCGCTCGAGTAGCCCGCAATGAGCTCGAGCGCTTCGTCGTCGGCTGCGAGCTCCAAAGCGCCCAGGCCGCGCTCGCGGTCGGCCAGCGCACGCTTCAGCAGCGTTACGATCTGCTCATCTCTCAGCGGCTCCAGCACGTAGACGCGGCAGCGCGACAGCAGCGCCGAAATGATCTCGAACGAAGGATTCTCTGTCGTCGCGCCGATCAGGCGAATGGTCCCTCGCTCCACGTAAGGGAGAAACGCGTCCTGCTGCGCCTTGTTGAAGCGGTGAATCTCGTCGACGAACAGAATGGTGCGCGAGTGCATCTGCGCGGCCTTCGCGGCATCGGCCATCACCTGCTTGATCTCCTTGATCCCGCTCGTGACCGCGGAGAACTCGATGAAGCTGGCCTTGGTGGTTTCCGCGATGATTTTGGCGAGGGTGGTTTTGCCTACGCCCGGCGGACCCCAGAAGATCATCGAGCTCGCATCGTCGCGCTCGATCTGCACGCGCAACGGCTTGCCGGGGCCGACCAGATGCTCCTGTCCCACCAGTTCCGCCAGAGTGCGCGGCCGCATCCTCTCCGCCAGCGGAGCGCCTCCGCGCCTCGACTCTTTGGAGGAGGGCTGTGGAACGACGGGCTGGCTCTCGAACAAGCTCATCGCCGCGCTCCCGCTCCGCGGCCTGGCGTTTTGGACGAAGCTTGAGGAATTCCTAAGGACGGGCTCATGTGAGCTGCCCGCTGCCGCGCCGCCTCATACAGCAACACGCTTGCGGCAACGCCGGCATTCAGGCTTTCAACCGGGCCGGGGCAGGGAATCGTCACGTGTGCGTCGACCTTCGCCATCAAATCGGTTGAGATGCCTTTTCCCTCGTTGCCGATGATCAGCGCAACGGGGCCTGCCAGGTCGACAAGTTCCGCAGGCTGTGCCGCGCGCGAAGACGTCGCCAGAATCTTCACTCCAGCTTCGCCCAGCTGCTCGAAGCACGCGCGTTCGCTCGCGGCCAGCACGGGAACGCGGAACACGCTGCCTGCCGACGCTCGCACTGCTTTCTGGTTCCACGCACTCACCGTGCCGGGCAGGCTCACGATGCCTTTTGCGCCGAATGCCTCCGCCGAGCGCACGATCGTACCCAGGTTTCCAGGGTCCTGCAGGCCGGCAAGAACGATCATCAACGGAACCGATTTTCGGTGCGGGCCCAGCACATTTTCCCACGTCCACTGCGGCGGCTCGATCAGGGCGGCGATCGGTTGCGGCGTCTCGGTTGCCAGTGCCGAGTCCAGAAGTTTCTTCGGCAGCGCCAGAATCTCCGTTTCAGCCGGCAGTGAAAGCGCGTCAAGCAGCCGCTCCGATCCTTGCGCCACAAAGATTGTTTTCACTCGGAGACCCGCACGCAGCGCCTCTTCAACCAGGTTCGGGCCCTCTATTCCCACCAGGCCTGCGCCACTCGCCCGCGCACTCCCACCGCGCCCCGCATCGGCCAGAGCCTTCCGCAGCTCCTTCACTCGCGCATTTTGCTTGCTCTCGATGACGCGGACCGGCATCAATCTCACCCTTCGCACACTGTCGAGATTCTACGGCGTTTGGGTGCTTGATAGCCGCCGAATCGCCCCCCAAAACTTGCACCACAGCTAGTGCTGTGTTAGTTTCCGAGTTTGTAGACACTCCTTTGCTTCGGGAACTGAGGTAAGCCTTTTTGTCCGCGGAAATTTTGCGCGTCCATCCCGATGAACCCCAACCGGACCGGATCGATTACATCGTTTCCTGCCTGCGTAAGGGCGGTGTTGTCGCCCTGCCCACCGATACTTTTTATGGCCTTGCCGTCGACCCGGTGAATCTCTACGCCGTCGAGCAGATTTACCAGATCAAGACGCGCCAAAAACATAAGCCCCTTTCGCTGCTCATCTCCGGTTTAAGGCAGGCGTACGAACTTGCGCGCGATAGCGACCCGCAGCTTGACAGGCTCGCGGACAAATTTTGGCCCGGGCCGCTGACGATCATCGTGCGCGCCGGAACAAAGCTGCCGCTTCGTTCGACGGCCAACACCGGCAACGTGGCCCTGCGCGTGCCTGATGCCACCATTCCGCGAGCCGTGGTTGAGCGCCTCGGCCTGCCCATCACCGCGACATCCGCCAACCTGCAGGGCGCCGCGGAGTGCACCAGCGCAACTCAGGTCCGCGATCAGATCGGCGAGCGGATTCCGCTCATTGTCGACGGCGGCCCGACCGCCCGCACGCAACCCACCACCATCGTGGATCTCACTCTCGGCGCCGGCCGGTGGGAGATTCTGCGCGAAGGCGCGATACCTACTCACGAAATCGTCATGACCCTGCAGCGGTAAGATGGTGCGCATGGGGCGCGAATCCAAGACGAAGCGCCGCACCTGGGCTGTTCGCTTTATTCTGCTGTTGATTTTGCTCCTCGCCGGAGGAGCATTTGCCTGGTGCCGCTGGGTCTACGTGCAAATTGAAACCTACGCCCATCTGGATCAGGCCGCCCCGGCTGATGCCATCGGCGTTCTGGGCGCTGCGGAGTATGACGGCCGCCCCTCGCCTGTGTTTCGCGTGCGGCTTGACCACGCTTTGGAGCTTTACCATCGCGGCATCGCTCCCCTCATCATCACCCTTGGCGGTCCGGGCGGCGATCAATATACCGAGGGCTCCGTAGGCGCCGAATACCTGATCAGCAGGGGCGTTCCAGAACCGGACATTATCGCTGAAACTGAAAGCCGCAACACCGAAGAATCCGCGCGCCGCATCGCCGTCATCGCCCGCGTCAACGGAATTCATCGTCTGGTCATCGTCAGCGACGATACGCACATGTTCCGCATCCACGCCATCTGCACCGCCGAAGGTCTCGATGTCCTCACTTCGCCGCGGCCACGGCCTGCTCAGCAGGACAGGATGCTGAAGGCAGAGCGCATCGCCCACGAAATCCTCAGCTACACGTTCTGGCGTCTGCACCTGCACTGAGGAGCAGTGGAACTCGCGTCGGACCCCAATCAAATGTGAGGAAGGATCGTCAGCAACATCACCGCAAACCCCGCCGCGCTCGCCGTCGACAAAAAGTTCACTGCATCGTTGTTCAGCCAGCCCCTTCGCTCCAGCGTCGCGCCCAGCAGGCTGTCAAAAAACAGCCCGAACACCGCGCCCGCGCAGCTCAATTGGAAAAGGCTCAAATCTCCACCAAGCGCCCAACATCCTGCGCCTGCCACGATGGCCGCCGCAATCGCTCCGGCCAACGTGCCTGAAATGCTCACCGCGCCATCGGTTCCCGGCTCCATCGCGCGCAGGGTCGTAATCATTCGCGGGCGCCCACCAAGCACCTGGCCAATCTCCGATGAGACTGTGTCGGCCGCAGCCTCAGCCAGCGCCGCCAGCACCATTGCCGGTATCAACATTTCTGAACGGGCACGCTGCGAAAGCCATTGGCTGTCGAGGAGCCAGATCTTCACGGGCTCGCTCGCTACTAATGCCGCCAGTCCCAGATTGGCCGCAACCTGCGCGGCCGATCTTCCTCGCCTCGCCTCAGCGGTCCCCAGGCGCTCCTTCTTGCGTCGCCCGGTGCGTGTGGCAGCAAATGCCAGCAACGACACAGCCAGCACCGGAACGAGGGCCGTGTGCAATGGATCGTAAGCCCGTCCTGAATCGCCTTGTTCAATGGTCGAGAACATCAAACTCGCCGTAATCAGCGCGCCTGTTGCCGCAGCGGCCGGCGTCGCCGCCCGCAACCGCCATGTCGTCAGCCCCAGCAGCGCGCTCAACCCAATGGTCCAAATCGCCACGCCTGAAAATGCTGCCCAGCCAAAGCACGCGAGGAACACGTCCACTGCCGCAAAGGGCAGCACCGCGAGCAACACCAGCTTCGATTGCCAGGCCAGATCTTCTTCGAGCACGCCTCATCGTAACTGCTCGTTGCCCGTGGAGAAAGTCGCTGGTTTGTGCCCCACTCGATGACGATTCTCCGGCTTCTGCGTCCGATTTCAGAGTGGTCCTGACCGTCCCGAGTGCCCGCTCCATTGATTTACAATCATCAGAAGGAATGCAGGATAGAGTCCGAATGAGGCTTTTACCCACGAAGTCAAAGCCTGCGCGTGTGCTTTTCGCGCAGGCAGCAGTTGCGTTGGCCCTGGCGGGTCTTTTTGGCGGCTGCGGCAACAACTACAGGCCGGTCGTCACGCCCATCGGAACCAATGGCCCGCCCGCTCAGGCTTCTTCGAATGTCATCGTGGTCTCCACTACCGGTGTCAGCACGCCTGGAGTGGTGACGATCATCGATTATTCCGGCGACTCGATCATGACTGAAGCGCCTATTGGCCCGGGGCCAACCGTTTTCACCATCGATGCCGTGGGCGGCACAGGCTACACGATAAACAGCAACAAGACTTTATCGAATTTCGAGCTCTCCACCAATCTACAGGCCAAGAACGTTTCAGAGTCGACCTTGTCTCCCGCTTCGCTTCCTGTGAATCTAATGGCGCCGAGCAATGGACTTTGGGCCACAGATCTAAACGGTGACGTCGTCGATCTTTTCACCGGATCGCCGCAGGCGTTCAAGCTTGCGATTCCTGTGGCAACTTCGGGCAGTCCCGCCACCATGCCTGTGCTCACCGCCGGATATGGATCGGTCGGTTCGGTAAGGAATTATGTCGTGAGCCAGGACGTCCCTGACAGTGCTCCGATGACGTGCAATCTTTCGCCGGCCACGGCGCCGGCAGGCGTTGCCACGCCGATCGAAATCTCAAGCAACACTGCCGACCCGTCGATCGCGGTGGGCAAGTGCCCGGTCTACGCGGTGCAGACCACCGACCAGCAGCGCATGTATATTCTGAATCGCGGCGACGACACCATCTCGGTCATCAACACGCGCAACAACACCCTGGACGCTTGCACGCCATTTCAAAATCAGAATGGGCAATGGATCACCTGCCATCCCACCATTCAGCTTCCCGCAGGTTCGGGACCGATTGAAGCGGAGTACAACGCAGCGACCCAGCAGCTTATTGTGGCCAATTACGACGGAGGAACGGTAAGCGTCATCAACGTTCCGCTGGATGAGTACGGCAACGATTCCAATACCTACACCAACAGCAATTGCACCACCTACGCGGCTTGCGGCGCCATCACCGGCGGCTTTGGCACCGTAAGAACAATCAAAGTCGGCAACACCGCCACGCCGAATCCGGCCAGCGTCACCGTTCTTGCCGACGGCAGCAAGGCCTATACCGCAAATCAAAATGACGACAGCGGGACGGGCAACGGCACTGTGTCGGTGGTAAATCTCGACACCTACACTGTGGAGAAAACTCTCACCGTCGTCGGCCATCCGCGTACTGTGGTCAACGTGCAGAACTCGGCGTACTCCAAAGTCTACGCGGCATCTCCCGACAGCCCGTTCATCACCATCATTCAATCCACTCCCTCGGTGACCGACCTCATCGACACAACTGTGCTCCTTGAAGGAACGCCGATCGATATCCGGACCTCGAATCAGACGGGCGCAAGCGGCAACAACAATTACACCAGTCGCGTTCCGGGCTACGGCCAGCCCTGCAATCTTTCGCCCTCGAGCATGGTGGCGAAATACGGAGCGAACTATACCCTTGCGGAGTGCCAGGCGACTCCTTAACTCGCCGCCCAGCCGCGCGCAAAATCATGCGAAGGGCCATTCTCCTCGGGAGAACGGCCCTTCGGTTTGTATGAGATCGTTGTTTCGATGGCAAAGGATTCAGAAGCACGAGCCCCAGCGAAAAGTCTCGGCCGAGCGCCGCAAAAAATCCGGCTCGATCAGCTCCTCGTTGAGCGCGGGCTTGTCTCCAGCCGCGAGCGCGCCCGCGCTCTAATCCTGGCCGGGCGAGTGTTGGTTCACGAGCAGAAGCACGACAAGCCCGGGACTTCAATCCAATGCGATGCGCCCATCCGGCTGCTCGGCTCAGACAATCCCTACGTGAGCCGCGGCGGACTGAAGCTGGCTGCTGCCCTGAGTCTTTGGCAAATCGATGTCTCAGGCCTTGTTTGTCTCGATGTGGGCGCTTCAACCGGCGGATTCACCGATTGTTTGTTGCAGCACGGGGCGGCAAGTGTCACGGCCATCGACACCGGCTTCGGACAGATCGACATGAAATTGCGCAACGATCCGCGCGTCCATCTCGTCGAGCGCACAAACGCGCGGCTGCTCGAGCCGGGATCGCTGGTGGCGCAAAGCCCGAAGCAGCAAATGACCTTTCTCGTCGTCGACGTCTCGTTTATCTCGGCAACGCTTGTGCTGCCCGCGGTCCTGGCCGCGGCGCCTGCGATCGTTGCAGCGGTAATCCTCGTCAAGCCGCAGTTCGAAGCGGGTCGTGAATACGTAGGCAAGGGAGGCATCGTCCGCGATCCGCAGGCGCATCAATTAGCTATTGATAAGGTCGCCGATTGCCTGCGCTCGCTCGGCTGGACCGTGATCGGCAGCATTCCCTCCCCGATCACGGGCGCCGAAGGCAATCAGGAATTTCTGCTTTACGCGCGGAGAAACTAGTCCAGATTCTCGCATGCGTCAAAGATTTCAGGAATGCGCGCCGCAACTCGAGCAGAATCCAGCGCCGTCCTTGAGCGCTGCGCCGCATTTCCCGCAAAAACTCAATCTCTGCGCTGCAATTGGCTGGGCCGGCGCAGGCGGTGGGATCACAATCCCGGCCGGGATCGCACCCGGCGGAATGCCGGCATACGCCACGGCTCCCTGTTCGGGGAACTTGGGATCGGCGCCGTATTGGTTTATTCCGGGCGTTCCCGGCTGACACAGCAGAACAATCTCGATGATTGAGGCAATCAGCCCCACAAACGGAATCATGCTCAGCAAAATCAGCAGCAAAAGCAGCCAGCCGCTTTTGTCGATGTCGTGGAATCGGCGCACCGAGACCGCAAGATTGGGAATGAATGCGGCCAATATGTAAATGCCCAAAGGGATAAAGAGAACCCCGCCGTAGTCTTCATTCACTGCGATTCCCGCCACTCCGACAGCCCCCAGGACGACCATCGCGAGCAGGTTGAAGAGCACAAACATCCAGAATTCCTGGCGCCGCGAGCGGCCTTCGAACTCGGCATACTTCTTCCAAACCATCAGATACCAATCCATCGCATCTTTCCTTTCTGGTTCTCTTCCTCAATGTGGCGGCTGAAGCGAGCGCGGCGATGCAGCCTGCGCATCCAGCCGGCGAATGGCCCATAATTCTGGTATCGAGCCACTATACAAACACCGGTCGCTAAAGTCAGCAGTTTTTCTTCACGGAATGTTTCGCCGTTCAGCGATTCCGACCCTCGAATCGCCCACTCGCGCATCGAAACTGGCGCGGATCAAAGCGGACCTGACGAATCGGCGCGGGTCCTCAGACGACGCGCGCGATTAAGCGGGAACGTACGTCAACCTGATCACGTCGTCGGCAATTAGATCGCTGGCCACCAGGCGGAGCGGGGGCCGCGGCCCAGTGAAGAATGGCCTGCCACGACCCAGCACGATGGGGTGCAGGTAGATTCGATACTCGTCGATCAGACCGAGTCCGGTCAGGCTTCCTGCCAGGACTGGTCCGGCAATTTCAATTTCCCCAGTTAACTGCATCTTCAGTTCGCGGATCGCTGGCTCTATGTCGCCCTCGACGAGTTTGGCGTTGGGGCCAACCGACTTCAACGAGCGCGACACAACCCATTTCGGCTGGGATTTCCATACCGAAGCGTACTCGCGTTTCTCCGCATCCCAATCTGGGAAGTCACCATCCCAATAACGCATGATCTCGTACATGCCGCGACCGTAGACCATACCAGTCAGGCCGCGCACCCGCTCGATGAAATGACGAAACAGCGCGGGACGCGGTGGCCCCATTTTGTCGTGGTCGACGTAGCCGTCCAGGGACTGATTCAGTTCGTACACGAGCTTCGCCATACGGGATGTCCTCCACTTCACGCTCCAAGCTAACCTGAATAGTTTAAGCCGACCTACGACGGTGCTTGTCGAAATTGGCCCCGCCCAAGTGTGTCGATTAAACTGGGACGCATGACTTCCGTCGCCATTGTTTCCAAGCCCAACCGGGAAGAGCTCAAACGGCTCTTACCGGAGCTGGTGACCTGGCTGCGCAAGCACCACTTCGAGGTCGTACTCGACGAGGAAGGCGGCGCCTACACCGATGCCGCAAACAGCGTTCCTCGTGTCGATTTGCCATCACACTCCCCGGAGCTGGTCATCGTCCTCGGCGGCGATGGCACTCTTCTGGCAGCCGCGCGTATCTTTGCCACGGTCGGCACGCCCATCCTCAGCGTGAATCTCGGATTTCTCGGCTTTCTCACGGAAGTTCGCCTCGCCGATCTCTATGCCACGCTCGAAAACTGGTGCAAAGGTTGCCACAGTCTCGACGAGCGCGCCATGGTTCACGCAGTGCTGTGTCGTGAAGGCTCGGAGCAGGGAAGTTTCGATGCGCTGAACGAAATTGTCGTCTCCAAGGGCGACATTGCGCGCATGGGCGAGTTTGCCGTCGAGCTCGACGGCCGCAGCGTGGCGCGCTTCCGTGCCGACGGCGTCATCGTTTCCACTCCCACCGGTTCCACCGCCTACACGCTGGCAGCGAACGGCCCCATTCTTACGCCGGATGTGGACGCCATGGTGGTGACACCGATCTGTCCGCATCTGCTCACGCTCCGGCCAATCGTCGTCCCCGGCAAGGCGTCGCTCAACGTTCGCGTTGAAGGTGTGCCTAACGTTGCACTGCTCACCATCGACGGCCAGCGCGCCATCGAACTGCGCCGTGGCGACGAGGTGCATTGCTGCCGCTCCAGCCATTCCGTAAAGCTGGTCCGCCTCAATGAAGGCGGCTTCTTCGATGCGTTGCGCACTAAGCTAAGTTGGGGTGAGCTGTAGAAACAGGGAAGTGGAACTCGGGCGAATTCCGCGCTTTACTGCGTAAGCCCCGCCAGCAGCACCTGCGCCTTTGCCGCCAGCGTGCGCGCGCCATCTACGTCGCCCGATGCCAGCGCGGTGTTGGCCTGCTTCAGGAACTCGCGAATCTGGTCCGCGGTCTTCTGGTCGGAGTCGCTCAGCGTCCGATGGATGCCGTCGAGACCCCGCTGAATCGATGCAATGTCCGCCTCTGTCTGCTGCCGGTAACTTGCCGGATCGCCCGCAGCTAGCTGGCCGATGGCGCTCACTCCGTTGGGAGCCTGCCCAGCGTCGGGAAGGCCGACGATCTCTGTTGGGCTCGGAAGCCGCCGGCGATGGATCGGCGGCTTCACCGTCTCATCGCGAACGCTCATGTTGTAAAGGGGCTTGCCTGGGATCAGCCTTTGTCCGGGCGGAAGCTCAATCGAAACCAGTTGAATCGGAGGACGAGGAACGTCGATGGGCGGCGCAAGTGCCGCCTTGGGCGGCTGAGTTTTCTGAAAGGGCAGATGGAAGCAGCCGGTGAGAGCAAACGGCAGCAGCCACACAGCGCACTTGGCAGGTGACTTCATTCCCCCAACCCCTTTTGCTCCTCGACCGTTACCGGTTGCAAAATCCGGCGTCCCCTGTCCATGGCGGCGAGTGGAATTCGCAGCCGGAATTCCGTGCCGCGCCCTTGCCTTGATTGTACGTCTATGCTGCCATGATGCAGCTGCAGGATACGGTAAGTCATCGCCAGTCCGATCCCGCTGCCTCCGATCTTAGTGGTGAAGTAGAGATCGAAGATCTTGTCGCGGATTTCTTCGGGAATGCCGATGCCCTCGTCAGCCACGCGCAGAATTGCGGCGTGCCCCTGCGGATGCGCTGCACCACTTGCCCCGTTCGGGTTCGCACTTTGCGTTTGGTAATCGGTTTGCGGTCCCTCCGGCTCGAGCGTTACCTCCAGCCGTCCGCCATCCGGCATAGCCTGCGCGCCATTCTGGATCACGTTGAGCGCCGCCTGCTTCAACAGGTCCGCATCCACGTTGGCAATCAGCGGCTCCGGCGGAATATGGCTGATCAGCGTCACGCGCCGCATCGTCAGCTCATCGGCAGCCAGCGCCAGCACGTCGCCAATCACCGGGCGAAGATCCTGCTCGCGCAGCTGCACCTCCACCGGCCTGGCAAAATCCACCAGCGTCTGCACCACGCGATCCAGCCGCCGAATCTCCGCGTCGATCACGTCAAGATGACGTGTGGCCGGTCCTTCCTGTTCACCGAGTTTCGATTTCAAAAGTTCCAGATGGACGACGATTGCATTAATCGGATTCTTTACTTCGTGCCCAACGCCCGAAGTGAGCCTGCCGATCGCAGCCATGCGCCGTGAAAGCTCAAGCTCCGACTCAATCTGCGCCGCCGACTCCAGATCGTGCAGCGTGACCAGCGCTCCCAGGCCTTGATGCGTTTCCTCGTCGTTGATGAAATCCACTGAAGCCTGAATGCGCCTGCCTGCCTCGGTGCGAATCTCTTCCTTGTCCAGGCTTTTGCCGCTTTCAATCGCCTCGCGCAACGCGCTGCTTAGCGCCTTCGAACTGTCGAGAATCTCGCCGGCGTGCAGCCCGAGAATATTTTCGCGGTCCACTTGCAGGAATCGGCGCGCTGCTTCTGACACGAGCACCGCGCGCCGGTCCGCGGTAAACAGCATGATGCCGTCCTGCAAATTGCCCAGAATCTGGTCGAGATTTTCGCGCAACGCCGAGTAAACCTCCTCCACATTGCGCATGCGCTGCCCGATCTTTTCAATCTTTGTTGAAACTTGCTCGGCCACATCCAGGTTTTTCCGCGCCGGTTCCTCGGCCTGAGCTCCTCCCGCCGCGGTCAAACGGTCCAACTGCCGGCTAATCTCCGTCATGGGCCGCAACGCCAGGTTGCTCAGCGAGAAGGCCGCAAGAAGCGCGACGATCAGCGCAAAGCCCATCAGCCAGAATGCTTTTTTCAGCACTGGATCGTAAGCGGCGCGCAGCAGCGACGTGTGCACGCCGACGTGGACTGATGCGAAGAGTTTGCCGTTATTCGTCAGCGTCGCGGAGATATCGAGCACCCTTGGTTGGCCAAAGACCTGCAGCATCAGCGGAATTGGACCGGCCTTGAGCAAACGGTCGAAACTCGCGCGCGCGGGCAGCGGCTTTCCCTGGTTTTCAGGATTCGTGCTCAACAGAACCGTGCCGTCGCTATCCGCAATGTTCACGTCATATACCGTGGACGAATAGCGGATGACCGAAACCATCGCCGCCTGCAGGCTGGGATCGTTTTGCACTGTGTCCGTCATCAGCCCGCGCAATTCGCCGGGGTTGTTCGGGTCGACGGTCAGGCCCTGCAAACCCGACACCAGTGCATTTTGAAGTGCGTAGCGCACCTGGTCGGCCACCATTTGGTTGGTGTCGTAGGTCTCCTTCACCGCGGCCTTTACCAGCTGATGCACATAGACCAGCGAAACCACTCCGGCAATCAGGAACACCAGAGCCGTAATCGCCAACACGAGTTTGAGCTTCAGGCCCATTGGCTATGCGCTTTGTCTAGACGCGGAAATCGTTACCTGTTTTGACGATGACCCCTCCGCGATGGGTTAGCAGACACGCTTTTCAGCTCACGCAACTTCTTTCAACTCTCTGCTTCCTGCCGCTCGCGGCCGTACTCCTTGAGCTTGTTATGCAAGGTTTTCAGGCTGACGCCCAGAATCTCTGCAGCTCGCGTCTTGTTCTGTCCCGTCGCCTCCAACGTACGCAGAATCAGCAGCCGCTCCGCCTCGTCTACTGTCGCGCCCACGCGCACGGTAATGGCGCCGTCGTCGGCGATCGCCGTCGACCCCAGCTCTTTTCCGAATCCCTGCGGCAGGTGACCCGCATCCAGCGGCGCGCCATCGGGGCAAAGAATCACCGCTCGCTCAATGGTATTGCGCAGTTCCCGCGCATTTCCCGGCCAGTTATGTGCCATCAACCGCTCCAGCATCGACGGCGCGATGCCCGAAACTTTCCGCCCATGCTTCTGGTTCATCTCGCTCACCATGGCTTCCACCATGGGCGGCAGATCGTCAAGATGCTCGCGCAACGGCGGCATCGCGATGTTGAAAACGTTGAGCCGGTAATAAAGGTCAGCGCGAAGGTGCCCCTCCGCCACCGCTTTTTGCGGATCGCGATTGGTCGCCGCCAGCACCCGCACATCCGTGTCCAGTTCGTTGCGCGCGCCCAGCCGGCGGAACTTCCGCTCCTCCAGCACGCGAAGCAGCTTGGCTTGCGTGCCTGAGGGCATCTCGCCAATCTCATCCAGCAGAAGCGTTCCGCCCCCCGCCAATTCAAAGCATCCCGCCCTGCGTTCCACCGCGCCGGTAAACGCGCCCTTCTCGTGGCCGAAAATCTCGCTCTCGATCAGCGTTTCCGGAATCGCCGCGCAGTTGACTGCTACGAACGGCCGCGCCTTGCGTGGGCTCAGGTCGTGCAGCGTGCGCGCAACGAGCTCTTTTCCGGTACCGCTCTCGCCTGTAATCAGAATTGGCACATTTGACGGCGCCACCTGTTCAATCAAGGTGAAAATTTCGCGCATCCGTTTTGAGCTGCCCACCAGCTGGCCCAGCACGCCGCTCTCGCGCAGCCTGCGCCGCGCCACTTCCAATTCAATCGCCGTCTGCCGCTGCTTGGTCGCATTGGCCAGGATCGTCTTCAGCCGCGTCGGATCCACCGGCTTCTGTAAAAAGTCGTAGGCGCCCAGTTTCATCGCATCCACGGCCAGTTGGATCGAGCCCATCGCCGTCAGCACGACCACCGCCATGTTGGCGCTCAGGTTGTCGGCGCCTGCGGCCAGCTTGGCCAGCAACCCCATGCCGTCCATGCGCGGCATCTTCAGGTCAGTCACCACAATGGCCGGGCTCCACGCCAGCGACTTTTCCCAGGCCTCGACGCCGTCGCGCGCGGTCTCTGTGCGGTATCCCCAGCCGGAGATCAGCTCCGCCAGCCCCGCCAGCGCGTTAGGCTCGTCCTCGGCGATCAAAACCTTTACGCTGTTCTCCATACCGGCCTCAAGTCCATCCCACTAGCTTACAGTTTCACAGCGGCAACAGGCCATGAACCCGCGGCGGAAGGAGCACGAGCCTTCTCCCGTTGCAAAAAACGCCTCAGGTCTAGCAGTTTTGTAGGGGCACGGCCTAGCCGTGCCGTGAAAGCCATCTGTTTTTAAGGGGCACGGCTTTAGCCGTGCTGTAAGGTGCTCAGGCCTCTGAAGGAGTCGTCTATCGACACCCGGCCTTCAGGCCTGGCCCGTCATCTCGCCGGCGCGAAATAATCGGGCAGGGCAGCTCGGTCTCACGCCCTGCCCTCGCGTTCGTGTCTACCGCCGTGATTGATGAAATCAGCCGGCTACTCCGGCGAAATGCGCAGAATCGTTGGTTTGTGGAAGAGTGGGCACTCGCCGATGACGAAGTAGCCGGGCGTAAAGCCGTTGGTGAGTAATACGCCGAAATCACTTGATTGCGCAGGAACATCGAAGACCTGATCGCTGAAGATAGCCTGCCCGGGTGCCACGCGCGTAGTGAGCGCGGAGCTTTCCGGGTGGCCCGCATCCCAGGCCGCTTGTCCCTTTTCGGAGATTGGGTAGGTGTGCTGCTGGGACCAGAGTTGAGCACGCAAACCGCGCTCGCTCTGGGCTCGTCCACGCGCGCGGCTGCTAACGCGCACTGTCACAACGTAAAACGTTCCATCGGCGCGGACAGGCGCGGTGGAGGAGTCAAGTTGCGCGGCGGTCTTGACATTTGTCACAGCGAAGCACATCTCATCCCAGCAGAGGTCGTGACCCACGGGGATGACGCGCTGCGGGGTGGCGGCGGCAACGATCAGCACGACGGCGAGGTATACACCCCAGACAATGCCAAGCGTTTTCAGCACCTTCATCGCCGTGCGACCGCGCTTCGCAATCGCCATGACGATAACGGTAACCAGGCTGACGAGGCTGGCTGCGACCAGGAGAAGGAAGAGAGCTTCGAAGCGGAAGTCTATGGTCTGCGTCATTGCGATCCCTCCAACGACTGCTTTTCCTGCAGAATGCTACGGCCCCAAGCAACCTCACGCGACGCCGAGCAGCGCATCTGGTTCGAATGCGCCAGGGTTTTCCTAAATGCCTACATTGTAGGCATTAGCACACAATTGTCAATGGAAAATATGGGCCTTCAGACCCCCTGAAACTCTCGCACATCGCCTCCCGCCGAGCTAAGTGCGATTCGCCAGGTGTTTTAACGCCGGCCCCAAATTCCACCGCTCACGACCCACGACTCACGACTTGCGCCCGCCGCCCCTCACCGCCCAAACGCGTAGGTCACCTGGAACAGCCCGCTGTCGATTCCGGGATTTTCCTCGGCGGTGCTGTGGTTCGAAATGTGGTGATATCGGTACTCCACGCGAATCGATTTATGCCGGGTCCGCCAAATCTCCAGTCCCGCACCCAGGTCAAACGTGAAGTTGAACGATCCCGCCTCGATGATGGGAATCGGCTGCGTCGAGTAAATATAACCGCCGTGGCCGACGAAGAACGGCTGGATCTTGTTGCGCGGCAGAAAATTCCATTGCATCCCGATGGGAGAAATCGCTTCTCCGATCGTCCATCGTCGTCCGTTGCATTTGTAGGTCATCGTGCCGCTATACATCACGTTGTTGTCGCCGGTGAAGCTGTAAGGAACGGTGATCTCTGCGCAGGTTACAAATTGCGCGCCGAAATCGAAGACCGCAGTCGCAACCGTCGGCTTGATCTGGTTCTGGATTTCGATGCCCACCGGATCGCTTTCAAGCGCCACCGGCAACAGTTCCAGGCTGTATTGCCAATTCACCACGCCGTCCATCAGCAGCCGCCGGTTATAGGAGGCGCCAAACTCCACCAGCTTGCGATTCTCCGCATACCCAAGCAGCATGTGGCTCGAATCGGGTGAGTACGCCGCGAAAACTCCGAAGGAGTTGCGCCGGGAAAGGTATGGGCTCCTGGGACTCGCCAGCACCTGGGCGTGTGCGGCCCCGAGCCACCCGGCGATTAACGCGCAAACCGAAAGAACAATGATCCGATGCAGGAAACGGCGCGCAAGTCCCAACAGAATTCCCTTTCCCGCAGTCAATCCTTAACGCAAAGGAATTTGAATCAATGCGAATGACGCGGCCCGCCTCTGGAATGGCAAATGAGGTTGGATGCGGAATTCGCGCCCGAGGGAACCCCTCAGCCGTGACCTTCCAACCCTTCTTGACTTGTTCGGGTCCGAAAATCAATTGTATGGGAGCGGCAGAGCATATACTTTAGACTTCATTTTTGACAGCCGTTTTTTAGGAGCACGCCATGTCTTCATCCGCCGTCGATTACGCTCGTCAGAATCATCCTCGCTTTCTCGAAGACCTCAAGTCCCTTCTTCGCATTCCCTCTGTTTCCACTTTGCCGGAGCACCAGGCCGACTGCCGCAAAGCCGCTGAATCGCTGCTCGCCGACCTGAAGCGCATCGGCATGGAGCATGGCCGCTTGATTGAGACCGATGGCCATCCGCTTGTCTATGCCGACTGGCTGCACGCCTTGGGAAAGCCCACTGTACTCATTTACGGCCACTACGATGTTCAGCCGCCAGACCCGCTGGATGAGTGGCACACCCCGCCCTTCGAGCCCACTGAGCGCAACGGCAACATCTACGCGCGCGGCGCGGTCGATGACAAGGGTCAGGTGGTGGCGCAGGTCAAGGCCCTTGAATCGTTGTTCGCCGCCGGCCACGCGCTGCCACTCAACGTCCAGGTTCTGTTTGAAGGTGAAGAGGAAGTGGGAGGGGAGGGAATCGCGAACTACGTCGCGTCAAAGCCCTCCGACCTGAAGGCCGACTTTGCGCTGGTCTGCGACTCCGAGCTCTTCGCGCCCGGCCTTCCCACGCTTTGTGTCGGCCTGCGCGGCATGATCTACACCGAGATCGAAGTGCGCGGTGCAAAAACCGATCTGCACTCCGGCATGTACGGCGGCGCGGCGCCCAATCCCTTCTTCGCCATCGCGCACATGATTGCCAAACTGAAAGACGAGAACGGCCAGATTCTGATTCCGGGCTTTTTTGACGACGTGGTTGCTCCCAGCGACGAGGAGCTTGCAGCCTGGCGCAAACTTCCCTTCGACGAAGAGGAGTATCGCAAAAACGAAGTGGGCTCAATCAAACTGATCGGCGAAAAAGGTTACAGCGTGCTTGAGCGCACCTGGGCGCGGCCTTCTCTCGACGTTCACGGGATCCCCGGCGGCTTCATCGGCGCCGGCGCCAAAACCGTGATTCCCGCCAAGGCTACGGCAAAAATCTCCATGCGTCTGGTTCCCAACCAGACTCCCGCCAAAGCATTCGCCCTCTACAAAAGCTACGTCGAGAAGATTGCGCCTCCCGGCGTCACCGTCGACGTACGCCTGATCCATTCCGGCGATGCCTGCCTCATCCCCGTGAATAACCGCTACGTGCAGGCGGCTACGCACGCGCTCAAAGAGGTTTGGGGTAAAGACACTGTCTTCATCCGCTCCGGCGGATCGATACCGATTGTTGGGGACTTCGATCGCCACCTCGGCGTGCCCAGCGTGCTCATGGGCTTCGGACTTCCCGACGACAACATCCATGCGCCC
This sequence comes from Occallatibacter sp., assembly GCA_035541975.1. Lineage (GTDB taxonomy): Bacteria > Acidobacteriota > Terriglobia > Terriglobales > Acidobacteriaceae > Telmatobacter. Next base: position 29,831 of record DATKMH010000010.1, on the reverse strand, counting down.
AACGAAAAATTCAACCTGAAGAATTTCGAGCTGGGCATTGAATCGATCATCAGGTTCCTCGAAGAAGTCGGTCGCTGAAAACAGGGAGCGCGGGAGCAGACAGGCGAGTTAGCAATCGATGCGGTAATCTACGCCGGTGAGCCCTGTGCCGATCAAATTGGCGGATGAATTCGACGCTGCCGGCATCGTCCTCGCCGGAGGCCAGTCCAGCCGCATGGGTCGCGACAAGGCTTTGCTGCCCCTTGCAGGCCGCCCTTTGATCGCGCATGCGGTCGCGACTCTCCGTGGTGCCGGCCTGCCGGTGACAATCGCCGGCGCCGGCCCCGAAGCCGAATCCGCCCTCGCGGCGTACGCTCCCGTCGTCCCCGATCGCGAGCCGGGCCTCGGTCCACTCTCCGGAATCTGCGCTGCCCTTGCCGCCGCATCCTCCTCGACCGCTCCCCCTCGTTACCTCGTGTTTTTGCCCGTCGATCTGCCCTTGCTCCCGTCCTCTCTCATCTCATGCCTGCTTCATCACGCGCAAATCACGGGCAGCCCCGTCACCATTGCCTCCATCAACGCAATCAACCAAACCTTCCCCGCCGTCCTCGACCGATCCACCTTTCCCGCGCTCCACGCCGCCCTTCACTCTCAAAAGCGCGGCTGCCTCTCCGCATTCCAGTCCGCCGCCCTAACTCTCGGTCAGTCCATCGCCGCCGTCCCCGTTGAGCTTTTGGTTCAATCGGGCCAGGTCACGCACCCTCTTGCTCTGCCTCCGCTGCGCTGGTTCCTCAACGTGAACACGCCACAGGATCTCCGGCGCGCCGAATCCCTTTGTCCGCAGCCCATCGCGTAAGCTGAAAGCATGGCGCTGTTCGAAACCCCGTCGGACCCGAACCCGTCAGACCGGGCCGCCCCCATCGAAGCGGAGCTTGATGCCCTGGCCGCGCCCGTGCGCGAAGAGCCGCACAGCCAGAATGCGCCCGAGCAGGATTCCGCAAAGCCGATTATTGAGTTCAAAGACGTCTCCATCGCCTTTAGCGGGCGCAGCGTTCTGGAGCACGTCAGCTTCTCCGTCAACCGCGGGGAAACCCTTTGCATCCTCGGCCGTAGCGGCGTCGGGAAATCCGTCTCGCTGCGCTTGCTCATGGGTTTTCTTAAACCCGATGCCGGTTCGATCTGTGTTGAGGGGCAGGAGATTACGGAACTCACTGAAGAAGGTCTGCGCGCCATTCGCAAACGCATCACCATGGTCTTTCAAAACGGCGCGTTGTTCGATTCGTTGAGCGTGCGCGAAAACGTCGCCTTCCCCCTGCGCGAGAAAGGTGGCCTCGCCGATGACCAGGTGGATCAGATCGTCGGCCGCCTTATCGGCCTCACCGGCGCTGAAGACGTGGTCGATTCGTTTCCGGGCAGCCTTTCAACCGGCCGCAAGCGCGCCGTGGCCATGGCCCGGGCCTTGGCCGCACAGCCCGAGATCGTTCTCTATGACGAGCCCACCACCATGGTCGACCCCATCACGGCTCGCCGCCTGGGCGGCCTCATTCAACGCCTCAAGCTCCAGCTTGGATTTACCAGCATCGTCGTCACGCACGATACGCGATTTGCCGAAAAGCTCGCGGATACCGTCCTCTTTTTGCACCAAGGCCGGGCTGAATTCTTCGGTCCCCTTAGTGGCTTTCTTGAGTCCTCCGACCCGCCAATCCGCCAATTTCTGGCTCTGGATGCCTATATACTGCCCACAGCTTAAAAGGTTTATAGAAATTTCACTTTGGCGCGTTAGAATAGTCTTATTCAACCGGATTACTCTTCGGTAACCATTTCGTTGCATTCGCCCGTAACTGGTCAGAGGTATGATTCTCTTGCCATTTGTTTACCTTCTGCGTCGAGCTGGAGTTAGCGATTGCATCTGAGTTTGCGCCGAATTCGACCCCATGAGCAGTGCTTAGAGCATTCCATGCTCCTGAATCAAGAGAAGTTTCTTTCCCTTTGTGCAGTAAATCTCGTCAATTGCGGCCGATTCCCACATAAAAATCTCAGCCACACGCCGATGGGAGTTCGCGCTGCGTTCAATCTGCGTCCGCCCAACTCCATCCTGTCAGCCGCGGTCGTAACCCCCGCGGTGGCTTGTCATAGGAGAAAGATCGCATCGGTTTTTGCCTCGCATGAACCTTGTTTCTCTCAGGCTGTAAGCCAACCCCAACAGCCCGCAATCTAGGGCTTAAAAGACGTTTTTGAGGTCTGCGTAGACCCATGGCGAGCTCGGATTTCTGGCAAAGGCTGTCATCCTCCTTCTCTGCTTCGGCCGAGTGGGAGCTCGGGGCCGCGCACCACTCCGTGCGTGCCACGCGGGGCACTGCCAAGATGTGGATGGCGCTGGATGCGCTGACGGTTGTTGTGGCTGCGGCGTCGGCCACGCTTTATCGGTTCCACACCAGTCCGCTGAAAGGTGCGCGAACGTTTTTTGCCGGAACCATGTTTAACGGTTTGTCGGTTTGGATCCTGCTCGCTCTGTTATGTGGTTTCATATGCACGCTTATCGTGACCAGCAGGAGCATGCATCTCTACACTCCGACTTACATGACGAACTTTCTTCATGAACAGAGAATGAGCGCTCAGGCATGCCTCACGTCGGGCCTCCTGCTCACCGGCGCTCTTTATTTAATTCGAGCGGCCATCATCCCCCGCGGCATTGTCATTGAAACCGTTGGCCTGGTCACAATCATTTTGGGTTTGCGCCGCTTCATCTATCGCCTCATGCTTTACCGGCGATTCGATCGCGGCCTCGATACGCGTAATGTCCTTATTGTGGGAACCGGGCCCGAAGCCAACGCCCTGCGTAATCACCTCGAAAAGATTCGCCATCTGGGTTACACATTCAAGGGATTCATCGAGTTGCCCGGATGCTCGCCGTGCCAGGAACTGTCACCGGACATTGTTGGCAACCTCGAAACTCTCTTCCAGCACACACGCAAGCAGTTCATCGACGAGATTTTCTTCACCACGCCCTGTGAGCGTGGCATCATCCAGAGCGTGCTCGAGCAGGCGCGGGTGCAAGGCGTCGATCTGCGCGTCATTCCGGATTTTTACGACGGCTTGCCGTGGAACAGTCCCATCGAATACATCGGCCAGTTTCCGACCATTCCCTTGCATCGGGGAGCAGTACCCGAAATCGGCCTCGCTTTCAAGCGCGTCTTCGACGTCGTCTTTTCCGCCCTGGTTCTCTTCTTTCTTTCTCCAATCCTGTTCGCGATCTCGATTGCAATCAAAATCGATTCGCACGGCTCTATCTTCTACTCGTCGGAACGCATCGGTAAAAAAGGCGTCGTCTTTCGTTGTCTCAAGTTCCGCACCATGGTTCGCGACGCCGAAAGCCGCCGTGCCGAGATCATGCACATGAACGAGCGCGATGGCGTGCTCTTCAAGGTTTCAAACGACCCGCGTGTCACGCGCGTAGGCCGTTTTTTGCGCAAGTATTCGCTCGATGAGCTGCCCCAGTTCATCAACGTGCTGCGCGGCGAAATGAGCGTTGTGGGACCGCGCCCGCCGCTGGCCGGCGAAGTGCACAAGTACGATCTCGATCACCTGCGCCGCCTCGATGTCACTCCCGGCATCACCGGTCTGTGGCAGGTCCAGGGCCGCCAGGATCCGTCCTTCGCGAGCTACGTTTCGCTCGACGTTACCTACATCGACAATTGGAGCATCTGGCTCGACTTCAAAATCATGTTGCGCACCATCGCCGTCATTTTCTCTGGCACCGGAACGTAACTGGACGCAGCCGCTCATTCTAAACGGAGTGACCCTCGCAAAGAAGTGTCATCCGCACGAAGCGATCCTTCCAAAGAAATGTCATCTTGAACGAAGGTCGCTGCGGCGACCGTAGTGAAGGATTTGCGGTTGTCTCTCGGCTGCCCACTGATCGCGACCGACGAAATCCGGCGTACCTGCTCCCTAGACCAGTCCGGTGTTCCGCCTCACCTCAACCGCCTGAAAATCCGCTGCCGTCTCAACCGGCTTCTTCAACTCTGCATCCGGCGCTGTGCCCGCACTCGCCTGCGGCTTCCGCTCCATCCGCGGTTCGGCATTTCTGCGCACGCGCAAATTGTTCACCGCATATTCAATGTAAGGCGACTTCAGTTCCGGATCCTTGCCCAGGAAGCGGCACGTTGCCGTAACCTGCTCCACAATGAATGTGGGTTGAAAGCCCGCGAGGTCCAGTTCTTTTTCCTTCGTGATCATATACACGATGAAGTTGAACACCTCATCGCTCAGCGTGAGTTTGTGCCGCGCGCATTCCATCTGGAAGATGCGATGGAACTGGTCGATCCCCGGCGGCCCGACTTCGATCTTATAAGGAAGGCGGCGCAGAAACGCTGGATCCATCAGGTCTTCAGGATTCAGGTTCGTCGCAAAGATCACAATCTCTTCGAAAGGAATGCTGAAGCTCGCGCCCGACCGCAGCTTCATGTAGTCCACCCGGCTCTCCATCGGCACGATCCACCGGTTCAGCAAATCTCTCGGGCTCACAAACTGGCGTCCGAAGTCGTCGATCAGGAAGCAGCCGCCGAGCGCTTTCATGTGCAGCGGCGCTTCGTAGTAGTGCCCCTTCTCGTCGTAACGCAGGTCCAGCATGTCCAGCGTCAGTTCGCCTCCGGCCACCACGAACGGCCGCCGGCACGTCACCCAGCGCTTGTCGCGTGTATCGCGCCGGAAGCTCGCAAGCTCTCCGCCGTCTTCCTTGTCCTCCGGAAGACTGGCTGGCATATGCAGGCGCGGATCGAAGAAGCGAATAATCTGTCCCTCAACCGTGATGGCGTAGGGTACATGAATCACGTCTTTGAAGACGCTTGCGAAACTCAGCGCAACAGACGTCTTGCCGTTTCCTGGCGGCCCGTAAAGCAGAATCGCGCGGCCCGAGTTCAGCGCCGGCCCAGCCTGCTCCACGATGGTTTCGTCCATCGTGAGTTCCTTGATGGCCTCGTTCACTTTCTCCAGCGTCACCCGCTCGTTAGTGGGCTTTTGCATGTTCACGCGGTCAATGAACTCTGCCAGCGTCACCGGAGCAGGTCCAACGTATCCTGACCGCTGCAGCGCTTCCAACGTCCAGCGCTTGCCCTCGTCGGTCATCGCGTAACGCATGTCGAGCACGCTGTCTGAACTCAGCGCGCCCAGCGTGTAAATCAGTTGCCGCTCGATGGCGAGATTCGCCAGATCCATGACCACATGCTGCGGCAGCTTGATTCCGTCCGCGATCTGGCCGATCTTCTCCATGCGCGAGCTGAACATCAGCTTCATGAAAAGAGCCAGCAGATCGGTATCCGCGATTCCGGTGCTCTCAATGTCGGCAGGTTCCTGGGGCACTCGGTGGATGAAGCGCTCGATCGCTTTCGCTTCAATGAGTCCCAGCGCAACCAGATTGTCGCCCAGCGTTCCGCCTTGCGACACCTGGCGCTGAAGGGCCGCGTTCACGTCCTTCTCCGTGACCAGGTTGGCACGGATGAGCAACTCGCCCAGTTTCAGTTGCGGTCCGATAGCGTCCCCCCAAAAGGAGCGATCGTGCAAATACGGCGTCTCGAGCCGGAGTGGGTCTTGCATAAAACAGACCACCCATATCATCGGCTTGAGGCGGCCAGATTCCAGAGCCGCTTTAAATCTGCCCAAAGGCAGGTTTTTTGAGACCACCCCCGCCGTGCTTTGGGGGAAGGGGCCCAGTTACGTCCTTGATTCTAGGGGGGAACTTTCGTCCTGCGAAATCCCCCGTTTGGGGTGACGCGCCAAAAACTCCCGCCCGGGCGCGCCGCAGCCGGTCTGGGGGCCAGGATGGCGCTCGAAGAGGCGCCGGCCTGCGGACCGTTCGAGCGCTGACCGGATTGGGGCAAAGTTTACCAGAAAAATAATATTATTTTTGTAGTAAACTGCACCGAAATTGGTGCAACAGAAATGAATTATAAAGGACTTATCAGTTTCCTGTTTGCCGCTCCCCGCGTAAAAATGAATTTCGCGATTTTTCGATTTTGAAGACAAAATTTACTTTTAAGTTAACAGATTGAGAACCGCGCCAATTCGCGTGCAGCGCACCCATCCGGCGGCTGCGAACGCAAGGAATCGGGATTTGGTAAAAGGAGCTGCCGAAGCGTTCTGTGCCGATCATGATGCCAGTATGCGCCTAAGGGCAATAATTCCCTGCAAACTTGAGAGAAAAAACTGAAGGAGTGAAAGAGTGAACAAGTGAAATGGAATGAGCGAGTTCCAGGGAGGGCGGGCGAGGGAATGTTCGGCGGAGGGTCTTGACAACGCGTTGAGGTGCAGCCGGAAAGCCCGATCAAGGACTCCTAAACAGGTCAGCCGCCTCGCGGGGAGGCAGCGCCGCTCCGTTTACACTGAAGGTGTGAAGATCGCACTGGCCCAGATCGATCCCACGGTCGGGGATTTCACCGGGAATCTCGAGAATATCGTCGATTTCAGCCGCCGTGCTGCCGCTTCGGGCGCTCGCCTCACGGTATTTTCAGAGCTCGCCATCTGCGGCTATCCCCCAGCGGACCTTGTTGAGAAGCCCAGCTTTCTGGCGCGCTGCCGGTCGGCCGTCGACGAGCTTTGCTCGGCCACGCGCGATCTGCCCACAGCCGTCCTGGCCGGCGTGGCCTTGCCGACCAACCGCGAAGACGGGAAACCCGCCTTCAACGCTGCCGTCCTCATCGACCGTGGCCAGGTGCTGCTCGAGCAGCACAAGCGCCTCCTGCCGTTCTACGACGTCTTCGATGAGCAGCGTTACTTTTCGCCGTCCGAACCGCAAAAGGTCATCGACTTCGAAGGCTCTCGCCTCGCGATCACCATCTGCGAGGATGCGTGGAACGACAAGAACTTCTGGCCGCGCCGGCTTTATTCCGTTGATCCCGTTGAAGAGCTGATGCGCCAGAATCCGCAGTTGCACATCAATCTTTCGTCGTCGCCGTTCTGGCACGGCAAGCGCACGGTGCGCCGCGACATGCTGGCCGCCATTGCCCGCCGCGACCGCATCCCTGTGCTCATGACCAATCAAGTCGGCGGCAACGACAGCCTCATCTTCGACGGATCGTCGTTGGCTCTCGATGCGCGCGGAGATCTCATCGCGCAGGCCGCATCCTTTAAGGAAGATCTGGTCATTGTCGATCCGTTCCATTCCTCGCCCGTGCCGTTGCCCGAAGATGACGAAACCGAAGCGGCCTACCGTGCGCTGGTGCTGGGAACGCGCGACTACGTGCAGAAGTGCGGATTCCGCAAAGTCATCATCGCTCTCAGTGGCGGCATTGATTCGGCGCTGGTGGCGGCCATCGCCGCCGACGCGCTCGGCTCGGAAAATGTGACTGCCATCGGCATGCCCAGCCCCTACTCCTCATCGGGCTCCATCGACGACAGCCGCCGCCTGGCCGCAAATCTCGGCATCCGGTTTGAAACCATCTCCATCAGCGAGCTCTTCGCGAACTTCAACCATGCGCTGGCGCCGCTCTTCAAAGGATTGCCGCCCGACATCACGGAAGAAAACATTCAGCCGCGCATCCGCGGCACTCTTCTCATGGCGCTCTCAAATAAATTGGGCGCGCTGGTGCTCACCACTGGCAACAAATCCGAAATGGCCGTCGGCTACTGCACTCTCTATGGCGACATGGTCGGAGCCCTCGCGGTGATCGGCGATTTGGTGAAGACGCGGGTCTATTCGATCTCCCACTGGCTCAACCGGGAAAGGGAAGTGATTCCAGCGGCGATCCTCACCAAGCCGCCCTCAGCCGAGCTTCGCCCCGGCCAGATGGATACCGACTCGCTCCCGCCCTATGAGGTCCTCGATCCCATTGTGGAAGCTTACGTCGAGCGCTATGAGACGCCGGAATGTATTGCTCAGAAGCACGGTTTTCCGCTCGATCTCGTCCAACAGGTGGTGCACCTCATTGAGCGTTCCGAGTACAAGCGCCAGCAGGCCGCGCCCGTCCTGAAGGTGACTGCAAAATCGTTCGGCATGGGCCGCAGGTTTCCCATTGCCGTCAAAGTGCAGGTGTGAGGAAAGTGAAAAAGTGAATGAGTGAAGAGAGCGAGGCAGCTTTGAAGCTGAAGCGGTGAATACGCCGAGTGAGTTTGGCGATCGACGCCCCTATCACTCCTTCACTTGCTTCACTCCTTCACTGTCTTCACTTCTTCACGACCTCGCTGGCCCCCGCGCCGCATCAACATTTAAGCTAATGGCTTGGGAGTCTTCCCACCCTTGAAGGAGAATCGTTTGATCCGTCTGACTTACCGAATGATGGGCGCCGCTGCGCTCATGGCATTATTCGTTCCCGCACTTCGCATTCGAGCCCAGCAACACGTGCCGCCCGCACCCGATACCACCGGCGTGCCCATGCCGTCGGCGCCTACGCAGCAGCCTTCTCAAGCCGCTCCCGCCGATCAGCAGCCTGGGACGGCGCCTGCAGCTCCGACGCCCTCCGGCCCGCCCGTATTCCCCAAGCCCGATCCCGCCAATTTCACTGCGACTACGCCCACCAAGGAAACCGTCGACAGCTTCCTTGAGGCGAATTGGGGCTACGATACTGACCGCATGTGGCAGGTGCAAGCCATCCGTAAAACTTCCGCCGAAGGCGTCAGCCAGGTGATCGTTCTCATCGGCGATAAGACCGGCAAGCAAAGACCGCAGGTGCTCTCTTTCTTTGTCCTCCCTGATGGCAAGCACATCATCAGCGGCGAAGACATCATCAACTTCGGCCCGAATCCTTTTGCGGATGCGCGGCAACAGTTGCAGCAGCGCGCCAACGGTCCTTATCGCGGAGCAGCATCGAAGGATCTTGAACTGGTCGAATTTGCCGATTTTCAGTGCCCGCACTGCAAAGCGGCTCAAGCCAACATGGAGAAGCTGGCCACGGATTATCCGAAGGCGCGCATCGTCTTCGAGAACTTTCCTATTCCTTCACATCCGCAGGCTATGAACGCGGCTGAGTACGGCGATTGCGTGGCTAAACTTGGTGGCAGCTCGGCGTTCTTCCAGTTTGCCTCGGCGGTTTTCGACGGTCAGGACGGCCTCGCCACTCCCGACGGCGCAACGCTCACGCTCAACAGCGCAGCCAGCAAGGCCGGGCTCGATCCTGCCAAAGTTTCTGCCTGTGCAGCTACGCCTGAAGCCAAGGCTGACGTAGACGCATCCGTTCAATTGGGAAAAGATCTGAGCATCGTTGAAGTGCCGACACTGATGGTGAACGGCAAATCAGTTCCCGCCACGGCTCCGTACGACGTGCTGAAGAAGATCATCGACTATCAGGCGAAGGCTGACGGCGTCGCCGTCCAGTAAGCATTGCCCACGGTCCGCTCACATTACTTTGCCGCAACCAGCGTACCCGCGGCGCAGGTTGCGGTGGTTGGCGTGAAGATGGGATTGGCATTGTCATCCATCGCCGTCATCAGCTTGCCATTCACCGTCACAGGCTGAGACACGCCAAACGCCCCATCGGATTGAAGGCTAAGGCTGAACGGATTCGTCCCCGCGCTCTTCACCGAAACAACCGCGACGCCGCCTTGAAGCGACACGTCGTACCTTGCCAGCACGTGCGCCTGCGCGCAATCGATCACGGCATTTCCATCGTTGAACTGAATCTTGAGTCCACCTTTACTCGTGAAAGCACCCGTCACACGCGGCCCAGGCGCTATCGTGAACTGATTTGGGTCGTTGGAAGAAGGATCGCCGGCCATTGTACTGAGCACCGTGCCCAGCGCCGACAGCACGCCGGATCCGGTCGTCGAGAGTCCCGCGTCGAGAATCACGCCGGGTCCGGGCTTGAGCGTGCCGACGGTGCAATGTTCCGTGATGGGTCCGTAAACCGGCGTGCGCGAGACCTGGACGCCGGTTCTTGTATTTGTGACCACTTCATAGCCAGTGACCCGCTGCCCCGTAATCGTTTCTGCAGCAGGTCCCACCGCCGTTCCATCCGGCCCCAGCGTAACGACGAACGCCTCCGGTTGGTTATCGACATGGATGGTCCACTTTTCCCCCGAGACACTGACGGTGTAGTTGTGCGCGCCCTGCACCATCTTGCCGCAGTTGCCAATATCCACGCTGCCGTCAGCAAAGGTGAAGGTAAGCCCGCTCGAAGACTTGAAGGTTCCAAGCACCACCAGGCCGGTCTTGCCTGAAGCTGTCAGCGCGCCAAGGTCGATGCCCATCAACTGCTGCAGACCCTGGCTCATTCCCGTGCCCACACACTGCAATCCGGTGCCGCCCAGCTCAAAGCAGCGGCGGATCGCGATCTGCGCGGGATCGTTTGTCGGCGGAAGTGTCTGCGCGCTGGATCCGCCGGGCTGGCCCGGCGCCTGGCTGTTCGACGCGATCCATTTTTGCTGGACGGTCGGCATTGAAAATGTGCGAAACAGCGACGCCGTGAAGTCGTTATTGCCGACGTACTGGTCCGGCTGCGTTGCCGTGGTCCTCGCCAGAATGCTGTACGCGGTGAAATAACCGCTAATCAGGCGCACCTCGTCTGGAGTGAATTGTTGCTGGGCGGCGCGCGGGCCCGCAAAAGCGTTGATCATCAAGCCGAAATCGTGCATCGCGCTCGCCTGGCGATTCGCGGTATCAATCGGGGTCGTGCCGCTTATCTGCGCTGTGATCTGGTCGACCGTGGGGAATTCTTTCAGATAGGCTGGATTAAACGTCTGCTGCGCGCCGGCTCCGGCTGGGGCGCTCGGCGGCGCGCTCGCAGGTGCGCTCGCGAGAGTGCAACCCTTCAGCCTGCCTGTCATGGAGGACCAACTGCTGTCCATGGCCGTCACCAGGTTTCCGTTTTGCCTTTCAATCGTCTCGCACCACTGGTCCGTCGCTCCGAATGGCTTACACACCGTCACGGTGTAGGTGATGCCGTTGGCGCACTGATAAGGGGTATTCAATACCGGTGGCCCAGGTGACTGAGCAGCGGCCGCCGTGGCCAGTATGGCGGTAATTCCCGCGAATGCCGCAGAGAACCATTGCGGAGCACGCAGCTGACGGGCTTTGAAACAGCGTTTGAATACTGGCAAGTGAAAACCCTCCCATACGACGTTTCATCAGAGTCAGCCCAAGCGCAGCGCATACGGCTGCTTTGCCGGCTTACAAAAAACAGCACCAGACCTGGCGCAAAGCCGTGATTGAATCCTAAAGAATGCGAATGAAAAACCGGCGGGGGAACCGGCAGTGGGGCCGATGCGCAATGGTATCAATCCCCGGCGCTTCTGGAAAGACGCCTGGTGACAGCCGAAAAGTTTCAAGAATGGTGAGGAGTGCGAATCAGCCCGAGACCGATGCAGTCCGGTGTGAAGCTGCAAGCTACTGCGTGCCGCGCTGCACCAGCAACATCGGCGTGTGCCCGGCAGCCTGCGTTCCGCGGATCACGTGCGGCGTCATCACGATTACCAAAGTCGCGTAGTTCTGCTGTAAATCCTTGCTCGTAATGTCATTCATTCCGGGAATTTCGCTGATTCCCGGTGTTCCGCTGATCGACAGGCTCTGCGACTTGTCCAACTCCGTCGCAACCACGGCTGCCTCTCCGGCTCTCAGCGTTACCACGCCGGAGAACGCGCGGTTATCGAGGATGGGATTTCCGTCGATCGACGATCCCGCCAGCGCATCGAGCTTGAAATCGATGGCCAGCGCCACGTCGCCGTCGCGCATGACCTTCGGATTCACCTTGAGGTTCAAGCCAAGATCCTGATACTGAACCATCGGGACGCTCGGTACCGATGCCGAAAGCGATGACAACAGCGACGTCAGGCTGCTCGAGCTTCCCGCGCCCGTCAAACCTGCAATGCTCGGGATATTGGGCGACAGGCTCGAATATGAAGACGTCTGAATCGGATAACGCTCTCCTTCTTTGAGCGTTTCGTCCTGCCCGTCCTCCATGCGCAGCTCAACCTGGTCAAGCTCGCGCGAATCGGAGGTGTTCAGGTTCAGGTTAAGTTTGGCCGCGCCGGGCACCAGGGCCGACTGCGTGAGCCCGCCGCCGAACAACGCAAATCCGCTTGTCAGAAGAGGGCTCGACACCTGCCCGGAGGCGATCAGAATCCCGAGAATGGCCAGCGGATCGTTGCTTGCCGCCAGACCTGACGAAATAATCTGCTGCACCAGGCTGGCGTTCTGGCTCAACAGCGACTCCTCTTCGGCGGCCACGTTGAATGCCGAGATGCTCTGCGGCAACTGCGCTCCGGTGTTGCGTGTTCTTGTATGCGCCACCTGGATCATGCGTACATCCAGCAGGACCTCGCTTCGGCCGTCAAGCAGGCTTCTCAGCGTGGCATTGAATGCATCCAGAGTCGGTCCCGGCGCTCGCACCGTCAGTGTGCCCTGTGACTGCGAAAGCTGTGCCTGCTGCGCCTGAAACACTTCCTTCGCCAGGGTCGTCACTTCCGTCATTTCGTCCGTGTTCAACCCGGCAAGGTAGACCGTTTCCGTCTCCTGCGGTGTCAACCGCTGCCGGTTCCCGTGCGAATCGTCGGCCACCAGCGCCTGATGCGCATCCAACGGAACGTAGAACGTGTGCGTCGCCATCCCCAGAATGCGCGTTGCTTCCGCAAAGTCCACATCGTCCAGGTCCAGCCGGATCTGCGTAGGCCGCACGCTGTCATCGAGCATGGCTTTTACGCCGTACGCCTTGAAGACCTGGTCGATCACCTGGCGCTGGTCCGCGTGCAAATGAAAGCTTTGTTTCGATTGCGCGGCTAAAAGCGTCAGCCTGCTCTCGATCGCTTTTCCCGCCTGGCCATAAAGCGGTTGACTTTGCGAATTCGCCGACTCATCGGCCAGTTCATCGAGGTGTTGGCTGGCCTCGAAGTTTGTCGGATCGAGCGCGAGAGCGCGGGACAGGGCCGCGCGCGCCGCGGCTTCGTTATTCAGAAGCCGATCCTTGGCGGCTTCCTGGATGAGGGCGGTCACTTCATGACCACGGGCCACCAGCGCAGCCAGATGATAGTTGGGGTTCGATGGGTCAAGCGCCGCGGCGCGGTCAAACTGCTGCATCGCCTCGTCGAACTGGCGGTCCATGAACAGCTTGCTCGCGTCAAGATAAAGCTTCGCGGCGCGCCGTTGATCGCTGGTGCGTGGCTCCTTCGATTCCGAAGGCGCAGGGAGTTCGCTGGCGGCTGGCTGCGCCTGTGTTCCCACGTCGGGCTGCGTTGCGTTGGTCGATTTTGGAGACGCGCCGCCGCCCTCCGGAGCCGGTTGCTGTGCCGCGAGGATCCACGGAATCGCCGCCAGGGTCAGCAACGCACCGCAAACCCTCGCGGCCGCGCACACGCGGCTGCGCACGAACGGCGTTCGACGCTTCGCATCGAGCCATTCCTCGATCTCTGGCCCGTCAGTTTTTGACCCGCGCATTGTCATCGTGTGCTCGGAGCCAACCTCATCAAATCTTCCAGCGACGAAACGCACGCCTCCGGCTGGTAGCGCAGCAGCTCGTCGAAACTGTATTTTCCGGTGGCCACGGCAATGACGGAAAGAAAATTGGCGCGGGCCGCCTCGATGTCGCGCGGCGTGTCGCCGACCACGCAGATCTTGGCGCCGTCCCGTCCTTCATTTCCCGCCAGCTCTCTCGCCTTCCGCGCCGCGTGTCCAATCAATTCCGGCCGCACGGGAAAGTGATCGCTGAAACCGCCGAAGCGAAACCATTCGCGCAGGCCAGCCCGCTCAATCTTGATCCAGCCGATCGCTTCAAGGTTCCCTGAAGCCACTCCCAGCAGCGCGCCCTTTTTCGCCAGGTGCCGCAGCACTTCTTCGATGCCGGGCGTAAGTTCCGGGTCCAGCTCCTGGCGCCTTTCTGCCACGCTGTTACGCATCGCTTCAAGAATGGCGTCGTAGTGCTTTTCCAGCACGTCGTCGGGAATTCCCGCCTGGCGGCAGGCCTCGCGCAGAATGGCCGTGTCGGTGCTGCCGTGGATGAGAACGCCGGCCAGCGTAATCTCAAATCCTGTCACCCGCTGCACGCTCGCTGCAACCGACTCATAGTGCACGCGGTCACGGCTGCGCATCAGGGTTCCGTCGATATCGAACAGGTAAGCGTCCTGGTCGTCCCACGCAAACCCGGGCTCAATCTCGATGCGTGCTTCGCTTTTCTGTGGTGTCTTCAGCATGATGCGGGCTGAGCGTTCCCTGGCGGTGCGCAGGTACGGTCCCGAATCCAGAATATAGCTTTAAGATGCGGACCCGCTCTTACCCTTGGCGATAGCCCTGGCGAAACGCGTTATATACAGGACGTTCGCTCCGTGGTGGGCGCTTGAGCTCAGCGCGAACTTCGGCCAGCTCCAGTCCCAGCTCTGCCATCGCGCGGCTTAGCGTGTTGCGATGCATTCCCAGCTCTTCCGCCGCCTTGCACTGGTTGCCCCGGTGAGCCACCAACACTTCTCGAAGATATTGCCGCTTGAACTCGCGCACCGCCTCTTCGTAGCGGATTCCGCTCGAGTGCATTTGTGTCACCAGGCTTTCCAATTCTCGCTTCACTCGTCCCTCTTGCCAATTCCGAACAACCAGTCTAACCCGTCCGCCGAAGTCTTGCAGCACTTTTTCTTACGACGCTCCCCCGGGGTGCATCCAGGTCGGTGACTCGTGTTGCAGAAGCAATAGTCCCTTACGCACCTTGTCGCCCAGTTCGCCGGGGGTCACCTTCTCACTCACGTGCAGCGAACCGAAAAACAGAGGGGGCAGCTTGGCTTGGTTTAACCATGCCTGGCCCGGATAGAAGGCCACAATCAGGAGGATTCCAAGCATCACCATGAACGTCCCCTGAATGAATCCGAGGATCGCTCCTGCCAGGCCATCCAGGCATCCCAGGCCCAACTTGTCGGCCATTTTGCCAATCATGCCGCCGATCAGGTTCGCCAGGGCCATCACCAGCAGAGCGATTAGCAGAAACGCTACGGTGTTGGCAACCGCATCGACTCTGAAGATTGGCCTGAACCAATCGCCCACGCGTTGATAGTTCCACGCAGCAAGGGTTAATCCCAGGATCAACCCGGCAAGCGAGCAGGCGGTGCGGAAGAAGCCCTGCGCCATACCGGCCAGAGTCGCTCCCGCCAGCACCACCAGAATGATCCAGTCAACCCATGTCATGTTCTTCTCCGCGCCGCCAAAACCCGTTCACAAACCCTACTTGCCCATCTCCCGTCCGGTCAAGCGCCGGAATGCCTCAAGATACTTTGCCCGGGTCCGTTCAACAACCTCGTCCGGCAAACTCGGGGCCGGCGCCTGCTTGTTCCACCCAATCTCTTCCAAATAGTCGCGCACAAACTGCTTGTCGAACGATGGCTGCGCGCCGCCTGGCTTCCAGGTCTTTTGGTCCCAGAAACGCGATGAGTCGGGTGTCAAAACCTCATCGGCAAGGATAACCCGTTCTGCGGTTTTGCCAAACTCGAACTTGGTATCGGCCAGGATCAGGCCGCACGATTCAGCATGGGCAGCGGCCCGCTGGTAGATCGCAAGCGTCAATTCTCGCAGTTCGCCCGCCGCGCCCGCGCCAATCATCTTTTCCATGGCTGCGAACGAAATATTCTCGTCGTGCGCTCCATCATGGCTCTTGGTCGCGGGCGTAAAGATCGGCTCCGGCAGCCGCGAGCCGTCCTTCAGGTCCGGCGGAAGCGCGATGCCGCACACCGTATTTGATGCCCGATATTCCTTCCAGCCCGACCCGGCCAGATATCCTCGCGCCACGCATTCCACCGGAAACATCTCCGCGCGCTTCACCAGCATCGATCGCCCTTCGAGCTGATCGCGGTACGGCCGGAGCGCCTGCGGGTACTCCTCCACATTTGCGGTGATCACGTGGTTTGGAACCAGGTCCTTCAGAAGGTCGAACCAGAACAGCGAAATCTGCGTGAGGATCTTGCCTTTGTCCGGAATTCCCGAGCCGAGGACGTGATCGAAGGCCGAGATGCGGTCTGTCGCCACCAACAGCAGCGCGTCATCCACTGCATATAGATCGCGCACCTTGCCCCGCCCCAGCAGGGGAGTGCCGCCAAGGTCGGTCTTCAGCAACGCTGCCATTGAAAAGGTCCTCTGTTGGTTTGTCCGGCCTGTAGGCCGGATCGCTTCGTTCCGATTCGCTCGCGTCGATTTGTTCTTGGGGGACCGAATTTCCGATTCTCGTGCTGGCGGCGGCCTTTGTCAATCTTCGATGCGCTGGCAGGCCGCGCGGGCATCGTTGCGCGGGCAGATTGAACGGGATTTTGGCGGCTTCCGGCTTGACACAAACCCCTGTGACGGTCGTCACCGCCCCCATTTGCCGCTTCGGAGACACTTCGATTGTCAACATGGTTCGGAGGGCGCGTAAGAAAGCCCTCTTTGAGCCGGGCGACACGAGGCAGCAGTGGAAAGGGGAAGCCGCGGCTAGTCTCGTTTAAGCAGGGATCACCAGTAGCCGCGCGCTACCGACCTCCAGTGCCGGCTACTGGTCCCCGTATTCAACTTGTGTTTTTAGCTCTGCAAGCGCCTCCGAAGCGACGTTTTCCTTCGGGGGCGAAATTTTGCGCGCAAACGTTTCCGGGGCGCATCACTCCAACAGGCCAAGCTATGAAAACAGTGACGGCATTCATCGGTAGCGCGCGCAGAAATGGACTTACCTGGAGGGCCGCACGCCTGTTGCTCGATACCCTCGAAGCCTCCGGCGACTTCAAGTGCGAAATGGTTTTTCTCAGCGATTACACGCTTTCGCTTTGCCGCGGATGCAAGGCATGTTTTGACTTCGGAGAAGAGCACTGCCCGTTCCATGATGACCGCGATCCGCTGATCGCCAAAATGACGGCCTCAGACGGCGTCGTCCTCGCTACGCCGAATTATTCCTTCCAGGTTTCCGCGAGGATGAAGATGTTCCTCGATCGCCTTGGGTTCATCTTCCATCGCCCACGCTTTCACGGAAAGACTTTCACCGCTCTTGTTGCTCAGGGCATCATGGGTGGCGGCAAGATCGTAAAGTACCTTGAGTTCGCCGGCAAGGGCATGGGTTTCAACGTCGTCAAGGGCGCCTGTGTGACTGCGCGCGAGCCAATGACGAAGAAACAGCGGCAGGAAGCAGATAAAACGATTACCGATTTGAGCTGGCGGTTCCATCGGCGATTGTTAGAGCCCGCTTACCCTGTGCCGTCCATCTATCAGCTCATGATGTTCAGACTGGCGCGCACAATGGTGTTACGCGGCGTGAACCCCGAAAACGCCGACTACACCTTCTATCGCGACCACGGCTGGTTCACATCGGACTATTACTACGCAGCCAGGATGGGCCTGCTGAAAAAAGCCGCCGGCGCCATAACTGACTGGATGTCAGCCAGCATGGTCGCTCGCTGACTCCTCCGATTGCCAGTTCATCTCGCTCCGCTAGTGCGGCCTTCCCGGCAACACAAAATGCTCTTCGCACCGCGGCTCGTAGTTGTCGCCGGCCATGATGATCGGGCTCGTGTAGTCGGCGGGCCTGCCATCGATCATTCGCTGAGGATACAAAGCCTTGGCTCCGCAGCTGCAGTAGGCCACCAGTTCCGTGATGTTGCCCGCGTATGTGCGCACCAGCCAGGAAAGGTCGAGCATTTCTCCGAAGGGCATGCCGCGAAAGTCCAGCTCGAGGCCCGAGACCATCACATCGTAACCAGCGTCGAGCAACCGCTTGGTGAATAGAAAGAGATCGGCTACGAATTGACCCTCGTCGATCGCGACGCACTCCACGCGCTTGCCGATCCGCTGCTCTGTCGCTTTAATCACGGGCAAAACGGTCCATGGATCGGCGGAAGGGAACTCGACCGCCTCCATCTTTCCGCAGCCGTTTCGATTGCGGCTTTCGACCACGCCGGCGGCGGCCTTGGTGTCGGCGCTTGGCTTCAGCAGCATCACATACTGCTTGGCATACTCGCGGCGCGTCTCGATTCTGCGCAGCAACTCCGCGGTCTTGTTGCTCCGCATGGGCCCAACGATCATTTCCAGCTTGCCCGGCACGTCGTCCTCGGAAGTCCTTTGATGCCGTGTCAAAGCTCGTAGCCCGCGACCTGTCGATCATCCATGGCCGCTACCGGCTACTGGCTATTGGCTGTTGGCTACTGCCTGCTTCTCACGCCGTTGCCCGTTGCGCCTCTCGCCGCTGCCCCAGCTTCACGCTCACAACTTTCGAAACGCCCGGCTCCTGCATGGTGACACCGTAAATCATGTCTGCCGCCTGCATCATGCGCTTGGAGTGGGTGACGATGAGGAACTGGGTATCGCCGCTCAACGACTCCAGCAGATCGGCGAAGCGGCCCACGTTGGTTTCGTCCAGCGCTGCATCCACTTCGTCGAGCACGCAGAAGGGGCTGGGCCTGAACTGGAAGATGCCAACCAGCAGTGCGAGCGCCGTGAGCGACTTTTCGCCGCCCGAGAGCAGCAGAACGTTTTGCAGCTTCTTTCCCGGCGGAGAAACGACAATGTCCAGCCCGCTCTCGTCCAGATTGCCTTCGTCGCTCACGCGCAAAAACGCCTGTCCGCCCTGGAAGAGCCGCGCAAACACGCGGCCGAAGTTTTCGTTGATGCTGGTGAGCGCCTCGTCGAACTTGGTGCGCGAAATCTGATCGATTTCCTTGATGGTTTCCTGCGTATTCTCGATCGACTCGATCAGATCCTGCCGCTGCGTGGTCAGGAAGCTGTGGCGCTCCGCCGTCTCCTTGTATTCATCGAGGGCCATCATGTTCACCGGGCCCATCTGCTCGAGCCGTTCGCGCAACGTGCGGCAGGTGGCTTCTTCGGCAATGAGCTCTTCCCCGGCCAGACGTCCGATTTCTGCGTCGTCGCGCAGTACCTGCGCTTCCACGTTCACTTCTGCAAGGCAGCTCGCCTCCAAGTGCTCCAGGTCGGAGCGCAGTTTCGCCAGTTCGCTTGAGAGCGTCGCGCGATCTTCCCGCAGTTGATCCAGCGCCGCGCGCTCCCTTCTGAGCTGTGTTTCAAGCTCCGCCAGCTGCTGCCGCAGCGCCTGCGCCTGCTCGGCGATGTTCTGTGCGGTGGCCAGCGCTTTGGTCTGCGTTTGCGCCAGCTCGGCAAGTGTGGAGGCGAGCGCCGCATTTTCGCTGATCCGCTCCTCGCGCTCGGTGGTGGCTGCGGTGCGCTGCTGCTCGATGGTCTGCATCCGCCGCTCCAGATCTCCGAAAAGCCGGTCGATGCGCTGGAATGCAGCTTCCGCTCCGCGCCGCCGCTCCTCAAGCCCGGCCAGCTCCGCGGTCATCTGCGCGGCTTCCTGCTGCAACAGGTCGCGCTTCTGCCGCAGAATCTCCAATTGCGCTTGTTGATCGTTCTGGCTGCTCTCAGCCTGCGCATGCTCGGCCTCGAGCCGCGCAGCCTCTTCGCGCTTCTCCGCGATCGACTGCCGCTTTGCCTCGCGCGCATCCTTGTTGCGAGCCGCCTGCGATTCCCACTCCTGCAGGCGCCGCTCGATGCGCTGCTCCTCGGCCTCCATCTGCCTGAGTGCCGCGCCCAGATTCGCTGCCTCGCTCTCGAGTTGTCGCCGCTCTTCGCTCTTGGAATCGAGTTGCGCCGTCAGCTCTTCGATGGCTCGAGTCAGCGCTTCAGCCTCATGTTCAGCGCCGGCCAGATCCGACTCCAGCCGACCCAGCCTGCCTTCCGTTTCCCGCAGCTCACGCTTCAACGCCAGCGGGCCTTCGCTCGCGGGCTTGCCGCCCGTCACTGTCGAGCGGTGAAAACACTCGCCCTCGGGAGTGAGGAAATACGCGTGCGTGTAACGCAAAGCCATGCGTTGTGCGTCGACAGCACTCTCAGCGAGATAGCCGTGCCGCAGCTTGGGCAGCACAGCTTCAAGTGAGCGCCCAAAGCCGTTCAGCACTTTGATCGCGTCTCGCAGTGGCGTCAGGCCCGGCTCGTTCACAGGCCCTTCGCCGGTGTCGAACAGCACACCCTGCGCGTCGGAGTGAACAAGGAAAGTGGCGCGCCCGTCGCTGGTCTTCAGCACGCGCACACCTTCTTCCGCCTCGCCCCAATTCTCCACGACGACATAATTCAGCTCTTCGCGCAGAAATTCGTCCACCACGCCTTCGTACTCGCCGCTGACTTCAACAAAATCTGCAAGCGTACCCACCGGCGCAACTGAAGGCCCAAGCGCTCCCGGCTTCAGCAAACGCCGAACAGTGTCCGTCGCGTAGCCATGATTGCGAATCAGCGAATTCAGCGAGTCGCGACGCCCCGCCAATGCTGCCTGCTCGCCGCGCAGCTGATTGGCCTGCGCGCGCCTCGTCCCTTCATCGGCCCTCTTGCTTTGCGCTGCCTCGCGCAATGCCGCGATCTCCGCGTCGAGCCGCTTCACCGCGGCGTCTGCAGCCTCAAACCGCTGCCGCGACTCGGCGCATTGCACAGTCAGGTTTTCCTGCTCAACGTGCGCCTGGCCCATCTCGCTGTCCAGCCGCTCGGCCTCGCGCTCCAGCGCGAACAGGCTCTCTTCGCCTTGAACAATCGAGTTCCGCGCATTGCTCGCCATCGTCAGCAAGTGCATGGCATGGCGACGTCCTGCTTCCAGCTCACGCTCGGCGGTGTAAACATCTTCCGCGGCTGCACGTGCTTCATGCTGCCGCGCCTCCACTTTTTCGCGGAACTGATGCGCTTCGCCGGCCGCCGTCTCAAGAAAACTCCGCTGTTGCGCGCGCTCTTCTTCGATGCCAGCCATCTGCGTCCGGGTCTGGTCCAGCTCGATGCCCGAAGCTGCAATCCGCACCTCCAGTTCGCTTACGCGTTCAATATTGCTGCGCTCGCGCGCCTTTCCCCGCTCAAGCTCCACCGCTGCCTGGCTGGCTTGGTTCCGCGCTTCCTCACCCTCGTGGTCCAATGCGTATCCGCGCTCGGTGAGCGTGTGCTGGGTCGCTTCATGTTGCGTGACGGTTTCAACCGCACTTTGAATGCGTTCTGTGAGCGCCGCAATCTCCTGCTCGCGCCGTGCCTGGTCGGCGTCCATCGCGGCCATGCGGCTCGCGAGCACCACCCGCAAACGTCCGCGCAGCTCTTCGCGGACCGCAGCATAACGCTCGGCCTTCGCGGCCTGCCGCTTAAGGCTGTTCATCTGCCGGGTCACTTCTTCAAAAATGTCGTCGACGCGCGCCAGATTCTGTTTCGCGCTCTCGAGCCGCAATTCCGCAAGGCGCTTCCGAGTCTTGAAGCGTGTCACGCCGGCGGCCTCTTCAATAATGGCTCTGCGCTCGTAGGGCTTCGAGCTGAGCAGTTGCCCGATGCGCTCCTGGCCGATGATGGCGTAGCTCTCCGGCCCGAGGCCCGTGCCCATGAAGATGTCCTGAATGTCGCGCAGCCGGCACAGCTTGCCGTTCAACAGGTATTCGCTTTCGCCGGTCCGGAACAGCCGCCGCGTAATCACCACTTCGCCTTTTTGGGGAGCGCTGCGGAACTTGCGCCGGCGAATCTTCAGCACCACGCCATGAGGTTGGCCGCCGTTTTCGATCGACGTGGGCGCTTGATCGCCCTGCCCGGGCCCAGAGCCTTCCTCCGCCTTTTCCCCGGCCTCTTCTTCGATCGTCTGTCCCGGCTGCTCGTTGGCTACAATCTCTTCGGCCTCGGCAGCTCGCCGGCGCCGCAGCTCGCTCTCGTCCCAGTCCTCTGTTTCGTCGTGATCGATCTCAACTTCGGGCGTCACCGGAACCGGTCCCTCGTACGCCTCCGGATCGATCATGGTAAGCGTCACTTCCGCCATGCCCAACGGCCTGCGTTCGCGGGTTCCGGCAAAAATCAGGTCCTGCATGTGCGAGCCGCGCAGAGTTTTGGCACTCTGCTCGCCCAACACCCAGCTCACACCATCCAAAATGTTCGATTTTCCGCATCCGTTTGGGCCCACGACGACGGCGATCCCAGTGCCTGCAACCGCAACTTCGGTGCGATCGCAAAAGCTTTTAAACCCGAGGATATGAATCTTCTTTAATTTCAGCATCTTCTCTCCGTCCCAAACCGGAATCGCCGAGCTCTCTATGTGCCGCGGGCCGCCGTCTCGCAAAAAGCCGCGACAACGGCTGCTGCGCCGCTTTCCATTAAGACTCTACGGACCAAGAACCGCAGGGTCAACGCCGATCGAAGGCACCAATGTGGATAAGGGGGCAGGAATTCCCGGCGCGTGCCAGCGCGGCGATTGACACATTCTTCCAGGCGATTGAAACTCAAGGAACCGGCTCCAATTCCTCACTGATCGGCCTGCTATGAATCGATCGATTCTCATCGGATTTGTCGTAGCCACATTGCCCATTGCGTCGCAGCTTGCCTCGCAGCAAAAGCCATCGCCACTGGCTCCATATATCTCGGTCACCGCATCGGTGCTGGTGCTTCAGCACGCAACGCTGATTGACGGCACCGGTTCCGCGCCACAGATGGACATGCGCATCGACATCGCCGGTGACAAAATCATTGCCGTTCAGCCGTCGAATTCTTCCGTTCCATTGCCGTACGGCGCGAAAGTCCTCGATCTGACGGGGAAGACCGTCATTCCCGGCCTCGTCGGCATGCATGAGCACCTTTTTTACCCCATGCCCGAGCGCCCCGACGCCGGCAACGCGCTCTATGGCGAAATGGCCGACAGTGCTCCGCGTTTGTATCTCGCTGGCGGCGTCACCACGGCACGCACCGCCGGCAGCGTGGAGCCTTACACCGACCTCGAACTGAAAAAACAGATCGACGCGGGTCTCATTCCCGGTCCGAACCTCGACGTCACCGGTCCTTATCTCGAAGGGAAGGGAACGTTCGCGCTGCAAATGCGCCAGCTCGCCGACGCCGACGATGCCGCCCGCACTGTTGAATATTGGGCCGCAGAAGGTGTCACGTCGTTCAAGGCTTATAACTACATCACGTCGGATGAGCTGAGGATGGCCATCCGCCACGCGCACTTTCACGGGCTGAAGATCACAGGCCATCTGTGTTCGATTGGATTCAAGGAAGCCGCGGAGTTGGGCATCGACAACCTTGAACACGGAATCGTTGTCGATACCGAGTTTTATCCCGGCAAGCAGCCGGATGTTTGCCCCGATGCCGGCGCCGCCGAGCGAGATCTGGAAAACAATGTGAACATGACAGGGCCCGACGTGACCTCGATGATCCTCGATCTGGTCCAGCATCATGTGGCAGTCACATCTACGCTCGCCGTGCTTGAAACCTTCATGCCCAATCGACCATCGATGACGTTCGAGAGCCCGGTGCTGAAGACTCTCACGCCGGAAGCTGTGAGAAGTTATCTTGAAACGCGTATGCGAATCGCAGATCGCGCAGCAAATCCCGATGTGCTCGAACGCGGCGCGCCTTCGAAGATTCTGAAGCTCGAGATGCAATTCGAGCGAGAGTTTGTCGCGGCCGGCGGCTTGTTGATGGCCGGTTGCGATCCCACCGGTTATGGAGGCGTCGTTCCCGGCTTCGGCGACCAGCGCAACATCGAGTTGCTCGTCGAGGCGGGCTTTACCCCTGTCGAAGCCATCCAGATCGCAACCTTGAACGGCGCAAAATATATGAGAAAAGACACGGCCATCGGATCGATCGCGCCTGGCAAAACCGCCGACCTGGTTGTGCTCGACGGAAATCCAGCGGAGAACATCGCCAACATCGAAAAAGTTGATACTGTCTTCAAAGACGGCGTGGGCTACGATCCGGCAAAGCTGATTCAATCGGTAACGGGTTTGGTTGGCCTGCGATAGGACCCGGAATTCAGAGACCCGCCGCTTTCGACGGCGCTAAACTGGTGATTGAATGGTTCAAATGGCGCTCAAAAATTCCAGGAGTGACAGTTGTGAACTCTGCGCCGCAGGCAGCCCGGCGCAACAATAAAACGACATTTACACAAGGCCAGCCATCCAAACTCCAGCGTCGCTGAAGGGAGAAAGGATTGAGGGCCCAGCCTCAAGGAGACGTCTCATGTCTGAAAGCAAGAAGCATCCCGGACCGCCAATCGTCGACGACCAAAATGCCATGTTGGGCGATACCAAGCCCGGTGAATTGAAACCCGGCGAAGGGAAATGCCCATTCGCGGGCCACCAGCTCACGCACACACTCGCTGGAGCGAAGGGCAACAACGACTGGTGGCCTGAACAGCTGAACCTGAAGATCCTGCATCAACAGTCGTCGCTGTCGAACCCGATGAGCGAGGAGTTCGATTACGCAAAGGAGTTCAAGAGCCTCGATCTCGACGCGGTTGTGAAAGACCTTCGCGCATTGATGACCGACTCGCAGGAATGGTGGCCGGCAGACTTCGGCCATTATGGCCCTCTCTTCATCCGCATGGCGTGGCACTCCGCAGGCACTTATCGCATTCACGATGGACGCGGCGGCGGAGGCCGTGGTTCGCAGCGCTTTGCGCCGCTCAATAGCTGGCCCGACAACGTGAATCTCGACAAGGCGCGCCGCCTGCTGTGGCCCATCAAGCAAAAGTACGGCCGCAAAATTTCCTGGGCCGACTTGATGATCCTTGCCGGCAACGTGGCGCTTGAGTCCATGGGCTTCAAGACCTTCGGCTTCGGCGGCGGACGAGCAGACATCTGGGAGCCGGAGGACGACATTTATTGGGGACCCGAAACCAAGTGGCTCGGAGATGAGCGCTACAAGGGTGACCGGGAACTCGAGAATCCTTTGGGCGCGGTGCAGATGGGCCTTATCTATGTGAACCCGGAAGGTCCGAACGGCAACCCCGATCCCATCGCCGCCGCGCGCGACATCCGCGAAACATTCGCGCGCATGGCAATGAACGATGAGGAGACCGTTGCGTTGATCGCCGGCGGCCACACATTCGGCAAAACCCACGGCGCAGCCGATCCGCTGAAGTACGTTGGCCGCGAGCCGGAGGGAGCGCCAATCGAAGAGCAGGGGCTCGGTTGGAAGAACAGCTTTGGCTCGGGGCACGGCGGAGACACCATCTCGAGCGGCCTTGAAGTAACCTGGACGACCACACCGACCAAGTGGAGCAATAACTTCTTCGTCAATTTGTTTGGTTATGAGTGGGAGCTGACCAAGAGTCCTGCGGGCGCCAACCAGTGGAAGCCGAAGGGCAATGCGGGTGAGGGAACGGTTCCTGACGCGCATGACAAGAAGAAAACCCACGCGCCGACCATGCTGACTACCGATTTGTCGTTGCGCTTCGATCCGGCCTACGAGAAAATCTCGCGCCGGTTCCTTGAGCACCCTGACCAGTTCGCTGATGCCTTTGCGCGCGCCTGGTTCAAGCTGACGCATCGCGATATGGGCCCGCGGGCGCGTTATCTGGGCCCGCTGGTGCCAAAGGAAGAGCTGATCTGGCAGGATCCGGTTCCAGCAGTCGACCACGCGCTCATCGATGCCAAAGACATCGAAGCGCTTTCGGCCAAAATTCTGGCCTCGGGCCTCACCATCGCGCAACTCGTCACCACCGCATGGGCCTCGGCGGTAACCTTCCGCGGCAGCGATAAGCGTGGCGGCGCCAACGGCGCGCGCATTCGCCTCGCTCCGCAAAAAGATTGGGAGGTGAACCAGCCGGCCGAACTCCAGAAGGTGCTGGCGAAGCTTGAGGCCATTCAGAAGGAGTTCAACGCAGCGCATTCGGGCGGCAACGGAAAATCGGGAAACAGCAAGAAGGTCTCGCTTGCTGATCTCATCGTTCTGGGCGGATGCGCGGCGGTAGACGCGGCCGCAAAGAAAGCGGGCCACAACGTGAAGGTCGGCTTTGCTCCGGGTCGCACCGACGCTTCGCAGGCGCAAACCGATGTGGCTTCGTTCGCGGTGCTGGAGCCAAAGGCCGACGGCTTCCGCAATTACGTGCGCAAGGGAATGGAAAGCTGCGCCGCCGAGCTGCTGCTCGACAAGGCGCAACTGCTCACGCTTACCGCTCCCGAAATGACGGCTCTTATCGGCGGCATGAGGGCGCTGGGAGCAAACTACGGCGGGACGAATCTGGGCGTCTTCACCAAGCGGCCCGGCACGTTGAGCAACGATTTCTTCGTGAACCTGCTCGACATGAACACAGCATGGAAGCGATCGGCAACGCAAGCCGGCGTGCTTGAGGGTCGCGATCGCAAAACCGGCGCGCTCAAATGGACCGGCACGCAAGTCGATCTCGTCTTCGGATCGAACTCGCAGCTACGCGCGCTAGCCGAAGTATATGCCTCGAGTGACGCCGAGAAAGCGTTTGTCGACGCATTCATTGCTGCGTGGACGAAGGTGATGAACCTGGATCGATTTGATCTCGCATAATCGCGCGTCATTCTTCAACATCCAAGGCCCATCCGTTTTGGATGGGCCTTTGCTTTCCCTCGGTAGTGGGCCAGTTTGGATTTGCACAGGGGATCGAGGGGCTAGATTGAGGCGGGAAAGAGTAGTCCCTCAAGGGCTGTTTTGCGGACTTGCCACTGCTCTAAAGGTGCGCCGTTTTCGGTGAGCTGGCAACGGCCCTCATCGCTCAATACGATCCTGTACTCAAGCCTCCGTATTCCAGCGTCGTCCGAAACTTTGATAATGTCCCCGTTTATGGAAAAACGCACGGAAGGGCGAATCGTTTCGGCGCGCTTGACTAAAAAGGACTCGCCGTCCTGGCCTTGTACTATCACAAACGAGTAATACTCAGGCAACTTCAGCAGTTGATTGATGTTCTTAACGTCTTCCTCCACTGCCTGATGCAGCAAATTAAACATCCGCTTAATCGTGCATCCTGCCCGTTCTTTCACCCAATCTAGTTCGCGAGGTATCTCTCCCATGCCTCTATTATCCAGACCTCCAGGCACCGTCGCCATAAGAATCGCGCCGTGCGCGATAATTCTTCCATCACCATCCTCAAGTGAAAACGAGGCAAGATTCATGATTCAGAGAGTTGCTTTTAGTGTCGCGGTGTTGATCGTGCTCATTCCAGTTCTCGCGTTCCCCAAAATGGCATTAGCTCAGGAGTACCGTGACGGATACGGCTCAGAGCTGGTTTATCAATGCAGGGCTTATGTGCGGAGTGCGCCTAGCCTCGCTGGCTCTCAGTGCCTCGGTTATGTCGATGGCTTCTTGGACGGTAGAACTAGCTCACCCCGCGCAGGGAACCGCCTGGACACTGCCAAAACATTTTGCTTAACGGATGCCAGCTTGGATACTTTGATTAAGGTCTACTTGGCCTTCATGGAGAAGAATCCCAAGTATCTTGACTACGAGAAGTGGAAGACTCTCACGATGGCGCTCCACAACTCCTACCCATGCAAATAGCCTAGATAGCGGCGACCCGCTGAAGATCGGTCATTCGTTTTCTGAGGTTGTAGATACCCTTGCGATAACTCCTTAGCTCGCCAAGGATTTCTAAGATAGATTTCCAGTCCTGTAGCTTTGCCAGTTGCGTAGGGCTGAGCCTGTTTTCCAGTTCGGCATCGGCAGTGAAGTCGTCTTTGGTTGGTTCCAGCTCAGCGTTGCGAAGGATCATTGCTACGACTTCTTGCAGCCCACTCGCCAAACTGCGCGCCCTACCGCGACAATAGGCCAAGTCGCTCTCGATGTCTTCAATCTCTATCTGCAATTCCGCTCGATGCCTTCTCTTTTCGTCAGGTGTCATATTCCCCCTTTGATCTAATAGCACCACAGATTCAATTCCCATTGCCATAGGAAAATACAACGGCTTCGGATGCCCCATTCAATTGCCAAAGAGGCTGTCGGATATTGGCCGTGTCTAGTTTGCTGGTTTGAGGGCTCTCGAAGACAGGGTGACCCACTGCCATTCTCTTTTCCCCGTCGCAGCGAGTGATAAAATCAGTCAGTGCCGGGTCCTACGCGACGTAATCCCGCCAACCCCGCCAGGTCCGGAAGGAAGCAACGGTAACGGGCTCGTACGTGTGCAGTAGGTCACCCGGTACATTTTTACGGCATTTTCCGAATCATCGTAGCGCCGCCTTGAATGTGCAAGGTGGATTTTTCCTGAAGAAAAATCCACTCGACAATTGTGGCTTGCCCTATTTCCATTCGGAAAATGCATTGGGGATTTTCCTCACTCTTGATGCTTTTACGCGGCGAGCCGGCTCCCACCCGGTGTGTGCGCCGCGAGGAGAAATGCTTTGAGCCTGAATGTTCGCCCTGTCGTGGGCCGGCGCGCCAAAATCACCGCGCTCGGAACCTACGTTCCCCCCGATGTCATCACCAATAAAGACCTGGAAAAGCTGGTAGAGACCAGCGACGAGTGGATCACTGAGCGCACCGGCATCAAGACGCGCCACAAGCTCGCTCCCGGACTGGGTGTGAGCGACATGTGCGCAGAGGCGGCGAAGAAGTGCCTGGCAGCGCGCGGAGTGGCTCCGACAGAAGTGGAGGCGATTCTCGTCGGCACCGTGACGCCGGACATGATGTTTCCATCAACCGCTTGCCTGGTTCAAGACAAGATCGGCGCCAAAGGCGCGTGGGGTTTCGACGTTTCGGCTGGATGCTCGGGCTTTGTTTTCGCGTTGCAAGCCGGCGTGAAGCTCGTAGAAAGCGGCGCGCACTCCAAAGTTCTGGTCATCGGCGCCGACGCCAACACGCGCATGACCGACTATACCGATCGCACCACCTGCGTTCTTTTCGGCGACGGCAGCGGCGCGGTGCTGGTTGAGCCTTGCGAAGAGGGCGAAATCGGATTCATTGATTTTGTGCACGAAATTGATGGCTCAGGCGGCGTCTCGCTGAACCTGAAGGGCGGCGGGAGCCTGAACCCGGCGACGCACGAAACCATCGACAAGAAGTGGCACTACATTTATCAGGATGGCCCCGCGGTGTTTAAATTCGCTGTTCGCAAAATGGCCGAGGCCACCGTGAAGGTGCTGGAGCGCAACGGAGTGAAGGGCGCCGATCTCGGCTGTTTTATTCCGCACCAGGCGAACAAGCGCATCATTCAGGCCACGGCCGACCGGCTCGATGTGCCCGCGGATCGCGTGATTGTAAATATTGAAAAGTATGGCAACACTTCTTCGGGCACGATCCCGCTGGCGATGGAGACGGCCATCGAAGAAGGGAAGTTGAAGAAAGGCGACCTGGTTCTGCTGGGCGCCATGGGAGCTGGTTTCACGGTCGGCGCGGCATTGCTACGCTGGGAGATCTGAAAGACAGCTTCTAGCTCCTAGCTCCTAGCTTCTAGCCTGGCCTTGCCGGGCGTTCAAGCGCGGTTCTCTTTTTCGGGCTGAGTTGGGTCATCCTTCCGGCCCGGAAATCTGGCCCAGGATGCAGATGTGAGCGTGGAAATCGAAAAGCTAGCGGTTCGGAGCTAGAAGCTAGCGGCTCATTCGTCTTATACTGTGCTCCACAAATGCCGGATTTCGACTCCGGCAAGAAGATTCAACGCGGAGGACGACCATGGACCTGGCGATGACCGCAAAACAAGGAAAAATCTCCAAAGCGTTGCGCGATCAGGCTGAAGAGGGGCTGGAACGCATGGGCCGCATTCTGGGCCGCACTGCGCGCGCCAGCGTCACTTTCAGCACCCAGCGCCACTTGCACATTGTCGAGCTCACCGTGCAGGCCCGCACCCAGAAGATTGCAGCCACCGGAAAAGCCGACACTCCCAACGCCGCCCTTCGCGAAGCCATGGACCATGCCGAGAACCAGGCCTATCGCTATCGCGACCGGCGTCTGGTATCGAAGCGGCTGCCCAAAAACGAGAAAGTGATGACTGCGCCTCCGGTGACGCGGCCCAAGTCGCGTGCACCCGAACCCGATGGCACGGAGGCTGGGTCCTCGCGACTCGCCGGCAAAGCGCGCACATCCATCGCCGTTCACTCCTTTCCTGCAGACGCAACCGTCGTTGAGCCGCACATCGTGAAGAGCGGCGAGGCCATCGCGCTGCGGCCCATGACCATTGAAGAAGCGGTGAAAGAAACAGAGTTCCGCGATCGCGATCTGCTCATCTTTCGTACTGCGGCCGGAAACACTTTTGTGC
>DATKMH010000009.1:0-101192 GCA_035541975.1 Occallatibacter sp. | reverse complement strand
GTCTACCTTCACCCCTGTGTTGGGGTTGAAGTAGTTGTTGTAGTGCATCTGGAGCGCAGACTCAATCTCCTGCCTGCCGGTATCGAGCGCCTGCTCGTTGGTCGATTCAGGCAGGCTGATCAGCACCTGGTGATCGGCTGCCGGCCCGAAGGTCGTAATGGTCGCATCCTTCACCCCTGCGGATTCGATCGCCTTGCGAATCGCATCGATATCCGGCGGGTTCTTAAACTGCACATCCAGCTGCGTGCCGCCGCGGAAATCCACGCCCAGCGGCACCGGACTGCCGATGTGCGACCAGTTCCAACTCATCTTGATAATGCCCGCCACGCTGAAAATCATGGAAAAGGCCAGAAAATACCACTTCCACCCCAGCCAGTTCACATTCGGACTGCGAAAAAATTCCACTGCTTTCTCCTAGCTTTTGGCCGTCTGCTTTTACCTACATCTTGCTCAGACCGCCTCCATCAACTCAGCACGAAAGAGCTAAAAGCTAATGGCTAATAGCTGTTCTTAAATCGACACCATCTCGCCGGCCTTCAAGTTGTTCAAGTGCGCCTCGAAGATTACGCGCGACACAAACACAGCCGTAAACAGGTTTGCCGCCAAACCAACCGTCAGCGTAGTTGCAAACCCCTTCACCGGCCCCGTGCCAAACATAAACAGAATCGCCGCCGAAACAATCGTCGTCACGTGCGTATCCAGAATCGTCACCCACGCCCGCGCAAATC
The DNA here is from genome assembly GCA_035541975.1 of Occallatibacter sp. Lineage (GTDB taxonomy): Bacteria > Acidobacteriota > Terriglobia > Terriglobales > Acidobacteriaceae > Telmatobacter. Next base: position 100,464 of record DATKMH010000009.1, on the reverse strand, counting down.
CCTGGTCCACCGCCGCCGAGGCAGCCTTCCCCGCGCGAATCTCCTCGCGAATGCGCTCGAAAATCAGCACGTTCGAGTCCACGCCCATGCCGATGGTCAGAATCACTCCGGCAATGCCCGGCAAAGTGAGCGTCAGCACCATGCCTCCGCCTCCCGAAGCGTTTGAAATCGCCGCCGACAGCCCCATGATCCCCAGCAGAATAATTAGGTTCAGAATCAGGGCCAGATCCGCATTGATGCCTGAGCCCTTGTAATAAATCAACATGAAGGCCATCACCACGACGATGCCTACAATCGCCGCGGTTACGCCCTCGCGGATGGAATCAGCACCCAGCGTCGCGCCTACCGTGCTCGCCTCAATGTAGTTCAGCGAGGCGGGCAGCGCGCCCGTCCGCAATAGCTTCGAAAGCTCCATCACCTCGGCCTGCGAGAACGATCCCTTGATCACGCCGGAGTCCCGGATGGCGCCCTGGATCACCGCCACGCTGCGCACCGAGCCGCCCATGATGATCGCCATGTCCTTGCCGATGTTGGCGCTGGTGTAGTTGTAGAACTTGTCGCCGGCTTCGTCCGTCAGGGTGAAATTCACTTCGCGCTGATTGGTGTTTGAATCGACTCCCGGTTCAGCCGAGCGGAAATCGCTTCCCGCCACAATCGAGGTGCGCTCGATCAGGTAGTAGGAAGTCCCGTTTGTAGTGCCCAAATCGCCCGTGAAAGGCAGAATCTCATCGTTCGGCGGCAAAGCGCCGTTCACGCTCTGCAGCGCCGCGTCCTCGGTCGGAAACGGCCCGCCGTCCACCGCATGAATCTCCAGCCGCGCCGTGGACTTGATGATGCTCTTCACCTGGTCCAGATCGCTGATGCCCGGCAGTTCAACCAGAATCTCGTTGTCGCCCAGGCCGTATTGCTGAATCAGCGGCTCGCTCACGCCCAATGCGTCCACGCGGTCGCGAATCGTCTCAATCGCCTCGTCCACCGTGCGCTTGTCCAGGTCGGTCTCGAACGGCGTCTTCATGGTCAGCACGAATGGCGACCCGTTTCCACCGGAGAGGTCGTATTCGTTCGCATATTTGCTGCCCGAAAGCGCGCCCTCCACGGCATCGGATTGAGCTTGATTCGTGCCCTCGATGCGAATCACGTCGGGCTTGTTCGGATCCGGCTTGTAGACCTGCGAAAACGTCAGGTTCGCCTTCTTCAGGTCCTGCTGAATCTCCTGAATCGAGTTGTCGGTCTCCGCGTTCACCGCGTCCGATACCTGCACCTGCAAGATCAGGTGTGCCCCGCCCTGCAAATCCAGGCCCATATGAATGCGGTTCGAGAGCGCGGTGAGGAACGCCTGCCCGCTGAACCCCCTCAGATCGCCAAAGATTCCCCACAGGCAAATCAGCATCACCGCGATAATCAGCGCAATTTTGTTTTTCAGGTTCTTCTTCATAGTCCCGATTCTCTAGTTCAGACGATTAAGGCGCGGAGCGCCGCAATTTTGAAACCACAGCTTCCCAGCTCTCTGGTCCAAAGGATTAAGGCGCGGAGCGCTCGTCCTGCGTCACCGAAGCGATCGCGTTCTTCGCCACTTCCAGCTTCAGGTTGTCGGGAGCAACGCGAATAATGATCGTATCGTCTTTGAGCGAAATGATGATGCCGCGTATTCCGCCCGTCGTCGTAATCCGGTCGCCAGACTTGATCCCCGCCAGCATCTGCTGCCACTGTTTTTGCCGCTTCTGCTGCGGGCGGATCATCATCAGGTAAAGCAGCAGAATCACCAGCAGTATGGGAAGCATCGTAACCAGCCCGCCGCCTGCAGGGGGCGCAGCCGCCCAAACCGCCAAACTTGTCAATCCGTTCATCTGGCTCGCGTTCCTCACTCGCCCTCGCGGCTACATCTCACCGCCTCCGGGCGCAGGCTCACCGGCCTTCATAGCCGGGGCCTGACAAGAATTTGTCTCCGGGAAAGGTTCCTTGGGCCTCGTACTTCTCCGGCCCAGGCTTTGGAAGGAGGGTCCGATCGCGCGGCGGAACCCAGTTCCCATCCCGCCCGCACGCACAACTCATAACCCCACTGCCGCATGCTTCCTGTTCGACACAGCATCCCCTGAGCATCCAGGCACAAGGAAAGCGACCGACTAACCCGTTCGCCCCGCCCGCATGGCCAAAAGAGTACCTGAAAAGATAAGAAATGCGCGGCGCCTTCGGTGTCAAGGCGACCCGGGCATCTGAACCGCCCACTAAACTCTGCAATCCACCCTCAAAACTCTCCCCTTGCTTACCGAGGGAAGATGCGCTATTCTCTCTCGGTAACCGTGGGGAGCACATGAGCAAACCTTCCGATCTCGTCCAGGGCACTCTCGATCTTCTTATCCTTAAGATCGTTCACCTCCAGCCTCTGCACGGCTGGGCCATCAGTCAACGGCTCAAGCACATCTCCGGCGACGTGCTGCAGGTCAGCGATGGATCTCTCTACCCGGCCCTTCACAAGCTCGAACAGCAGGGCTGGATCCAATCGGAGTGGAAACCCACCGAGAACAATCGTCGTGCAAAGTTCTACTCGCTCACCCGCCTCGGCCGCCGCCATCTCGAACGCGAAGCCGCAAATTGGGATCGAATCTCCACGGCAATTTCCGGTGTCATGCGGCTCACGGAGGTCTAGGCATGCGTCTCGAGCACTGGCTCTATACTCTTCCCCTCAAACTTCGCTCCCTCTTTCACCGCAACCGCGCCAACGCGGAGCTTGCCGAAGAATTGCGCGATCACATCGACCGGCAGACCCGCGAGAACTTGGAACACGGCATGCCGCCGGAAGAGGCCCGCCTCGCCGCCCTGCGTGCATTCGGCAACCCCACGCTCATCCGTGACCAAACGCACGCAGTCTGGTCCTGGGCCTGGCTTGAATCCGCTGCCCGCGACGTGCAATTTGCCTTCCGCCGCCTCCGCAAGGCTCCAGGATTCTCCACGATCGTTGTGCTCACGCTCGCACTCGGCATCGGCGCCAACACCGCCATCTTCTCACTCGTGCAAAGCATTCTGTTGCGTTCGCTGCCCGTCTCCGATCCCGCGCGCCTTTACCGCATCGGCGACCACTCGAGTTGCTGCTACTTTCACGGCTTCCAGAACAGCGATGGCGACGTCGACCTCTTCTCTTACGATGTCGTTCGCCAATTCCAGCAATCGTCGCCAGAGTTTGAGCAATTGGCCGCCGTCCAGGCCGGCGGCGGTAGCTACGTCATGCGCTGGGGCACCTCGCCCGCCAAGGACTTGCGCACTGAGTATGTATCGGGCAATTACTTCACCATGCTCGGCGTCAACGCCTACGCCGGCCGCCCGCTCTCATCGAGCGACGACGTCACCGGCGCTGAACCCGTCGCCGTCCTCAGTTATTCCGCGTGGCAAAGTGATTTCGGCGGAAATCCCGGCGTCGTCGGCTCCACCATTTACCTTGAGCAACACGCGTTCGTGGTCGCCGGAATTGCGCCGCCCGGCTTCTTCGGCGATCGCATTTCACCGTTCCCTCCAGAGATGTGGTTGCCGTTGGCCACCGAGCCGATCATGGAAGGCTCCAATTCAATCGTGTTGCAGCCCGATACGGCCTGGCTCTACGCCATCGGCCGTGTGCGGCCCGGTGTGAATCTCGCCTTGCTTCAGGCCAAACTCTCCTCCGTGCTTCGCAATTGGATGACCACGCGCGCTGCGTTTACCGCCAATGGCGGAGCCGCTATCATTCCGCGGCAACACGTAGTCCTGTCACCCGCTGGCGGAGGAATCCAGAAGATTCAGGAGCAGACCGGTACCGGCCTTCGCATGTTGATGTTTCTCTCCAGCATCGTTTTGCTCATCGCGTGCGCCAACATCGCCAATCTCATGCTGGCCCGAACCATGGCTCAGCGCACTGAAATCGCTGTCCGCATCGGTCTCGGCGCCACACGCGCACGAATCGTTCGCCAGATCCTCACAGAAAGCGTCATCCTCAGCACCATCGGCGGAGCAGTCGGGCTGGCGGTCGCTTTCTTCGGATCGCATGCCATGCTGACCCTGGCATTTCCTCTCTCTCCCGATTTGCCGGTTTCAGCGCGCCCATCATCCATCGAGCTCGCGTTTGCCTTCGCCATTTCCATACTCACAGGGCTGCTTTTTGCCGCCGCGCCTGCATGGGTGTCAACTGGCGCGCAGCCCGTGGATGCCACGCGCACCGTCAACAGTTCATCGCGCGACCACGCCTCCATTCCCCAGCGCCTCTTGCTCATTTTCCAGGTCGCGCTTTCCATGGTCCTTTTGGCCACCGCTTTTCTCGCCACGCGATCGCTCTACAATCTGGAGCACCAGCAAATGGGCATTGAAACGGCAGATCGCTATACGGTGCAAATCGACCTCAAAGGAGCTGGCTACACTCCCGAACGGTTGCCCGCCCTCTATCGCAGCATCCAGGATCGTTTCTCAGCGCTTCCGGGACTCACGCGAGTGAGCTTCGCCCGCTATCTTCCGCTCGAAGGCAACGAGTGGGGCGACTGCGTCATTCTCCAGGGCCACCCCACTCCGGGGCCAAATGCGCATTGCTTTTCCGACTGGGATCGCGTCAGCGCCAATTTTCTCGATTCTGTCGGGGTCCCCGTTCTTCGCGGGCGCGGATTCACGCCCGATGACGAAAACGGCTCCACGCAGGTCGTCATGGTCAACCAGGCATTTGTGAACCGATTCTTCCCCAACGTCGACCCCATCGGGCAGAGATTCGGCGTGGCAGATTCCAAGTATTCAGGCGCATTCCAGATCGTCGGTGTCTTTGCCGACTTCAAACTCACCGATCCGCGCGCGGTGGTCAAGCCTCTCTTTCTCCGCGTCCTCGGCCAGCAATACTCCGGTTACCAGGGTCCTGGGATGGACGCTGGCGAAACCAACTCACTCTACTTGAACCGGATCGTCCTGGAATTCAATCGTCCTCAGCAAGATGCCGATCAGTTAGTTCGTTCCACTTTCGCTCAAATCGATCCGAACATTCCCGTGAATCGTGTCACGCCCTACCCGGAAATGGTCGCGGGCAGATTCAATCAGGACCGGCTGCTTGCGCGCCTCACTGAAGCCTTCGGCATCCTCGCTTTGCTTCTCGCCTCCGTCGGCCTTTACGGTGTCATGTCGTATCATGCCGCCCGCCGCACCAGTGAGATCGGCATCCGCATGGCTTTGGGAGCAACGCGCTCCATGATCGCTTCCATGATGCTTCGCAATGCTTTTCTGCAGTTCCTTGTGGGACTCGCAATCGGAATTCCGGCTGCCTTTTTTGCCTCTCGAATGATGGCCCACCTGCTCTATCAGATCAGCACCAGCAGCCCTCTCGCATTCATCGGTGCCACTGGTCTGCTTGGCCTTTGCGCCCTCCTCGCGGCGCTCATTCCCGCTGTCCGCGCCGCCTCCGCCGACCCCATGCGCGCCCTCAGAACCGAGTGAAAGCAGCGCATCGTTCGTCGCGTGTCTAGGGCCCGCCCCGCATTGAGGACCGGCGCCTCGAAACCCATAACGAAGGTTGAGACGCCGCGTTACGAGTGGCTGGGTATACACGCCGCACAGGTGCCGTAAACGTAAAACTTGTGTCCGGATGCGCGAAAACCCTTGGGTAATTTTGGCCTGCTTTGTGCAGCACATCCTTCCAGGTCATACAGTTTGCCGCATTCGTTGCATTGAAAGTGATGATGATGCTTTTTGCCGGCCACTTCGTAGCGCGCGGCATCGCCAGGAACTTCGACCGGCTGCAGCCATCCTTCCGCGACCAGCGCTTGGATATTTCGATACACCGTGGCAATCCCAACGCCACGATGATGCCGCTGTGCCAAGCGGAGAACTTCTTCGGGAGCCAGCGGCCGATCGGCTTCGGCAAAAGCCTCACGAATGGCAGTCTTTTGTCTGGTGTTTCGAATGTCCCTGATGCCCAATCGAATCTCCTCTGCTCAGATTAGCGCCTCCACAGGAGCCGGACTTCTCCACTAATCGACGCACCGAAATGAAGCATTGCCGGATTGCGCGATCTCACTAAACGATAATGATATACTATTATCATTATTGCGACCACCGCCAACTCCCTACTCCGGCACTTCCCCACCGGATCAATCGGCTCAATCCGTGGTCTCGAATGACCTTCAGAAAAATCGTGGAGTCACACAATGAACCCTCTGCTTCTCACCTCGATGGCGGCCGTTTCAACCTCTGTTGGCGGTTCTTGTGCTGTCCTGCTGCAGCGGAGAGTTCATCTGCTCATGTCGTTCGGCACGGGAGTGCTCATTGGCGCTGCTCTGCTGGATTTGTTTCCTTCCGCTTCGTCGGCCGCGGAAATCTCGGGTTCATCGAAGGCACTGGTTCTTCCCATCGCTGCCCTCGGAGGGCTGCTCGTTTTCTGCATCGGTGAGGCAGCGTCGCGTTATCGAGCGAACAAGCTCGGCAATCGTGCAGCAGGAAGGGTCAGTGCCTTCTTCCTCGTTGTGCACAGCACCCTAGACGGAACGGCCATTTTCGCCGCGTCCACCATATCGCTGCAGTTGGGCATGATTGTGGGGCTCGGAGTTGTCGCGCACGACATATGCGACGGATTGAACACGATTCTGCTGGCCACCGGCGCAGAAAAGCCCGAATTGACCGACTACGGATTTCTGGCGTTCGATGCCCTGGCTCCCATCGCCGGCGGCCTCATCGCAGCTCATCTCTTCCGGGTCTCCGATGTGCTGGTCATGGTTTTTCTCAGCCTTGCAGCAGGGTCCTTTCTGTTTACCGCGTTCTTCTGTCTGCTTCCAGACGCCTGGCGACGCGCAAGCCGCGGTCTGGTGCTATCCCTTGCAGTCCTCGGCTTTTTGCTGATGCTGTGTCTCACAAGGTTGGTCGGCGCGCTCGGTTAGAGAAGGCGCCACCGCGCCCACCCTCCCGGCCGGAGGACCAAGCGCAGCGAAGCCGACGAAGTATCCGCGGTTGCTCTTCCTCACTCTGCACGAAAATGGGTGCCCCGTCCATTAGGTGAAGACGAAAACGAAGAACACAGGCCACCATTTCTGTTCCTTCCGATTCGCGAATCACATTGTCCACGTTACGTTATTCGGGACCACGTTTGCAGAGCCAGGGACGCAACGTCTGCCGTTCAAGGGCGCTGTTTCTCACGGACCGAGGACACGAAAATGCCGATTGCGAAAAAGAGCAGAGTGATTACTAGGTTCATTACGTCACCTTCTCTCTGATTGGCGGAACACGGACTCTCCGCCTCTCTATGTCGAAGGTCTGACAAACCCGCGGATAAGAACTGATCCTCGCTATCGAAGAAGCCGATGGCGAGGATCAGGCTGGCCGAGATGATCTCGTTCTCAGGCCCACAAACGCGAGACGCTGGCGGGGCAAGTTCAGCGGCGAACTGCGAGCCGCAAACCGGCGCGTTACTCCTTCGTGCCCGTGTCCGAGAAGACCTGTCCGGGAACGGTCACGATGGTGTGGATCTGCTGGAATTCTCCTTCTCCAGTGATGACGCCCTGCATCGGAATGGTCATTGTGGTACCGAGGGCGGTATCGCTGATCGCAAAAGAAACGATGCAGTCGGGGTTAACCGTGTATGTGCCCGTATAGGTTGCTGGGAAAGCGAAGCCAGCTGTATCTTCCTCGCCTTCGCCGGTGATATTCCCCGCGCCGTCAACCGTAAGGGTCGCCAAATGCCCCATCGGGAAAGGCGGCGAAAAGCCCGGCAGCGGAACGGAAACATCCGTGCCCTGGCCCACGATCGCGTAGGTGCCCCGGAGCAATCTTCGCGAGCAGCCGCCGACCGGGGTTCTCTCGATGGCTCCAAACCCGACCATGTACGGGTCGGTGTACATGAAATGCGCTTTCTGGAACATTCCCCAGCCGAGGATTTGGCCTTGGAAGTGCCACGGGCCCATCAGAGGATCTTCGCTGATCGTGACGGAGACAAGGCAATTCCCGGTTATGGTGTAGGTTCCGATCGCTGTTGTGCCCCATGGGACGGGGTTGCCGCCCAAACTGAGGGCATAAGTAATTCGCACGTTGCCTGCGCCGTCATATTCGTGAAGGGCGACGCCGGCCCACGGAAACGGCGGCGGCGGCAGACCAGGCAACTGGGCCACGATGGTTCCCTCGCTATGGCCCCCGTAGGCGCCCTTGAGAGATGCCAGCGTGCAGTGGTTTGCGGGGTTTACTGTCGTGATATCAGGTTGCGCAAATTGATCCTGAGCGCGGGCAACCGCAGCACCGCACGCGAAAAGCGTCGGCAAAGAAGCCAATGCCGACAGGGTCAGCAGTGTGCATATAGCTCTTCTAGTTACCATTTCCACCTCCGTAGCAAATCGGCAATTGTTATACGAGCGCGCCGGGACGTTCTGGCGGACGCTGCCGCGGAACGATCCGGTTGCTCTTTCGGAAAAGGGTGGCGAAACAGCTTGTCTTCACCAGCGCGGTCACCCATCTGCGAATCCGCCGACTTGGTTTCGCGATCGGTTTCCGCTCCGAGATGACTGCAACAAACCGGGCAGGTGCCGTTTGGAAGGGCGGATGCAGGACTGTGAATCGAACGCCGGTATTGAACGGCAATCAACTCCGTGGTCCGTTTCATCGCCGAACCTCGCACAACTGGCCCTATCATGGCAGTGCAGCAATTCAGCGTCTTGAAACCGGGCTGAAATAACCGTGATATAGTTCTGTCACGCCAAAAAAGGGTCTCAGGTTGACCCATGAAAGCCTCCGTAACGACCTTCCGGTTCGGCGAATTCACCCTGAATACACGGAATCACTGTCTCGTCCATGCTGGGCGCGCGGTTTACCTGCGTCCCAAGACATATGACATCCTGCTGTACCTGCTCGAGCATCACGGACGTCTGGTGGGGAAGGGCGAACTACTTGACGCTGTGTGGGGCGACGTGGAAGTCACTGAGAATGTGCTCTCGCAGTGCGTAAAGGAGGTTCGGTCGGCTCTGGCCGATGACGCACAGACTCCTCGTTTTCTAAAGACAATTCCGCGGATCGGATTCGAGTTCGCTGCCGAGGTGGAGGCGTATGGGGAAGCGGAGTCCGGAGACACGATCCAGGAGGAGGTGCGAACTCTCCACATCATCACAACCGAAGAGGATGGCGATGCGATCAGCCGTGAGCCTACACCAGCTCAGGTGTTGGCGGGCCCGGCCATTGCAGGCGCTCCCGCGCTCGGCGGCACTCGACGCGGCACACTGGGTGGGGTTTATTGGGCGATTGCCCTCGTAGCGGTGTTGGTGGGCGGGGCCGCACTGGCTGTTCACTTCCGAGGTTGGCGCGAATGGCTGCCTGGAGGCGCCCAACCGAAAAGGATCGTATCGTTAGGCGTTCTGCCGCTGGAGAACCTGACCGGCGACCCGCAGCAGGAGTATTTCGCAGATGGCATGACAGAGGAATTGATTACCAACCTCGGCCGAGTAAAAGCACTGAGAGTCATCTCGCGAACCTCGGTTATGCGGTACAAAAAGACTGAAAAGTCGCTGCCTGAAATTGCGAAAGAACTCCAGGTGGACGCAGTGGTCGAAGGCGCAGTAGAGCGCGCGGGCAATCATATACGCATCACCGCGCAGCTGATTGACGGAGCTACCGACAGGCACTTGTGGGCGCAGACGTATGACGGCGACATAAGCGACGTTCTTTTCTTGCAGAGCCAGGTTGCTCGCGCAATTACCGAGGAGATCCAGGCAGAGGCCACGCCGGAAGAGATGTATCGTCCCGCCGGCGCTCATGCAGTCAATCCTGAAGCGTACGCGCTCTATTTGCAAGGCATGGACTTGGAGAGCCGTGACAATGAACCTGACAACAGGGTTGCGATGGATGTTCTCCAACACGCGGTGGCAATCGATCCCAACTTCGCTCCCGCATACGCCGCGCTGGGACGAGCGTTCAGTGCCAGGCTGTTTTCCTGGGAGGCGAAGGACGAATGGGACCGCAAGGCGGAAGCCGCGGTGGAAAAGGCGCTCTCCCTCGACCCCGATCTCGCCGAAGCGCACGCGTCTCTCGCGGCGCTGTTATTCACGCCCGCCCATAGCTGGGATTACGAAGGAGCAATCCGAGAATGCAGGCGGGCGCTGGCTCTCAATCCCAATTTGGCCGATGCGCACCTTACCCTGGGTGTGGTGTTGTTCCACATCGGACTGCTCGACGAAGCCCGCGAGGAGCTTCAGACGGCTGCACAAATCAATCCGACAGATTCTTTGCCTTCGCTGTATATCGGGTTTACCTTGATGTTCGCGGGCCGATGGCAAGAGGCGCTGCCCTTCCTGAATACCTATCCGAACACGCCATTTTCCAAAACCCTCCAAGCCGTTTGCCTTTGGGAATTGGGGCGCAAGGAGGAGGCCTGGAAAATCGATCGCGAGCTGCTTGCGGCCGATCCGCAGGAGCAATTCGTATTCCTGGCGGCGTTGCACACGCTTCTTCTTGCCGACGCGGGGCAAACCCGCGACGCGGAAAGGCACATCCCCGAGATTCTGAGGCAGGGTGAAAGCCTGAAAGCGTACGGGCACTTTCATCATCTGGCGAATTTCGTGGCGATAATCTATGCGCAATTGAACAAGCCGGACCTGGCCGTAAGCTGGCTTGAAAAAACAGCTGGAACGGGGTTCCCCTGTTATCCCTCTTTTGAAAAGGACCGGGGTCTTGACCCAATTCGTCAGAATCCCCGCTTTGTTGCATTTATGGAAAAGCGCAGGTCCCAGTGGCTCACTTTCAAATCGACTTACGGGGCCAAGATCCCCACAGGAATCGAGCCAAAGCCGCCAGATTGATTTCAATTCGGGAATCAGCTCTTAGTGCCGAGCAGGATCTGCCAGACGCTGGCAGTTTTGCTAACCCTCAGTCGGCTACTGTCCAGCTCCAACCGATTCGAGAGTCAACTGACGAGTTCAGGCCAAACCACTCATTCGCGTCCGCCTGCGTCACCACTCAACTCCCTTGGCCCCGATCCGTGGCTAAGGTCCCTTTATGCGAAAACATCCGGGACCGAACCGAAGAAGGCTCAAACCGGAGACTTGATCCTCCGCTGCCCCGCCGCATCGCTGTCAAGCCCCTTTCGCAGGAACACGCCCCAATCGCAGCCCGGGAACCCTCTCATTCCGCTTCACTTATTCACTCGTTCACTCCTTCACTTTTACTTTTCAAGTTTGCCGGTAATTTCGCCAAAATCCCTATACTTGTCTTAAGTGAGACAAATGAACGGACCTTCGAAACACCGTGTTTCGCCTTCGAATTCGGCCATCGATCTGGTATTTACTCATCTGCAAACATTCGCCTACGAAATGAAGAATCGAGAAATCATTTTTTGGTGGCCATTGACGAAATGGTAAATAGATAAGTCATTTATAATCAGTATGCAATGCACCAAAACTGGTGCAAGTTTACCAGAAAATTAACGTTAATTTTCTGGTAACAAAACAGCTCGTCTTTCCGACGATCTCGATGCACCGCCTCAGGCCCGACCCTTACACACCCTTTACGTTCTGCCTACCCTCTCTTTATGCAAAAAGGCGTCATCTGGTCTCTGACCGTCCTCCGCCGCGCCTATCCACGCCCGCAGCGCAAACGAGGACGGAACGGGGAATCCGCGATGACAATCGAACTTCATGAGCAGACGTTTTGGCTGATTCCCGTCGCTCTCGCCGTCGGCTTCATGGTGTGGGTTCTCTGCAACTGGTGGCGCGAAGAGCATCCCCGCAAGGACATCAGCCCCACTCACTCTTCCGGCGCAGCCGGCTTCCAGTACCGAAGCTCCGGCCTTGAGCAGCTGAGGCAAAGCGCCTCGCCATCGACCACCGTGAACCGGCCGAAGTTCACGCCCTCGCCGCAGCGCTGACATGTGACTCGTTCACGCGAGCCGCCCGGCAAATCCGCCGCATCGATGTCGACACTCACCCACTCTTCACGAAAAAGCCGAGCATCCGGCAGTTCCCGATAAGCCTGCAACTGCCGCTGCCCTTTCGCTTCGATATGCGAATAATGCTCGTCCGCCGCCTCGCGCGCGTCTTCGAGCGCCACCACCCTGATCGCGCGCCTCGATTCGAGATCGACAAACGTCGCCGCCATCTTGCCCCAATCGCGAAACTTCAGCGCGCGCCTGCCCAGCCTGCAGCCCGTCACCAGCCCAATCGCATCCGTCGCGCAGCGGTCGATTTCGACATATGTAACCAGCCGCTTGCGATCGGCGCCGTGTGGATCGGTAATTCCAAGCCGCTCCAGGCCCAGCAATGCCATGCGCACACCAAGCACCTGGCCCGCGCACAGATGGCCGTGCGCGGCTTCAGCCTGCCGCAAAAGCTCCTCAAGCGATTCCACTTTGATTTCGACCTGCCTGCACCTGCCGCGCGGGACAAGCTACTTTGCAGGGGACGCGGCGGGAGTTTCTTCCTCATCGTCCGCGTCTTCGACGAGCACCGCCGAGCCGGGGACAACGTCGTAGCTTACCGCATCGGCGCCCGTTGCATGAAATGTAATGCGCAGCGGCTCGCGCTGCCACATCGGCGCTTCACAAATCGGCTCCGGGTGATTCTCAGCGTCGAAGGCCGCCAGCTTCTTCGCCAGCACCGGCTTGCGCCCCGCAATCTGGGCCACCACCGCATAAAGGCTCTTGCCGCTCGCGGTAATGCCGCAATACGCAGCGTAGTCGCGGAACCAGCTCACCTGGCTCGCGCCCGGATCGTAGTCCGGCAGCCGCAGTGCAGTCACGTGACCCGTCATGCGATCAACCAGCAGCCACGGTCCGCGCTGCCATACCCACCGCTCCAGCTTTGTTCCGGGACCGGGCTTGTCGCCCGGCAGCGCATCGTTCAGCCGAATTGCCCGGCGCACCGTGAAGCTGCGATCGGTCACGTCGTGCGCATCGCCCGTGGTCCACTCCTTCAGCACGCCGTCAACCAGCAGCGCGCGCACCCTTAACTCGCTCTCGCCCGCCGCAGCGCCCGCCGGATCTCCTTCCAGCGAGTATGGAACCTGTCTCACCGCGCCCAGAACCACGCTGTGCGCTTTCCGCGGAGCCGCATGGATTGAAGCCGCTGCTCCCAATGTTGCCAACAATGCCAAAGCCGAAAAAACGGCAGTCTTGCTCATGGCTCCTTGTCCTCAAATACCCGCAGCCTCCACAGCGCGCGCCACGCGAAACGCCGTGCTCTCGCCAAAGTGCCGCGCCAACACCTGCATGCCCACCGGCAAGCCTGTTTTCGTCGCGCCGCAAGGAACCGATACGCCGCAAATGCCCGCCAGGCTTGCGGTCACGGTGTAAATATCGGCGAGATACATGGCTAGCGGATCGCCCGTCTTTTCGCCGAGCTTGAACGCTGGAAACGGCGATGTCGGAGTCACGATTGCATCCACTTCGGCAAACGCGCGCAGGAACTCCTCTGCCAGCAGCCGGCGAACCCTCTGCGCCTTCAGGTAGTACGCATCGTAGTAGCCCGCCGAAAGCGCGTAAGTCCCGAGAAAAATCCGCCGCTTCACTTCCGCGCCGAAGCCCTCGTCTCGCGAATGCGAGTACATTGCAGAGAGCGTCCCCGAATCCGCCGATCGGTAGCCGTAACGCACGCCGTCAAAGCGCGCAAGGTTGGCGCTGGCCTCCGCCGTAGCAACCAGATAGTAAGTCGGAACAGCGTATTTCGTATGCGGCAGCGAGATAGGCTTGATCGTGCATCCCGCGGCCTCGAGTGCCCCAATCCCTTTCTCGACCGCCGCCCGGACTTCCGGATCGAGCCCATCTGCAAAGTATTCGGCTGGGACGCCGATGCGCAGTCCCGCCGCAGGTTTGTCGCTCTCAGTCGCGTAATCCTCCACTGGTGCGGGCGAGCTGGTCGCATCGTTCGGGTCGTGCCCGGCAATCACGCCCAACAGTGTCGCGGCGTCGCGAACATTCGCCGCCAGCGGTCCAATGCGATCGAGCGAAGAAGCAAACGCAATTAACCCGTAGCGCGAAACGCGGCCATAGGTTGGCAACACGCCCACGACGCCGCAAAAACTGGCCGGCTGGCGAATCGAGCCGCCGGTATCGCTCCCCAATGCGGCCACGGCTAGGTTCGCTGCCACGGCTGCAGCCGATCCGCCGCTCGAGCCCCCAGGAACCAGTTCCGGATCGACAGGATTGCGCACCGGCCCGTAGGCAGAATTCTCGTTCGACGAGCCCATCGCGAATTCATCGCAGTTTGTCTTGCCCAAGAGCACCGCACCCGCGGCCTCCAGCCGCGCCACAGCCGTGCAATCGTAGGGCGGCCGATAGCCTTGAAGAATCTTTGAGCCTGCGGTCGACGGCACGCCCTGTACCACGAGCACGTCTTTGATGCCCACGGGAATCCCGGCCAGCGGAGGCAGCGGATTGCCCTTCGCAGCCATGGCATCGATCTTCGACGCCTGCGCCAGAGCCCGCTCTTTCGTCAGGCTGAGATAAATGTTGAGGCGCGGGTTCAACTCCTCGATGCGCTCGTAGTAAGTAGCCGCAAGATCGGCAGCCTTCGTGCGCCCTGCGGCGATCTCTGCGCTCAGCGCGGCGAGACTCATCGGTTTTTGTGTGAAGGTTTCTGCCACGTCCATCCTGCCAACTGAGCCGGTTACTGTTCCCTATGTCCCTGCCTCTACGTCCCTGTCTCTCTATCTTTCAATCACCTTCGGCACTTTGAAAAATGCTCCGTCCGTCTCCGGTGCCTGCTCCATCACAACCGCGCGATTGAGCGACGGCGCCGTCTGGTCGGCGCGGAGAACGGCAACGATCCCATCGCCCGAAAGCTCGCTCATCTGGGCCAGCGGCGTCACGTTCGAGGTGTCAAGCTCATCGAGCTCGGCCACGTAATCCAGGATCGCGTTCAGGTCGCGCACCATAGGAGCGGTTTCCTCCGGAGTCAACTCCAAATGCGCCAGTTCCGCCACTCGCTGCACAGCTTCGACGGTTACTTTTTCACTCATGTCGATCTCGATATTGAAGCTCAAGTATAGCGTTTCGCGCTCTTGAATCCCTCCGCGTTTAGTCCACCGTCAACGTCAGGTTCACTCGTTGCGACAGTCCCATCGATGTCACGTTGACAGGAATCGTGTACGTCCCCGGAGGCGTGTTTGAGCCGTTCCCACTTCCGGTCTTGGTCGCTCCGCCACCCGAGCTCGTGCAACTCGAGACGCCAAAAACCGTCCACAGCATCAGCACAATCACAAACAACGCCCTTCGCCGGCGGAAGATCGCAATCGGAAGCAACAGCAACCCGCACGCTAAGGAGACAGGACCGCTCAAGCCAATACGGCCGCGACCGAAACCATCGGGCCCCGGCCTCGCCGCATCGCCCGGCCTTTCCGCCTGGGACGTCGCCGCAATCCCCGTCGAGATACTCACCGCCACATAGCCTTGCGCGCCCGAGGCGAGCGTGACGCTCGAAGGGCTGAAGAGGCACAGTGCATTTGTGGGCAAAGTGCCGCAGGACAACGCAAACGTGGCGCCCGAGCCCACCGGCAAAATCTGCAGCGAGTAGCTCGCCTGCTGCCCGGCTGCGACAGTTTGCGTCGCTGAGCCACTCACTTCAGCCGAGAAGTCGAATCCGGTGCCCGAAAGAGCGACGCTCGCGGGGGCAGAAACACCCGATGACGCGATCGTCAGCGATCCCGATGCCGAGCCGCCGGCGCTCGGCTGGAAAACGACCGAAGCCGTGCAGTTGCCGCCCGCAGCCAGGCCCCCGGCGCACGTGTTCTGCGCGATCGTGAACGGCGCGGGCAAAGAAAGCGATACGGCCCCAATGGCGTAGTTCGAAGAATTCGTGACGGTCACCGCCTGTGCTGCGCTCGACTGCCCCGCAGCGACCACGGAGAATGCAATCTGAGTTGGATTTGTCGCGAGGCCCGTTGCAAGCACGCCCGAGCCATTCAGCGACACTGAGGCTGGGGTCACTCCTGGGGTGGACGTAGAAACAGCTAGCGTAGCCGCGATCACGCCCGTCGCGTTCGGCGTAAAAACAATCTGCACGCCGCAATTGCTTCCGCCGACCAGCGTCGCTCCGCAATTTGTCGACGCAATCGAGTAACTCGATGCCGCCGCTCCCGCGATCGAAAAACTGATATTAGCCATTGGCGAGCCGCCAATGTTGCTCACGCTGACGGTCTGCGGTGCGCTCGCCACGCCTGGCTGTTGGTTTGTAAAGGTCAGTGTTGCCGGGCTCACGGCAAACGCTGCCGGCGCCAGTCCTGTGCCGCTCAAGGTCACCGTCTGCGTGTGCAGCGCGTCCACGACCGTCAACGTCCCCGCGATTGCGCCAATCTGAGCGGGAGCGAAGGTCACGCTGATGCTGCAAACCGCACCCGCGGCCAATTGCGTTCCACAGGTGCTCGAGAATTGAAACCCGGCGCTCGCAGAAATCGAAATCGATGTAAGCGGCAAGCCGCCGGAATTTGTCAGCGTCACGTTCTCCGCGGACGAACTCTGCCCAGCAGCCGTCGGCAGAAATGAAAGTGATAGCGGATTAAGGACGTCATTCGGCGGCGCCATGCCCGTTCCGCTCAGCTGCACAGTTTGCGTGCCCGCTCCGTCCACGAGCGTCAGCAGCCCCGAAGCGGAGCCGGCTTGCGTGGGCGCGAACTCAACCCAAAGCTGGCACACGGAATTTGCCGCCAGGCTTGTGGTGCCGCAGGAATTCGAGGAGAGCACAAACGGCGCAGTGATGGATACGCTTGCGATCGGAATCGCCGTTGCGCCGCTGTTCGTCGCCGACACTTGCATCGCCGCCGACGTCGTTCCGGTCTCCACCTGGCCAAAGTCGAGTGAGGCCGGCGCAAGGCTCACCGCGCCTGCCGGCGACCCCGTTCCGGTCAGGTCCACGGCCAGTTGCCCGCCGTAGACATTCGCATAAATCGTCATGGTGCCGCTTCGCGCCCCGGTCGCTTGCGGCGTGAAGACAACTTGAATGGAGCAAGTCGCGCCCGCGGCCACGGAGGTATTCACGCAGTTGTCGGTTTCAGTAAAATCGCCGCTCATCGCAATCGACGTAACAGCAAGTGCCAGGCTGCCCGTGTTGGTCAGAGTCACGGTCTGGGGACTGCTGGCCGTTCCAAACGTCTGGCTGGAGAACGCGAGCGATGGCGGGTTCGCAGCCGCCGCGGTTAGGCTCGTCCCCGCGCTCCATAGCGGAGTTTGCCAGATGCCGCGTCCGTAAGTGCCTGCGACCAGGCTCGCCGCGGATGAAGAGGATGCCGGTACGATACCGAGGGCAACGGCCGGAGCGTCAGGCAATCCGGAGCCGAAGACTGACCAGCACTCCGAAAACGACTGCGCGCAACTTGACACTTCCGTCGTGAAATACACGCCCTGGTCCGTTGCAACGTAGACAGTATTGGCATCCTGCGGGTCAATCGCCAAGCCGTTTACCGGCGCAATCGGCAGGTTAGCCGTGATGCTCGACCAGCTCGCCCCTCCATTCGTCGAGCGGTAAACGGTCGGCATCTTCTGGAGCGGGCCTTCCATTCCCGCAACCGTCAAATAAACCGTGTTGCCGGTCGCGTCGTGAGCATCGATCACAACGCTCGATAGATCGAAGTTATTCGAGTTCACCGCAACTTGGCTGTTGACGACCGGATTCAGCGTCAAATCGCTCCACACCGGCGCGGTTGCTGAAGAGGGGTCGATGATCGCGCCTAGAATATGGCCGGGCAGGTTAGCGCCATTGCTCGCCGCGCCATACATGCCCGCGTAGACCACCTCTTCACTTGTCGACACCGGCAGCGCAGCCATCGACCGAATCAGTCCGTCGCCATCGCAGGGACTGCTCGGTCCTCCCCTGGCGAAAATGGGGCTCACTGCGTTGCTTCCGCCCCAGCCGCTGCCGTTAGCCGGGCCACGCCACACCCGGCAGGTTCCAATAAGCAATTGAGAGTCATCGAGCGGGTCCACAAGGAATGGCGCCGGCGTCGGCATGGTGTCGCCGTCGCCGCCAATGTCCGCGTTCGTAATCACCGGGCTCGCGCCAAACGACGCAGGCGTGCAGGCAGCCGTCTGCGAGCATTGGTAAATGGCAACTCCCGGCTGGGTGTTCACAAACCAGTTCGAGCTGTTATAGGGGTCGATCGCAACAGGTCCGCCATAGCCTCCCAGGATCTGCGGCCAATCGCTTGTCGGGCCCGATGCCTTCACGCCTGCCGTTCCATTCACTCCCAGCCCCGCCATCATTGCATAAGGCGATGATGGAATCGCAGGCAGGCTCACCACTTCGGCCAGCGACCCCAGACTGCCGTTCAGGTTCTGGAAATGCGTGGCGTCAGTAGCCGCGCATGTCTGCCCGGTCTCGCCGATCCCATCGGTCGAGCGCCACAGTCCACCATCGTTCCCAAGAAAAATCTCCAGCGGATTTGCTGCATTCCAGGCCAGCGAGTGCTGATATTCACCCACCTGCGCGCTCATGCACGTGGTTGAGTTGGTTGTATTCCGCCACACGCAGCCCATGGCCACGCTGCACTTCCACAGGTCATTCGCCCCGGCCAGCAAAAATGTGTCCTGCTGGTTGGGAACAGCGGAAAGCGCAAGGTTATAGTCGCCGTCGGCGATTGTGGCCGCGCCCTCCAGCGAGTTCGCTTCGAGCGGCCTCGTATTCCATTGCGTCGCGAAGGTAATCGTTGCATTGGTGCACTTCCCTCCGCTGATTGCGCATGTGTCCTGCCACAATCCCTGATCCTGATTGTTCAGGTCCACTGTCCACGCAAACGTGTCCCCTGTTTGCGGGTTCACCGCGAGCGCGCCCCGATAAACCGGGCATGCGATCGATCCGGCTTGTCCTATATTGGTCGGGCATGCCTGAGTGGTCATCCCGCCTCCGGGCTGCGCGGTCATGCGCGTCCATGTAATCCCGTCCGGCGACTGATAGTAGCCGTGATAGCGCACCGCGGCCACAAAAAGCCGGCGCACCGGGTTCCATACGACAGCAGTCGCGGCATTCCCTTCCCCAACTGCGGGAGCGAACGGGCCTTGCACAACTTCACCGTCGCCGTCGCTGATGGTGCCCATTTGCCAGGTTGCCCCACTGTCGGTGGAGTAGAAGAGTCCCTCCATTGTGGTCTCCGGCCAGTCGGCATTTACCAGCGTCCCCTCATAAGCTTCTGAAACCGCCGCCACCACCAGTTGCGAGTTCACGGTGCTCCAGGCAAAGCCTGCAAAGCCCTGTCCCGCAAAGCTGAAATCCGTTGACCCTCCCTCGTCGCGGTCATTGGTTTTCTCAATCAAACTCCAAGTGTTGCCGCCGTCGATGGAGCGCAGAATGCCCGCGCCATAGTACGAATCAAGTACGTCGTTGGGATCGCCCGTCCCGGCAAGAACCACTCCAGTCCCGCCCGGCTGCACCGTCAGTGCTCCAACACTGATCGAAGCGTCAGGGGCTGCGCCAAGAGCGGCAACTGTATCGGTGAGAGGCGTGAACACGATCGACGAAATCGTTGAGGCTGCGGCATTGTTGGCCACCCAAACTCCGCCGCCCGTGGTGCCAATGTAGAGCCGATTGCCGGTCGCATCGGAAGGATCGAGCGCCAGAGCCGAAACGCGGCCCGAGACGAGACCGAAGTTCGGCGTGATTACCGCTGTCGGTCCAAGCGGCTGCCAGGTCGCGCTTGAAGCCGTGGTATTCCTGCTTTGAGCCTTCAGCGTACCTGCGTGCGCGTCGGCAACCTGTTGGCTCTTCACGCCCGCACGCGGAGGCATGCGATGACCAGGGCTCCAGCCCCGTTCCCTGAGAAAGCGCTGCGCTTCCAGAATGCGGGGAGGAATCGGCATGGCCTGTGCCGACTGAACTGATTTTCGTTCAGCTTGTCCTAATCCGCTGGAAGATTGCGCCTGCAGACTCGGCATCTGCGCGCCGGCAGGAGCAATGGCAACGAGCGCCAGCAAGCAAATCGCCTGCGCAACGGCACTCAGTTCGCCGCACTTTGCGTGTTGCCCAGCCGGCTCAGCTCGCTTCCCCGCACCGCCGCGGACGCCGGCCTTCTTCCACCGTTTGAACATTGGATTCGTTATGCGTCGCCTGAATGGCTCTCCGGCTTTCCCTATTCTGAAAGTCTTCCAATGGGAATCAGCAGAGAATCCAACAGAAAACGCTCAACGAAACACGCAATTTCCGGGAATGAGAACGTGGCCCATTATAGGACCACCTCATCCGCGTCCAGTTGTGATCCCGGATACAAGGTCTATGCTCAATCAGCCGCTCGCTCTCGTCGCAGGCATAGCCCGCTCGCCGATCTGCTGAATGTAGGCTGCCGCATTGAACTTGCGCGAGATCGACGCGCCTGTCATCGGCCGCACTAGCCCGAAGATCGGGCGATTGAACCACGGCCGATCGAACTTCCCCACAATCGCCCACGCAATTCCCGCGTACCCGTTGGGATCGCGTCCATCCAGCTCGTATCGATCGTTCAGGATCACCGCCCAATCAAAAGCCGTGGCCGCATCGGGCGCCCATTCAAGCATCTTCTTCGCCCAATACATGCGCATGTAGTTGTGCATCCATCCCGTCGCCACCATCTGGCGCTGGGCCGCATTCCACAAGTCGTCGTGCGTTTCAGCGCGTTCCAACTGCTCGAACGAATAACGGTACGGGCGCGGATCGGCGGCATGCTCAAGCAACGATTTTCGCGCCCACGGCGCCGCGCACTCCCAGGTGTCGTAGTTCGGCTCGTGACAAACGAACAATACCGCCAACTCGCGCCAGCCAATCAGCTGCTCGAGGAATCTCTCGGCGTTCTCAGGCGACACTTTGCCGCTGCCGGCGGCTTTCCGCACTGCCAGAGCGATTGTCAGCGGCGAGATGTTGCCGAAATGCAGATAGGGCGACAAAGCGCTCGTGCCGTCGAACTCCGGGCGATTGCGGTTTTCATCGTAGGATGCGAGGCCGCGCGCAATGAATGCTCGCATGCGCTTCAGCGCGGCCTGCGTTCCGCCGGTAAACGTGTCCACCGGTCCCACCGAGCGATCCAAGCCAGAGAATCCAGCAGTGATGTCCCCTGCCAGTGCAAGGCTTGCGAGCGGCTCCGTAGGCCCCCAGCAATGGAGCACTTCTACCTTCTTTGGCGCCACGAGAAACTTCGGCGACTCGGCTTTGAGCCGCGGCCGAAAATGATGCAGCAGCACAAAACTGCGGTTGAAGACGCGCGATGGAACCACGACGTCCGCATCGACCGTCCAGTAAGGAATCTTCAGCCGGCGCGCGAGGACTTTGCGCCACCGTTCCGGCTCGCGGCATGGATTCTCGTCGCCGATCAGTAACGCCGCCTGCGCCTCTTCAAGAAATGCTTCGAGAGGCGAATCCTGCGTGCGCCGCACAACAAATCCCACGCCCCGCTCCGCTGCGCCTTCCGCAGCGTCCCGCAGCCCCTGCTGAAGAAAGTGGTAATGCCGCAAATTCGCATGCGGATAGTTGGGAATTACTCCGAAGTAGATGACCACCGGCAAGCCGAGAACATTCGCCGCCTCAATCGCAACTTCCAGCGCTGGATTGTCCACGACGCGCACCGATCGCTGCATCCAGTAGACGACCGAGCGAGCGGGCCTTCTCGGCGGCCCTGCACGACGCACCAGCACACGCGGCTGTTCCGCCAACCGCGCAAGCTCAACAGGAATCCGGTCTTCTTCCATCGCACAATTCAAACCGACGCTGTAGAAACGCTATTCATTCGAAAACGAAACGGGCCGCCCCTCGGCGGCCCCTGCTCACTATGTCCCTACGTCCCTGCTTCCCTACCACCGTCCCCACGCGCGCGTCACGTAGTCGGTCATCGTCATGCCGATCAGCACCAGGAAAACGAACAGCCCCGAAGCCACGGTGAGCTTCGTCAGCTTGCGGCTGTACTTCACATGCATGAAGAACAGCACCACCAGCGTCATCTTGGTGCAGGCAATGGCCAGCGCCACCACGGGGTTCCAGAACAGCGTCAAACCTGCGGCGATGTGCCATTCACCGAGATCGATGAACGACATCCAGACGGTCAGGCCCGTAAAGATCAGCAGGGCCAGCAAAATCGCGCCGTAGACCATCGGGCTGACAATGTGGTGTTCCTGATCGTGTTCTTCCTTTTGCTCGTATTGTCCGTTGTGTTCGCTCATTCCGGAATTCCCCTCAATAGCGGCTGATCAAATAGAGCAGCGGGAACAAAAAGATCCAGATTATGTCAACAAAGTGCCAGTAGAGGCCGAAGTTCTCAACATACGTCACGTGCCCCGCTGTGTAGGCACCTTGCCGCGCTCGAACGATCATGAAGGTCAGAATCGAAATGCCGATGATCATATGCAGCGCGTGCATCCCGGTCATCGCGAAGTACAGGAAGAAGTACATTTCGGTCTTCACCGCCATGTCCGGCGCGAGCGGCTTGTCTTGCGGATAGTCCTTGTGAACATCGACATCCGATGCGGGATTGAGGAACGACGCCTCGCTCCAGTGGAATCCGGGAACGTGGTGCTTTACCCACTTTTCGTGATACTCGATGGACTTGATTCCCAGAAAGGCCATGCCGAGGATCCACGTGAGCGAGAGAAACAGGATGAGCATTCCCTTCTTGCGCATCTCCGCCGACCAGACACCCATCGCCATCGTGAAGCTGGAAACGATCAGAACGCCGGTATTCGCCGTGCCCCACCCGATGTTCAACTGGTGCGAGGCTTCAACAAACGCCGGGTAATACCAGTTGCGCATGATCAGGTAGGCCGTGAAGAGCCCGCCAAAGAACATCACTTCGGTGAGCAGAAACAGCCACATGGCAAAGTTCGTGGCGTCGAACTGCTGCTCGACGGATTCGAAGTGGTGGCGCTGGTAGGCCGGATGCTCGTGATGAACGTCGGCTACGGCGCTGCTGGCTGATGCGGTGCTATCCGACACTCGCCACCTCTTTCTGCTGCTGGCGTTCCAGCCACTCGTAGTCGTAAGCCTCGTGGTCCATGATGGGAATCTCCACGAAGTTCTCGGTCAGCGGCGGCGATTGCGTCTGCCATTCCAATCCCGTGGCCTGCCATGGATTGTCGCCGGCGATCTTGCCGTAGCGCAGCGACCATGTCAGGTAAAGGATTGGCAGCAGGTAACCCACGCCGAGAATCGTCGCCCCTGCGGTCGAAAATACGTTCAGCGCTTGGAACTCCGGCGGGTACGCAGCATAGCGGCGCGGCATGCCCAGCATCCCTAGAATGAACTGCGGGAAGAACGTAAAGTTGAAACCGATAAACGTGATGAGCGCCGCAAGCTGCGACAGCTTTTCCGGATACATGCGCCCCGTCCACTTCGGCCACCAGAAATGAATCCCCGAAAGGAACGCCATCAGCATGCCGCCCACCATCACGAAATGGAAATGGGCAACGATGAAATACGTCTCCGTCAGGTGGATGTCGGTTCCAGTTGAGCCCAGAAACACGCCGGTCAGCCCGCCGATCGTGAACAGCCCCATAAAGCCGAAGGCGTAGAGCATCGGCGTCTCAAACGTAATCGAGCCTTTGTAGAGCGTGAACGCCCAGTTGTAAATCTTGATGGCCGAAGGCACCGCAACCAGCATCGTCAGCAGCGAGAAAACCAGCGCCGCGTAATTCGAAATGCCCATGATGAACATGTGATGGGCCCAGACGAAGAATGCGAAAACCGCGATAGCTACTGAGGAGAATGCGACCGCCGTGTAGCCGAATACGCGCTTGCGGCTGAAGGTCGATACAACCTCCGAAATCACCGCCATGCCCGGCAAGATCATGATGTAGACGGCCGGATGCGAGTAGAACCAGAACAAATGCTGAAAGAGAATCGGGTCGCCGCCATACGCCGGGTCGAAGACACCGATATGAAACACGCGCTCCAGGCCAACCAGCACCAGCGTGATCGCCAGAACCGGCGTCCCCAGCACCATCAATAGGCTGGCCGCGTACATTGACCACACAAACAACGGCAGACGGAACCATGTCATGCCGGGACAGCGCATCTTGTGGATGGTCACGATGAAGTTCAGCCCCGTCAGGATGGAGCTGAAGCCCGCCACAAAAACGCACATCGCGGCCGAGATCACATGCGTATTCAGATAATGCGTCGACAGCGGAGTGGTGAAAGTCCAGCCCGTATCTACGCCGCCCACTGCCATGGTGTAGAGCATCATCCCGCCAGCGACGATGTAGAGATACCAACTCAGCAGGTTGATCTTGGGTAGCGCCAGGTCCTTGGCCCCCACCATCATGGGAATGACAAAGTTCCCAATCGTAGCCGGCACGCTAGGCACAAGAAAGAAGAAAACCATGATGAGCCCGTGCATTGAGAACACCTTGTTATAGGTGTCGGCGGCCATCAGGCTGGTCTGTGGCGTCAGCAGCTCAAGCCGGATCAGTCCGGCCAGCGCTCCGCCAATAAAGAAGAAAAACGTTATAGAAATCAGGTAGAGCGTGGCGATGCGCTTATGATCGCCGGTGAGCAGCCAACTGAGCAGGCCGTTTTCCTTGGTCAGGAAATTCATCTTGGGAATCCTGGCCGTTGCTTGATCGGGAAGACGAACGATGGTGGCAGCACTCATGGCTTGACCTCCTTCTGCGTCGAGGGCGACTGCGCCCCTGCCGCTGCTTTCGCGCCAGCGCTCTCGGGGACCAGATCGGTCGTGTTGAGAGTTTGCTGAACGCGGTAATCGGAATCGAGATTCTTGATGTATTCCACCAGGGCAATTACGCCTTCTTCACTGATCTGGCCCTGGTACGTGGGCATGATCGGCGCATATCCCTGCGTGATGTGTTGCGACGGGTTAAGGATCGCCTGCCGCAAATAGGCATCGTCGGCAGTGATCGTCTCGCCGCTTGAGAGTGTGAGCTGGGAGTTATACACGTTCGCCAGGCTGGGCCCACGCGCATCCGGCCGTGTGTTGTGGCACGCATTGCAGCTCAGGCTGGCAAACAACCGCTCGCCATCCTGCGCCAGCGAGTCGCCGCTGGTCGAGCCCGCAAGCCACTTCTTGAAGTCGTCGGGCGTCATCACAACCACGTCGCCAATCATCTGCGAGTGATTCGTTCCGCAATATTGCGTGCAGAACAGGTGATAAGTGCCCGGTGTCGTCGCTTCAAACCATACCGTCGTGTACCGGCCGGGAATCGCTTCGCGCTTCACGCGGAATGCGGGAATCGAAAAGCTGTGGAACACATCCTGCGAAATGATCGTCAGCTGCACGGGACGCCCCGTCGGCACATGCAGCGCATTGATCTCGTGCTGGCCTCCCGGATGCTCGACCTTCCACATCCACTGCTTGCCCACCACGTAAATGTTCATCGCGTTCGCCGGCGGCGTGTAGATGCGGAAGTAAAGCAGCGCGCCCCATACGAACATGATCAGAAACAGGCCCAAAGGAATGATCGTCCACGTCGCCTCAAGCACCGTCGAGCCTTCAATCTGTACTGCTATCGGGTGCCGCGACTTGCTGTAGAGGATTGAGAATCCGACCAGCAGTAAAATCACCAGCGTCAGCCCAACCAGGCTGACTAGAACCATGAAGAAAAAGAGCGCATCCGACTGAGCCGCCACCGTCGACGCCTCAGGAGGAAACAGCGGGAAATGCCCCAGCCATTTCTCAAGGAATTGCCACAATACTGGGCTGATGTGATCCATTCTTTATCCGTTCGCCTTCTTCGCCGCGCCCAAAGTTCTTGTTTCCGCATGGTGATCGTGCGTGTAGTCGCGGCGGAACATCACAAACATGAATCCCCCCAGAAGCACGATCGTTACCAATCCTCCCAGCTGAATTACCCGCGAAATGATCAAATCGTGCGTGTTGGTCGTGGGATCGTAGTGGTAGCAGTAAGTCAGAATGTTGTCCACCGGCGAACCGATGCGATTCGACGAGGCTTCATCCAGGCCCAGCAGAAGGTCCTTGGGCGAGTACTCCACGCCCATGTAGTACTGCGCCAGCTTGCCCTCCGGTGTCACAATCTGTATCGAGCTCGCGTGCGCATACTGCACCAGGTTCGAGCCCGGCACATTCAGCTTCACGTATCGGAATCCAACCGCCGCGGTGAGCGCGTCGATATTCGGCTGAGTCCCGGTCAGGAAGTGCCATCCATTCGCCGTCTCGGGCCGCCCGTAGCGCTTCACATACTCGCGCTTCTTGGCAGCAGCCAGGTCGGTGCCCTCGGTGGGGTCGATGCTCACCACGATAATGTTGAAGTCCTTGCCCGGAATGAACCGGACCATCTCAAGCGAGCTGGTCAGCCCGTCCAGCTCCTCTGAGCAGAGCATCGGGCAGCGATAGTAAACCAGCGCAAGAATCGCCGGGCGCTTGCCCAGGTAATTCCCAAGCGTCACCGGCTTGCCGGCATCGTCAGTAAACGCAAGGCTCAGGGGCAACTGCGTATTCAGGTGCTGATCGATGCCCACGCCGCTCAGAATCGAAGGCGGCTTGTCGCCCGGCTGGCCTGCCTGCTTATCGCTGTAGGTTGAAACCTGCGCGGTCAAGAGCGCTCCGCCGAGCACCAGCACAATCGCGCCTGCGGTACTCACCGCCGCCCGCTTCTGCCATCTCCGAATTGTGGGTTCGCGCATCATGCCGTTTTCTATTCCCTATTCCCTAAGTCTCTATGTCCCTAAGTCCCTTTGTCCCTGCCGCCTATTGGCTACTCCCCGCTCTTTTCGCCTCGGCCTCGGCTTCATCCTGCTCAAAACTGGTGCGCGCAAATCCGTCGGTCAGCGGCACAGGCACAGTGGGCACAACATCGCCCGTCATCGGCGCCTGAGTCGTAATTGCCGGCGCCGCCTTCAACCCGCGCTGCGCAATCAACTGCATCGCCTGCTCAATCGGAATTCTCACCGTTCCCTTCGATTGATCCACCCACGTGTAGTTGTCGAGCAGCAGATCCTCACGCGCGTGCATGTTTGCCACATCCTGGTCGCCGTCATCGGTCAGCAGCCGCGGCGTCGGAAACGTCTGCGTGATCTCGGCCACTTTGTTCTGCAGTTCGGGACTCGATGGCATGTTGCCCAGTTGCCGCACATCCACTGTCTTCGTCCACTTGCTGTTCGGCCCGTCCTCGCGATTCATGTGCGCGTTAAACCACGCGCCAATGCCGTAGCACAGCAATCCGATCACTCCGACGAAGATCAGCAGCGACACCAGGAACACCGCGATTCCGGTCACGCTCGCGTCGGTGCGCTCAAATCCCGCTGATGCGTCTACTTCGTGTTCCGGATCGTGGCCCGGATCGGGCTGGTTATGCATGGGCATGTTCGGGCTCCAGAATTTCCGCAACATGCGGATCGTTCACCTGCACCAACGGCCGCGCCTTCAGCTGCCGGCAGAAATATGCCACCCAGAATGCGATCATCGCCACCGGCACGGCAATGTACTCCAGAATTCCCCAGCTGAAGTGCAGGTTGCGCGCAGCGTCTTTGTAGTTTGGCTCGATCAGCCAGAACAAGTTCAGCAAAACCGCAACCAGCATGATGCGGCAAACCAGAATCAGCCGCTTCTTGTTGCGCTTCAAATCTCTCGACAGCAGCAGCGTGAACGGAATCAGCCAGTGGCAGATAAAGTCGAGCGTGATGATCACGCCCCAGCCCCCGCGAATGCGATCCAGATACCAGTTGATCTCATCGGGAAGATTGCCCGACCAGATGATCAGAAATTGCCCAAAGCTGAGGTAGATGTTCAGCATCACGAAGGCAAAAGTCATCTTGCCCAGGTCGTGCTGCTCGGTCTGCCGCAAAATCGTCTTGAATGGCTCGCCCTTTGAAAGAAACAGCGCAATGATGATGGCGAACGCCAGACACTGGAAGCCGTGCTCGACAAGATACAGCAGCCCGTACACCGTCGAGAACCAGGTCACGTCCATCGACATCACCCAGTAAATCGCCGCCGCCGTCATGGTCAGGGAGTAGACCACGATGCCCGGACCGCAGATGTTTTCGAACTTCTTGATCCAGTAGGGAGTCGTCTCCGGCCCTTCGGTGTCGCGCTTCAGCCCCATCGCATTCAGCCGCCACGTGTAGAACCCCCAGATGGCGAAACAGAGCAGGCTCACGACCCAAAATCCGTTGGGATTGAGCATCGCCCGCTTGAAGTTGAGGCAATGCGCCTGAATTTCGCTGATCTTCCCTGCGTTCAACCCGGCCGCCGTGTCGCTCACTGAGGTGTAGTTCGCCCACAGGTAAAGCTTCTTCATGAAGACCGCGATAACCAGCCAGTACAGAATCACCAGCGGCAGCGTGCGGCTCATCGCTTCCAGCGGCCGCCGCAGCAGCAGTCCCCACTTTCCGCCCGAGCAATACTGCACCATCAGCAATGCCAGCCCGCCCACGGCAAAGCCGAAGGTGTACATCAATCCCTCGACCCAGGCCCGCAGAAAGTGCTCCCAACCCAAACCGTCCTGGGCCTGCCCCAGGAACGCCAGAATCACGGCAATCACCGTGAACACTCCCGCGATGATCAGCGCGCGGCTTCTCCAGGCGTCGACAAATGCCGGAGCCGCGAGATCGGCGGGGAGCGTCTTGGCGTGCAAATGTGCGTCCTGTGCCATTGCCTTCTTCCTACTTCTGGTTCTGGGCCGCGGGGGCCGGTTTGCTTGCCGGAATCGAAATCTTCGGATCGGCCGGGAAGGCGGGCGCCATGCCCGGCGTTCCTTCGCTCGCGATCGGTTTGTACGCTTCTACCGCCGTCGATGGCATCGGCCACGGCTGCGCGTACTCCGGATGTCCTTCCGCTGCGGCCAGGTCCTTAAGATTCTTGATCTGCGTGCCTGCCGGCACATCCTTCGTCGTCGCCGCCTGGCTCAATTGAAGCGCTCGGATATAAGCCGCCACCGCCCACCGGTCCGCCGGAGGCAGTTGCGACGAGTAGTCGGGCATCGCCCCGTATCCGTGCGTCATCACGTAAAAGTAGTGCGACAGCGGCTGCGACATGCGCACCTGGTCGTGGAAATTGGCCGCGGGCTTGAATCCGCGCTGCACAATCTCTCCCAGCCCATTGCCCACGCGCGAGTGGCAAGGAGTGCAATAAATGTTGAACCGCTCCTGCCCGCGCTCCAGCACTTCCATCGTCAGCGGAATCTCGGCCGGCATCTCGTCAAGCTCTTGCTTGTAGCCGTTTGGCCCCTGCACCACGCCGGTGTAGAAATAGCTGTCCTCGTGAAGCTGCCCGCGCGCCACCGTGTCCAGCACCTGCGGCCGCGCGCCGCGATGGTCGGCAAAGAAATCCGATCCCCGCTGCGGATCCATCTTCGGCTGATCCTGCATATCCTGCCGGCATCCGGCAACCAACAACGCCGCGCCGGCAATCGCGAAGACCGCGCTTTGTCGCGCAAGTTGGCGCGCCGAATGTGTGGCTGAAAGCTGACGGCTGACGGCTGACGGCTGCATCAGTAGTCCACCTCCACCACCGATGTCGGGCCAAACTTCTGCAGATACGCCTTCGTCTCCGCCAGATCGAACTTTGGATCCAGCGCCTCAAGACACAGGAAGAACTTGTCCGTCGTCGCGCCGTCGCGGAAGTTGGGAGCATTGAAGACCGGATGATAAAGCGACGGCAACCCATTCAACGCCAGCATCCCGAACCCAGCCGAAAGTCCCGCCCACAGAATGGTCCACTCGTATGCGGGAACAACGAACGCCGGCCATGAATACGTTGGCCGCCCCGCAATGTTCAGCGGATACGCGAGCGTCGAGATCCATGTCTCCAGCGCAAACATCGCCGCGCCGCCCATCAACCCGCCAATCAGCGTCAGTAGCGGCACCTTGTTGCGATGGAATCCGATCGCTTCGGCCGCCTCTTCCACGGGATAGGGCGTATAGCAATCCATGCGGCGCCATCCGTCGTCATGCGCCTGCCGCGCAGCCCTCACCAGGTCGCCCGGCGTGTCGAATTCGGCCAGCAGGCCGTAGGTTCCTTCGCGTGCGGGCATTAGTCAGCAGCCTCCGCCACCTTGGGCTTGATCTTCGCCCCCGGCAGCAACATGCGAATTTCGTTCATCGGAATCATTGGCAGGAACCGCACGAACAACAGGAATAGGAAGGTGAAGAATCCCAGCGTTCCCACGAAGGTCATGTAGTCCCACTTCGTCGCGCGATAGGTGCCCCACGACGATGGCAGAAAGTCGCGCGTCAAACTGGTCACGACGATCACAAAGCGCTCGAACCACATGCCCGTGTTCACAATGATCGACATCAGAAACATGAATGAAATGTTGGTGCGCAGTTTGCGCGACCAAAGCGTCGTCAGCGGAATCGCCAGGTTGCAGGTGATCAGCACCCAGTAGGACCATCCCATTGGCCCAAACGCGCGATTCCAGAAGGTGAACGCCTCCCAGTGGTTGGCCGAGTACCAGGCCATGAAAGCTTCCATCCCGTAGCCGTAGGCGACAATGAATCCCGTCGCCAGCATCACCTTGCCCATGTTGTCGATATGGCGTTC
This sequence comes from Occallatibacter sp., assembly GCA_035541975.1. GTDB lineage: Bacteria > Acidobacteriota > Terriglobia > Terriglobales > Acidobacteriaceae > Telmatobacter. The sequence continues at coordinate 70,113 of DATKMH010000009.1, read as the reverse complement.
CGTCACCAGCGCTTCAAGGTGATAGAACTTTCGCAGCGGAATCGCCAGCGTGAGCACCATGGCAAAACCGGAATAAATCGCGCCGGCCACAAAGTACGGCGGGAAAATTGTCGTGTGCCAGCCGGGCAGCACAGCCACTGCAAAATCGAAGCTGATGACCGTATGTACCGAGAGCACCAGCGGCGTCGCCAATCCGGCCAGCAGCAGGGAGGCCGTTTCGTAACGCATCCAGTGGCGCACTGATCCGCGCCAGCCCACGCTGATGATTCCGTAAAAATATTGCGCAATCTTCGACTGCGACTTGTCCCGCAGCGTGCCCAGGTCCGGCACCATGCCGATGTACCAGAACACCACCGAAATCGTCGCGTAGGTCGAAACCGCGAATACGTCCCACATCAGCGGCGAGCGGAACTGCGGCCACACCGTCATCGTGAACGGCAGCGGGAACAGCCAGTATCCCAGCCATGGACGGCCCACGTGAATCAGCGGGAACAGGCCGGCGCAGCAAACCGCAAAGATGGTCATCGCCTCGGCGAACCGGCTAATGGCGTTGCGCCAGCCCTGCTTGAACAAAAGCAAAATTGCCGAGATCAGCGTGCCGGCATGGCCGATACCGATCCACCACACAAAGTTGATGATCGCGAATCCCCATGCGACTGGCTGCGTAATGGCCCAAATGCCGACGCCCTTGAGGAACAGCCAGGTCAGCGCGACCAGCAGCATGGTGGCGCCACCGCCGGCGATGGTGAACAACCCAAACCAGCCCATCGGCGTGTGCGGCGTCAGCACTATGCGCGCGATCTTCTCTGTGATCGACCGGAAGGTCTCGCCCTGCGCAATAACCCGGTATTCTCCGGTTGCTGGATCGATCATGGGATCGTTCGGTTTGATTTCCTTCGTCGCCATCGTCGTCTCTGAAGTCTGCTTCCTGTTCTCTGTTCTCTGTTCTCTGTTCTCTGTTCTCTGTTCTCTGTTCTCTGTTCTCTGTTCTCTGTTCTCTATGTCCCTACGTCCCTGCCTTTACGTCGGATCGTGCTCCGTCGGCGTCTCTTCAAGTTCTGGGTTCAGATTCAGCACTTCGGCAATGTACTGCGTGCGCGGCCGTGTGTTCTGGTCGGCGATCACGCCGTAGCTGCGCTCCTGCGCCCGCAGTTTCGATACTCGGCTGTTGGGATCGTTCTTGTTGCCAAACACAATCGCCTCCGCCGGGCACGCCTGCTGGCATGCGGTCACAATCTCGCCGTCGCGGATGTTGCGATTTTCCTTGTCGGCCCGAATCTTCGCTTCCTGGATGCGCTGCACGCAATAGGTGCACTTCTCCATCACGCCACGCGAGCGCACGCTCACGTCGGGGTTGCGCATCAGCTTCAGGCTCTCCGTCTCAAAGTCGGAGTAGAGCAGGAAGTTGAACCGCCGCACCTTGTAGGGGCAATTGTTCGAGCAATACCGCGTCCCCACGCAGCGGTTGTAAATCATCATGTTCAGGCCTTCGGGCGTATGCACCGTCGCGCCTACCGGGCAAACCTGCTCGCATGGCGCGTTCTCGCAGTGCTGGCAGTTCATCGGCTGAAAGTGTGCGCGTGGCGCCGACAGGTCGCCCTCGTAATAGGTATCGATCCGCAGCCACTGCATGTCGCGGCCGATGCGCACTTGCTGTTTGCCCACCACGGGAATGTTGTTTTCGGCATAGCAGCTCACGATGCATGCGTTGCAGCCCGTGCAGCTGTTCATGTCGATCGAGAGCGCCCACGCGTTCGCTTCGTTATAGGTCCAGTTCGGAAACAGCGAGGTGTCGCGGCTCGGTGTATCGTGAGTTACGCCCTCGTGCGCGAAGTTGGGATTGGCCTTGAACTCCTCCAGCGTGGCGTAGCGGATAATCCCGCGCGGACCCAGCGCCTCATCGCCTTCCAGCGAATTGTTTCCCGTTCCCTGCCCCAAGAGGGACTTCGCCCGGTGGTCCTGGTAATGGCTCTTGGTGATCGCAATGCCCCACTTGCCTGGAACCTGCCGGATCGATCCTGTCGCGTAAAGCGGCGCCCAGGTGTTGCGAATCAGGTATGCATTGAAGCCCTGCCCCGATCCAACGCGTCCGGCGAACTCACGGCCGTAACCGAGATACACCGTCACCGAGTTGTCAGGATGACCGGGAGCAACAATAATCGGTGCTTTCACTCGGCCGTTGCCCACACAAATCTCGACGATGTCGTCTTCTTCCACCCCGAGCTTCGTCAGCGTCGCGCCGGAAACAATGGCCGCGTTGTCCCAGCTTAGATTCGTGATCGGCTTCGGCAGCTCCTGCAGCCAGCCCACGTTGTTCCAGCGGCCGTCATAGACGCTCGGATCGGGCCTGAAGATGACTTCGAGCGAGTCCTTCGGTGTTGGCGTCGGCACCGCGCCATTGAACCCTGCGCCCGCATTGCCCTTCGCGGGCCCGCTCGGCACCGTGTCTGCGATCCACCCATCGTGCAGCGCCTTGCGCCAGCCCGTCTCAAAATCGCCCTTGATCGTCGTCTTCCAGGTCTCGCGCACCGCGTCGTATGGGCTCACCATCGGATCGCTGAGCAGCGCCTGGAAAACATGATGCGCGGTATGCCCGCCATAAAGCGGATCGATCATCGGCTGCACAATCGAAATCGTGCCATCGTAAGCGCGCGCGTCCGACCACGATTCCAGGTAATGCGCAGCGGGAATATGCCAGTGCGAAACCTGGCCCGTCTCGTCGTAGTGCGACCCGAGATGCGCCACGGTATTCGCCTTGTTGAAGGTATCTGCAAAGTTCAGGTCGGCCGGGGCATCGTAAATCGGGTTGGCATTCAGAATCACCAGCCAATCCACCTTGCCCGCATTCAGATCGGCCACCAGTGCCTTGAAGTCGCCAAGCTGATCGCTCGGAAGCGGAATCGCCGGATCGGAAGAAACAAAAACCGTCTTTCCTACATTGCCAAGCGCGTTATTGATCGCGAGCGCCAGCGCTGCGACCGCCGGATCCTGATACAGCCCCGGAAGCACCGCACTCCGACCGCCGGCAGATTTCAAATCCTTGACCAAAGCGGCCAAAAACCTTTGCTGCTCGCCGGTCCAGGAATAATTCGGAGGAATCGCTCCCACGCCCAAAGCCTGTGCCAATGCCGCCGTAAACGCCGGCACCTCGCTCGCCCTCAATCCAAGCCGATGCTCGGCCTTCATGCCCGTGGTAGTCGTCGTGCTCTCCACGGCGTACAGCCGGTTCATGCCGTTTTCGGGCTGCTTGCGCCGCGCCGCATAGTCGCACACCAGCTTGTGGAATCCCGGATACGCAGCGCTTGAAATAAAGTCCGCGTCCAGCGAAACAATGACGTCCGCCTGGCTCAGGTCGTACTGAACATTCAATCCCTTTTCCAGGAACGTGCCAGCAATCGCGGGATCGTACTGAACCAGCTTCGCCTTGGGCCACGCCTTCTGGACCTCGCCCCACTGCCGCGCCAGCGTCGGCGACGTGATCGTCGCGCTCAGGAAATAAATCCCGTTGCCATCCTTCGTCGACGCGACTTTTTGGGTCAGCGCCTCGGCAAACTCCTGCCACGAGCTACCCTCGCCGCGATAATTAACGTGCTGCGAGCGGTCTGGATCGTACAAATCGAGCAGCGAGCCCTGCGTGTAGGGGTCCGAGCTGCCGTGGTTGTACGCGTGCTCCGGGTTTCCATCAATTTTGATCGGCCTAAATTCATCGCTCTTCACCAGCAGCGGCACGGCCCCCGTAGTAAATGGATGCGCCGTGGCAAAGTACATCGGCTTGCCGAGAATCAGGTCTTCCGGCGCCTTGATGTAGGGATAAATCGGCTCGTCGGGCTGCTTCGTGCAACCGGCCAGTCCTGCCAGTGCCATCGACGCGCCCATCAGCTTTAGGAACCCGCGCCGCGAAACTGGATCGACCCACTCCTGCGCTGCCGACGGAAACTCGCGTTCAACCGCGGCCTGAAACTCCGGCGTATTCGCCAGTTCGTCCAGCGACCGCCAGAACTTCTTGCCTTTGGTACCGCTCAGCTTTTCCCGAACAGCAGCCAAAGTCATCGGCTCTTCCATTTGGAGGGTACCGGCTTTAACCTCTGCATCGGCCGTGCTTTGAAGGGGCACGGCTTTAGCCGTGCCGTCAGCCGCAACCATAAACTCTGGGGCTTTAGCCCCTGAGGCGCGCTCCTCAACCACTCGATTTGTTTTGCTCTTGCTCATCGGTGGCAAACCTCGCAGCTCTGCAGATCTTTCGGCGCCCGAATGTGGTAGTGGTCCACCAGAAAAAGGCCCAGCGCTTCCTGGCTTGTGAATTTCACGTAGCTCGGCGCGGCCGCGGGCATCGGAGCGCCCGCAACATCGCTCGACAATCCCTTCGCGCTCAGCGGCAAATGCAGCGAAGCCACTTCCGGTCCAGCGCCCCCGGGGTCCTTCGTCGTGCAATTCACGCTTTGCGCCGTCGGCGTGCCCGAAGCGATCGCAGTCGCCGCGCACCACACCGGATGATCCTCGGCGGGCTCCTGCCAGTCCATGTTGTAGATCTGGGCCGTCGGCCTCAGGTTCTTCGCCGGGTTCCGATGGCAGTCCAGGCACCACTCCATCTGCAGCGTGTTCTGCGCGTACATCAACGGCATCTCATCCACGCGGCCGTGACAGCTTTCGCAGCCAATCCCCTTGTTCACATGGATTTCGTGATTGAAGAAGACGAAGTCGGGAAGGTCGTGCACCTTGATCCAGGGAATCGATTGCCCGGTATACCAGCTCTGGCGCACCGGCTCAAGCAATTGCGCGTTCGTCCAGATCTCCGCATGGCAATTCATGCAGGTGCGCGTGGGAGGAATGCCCGCGTAGCTGGATTTCTCGACGGTCGTGTGGCAGTACTGGCACTGCAGGCCCAGTCCTTGCACGTGATGCTTATGGCTGAAGGGAACCGGCTGATCGGCGCGCTGGCCTTGCCGCGTTACCCACGGCGAGCGCTGCAACTGATCCAGCGTTACCCCCAGCGCAATCACGATCAACCCCGTCAGCACCAGGCTCATGCGGGCCAGTGCATTGGAGTTGCGGTCGAAAATTTGCGCCATCGAAGATTCCCGGTCTGACTCTCGTTAGCATGCGCCGCGTGTATCGGCGGTCACACGGGTTATGTACAAGAAAGGCTCAATGATAGAAGTACAGGGAAGGGGCGGATCGCCCGAAATTTCAATATAGCAAACCACAACCCTCAATCGACAAGCGTTGTGTGCCACATTGCGAAAATTTTATTGTGGGAAACTTCTCTGCAACCCCTTGAAAAGAAAATCGCTTGTGACAAGCGCGTCCGCGGCATAAACCCCACCATCCTCCTGGCCAGATGTACCAGAAGTTGGGATCGCAGTTCAAAAAATATCACGGCGCAGCCGATGCCTGGCAAGTCCGCCCCGATCGCAATCAAGCCGGGCCGCCGAACGCACGCCGAGTTTCAGAATTGCGCTGCTCTCATTGGGCGGAAATTGACCCGCAGCAACACCCCTCGTTCCCGCGCGAGGCGGCGCACTCGTCGCATCGCTGGGAACAGCACTCGGCAAATGACGTCTTCGGCCAGCCGGCAATCACCAGAAAAACGTCAAGAACGAAGAGCGCGATCGCGATGTCGTTGAACACCGTGGCCTGGGGCGAATTCGGCCAGTATTGATTGGCGGCCCAGAACAGAAAGGCTGCGGCCAGCATCGCTGCCTTCGCGAACTCGAGCGGTGTTGGGCGGCGCGCACTCTGATCCACCAGATATGCCAGCGCGATCAGCGCCAGCGAGAATGCCCCCAGAAACCTGTGGCTTCCGGCTGGATAGTGCAGCGGAAAGGCGTCCCAGCCCAGCAGCAGCGCCACCGCGGCAAGCGTAACGGCGCCTAGCACAACTGCGACAACCCGCTGATGGCTGCCCCGATGCAACACCATGCCTCATTATTCCGCGCACAACGAAAGGAATCCGTAAAGACTCGCCACAACGCGCAGCCAATTGCCCCCGATCCAGACATTCAAATCGTTTAGAATTCAAAGGAACGTAACCTGCACTTACATCGCTCTCTCAAGCATTGGGCACATCCCTTCGACACGATGGTTGGAATTCTCTCTCCGTCGGCGCCGAAGCAATATCCGCGTACTCTGAGCCAACGAGGGAAAAGAAAGACAGCATGAAATACGCCGGACTACTCGTCATGCCTGCCGGGTTCTTTCTCACCCTTGCCGCGCTGGCGCTGTTTCCTGATCCGGGGCGCCGGCTGGCATTTGTGCTCTGCGGTCTGGCCGTCGAGGCCATGGGCCTGGTCGTCGCGGTGCGCGGCCACATGCCGAAGCGAGGAGCAGGCCACGAATGAACGCGACTGCCGCAATGAGCGAGGCACTTACAGCGCTGACGCTCGCGCTCCTACTGCTCGCACCCATGGCCATCGCAGGCGTCGCGCTTATTAATACGGGTCTCGGACGTTCGCGCTCAGCGGCGCAGGCGATGCTCGGCAACCTGTCCCTGCTTGCCGTCGCGGCCATCGTCTTCGCTTTTATCGGCGCAACTTTCACCGGATCGCTCGGCGCGAAAGAAGTGGTTCTGCACGCGGCCGGCAAAACCTGGAGCATTCTCGGTCTCAGCCCCGTTCTGCTCCACGGTCTCGGCGCCGCCACGCCTGGCGCTCAACTCGCCGTCTTGTTTGAATTCCTGGCTGTGGCCATGCTGGTCCTGCTCCCATGGGGCTCGGGAGCGGATCGCTGGAGGCTCGCAGCCGGTTGTGCATCGGCGGCAGTTCTAGCCGCGATCGTCTTTCCGCTCGCCGTGCATTGGATCTGGGCCGGCGGATGGCTGGCTGCATTGGGCGCGAACTTCTCTTCAGGTGCGGGCTTTCTCGATGCCGGCGGCGCCGCGACAGTTCACGTCGTTGGTGGCCTCAGCGCCCTTGCTGTGGTCTGGATCGCCGGGCCGCGCCGCGGAAAGTTTCCCAAAGAAGGTCTTTCAACAGCCATGCCCGGGCACAACGCCATCTACGTCCTCTTCGGCTGCCTGCTGGCGCTCGTCGGTTGGCTGGCGTGGAACCTCGCCGGAGCGATCATCTGGCTGCACGCTCCACTCGCTTCGCTTCCTGGAACCGCCATCAATACCCTGCTCACGGCCTCGGGCGCGCTCGCCGCAACCTTCTCCGTCACGCGGTTTCGCTTTGGCAAGCCCGACGCAAGCCTCTGCGCCAACGGATGGCTGGCGGGCCTGGTCGCATCGAGCGCGTGCGCCGCCTTTGCCTCGCCCATCGGATCGCTCTTTGTCGGCGGCGTCGCTGGCATCTTCACCCCGCTGCTCGTCGAGCTCCTCGAGCTTGCGCTCTCCATCGACGACCCAACCGGCGCCATCACCGTCCACGGCGCGGCCGGTCTTTGGGGATTGATTGCTGCAGGCTTTTTCGCGCCGCAGCCGGGCCAGCTTCTCGCGCAGCTTGTCGGCATCGCCGCGCTTCTCGGCTTCATCTTTCCGCTCATCTATCTTCTTTTCGCGGTGCTCAATCGCTTCGTTCCTTTCCGCGTCGATCCCGATGGCGAGCGCATGGGCATGGACCTGCACGAAATCGGCGGCGGAGCGTATCCGGAGTTCGTGGTTCATCGCGATGAGTCGTACCGCTGAGCGGAAGATCACTCGTTGCATTCGGCCGCTGATTGGGATGGAAAGCACATGGGATTGCTCGGTTTTCTGATCTATCCGTGGGGCCTGATCCTGCAGGCCATCGCCATCATCCACTTCATCCGCCGACGCCCCGACACCTTCTGGATCTTTATCATCATTTTTCTCGGCTGGCTCGGCGCCCTCGTTTACATTTTTGTCGAGGTTCTGCCCGATCTTGGCCTCCTCCGCCAATCGTTCAAAACCTTCCCGCGCCGCAAGCGCATTCGCCAGCTTCTCATCGACATTCACGACAATCCCTCTTCAGGGAACTGGGAGGAACTCGGCGATCTCTACATGGACGAAGGTGAGCTGCCGCAGGCACGCGACGCTTTCAATAAGGCCATCGCCGCGCGCTCCGATGCTGTCGACTGCTTCTATCACCGCGGTGTCTGTGCTGTTCTTATTGGCGATGCCGCGGCCGCCGTGCCCGACCTCGAAATGGCCGTCAAGCGCGATCCCGGTCATGACTTTTATCGCGCCATTGGGCTGCTCGCGCACGCCTATGCAAGAACCGGCCAGACAGAAAAAGCCGAGGCCGCGTTTCGTCAGGCGGTCGAGCGTTCCACGTTATCTGAGACTTATCTCAACTACGCCGATTTTCTGGCCTCGCAGGGCCGCAGCGCCGAAGCGCGCGATTGGGCCAGAAAAGTCCTGGATAAGCGGCCGACCATGCCCAGCTATCTCCGCCGCCGCGAGCGCCCGTGGTTTCGTCGAGCCAATGCCCTGCTCAAACGCCTGCCCGCCTAACTCTCTCTGCTTTCTGCCGTGTGTTCTCTGTTTCCTAGTCCCTACGTCCCTAGTCCCTGCTTCCCTAGTCCCTGTTTCTCTCACCGCCGCGCCATCACCAGCATCACCACAAACAATGCCAACGGCACCAGCGCCAGCGCCGCATACAGCGCCAGCTTCCGCCCGCCAATTGCAAACCGCCCCAGCCGCACCGGCCCATGATGTCCCGTTTCAAGACCCACAAGCTCCTGGTGTTCCAGCTCCCACGCCATGTCCGCCGCCGTTGAATAACGATGCCGCGGGTCGCGCGCCAGCGCCCGAAACAGAACTTCCTCCACCGCCGCCGGAATCTCCGCATTCAGCTCCCGAGCCGGCGTGGGATCTTGAACCAGCCGCTCGTTCATCACTGCCAGCGGACTCGGCCCCGTGAACGGTGGTTGGCCCGTGAGCATCTCATAGAGCATCGCTCCTAATGCATAAATATCGCTGCGCTGGTCGCCGTGCTTGCCCTGCACTTGCTCAGGAGAAATGTAATCCGGCGTGCCGAGCGCCGGCGTCAGCCCCACCTGCGTGATGCGTCGCGCATCTTCCTTCAAGGCAATCCCAAAATCGATGATCTTGATCCGGTCACCATCGCACACCATGATGTTTTCCGGCTTCAGATCGCGATGCACCACGCCATGCTTGTGCAGATTGTCGAGCGCGTCGCAAATCGCAATCGTCAGCGCTACCGCCCGCTCCACCGGCAGCTTCCGCTCTTCATTCAAGATCGCCCGCAGCAGCCGTCCATCCACCCACTCGATCACCATGTACCGCCGGCTGCGGTTTTCACCGTCGTAAGTCTTCACCACGCCGGGGTGATCGATCTCCTGCCCAATCTCCTCCTCGCGCCGGAAGCGCTCGAGCAGTACCGGATCGGCTTCCATCTCCGGATGCGGAACCTTCAACGCCACCTGCCGCCCGGTGTTCAGATCCGTCGCGCGGAACAACGTAGACATACCGCTGCGCGCAATCTCCGCGTCGAGGCGGTAGTGATCCAGCATGTCCCCGGCTTCCAGTTTCGGCATGGCTCCTGTCAGCATCGCAGGTTCGATTGTTGCACGCAATTTGTAAGAAAATCGCAAGGATCGGCGAAGGCCGCGGGCAACTGCGAAGCCCTGCGCCCATCCGTCGTCAAGCCATCGCTGCCGGCCGCCAAACCGCGCAGCCCAACCAATAAATCACCGCTTGCCGCTCAGAGAATCATTATGATGGTGTGCATCGTGAAGATGCCCCGTTTGCTTCGCATCTCCGCCGCTTGCATGGCACTGGCTTGCGCGGCGTGGCCTGCTGGCGCCCGCGCAACCGCGGCAGAATCTCGCCAAGCGCAGCCTGAAATTCCGCAGGACACCGGATTCCTGAATCGCCGCATCGTCCTTCAGGGCGTCACCTACCGCTTTCAGGTGTATTTGCCTGAAGACTGGCGGCGCGACGACCACAAGCAGTGGCCCATCATCCTCGCCCTGCACGGCCGCGGCGAGCGCGGCTCCGAAGGCATGTGGCAAACCCAGACCGGCATCGCCGAAGCGGTCCGAAATCACCCCGATCGCTGGCCGTTCGTCATCGTGATGCCACAGTGCCCTCAGACTTTGCACTGGACCGATCCCCCCATGCTTGACCTGGCAATGGCCTCGCTCGATCAGGAGTCGGCCGAGTTCCATGGCGATCCCGCGCGCACCTATCTCACCGGGCTTTCGATGGGTGGCTACGGCGCCTGGGAACTCGCGCGCCTGCATCCGCACCGCTGGGCTGCGATTGTCATCGCCTCCGGCGGCATCTTCTGGAGCTACGAACCCGCTCGTTGGCAGCAAGCATCTGTTCTGCCGGCCGAATATGCGCAGGCTGTGGCGCACACGCCCGTCTGGCTCTTCCACGGCAGCCTCGATCCCGTTGTCCAGCCCCGCCAAAGTGAGCTCATGTATGACGCATTCAAAGCCAATGGCGGAGACATTCGGCTCTGGATCTATCAGGGGCTTGGGCACGATTCCTGGACGCGCGCTTACGACGAACCGGAGTTGCCGCGCTGGCTACTTGCGCACCATCTGCCCGTCGCGCCGGAGGCGATGGCCGAGCGGCTGGTGGTTCCTCTCCATCCTCCCACCATCATTCTTTCTCCGGCGCAACTCGAGAGTTTCGCAGGCGAGTATCGCGAACCCAACGGGGACGCGACCGCAACCATCTACAGCCAGGGCGAGCAGCTCTTCGAAAAAAGCACCACCGGCGAAGTGGTTTTGCTCGAGGCGGAAGCGGCCGACACATTCACAAGGCCCGGCGATCTGCACGCTCCAAAGCCCACACACCTGACGTTTGAGCACGATGCCGCCGGGCACGTCACCGGCTTTATTCTCGACGACAATCGGCATCAGGAACGCTGGGAAAAACTTCGGCCCGGCGCGGCGAAGTGAATGATCCGTTCCGCGCAACCATCGTCGGCCCGGATTTGGCCGGAACCATCCCCTCGTCGCATGCGTATGCATAGGTTGAACGCCAGGAGGCAATATGTTTTGCAGCGGATGTGGTCGCGCTCTGGAGCAGGGGCAGGTGGTATGTCCTCAATGCAACCGCCCGGTTGCGCCGCCAGTGCCTCCGGTGCCCGGCTTTGAATACATTTTGGCTGCCTATGCCGGCAAAATCAGAGTGCTCGGCATCCTGTGGCTGGTTTACGCCGGTGTGTCGCTGGTGGGCGGCTTCGTTGGACTCGCCTTTGCCCATACCTTTATCGTTCACGGCTTCGGACCCTGGATGAACGGCAATGGGCCGCAAATGTGGTTCGTACCCACCCTGCTGCGCTTTGCCTGGATTTTCCTCGCCGGCCGCTCCATTCTTGCCGCCGTCGCCGGATGGGGCTTGCTTGAGCGCACGGAATGGGGACGCATTGTGGCGATCGTTGCCGCCATTCTGAACCTCTTCCACTTCTTCCCGTTGGGATTGGCCCTCGGCATCGCCACCCTCATCCTCTTGATCGGCCAGCGAAACTGGGCGCTCTACGAAGACCTGTGAACGACTGCCGCGCCCGCCGCACGGAAGAGCAAGAGGCTGGAAGCTAAGAGCTAGAGTCTGGAACCTTGCCTTACAATCGAGCCATGACTTTCCCAGTGAGCCGGATGCGTCGCATGCGCAAGACCGATGCGCTCAGAGCTCTCGTTCGCGAAACCGCGCTCGAGCCCGGCGACCTGATCTATCCCCTCTTCATTTGTCCCGGCAAGGCCGTACGCACGCCCGTCAGCTCCATGCCCGGCGTCTTCAACGTCTCGGTCGATGAAGCGGTGCGCGAGGCCGAAGAGGCCGCGCGGCTCGGCCTCGGCGGTTTGCTCCTCTTCGGCCTGCCAGAAACCAAGGACGATCATGGCACCGGCGCATGGGATGAAAACGGCATTGTGCAGCAGGCGCTGCGCGCGCTTAAGCAGTCTCAGGCCGCCAAAAAACTGGTGCTGATCGCGGACGTTTGTCTTTGCGAGTACACCAGCCACGGTCATTGCGGCGTCGTAGTGAAATCGGGCGACGGCGCTAACGCGGCTTTCGACGTCGACAACGATCCCACGCTCGAGCTACTCGCACTCACTGCCGTCAGCCAGGCAAAGGCCGGCGCGGATGTCGTCGCTCCCAGCGACATGATGGACGGCCGGGTGGCCGCAATCCGCAGCGGGCTCGATGGCGCGGGCTTTTCGCAAACGCCCGTCCTCAGCTACGCGTCGAAGTTCGCGTCAGCCTTCTACGGTCCTTTCCGCGAGGCCGCCGATTCCGCGCCCCAGTTCGGCGACCGCCGCAGCTACCAGATGGACGGCGCCAACCTGCGCGAGGCCATGCGCGAGATCGATCTCGACATTGAAGAAGGCGCCGATATGATTCTGATGAAGCCCGCCATGCCCTATCTCGACGTGGTGCGCGCGGCCCGCGACCGCGTCGACGTGCCCATCGGCGCCTACCAGGTCTCGGGCGAATACTCCATGCTGCAGGCTGCGTTTGAAAAGGGATGGCTTGACCGCGATCGCGCAATCCTCGAGTCGCTCGTCGGTCTGCGCCGCGCCGGCGCCGACTTCATCGTCACCTACTTCGCCAAGGACGCGGCAAAACTGCTCGGCTAGACTTTCGCGCCGCTCACCATCCACTGTAAAGGCTGCCACCGTCATGAAGATTCTCTTCACCCTCCTCACGATTGCCTCCATCTGCCCAAGCTTAGTAGCCCAAACCGCGCCGCAGGTCGTTCATCTATGGGAAAACGGCGCGCCCGGCTTCGAGAGCCGCAAAGACATTCCCGAACAGGCGCAGGATTATTGGGTTCGCAACGTAAACGATCCTTCCATCACCGTCTTTCTGCCGCCGAAAGACAAAGCCAACGGCACCGCGGTCGTCATCGCGCCCGGCGGTGGCTTTCGCGAGCTGGTTTTCAACGCCGAAGGAGTGCAGGCCGCGCAATTCTTCAACAGCATCGGCGTCGCCGCGTTCGCGCTCAAATATCGCCTGCCCGGTGAGCCAAACTCGCCCTACACGAAAGAGAACGTCCGGCAGGATGCGTATCGCGCCATTCGCCTGGTGCGCAGCCGCGCGCAGGAATGGGGCATCGATCCGCATCGCGTGGGCATGCTCGGCTTCTCAGCTGGCGGCGAAGTGGTTTCGATGGTCGCCTACGCGCCCGGTGACGGCGATCCTGCCGGGCCCGATCCCATCGACCGCCTCAACGGCAGGCCTGACTTTCAAATGATGGTCTATCCCGGCGGCGGCGTGCCCGACACAGTACCCGCCAATGCCCCGCCGGCATTTCTTCTGGTCGCCGATGACGATCAATACGGATGCGACAAGGTCACGCTTCAGTTTTACGAAAAGCTCCACGCAGCAGGCGTTCCCGTTGAAGCAATCTTTCTGCCCCAAGGCAAGCACGCTTTCAACATGGGCGATCGCTCCAAGCTCGTCACCGTGAACACCTGGCCGCAGCGCATGGCCGATTGGATGAAAGACTCCGGCTATCTTGCGCCGGCCACGCCTCCTCCAGCGGCTCCGCCGACACAATAAGGCTCGCCGAGTTCACTCGTCTTCCACACAATTCGCTTTGTCTCCGCGCCGCACTGTGTTTTTCTAGCAGGTACCCGCCTATGCGCAAGCGACTCGAAGCCTATTTCGAATTTGCCCGTCTGGGAACCAACTGGCGCACCGAAATCCTCGCCGGCGTCACGACCTTCCTCACGATGGCCTACATCGTGCTGGTCAATCCCGCCGTGCTGGCCGACGCTGGCGTGCCGTTGCCCGCGGTCACCGCTGCCACATGCCTCTCGGCCGCCTTCGGCTCCATATTGATGGGCGTCATCGCGCGCTATCCCATCGCTCTCGCGCCCGGCATGGGCCTCAACGCCTACTTCACCTACACCGTCTGTCTCAAAATGCATGTGCCCTGGCAGACCGCGCTTGGCGCAGTCTTTCTTTCCGGCATCATTTTTCTCGCGCTCACCACCGTCGGCATCCGCCAAATGATCCTCCGCGCCATTCCTCACCAGCTTTACGCTGCGGTCGCTGGCGGCATCGGCCTCTTCATCGCTTTCATCGGTTTTCAGCACGCGGGCATCGTCGTGCGCGATCCCAATACTCTCGTCGGCATGGGCAACATTCGCAATCCCACCGCCTACCTCGCGCTGCTCGGCCTCATCCTGATGGTCGCTCTCGAAGTCCGCAAAGTGAAAGGCTCCATCCTCATCGGCGTCCTCACCATCACCGGCGTCGCGTGGGCCTTTCACATGGTTCACTGGACCCCGCAAACCGGCGGCATCGGCGCGCTCACCCAAACCGCATTCAAGCTCAATATCATGGGCGCGGTAAACAAGGGTCTGCTCGAAATCATCTTTGTCTTCTTCTTCGTCGATCTCTTTGACAACCTGGGCACTCTCGTCGCCGTCACCAAGCGCGCCGGTCTCATCGCGCCAGACCATTCCATCCCACGCCTCAACCGCATCCTCTTTGCCGACGCCACTGCCACCGTCTTCGGCTCACTCACCGGAACCTCCACCGTCACCAGCTACGTTGAGTCCACTGCCGGCGTGGCCGCGGGCGGCCGCTCCGGCGTCACCGCAATCGTCACCGGCCTGCTCTTCCTCGCGGCCATCGGCGCGGCTCCCTTCATCGGCATCGTCCCCACGGCTGCCACCGCGCCGGCGCTCATTCTGGTGGGCTCGATGATGCTGGCTGCCATCACTGAGATTCACTGGCACGACCCCCTCGTCGCCGTTCCCGCCTTCCTCACCCTCATCCTCATTCCCTTCACCTACTCCATCGCCAATGGTCTCGGCTTCGGCATCATTTACTGGGCAGTGCTGAATTTGCTCGCGGGCAAAGCCCGCCGTCAGGATTGGCTGCTCTACCTCCTCGCCGCACTTTTTCTCGCGCGCTTCATCTATCTCGGCGCGAGCTAGAGTCCGAATCACAGACCCGCAATCTCGCTGACCACTGACTCGGCATGAACTACCATGGATACCGTCGTTCACCGAGGCATCGCCATGCTCATCGTCCACTTGATCGAATGGTTTTTCGGCGGGGCGTTTTTCGCCAACTCTGTGCCGCACATCGTGAATGGAATCTCCGGCCGCCCATTCCAGTCGCCCTTTGCCAAGCCGCCCGGCCAGGGCCTCTCGTCTTCCACCGTCAACGTCCTCTGGGGATTTTTGAATCTGGTCTTCGCTTACGTTCTGCTCATCTGGCTCGGCCAGTTCAACATTCATTTCTGGTTGCACGTCGTCACAGCCGGCGCCGGCGCGCTCCTGCTTTCCGTCATGATGGCACGCCACTTCGGCCGCTTCCACAGCGGATTGCTCTAAAGATCGCTTCGCCGCGATGCCCACTCAGATTCCGCTCCGCGCTCTCTGGCCAGAAAGTCGTAATCGCCGTCGATTCATTGCCTGTACTATGAGTGCAAGCTTGTGATCCTCGCCCAGATGCGCTCGATGCGAACCAGCCTCCCGGAGAGATTTTCGCGGCCGTTGACGCTGCGCGCTCTCGCCATCGCAGTCCCCGTCTCGCTGGCCCTTGCTCTCTCTCTCGCCGCCTGCGAAAAAGTTGCCACCTACACGCAGCCCAGCCTCGTCCGTTTCATCGACGCTTCAACGATCGCTCCCGCAGTCAACGTCCAGGTTGAAGGCCAGCTGATCGCCGCCAGCGCGGGCGCAGGAACCATCACGCCCTACGGCACAGTTTCCGCCAGCGAAGCGGCCCTGATCCAGATCACCGCCGCCACCGGCGGACCGGCGCTCGTCTCCACCAGCGGCACGCTCTTGCCCGGTCATCAGCACTCGGTCTTCCTCACGGACAACGGCGCCGCGCCCAGCAGTTACACCGTCACCGTGCTTGAAGACCAGCAGATCAACGCGGCCGCCAACCTCGCGGCCTTCCGCTTCCTCAATCAGGCGCCCAAAACCGGCGCCGTCGACATCTACATGGTTCCATCGGGCGTCGCCCTCGCCGACGCCATTCCTCTCGTCACCGATCTCCCCGTTGGAGCCACCGCCGGATACATCAGCTTTACGGCGCAAACCGTCACCATGGTCGTCACGCCCACGGGCGTAACCAAGCCCGCCTACACCTCGTCTCCCATCACACTCGTTGGCGGCGAGGCGCGCACCGCGCTTATCATGGATGCTCAACTGACCTCGAACCCGCCGGTTCAGGTGTCGATGGCCGACGACGCCGGACCGGCAAACTAGCCAAAAAACGCCGCCATGCCTCATCCCCTTCGCCCACACCGATTCATACTGCTCGCCTTTTTCATCGCGCTCGAGCTGCCGGCGCAAGACACCTACCGCGTCGTTCACACTTATCCGCACGACAACCACGCTTACACCCAGGGATTGATCTACAAAGACGGCTACCTGTACGAGAGCACCGGCCTCAATGGCCACTCTTCGCTTCGCATGGTCGATCTCGCAACCGGCCGCGTGCTCCAGCAGGTCGCCGTTCCCTCCCAATACTTCGCTGAAGGACTGACAGACTGGGGCAGCACGCTCGTCCAACTCACCTGGCAATCGCACATCGGCTTCGTTTACGACCGCTTCAGCTTCCGCCTGGTCCGCACCTTCAACTACAGCGGCGAAGGCTGGGGCCTCACCCAGGATGGACACAACCTCATCATGAGCGACGGCTCCGCGATGCTGCGCTTCCTCGATCCCAAAACCTTCCGCGAAGTGCGGCATATCGAAGTAAAGGACCACGGCATCGCCATGACGCAATTGAACGAGCTCGAATACATCCGCGGCGAAATCTACGCGAATGTCTGGCTCACCGACCGTATCGTCCGCATTTCGCCAGCTTCAGGCCGAGTGCTGGGTTCGATCGATCTCGCCGGCTTGCTGCCGCCCAACCAGCGGCCCAGCCAGGATGCTGTACTCAACGGAATAGCCTACGATTCCGCGCACGATCGCCTTTTCGTCACCGGCAAGCTGTGGCCATTGCTTTTCGAAATCAAAATTGTCCCGAAAAAGGCAAAGCTCCTTCCCGCTGCCCGCGCAAAGTAACAAATCGGAACGGCACCCTTCATGCCTGACCGCCGTCACCGTCTCCGCTCCCGCCGCCCGCGTATACTCTGCGCCGAAGGAATAGAAGACCGCCATGGATCTCTCCTCCATCTCGTTATCGTCGAGCCTGCAAAACGCCGCCGTCTTCACCATCGTGCTGGCCTTTGCAGGCTATCTGGTCACGTTTCTCGGCAACCGTGTCGCCGCTCGCCGCGCAGACCGCCTGCGCCTCGTCAACCAGCGACTCAACGAGTTTTACGGTCCGCTTTACGTCGCCACCGTCGCCGGCAACATTGCCTACAAATCGCTACTCACCCGCCAGGGCAAAACCCAATGCCATCCCATCCGCGACGAAGACCTTAAGGAGTGGACCCTGTGGATGACCACGATCTTCATGCCGCTGAACAACATTCGCGAGAAAATCATCATTGAGAATGCGCACCTCATCGTCGAGGAACAGATGCCGCAATGCCTGCTCGACTTCGTCACGCACGTGGTGGGCTACAAAGCGCTGCTCACAAAGTGGGCCGAGGGCGATTACACTGAGCGGCGCTCCATGATCGGCTGGCCCGCGGAGTTCGACGGCTACGTCGAGCGCTCCTACCAGGCGCTCAAAGCCGAGCAAACGCGCCTCCTGCACAATGCGCTGTGGCGCGCGTGGCACCGGCGCGTCCGGCGGAAAAATGGTTAAGCCTTCGCAGGCGCCTCAGCCATCATCTGCGGATTCAGCGACGTCACCCTCGCCACGGCCTTCGTCAGCCGCGCTTCGTGCGGGCGAGCCCCTTTGCTTTCTCTCGGCGTGTAAATGTGCTCGATCGCCTCCACAAGGTAGGCTCCGGGTAAAAAGAGCGATTCAGCTCCCATCCCGTCGCCCGGCAGCAACAGGACATCGCCTTCGCGGGGCAGAGAGTGCAGCGTCTCCAGCGGCACCACGTTAATGCACGTCCCATCGCCGGCGATGAACTCCAGGCAGTTCAGCGCATGGAGCGTTCCCTCTCGCGCCCGCTTCGCTTCCTGCCTTGCCTTCAGCGATTCAAAGTATGTGCCTGCCATGATCGGCAACCCGATCATGAATCCCACCACACTGGCGTATTGCGCGATCAAATTCATCCAATGATGCGGCATGCGTTCTGAAGCCTCCCATGCCAAGGTTAAATCGGATGGTCGTGTCATGGACCGACTGATTGGTTGGGCCTGACGTATCCGCCGCGAAAGAACCGGTGGCGCACCATGCTCATCCCCAGCAAAAACAGAAGGAAAGCAATGACCACGATTGCCAGGATCCTTATAGGTTCCAGGAATGGCCTTTCCCGATCGGGAGGAGGCGTGGAATGCGCATCGTTTGCCATTGGAGTTGCCCCTTTTCTGGAGCTTCCCTACAGCCTCAGATGCGATTTGCTCCGGCTACGGAACGGCGGTGTCGGCTGGAACGCCGAGCCGCGCGACCATGCCACAGGCGTAAACTCCCGATGTCAGCCGCGTAGTCGGGAAGCGTTTCTTAAAGCGCTTTATTGCTTGGCGTAGTGGCACTGGGCCACGCTGCCTCCGATGGCGTGTGTTGGGTCGGTCAGATCAAAATCGTCCATAAAGCCGGTC
The DNA here is from genome assembly GCA_035541975.1 of Occallatibacter sp. GTDB lineage: Bacteria > Acidobacteriota > Terriglobia > Terriglobales > Acidobacteriaceae > Telmatobacter. The sequence continues at coordinate 51,603 of DATKMH010000009.1, read as the reverse complement.
GCGGGATTCTGGATGACGAATTGATTCGGCGTCTTGGGGTCGCCGCCGATAATAACGTGAACCGTGCCCTTCCTGGGAGGAGTGAGCCCCGGCGTGCCAGGATCTTCGAAGTACTCTGTGTCGGATGTGAAGACAAGTTTGGTATCGCAGCCGGCTGGAATTGGATGATCGGTTGAGATCCAGGTGCCAATGATGGCGCTGGAAGCGCCAGAAAATTTGCAGCCGATCGCGAGCAGACTGAGACAGAGCAGGAAGTTTATTGAGAGACGCATTTGACCTCGGGGAATCTGAATTCGCCAAATTCTAGCATTGAAACGGAATCAGAATCCATGCGTCGCCGGGTTTAGCATGTCCAACGCGGTCGGTGTGCGCTCAACGCAGTGACTGTTCGATCGGCTGCGCGGCCGGCTCGTTTCTCAGCGCCAGTTTCTCCCACAGCCGCAGCGTCGGTCCCGCTTGATTGATGGTGTAAAAATGCAGCCCCGGCGACCCACCTTTCAGCAGCGTCTCGCAAAGCCGCGTCACCACGCTCAACCCAAAATCGTGCAGCGCGATCTTGTCGTTCTCGAGCTCTTCCAGGCGTAGGCGAATCCAGCGGGGCAGGTCTGCGCCGCAGCCCGTGCAGAAGCGCATGATGCCTGCGTAGCTGGTGATAGGCATAATGCCCGGCACAATGGGGATTTTGATTCCGGCCTTCTCGCAGCGCTCCATGAAGTCGAAATATGCGTCTGCGTTGTAGAAAAGCTGCGTCAGTGCGGCGTCCGCGCCCGCTTCCACCTTGCGGCGAAAGAATTCAAAGTCCTCGTTCGGTTTGTTGGCTTGCGGATGCATCTCGGGATACGCAGCCACTTCGATCCTGAATGCGCTTCCGTGCTCCTTGCGGATAAAGCTGACCAGCTCGCTGGCGTAGTGAAACTCACCGGGCGCCGCAGCGCTCATGGCCGTGGCCGGTAGGTCTCCGCGCAACGCGACAATGCGCTTCACGCCCGCTTCGCGATAGCGCTTAAGCTGTGCAGCGATGGCGGCGCGCGTCGAGCCCACGCAAGTAAGGTGGGGCGCAGCTTCAACGCCGGAGTGCTTCACTACGGCGAGGATCGTCTCGTAAGTGCCTTCCTGGTCGGAGCCGCCCGCGCCGTGCGTCACCGAAAAATAATCTGGCCGCACCGCCGCCAGTTGCGCAATGGTCGCAGGCAGCTTGGCCTGCGCCTCCGGCGTGCGCGGCGGAAACAGTTCAAACGAGAATGTGCGTTGGCCTGTCATCGAAAAGCCCAAGAGAAAAGGGACCGTGGCATTTGCAGCCGGTTCGGTCCCTCGCTCCCTTGTTCCCTGCCTTTCAGTACCTGTAGTTCTCCGCCTTGTAGGGGCCCTCGACCGGCACGCCGATGTAGTCGGCCTGCTTCTTCGAGAGTTTCGTCAGCTTCACGCCGATCTTTTCCAGGTGCAGCCGCGCCACTTCCTCGTCCAGCTTCTTTGGCAGCGTGTAGACGTTCACTTTGTAGCTGTCGCGGTTCTTCCAAAGATCGATCTGCGCCAGCGTCTGGTTGGCAAAGCTGTTCGACATCACGAAGCTCGGATGGCCCGTCGCGCAGCCCAGGTTCACCAGTCGCCCTTCCGCGAGGATGAAGATCGAGTGGCCGTCAGGGAATGTGTACTTATCCACTTGCGGCTTGATGTTGGTCCGCGTAACGCCCTTGGCCCCGTTCAAACGATCGATCTGAATCTCGTTGTCGAAGTGGCCAATGTTGCAGACGATCGCCTGGTCCTTCATCTTCTCCATGTGCTCCAGAGTGATGATATCCGTGTTGCCCGTGCAGGAAACATAGATGTCACCGCGGCCCAGCGTGTCTTCGATGGTTGTCACTTCAAAGCCTTCCATCGCCGCTTGTAGCGCATTGATCGGGTCGATCTCCGTCACCACGACGCGCGCGCCCATTCCGCGCAGCGAGTGTGAGGAGCCCTTACCCACGTCGCCGTAGCCACAGATCACTGCGACCTTGCCCGCCACCATCACGTCCGTCGCGCGCTTGATTCCGTCTGCCAGCGACTCGCGGCAGCCGTAAAGATTGTCGAACTTGCTCTTGGTCACGGAATCGTTCACGTTGATCGCCGGCACCAGCAGCTTGCCTTGCTCCATCATCTTGTAGAGCCGGTGCACGCCCGTTGTCGTCTCTTCGCTCACTCCGCGCCAATCCTTCACGACGTTGTGCCAATGCTGCTTGTCCTCGGCGAAAACCTTCTTCAGCAGGTCCTTGATCACTTGCTCTTCGTGATTGCCGCTCGGCGTATCCACCCACTTGTCGCCGTTCTCAAGTTCATAGCCTTTGTGGATCAGCAAGGTCGCATCGCCGCCATCGTCTACGATGAGCTGCGGCCCTTTGCCGCCCTTGTGCGTCAACGCGCGATACGTGCACTCCCAATAGTCTTCCAGGCTCTCGCCCTTCCACGCGAACACCGGAACCCCGGCTGCCGCAATCGCCGCCGCCGCGTGGTCCTGCGTCGAAAAAATATTGCAGCTCGCCCAGCGCACCTCGGCGCCCAGGCTCACCAGCGTCTCAATCAGCACCGCGGTCTGAATGGTCATGTGCAGCGATCCGGTAATGCGCACTCCGCTCAGCGGCTTCTCGGCTGCATACTTGTTGCGGATCGACATCAATCCCGGCATCTCCTGCTCGGCGATGACGATTTCTTTGCGGCCCCAGTCGGCCAGGCCAAGATCGGCCACCTTGTATTCGGTCTGGACTTTCTCGAGGGTTGCGGTTGCCATTCAGATCTCCTTTTATCGACGTATCGTGATATGTTGATATGTAGCAGAATCTTCGTATGCCGTCAATAGTCAGAACGTTAAAGGTGGTGGCCGATCCAAGCCGGCTCCGTATCCTGTTGCTTTTAAAGGATGAGGAGCTCTCCGTTGCCGAGCTGCAGGAGATCCTCGGAATGGGCCAGAGCACCATCTCCACGCATCTCTCCCAGCTCAAGCAGGCGGAGCTGGTCGAAGACCGCCGCATCGGCAAGAGCAATCTTTATCGCGTTTCTCCGGCCGCCCTCGCAGGCAGCAGCCCGCTGCACGAAATCCTCGATCAGGCAAAGGAGGAGATTGCCGAAGGCTCTGCCGATCAGGCTGCCATGCGGCGCGTGCTGCGCAAACGCAAGGATAAAACCCGCGCATTTTTCGATAGCGTTGCTGGCCGCCTCGGCAAGGATTACGTGCCTGGCAAATCTTGGAAGGGCCTGGCCGAAGTGCTGCTGCGGCTGATGCCGCCGCTGGTTGTTGCCGATCTCGGCGCCGGCGAAGGGAGTTCCGCCCTTTTACTTTCCCATAATGCCGAGCGCGTCATCGCCGTCGATAGCTCCGCCAAGATGATCGAAGTCGGTCGCGAGCTGGCGCGCCGCCACGGCGTCAAGAACATCGATTATCGCCTCGGCGACATGGAAGAGGTTCCCATCGGCGATGCCGAAGTCGAGTTGGTCTTCTTCTCGCAGTCGCTGCACCACGCGCTCCATCCCGAGCGTGCACTGGCTGAAGCGGCCCGCATCCTTCGTCCCGGCGGCCGCGTCATCATTCTCGATCTCGTGCGCCATCGTTTTGAGGAGGCGCGCGAACTTTACGCCGACGAATGGCTCGGCTTCAGCGAGTCAGAGATCGAAGCCATGCTGGAGCACGCGGGCTTCATAAACATCGAAGTCGCAGTTGTAGACAAAGAGCCGGACGCGCCGCAGTTTCAAACGCTGCTTGTGGTCGCCGAAAAGAAGAAGTGAGCTTTCGAGTTGAATTTTTACGATGTGGGCGCGACGCAAGACCCTCCGGCGCGGCCAGAAATCACTCGAGACAAGCTGCACCGTGAAACTCCGCCACTGCCTGCAACGTCATCTGCAAACGGGGAGTCGGCTGCGCCAGATTCTTCGCGTTGTCTGCGTCGATTGATGGTATTATCGGGATCAATCAGCGGAAGAGCCGCGACAGCTGCGAAGAGCTGGTCGGGTTGTTGAGGCGCCATCCAAAGATTCTGTCCCCCCAGACAAATTGGAGGTACGTCATGCGTTCGATGCTCAGGTTTCTTGGGCCCTTGCGGAGCCCGGTCATTGTTTCTTGCGCCGTTCTTACATTAGCTGCCGCTGCCTATAGCCAGAAGAAATCGGGCGGATCCGGCGGGTCGGGCGGGTTCGGCGGATTCAGCGCGTCGAGCAGCGCCCCGCAGTCCAGCACCACTTCGGATGAAGACAACAGCGGCAAGGGATTCGCGATCGAGTCGGAGATGATGACCTATACCGCAATGGATGCCGAAGGCACTGCGCTGGCCTGCAATCTGGGAAAGAATGTGGGAGCAGCCGACGCCAGTTGCAATGCGCAGGCGATCAACGGGCCTCCCGTGGGAGTCGTCGTGGTTTCGGGAGATTCCAGCGCGATTTCTGAGTTCCAGCTTTGGCGCACCGACGTTTCCACCATGGACATGCTGACGCAGCGCGCCGACCATTACTGCCCACAAGGTGGTTCGAGAGCGGCCACGAGTCTGAGTTCCCAGCTGATGTCAATGTTCCCTGAGAGCCAGGCCGCATCGTTCGCCCTCTCACTGCTGAGCCAGACCGCGCAAACGCACCCGCTTGAAGGAAACATCCTCGATCAGACTCTTGTAGACGACGTAGCCGGACATTTGCGGGCGCTCGGCCTCGACGTCGTCATTCCTGACACATACATGCCTAACTCGCTCGCGGCGGTCGATATCGGCCACTCGCCGTTTCTCACCAAATACGTCGGCCTCCTCAGGGTGCGCGCATGCGTTGCTGGCAACGCCACTGAAAACCAGGCGCCGGGCGCTGAGCCGGGCAGCAGCGGAAATGCCGAATCAGACGCGCACACGGCAGCCGACAAACGAGCCATTACCGAGGCTATCGATGGCTACCTGAAATCGTTGACTGAACCGGACGTGTTTGATTCGCCCAAGCCGCCCGCGGGCGCGCCGCCGGAATCGCAACGGCCTGTGATCTCGCATTTGAATGCGGTCATGAGGGCAGACGGCCTTGCGCAGGAGCTTCAGTCGGCCTCTTCAAATGCGAACGGCGTCTGGTATGTGCTCTCGGTCAAGGCGCTCGAATCCGGCGGAACGCTGATGAAGTCCGGCAATGGATTCACAGGCACCAAGACCAGCTACAGCGGCGGAGCGGTCGGCACATACGCGTTCTTCAAGCTCAATGGTGGCGTGGCGTGCTCCGGCGTCTTCTTCAACTATGAAGCGCCCACGCTCACGAGCAAGATTCCGGGCCTGCTGAATAGCACGCAACCCACCGAGCCGGGAAAACTGGTGGGCGGCTGCCACTAGAATCGCGGCGGTTGGATTAGGGGTCGAATTCGTTCGATGAGAAAGAAGGGCGGGCGATTCAGCCTGCCCTTTTCATTGCTCAACGCGCTGCATCGTTCCGACAACTTCGTTCGCGCTTCGCGTCCACGCAGGTCCGACCAATCGATGCGCTCTGAATTCGATCTAAAATAGGTTCGAACGCGCTGCAGCAAAAAGTGGGTGCGATGGCAGGAACACGCAAAGCTGCCGAAAAATCCGAAGCAGCAAAAGCGATGCGGCTGAATCGCACGCAGCGAGCGTTGATTTTGAAAGCGCTCGCCGACCCGCGGCGATTCGAACTCCTGCAAAGCATTGCCAACGCCGGCTGCCCGTTCGGATGCTCCCAGGCTCTGGCCACCTTGCCCATCTCCGCCGCCACGCTCTCCCACCACGTCAAGGAGCTTGAAACGGCGGGGCTCATTGAGGTTCGCCGCGAAGGCAAGTTCGCTTATCTCACGCTCCGGCCGGGAGTTCTAGCCTCCGTCGCATCCTTTCTTGCCTCGCTCGAATCTGCAGCCCGTCCCGGTCGCTAACTGCCGGCGCGCCGACAATCCATCTCCCAATTTCCTCCTCAATACAGGATTTTCACAATCTGCCTGAATCCTTTCTTCCGCCTCCGGAATCAATTCGACAGTTATCGGACTGTCGAACAGATGGCATTCGATAGAGGGAGCAGACAATGAAGAATCTTGAAGGCAAAGTGGCGCTGGTGACCGGCGCATCCAAGGGAATTGGCGCGGCAATCGCCCGCGAGCTGGCAGCGCGCGGAGCCGCCGTCGCCGTCAACTACTCCGGCAGCAAGCCAAGTGCAGAAAAAGTCGTCGCGGAAATCAAGTCCGCGGGCGGAAAAGCCATCGCGGTGCAGGCCGACCTCTCAAATCCCGACTCCGTCGGACCTTTCATCAAGACAGTTGCCGACCAGCTCGGGCCCATCGACATCCTTGTAAATAATGCCGGCATTTATGAATTTGGCCCGCTCGAGCAGATCACTCCCGAGCACTTCCACAAGCAGTTCGATCTGAACGTTCTCGGCCTGCTGCTCACAACCAAGGCCGCCGTGGAGCGCTTCAACCCGGCCGGCGGAAGCATCATCAACATCGGATCGGTGGTGGCCTCGGGATTCGCCAATGCCGCGGTCTACAGCGCCACCAAGGGAGCCGTCAATACCATCACCACTTCGCTGGCAAAGGAGCTCGGCCCGAAAAAAATTCGTGTGAACGCCCTCAACCCAGGCATGGTCGAGACTGAAGGTGCGCACCGCGCAGGATTCATCGGCAGCGAATTTGAAAAGCACGCCGCAGCGCAGACGCCGCTCGGCCGCATCGGCCAACCACGCGACATCGCTGAGGTGGCAGCGTTTCTGGCTTCCGAAGACTCCGGCTGGCTCAGCGGGCAAACCGTCTACGCTTCCGGCGGCTACACCGGCTGAAGTCCCATCGAACTGCGCCGCGGCTTCCCGCGAGCGGCGCAGTCGTCAACACTTCGAGCCGAAAGGAACATTCGGCGATTGGGAGTGTGTCTGATCCTGGCTATTTGGCCAGATGATCCAGAAAGAATTTCGCCATGATTTTGCTCGCCTCGATGGACTCGGGTAGCTCCCACCGGTACCAGAACGCATGGGGCAGGCCATCGAACACCACCAGCCTCGCATCGACACCTGCGCGCAGATAGGCGCGGTGCAGGTTCGCCGTCGAGCTCAGCAGCGCGTCGCGCTCGCTGGTGATGAACAGCGCCGGCGGCAAACCGGTCAGGTCGGCATAGATGGGTGAAAGCACCGGGTCTTTGGGATCCGTCGACCCAATGTAATACGGATCGTGGCCGCCAGCGGTTGGTGGATCGAGATGGCCGGCAAATCCGTTCAACGTATAGATCGACCAGGAATCGCTCATGTACGCAAAGTTATCCACCGTGCTGAAAATGCCGAGCGCGGCGGGCATCGGCAAGCCAAGCTGCTTCAGCTTCACCGCAACTTCCGCGGTGAGCGCCGCGCCCGCGGATGTTCCGTAGATCACCATGTGGTCTGGCTTGTAGGTCTTCAGCAACTCGCGGTACACGGCGACCGCGTCGTCCACGGCCGCGGGAAAAGGATGCTCAGGAGCAAGGCGATAGAGCACGGCCACCACTTTGATTCCCGTGAAACCGGCAATCGGTATCGACTCGCTGTAAGAGCCTGAATCAGCATTGAAGCTGCCGCCATGCAGGTTGATGAGAACCTTGTCTCCATTCGCAGCCGGCATGTTGTCCGGCGTGACGATGTGCACCGGAACGCCGCCGAGTTCCGTGTCGACGCTCGTGTTCGGGCAGATCTTGCTCCACTCCACTTTTGCGAGAGCTTGCGTGGCGTCCATGCGTGCGCGCCGATTGGCGAGCGGCTCGGGCGGAGCTTCGTCAGGCACCACGCGGCTGATGAATTTCTGCGCCTCCGGGCTCAGGTCCTGCGGCACGGGAACAACGCGCGTCACGTGGACGGTGCCGTTCGGCTCGATGTAACTGGTGTCGCGGTTCGGCGCCTCGGCAGCGGTGGTGGGCTGCAGCGATGGTTGTTGAGGCGATGGCTGCGAGGGTGACGGCTGTTGGCCTGCGACGAGCGAAGCAGAGATGAATGCAAGAAGAGCGATGTGCGCGGTGCGCGGCATAATGGTTGGCTCCTGGGCAGAAGCGCGTCCGATGCAACCGCTTCGAACCGAGAAACCAATGTAGCAGCCGCAGCGCAGACGCGGCCAGAACCGATTGCAGAGGTGAATTGAGGGACGCCAAAAACATCCCGCAAGGGCTAAAGCCCAGTGTTTATGAGTTTCCGACGGCACAGCTGAAGCCGTGCCCTTTCAAGGCGTTCATCAAGAAGGTCAATTATTCTCGTTCGGCGTCGAGCAGTTTCTTCTTTCGTTCCACACCCCATCGATAGCCGGTGAGCGAGCCTGTCGCGCCCACGACGCGATGGCATGGCACGAGCAATGCAACGCGATTGAGCGCGCAGGCGCGGGCCACTGCACGCGTGGCGTTGGGCTCGCCCATCTCGCGCGCCAATTGCGAGTAGCTGCGCGTTTCGCCGCGCGGAATCTTGCGCAGCGCCTGCCACACGCGCAGTTGAAAGATGGTGCCGCGGAGATCAAACTTCGTTTCGTCCTGGCTTTGGAGGAGACCTGTGGAAGGGCTGACATTCTGCACCGCCGCATCGACGAGGCGTGAGAGCTCGGGGTCGCGGCCCAGCGTGGCCGCTGAAAACTCCGCGCGCAGGCTGGCCTCGGCTTCATTCTTGGTATCGGCGAGCGAGAGCCAGCAAAGGCCGCGCTCGGTGGCGCCTACAACGATCCAGCCAAAGGCCGTCTGAGCGGAAGTGAACGAAATCGTTTCGCCCTTGCCGCCCTGCGCAAAGCGCGCCGGCGTCATGCCCAGCTGGCTGCCTTCGTAGGCGCGGCTCGATGAGCCGAAGCCTGCGGAGTAGATAGCGTCGGTCACGCTCGCGCCCTGCTTCAGCTCGCTGCGCAAGCGTGAAGCTCGCAGCGCGCGCTGGTATGCAAGCGGGCTCGCGCCCATCTCGCGTTTGAAGAGCCGCTGCACGGTGAAGGGGCTGAGTCCGGCGACGCGTGCGAGTTCCGCGAGACGAATGGGGCGATCGAGATTCCGCTCGATGTACGCGCGAATCTTGCCTAAGGGGCTGCCCCACGCGGTGGGTTTGCAGCGTTTGCAAGGATGAAAGCCCGCGGCCTGTGCCTCCAGAGGTGTCGCGAAGAAGCGCACGTTCTGGCGCAACGGCCTGCGGCTGGCGCAGCCAGGGCGGCAAAAGACGCCGGTCGTTATAACTCCGTAGACGAAACGTGCATGCGGGTCGCGCGCTGCGATTTGTTGCCATGCGGCGTCGGGATCAAGGGACGAGGCCAGCGCGGGAATGCGGCCGGTTCGGGCCGGAACGGGACTGGCGGCGGGATTCATGGCTGCGGGTTGCGATGTTGCGGTTGCGGTCATGCTTTTCATCGTCGCGCGTACCCAGTTTCTACGCTATCCGAATCTTGCCGGGAATTCAGAAAAAGGCTCCGCGGCCGAGACGGCAATTTGAACATTTCCTTCGGCAACAGCGCCCTCTCAAATAACATTCTGTCTCGCCCAGGAGATTCACTCCATCTCCCTGTCAAGACCTTTGGCCAAAAATAAATCGCTGCCCTCCCGCAAGTCCTTTATTCCCAGTTCCCTATTCCCCAGTCCCTGTTTCATCAAGTTTGCCGGTAATTATGCCCCTTTGGTGCATCATGGTCTCAGCATCGAAACTTCGCGCGGGAGCGTTGCCATGGAGAGACTTCTCAATCGGTTGCTCATCGCTGGGTGCCACTTCCGGCCACCCGGCCAGAAAAGATTTTTTTTAAAAATTGCACCGGCCCTGGTTCAGATTCAGTAACTTTAGTACCGTGAACCGATTATAATCAACGAGTTAACTGTTTATAAATCGATAAACAACCTGTTTATCGATCAATAACATTATGTTAATAAATAAGTAACTTTTCGTTTATAGATCAGTAAACCACTGTTATCTTATTTGTTAACTCGGCAATCTTTCCTCTGAATCACCGCCCAACTACACAAGCCTGTTCCGCCCGCTTGCTTTCGCATCAGCCTCGCTGCCCGGATCAGAACTTGCGCTCACGCAGTAGCGCTTCGGCTCGGGCGAGGTCCTCTTCAGTGTCGACGCCGATGGTGTCGCGGGGCGCGTCGGCCACATAAATGGCGATGCCGTTTTCGAGCAGGCGGAGCTGCTCCAGGCGTTCGGCCTGTTCGAGCGGGGATGGGGGCAGCGCGGCGAAGCGCTCGAGCGCGGCCTTGCGATAGGCGTAGATGCCCAGATGCTTGCGGTAGCCGGTGAACCCGGCAGCATCGCGATCGAATGGAATGGTGGCGCGGGAAAAGTAGAGCGCGCGGCCGTCGAGTGCGGTGACCACTTTGACGGCGTTGGGATTTGCGATCTCGTGCGGCGGGCACGAGACGGCGAGCGTGGAGACTTCGACCTCCGGCCGGTCGAAGAGTTCAAGAAGCGGCGGAAAGAAGTCGGGCGAGAGCGTCGGCTCGTCGCCCTGAATGTTGACGTAGATGTCGGCGTCGATTTGGCGCGCGACTTCCCTCACCCGGTCCGATCCGCTGGGACAGGTGGGCGAAGTCATGACGACGGGAATGGAGCGGGCGCGGCAAACTTCGGCCACTTCCTCGGCATCCGTCGCCACAACAATGGGATCCATAAGCCCGCTGCCGCTGGCCGCGCGCCATACCCACTCAAGCATGGGCCGGCCCGCGATCGTACGCAGCACTTTGCGCGGCATGCGCGTGGACGCGAGGCGCGCGGGAATGACGGCTGCAATGCGCAGGGGCATGGAGAGAGTGTAAATGCAGGAGGAACAGGGAGCGAGGGAGCAAGGGAGCGGAGTGACGAGGCTATCGTCTTTCAAGGCGTGCGGCACAGCTAGGGGAGAGCGCTTCCAGGGCGCGCTCGGCGAGGGCGAGGCCTTCGACGGCGGCTGCGGGGCTTTCACTTTGCCGCTCAGCGTGGATGAATTCGATATCGGTGATGCCGATGACACCCAAAATCGCGCGCAGGTAGGGCTGCTGAAAATCGAGCGCGCGCATTGGCGAGCCGGCAGGATAGGCGCCGCCGCGGGCAGTAAACACGAAGGCCTTTTTGCCGGATGGGATGAGCGGAACCGTACCACTCTCAGTGAAAGCAAAGGTGCGGCCTTCGCGCACGACGAGGTCGATCCAGGCCTTGAGCGACGCTGGAATCGAAAGGTTCCACATGGGAACCGCGAGAACCAGGACATCAGCAGCAAGGAACTCATCGATGAAACGGTCGGAGCAGGCGAGGGTCGATCCTGGTTCGGGGACGCACACGACGGAGGGATTGAGGAAGGCTTCGGCTGTTGCCTCGTCGAGATAGGGAATCGATTCAAGCGAAGTGTTGTGATGAATGACGGTGCCTGCAGGGTTTTGCCGCCGCCATTTTTTGACAAAGGCGGCTGCGAGCCGGCTGGAAACGGAATTGGCTCGCGGACTGGAGTCGATGTGAAGAAGACTCGGCATGGAAGGCTCCGGGGTGCTGTGGAGATGATGGCTAAATTGTCGCAGGAGTTCGCGAGCTTCGGGGTTTGACCGGATATTGGCAGGCCCGTATCATCAAATTTGGCGCGGTTTTACACGGCGCGTCCCCCATGTGGCGGGGTAGCTCAGATGGTTAGAGCGACGGATTCATAACCCGTAGGTCGGCAGTTCGATCCTGCCTCCCGCCACCACTATTGCAGCCTGATCCTTCGTCCGCCCACGACGGACTCAGGATTTCGCCTCAAGGCTCCCGTCGCTTGCGCTCCTCACGCCTTGAATGCGGCTCAAGTTCGATCCTGCCTCCCGCCACCATTGCATGGAGCAGCCGCTCGCACGAGATTCAGCGCTGACAAGCAAGGCCTGATCCTTCGTCCGCCGCGGCGCGGTCACGATTTCGCCCTTAGACATCTGCTGAATGCCGCCTACCCTTTCGCTAATCGTGGCGCAGGGCGTCGACGGGAGAGAGCTTTCCCGCCCGCCATGCGGGGGCGGCGCCGGCAATCAGGCCTGCGGCCAGCGCAATCACCATCGCCTGCACAATCAGTGGCCACTCGATTGTGGCGGAAACAAACGTGGCTGTTTGCGGCAGCCTTGCCAGAATGAAGAGCGCGCCCCAGCCCAGCAGAAGACCGATCACTCCCCCGCACACACCGAGGATGGCCGATTCGAATTCGATAAGAAACAGCACCTGGCGCCGCGTCCAGCCCATGGAGCGCAACGTGCCGATCTCCTGCGTGCGCTCGAAGACGCTCATCACCATCGTGTTGGCAATGCCCAGGATTCCGATCATAAGTGCCAGCGCCGACGTTCCCCATGCCGAAGCCTGCGAGAGCCTTACGAACTGGTTGTCACTGGCGCGCTCGGCCGCAGGAATGGCTCGCAGTCCCGGCAGGGCGGCCTCAATCTCCGCCTGTGCGCGCTTCACATAATGGTCCCACGGTTCACCGGGCGGAGCCGGGCGCAGGCGCACGTCCACCGTAGACACCTTGCCCTGCACGCTGCTCAATTGCTGCAGCTCGTCGAGCGGCATGATCATTGCGTCTGCCTGCAGCGCCGATGGGCTATGGTAGATGCCGGCCACGGTAAACAGCGTGCCTTCGATCTCCAACGTGTCGCCGGGCTTTTTCTTCAGGCCCTGCGCCAGAACATCGCCCAGCATCACTTCCAGCTGGCCGTCGCGAAAGCGCCTCCCTGACAGGATTTGGAGCGAGTCAAGTTGATATTGATTGGCCTGCCAGCCGTAGACCAGGGCATTTTCATCGGAGGTGAGGTCAAGCTCGTTGATGATGGCGGGCGCGGCCTGCGCCACAACCGGGATCTCCCGCAGCTTGGCGGTAACAGACTCATCGAGCGAAGTGTTGAGGAACGTGCCGCGAATCACTGCTATGTCGGTGCGGGAGCTCGAGTAAATCCGCAGCCATTGCTGCTCGAACGAACGGGAGAAGCCGACCAGGCCGACAAACGCGCCCAGCGACATGCTGATGCCGCCCAGGGTAAGAAGAGTTCGAAGCCGCCGCCGCCGGAGATTCTTCCAGACAAATTTCGCAAACGAGAGTGAGCCTGCCATCGAGCCTTACACATTCCTTTGGGGCCGAGGGAGTGACGGGAGTCAGCCCTTGTGGCCGGCGAAGTTCACCTCGCCCATCTAAGAGAATATTGGGTCGTTGGCGGTCTGGCAATGCGCCGGCTATCTTCTTCAGATGCCTTCGCCCATAGTCACGTATACGCGCATGCGTTCAAGCTCGGTACGGTAGGCGGTCCGCTCAGCCTCTTCGGCCGCGAAGGGATCGGGCGGGCAGGGCTCGGCGCCGAGGCGCTCTTCGAGCGATTCCACACGCGCCGAAAGCGCGATGAGAGCGTCGGAAAGCGGATCCTTGATGTCGTGCGGATCGGTGAGGAGCACGCGCTCGCCGTTGCGATAGACAATGTGAGCCGGAACGCCAACAACGGTCGAATTCGGCGGCACATCGGAGAGAACAACCGACCCCGCCCCCACCCGCGAGTTTTCGCCGACCGTCAGATTGCCCAGGATGTTGGCATTGTTGCCGATAAACACGCCATCACAAATGGTGGGATGTCGCTTGCCGTGGCCCTTGCCGGTGCCACCCAGCGTCACTCCCTGGTACATGGTCACGTCGCTGCCCACGATGGCGGTTTCGCCGATCACCACTCCCGTGGCGTGGTCGATGAACAGGCGCTCGCCGATGAGCGCGCCGGGGTGAATGTCGACGCCAGTGTAGAAGCGAGCGACCTGAGAGAGCACGCGGCCGAGGAGACGAAGATGGTGACGCCAGAGCCAATGGGAGACGCGATGAATCCAAACCGCCCAAAGACCCGGATAGCAAAGCAGGACCTCAAGACGCGTGCGCGCAGCGGGATCGCGCTCCATGATGGAACCGATGTCATCGCGCATTCGGGCAAACAGGGACATAAGATGCAGGGACCGAGGGAACAAGGGAACCAGGGACCTAGAAGACGAGAATCCATATCAAGCCGGCGGCGCCTGGATCCCCTGATCCCTCGTTCCCTGCTCCCTGCCTTTTAGGCCGGCACCGCAATCGGCTCGGGCTGCAACGCCAAAGCCTGCTGGCGCAGCGGCTCAAACAGAATGCTCGACAGATAACGCTCGCCGAAGTCGGGCAGCACAACCACGATCAGCTTACCGGCATTTTCGGGACACGCAGCCACTTTCAGCGCTGCCGCAGCCGCCGCGCCGGAGCTGATTCCGACGAACAGGCCTTCTTCTTTGGCCAAGCGGCGCGCCATTTCGACTGACTCGTCGTTCGTGACCTGGACGACTTCGTCGATCTGCTTGGTGTCGAGAATGCTGGGAATGAATCCCGCGCCGAGACCCTGAATCTTATGCGGGCCGGGTTTACCGCCCGAGAGCACAGGGCTGTCAGTCGGCTCAACCGCGATCGCCTTGAACGAAGACTTCTTGGGCTTGATGTAGTTGGCAACGCCGGTGATGGTGCCACCGGTGCCGACCCCGGAAATCAGGATGTCGACTTTGCCATCGGTGTCATCCCAGATTTCAGGGCCGGTGGTCTTGAAGTGAATGGCCGGGTTGGCTGGATTGTCGAATTGTTGAAGGATGTAGCCGTTGGGCGTCTTGTCCTTGATCTCGTTGGCCTTTGCAATTGCGCCCTTCATCCCGTTCGGTCCCGGCGTCAGCACGATCTCGGCGCCATAGGCGAGCAGGGTTACGCGGCGCTCCAGGCTCATGGTCTCAGGCATGGTGAGGATGATCTTGTAGCCCTTGACCGCAGCCACAAACGCCAGCGCGATGCCGGTGTTGCCGCTGGTGGGCTCAATGAGAGTGGTCTTGCCGGGCGCGATCTTACCGGCCTTCTCGGCAGCGTCGATCATGGCGAAGCCGATGCGGTCTTTCACGCTCGATGCCGGGTTCTGGCTTTCAAGTTTTGCGACAACGGTCGCGGGCAATCCCGCAGCCACGCGGTTCAACCGCACAAGCGGAGTGCGGCCAATCAATTCAGTTACGTTCGCGGCAATGCGCGCCATGATGATCTCCTTTTTTCCCGAGCGCGGAGGCCCGGACTGCTGATGGAACGGATTCTTGGGGAACGGTGCAGCTTGTCAGGGAGGAAAATTCGCGCGCCATCAAGCGCACTTCGGCATCGGAGCTGGCACCAGGGCGGTGTTTAGCGACATCGATGCATAGCTATAGCGTAGACCCAACGGGCTGGCGATAGCAAGTGCTACTGTTTACGCGGGGTTACGGCCCAAAATGCGGCTCCGGCAATCACTCCCCAATCAATTTGCAGGCGATGGGGATGGTTTTGCCCTGGGCGGCCTTTAGAGATCCCTCATAGATTCCGCAGTCGAGAAGGTTGTTGGGCGAAGATTTGCGGCCAGAGTAGACGTTGATGAGGAGTTGGGGTCCGCTGCTGTCAACCCATTTCGTCATGGCCGGGGTGGGCTCCACGCCGGCGAACGTGGCGATCTCTCCGGGAGCGATTTCCTTATGGACCGTTCCCATGCCAATTTCGCCAACGTGGTCAACATACTTCTTAGGCGTTCCGGGAATCGGGGAAGCTGTCAGATAGCCGGCCACAATTACAGTCTCTTTCGACGCGACGAGTGTGTCCATGGCCTTTTGAGAGTAGGTGATCTTGACGGTGAAGCTGGTGAGCGCGTCGGCAGGCGGAGCAGGCTGTGGGGTTTGCTGTTGCGCACGAAGTCCGATATGTAGAGCAATGCTCTCGAAAATCAGCAGGAGCAAAATCGCCGGAACGAAAACGACCGAGCGTTTGGGCATGGATGCAATCGTACCTCGGGAACCACAATCATAGGACGGCTTGGGCCAGACGAAAGTCTGAACGCGCGCCGGCCCGGAGACGGAGAGCATCAGCCGGTGTTGCGCAGACCGGCAGAGATTCCGTTGATGGTGGCGGCAATGGCGCGGTTCACGTCGGGAGTGTCTTCTCCGGCGCGTTTGCGGCGCAGCATGTCAACCTGGATCAGGTGCATGGGATCGACATAGGGATTGCGCAGCCTGATGGAATGCGCCAGCACCTGGTTTGACTGGAGCAGTTCCTTCTGGCGCGTGACCGCAAGCAGCGCGCGCACCGTGCGATGGAACTCGGCTTCGAACATGCCGTAGATGCGCTCGCGCAGCTTCTCGTCCATCACGAGGGTGGAATAAAGCCGCGCGGTGCCCAGGTCAGCCTTGCCCAGCGCCATTTCGACGTTCCGGAGCAAATCGATGAAGAGCGGGAATTCTCGCGCCATGGTTTGCAGCAGAGCAAGGCCGGCTCCCTGTGACGCGCCCGGGCGCGCGAGAAACTGCTCGATGGCGAAGCCGACGCCGAACCAGGCCGGCACCAGCAGCCGCGACTGCGTCCAGCCGAAGACCCAGGGGATGGCGCGCAGATCCGCGAGCTTGGGCGACTGATTGCGGCGCGCCGGACGCGAGCCGATCTTGGCATTCTCCAGCTCGCCCACAGGAGTGCTCTGCTCGAAATAGATCATTACGCCGGGATCGTCGAGAATGTGCTGACGATACGAATCGTATGCAAGGCTCGAAAGCTCGTCGAACGCGGATTCCCACTCGGGCTTGAGCACGCCGGTGAAATGGCCCTCGGGATCGCGCGCATTGGGCCGGGCCAGCGCGTCGAGCGAAGCTGCGATCATCAGCTCCAGATTGCGCTCGGCCAGAACCTCGTCGGCATATTTGAAGTTGAGCACCTCACCCTGCTCGGTAATTCGCAACTGGCCGTCGAACGAGTCGAAAGGCTGAGCGAAGATGGCGCGATGCGTCGGGCCGCCGCCACGGCCGACTGTTCCGCCGCGGCCATGAAAGAGGCGCAGCTTGATGCCGGCTTCGCGCGCAAAAACATGCAGATCGCGATGCGCGCGAAAGATCTCCCACGTCGAGGTGAGCATGCCGCCGTCTTTATTCGAATCGGAGTAGCCGAGCATGATCTCCTGCCAGTTGCCCCAGGACTCAAGCAGACGGCGATAGTCGGCGCGACTCCACAACTCGCGGCAAATGGCGGGCGCATTGCGCAGGTCTTCAATGGACTCGAACAGCGGCACAGGCATGAGGCCGGGATCGCGGCCGGAAGCGAAATTGTGGTCGAGAGTCGGGTCTGGGCCAGCACCTTCAACCTTCACTCCGCCAAGGCGCGCCAGGCGCACCACGGCGAGGACGTCTTCTACAGAAGAGGCCCCGCTGATGACGTATTGGCGAATGGCTTCGGGCGAGCAGCCTGCTTTCACTTCGGCCACAACGCGAAATGTTTCGAGGATGCTTCCGGTTTCGTTCGAGAGCTCGATTTGCAGCGCGGGCGCAATGGTATCGCTGATGGCTTCGCGCAGGGCCGCTGCATGCAGCCGTGCATGCTGGCGAATATCGAGCGTATGCAGATGCAGGCCGAAGGTGCGCACCTTCAGGATCAGCGGATCGATGAGCGTGCGCGCGATGCGAATGCCTTCGTGCTCCGCGAGAGAGGCTCGGAGCGTTTCAAGATCGTCGAGAAAATCCTGGACGGAGCAGTAAGCAGGCAGCGCTTGGGTAAGCTTGTCGTGGCCGCGAGCGAGCGTGAAAGGCGTGACGGGCAGTCCCTTTCCCGCGCCCATGGCGTCGCTTGCCTGCTCCAGAGTGCGCTGGATGCGCGCCTTGAGACAGATCACGAAGCGGCGGTAATACTCAAACTCGTATTGCGAGCCGAAGACCTGCGCCTCCGGTGTGTGCACCTGCGCAACGTAAGCGCGCAGGCGCTCGAGCAGAGCCTCGCTCACCGGCCGCTGCTGCGCGCTGGTGGTGAGCAGATCGATAATCCCGTCGAGCTGATGCTGATAGTGAAGGAGAAGGTGGCCGCGGGCAAGCTGCAGTGCGGCGCGCGTGACGTCGGGAGTGACAAAGGGATTGCCGTCGCGGTCGCCGCCGATCCAGGAGCCGAAGCGCAACACCAGTGGGAGATCGAGCGGCTCAATTTCGAGATCGTATGCGGATTCTAATGCCGCGGAAATCTCGCGGTAAAGCTCGGGCAGCGTTTCGAAGATGGAGACGTCGTAGTAGTCGAGGCCCATCTTCACTTCGTCGTAGACCGTAGGGCGGCGCGAGCGCACCTCGTCGGTTTGCCAAAGGCCGGTGATTTCGGCCAGCACCAGTTCTTCGAGCCGCGCCATATCCTGCGTGGGTAGCGGAATGCGATCGAGCGCCTCGAGAAATTCGCCGATGCGGCGGCGCTTGAACATCACAGTGCGGCGAGCCGCTTCAGTGGGGTGAGCGGTAAAAACCGGCACGATCAAAACGCGGCGCAGCCAGTTCAGCGCTTCTTCTGCGCCGATGCCCACGCGGCGCATTTCAGCCAAAGTTCCCGCGAGCGATCCGCGCTGGCGACCCGCCTGGCCGCTCAGGCGCAGCGCTACACGGCGACGCTTGCGGTGATTGGTCTCAGCCAGATTGATGAGCTCGAAATAAAAGGCGAAGGCACGCGTGAGCAGAACGGCGCGCTCCACTGGCAGCGAGTGCACGAGGGCCATTGCGGCTGAATCCTGGCGCGCGGCTTCTTCGGTTTTGCCATGCGCGTCGGCGTCGCGGCGGCGAATGGTTCCCTGGCGCAGCGCTTCAACCTGCGCGAAGAGCTCTTCGCCGGCCTGCTCGCGCAAAACTACGCCAAGCAGAGTGCCGAGCGAGCGCACATCGCGGCGCAGCGGCGCCTCTTTCAGGTCGCCGGATTGCGCTTCAAGCTCGGCCAGCCGTTGCGACCAGCTCTCGGGATTCCACAAGAGAGGCATCGTATTTCGATTATGCATGACGGGATTAGGGTCGTCCTCCGTGGTGGAGATCGGACTTTCACGCCGCCGGGCCGATAGCGCACAATGGCTGCATGCGAAATCCCCGCCGAGTCTTCCCTTTTGTTATCGCCTGTGTTTTTGCCGCCGCCCAGTTCGCGTACGGTCAGGCGGGCACCAATCCAGCTGCGCAGCAGTCGACTCCGCGTCCCGCGCGCCCGCCGATGCCCACGCGCGATCCGCATACGCCGGGATATGTAGCGGCGATGGAGTTGCCGGACGGCGCCGTTCCCGCTCCCGATCAGAACGGGAACTTCATCATTGGACCCACACACAATCCGGCTCCTGAGCTTGCAGACCCGTCGCGCCCGCTCGACGGCACCGTAGTGGAATTCACGATGCGGTCGGAGGATAGCAAATACTTCCCTGGAATCGCGCGCAATCCCGACTCCCATCCAACGCCCGATCCCAATAACCCGGCTCGTCTTGTCGGCATCGAGACACATCCTGCGCCCTATGTGCGCAAAGTTGCCGTATACGTGCCGAAAGGCTATACACCGGGGAGCGAAGCACCGTTTATTGTTGGCGCAGACGGCCCTGACCGCATGCTCTTCGCTGCTGTCGACGCACTGATTGCCGAACATAAATTGCCGCCGATAGTGGCCATCTCGATCGGCAACGGAGGAAACGACGCTCAGGGCAGCGAAAGAGGCTTGGAATACGACACTATGTCGGGTCGCTACGCGGAGTTTGTCGAGAACGAGGTGCTACCTGCGGTCGAAAGTCACGCGAATGTCCAACTCACACACGATCCGAACGGGCGCGTAGCGATGGGCGCAAGTTCCGGCGGCTCCTGCGCATTGGCCATGGCGTGGTATCACCCGGAGTGGTACCACCGTGTGCTTACATATTCGGGTACGTTTGTGAATCAGCAGTGGCCGTGGAATCCGCAAACTCCCCACGGAGCCTGGGGCTTTCATGAAACGCTGATCCCGCACAGCGCGCGCAAGCCGATCCGATTGTGGATGGAGGTGGGCGACCGCGATCTGTTGAACCCAAACGCGATGCGCGACGATATGCACGACTGGGTGCTTGCCAACGAGCGGATGGCCGAGGTGCTCAAGAAAAAGCACTATTCGTATCAGTTTGTGTTTGCCCGCAACGCCGGCCACGTGGAGCGCAGTGTGAAGGAACAGACGCTGCCGGAGGCGCTCGAATACATTTGGGCGGGTTACGTGCCTCGATAATCCTCGACGAGCGAACGCGAGGAACGGCTTGAGTGCGATTCCAACGGAACGAGGCGCGCGAAATTACGCGCCCTCAAGCTGACCTATCAACTCTTCCCATTCGGCGGTCAGGGCGGCGAGCTACTGCGACCGGCTTTCGGGATTCCGCAACAAAGGCATCGTATTTCGATGATGCATGGCGAGCCCGCACGGATTAAGATGTATGCAAATTCCCAGTCGTCAACGCATTAACACCGGCGGAAAACCTCATGGATATTCGCACACGGTACGTATTTGCAATTATCGGGATCAGCGTTGTGGCAGGTCTGTCGATCTCGCTCATCATGCTTTTTGCAGTCTTCCACAATCTAGATATTGGCGCAGTAGCAAAATGGGTGATCCTGCCCATTTTTGCCGTAGTGTTGCTGGCTGGTTTCCTTATTGGGCGTCACTATCGGGGCCACCTTCCACCACAGACTCAAGAACAAAGATCAAAAGCGATTCGGGCCAATCGGAGACTGGCGTGGATGTACCTCGGAGGTCTGGCGATTGTACTCATTACCAGTCGGCAGGATTTGCTGGCCATTCCCTATGACCTAGGGCTCATTTCTCTTCTTATACCGGTTGGTCTTGCCATACTCCATTTCCGAGTGGCATCCAAACTTAGCCGCAAAGCAGCCGAACTGGAGTCGCGTGACCAGTCTTTTCGATAGGCCAGCTACCTCGCGCAATCCAGGCTGAACCTCGCCGATTTTTATCTCCGCATTTACAGCTGCGCCATCAGCTCTTCCCACTCCGCAGTCAGCGCGGCCAGCTGTGCGCGGAGCTCAGCGGCGAGTGTGGTGAGGCGCGCGGTTTCTGCCGCAGAGACATAGACCGCCAGCTCCTCGTCGGTATGGGCGATCGACGACTCGATCCGCGGAATTTCCTCTTCGAGAAACTTGCAGCGGTCTGCCATCTGCTTCTGCTTGATGGGGTTCAGGCGGCGGGTCTGTTTTTTCGGCGCGGCGGCGTCGGGGCCGTCGTAGCCGCCTTCGATGAGGATGGTGGTTCCGGCCGAAGAGGCGGGGTGTGGGTGGCCGGGAGTTTCACCCGATGAAGACAAAGGCAACCGCAGGTCCTTCGACTCCGCCGCGCCGCGCGGAACTTCACTCAGGATGACAGTGCTGGAGGAGGGCGGGACTTCGCTCGGGATGACAGTCCTGGATGTGGACCGGACTTCGCTTTGGATGACAGTGCGGGATGAGGACGGGACGTCGCTGTGGATGGCGGTGCTGGTGGAGGAAGGGGCAACAGCCGCGAGCGCTCCCTTCCGGCGCAGATAGTCTTCGTAGTTTCCTTCGTACGACGTGACCGCACCGTTCTCGATCTCGATGACGCGCGTGGCCAGGCGATCGATGAAGTAGCGATCGTGCGAGACGAAGATCACGGTGCCGGAATAGTGAGCGAGCGCGTCGAGCAGCACGTCTTTGGCGCGCATGTCGAGGTGGTTGGTCGGCTCGTCGAGCAGCAGAAAGTTCGAAGGCGAGACGAGAATCCGCGCCAATGCGTAACGGTTGCGCTCGCCACCGGAGAGCACGCCGAGGGGCTTGAAGACGTCGTCGCCGGAGAAGAGAAAGCATCCCAGGAGAGATCGCAACTCAACCTCCGGAATGCGCTTCGCGGTACGGCTGATGTCGTCGAGCATGCGGGCTTCGGGGTCAAGGACTTTGTACTGATCCTGCGCGAAGTATTCGGCGACGACATTGTGTCCGAGCTTGATGATCCCGCTGGTGGGCGCCTCGTCGCCGGTGAGTAGCCTGATCATGGTGGACTTGCCGGCGCCGTTGACGCCCACCAGCGCGATGCGATCGCCGCGCTCGACGGTGAAGCGCGCGCCGGTGAAGACTTGCTTTGGCCCGTAGCTTTTGGCCAGTCCATCGGCCTCGGCCACGATGCGGCCAGACGGAGGCGGCTGCGGAAATTTGAAGTGGATGATCGGTTCCTGCTCGGGCACCTCGATGCGCTCGATCTTTTCGAGTTCCTTGATGCGCGATTGCACCTGCCGCGCCTTGGTGGCCTGATATCTGAAGCGATTGATGAACGCTTCGAGATGCTCGATGCGATCTTTCTGGTTGCGCCAGGCGGCCATCAACTGCTCGCGGCGCTCGTCTTTTTGCTTGAGGTATTTTGTGTAATTGCCGTGATAGATAGTGAGCCGCTTGTTCCAAATCTCGACGGTGCGGTCGATGGTTACGTCGAGAAAATAACGGTCGTGCGAGATGAGGATGTAGCCGAAGGGATAATTCTTGAGGTAATCCTCGAGCCAGTTGCGGGTTTCAAGGTCAAGGTGATTGGTAGGCTCGTCGAGAAGGAGCAGATTGGGCTTGGCCAGCAGCAGCTTGGCCAGCGCAATGCGCATCTGCCATCCACCGCTGAACTCATCGGTTTGGCGCGACCAGTCTTCTTTGCCGAAGCCGAGGCCAGTGAGCACGCTGCCAACCTGAGCATCGAGCGCGTAACCGTCAAGCGCGTGAAAGCGATCCTGCAAGAGCGAGTAGCGCTCGGCGACGGATTGATATTCGGCGCTCTCGTGGTCGAGCTCGGCCATCTGGCCGGTGAGCCGCTCAATCTCACGCTCCATTTCGTGGAATTCGTCGAAGACGGTAAGGCATTCCTCGAAGACCGTGCGGCCCGCGAGTTGCAGGCCTTCCTGCGGCAGGTAGCCCACGCTGATGCCCCGCGTGACGTCGAGCGTGCCGTAGTCGAGCGTTTCAAGGCCGGCCAGAACTTTCATCAGCGTGGATTTGCCGGTGCCGTTGGCGCCCACCAGCGCCGTTTTTTCGTCGTTGCGAATGAGCCAGTTTGCTTCGAGGAAAAGGACTCGAGGGCCGAACCGCTTGCCGGCATTTTGGAGCGAGAGCATGAAAGTCTATTCTCGCAGAGGGGTTCATGCTTACGCGCTGCAGATAACTATGGCCGAATCTCAACCGGCGTGCCCGCAGGCACCAGGTTCCATACTTCATCCATTTCGGAATCAGTCAGAGCGATGCAGCCCTGCGTCCAATCGTAAAGACGATGCGCTGAACCAATCCAGGCCATCCCGTTGGGCAAGCCATGAATCATGATTGCCCCGCCGGGGGAAACCCCCAACTTGGCCGCCCGCGCGCGATCCTCTGCGTCGGGATATGAAATGTGCAGCGCCTTGTAGAAGCGGCTATCCGCATTTCGTGAATCGATGATGTAGTGCCCCTCGGGAGTCCGTTCATCTCCTTCGCGCTCCTTCGGAGCCAATCCGCCGCGCCCTAACGCCACCTTGTAGGTTCGAATTACTTTGCCGTCCTTCAATAACTCCAGCTTGTGATCGTGCTTCAAAACCAGAACCGAGTCGGCCCTTTCGGATGGTGCTTGAGATGCCCGAAGGATGGAAGGCCTATGAAAGACCAAATACGCTCCGCAGCACAACACCAAAACAGCGGCCATTCTCCACGGGCTGGTTTTCATGCGGCCAATTTACCACAGACAAACTGGCCAGATGAAAGAACTCTCCCGTGGTGGGCCCACCTCGAGTCGGCGCTTCGGGCAGCAGTTCACGCGCGCCCATGAAGGCGACTATGATGGATGGGCGCAAGCGGACAACCAAACCGGACACAAGCGGAGGAGAGATGACAACGATTTTGAAAGAGCGGCGTGAGTTCTTGAAACAGGCAGGATTGCTGGGATCGCTTGGATCGGCGGCGATGATGGCCGGTCTTCCCGAGTCGGCGCTGGCGCTGGGCAGTGGAGCAGCGCGCATCGTCCAAGATGCGGTTGCGCCAGCGCAGGCCGAGGAGGCGCCGAAGTATCACATCAAGTTTGCCGTGTGCGGCATGAGCCACGATCACATCAACGGCATGATCGGCGCGATGCAGCGCGGCGGCGGAGAACTGGTGGCTGCGTGGGGCGGCGAGCAGGACAAGCTGGCGGCGTTTCGCAAGAAGTATCCCGACGTGAAGATTGTGGCCACCCAGGACGAAATTCTCGACGATCCTTCGACGCAGCTGATTCTTACCTCGCAAATTGCCAACGAGCGGGCTGGCATCGCCATTCGTGCCATGAAGCGCGGCAAGGATGTTCTCTCGGACAAGCCGGGGCTGACGACGCTTGAGCAACTGGCGGAGGTGCGTAAGACGATCGCCGAGACCAAGCGCATTTACGCCATCATGTACAGCGAACTGCTGGAAGTGAAGGCCGCCGTATATGCGGGCGTTCTGGTGCAGCAGGGCGCGATCGGCAAGGTGATCCAGACGATCAACATCGCTCCGCACCAGATTTTTCAGCATGGGGGCGAAGCGGGCGGAGGTTCGGGACGGCCCGACTGGTTCTGGAATCCTGAGCAATACGGGGGAATCTTGTGCGACATCGGTTCGCATCAGGTGGATCAGTTCTTGTTCTATACGGGTTGCACCGAGGCGGAGGTGGTGGAGTCACAGATTGCAAACGTGCGGCATCCGCAGCATCCGCGATTTCAGGACTTCGGCGATATGGTGCTGCGAGGCAATCGCGGCTTTGGTTACGTGCGGCTCGACTGGTTCACGCCCGACGGCGTGGGCACGTGGGGCGACGGGCGGCTGTTCATTCTCGGCACCGACGGATACATGGAAGTGCGCAAATACACCAACATTGCCGTCAGCCACCAGGGCAACAATCTTTTCGTGGTCGATAACAAGCAGGCGCGGTATATCGATTGCAACGCGATGCCTTTGCCGTTCGGGCCGCAGTTCGTGAGCGACATCGTGAACCGCACGCATACGGCGCAGAATCCGGACGAATGTTTGCTGGCGGCGGAGCTGGTGCTGAAGGCGCAGCTCAACGCGAAGTTCGTGACGATTGAGGAGTGAGGCGCGGAGCCTTGTGGAGAGCGCTGGCGGGGAGCCCATGCAGTGCGGGCTTCATCCTCACACGACCCTATTGATGGACCCTTCTCTGGGTCTTCGACTGGTGTAAGGAATCCTGTAAACGACCGAGTCATATTTTGGATTCGTGCGGTTGCTTATAATCTCGCCACCAAGACTCTCAGCGATTCGCCTGCTGGCGATGTTTCGCACTGCTACCGGGTAGATGAAGCTCCCTTTGCCTAGGAATGCGTGTCCCCACTCAACAAGTGCGGCCACAACTTCCCGCCCAAAACCCTGCCCGTGCGCGCTTTCCTTGAGCCAAAGGCCAAGCTCGGGGCAAAGCGAATCGGCGCCTTCCAACGAAGCCATCCCAAGGCACTCCTCGTTGTCGAGCCTCCTGACGACGAAGGAAAACTGGTTCGGTTCTGGAGTCTGCACTCTCTTCTCGCATCGCGCCACGTACTCGCTCCATGATGGCGGCTCCCAGGGCATGAACGTGGCAATGGCCGGGGTGATGCAACCGAAAACCTCCTCGGCATCCGTAATCTGGAACTGGCTGAGCCGCAATCTCGGTGACTGGATGACAATCATTTTGGCAGCCTAATGGTACCTGCAACGTATGATTTGGCGCGTTCGTCCGGCATACTCATCGGCATCGGTTTGCTTCGATTGCAGTTTAGTCGTCACGCGGGCGCCGTTCGTTCGCTGGCTTCGCGACGCTATCCCGGGAACACGCAGATATCACCCGTAGAAAAGACTACGCTCGGTTTCTGCGATGAGGCGCCGCACCGGCGCCGATCACCTTCCCGTGTATTCCTGGAACAGGTCAGGGAACTCCCGGCGCAGGGTTTCGATCTTGGGCCGGTCGCAGACCATGATGTAGGGATTGTCGGGATTGTGAAGCGCGTAATCCTGATGGTAGGATTCGGCGTCGTAAAAGCCCTTCAGCGGCGTGACCTCGGTGACAATCGGTTTTGGAAACGCGCGTGCAGCATCGAGCTGAGCGATGTATTCCGTGCCGATCTTCCTTTGTTTCTCGTTTGTATAGAAGATTGCGGAGCGGTATGAGGTTCCCACATCGGGGCCCTGCCGGTTCAGTTGGGTCGGGTCGTGCACCGAAAAGAAAATCTGCAGGAGCTTTCCGTAAGTGATCCGCGAGGGATCGTAAACGACCTTGACTGATTCGGCGTGTCCCGTGGTTTCCGTGGTCACCTGATCGTAGGTAGCAGTTTCCGCAGAGCCGCCCGCGTAACCTGCCGTGGTGGCCACCACGCCTTTCACGCGCTCGAATACCGCCTGCGTTCCCCAGAAGCATCCGCCGGCAAAGACAGCCGTCTCTCGCGCGGAATGTTGCGCAAGAGGTGTGTCATCTTTGGGAGCGGGTATGCCGCCATGTGTCTGGGCGCGTCCCCAGCGGCTTATGCCGATGGCTCCGATCATCACGCATAGGCCCGCGCAAAGGACTGCGAGGTAGAAAGTGTTGGAACGAAGCATCGATCCTCCAAAACAATGAGACGCGCGAGGCGGCACGCTGGTTACAGTAGAATTCAAGCGAACCGAAGCAGCAAATGGGGATGCGAAGAATGCCAGCGAAGACGATGACCGTAGCCGGCATTATGAGCGGCACGTCGGCCGATGGAATCGATGTGGCAGTAGCAAGAATTGCCGCGGGGAAGCAGCGGGCGAAGCTGACCCTGCTGGCGCATGAGAGCTTTCCGTTCCCTGCCGGGCTGCGGCGCGCGATTCTGGCGGCGATGAACGCAGCGTCGATTTCGACAGCGGAGTTAGCGCGCTTGAACTGGCGCCTCGGACTGGCTTACGCAGATGCCGTGAAGGCGACTCTCGCTCGACACAGGCTGAAAATCGATCTGGTTGGCTGCCATGGGCAGACGATTTATCACCAGCCGCGCGCGGAAAATTATGCGGGGCGGAGCTTTGCATGCACATGGCAATTAGGCGAAGCGGCTGCGATTGCAGCGGCAATCGGCGTTCCGGTGGTATCGAATTTTCGCCCCGCGGACATGCTGGCCGGCGGCCAAGGAGCGCCGCTGGTTCCGTTACTGGATTATGCGCTCTTCGCTGACGCGAAGCGTGGGCGCGTGCTGCAGAACATCGGCGGCATTGCGAATCTGACTGCGATTCCGGCGGGCGCTGGCGCGGACGAAGTGATCGCGTTCGATACCGGGCCGGGCAACATGGTGATCGATGCGCTGGCGCAGAAGCTTTTCAGTAAGCAGTTCGATCCTAACGGCACTTTCGCTGCGCGAGGCAAAGTGCTTGAGCCGGTGTTGAGCAAGACGCTCGAGAACAAGTACTTCAATCTGGAACCGCCGCGCACGGCGGGCCGCGAGCAGTTCGGACGCGAGTACGCAGCGGAGTTTCTCGCGGCGTGCAGGCAAAAGAGCAAGCGGCCTGAGGATGCGGTGGCCACGGCGACCGCGCTGACGGCGGAGTCGATTGCGCGAAGCTACGAGAAATTTGTTTTGCGGGCAATGAAGGCTGCCGGCGTCGATTACATCGTCTCAGGCGGAGGAGCGAAAAACGCGACGCTCATGGCGATGCTGGGGCAGCGGCTGGAGCCGTTGGGTTGCACGCTCGCAGCGAGCGGGGACTTTGGGGTGCCGGCAGAGGCAAAAGAGGCGATGGCGTTCGCGCTGCTGGCCTGGCAAACCTGGCACCATTCGCCGGGCAATGTGCCGAGCGCGACGGGTGCAAAACGGCGGGTAATTTTGGGACAGGTGACTTATCTTTAAATCGCTCGCGAATCACGGAGCGGGATCGTCAATAGGCGGGAAATCGCGAGCCGAAATCCTGAGTCCGCCGTGGCGGGAAACGGATCAGACCGTTTGCATTAAGCGTGAACCTAACGGGAGCGGCTAGCGAGCGGCTGCTGCACACAATGCTGGCGGTGGATGGAGTTCCCCGCTCAGTCTTTACGCGCAACGCGCTCGGCTCTATGTCAACGGGCCAGGATTGAAAATGGTGAACTCATTGTGCAGGCCCCAACGGTCGGCCCACGTTTTCTTGTGGCCGCTGGCCACATCCAGCACCATCGAGAAGATCTCCCATCCGACTTCTTCAATCGTTGCTTCCGCGGTCGCAATCCTTCCCGCGTCTACGTCGATCAGGTCATGCCAGCGTTGGGCAAGCCCGCTGTTTGAGGCCACTTTGATCACCGGGGCCATCGCCAGGCCGTAGGGCGTGCCGCGGCCGGTCGTGAAGATATGCACGTTCATCGACGCTGCCAGTTGCAACGTGCCGCAAATGAAGTCACCGGCCGGCGTCGCCGCGAACACCAGCCCCTTTTGCGTCACGCGCTCGCCAGGTCCGGTTACGCCCATCAGAGCTGAACTTCCCGCCTTGGCTACCGATCCCATCGTCTTCTCGACGATATTCGCCAGGCCACCTTTTTTGTTGCCGGGGGTCGGATTCGCATTCCGATTTGCGCCGCCGCGATGCAAGTAGTCGTCGTACCAGGCCATCTCGCGCAAAAAATCTCGTGCAATTTCCGGCGTGGCCGCGCGTGCCGTAAGCAGGTGCGCGGCGTCGCGCACCTCCGTCACCTCTGAAAAGATAGCCGTTGCGCCGGCGCGCACCAATAGGTCAGCGGCGAATCCCACGGCCGGGTTCGCGGTCACTCCCGAAAACGCGTCCGACCCTCCGCATTGCACGCCGACGACCAGATCGGAAGCCGGGCAAGTCACCCTCCGCCGATCGTTCAGTTTCTTCAACCGTGCCTCGGCCAGCTTCATGATCGTCTCCACAATCTCGCCAAAGCCGTCGTGCGCGTCCTGCAGCACAGCCACGGACAGCTTTTCCCGGAGCACGTTGAGCCCGCTGTCCCCCATCAAAATCGAGGGCTGCAATTTCTCGCAGCCCAGGCTCACCAACAGCAATTCGCCGCCGAAGTTCGGATGCAAGCTCAGATTTCTGAGCGTGCGCACCGGGATCTCCGAGCCCGGCGCGCTCAGAGCGATGCCGCAGCCGTAAGGATGCGTGATGGACAGGACATCGTCCACATTCGTATATCGCGGCAGGATCTCAGCCTTGATGCGCCGCACTGCGTGGTCGACGGTCGCTGCGACGCACTGCACCGTGGTGCTGATGCCCAAAATGTTTTTCGTGCCCACCGAGCCGTCGTGGTTCCGGTAACCTTCGAAGGTGTACCCATCGAGCGGAGGTAATGCGTTGGGAGTTGCAGTTGCCAGCGGACAATCAGCCAGCAGCGGAGGTTCCGGCTCGATGATCAGCCCCTCATGCACCCAACTGCCCTGCGCAATATTCCGATTGGCGTATCCGATCGTGACACCATAGCGGACAATCGCCTCACCCTTGGCAAGATCAGTGAGCGCAACCTTATGCGCCTCGGGGACGGCTTCGCGCAACTCCAGCCCTGAATCGAAGCGGCTTCCCGCCGGCAGTCCACCTTGATTCACGACAATCGCTACATTGTCGCGCTCATTGACGCAAATAAATCGGGGATTCATAGGCAAGCTCCCGCTGCCCGGCCGTCGTCAACTCAGCCACGCTGCTTTTCGATCATAAACCTGACCTTGCGAAGTTGTGATTCTCCTTTACAGGCATACAGGCGCTCTCATATTTTCACTGAGGTGCGCGTCGCGTCTTCTGCTTTCTAAAGACTGGGCCGCGCCTCCACCGGAGTCGAAGACATGAATCGCAGAGAATTCCTCGCATCAACCGGTGCCGCCGGCAACGACGTCAGCATCCTCTCGGGCGTCCTGACGAACCTCGCCGCACACTTCCGCAAGCAGTAGGCGCGGAGGGTTACAGTCACTGCGGATTCACCTCACGTTCCGCATCCTGCTCGGAAATCAGGCGCAAGGGGCCCAGAATTCCTGAGGGAAGCGGCTCGAGATGATCCATGTCCTGCGATGTGAATTTCTCGCCGTAGCGCAGGTTAAGCAGCCGGTAATCCGGCGCGGCGCGCCCGGCGAGCTCGTTGATGGCAGTGTTGGCCACGACAATCTTCAGTTCGTTCGTCCCCTGATGTATGAGGGGCGCAATGTCGATCCGGTACGGCGGATGCCAGACCGGACCTGCCAATTTTCCGTTTACGTAAACCATCGCCGCATCGCGCAGCGGTGGGTCGTACCATGTCTGCATTCCCGCCTGATGAAGCGTCGTGCGCTCAACTGCTGTTCCCGTCCCGAAATCGAGCAACACGGCGCCAGCGTGGGCAACGGAGTCGGGAACCTCGACCGCGCGCTCATAGATCGCCGTGCCGGAGTAGTATTTCTGAGCTTCATTCACCGTCCATGAGTGCAGGCTTTGCATCGACTGCTTCGTGCCGGTTTTGTCGAACGTCACCTTCCAATTGTGAGTCAAGTCGATCGGCGCAAATTCTGCGGAGGGCTGTCGTGTCAATGTGGGCGCGGCATGATCGGAGAAGACCACTATTCTCGATTCATAAGGCTCGAGATGTATGAACAGCGTGCGGTTTGCTCCGGCGCCAGTGACGTTGCCGCTAAACGGATCCCACCACTCCGCTCCGGTTCTTGCGGTGCGGAACGTCGCCTGGAACGCATGCGGGCGATTATCGGTATTCGCCAAGAAATAAATGTCCGAATCCGGCAGCTTGCGATGGATGAAGCCAACGGAGGGCGTTGTGGGAGAAATCGCGACGTCCGGCTTGAGCACCGCGCCGATGGCCCCGACCAACTCAGAAGGGCTCGCAATAAGCGTTGCATTCTTCGCGCTTGTCGCGAACAGCACATGCGAGATTTGCGCCACGGCAGCCGAATCGCGTGGAGCTTCGTTGAAGCCCGGCGCACGCGACGGCAGGCTTTTCACCGCGATCACCAAGCCACCGCGACGTGCAAAGTCCTCAATGTGCCGGTACGTCGGGAGCGGCAGTCGATCCACGCCGGGGAGGACCAAAACCGGATAATGTATGCCCTCGCGATCGATCGCCGCCGAGTCGATGAAATCGAAGTTGTAGCCGGCATCGAGAATCGCAGGAACCAGATCGGGCCCCAGCAGCGAGGCCATCTCGTCGCTCACCGACACATGCCCGGGCCGGAATAGCGCCTGCGCATCCTCCTCCGGCAAAAATACGGCAACATCGCTTTGCGGCGTGCCCTGGCGCAACAGATAACTCACGCGGGATAAATACGCAGTCACATCTGGCATCACCATCCACCAGGGATTGTGATCGTTGAAGACTGCGGCCGCGTAGAACGACCAGCCGGGATCCCCGGCGGAGGGCGGCGAATAGGGCCAACCGTGGCCGACGAGCTGATTGATTCCCTGCAGGAAGAACGTGTCGGCCTCGGCCTTCATATCGAGCGGTGTGGCGCGGAACGGCTGTGAATGCAGCCATGTCCAAGTCTCCGACGATGTGATGGTCTGACCATACAGGTGGCTCGCCGATGTCGCCCAGCGCGTATACGAGAAAGGTCCGTGCCATTGCGAGCCTTCGCCCTCGGGCAGATCGACGAGCGCGTTGCTCGATAGCGTGACGGCAGGCGTTCCATAGCTCTGCGAGCGGAACCGCGTGTGATGCTCGCGCGCCCAGGTGTTCAGCGGCGTCAGATAGTGCTCGTCAATCAACTCGGCCAGCGTGCGGCCCCAGTCGTAGCGCAGGTCGGCGGCCTCAGGCGTGGTCCCGGCCGCGAACTCCGGCAGGTGCGGCGTCAGGTCGTAACCGCGGCGCGCGCGAAATTCCTCGAGGAAGTCCGGCGTCCAATCGGATTCGTATATCTCCAGGCTGTCGCTGAAGACCGAGTAGGGGATGTTCTTCCCGCAGGCCTGGATGAGCGGATCGGCGACGAATTTCAAATGGTTCTGAATCGCTTCCATGCTGAAGTGATCAAGAACAAATCCCTCCGCGCCGACGGCTGCGCGCTTCACCTGTTGCCCGGTCCGGCTGGAGATGAAGAACAGCACAACATGCGGTCCGGAAAGGCCGAGAGGCAGGGTCAGCCTGTAGGCGCCTATCGCCTGCAACTGCTGCGTGTGTTCCGCATCGTACTGGCTCGGAGTTCCAGTAGAGAGAAACGCCGCCAGCAGTTTCTCTCCGTTCCCAATGGAAGGAACAGAAAGGGCAGTGGCATCGATTGGCACCGCGTCAACCACGATGCGCAGCTTCCCCGCCGCATCCGTGACCGGAACATAGGATCCACCGTAAGGCCAACCGCTGCCGAGCGTCAGATTGAGGCGCAGGCCAAGATCATGGGCCGTCTGCGCAGTGAAGCTCACCATACCGAGAAAATCTTTGGAGAGATAAGGTAAGTTGCGAAAGCCCTTCGCCGGATCGTCGAGCTCGAGCGCATACACCGGTTGAATTTCGGCGCCACCGATGCCGCCCGCCTTCATGGCGCGTAGTTCGCGGGCTAGTTCAGTCTTCTCCACAGCCGGCCCGAACCACCACCAGCGCATCATGGGCCGCGCGTCCCCAGGCGGGGTGGCAAATCCAGCGCGAATGGCTGCAGGGGAATCCGGCTGATCCGGTGCTTGAGCCGCGACAGTTGCTGGTAGAACCACTAGTATCGCGGCGGCGAGAACGCGGGCACAGAGACGAAAAGAGCGCGTTGTCCAGGAGAATCGCACGACGGAGCCTCCTCGGCCGGTCCATCGTAATCTAGCGGGATACAAAATGAGAAACAGAACGCGCAACGAAACAGCAGGGGTCCCCGCCTCCGTTCACTTCCCGCTTGCAACCGGTGGTAGGATTTTTGCGGGATCTTTCGAAATTGTTTGGCATGCGAAAAGGAACGTGATGCGCACATGCTTTCTGCTCAAAGTTCGCCCAGAAAAAATCGAAGAATACAAAGTCCGCCATGCGCAGGTTTGGCCAGAGATGCTGGCCGCGCTTCGCCAGACCGGCTGGCGAAATTACTCCCTCTTTTTGCGTCCTGACGGCATTGTGGTCGGCTATTGCGAAACCGACGATTTCGATCAATGCCGCGCAGCCATGAAGCACTACCCGGTAAACCAGCGCTGGCAGTCTGAAATGGCGCCTCTCTTCGACTCACTAAACGGCGACAGCGCTGACGACGCGATGTTTCCGCTTGAAGAAATCTTTCACCTCGATTGAAGTGGACCGTACACTGCCTCGCCAGCTCGCCGTCGGAGCACGGCGCGGGCGGCAAAACTACGGGTGAACCCGGCTCATCAGCATACAGTTTGAGAAATCGCTTACTCGTTTCTATTCTGTTTGCTACCAAGGAGAAACCCGGCGCCCAAACGGCGAGATTCTCGCTTCCATAAACACTCAGACCGGTTTCTTCGAGACCTGAAATAGAAATAAATGTTGACAGCGGCTGAGGATGCTTGTAACGATGTTGCGCGGGCCGGTAGTGGTCTGACCACTTTCCCCAGAAAAACAAAGCGCCGGTTCCATTCAACGCAAGCCATCGAAAACTGGATTAGCAGAATCGATCATCGCAGGACCAATCGGTCTACTTGAGGAGGGAAAGATGCAACAAGTCGCTATGAACCCAGAGTTTCGGCAGGAAAAGAGATTACTGCGGTGGGCCGTGAGCCTGATAGTGGCCTTCGGTGTAACCGCTTTCATGCTTGCCCCGGCGGGACTCCGCGCGCAGATCGCCGGTACTGGGAATATCCAGGGAACAGTCACAGATCCCACAGGAGCTGTGGTCGCCAACGCATCGGTCGCGCTGACCGAGGAAGCGACTCACGTCAAGCGCACGACCGTCACCAGCAGCAGCGGCGTTTATCTTTTCCCCAGCGTCCCGGTTGGAACTTACGACATCAGCGTAATTTCCTCGGGCTTCAAGAACTATGTGCAAAGGGGCATTGTTCTTGAGGTCGGTAGCAGCATTGCGATCAACCCTACATTGAGCGTTGGAACGGCGTCGCAAAGTGTCGAGGTTCAGGCCGAAGGCCTCGCGCTGCAGACCGAGGATCCCACTTTCAAGCAGACCATTGACCACAATGAAATGACCGCGATGCCGCTCAACGGCCGGCACATGACGGACTTGATTACTTTGTCCGGCGGCTCGGCTATCGCTCCCAACGGAGACTTCACCGGGAGTAAATACTCCTACCAGACGATTTCGATCTCCATCGCCGGAGGCGGCGGCAATACAACGCTATGGCGCCTGGACGGCGGCGACAATCAGGACTATATGGCCAATGGCAATCTGCCCTATCCGTTTCCTGAGGCAGTGAGCCAGTTCAGCGTTGAGTCAACGGTGCTGGGCGCGCAGGACGGCGGCCACATCGGCGGCGAGGTCAACGTGGTCACGCAGTCGGGAACCAATGCCTACCACGGGGAGGCTTTCGAGTACATCCGGAATAACTTCGTCGACGCGACGAACTTCTTCTCAACCAGCAAAGATACTTTGCATCAGAATCAATTTGGCGGTACGTTTGGCGGTCCAGTCATCCGCAACAAGCTGTTTGCGTTTGCGGGTTATCAGCGCACCAAGGCAGACCAGTCACAAGCCAGCACCAAAGCGACGGTACCCACAGCAGCTAACCTGGCGGGCGATTTTTCGACGACGGACGGCGTTCCCGGGGTTTCGGGCAGCAATCCCTGCAACTCCAGCCACGCGCCCATTCAGCTGGTTGACCCCCTCACCGGCGCCGCGCTCACGGGCAACAAATATTCGACTGCGCCGACATATAGCCCGGCCGCGATCGCGTTGGAGAAATATCTGCCCAAAATCGATCCTTCCTACGATACGAGTAACTGCGGTTTTGTGTCTTACTCGATCCCGTATGCGCTCTACGACAACGAGTTTGTGACCAGGGTCGATTGGACGCTGAGTTCCAAGCACAATATCTTTGGCCGGTACTTCATCGACGGATATCAATTCCCGGCCTACTTCGATCCGACCAATATCCTCACCACGACACAATCCGGCAACATCCAGCGGGTGCAGTCGTTCGTACTCGGCGACGCATATACATTCTCACCCAACCTGGTGAACTCGGCGCACCTCACGATTATGCGGCGGGTAAACAATCGCGGATACAACGCTGCGGACATCAACGGGAGCAATCTAGGGATAAGCCTTTACTATCCCGCGAAGGCTGGCCTGCAAATCTCCGAGGGCAAGTTCACCATCGGTGGCGGCACAAACTCGCTTTCGCATTTCAACGACAACACCGGTGTCATCGGCGACGATGTGACGTGGGTGCGCGGCAAACACCAGATTATGTTTGGCGGCGAGTGGGTGCAGAATCAACTCAACATCGGCAACATCTACGAGGGCAACGGCACCTTCACCTTCAATGGAGAGTACAGCGGTAGCGGTCCGGCCGGAGGCAGCACAATTGGCGATCAGAACCTGGACTTCCTGAAGGGTACGCTCAGCGCCTTCCAGCAGAGCAAGCAGCAGCAAAATGCTCTGCGCGGGCCGATTCCCAGCCTGTACATTCAGGACACTTTTCATGCGTCTCCAAGGCTGACCATTACCGGCGGCTTGCGTTGGAATCCGAACTTTATGCCCGTTGATTATTTCAACCGCGGCCTCGTATTCAACTCGGCTGATTTTCTCGCGAACGTAGTCAGCACGGTCTATCCTCTTGCTCCCGCAGGCGTGCTGTACTACGGAGACAAGGGGGTGACTCGCCAGTTCACCAAGAACACGCCGTGGCAGTTTTCGCCGAACCTGGGCGTCTCATTCGATCCGACGGGCGACGGCAAGACGGTCATTCGGGCCGGCGGCGAATTGGCTTACGACAACCCGAATTTCTTTACTGCGCAGCGCAACCAGCAGAACCCGCCTTACGCCACCGCGATCAGCAACGTGCAAACGTCGAGTACCGGACCTCTGAGCTTCGACGCGCCCTGGTCGGTGGGACAATACACGACCAGCCCCTTCCCGCAACCCGCGATTCCGGGTCCCACGCAGACTTTCGCGGCTCAATCCCAGTACATCTTCATGGTCCAGCAGTTCCACGCGGCCTATACAATCCAGTGGACCCTCAGCGTTCAGCATGAGTTTGGCCACGGCTGGCAGGTGCAGGTGGATTACATCGGCAATGCTACGCGGCACGATCCCATCGGCTTCGGCGTAAACACGGCGGTGTATATCCCCGGAAACTGGGGAGCTGGCGGAACGGGTTGCACTGGCATTGTGACGACGGGTCCGGCGAAGGTGACTCCCGGGGCCGCTGGAACGCCTTGCTCGACAACCAAGAACCAGACGTCGCGATTCGCTCTCACGGTTCAGAACCCCAGCCAGGGCAATCAGTTTGCCGGCGGCGGCGGCGGCTCAGTGATTGTGTCCGACACCGCCAACGCCAGCTACAACGGTATGGTTGCCACCTTACAGCATCGTCTTTCGTCCACCTTCAGCCTGTTGACCAACTGGACGTGGTCGAAGTGCCTCGACATCGATGACGCGTCGGGCGACTATGCCGGAACGGCGGTGGAGAGTATCGCCCATCCATCGCTGGACTGGGGACCGTGCGGCTCTGACTTCCGCCACATCATTAATATGTCGCTCGTTGCGAGGAGCAATTTCCATCGCTTTAACGCTTTGGGCAGAGCGCTGATCAATGGTTGGGAATTCTCCGATGCCATGCATATCCAGAGCGGCGCGCCTCTCAACATTACAGCCGGCGCGGATAACTCACTGACCGACGTGGGCAACGACCGCCCGAGCATTGTTCCGGGAGTTAACCCATACCTTGGGACGAAGATCCATTCGGGAACAGGAGAAACGAATCGTGGGTACCTGAACCCGGCGGCGTTCCAGGAAATCTGCCCCAACAACGTCACGGCTGGTTGCGCCGCGGCCGGAACATACGGGAACGTCAGCAGGAACGCGTATCGAGGGCCCAAGTTCTTCGGGATGGATTCCCAGATTGATCGCAACTTCCCGATCCACGAGCGCCTGGCGCTTGATCTCCGCTTGGAAGCCTTTAACGTCCTCAATCACCCCAACTTCCAGGCTGCTTCGCTCGGGTCAAACATCAGCTACACCTCGTCAACCTTTGGCCAGATTTCGTCAACGGCAGCTAACGGAACAAACAACACGTTCGGCGCTCGAGTGTTTCAGGGGGCGGTGCATATCACCTTCTGAAATTTTTTGAGGTCGTTTTGAATCGACGGGCGCTTCGCATCTCTATCGGAGGGATTTCGAAGCGCCCAACTTATCACGACGGCTTTTACACTATTTACCCCGGCGTTTCAAACATCGCATGCAAATTTCACCGGAAAGCCAATCTTCAAAAGGACCTCATCATGGAATCGAATCAAAACAATCGCAGGGAGTTTTTGAAAGCCGGCGGCGCGGCTCTGGCGGCGACCGCGGTTTCATGGAACGCGAAGAGTTACGCACAGATCGCTGGCGCGAACGATCGGGTGCGAGTGGGCATCGTGGGCTGCGGCGATCGCATGAAAGGCGGCGACTTGCCCGCGTTCCAGCAGAATGCCAAGGAACTCAATTTTCAGATCGTGGCGGTCTCGGATATCTGGAGCCGCCGCCGCGATGAGGGTGCGGCTTTTATTGAGAAGCTCTGCGGCAACCATCCCGACCCGGTTCGCAACAACGACGAGTTGTATTCGCGCAAGGACGTGGACGCGGTGATCATTGCCACCGCTGACTTCCAACACGCGTACCACGGCACCGAAGCCGTAAAAGCGGGCCGCGATGCTTACGTGGAGAAGCCGATTGCACACACCATGGCCGACGCGCGCATGATTCTTGATGCGGTGAAGAAGAGCGGGAAGATTGTGCAGGTGGGAACGCAGCGCCGCTCGACGCCTGCCTATCAAAAGGCGGCGGAATACATCAAGTCAGGCCAGTTCGGCGACATCGTGATGGTGGAGATGAGCTGGAATGTGAACCAGCCCGGCCGCTGGCGCCGGCCCGACGTAGTGCCGTTGCTGAAAGAGGAAGACACGGACTGGAAACGCTATTCGCTGGGTAGGGACATGGGGCTGTTCGATGCTCGGAAATATCTTGAGTTCCGCCTCTTCTGGCCATTCTCATCGGGGATTCCCGATCAGTGGCTGGTCCACCAGATCGATACGGTGCACTGGTTCACAGGGCTGCCGCATCCTCGCTCCTGCGTAGCGAACGGCGGCATTTACCTATGGAAAGACGGACGCACCAACTGGGACACGATGACGGCGGTGTTCGATTACGGGCCGCTCGACGATCCGACGAAGGGCTTCCAGGTGCAGTACACGTCGCGCTTCACTAACTCGGCCGGCGGCGTGAAGGAGCTTTATTACTCGAATGGCGGCATGATGGATATGGACAAGCAAACCGTTGCGCCGACGGGCGGGCTGACCGCGAAGTATGCCGCCGAGATGAACATGAAACCCAACCTGCTTCCCAGCTTCTCGCTGGTTGAAAAGGCAGAAACCGTTGAAACGGATGCCAACACGCACGGCGATCCGCAGACCGCAGCGAATATGCGCAACTGGATGGAGTGCGTCCGATCGCGCAAGACTCCGAACGCGCCGATCGAAGCAGGCTACAGCCATTCCGTCGCGCTATGCATGAACGTGGCCGCTATCCAAACTGGGTTGAAGATCACCTTCGATGACAAAACGCAGCAGGTGCTTGCCGGAGGCAAGGTGTATGCGTAGTCGATTGTTGATTGCCGCGGCGGCAACAGTTTCGTGGCTAGCCGCGGTTGCCCTGGCGGCGCCGCCGAAGGGCGTGCAAGTGGTCCCCGACACCGCCAATCGGCGCGTCGACATCACGATCGACGGGCAACCTTTTACCTCGTTTATCTGGCCTGCGACGCTGAAGAAGCCAGTGCTCTTTCCGATCGTGGATGGGGACGGAGTGACCATCACGCGCGGCTGGCCGCTCGCGCCGCGGCCGGGTGAGCGAACCGACCATCCGCACCACGACGGCCTGTGGTTCAACTATTCGAACGTGAATGGGTTCGACTTCTGGAACAACTCCGATGCCATTCCGCCGCAGCGGGCGCCTAAGATGGGCACGATTGTGTTCGACCGAATCGTTTCCGCGAGGAGCGGCGCGTCGCGCGGCGAACTCGTCACTGACTCAACCTGGATCGACGGGAATCATCATCCGATTCTGGCAAAAACTACGCGTTATGTTTTTGCTCGTGACGGAGAGACGCGTAGCATCGACCTGATCGTTAAGCTTAAGGCGCTCGACCACGTAGTTTTCAACGATGACAAGGACGGTTTGCTGGGCTTGCGTGTCGCGCGATGGCTTGAGTCGCCCGAAGAAAAGGGAGGGACGTTCACCGACGCGAACGGCGTGGCAACGAAGGTCGCGGCGGCGGCAGATCAGCCCGGTGTTGCGCCGCCGACCGGCGAGTACCTCACGAGCGAGGGAGTGAAGGGAGAAGCGGCGTGGTCGACGCGCGGGCGATGGTGCTCGCTTACCGGCCATGACGGTGCCGGGCACACCGTGACCATCGCGATCTTCGACCACCCCGGTAACGTGAACTATCCGACGTATTGGCACGCGCGTGGCTACGGGCTGTTTGCCGCGAATCCGCTGGGGCGCCACATGTTCGATCCGAAGCAGCCGCCGCTCGACTACACGCTCGAGAAGGGACAGACGACGACGTTCCGTTATCGCCTGGTGTTCTACACGCATTCCGTCACGCCGGACGAACTGAACCACGAGGCCGACGCGTTTGCCGCAGGGAAGGACTAGGACGAGAAAGAGTTCAGTTCTCTTGATAACGCCGTTTCACAGCTCACGCCTTTTGACCCGACGAGATCAACGAGAACTGGCGGTGCGTCCTTAAGGGTTCCAGCGAAGCGTCTAAGAATGGTGACGTTCACTGGTGCACAATTCGCCCAAACACCTTCTCACTTCAGCGGGACAGCGCTAACGCAATTCAGCCTCTTCACTCTGTGCCGGACGTTGTAACCTGCGTTGAATGTCCTGCTCAGTATTCAAAAAAGGGGGCAAATGTAGCATGTGCCGAGTTCTTACTCAGCGAAAACTGCAAAAATCCTCTCCAGTCCGTTTCCGGACCAGATTCCTGCGAGTTTGCCCGGAAATCCGAGAATATGCTGGCGATTCTCTATAAATTGCTGCTTATATTGACTCTATGGCGGTGGGCGGAGTCTCGAGCGAACCGCTCTCCGGCCGAATTCCCTGCTAACAGGGAATAATACAGGGAAATTCGCGGGTTCCGACCCGAATGTTCGCGCGCGGAGTTCTCTATACCGTTGAAACAAAGCTCGTTCCAACCGTGCGACCTGACTTTCGTGGAATAACTAACAGGGAATTTTACCCACGCAACAGGGAATCATCGTTCCCTGTTACGGTGGGAGTCTATTCCACGTCGTCTTTATCCATTCTCAGATTCGCCCTTATTTTTTGTAAAAATTCATCCACGACTTGATTGGATCGGCTGGAATCCCGCCCGGATCTCAATGATTGCCAAGATTGACGGTTAGCTGATGTCCGTTGTAAGTTGCTTGACGATCCACCTCCGACTCCGGCGCGATTCCTATACCGTGCCCCTCTTTCACTAACACAACATGGATGTTCTGTTCCCGCGGCATTCCCGGGAACGAGCCCGAGCGATCCCCAATCGACAGTGTCTTCCGGCGATCGTCCCAATGCAAGCGAATCGTCGCTCTGGCCCCATGCTCGTATGCGTAGCTGTCGCCGCTGTCCTCATAGAGCAGAAAGTCGGCGTCTTTACCGCCGTAAATACGCATCTCCAGCGGGTCCTGCGGAACTGCCGTGGACTGCACGATGGGCCCCATGGGAACGATGCTGCCCATCTTCGCCAGAATTGGAATCTGGTCCAACGGTGCACTCGCCACAATCGCCTGTCCACCGTGATATGTTTTTCCGGACCAGAAGTCTACCCAGTCGTCGCCGGCCGGCAAGACGACACTGCGGCTCACCGCGTTGGGCTGCGTCACTGGGCTGATCAACAGCGAGTTGCCAAACAGAAATTCGTCGTCGACATCCCTAAGGGCGCGGTCGTCCGGATAAACAAAAGGCAATGCCTGAATGATGGTTTCTCCGCGGTCAGTGACACCCCATGCAGCGGAGTAGATGTAAGGCATGAGGCGGTAACGAAGCTGATCGTATTGAGTGAGGATTCTCTCTACCTCGGGACCGTAGTTCCACATCTCAGTTTTGGATTGATATCCGTGGATTCGAAAAATGGGGCAGAAAGTTCCGAACTCAAACCATCGAATAAGAAGCTCATGGTAGGCTTCAGACGTGTATTGGTCGGATGGCCGGAAGAAGCCGCCAATATCTGTCGTCCAGTAGGGAAAGCCGGACATCGCGAAGCTTAGACCGGCGGGAATTTGC
Source organism: Occallatibacter sp. (assembly GCA_035541975.1). Taxonomy (GTDB): domain Bacteria; phylum Acidobacteriota; class Terriglobia; order Terriglobales; family Acidobacteriaceae; genus Telmatobacter. The sequence goes on along the minus strand of DATKMH010000009.1, from coordinate 10,624 downwards.
CGCCGCAGCGTCTCCCAATTCGCCGAGATATCGCCTGACCAGGAGATGGATGCATTACGTTGCTGCCCCGCGTAGGCCGACCGCGACAAGATCACGACCCGCTTACCCTCGGTTGTCGCCCTTTGTCCCTTGTAGACCGCTGAAGTCTCAAACAATGGAAAAGCGTTACGCACAATCTTGCCCGGTCCCAGGTAAGTATTGTCGTCCTTGAGTGGATCGCCTTCTGGCTCGGAGGCATCGAGCCACCATCCATCCAATCCATCGCTGAATAAATCATGATCGATATCGGACCAGTAGAGTTTCTGCGCCTTCGGATCGAACAGATCCGCCCAGCCCTCAGGCTCTTTCGCTTCGCCTGGCTCCGCGGTGGCCGCAGCGCTTTTAAGCAACAGGTTGGCAACTTTGAATTGGTGATCGACCGCTGTCTCTGCGCCGAATTTCGCCCAAACTGAGATCACCATATGGAAGTTCTGGCGATGGAGCGCGGTCATCATTTCCGCGGGATTCGGATACGAACTCTCATCGAATCTCATAGCGTTCCAGCCGTATTTACCCCAATACTGCCAATCCTGAACGAGAACGTCGACGGGAATGTTCCGCTTGCGAAACTCGGCCGCCGTATCAAGAATCTGTTGCTGGCTTGAATAGCGCTCGCGACACTGCCAGAATCCGTACGCCCAAAGAGGGAGCAGCGGAGCAGCGCCGGTGAACTCTCGATATTCAGCGATCACCCGGTTGGGCGCCCCGTAAAAGAAGTAGTAGTCAACCGCGTCGCCGGCTTGCGACCGAAAGGTCATTGTGTCCGAAGGAACGCGTACCGATACTTCGGTAGGCCCTCTCGATTCCGCGCTCACTTTATAGGTTGTGTTCGCTGCCAGATGAACTTTGCCGCCAGCAGACCACGGAAGCCACATGTTCTTGAGGTCGATGACCTTTTCATCGTTGACACTGAGCGCAAGCCTGTCTCTTCCATTGCCAGTCAGTAAGAAGCCATACTCCCCTTCCGGGCCCGTCTGAAATGTGCCTGCACCGTTTTCGTCCAGATGAATCACCTCGGAGGTCGGATTGAAATCCGTAAGCGCAGCATTGTTCCATAGCAGGCCGTATCCATTCGTCGAAACTAGAAATGGTATCGCAATGTTTGTATTTGCCTGCAGCAGCCGAATCGGGATGTCGCGCAGATCCAGTAATCCCTCTTGATGTTGCCCCAATCCGTATAAGGCCTCGCCAGGCGACAACAAAAAGTCCTGTCGAATTTGATGAGTATGCAATCCGTCGACATCCACAGGCAGAATCGCGCGGCCATCACGGCCTTGTTCGCTCAACACCGGCTGACCAGCCGCGGTCAAAAATCGCACGGAGTTCGTCGCCCGGTCAATTTCCACCTTGAGTACGGTCGTTTTGATGGTGACGGCAGAAGCATTGGAGGAGAGTGTGAACGGAGCCCCCTCGCATGGACGAATCACTACAGGAACGATAGGTTTCGGAAACTCGCTGGTAAGGCTCGCTTCGACTCGAATGACGCTGTCAGAGCAGACAGTCAGCCGAAGAGCGCCACCGGAAGAATGCAGAGTTACGCCATTTGCGCTCCGATCCATCGCCTGGGCGTGGATCTGAAGCGGCGAGGTAAGAATGCTGCATACGGCTACAGCGAGACAAACACAAAGCGTTCGCAATGTCGACATCAGTTGTCACTCCTCGAATCGTCGTGAGGAAATCTGCAAAGCTTAGTAGTTCCCGGCTTCAAACAACGCAGTGAAATCTCCAATTTCGCCTCACAAAAAATACAGTCTGGGGGCTGGGCCCGATTTCAGGCGGCGATAGTGAAGATTTTCAGCTCGATCCTAAGATGCGCTCCCCAATCACTTCACGGAAAGTACGGAATCGTAAATGCCCGTTAATGATGCCTAACTTTGGTCTTCATCGATTGATCGGAAGTCTTGATATTGAACGTGGGGATCCGCGCCAGGTACAACATTCTCAGTGAACGTCCAATGCATCCACGGCCACCGGCCCCGGACCTTTATTGACTATCGCAATCGAGTGCTTGCCCTGAGCCAATCCGGTGATTCTACAAACTATCTGCTGAGCCTGACGTAGGCCGGCAGTCGACAGATCCGCAATCGCCCGGGATCGGCCGTCAATCCGCACCTCGATCTTTCCGGCTCCTGCTTCTTTCGGAGCAATGACGGAGACTGCTTTTCCAACGAACGTGCAACTCCAGATGTCACCGGGCGTGTCACTGGTCGACAGATCGTTGTTGTAATCGCCGCTGCCGAGATTACAACGGCGAAGCCATCCGTGTGCGACCACCTCGAGATCGTCATCGTTGATCCAGCGCTTGTCGTGGTAGACCCGCAGAACCCGGCAGGCGGACGCCAGAGACGGGTTACTGATTCCGGGAAGCGATTCCACGGTTTCGCCGGGGGTGACCGTCAATCCTCGATCGTCCTGGACAAACTTTAGCGGAACGTTGGATCCGAGCAGTTCGATTTTGGAAACCTTGCCGAGCGTTGCTCCACCGGAACGAAGGCCCTTAAGAGTGACTGCGCCGCCATGCCAGTCGAGGAGCGCTGCATACACATTGCCTCGGTTGCGTGTGTAGCAGACACCGTCCTCACCATAAACTTCAAACGGGCGCGAGCCATAGACTGCTTCTCCATTCGTCTTCAACCATGCGCCAACGTCTTTGGCCGTCTGGATGACCTCGGGATCGAGATCTCCGCGACCGTGCTGGGTGAGATTCAGCAACATCGATCCATTGCGGCACACATTCTGCATCAGCGAACGAACAATGGTCGGAGCATCCATATACTTCTGTCCGGTTCTGTAATGCCAATCCGCGATGGTCGTTTCAGTCTGAAATGGATAAGCCATGATTTCCGGCTCGATGATGGCTTCAGTGCTCTTGACCAGGGAACGGTCAACGTAGGGAAGAAGCTCAGGGTGATCTTTGAAACTGTTGTAATGTCCACCCACTCCCTTGAGATTGACAACTGCATCCATCTTTCCATCGTTCCACTGCAATGATTTATTGTAGAAATTCGCGACCAGCGGCGGGGCGAGAAAACCCAACCCCATGTTCACACCCAGGTCCAGATAGGAATCGCCTGCGAGCTCGTCGAAATAGATTACGTCAGGATGATACTTGCTGATTGCATCGTCTACCCGCCACATGAACTGGTTGGCAAACGGCGACAGTAGCGGGTCGTTCCCCTCAGAACGCGGCTTATTCAGGGCAATGGTATGGGGTGGCCCGTAGAGATCCACCGGATCCCTACCCTCCCACCATTCTCCTTTTCCGTCCAGCACTGTTCCCAGCGCATCGTAGGGTACGCCTCTCATCGGACCTGTCTTATCGCTGGTATAACGCACCGGCATGAATTGACCCCAGGTGCGCGGCGGACTGTCATGAAAACCGATTCCGAAGCGCATTCCGCGACGGCGAGCCGCCTTCTCCCACGTGCCGACAATGTCTACCTTCGGGCCGACCTGGACGGAATTCCACGGCTGATACTTTGAATTGAAACAGTCAAAGTTGTCGTGATGACAGCCCATCGCCATAAAATAGCGGGCGCCCATTTCAACGTACAGATTCACCAGCCCATCGGGGTCCCATCGGTCAATGACCCAGTTATGACAGATATCCTTGTAGCCATATTCAGACGGGTGTCCGAAGTGTTTGAGATGAAATTCATATTGGCGGCTGCCCTCCATATACATGCCGCGTGCATACCAATCGCCCTGCTCGGGCATGGACTGCGGGTCCCAGTGCGCCCACGCGCCGAACTTGGCGTCACGCCACCACGCCGGAGCGGTATAGATCCGGCTAAGTTCCTTCCAGTCGGGGGAACATGGACCGGGTGCAACCTCCAGGGGTGGCAGATTCCAGATGTCAAGCGGCAGTCCGGCTTCATCTCCCACGATGATTTCGTCAATGTTCACTCCGACGTCGTCGGGGCCCAGGCTAATGGTGACCGCGGCGTGAGCGGGAATCGACAGATCAACGACGGCCATTAGATAGGAGCCAGTGAGTGCCCCTGAAGAGTGGATGTTCACCTTGGAGGCCGGCAAGTCGTTGATCGACACGCTGACTGTGCCGGCTGACAGGGAGGCATAGCGAATCGCCAACTTCTCACCCGCCGCGAGGTTGGCGAACCGGACGCCATGGCCGGACTGGGTCAGGCTGACTAGGTATCCGGCGGATGAATTGCGATCCGCTATCGTCGACGCTCCACCGATGAGAGTGGCGGCTTGCGCTTGAAAGGTCTCCCCATCCAACGCTTTTGTCAATCGTGACAGTGCGAGGACCGATATCCCATTTGTCAGGAATCTTCTCCGGTTCATTAATCCTCCGTCATCTGACTGGGCGCCTATTGAGAAAAGCCGAATCTACCCGGTTCCTGAAACCCAGCGAAAGTCCGCATTTGGGTGTCAGGCAGGCCAGCACAATTGGTTCGCCGATTAGCCCGTCTTCCGCCCCTTTTGCGAACAACACATACGTTAGAGTTATCGTTTACTTTACCATACCAAAGAGATTTATACGCTCGCTGTGAGAATTGTCAAGAAAAAATTCGTTGGGAGATGCCGGCTAAGAATGCAGGACCGCCAAGAACGATGCCGTTTCTCGGAGAACGCACCGATTTGACCCCATAGGCCATGCTGCGCGGATTTGATTCGAACGACACCGCCATAGTTGACCGGGGTCTAGGCATAAACGTTCAAACGAACGACATGTACGGATTCCCGTGCACAAAGAGCAAACCTCACGGAAGATTTCCCAATCTGCGCTGAATGGCTTGCAGATTCGGATCACTGGGGAAAATGCTTAGGCCGTTTTTCACGATCTCCTTCGCGTTGCCATTATCTCCAGTTGACATGTAGCAAATAGAGAGATCTTCATAGGGAGTGGGGATATACGGGAAAAGGGAAACAGCATGCTTCAGAACCGTTATGGCTTGCAAGCGCTGATTCGAGTGATAGAGTAGTTCAGCGAGAATCATATAGTCTTGGGGAGATTTGGAACCGCGTTCAACCGCCCTGGATAGGTAATTCTCTGCAGCTGAATTACCTTGAGTGGATCGTTTTGCCAATTCCCGATTCGCGAGCGCACTTAACACCAAGACGTTATCCGGATCGGACTTCGCCAACCGGTCAAGCAGCGCATTATAGCGCGCACTAATATCGGTCCGGCTTGGGCTTCGCCCAAGTACGGACTGATATGCCTGCAAAAGCACTAATGGTGAGAGCGTGGTCTTGGGCGAGCCTGGAATTCTGTCCACGAGGATCAGACCCGTCGCTGGGTCCGGTGACTCCTCTTGTGTCGAGGCAGGCGGAAGAGGTTCACCTTCGTACTTCACAATTCGGTGGGATGTGCCTTGCGTACCTAACATGACAAATCGCGGGGCAACATGTTTTGGCATGTGGCAAGAAACACAGTTATCGGACGGGTTTGTACTACGGCGCTTGTCAAGCGACTCGCGGCAACTTCCTTGTTGATGGCAGTTCAGGCACTTGCTCCGATAAAACGCCGGAGTTTGTTGCGCAGTCGGCGTAAAGTGGCCATCATGACAACTACTGCAATTCAGACGCCCGCCCGAGGCTCGGTAACATTTGCTCTCGGCCATCTCATCAGACCACTCCATCATGTTCCAACCCATGATGGGGCGGGATTTGAAGATTGTCATCGTATTGAGAAGCGGAGTTCCGGGACGGAAGTCCTCGAATTTCTTTCCTGGCTGGGGTATCCTGGCCTCGCCAAACTCGTGGCAATACATGCACATGTCATCACTCATACGAGGGGAAAGATGAGCGGGATTGACGATTGAGGTGTCGATACCTGAGATCGGAATGTGCTTCAATTGCTCGTCGACATGCAACCCTCCGGGCCCGTGACAATTCTCACAGCCGACCTTCAATTCGGCAATGGGCGGATTTTTATAGAGGTTGTTCGCATCGTCACTCACAAGTTCGCGGCCTACATGGCAATACATGCATGAACCAACGAGGGGACGGGCAAAACCGAGAGGGTCCTTTTCGTACCCCGGCGAAAGTCCCCAACCTTTGGGGTATTGATCCTGACTGCCGGCGTAGTAGGAAAGAGGTGCTTCAAAAAGGTAATTTCCCCTTCGAATACCATATCCGACACCCGCCATCGGCTCTCCCAAAGCTAAGAAAATCCTTTCAGTCTCTTTGGAGACTTCAGTATCATTCGAGCCGGGTTCAAACTCGCTCATAAAGTATTCGCCATTTTCTCGAAATACTCGGAAACAATGTTGGGAATCCTGTTCGCAAACAGAGACCCCTGCGGCGGGTAGATCACGAAGCTCCGGACGTTGGCTGGGAAGCGTAGCCGCTTGCCCGTGAGGCGTTCGCATGTAATCTTGGTAAATCTTCTGGTGGCAAGGAGCGCAGGCTTCTGAGCCTACAAATCTAACTCCACCGCCGATATTTCGGTAAACAACGTTCTTTTCATTTTCGGTGACCGCTTCGCGAGCGGCTGGGAGCGCCGCTGAGGGAGGCGAGGGTTTCGTCGCGTGCGTTGAAGCATTGCCGCCCGGTTTATTCTCTTCAACTGCAGGTTTCGATTTGCAGCCGATAAGAATAGAAGCGAGTAATAGGCACGCGCCTGCCTTGAGGTATTTCATTCCGCTGCAGTGGACCGCTTTACCCATGCAACACCAGTTTCCGCCTCAAGCCAAATTACAAAGTCGTCGACTTTCGCTCCGAATTTGGCCGGATAGCTCCCTCTCCAAACCGAACTCAATTATAAGTTCGTGTCTGCACAACTCGTCGTTCGAGAACTCCCACTGTCACGAATGGCTGCTCGCAGCATTCCGGTTGTCCGACTCGAAGATAGCCATCGCCTCCATTTCAATCAAAAGATCGGGCCGGCACAAAATAGCCTGAATTCCTGTGGATGCAGGAAGAGGATCCAGACCTTGTTGTTGAAAGAACTCCGTTCGAATCTCATTGAAGGCAGAGTAATCGCGTTCGATGTCGCGAAGGTAACAGGTGGTCCGCACAACATCCTTCCAGGATGCACGCTCGGACTCAAGCAGTGCAGTGATGTTCTGGTAGGTCCGCAGGGTTTGCGCCCGGAAATCACCCTCATGGATGGTACGTCCGTGCTCATCCACGCTCGCCGTTCCCGAAATTAGCAATATGGTCACACCCTTGATGTCTAGGCGCAAGCCACGCGAAAAGGAAGATGGACGTTCATAAGCGTACGCTTCATTAAGAACTTGAGGCGCGCGAATGGCCTTTCTCGGCACCCTTTTGTGGGCCTCCCTCATCGCGACGGCGTCATGGTTGGTCTCGGATTGGCTCATCGTATTCTCCCTCATAGTTATTAGTTTTTGTGCGCTCGTCCACGAACTCGGCGAGAACCTTTCTCAGATATGGCATAAATGTTCTCAGGGACCACTAACGCCTCCCGGCCCCCAAGGAGATATTTCATTCTGCTTACGTTCCTCTAACTTCGCGGCGATCGACTCCTGCTTTTGGGCGTCCTCCATTCTCTTTTGTCGAAAGTAAACCTGCGCCAAAGCCACATGAGCGGCGCGAAAATCAGGGTCACTAATGACCACGGCCTCAAGTAATGCCTGGGCCTCGGCTATTCGTCCCTGCGTTTGATAACAGGAGGCGAGGAGCAGTTTGACATCCTCGTTATTGGGATTTAGGGCTAACGCCTTCTCACTTAGGCGAACAATCTCCGTGAGATCTGCCGGATGGACTTTCTTAAGAAGGGAAGCAAGGTTCAGATAGTACGATGCCTCGTCTGGTTTAAGTGCAATCGCCTTCCGATAACAGTCTTCCGCTTTATCCAATTCTCCCAATTCCTGATAAGTGCCACCCAAAAGGTATTGAACGCGACTGGATTTCGGTTGCTCCTTAGCAAGATTTTCGAATTCCTGAAGTGCCTCTTGAAACCGAGTCAAATAGAAATACGCCAGCCCCAGCTCGAATTTATAAAGCGGGAGATCTCCGAACTTGGCGCGGACGGCCAACAAGAATTGCAGGGCGATGGGATCATGCCTCCAGCGCAGCAAAGCCTCCCCAAGACCCAGCGCATACACTGCCGAATCGGGATCGAGTTGAGCAGCGTGTCCCAACTCACTTACCGCGGCTTCATATTGCTGTCCCTGAGCGAGAAGCAGGCCGAGATCTCCATGCGGTTCAGCAGCATCAGGCCAGGTCGCTGCAGCGTGTCGGAGAACTTCTGCGGAGGCCTTGCCTTCTCCATCGCCAAGCAGCAGCTTGGCTAACGACACCTCTTCCTGCATCGTTGCGATATGAGCGCTCAGGAGCTGGTTGATCTCGTCTTCCTCTTCATTCTTCATTCCCGCTTTCAGATACGCCTCGATGAGGGTCGACCGCGCTGATACATTCTCCGGCTGCAAGCTCTTCAATCTCTTGAGAGGCTCGACTGCATCTCGAAAATCGCCTTCCTGCGTGAGCAGGAAGGCGTAATTCTGATTCGCTGCTACATCGTTCGGATCCCTGGAAACTCCATCCCGGTACGCCTCGAGCGCCTCCTGAAAATGACCTGCCTTCATATATGCGAATCCAAGACCGAAGTAGGGGGGAGCTTCCTTGGGAGCCAAGCTGCGAGCTCTTTGAAAGGCCTTGATGGCGGATTCGTTCTCTCCGAGTTGGACCCGCACAACGCCCAGGTTGCTCCAGAGTTTCCAGTTCGCAGGTTCTGCCTCGACAGCGCGGGACAGATCCTCCTCAGCTTGGGGGTATCGCCCGCCCGCAATGTCTTCCTGTGCTCGACTGACAAACACTCCTGAGGATTGGCCGCGCAGTGCCACGGCCAGCAACAACGGAAATACTCCAAGTATCACTGCTCGCCACATCTGTTCTCGATTCCTTGGCTGTGGGATCATCCTCTGCTCAGGGCTCCGGGATCGCAAATCACCTGTAGATCGATCGGGCCAATCTTAGGGTCCGCCAGCAGATTTAGGACCCCAAATGTCCCAATCCTTCGTTATTTTCTGATCCTCTAACTTCGCCGCAATGGACTGCTCTTGTTCAGCCTGTGCCAACTTCCGCTGACGACGATATAGCTCCGCCAGCGCTGAGTGAGCTCGCCGCGAAGCCGGGTCAGTTGCAACGGCTTGCTCAAGTAGTGATGCAGCCTCATCCAATTGGCCCTGTTTTTCCAGGCAGCGCGCCAAAATGATTTTGCTTTGCACATCGGTGGGGTCGAGAGCCAGTGCTTTGCTCAGGAGCTCTATGGACTCGGCGAGGTGCTCGGGACCTTGTTTTTGCAACAACGATGCAAGGACCCGGTAGTATGCTGGCTCCTGCGGGGCAAGCTGGATGGCATTTCGATAGTGCTCCTCCCCCTTTTGCAATTCGCCGGAGAGCTCGTAAGCTCCTCCTAGAAGGAATTGCACCTTACCTGAATCCGCCCCTTCGCGCGCGAGGCTTTCGAGCACCGAAATCGCCTCTGGGAATCTCTGTAGGCAAATATCCGTGAGGGCTAATTGATAGCCGAAGTATGGCTGATCTGCAAACTTACTTTGCACACCCTGAAGAAACTGAAGCGCAACCAAATACTGCTGTGAATCGATTAATGCTTCTCCATACTCCAGGCTGTACCTTTCGGAATTCGGCTCGAGCTTCAAAGCCTGCCAAAGCTCCGTAGCAGCCTCCTTCGATTTGTCCGCCTGATTCAGCAGCACTCCCAATTCACCATGGGCCTCAGCCGAGGCGGGCCAGGAGCTTGTCAGGGATTCTAAAACTTGCCTGGCGGAATCTGTCTCTCCGTTTGCAAGGAGAAGTTTGGCTAACGCCAACCCTTGTGGCAGCGTAAAGAGGTGAGATTTCAGTAGCTCGTCCACCTCACCCTCACCCTGGTCTTTCATTCCCGCCTTGAAATACGCCTCAACAAGGGATGCTCGACTTGGGATGTCGCCTGGCGTCATCGCCTCCAGCCGCTTAAGGGGCACAGTTGCCTCTTGAAATGCCCCTTGCTGGATCAGCAGGTAAGCATAGTTCTGATTGGCGGGAACGTTCGAGGGATCTAACGCGAGTCCGTGATCGTATGCCTCCTTCGCTTTTGCCAAGTCGTTCTTCTCCATATAGAGGAGGCCAAGATCGAAATAAACTGGAGCCTTTTCGGGGGCCAACGGCAGAGCCTTTTCAAAGGCTTCGATGGCAGGATCAGTCTTCTTAAGCTGTGCTCGCGTTACGCCAAGCAAAAACCAAAGAGAACCATTTTGAGGATCTGCCTTTAGTGCGCTCTGTAACTCCGCTTCGGCGCGCGAGTATTGACCCGCATCAATATCTCGCTCAGCTAATTGCCCGAGCGTTGCAGTTGACTCGGCGAGCGCAAGCGGCCCCAACAGACACAACACCACGACTGTGTTTACCTGTGCCCCTTTGAAGAACCGCATTTCCTCGCCCGCAAATTGAAGGCCCGGAAGCGATACTCCGGGCCCTCACCCGTGATGCTATTTTAGACCGCAACCGCTGCGTTACCAGTAGAACTTGAGGGCAAACTGCATCACCCTTTGATGGAAGGCCTGTTGCGGCCCTGTGATTTGGCCATAGGTCGAGTCGGTTGGGTTACCGTCCGGTGATCCAAACCACGGAGTGTTCGTCGCGTTGTACA
>DATKMH010000008.1:0-2258 GCA_035541975.1 Occallatibacter sp. | reverse complement strand
CAGCCGGTGCAGCGATTCCGCGCGCACCATGCCCAGGTATTCCTGCTCGCTGACCGTGAAGTTCGCCTTGATAGGATCCAGCGTCGAGACCGTCGTTACCGCATTACCAGATGGTCCGACGAGATTCCCGACTTGCGTCGCTGCAACACCGGCAATCCCATCGATGGGAGAAGTGAGCCGCGTGAACTCCAGGTTCACTTTGGCAGTCTCGAGCGTGGCTTCGGCTGCCATGACCCCGGCACGAGCGGCTTCGATCTGCGCTTTGGCGGTCTCCACTTGAGCCTGAGCCGCGGCCACCTGCGCCTTCTGCGCCCGATTGGTCTGCCGGGCGGTGTCCATGTCTTGTTGTGTGATCGCCTGTTGTTGCGCGAGCGGTGCGTAGCGCTCCTCATCCATCTCGGCCTTACGCTGATTGGCTTCGGCGGTGGCCAGTTGGGCCTGCGCTTGGACGAGGCCCGCCTGAGCCTGTGCCATCTGGGCGCGCGCCTGAGCAAGCTGTCCGGCAGTCTGGTCCACCGCAGCTTTGAAAGGCCTCGGATCGATCTCGAAGAGTAGTTGTCCTTTATGGACGAACGATCCTTCGATGTAGTCTTGCGTCAGCAGATACCCGGTGACCTGGGCCTTAATCGATGCGTTGACCATTCCGTCAAGCGTGCCGACCCATTCGCGTTCTATCGGCAAATCGCGCTGCTCGACTGCGGCCACCAGGACGTCTGCGGGAGGCGGGGCCAATTCCGCCGCGGCCGTTTTAGAGTGGTTGACGCCAATGAAGGCTCCAACCGCGATCAGGAGAAGCAGGGCGCCTCCGGCGATACGATGATTGCGTTTCAATGTTCTTTCTCCTCTCCATGCATCAAGGTGCGCTCTCCGTCGTGGCACAGGTCTTCCAACCTACGGCGTAGAGAACCGCTTTTCCGATCCCTCAAAGTCGCGATCAGGTGCTTGTTCTCCACTCCGGCAGCGATCAGCTCAGCGCCCGATATTGCCATTTCGGCGAGCAGTTTCTCGCCTGACTCATCGATAAACGTGACCTCTCTCAGATCCACGGCCGTATGCGCACCGGGCGTCCGTTCGCGGGCCTCCTGCCAGAGCGAGCGGAATTCGTCCACCCAGATCCCAGCCAGGCACCCAGAGAGGCTCCAGCGGCCTCCGTCAGACATATCCGAGTAAGCAACCCTCAGCATCGTTCATGACCTCTTCGCGATTCGGCAAAACGCATTCCGCCGTCCAAACGCCGCCCGCTGATTTTGAAGTATTTGCGTCCCGTTGGCGCGGCTGTCGGAAGCCGTATTTTCGGTAGCTACCGGTTTCTTGGCACTTGCCCGAAGCCGGCAAGTGGTTCACCGCCCCGGCGCTTCTGAATAGTCGCGTGCCAGGTCTTGAGCCGGCCTATTGGCGGGTGCCAGATTACCGATCACCAAATCTGAGCCGCTGGGTCGTAAGTTCCGATTTTCCAAGCCGGCGAGATTGGCGTAACGCGTGCTCTTCGGCGATCAGGCGCAGGAGGCGCCGCTCATGACTGAAGTCGAAAATCGCGAAGCAAGGGACGTTGTCAAAGATGCCGCGGATCTCTATTGGCTTGTCTTCCTGTTGACTGGGCGCAGCGACGTCAGTATCGATGTTGCTGCGGACACGGTCCTCCTGCAAGACAACGCCAATCCGTTCTTCGCGTCGTGGATGCGGTCGTGGGCGCGGAGAATCGCGATCGCTAAGGCGCTGACCAGGATTCGCGAAGAACTCAAGGAATCGGCGCGGCGGACGAAATCCGCGCGCATCAAGAAATCGGCGGTGGCGCCAGGCAACTGGTCGCTTGCTGCGGACACGAACAAGGCGCGGATTGAGGAAGCGCTGCTCGCGATGGACGTCTTTCCCCGGGCCGCAGTGCTCCTATCGATTTTCGAGGGCGTACGAGTTGCGGACGCGGCCACGCTTCTGGACGAGGACGTCCTCCTGGTCAGGAAAGCTGTGGCAATTGGGTTGCGAGAATTCACGGCCAAACTTGCGACAAACGCAAGGCCCCTAATACCCCGGTTTCCACGGGCGCTGGCTTGGGCACAATCGATTCGTTGAAGGCGAAGTTCGTCAGATACAGGTATGTTGCGCGCTACTCATGGCTATATCGTTGATGTAGTGCGCCCGCAAAGTTCTCCCAAGCCTCGGCTCCACCCAGCAGAGGGCGCACACGGGTGATTCCTTGCGATTTGAGCAGCAGCGCCGCACGGGCGCTGGAAGCTTCGTTGGGTCAACTGCAAAACAGA
>DATKMH010000007.1:0-76545 GCA_035541975.1 Occallatibacter sp. | reverse complement strand
CCGACAATATGCGGAAACTTGATTTTGAGCGCATGGATAATGTCGCGCGCCTCGTCCAGCGAAAGTGTGGTCTGCGTCAGATACGCCACGCGGTCCGGATTCGGCAGTTCCAGCGCTTCAACTTCGGCCACGTTCGACACCACATGGGTCACCTCGGGCGCCTCGCCCAGCGTGCCTTCGATCTCGTCGTGATCGCGGTGGCCGATCAGGACCAGAGAGTACCCCTGCCGGGCAAATTTGACGGCCTCAAAATGGACTTTAGTCACCAGCGGGCAGGTGGCGTCGATCACCTTCAGGTTGCGGCCCTTACTGCGCTCGCGGACCGCCGGCGACACCCCATGGGCGCTATAAATCACGCGCTGGCCATCCGGCACGTCATCAATCTCATGAACGAAAATCGCGCCCTTCTCTGCTAACTCGTTCACAACATATCGGTTATGAACAATCTCCCGGCGCACGTAAATGGGCGCGCCAAAGGTCTCCAGGGCGATCTTCACGATGTCGATGGCGCGGACAACGCCGGCGCAAAAGCCGCGTGGCTTCAGCAGCAGAACCTTCTTCTTGTGGGAAGCGGCCTCGGAGTCGTGATGGGGAACGGATTCAACGACAGAAGTGGTCACATCTTCAAGTATACCAATGGGCGGGTTGAAGCGACAGGGATGCCGGGGTTGATCTCATGGTTCGCCATTTCATGCTTGCGTTATGTCGCTAAGGGAAGGACTCATGGCACGCTTGGCTGGTGGGCCGGGCCGCTCGAGGCGTAGGTCGCCCAGCCCAAGAGTGCTAGCCTTTGCTGGATTTGAGCTTAGCGGCCGTTTTCGTCTTGGGCGGCCTGGATGAGCCCATCGTTTGCCTGGTTGAGATATCTCCCCACCGTATTGATATCGGAGATGATTTTGGGATTGTTTGGATATTCTCGCTCGACCACTGTCGCCTGATTCCATGCCTGGACAATGGCGCTCTGCGCCGCTCGCAGGTTAGGATGATTTGCGCCCAACGTGACCTGCGGCGGAGCCGACGGGGTCACGATAGTCTGGCCAACTAATACGCCTCCTGCAAAGATTGCCGAGGCAACGACGGAGCCCAAAATCACTTTGCTTCTTGTCATGGGAAAACCTCCTGCGCCGACTATTACAGGCGGCAATAAAGTGCCGCAAGGAAAAAATTCGGGCGGACGAGCTTGGCCCGCGAGCAGAGCTAACTTTCTGCAGCAATCGCTTCCGTGCAATGAGATTACCTTGCGAGAAGCGCAAACCGGCACGCCCGCACGGACGTGTACATCCCGTTCCGTGCAGGTCAGCCGGTGCGCATGATTGATCTGAACTTAGTGTCCGTGGTGATTCGCTGCTTCAGTTGCTTCTCTGATCTCACGCTTCGCCTGTTCGAGAAGATCCTTCGCGCGAGCGGCATGGCCGCCCATATCCCACTCGTTGGCCTGCTGCGCTGCGGTCAAGCGATCATAGGCCCGGTTGATTAGATCCTGCGCGGCCATAAGGTTGGGGTGACGTGGGCCTTGCGCGAGCACTCCGCCGGCAAAGCTGGCCACGCACAGAATGGAGCCTAGAAGAAACTTGCTTCTTGTCATAGGAAAACCTCCGGACGTCACCATAACAGGCGGGGACAGAGGCTTGGCAACAAAAAAACTGGTGAAAATTTCGGGCGGCGGCAAGCCTCGATTTTGCGTTCTCCCGCACCTAACCCCTCAGATGCGGACGCAAAAAGCGTGCGCTCAACCGAGGAGACAACCAAATGACGAAGGATAAAAAATGCGCAAATCCTGCCTGTAGCTGCGCCGCAACCAGCGACTCAAAATATTGCAGCGCCCATTGCGAAGGCACCGCCGACAAAACCGAAGTCGTTTGCACGTGCGGCCATCCAGGCTGCCAGGGCGATGCGTTGAACACGTAGGATGCGGGTCAGCTGACCGCTCCTTCATTTCGCATCGCTGGGAGCGGTCGGCGCCGGCGCCACCGTAAACGGAAAGATACTCAGGTTTTGGGTCCCGAGCATCAACGCGTATTCGCCGGGTTCCAGTTGAGACTGCGGGCGAATCAGCCATACCTGCGGGTCGGGGTGAGAAACGTCAGCGGGGATCAAATCCGTTTTGTTCGCGTCCGCCATCTTCGAGCCACCCACGATCGGATAAACGATCATCCTGCCGCCATCGAGTTCCCGCGTGTCTTTCTTGGCATGCAACCGGACCAGTACCGGGTCGCCGGGAATTGAGAAGAAGTGGCAAAGGCAAAGAACCGGCCGGCCCGCTGCCACCACAGTAGGCGCATGTTCCCCGGCATATTCGGCCACGATTTTGACAGGCACCACACCGTACGAAACCGACGCCGCAAAACTGTGCGCGGCCCTCGTCCGGGTCGGATTCTGATTTGCCACTGCCTTCCAGTCTTCGGCCTGGATGAGCACTCCTGCTTGGTCCCTCGGATAGTCGGTAGACACATCCGCGTCAGACGCAGGCGTGGAATGAGCGTCTGGCGCCACGCCAACCGGGCCCGAAGCAGTGGGCGCCGCCGCGGGCGCGGGTTGAGTCTGTGCTTGAATCGCAGTGACCGCGACGGAAGAAACGATCAGGAGGAGACCGGAAATCAGGGCCGAAGTTCGCATCTCGTTTTCCTCAAAGAGAGTGACGGAAACAGCCTACCGCCAACCTCGGGAACCGTCAAAACTGTCCACTGAGCGCAGCGGCGAAAAACACAAAGCGACTCCCAATCATCACCAGATCAAGACGCTCATTCCTTCACCATTCTGAAGCACATCGCGCCCCATCATGGGATAACAGTGTGCGATCTCTTGAAGATTCTTGATTGATAGAAACTCGATCCTGCACCATTAGTGGACCAGATTTCAACCGGTGTTCAGTATCGCCGCAGGATTGCCCCACGGCTAGAATCGATATAGAGCCATGTCCGAGTTCACCCACCTCCACCTGCACACCGAATACTCCCTGCTCGACGGGGCCTGCGACGTCTACAAGCTCGTCGATCGCGTGGCCGCGCTCGGGCAAAAGTCTGTCGCCATGACGGACCATGGAAATATCTACGGGGCGGTGCACTTTTTCGATGCGGCGAAACAGAAAGGCATCAAGCCGATCCTCGGGTGCGAGCTCTACGTCTGCAAGGCGGAGGATCATCGCGCGGAGACGACCAAAGACGAGTACAACCACCTGCTGGTGCTGGCCGAAAACGAAGAAGGTTACCAGAACCTCATACGGCTCACCTCGGAAGCGAGCCTGCACGGTTTCTACCGCCGGCCGCGTGTGAGCAAAAAATATCTCGCCGAAAACGCAAAGGGGCTCATCTGCCTCTCCGGCTGCCTCAGCGGCGAGCTTTGCGAAACGCTGATCGACCAGAAACTCGACTCTGCCGCCCGCTACCTTAAAGCCAAAGCGGTTGCGCAGCAGTACGAAGACATCTTCGGCAAAGGCAATTTCTATCTCGAGATTCAGAACCAGGGTTTGGAAGACGAGCGCAGAATTCTGCCCGACTTCTACCGTCTGGAAAAGGATCTCGGCATTCCCCTCGTCGCGACCAACGACTCGCACTACCTCTGCGGTGAGGACTCGCACGCCCACGACGTGATGCTCTGCGTGCAGACGGGCGCGAAAATTCACGAGGCGAACCGATTCAAGTTCGACAGCGACCAGTTCTTCGTGAAGAGCGCCGACGAGATGGCGCAGGTGTTCAAGGATTCGCCCGGCGCGGTTGCACGCACCATGGAGATTGCCGAGCGCTGCAACTTCAAGCTGCACAAGATCGACAATCCCTTTCCCGATTTCGCGGTTCCAGACGGTCACACAGTAAACAGCTACTTCGAAGAGGTTTGCCGCCAGGGATTGAAGAAGCGCCTCGATACAGCGGTTCGGCAGCTCGAACTTCGCGGAGTTCGGCGCGCTAGGCCAGACGAATACGAAACGCGCCTGAATTTCGAGGTCGACATAATTAAGCGCATGAACTACGCGGGATATTTCCTCATCGTGTGGGACTTCATCAAGTACGCGCGCGATCACGGAATCCCGGTGGGCCCAGGCCGCGGATCGGCGACTGGTTCGCTGGTGGCATACGCGATGGAGATCACCAACATCGATCCCCTCCAGAACGTGCTCCTCTTCGAGCGGTTCCTGAATCCCGAACGCGTGACCATGCCCGACATCGACGTGGATTTCTGCATGAACCGGCGCGGCGAAGTCATCGATTATGTCACGCGCAAGTACGGCCGCGAACAAGTCGCGCAGATCATCACCTTCAATACCATGGCTGCCAAGGCGGCCATCAAGGATTGCGGCCGCGCGCTCGATATGCCTTACGGCGACGTGGACCGCATCGCCAAGCTTGTACCCGCGACAATCGGCGTCACGCTCGACCGCGCACTTGAGGATTCTCCTGACCTGCGCAAGGCCTACGACAGCGACAAACAGGTGCGCGAGCTGATCGACACTGCGAAAAAGTTGGAGGGTTTGGTGCGCGGCGCAGGCGTGCACGCATCGGCGGTGGTCATCGCGCCACGTCCGCTCACCGAACTCGTGCCCCTCAACCGCACCAAGAATGACGAAGTTGTCACCGCCTACGATATGAAGGCCGTGGAAAAAATGGGCCTCCTGAAAATGGACTTTCTGGGCCTCGCCACGCTCACCGTCATCACCGATTGCCTGAAGCTGATCGAGCAGACGCGCGAAGAAAAAATCGATATAGATCTGCTGCCGATGGACGATCCCGAAACCTTCAAGCGCGTGTTTCACACCGCGCTCACCTCGGGCGTGTTCCAGTTTGAATCGAGTGGCATGCGCGACATTTTGCGCCGCTACAAGCCCGACACTGTCGAAGACCTGACTGCGCTGAACGCACTCTACCGTCCCGGCCCGATGGATATGATCGACGATTTCGTCGAGCGCAAATGGGGGCGGCGCAAGGTGGAGTTTCTGCTGCCCGAGCTCGAGGCGATTCTCAAGGATTCTCTGGGCGTCATCGTCTACCAGGAGCAGGTGATGCGAATCGCCAACGTGCTCGCGAGCTACTCGCTGGGTGAAGCCGATCTGCTGCGCCGCGCCATGGGAAAGAAAGATCCCAAGGCGATGGCTGAGCAGCGCGAGCGCTTTGTTACCGGCGCGGCAAGACTCGGCCATCCCCGAGCTGCAGTCAGCGAAATCTTCGACCAGATGGAGAAGTTCTCTGGCTACGGCTTCAACAAGTCGCACTCGGCGGCCTATGCGCTTGTGGCCTACCAAACGGCTTATCTTAAGACCCACTATCCGGTCGAGTTCATGGCGGCTCTGCTTACCTCTGAGACCTCAAAACCCGACAGCGTGGTGAAATACATCGGCGAATGCCGCGAAATGGGCATCCCGGTGGAACCGCCGGACGTACAAGTGAGCGGCGCCCAGTTTACGCCGCACAAAACCGGGGATCGGGAGGCGATTCGCTTCGGCCTGGCCGCGGTAAAAAATGTTGGCGGCTACGCGATTGAGTCGATCCTGAAAGCCCGCGCCGAAGCCGGCGGCCGATTCAAGAGCCTCTGGGAGTTCTGCGAAAAAGTCGACCTGCGCCTGATGAACAAGCGCGTGATCGAGTCGCTGATCAAGGCCGGCGCGCTGGACTCGCTGGGCACGCGCGGACAGTTGATGGCCGCGGTAGATAAAGCCATGGAACGCGCGCAGAAAGCGCAGCGCGACCTGGAGCACGGACAAAGCGGATTGTTCGGGCTGTTTGATGACTCGCCGGCGCGCAGTCGTGACGCAGACGCATTGCCTCCCGCACCCGACTGGGAAGAAAGTGAGCGGCTGGCAAACGAAAAAGAAGTCCTGGGATTCTTCGTCTCCGGGCATCCTCTCGACAAATATGCAGAAAAGCTGCGCAATCTCACCGGTGTCATCACCGTCGCCGAAGCGTTGGAGCGCAAGCCGCCCGAGCGCCGCTGGGGCGGGCAGTCCGATCCGGCCGACGAAATTCAAGTCGCGGGCATCATCCATGGGCTCCGCGTGCAGAAAAGCCGGCGCGACCAGCGTCTCTACGCGCAGGCCGCGCTTGAAGATGCGACGGGCAAGATGGAGCTGATTTGCTTTGCGCGCGATTACGAGCGGCTCGCTGAATCATTGAAGATCGACGCGCCGGTCCTTGTGCGCGGCCAGTTGATGGGCGAGGAAGATGCGGCGCCAAAAATCGCAGTGAGCCAGGTGCAGGCGCTCGAAGAAGTGCAGGTGAAGCTGCCCACCGGCGTGCGCGTCAGGATCAATCTCGATCTCGCCACCGACGACATCCTGGCGCAGTTGAAGAATGCCGCGGCGGCCGCTCCCGGTCCGGGAAAAGTGCTGCTGCAGCTCGAAAAGAAAGGCGAGTACGCCGTCATTCTGGAACCGGAAGGCTTGAGCGTCGCTGCAGATCGTGGCTGGGTTGAGCGCGTGGAAGAGCTGGCCGGCAAAGGCTCGGTGCAGGCGGTCGGCTAAGCGCTCGCTCGCCGGCCCGCCCAGCTGCAATTGCAACAATCCCCGTTTCTGCCAAAGGCACCAGAAGCGCCAATCAAGCGTGGGCTTTTGCCGCGCTAAAATGATACCCATGCAAATCAGGAAGGCCGTCATTACTGCGGCGGGCAAGAGCCAGCGCAACCTGCCCTTGCAAACTTTGTTCGATCAGCAGGGCGTTGAGCGCTCGGTGCTCAGCCTGGTTGTGCGCGAAGCGGTGCGGGCAGGCATCATGGATGTGTGCATCGTGGTGGCCGCCGGCGACGAAGAACCCTACGCGCGCCTGCTCGCCGACGACGGCGCTCGGCTCACATTCGTGCCCCAAACTGATGCGCGAGGCTATGCGCATGCCGTGTTCAGCTCAAGGAAATTCGTAAAAGATGAGCCGTTTCTGCACTTCGTTGGCGATCATATTTATGTTGGCCAGGAAGCTGGCGGCAGCGCCAAACGGCTGGTTGAAGCAGCGGCAGCCGAAGGTTGCGCCATCTCGGCAGTGCAGGTCACGCGCGAAAGCCTGCTTCCCTTCTATGGAACCGTTGGCGGGCAGCCGGTGCAGGGCAAGCCGGGTTTGTATCGCGTGGAAACCGTGCGCGAGAAACCAACGCCGACCGAAGCCGAGCAACACCTTGTCGTCCCCGGATTGCGCAGCGGTCAATATCTCTGCTTCTACGGAATGCACGTGCTCACGCCGGCCGTGTTTGAAATCCTGGCCGGCATGCTTCAAGTGGGACCCGTCAGCCTTTCCGCGGCGTTGGCCGAATTGGCTGCGCGCGAACAGTATTTGGCGATGATCCAGGCCGGTCAGCGGTTCGACGTAGGCGTGAAATACGGATTGTTCACTGCGCAGCTCGCGTTGGCTCTGAGCGGCCAGGATCGCGAAAATGTCCTCGCCCAGCTCCTCAATGTCATGGCAGCGCGCGAAATGCTTTCGCCGAAGGGAGCCGGCGCGTGAGCCGATTGCGTGCGATCATCGTCGCGGCCGACGCCGAGGCGCGAAACCGTTCCCTCGATGATTTTTGCCGAAACGCTTCGACAAAAGAGCTTCTCGACGAATTAAACGATCTCGAGCAGCTGCGGCACTCGAACCATAATCTCTACGAGCGCGTGCGCGCCCTTTTCTTTCTCTACGCCATTCATCGTTTCCATTTGCCGGCCAGAAGCGATGCCTTCGCCGCCGCCAACGTGCTCATCCCTTTCGCGGGTTACGAAAAATTCCTTAACCGGCGATTCGAAGAGGCCATCGCCATCTTTCTCGCCGCCGCCGGCCGCAACGGGCCGAGTGACGGCCTTTCCAGCGCGCTGGCCGCGGCATATCGGGGGCTCGCATTTCAAACTCTGGCTGACCAGGTGCGGCAAAGCGTGCGCTCGGTGCGCGGAAATCAGTGGATGTTTCGCACCGGCCATCCTGCCGATTACGCGCTGCGCCTGCGCCCGGAACTCCTCAGGCGCGAGAACGGCGATCCGTTTCCGATTCTGCACGAGGCTACGCCCGTGCGCATGGATCTGAGCCACAGCGGCTGGAGCGATATCTTCTTTCTCGGCATGGACCTGCCGGAGATGGCTCGAGTGCTCAATGTATCCATCGATCTGACCATTCACTCGCCCGCCGCCCAGGCGCCGAAACCTCCCGTCGAAACCTATCTGCGCGTGATCGACCGGCCCGTCATCCGCCTGGCGAGCGTCGATCTCGATGCGACCGCAGAAATCGACAACCTTCAGGAACTATTCGATTTCGGCCGAGATTATCTGGGCCTGTTGAAAGCTGCAGTCATCGCATCGGGAATTGTGCCGCCTGGCATGGAGGGCTCCGGGCAGCCGCTGGCCGCAGTTCTGGCGCAGTTAACCGGACTCGAAGGCCTCGGGCTTGAAATTGTCAGCCATGTGAACAACATTCCCAAAGGATCGAGGCTGGCAGTTTCAACCACGCTGCTGGCGTCGCTCATCGCAGTCTGTATGCGCGCAACGGGGCAGGCTAAGTCGCTCACGGGAACACTTGAGGAATCGGAGCGCCGCGTTGTGGCGGCCCGCGCAATTCTCGGCGAGTGGCTCGGCGGGTCGGGCGGTGGCTGGCAGGATTCGGGAGGCATTTGGCCCGGTATCAAACTGATCGAAGGCGTAAGAGCCGCAGAGGGCGACCCCGAGTTCGGTATCAGCCGCGGCCGTTTATTGCCGAATCATCGAATTCTGGGCGAGTCCGAAGTGACTGCGGAAACGCGCCGCCGGCTGCAGGAGAGCCTGGTCCTGGTGCACGGCGGCATGGCGCAGGACGTGGGACCGATTCTGGAGATGGTGGCAGAAAGATATCTGCTGCGCTCTGCCGCTGAATGGCAGGCGCGCCTCGCGACGACTAGAATACTCGACGAATTGATCGCGGATTTGACTAGCGGTGATGTGCGCGCAATCGGCAATGCCACGCAGCGCAACTTCGAAGGACCGATTCAGACCATCATTCCCTGGGCGAGCAATTTGTATACCGAGACGCTGATTCGCGAAGTGCGCGAGGAGTTTGGCGATGCGTTTTGGGGCTTCTGGATGCTCGGCGGAATGTCGGGTGGCGGCATGGGTTTTATCTTTGACCCGAAGCGCAAGCCCGAGGCACAGAAACGCCTGGGCGATCTGATGTGCCAAGTCAGCGCCAGGCTTTCGGGCGGCACCGCGTTTGCCATGAAGCCAGTGGTTTACGACTTCTCAATCAATGAGCGCGGGACGTTCGCCGAGCTGAAGGCAGGCGACGATGCGATCCTTCCCGACGGCTACTACAACATCGTGCTGCCGGCCCTGTTGCGCAAAGATCAGCGTCTACTGTCGCCCTGTGAGCGGGGCGACCTTGAACGCTTCAGCGCTCTGTCGCACGATGTAGCCGGTGCGCGTGACCGTACTCGCGGGTTGCTCGAGCGGCTTTTGCCGCGCAGCAACGGCGCCGAGGCTCAAGGCGAGTCGCTGGAAGCGCTGCTCGAGGCGAACGGCTTCGATCCACTCCAGCACGAGCGCATTCAGGCAGAACTGCGCGCCGGTCATATTGGAATCGCACAAAATCGGCTCCCGGCAACGGTGCAGATTGAGGACGTCGCACCGGAGAAGCTTTTCGACGCAACGCGCGACAGCGACGCGAAACATCGCAAGCTCGGCGAAGAAGCGCTCGCCGCCGGTGAAGTCGCCGTGGTCACGCTGTGCGGCGGTGCAGGCAGCCGATGGACGCACGGCGCCGGCGTGGTAAAGGCACTCAGCCCGTTCAGCCGCATTGCCGGTCGGCACCGCACCTTTCTTGAAGTTCATCTGGCCAAAAGCAGCCGCACCGCCAAACAGTCTGGGCGCGAAGTGCCCCACGTCATCACCACGAGTTATCTGACGCACGGTCCCATCTCAGAGTCTTTGCGCCACGAGAACGCATACGGATACACGGGGCCTCTATATCTTTCGGCGGGCCAAAGCGTGGGGCTGCGCCTTATTCCTACGGTGCGCGACTTGCGTTACGCCTGGGAGGACATGCCCCAACAGTTGCTCGATGAACAGGCGCAGAAGGTTCGCGAAAGCACGCGCGCCGCTCTCCTGGCCTGGGCCCGGCAAATGGGAGAAGCAAACAGCTACACCGATAATCTTCCCTCGCAGTGCCTGCATCCCGTGGGACATTGGTACGAAGTTCCGAATTTGTTTTTGAGCGGCGCGCTCGAGAAAATGCTGGAGGCAAGACCCCAACTCCGCTTTTTAATGGTTCATAACGTTGACACCGTTGGAGCGGATCTCGATCCTGCCATCCTGGGCCGTCACATTGCGAGCAAGGCGACCATGACCGCGGAAGTCGTCACAAGGCGCATCGAAGACCGCGGTGGAGGCCTGGCTTCGGTCGATGGACGCGTGCGCCTCGTGGAAGGACTGGCATTGCCGTCGGAAGAGATTGAGTTCACGCTCTCCTACTACAACTCCAACACTTTCTGGATCGACATTGACGCGCTGCTCAAAATCTTCGGCCTGAAGCGGAACGATCTCAGCCATCGCGAGAAAGTCGCCGCTGCTGTCCGTGCCATGGCGGCGCGCATGCCCACATACATTACGTTGAAGGACGTGAAAAAGCGTTGGGGCAAAGGCCAGGAAGACATTTACCCCGTGGCGCAGTTCGAAAAACTGTGGGGAGACATGACGGCCCTTCCGCAAATGGCTTGCGAATACGTGATTGTGCCGCGCCTCCGCGGACAGCAGCTCAAGGAGCCGGCGCAATTGGACGGATGGCTGCGCGACGGCTCAGCGCAAGCTGTGGCGGCGTTGTGCGATTTTGCGAGTTGAGCCGCCGGCCTTATTCGGCACTCAATCAGTGTTTCTTCGCGTCTTCTGCCACCTTGATCACAGCATCGTAGGCCGGTTTGGGTTTTCCGTTGCGATCGAACAGCAGGGGATAATTCGTGCGCCCCGGAACCGGCCAGTTGTTCAGCCAGGAATCGCCGTCGGTCGCGCCCCAGAACGTAATCCGCTCCACCTCGCCAGGGTGTTTCACAAAGACTCCGAACAGTTCGGCATAGCGCTTTGCCAGTTCTTGCTGGACAGAATCGGGTAATCCATTGACGTAAGGATTCAAGGCTGCATTTTCCTGAATCCGCAAATTCACGTCGGCACTATGTTGGCGGCTGCCGTTTGGCAACACGTTGATGTCGAACTCCGAGATCGAGACCTTGATTCCGGCCGCCTCGAAAGCTGAGATCGTCTCATCTTCCTGCTCGGCAGTGGGCCAATCCAAATGGTCGTGTCCCTGGATCCCGACGCCCGTAATATAGATGCCCTCGGAACGCAGTTTTTTCACCAGTGCGATCGCCCCATCGCGCTTGGCTGGGTTCTCCAGGCTGTAGTCGTTGTAGACAAGCTCAGCATGCGGATCGGCTTCATGGGCGTATTGAAAGGCCTTATCGATGAAATCCGGACCGATGATCTTGAACCAGAGCGACTGGCGCATTGTGCCGTCATCGTTCAGCGCTTCGTTGACGACATCCCAACTATTAATTTTTCCCTTGTACCGGCCAACGACTGTATCGATGTGCTCTTTCAGGCGCGCCAAAAGAGCGTCGCGCGTAAGCAGATTCCCCTTGTCGTCGTGGAAGACCCAGGCCGGAACCTGGCTGTGCCAAACCAGATTGTGCCCGACGATAAACATATGATGCTTCCTGCCGAAAGCGACGTACTGGTCGGCGAGCTCGAAGGCATATTGGCCCGGCTGAGGATGAACTCGTTCCCATTTAAGAACGTTCTCTGGCGAGATGGAGTTGAATTGCGATTCGATAAGAGCGTCCGCGGCCTGATCCTTCCTTGTAATCTCGGCCTCGTTTAAGGCCGCGCCGACGACAAAGTCGCCTTTGAATGCCTGCTTTAAGGAAGTAGGTGCATGGGCAGCGGCCGCACATGCGGCAATAAGAAATGGCAATGCGACATAACGCGCCATGACGCGCGAATTAAATTGCATGAATGCTCCTTGCTGGAATCCAGACCGAGCCAATCATAAACCCTTTCAGGGTTTCGTCGCAGCGAAGCGCTTGCGCCGTTCCGTCAACTCATTCGCGATCTTCTGGTTTACTTCGCGCGTAATGGGATAGAAGAACATGCAAATTCCGGCAGCCAGGAAGGCCAGGCCGGCATAAACGCTTGCCGTCAGAAGGATTCCGGATTGCGCCTGTGCGGTCTGCGAAGGCGCCTGCGACACGAAACCGTAAAACGAAAAGAGCCAGCCGGCGACGGCGCCGCCGAGCGCCAGTCCCGCCCACAGCGCAAAAACCACCGCAGCTGTCACCGTGCCGCTCGCCCTCCTACCCGTCTTCCACTCGCCGTAATCGGCCACGTCGCCCATCATCGACCAGATAATCGGTCCGGACAACCCATATGAGAATTGGCGCAGCACCTCGACACTCACGATCAACACCGTGGCTTGCGGCGAAATCAACATCAGCGCCGCTGCGAAGGCCGCGGTCAGAATCATGCTGGCGATAAAAAGCTGGCGCTTTCCCACGCGCTTCGATATGGCCGTCGAGCAGGTCACGCCGGCAATCAGCGCCGCAAGACCGAATCCGTTGAGCCATGAGAAAAGATCCAAATTGCCCGCAAGATACCGGCAATAGGGCAGCATCACATTGCCGCGAATCACGATCGCCGCGAAATAACAAAGCGTAGCCAGGAATAGCACCACCCACGGGCGATTCCTGAACAAATCTGACAGATCCTTTCCCAGATCGGATTTCTGCTGCGGATCGGGCTGGATGCGCTCTTTCGTCGTGAGAAAGGCAATGATAAAGAAGATGATGCTGAGAACAGAGAGCAACCCCATGGTGAGCTGATAGCCGAGCGCGTCGTTGCCGTGCCCGAAGAATCGAACCATCGGAATGGCGAGACTGGCGACAATGAAGCCGGCCGAATTGGCGGCGACCTGGCGGTAAGTTGAAATGCTGTTGCGCTCGTCGGGGTCTGAGGTCATCACCGCGTTGAGCGTTGCGTAGGGCACATTGTTCATGGTGTAGATCACCCTGAGCAGGATGTAGGTGGTCCACGCATAGATGACCTTGGCGCCGGGACTGATGTTGGGCGTGGTGAATGTCAGCACGCAAATGATGCCGAACGGCAGCGACGTCCAGAGCAGCCATGGGCGGAACTTGCCCCAGCGCGTGTTGGTACGATCGGCAATCACGCCCATGACAGGGTTGAGGCAAGCGACCCCCAGGCCGACCACGAGAAAGAGCGTTCCGGCCTGCGCCGCCGAGAGCCCGAACGTGTGGGTGTAGAAATCCAGCTGCAGTGCCAACAACGCCTGGAAGACGAAGTTTGCTGCCATGTCACCCAGGGAATAGCCGAATTTCTCAGAAAAGGAGAGCTTCTCTATCATCGCCGCCTCTTTTTGGGGCCGGAAATCCCGGCCGCGCTCGGTTTGGGTCCCATGCTCCGAACTGTCTTGCGTGATTCGATCTGTACCTTAAGGGCGGGGCTTCGCGTTGTGAGCACAAAGCCTACGCCCATTACGATCTCTCTGTCCACAATGATGAGCCTGAACTGCGCTTCCCGAACCGCAGATCAGTCTAGCCGCTGAGACAGGTTGCGGCAACAGGAAAAGCGATTTTCTTAAGAACTAAGTAAACACCAACCCGTTTCTTCTGCCTCCGCGCGACTGCCAGCCGGTAACTCGCCCGATCGCTGACTCCATCCGCATCGACGCCTTCAATGAACCGTGGACAAACGAGGGGCGGTTCTCGGCGATTTTTCGTCCAGGGAAAATGACAAAGAAATGACTTTCCAGTTCCGCGCAAGCCTGCTACGCTCTCCGCACGGAGAGAAATCGCGGAAACAGGCGATGATTCTCGCGGCTTCATTTCCCCGCTTTCCGAATTTTGCCGGATTCCGTTTACTGAAGTACTTCTGCGCTTTTTTGTGCCGCGGGGCATCAGATTTGGCGGCGCGGCCCATCATACGCATTGTTCCTGCAGGAAGCGATTTGGGTTTACAGGACGGCAGTAGGGCCATATTCCTGCTCGACCACCTTGCAAAAGGACATCTTGTGCTTTTCTCGTCGCGTCGAGGCCATTCCTTCAAGCCAGTTTAGGAGCGAACTGAACGGCTTGGATTGAAAAGGGGGTATCGCGATGAAACCGTTGCATCGTCTTTTCACCCTGCTCACCGCAGCAGTTACCGGATTCGGAGCCTGCTCTCTGGCGCGCGCAGGCGGCCCCGCTTCCTCGCCCGCCGGCGATGGCAGCTTGACGTCTGAACCAGCGCAGACCATCGTGATCCCGGGCCCGCTGCGTTCCTTTTTGCGCATGGCCGGCATCAGCCAGGAGAGCGCTCCATCTGAAGTGCTCCCGCTCCTGGCGCGGAATGCATTCCTCTACGGCCGCCAGATGGGGAAGAAAACGGAATACCTCGTCCTCGAAGATCGCTACGTACAGCAGGCGCGCGAACTCCAGCCCCTCGCTGTTTCGAACGGAGCCATCCCGGTCACAAGTTGCAGCGATGCACAGCCCTTGATCCAGGTCCTCGGCTACCAGTTTCAATCGGGTTGCGGCCGCGACGGAGCGACGTTGGTTACCGCCAATGCTGAGCGCGCTTTTCTTACCATGGACTCCGGATTTCCCCTCACGCGGCTTGAGCAGTCCTTGAAGGAGGGGAATGTCTTCACTTATCCCTTTCCCGCGACACGTGTTCCGATTCTGTTCCATGAGAAGGATTGGCTGGCTCTGATCCCGGCCAAGGAGCGGGGCGGCGCGACGCTGCTCGATCTTCTGCTAAACGACGAGAATGCGGACCGTCTCTATTCCGCTTTTTCCAGGCTGGATCCGGAGACGCGCAATGCCTTGTTTCAATCCCCCGGGCTCAAGCGGCTCTTGTTCTACGGTCCGGTGCTTGATTTTTACGGAAGCCGGATCTGCGTTCGTTCCGGCGCGGTTGTATTGCCCGGGGGCGAAGCCGCAAGGCGCGCATGGGAGGAGCTGGTCGGTGCCAACTCAAATTCTCCGGGCGACTTCGTGCTCCATCTGCTCGCCAAGGATCAGGGTTGGCTCGCGGCTTATTTTGACGCGCTGGCGCGCGTAAGTCCCGAGCAACAGGCACAGCTCACGCGTGGAAATCGTCTGAAAGACCTTTACGGGGCCTACCGGGCCAGCGTGCCCGGCGTAAATGCGGCAAGCAGCGTTTTCGCGCGGAACTCAACGCTATTACTGTTGTTCAACCGCATCCAGTGGAATGCGGCAGGCGAGCCATTGGTTCCGGGCGATCTCGCGGTGTGGAAGGAAGTCTTTGCCCGGGAGGAGAGGCTTCGCCATTCCCATGAGCGTGACTGGACGCGGCGTCTCCAGGCCGCGGATGGCGCTCAAGGCTTTCTTGAAGCCCAGGTGGCCTTTTCCAACGTTGCAGTCTCTGACGGGCCCACGCAGATTTATCTGGCGCTGACCGCGATCGACGCGGCGCGACCGGCCGATCGTCGCTTGACGAGCGATCTCGCTCGGTTGTTGGCCGCCAAATATCCCGACCTTTCCGATTGGTATCCCATCTTCGTCGAATTTCCTGCGCTCGACGATGACTCAATCCGGAGTTTTATCGCTGCCACCGGCCGCATTAACGGCATATCAAACCAGACGTTGAGGTCAAACACGCTCGGCGCCTTTCAAGCCGAAGTGGGGATCTGGCAGATCCTTGCCCGGCAACGACAAATTGGTGCAGGCGATCTGAACACGTCGTGGAAAGCCGCGATTCAACCTTACTCCGATATCTCTTCATCGATTCAGCTCTTCGACGCAGCCCGCACCTCGCTGCGCGCGATTGTGAAGGCCGCGGGCGGCAGTGGAGACCTGACGGAAGATGAGGTCGTCGACCTGCTGGCGGGCCCGCAGCAAACCAATCCTGACGCGGCACAAGTTCACGAACAAATGGCGCGACGCATGCGCGGGGTGCTCGACGATCAACGGCTGGCCTCGCTGAACACTCTTTTCGGGCTCTACGATGGTCTGGCGGAAATGTCGCGTGGAGCGAAGGTTGGCGACAGCCTGCTGCCTCTGGCAGGAACACTGCGCGAGTTCGAGCTGCCACGGCCCATCTTTACTGAAGGCGAACGCGTGAACTGGTCGCCCGCTGTTTATGTCAGCCGGCATGCCGAGTTGCAGGTCCGCACCGATCTGACCAAAGTGATCAAGGCTCCGGGCACGCCGGCGCAGTTGGAAGCTGCGCGGGGAAAACTGGCTCCATTCCTGAGGGATACGCTAGTGGGCCTGATTTACGCCTATTATGAGCCACCCGGGGCGCAGGTGCTGCACAGCAATCCGCTGTTTGTGCGCTCGCACGATTTCTCCGCCAGTTCGATTCAAGGCATCAATCAGATTTGGGGCGCGCCATCGCTGATTGGAATTGGCGCAACGGCCGGCGGAGGCGCTTATCTGATTGGTTCGCTCGCCGACTTGCCCTATGTGCTGGCGATGACGGAAGAAGACTTTATCTCCCCGGAAAAAGTACAGGCGTTGATTTGGCGCGAGACGGTCCCGGAACTTCTGGTGAACGCCACGGTTCCGCGGTGGTGGGGCATCAGCCGCGACGAATTGCACGCCGTAAATCTTTACCAGCGCGCTGGTGAGGAACTGCTGCGGAAATCGGTGAACAATCCGGCTCTGCGTGAAAAAGTGGTCGCCATCTTCGGCGAGCGTATGGGCTGGGGGCGGACGGAAGAGCTGGCAGAAGCTCTCGAGCACCAGCAAACCGCAGACAGCGCAATCGCGAAACTGGTTCCCACAGACACTTTTTATCTTGAAGCCACTTTTCGCAAGAAGTATCCGGATCAGATTGCGAGCTGGGGACCGGCAAACAGCGAACTGGACGCACTCGCCGGCAAGAATCCGGCGGACACTGCGCCGGAAAAAATCGCGCACGACTTCGGCGTTCCGCACCTGACCCTGGCCGATTCTGACGCCTGCAATCTGCTTGCATTCGGACCATTTCCCGTCGCCGGCGGGCAGGACAGCCGGCTCTTCGGTGAGTCATGGGAATCGGGCAATCTGTATTGGGCTCGATTGGTCGACGAAAAAGGGTATGACCCGGCAACGCTCAATGTGGTCGTACCGGTGTTGACGCGGCAAATGGTGGCGAACATCTCGGCGACGACCATCGACGACTGGCCTGCTTTGCAGCGTGCCATGAACGAAACCGGCGAGGAATTCATGAAAGGCCAGATTGCCATTCGTCCTGCGGGGATAGACCTCGCAAGCACAGGCACGGCCAGCGGAGGTTCGGAACAATGACGAAGAGAAGCAGGATCATCGCGAGCATCGGCACGGCTTTTGCCGCACTTGTTCTCATTGCCGGGACACCGAAATTCGCTGCCCAGGATGAAGGAACGCATCTGCGCGTGACCGTGAACCTGGTGCAACTGAATGTTGCCGTGACCGACAGCAAGGGAAACTACGTGAATGGCCTCGGGCCTGAGAACTTCGAGATCACTGAAGACAGAATTCCGCAACGGATCGCGACGTTTGAGGAAGGCAACGGGCCGACGATTCGGCCTGGAGAAAACCTGGCAGTCGCAGGCACGAACGGGAACGCGACGACGGCCCCGGCCCCTGAACAGGGTTCTAATGCGTTGTCTGCAGCCGGAATGGCTTCCGCCGCTGTCGGGGCGAATATCTTCATCCTGTTTGACACCAGCAACTACATGTACCGCGGATTCGTCTATGCACAGGATGCAATCTCCGATTTCGTGCGCTCCATGGACAGCAGCAGCCGCATCGCCTTTTATTCTTACAGCCGCGATCTCTCGCGCGGCACACAGCTCACCGCCGATCGTTTCCGAGTCGTAAACGGAGTGCGCAGCACGGTGGCCGGCGACGACGCCGCGCTTTACAACAGCCTGCTCATAACAGTGAAGGATGCGGCCGCTCTCACTGGGCGCAAAGCGATCGTGGTCTTCTCGAACGGCCCTGACAACGCCAGCTCGGTTCCCCCCGAGGACGTCGCGGAGCTTGCCCAGGACACGGGCACCGTGATCTATATCGTCAGCACACGGCTGGCGCAGGACGATCCGGTATCGGCCGCCGCTTTTGAGCGCATGAGCAGAGCAACCGGAGGCAAGGCCTACTTTGCCGGAAACTGGCGCAAGGAGGGGCAGGCCTTCGCGTCGATCCGCGAGGATTTGAGCCACCTCTACTCGGTCAGCTATTATCCGCAGCCCAATCCCAATCACGGATGGCGATCGATCACTGTGAAGCTGGTTGGCCCGGGCATGGAGAAATATCACATCAGAACGCGCGATGGATATCGCCTGCTGCCGCCGACGCAGATCAACACGGGCAACGATCTTGCCGCCGCGCCCGCGCCGCCCGACGCGTCACCAGGCGACCCGACCCAAACTGCCCCCGACCCGAAATAGGCTGAACGACATCACCGCGAGTGCCCCATCCATCCCGCGCGACCGGGGTCTCCGCGGACAGGTCCTAGTTCGTGGGTGGTTTGTCGGGGTGGGTGGGATGCCACACCCCACCCCGCAACCCCACCCGTTCTTTTCACGGTGTGCCGACGATTGTTCGGGTTCACCCCAATTCGTTGTCAAGACCCTGCGCCCGAAATAAATCTGCTCCCCTCCCGTAACTCCTTCATTCCTTGCTCCCTATTCCCTTGCTCCCTGCTTCTCGAAGTTTGCCGGTAATTCTGGCAAAATCCCTATACTTGTCTTAGGTGAGAAAAACGCTCTCAATCCCGCGCGATCCCGTTCTGTTCCAGCGAGCGGGCTTTCCTCCCCGCCGAATCGACAATCGTGTGAACGTAGAAATGTGTTTACTATTTGATAAAATCTCCGAGCAAAATGAAAAATTAAGAGAGTTGTTTTTTTAGGCCTCTGGGACATACTATGATTCACATAAGTCCTTTAAAATAGAAAATCATTGCACCATTTTTGGTGCAAGGTTACCAGAAAATTAACAATAATTTTCTGGTAAATTTTTGGCCCATCCCGATCGCATCCCGCCTTGCCTCTGAGGGTTCCGGCACGCCCTCAGCGGCGCCAGACTTACTCGCGCAGCGCCTTGATCACCTTCGCGGTTGTAACGACCTGGCCGGTGTGCCGCGCGGCGTGCTCGCCGGCGTGGATCATCGCTCCACCGATGGACGTGGGCAACTGCTTCCGGCCCACGAAGCGCGGCGTGTCGAGGTCGGCCGTGGCGAGGACGCGAATGCGATCGGCGGCGTCGCTAAACGAGATCTCGACTGCGGCCAACAGTTCCGCCAGCGTTTGCGGCGTCCCTTCCCCGTCCGGCGCGGCCTCCGTGTTCTCGGACCTGAGCGCAGCAAGCTGCTCGGTTGAAAGCTGATTGCCCTCGGCGTAGGTGAGGATGCGATCAGTTGAGCCGGCGATGTGCCTTAGATGAAAAGCAATCGGCGTCAGTCCAAGAGGCGCGGAGCGCACTTCGGCGTCGGTGAGGCCGGCGGTCCACTTGGTCAGGTCGTCGAGCGCAAGCTCAAGCGCGTGCAGGACGGCACGGGCGGCAGCGGAAACATCGGTGTGCGTGCCGCGTAGCCATGGCTCGGTGTAAGGAGTAGATGAAGGGGCAGTGCTCATAAACGAATTTTAGGCCCCGATTCAACCATTCAGTCGACCTGTCATCGCCGACAACTTCCGCATTGCGGACTATTCGCGTACGCGGAAAGTCTTCCACTAGAAATCCGCGAACACCGTGGGGTTTTTCAGGACCGATCCGTTTGGAAGGCTGCATTGTCGGACCCAAGTATTTACTTTGAGTTATTTCCCAGTGGCCGACCACCCACCCACAATCCGAAATGCCTCTCAACGGAAACCCTCCACCAGCCTGCCCGCGGGCGACGGGATTGTTGAGAATAGCTGAGCGACATGCGCCGACTGCTTGTTTGTCCGGGTGGCCGACCTGCTCACTTTGCCGCTCGCGGCATCGAGGAACTGGATGGTGTTTGCAGCAAGCGGCGGAGGCTCCTACAGCTTCGCATACTCTGCTCTCGCTTGACTCAGAAGCGGAATATCCGAATCGGCGTCCTTCCAGATCGCCAGAAAATCCTCATACGCTGCGCGGGCTTTTGTGGTGTCGCCTTCCATGGCGTAGGCACGCGCGAGGCCAAGGCGGGCGAGCGTGGCCCATGGGGAGTTCCTCACGACCGTACGATAATCGATGAACTTCTGAAACTCCGCCGCCGCCCGCGTACCGTCGTGGAGCATCAGGTAGGCTTGTCCGCGCAGGTAGACCGGCGGGAACTTGGGGCAACCCACTTCCACCCCGTAAGCCCTTTCATAGGCGCTGGCCGCTTGCAGCAGCTCCACTGCATGGGCCGGGTCGTTGCCGCGCAAGGCAGTGGCTGCGCGGATCGAAGGCAGCCATTTCCTTTGCAGGAGTGTATCCACCGGCCCGGCCTGGTCGAGTTCGGCTGCAAGTTTCTCTGCTAATGCCGTATCTCCGATCTTGGCGAGTGCCAGGGCCACCACCTCTTGCACGTTGCGATACGGCGCCATTTTCAAGGATGCCATTGCATCTGCTCGGCTCTGCTCTCGGTCTCCTACATCGGCCTCGTACAACGCCTCCCACGCCAGATAGTCAGCGGCGGTCTCTGGTTCGCCGGCCCCCTGAGCGGAATCCATTGCCCGCCGGGCGAATTCGCGCGCGCTTCTCCATCGTCCGTACCATGCCTCGGTCTCCGCCTCTTCGATGAACATCTCATCCTCATTGGGCTTTCCCCGGGCCTGCTCCGCCAATTGCGACATCCGCGCCGTGTCGCCCTTCAGAAAGTAAAGAATGTAGCGAGATTTTGTCATCGATTCAGTCACCAAATTGCGCTCGACTGCCTCGTTGTAGACAGCCTCCGCCTCATCCAGGCTGCCGACGCCAACATAGTTGACAGCGAGGTTTAGATAGGTGCCCGCATTCAGAGACAAAAGATGCGCTTCCCTGGCCTCTTCCAGAGCCTTTTCGTCGTGCCCAAGCCGTCGATAAACTTGTCCCAAGCACAGATGAGCCCCGGCATCCCTCGGGTAGATTTGGAGTCGCAACATACAGGAGGACACGACTTTGTCCAATTCTCCTGTCACGTACTGGTAGTAGCCCTCCTCTATCGAGAGCCGCTCCCGCTCGCTGACTTTATCTCGCAGTGCGTAAGCTTTGCGCTGCATCTCGGCTGCTCGGTCACGCTGCCTGAAGGTTGCATAGGTTCCCGCCATTGCCGAGTAGGCGAGGGCGAAATTCGGGTCCAATTCCGTGGCCCTTGAAAAAAGCGGCAAAGCCTCTGCCCAAGCCCCCTCAGAAGACTTCTTGTCTGCCAGACTGAACGCTTTGAGAGCCTCAAGCGAAGGTGTCGTTGCCTCAACCAGCGGAGTGTCGTACTTTTCGACCGTGCTCAGCGATTCGCCGACTCGGGATCTGAATCTGCCTGCGACCTGATCGAGAGCATGCAACACGTCTTCTTTTCTGGCCGCCTGTACCTGCTCTTCGGCGAGAACCTTTCCGCTTTGGCAGTCCCTTGCACGCAAGCCCACGATGTACTGGCTGCCGAGGGGCGCAATCGAGCCGTCAAGAACGGCTGCGCTGGAAGTTCGCACACAGATCTCTCGCGCGACCTCTGGAGTGAGCCGCGCATCTGCAGGTTGGTCCATCTCGCGCAGCACCTGCTGGATTCGGTCGTCCTCGATAAGGCTCAGGTAAGGCGACTGTTCAAGCTGCACTGCCAGACCCCGCCGCAATGTTTCGTCAAACACCGGGTCCCCAGTGGAGTTCTCAAAGTCGGCAAGCACAACGGTGTCTTGTTCCGTCAGGAGCCGTTTCCCATGATGGAGGTATAAGAACGCGCTTGCGGCAACGGCGGCGAGCAGAAGGATGGAGGCAACCACCCAGACTGTCGACGCTCTGAATTTCGCCGGGGCTGAGGCAGATTTCTCTGGCGCAGGTGGCGCCTCGGCAGGCTCCTCGAGTACCGTCACTTTTGCCACGAACCTGTAGCCCATGGTGGGCACCGTCTCGATGTACCGCGGCACACGGCTGTTCTCGTTCAGGGCCTTACGCAGCAGGACGATTTCCCGAGTCAGAGCGCTCTCGGTGACCATGGCGTCCGGCCACACTTTGTCGAGCAGTTCCTGTTTCGAGACCAGGCGGCTCTGGTTCTGGATCAGGTAGATCAACAGCCGGAGAGCCTTGGGCTCAATCGAAACCGGCGCATGGTCATCGGAAAAGCGAAACTCCCGATCGTCAATCTCGAACTGATCGAACCGATAAACCATTTCTTGCCAGCTTACCGAAAGACCATTCTCGCGCTTTTTTCAGCAAATCTCACCAAAAAATCATCTTCATCGCCGAAATATTCGGCATCCCTCAAGACCATCATCGGGCCCACGCGGCACTGTTCACCCCGTTGAGGTGAACTCCATGCCGTATTCAGGCCGTTCCAAACTTCTTTTCACCCTTGTCTTCTGTTGCGCCTGCGCCCCCATATGCGCCGCAGACCCGGACCCGACTGAATCGACCCCTCAGATCGTCACGGTGAAGATCAAGCTGGACGAGCGATCGATGATCATCGTCCCCGTCAGCGTGAATGGCGCTGGCCCGTACGACTTCGCGCTGGATACAGGCTGCACGAAAACCATTGTCGACCGGAAACTGGCTGCTGGTCTCAATCTGCCGCAAGTTGGCGAAAAGACCGTTTTAGGAGTGCTGGCATCCGCCAAATTGTCGGTCGTGCAGGTTAACGCGCTTTCTGTTGGCGGAGCCAGAGTTAGGGGAGGAGAAGCGTTCAGCGCAGATCACGCTGCCAACGTGACCGCCAGGGTGCGCGGCGTACTGGGCGAAGACTTCCTGCGCAATTTCGACGTGTTGATCGACTATCGTCACCTCGTGATGAGGCTCGAGCTTGCGCCGGGTTCGATGGCCGAAAGCGCTGTTGGCGAACATCTTCCGCTGCGGCTCGCCGGAACACTGAATGGAAGCCCCACTCTCAACAGGGTGATCATCTTTGGCAGGATCCCGGAGTTGGGGGAAGAACCAGTGTCGTTGCTCCTGGATTCTGGGACAAACCAGCTCACGCTCTTCAGAGATAACCTTGGTCCTGGATCGTACCAGCCCGACCTGGTTTCGTTTGGAAGCTTCAGTCATTGGGTCACTTCGACGCAGGTGATGGCCAGCACGATTCTTTCTCTCAAGCTTGGACATGGCTCGCGCATGGATCTGGCGGCGATCGCTTTTCCCCGTCGAGATGCCGTCGATACGGACGGGTTGCTGCCCGCCTGTCTATTCCATTCCGTTCTCATCAGCCACTTTGGCCGGTTCGTCATTCTGAACCCATCGTTTCCTAAAGCTGGTGGCGGTGTGCTGGCGGCGAGATAGCCTGAAGATGGCATTCGTCACGAATACGTGCCGCCCAGAGAACTTTGCGGAACTACATAGATCGATCAGAGCCGCGAACGGTGTCGTCGCAGACATTGATTTGGCATCGTGCACCATTTTCGACCCAACACAGATTCGAGTATGATGGCGCGCAGCGAATTGGGAGCCAAGCCCAGCTCAGGCCGGGAAGTTGAAGTCTGCAGCAAGCTCATGGGGAGACGTTATGAAGAAAGGCGCACG
The DNA here is from genome assembly GCA_035541975.1 of Occallatibacter sp. Taxonomy (GTDB): domain Bacteria; phylum Acidobacteriota; class Terriglobia; order Terriglobales; family Acidobacteriaceae; genus Telmatobacter. The sequence continues at coordinate 53,019 of DATKMH010000007.1, read as the reverse complement.
CAGGTTGCTGCCGGCATTGGCGGCTGCTCTGGTTTCATTCATCTTTGCTTCGCCTTGCTACGCGGCAAGCTGCGAAGATCTTCTCAATCTCAAACTGCCCAACGTGACCATCAAGAGCGCCGAACAGGTGGCGGCGGGCGAGTTCGTCGGCCCTGACAAGGTGAAGCAAGCTGACCTGCCCGCCTTCTGCCGCGTGATCGCCTCGGTCAAGCCCTTGCCCGACTCCGACATCGGCGTGGAAATCTGGATGCCCATCGGCCAATGGAAGCGTGTCTTCCACGGCAACGGCAATGGCGGTTTTGCCGGCTCGCTCAGCGCGGGCTACGGCGGCATGGAAGAGGGCCTGAGGCGCGGCTATGCCACTGCCGTTACCGACACGGGCACGGCTCCGGCCACGGTTCTCGATGGCGATCCGCTGATAGGCCACCCGCAAAAATGGCAGGACTGGGGCAAACTGTCGACGCATGTGATGACCGTGACGGGCAAGGCCATCGCCAAGGCCTTCTACGGCGAAGACGCCGCGCATTCCTATTACACCGGATGCTCCACCGGCGGGCAGCAAGGCCTGATTGAGGCGCAGTACTATCCCGACGATTACGACGGCATTCTGGTGGGCGCGCCGGTGATCGACCGCACCTGGGGCCACGCCCTCGCGGTGTGGACCGTGCAGTCGGCCAATCTGCAGCCGGGACGCCAGTTGTCGAGCGCCAAGCTGGCGCTGTTGCACAACGCCGTGCTTTCGGCCTGCGCCGGCAAGGGCAACGGCCTGGCCACGGATGCTTTCGTCAGCGATCCGCTGGCTTGCAAATTCGATCCCGCGGAACTCACTTGCAAGGGCGCCGATTCCGACGCTTGCCTGACCACCGGCGAAGTCCAAACCGCGAAAGATTTCTATTCCGGGCCGGTTAACTCCGCAGGCAAGCCGCTGTATTTTGGCCTGCTCCGCGGAAGCGAGGCGCCCGGCCCCGCCGGCTGGACTTTTGATGAGACACCGTACAAGGGGGAGGCGCCCTTTGATGGCCTGTTCAAATGGGTCTTTGGCGCCGACTGGAATTGGCGCGATTTCAATTTCGCGCGGGATATGCCCAAAGTGAACGCGGTGCTGGCACCTTCAGTAAACGGCGTCACCAGCGGAGACGTAGGCCGCTTCAGGGTGCCCGGCGGCAAGCTCGTCATCTTCCAGGGCTGGGCCGACACGTTGGTGATGCCGGAACAGACGCTCCATTTCTACAACGGCCTGGGCAAAGAGTTTGGAGGAGTGGCGAAGGTGCAGCAATTCGCCCGCCTGTTCATGGCGCCGGGCGTGATGCATTGCGGCGGCGGTGCGGGGCCCAATGCCTTCAATGCAGCCAGTGGCGGCCTGCGCAGGCCGCCCTCCGGAACGCCTGGAGACGATTTGTTCACCGCCCTCACCCAGTGGGTTGAATCCGGCATTGCGCCTGAGCATATCATCGCCACCAAATATGTGGACGATGCCCCCGCCAAAGGTATCGCGATGCAACGTCCGCTCTGTGCCTATCCCGAAAAGGCCTGGTACAAGGGCGCCGGGGATACCAATAAGGCTGAGAATTTTGTGTGCGCGACTGCGGCGCCGCAAAGATAGTTTCTGATCGGGTCTTATTGGGGAGCGCGCTTAGGAAGCAAAGCTGAAAAAACGAGAAGACCAACCGCGATCCAGAAAAATTTATCCAGTCCCTTATCTGTGCCCCAGAGGGTATCTGCGTTCAGTCCTCCTTTATAAATCACCACTTCGGTGAATACGTGCGCAACAAGATCCAGGATTGCAGCGATTGCCGCAGCTCGTAAGGACCAAATTGCCAAGAGCAAGCATGGAGTCAAAAGCGTCCATGCGAACGTGTGCGGCCAGCATTCGATGCCGGGACAGAATCCCATGAAGATCATTCCGAGGAAAGATACGTAGAAGCAAATCGGGACGGCAAGAGCAAAGACGATCCATCGAATCCAAGTCGCTTTGATCATGTGATCGATAACTTACCCCGCGCTTTTGACCCTCACGACGGTGATCTTTTCGAAGCCCTCTTCAAAGACCGGCGGCTTGAGCTTTTCGGCCATCTTGCGCATCACGTCTTCGCTGACGGAGCGGTCGCGCTGGCGATTGCGATCGAGGCAGACTTCGAGCGGCACATCGAAGAAGACGGCCTGCACCTCGTAGCCGAAGCTCTTGGCCATCTTGATCCACTGGCGGCGCTCGTGGATCGACAGATTGGTGGCGTCGACATAATTGGCCGGCATGCGGGCGATGAGGCGCGCGCGCAGGAGCGAGCGCAGCGTGGAAAACACGAGACCCTGGTAGCGCTGCTCCTCAACATCGTCGAAGAGAATGTTGCGCAAAAGGTCGGATGAGAGCGGCGTGATGCCGCGGCGGCCGAACCAAGTGGTTTTGCCGGAGCCGGGCAGGCCGATGGCGAGCACGACGAAGCCTTTGGGCGCTCGCTCGCCGGCAGCTTTTGCAGGAAGTGGCGGCATCTCCGGCTGGGTTTCGACTTCGAGGCGTCCCGAACCGGCAGGCTCGTTCCATTGCTGCCCTGCTGTGGCGTCTTGCCTCGCAGGTCTTTCTTGCCTGGCTGGCGCCGTTTGGCGCGGCGGTGATTGTGTGCGCGCGGGGGCCGCATGATGGGCCTCGTGAGACCGGTGCTGACTCTGCGGCGCGCGTTGCGGCGCGTCGTCAGGGTAAAACGGCACCAGCGGAGCCGGTTGATTCGATGGCAGTTCCTGTCCGATTTTGCCTGTGGATTCTGAAGTATTAGGACCGCGTCTGGAGCGTCGTCTCATGCTGCTGTCATTCCTTGCCGAAAGCGTCTACTTGCACCGGAATACCACACTCGGCGAGGCCGCTGCAAGTCGTGTGCACTCCGTCACATACAGTTCCGCGATGGGAACTTCATGCTTGCGATAGGGAATCGTGTGCGGCTGGGACCGGCGTTTTGTTTTTCTATGCGGCCCAGAATGATACGATCAAGGGTTTGGTGGAAATGCATTTTGTGCACCCTTCAGACACCGCACATCCTGACTCCATAGGACTTGGATCGCGACCTGGATTTTGAACACCTACGCCACAAAGACCACGAAGGAGAAAACGAAACATGGCAGTGAAGGTTGGAATCAACGGCTTCGGCCGCATCGGACGCAATGTGTTGCGGGCCGCGCTTGGGAATAAGGAAATCGACTTTGTCGCCGTCAACGACTTGACCAGCCCGGCAACGCTGGCTCACCTGCTTAAATACGATTCGATCCTGGGCAATTTGCCCAACGACATTCAGTCGGGCGACGATTTTATTTCGGTCGACGGCAAAAAGATCAAGGTGTGGGCCGAGCGCGATCCGGCAAAGCTGCCGTGGGCGGATGTAGGCGCGCAGATCGTGATTGAGTCGACCGGCCACTTTACCGATGCGGAAAAGGCCAAGGCGCACCTGGGATCGACCGTAAAGAAGGTCATTATCTCCGCTCCCGCGACCAACGAAGACGCGACGATTGTGCTCGGCGTGAACGAGGACAAGTACGATGCGGCGAAGCACAACGTGATTTCGAACGCGAGCTGCACGACGAACTGCCTGGCGCCGGTGGTGAAGGTGCTCATCAAGGAGTTCGGCATTGTTAGCGGAATCATGACCACGATTCACAGCTACACCAACGACCAGGTGATTTTGGACTTTCCGCACAAGGACCTGCGCCGCGCTCGCGCAGCCGCGCTGAATATGATTCCCAGCTCCACCGGCGCCGCAAAGGCTCTGAAGCTGGTGATCCCTGAGACCGCTGGCAAGCTGGACGGGTTCGCGATCCGCGTCCCGACACCGAACGTGTCGATCGTGGACCTGACGTTCATCAGCGAGAAGACCACCGATGCGAAGGCTGTGAACGCCGCGCTGAAGGCGGCTTCGGAAGGCCCTCTGAAGGGCATCCTGGGCTACGAAGAGCATGAGCTGGTGAGTTCGGACTTCAAGGGCGACAAGCGCAGCTCAATTGTGGATTCAAAGCTGACGAAGGTTGTTGGGAACAGCGTGAAGGTGCTGAGCTGGTACGACAACGAGTGGGGCTATTCGAACCGCGTTGTGGACCTGATCGGCTTTTTGGCTGGTAAGGGACTGTAAACGACCGTGAATCGTGCATCGTGAACCGTGAGCGCAGTTTGCCGGCCGATCGGCAAGCTCACGGTCCACGACTCGCGATCCACAACACACGACCTGCGCCATCAATCCCGCACGAAAGGCAAATCTCCCATGGCCAAGCTGTCGATTCAAGACATCGAACTGACCAACAAGCGGCTGTTCATCCGCGTCGACTTCAACGTTCCGCTCACCGAGGACGGCACGACCATCACCGACGACACGCGCATTGTGGCGACGCTGCCTACGATTGAATATGCGCTACGCCACCGGGCAAAGGTGATTCTGGCTTCGCACCTGGGGCGGCCGAAGGGCAAGCCGAATCCGAAGTATTCGCTGAAGCCGGTGGTGACGCGGCTGCGCGAGCTGCTCGACAAGAAGCTCGGCGAGGGCGTGAACGTCGCCTTCTCGCCCGATTGCGTGGGCGAGATTGCCGAGGAGATGGCGCGGCAGCTTGAGTCGGGGCAGGTGTTGCTGCTCGAGAATCTGCGCTTTCACGCGGAGGAAGAGGCAAACGATCCGGCCTTTGCCAAGCAGCTGGCGGCGCTTGCAGAGGTGTATGTGAACGACGCGTTCGGCTCGGCGCACCGGGCGCACGCATCGACGGAGGGCATTACGCACTATCTCAAGCCCGCGGTGGCCGGCTTGCTGATGGAAAAAGAGATCACCTATCTGGGCAAGGCGCTGGAGAATCCCGAAAAGCCGTTCGTAGCTATTATTGGCGGATCGAAGATTTCGGGAAAGATCGACGTGATCCAGAACCTGCTGGACAAAGTGAATACGCTGGTGATCGTGGGAGGCATGGCGTACACGTTTTATCGTGCGCTGGGCGTGAAGACCGCGAAGAGCCTCGTTGAGGAAGACAAGATCGAGATGGCGAAGGACGCGCTCGCCAAGGCAAAAGCCAAGGGCGTGAAACTGCTGTTGCCGGTGGACAACATTCTGGCCGACAACTTTGCGGCTGATGCGAAGACTCAAGCGTGGGACAGCTCGAAGGATTTTCCGGAGGGCTGGCAGGGGCTCGACATTGGGCCGAAGTCGGTGAAGGCGATTGAAGATGTGGTTTCGACAGCGAAGACAATAGTTTGGAACGGGCCGGCGGGAGTGTTTGAGTTTCCGCGGTTTGCGGTGGGGACAAACGCGATTGCGCGGGCGGTGGCAGCGAATAGGACGGCGACATCGATCATCGGCGGCGGCGATTCAGTGAGCGCAATTAATCAGGCCGGCGTCGCCGACGAGATCACACACATCTCGACGGGCGGCGGCGCGAGTCTTGAATTTCTTGAAGGCAAGAAGCTGCCGGGAGTTGAGGCGCTGACGAACAAGTAGTGAGCAGTGGACAGTGATTAGTGGTCAGAAAACGCATCCGGCGGACGACCACCGGATGCGTTTTTTGCATCGTGCCGCGAATCGATTCAACGGAGCTTGAGAGGCACGTCTCCCTAGTTATTCGTCGAATTCGAATGGCTCTTCACGCGGACCACCCAATCAACCGGCTCGCTGGTGCCATCGAGCACTCTCACGACGAGCGGCCTTTTACCGTCCGACGTAAAGACAATCGGTTCCACCCTGTCCGCGGAAGACGAAGCCAGAACATGCGTGATAATGCCTCCTGCCGCGCCGTGGATCTCGACGTGCAAATTTGCCGGCTTTGAGCCCTGGAGGCCCGCGCTGTCAATGCTTACGGTGTAGCTGCCCGCCGGCCATACTCCGAAGTTGACCTCGCCGGTATTGTCGGTCGTCTTGGCGGCGCAGCCCCCGCCTGGATTCTTTCCTAGCTTGACGTCGACGCCTTTCAGGGGAGCTCCAGCAAAGGCATTTTGCGCGGAGAGCGCGCAAAATGCTGCAAAACATAGAACCATCAGAACCCGCTTCATTTCGACCTCCAGCCGAGTTTCACGGCAAATCAAATGAATGGTATCAACCCCGATTCCGAAATGGGATCGTCTGGTAGATTCAATCCTTTCGGACGACTCCCTTTTGTAACGTGCCCCACGTCACCTGCGCGACCGGATCGATCTTCTAGAATTGAATTTCAAAAACTTTTCATGCGAAGGGACCGGGAGAATGCCTCGTAAAGCTCTGATTGCCGCCAACTGGAAGATGTATAAAACGCCGGACGAAGCGAAGGCGTTTGTGGAAGCTTTTTTGCCGCTGGTTCAGTGGCACACGCGTGACGAGATTGCGCTGTTCCCTTCTCCGGTGCTGCTGCCGACGGTGGTTCCGGCGTGCAAGGGATCGAATGTCGCCGTGGGCGCGCAGAACATTCATTTTGCCGAGGAGGGCGCGTACACCGGCGAGACTTCAGTCGGACAGTTGAAGGCGGTTGGCGGCACGCATACGCTGATCGGCCACTCGGAGCGGCGGCAGTATTTCGCCGAGACTGACGCGATTGTGAACAAGAAGCTGCACACGGCGTTGAAGCATGGCGTGGTGCCGATCGTATGCATTGGCGAGGTGCTGGAAGAGCGCGAGGCGGGCAAGACGGCGAGCGTGCTGAAGACGCAGGTGACGGGGGCGTTCGCCGGGATTACGCCTGAGTCTGCGAAGCCGATTGTGATTGCGTACGAGCCGGTGTGGGCCATTGGGACGGGCAAGACAGCGACGCCCGATATCGCCGCCGATGCGCACCGCATGATTCGCGCGGAGGTAGCCGAGTTACTGGGCGAGGACGTGGCCGATGCGATGCGGATTCTTTACGGTGGCAGCGTGAAGCCCGATAATGCGACTGCGCTGATCAGCCAGGTTGAGATCGACGGCGCGCTGGTGGGCGGCGCGAGCCTGAAGCCGGACTCATTCGCGGCGATTGTGAAGTATTGAAAGAGCAGCGAGTTAGCAATGAGCCGCCTGGAGCAAACAGCTTCGGGCGGTTTTTGTTTGCACCAACTGCGTCAATAGACCGCGGGGTAGAAGCTCGCGATCCAGTTCTGGAGCAGCGCCGGGAAGCAGCCGAGCACGAGCACGGCGGCGGCGATCGCGACGAGCACAGTCATCGTGACTGCATTTGCACGGATGGGCGTCTCGTCGGTCGCGGGCATGACGTATGCGCGTTTGAGCACCTGCAGATAGTAGTAGAGCGATACGGCGCTGAATGCGATGGCGAGGGCAACCAGCGTGAGTTGCTCGGCCGGCAGCGAAGATAAGGGACCTTTGAAGCCGTGGAAACCGGGGCTGAGCACCGCCGCAAACAGATTGAATTTGGCCCAGAAGCCGACCAGCGGCGGAATTCCGGCGAGCGAGAGGAAGAGCACGAGCAGTACGGCGGCGAGCATGGGGTTGCGCTTGTTCAGGCCGAGGAAGGCGCTGAGCTTGTCGGAGCCGGTGGCGCGCTCGACGACGCCGACCACGCCGAATGCTCCGATAGTTGTCAGGCCATACGTCACGATGTAGTAGAGAATGGCCTGCGCGCTCAAGTCGGTCCATGAGAAAAATGCCAGGCCGAGCAGAATGTATCCGGCGTGCGCGATGGCCGAGTAGGCAAGCAGGCGGCGCACGCTGGACTGCGCCAGCGCGGCCAGGTTGCCGAAGATCATCGAGAGCACGGACAGATCCATCAAGATCAAGGGCCAGATGGTGACGAAGCCGGGAGTGGCATGCGTGGGCGGTGCGCCTGTGGAGTGGGTGAAAACCATGACGCGACCAACCATGTGCAGCATCGCGGGCCAGCGAAGAACTGCTCTGCTGATGGAGATGAGCAGTGCGAAGCTGGCGACCTTCGAAACCGACGCGATGAATGCGGCAGCGGGTGCAGGTGCGCCTTCGTAGGTGTCTGGCGCCCAAAGGTGGAACGGGACAGCTGCGATTTTGAAGCCGAGACCGGCAGCGATCATGACCAGCGCAACGTAGAGGAGCGGCGATGCGCCGTGGTATGAAGCCATCAGAGTTCCGACCACAACCTTCGGCAGGCTGGTTGAACCCGAGAGCCCGTAGAGATAGCTGAAGCCAAAGAGAAGAAAGGCCGCGGACATTCCGCCGAAGAGGTAATACTTGATGGCGGCTTCGGCGCTTTTTTCGGAGTGCTTGTTGAAGGCCGTGAGGACGTAGAGGCCGAGCGAGAGTAGCTCGAGGCCGATGAAGATGACCAGGAGATCCTGGGCGGCTGAGATGATGAGGCCGCCGGCAGCTGCCATCAAGACAACCGAGACATATTCGCCGGCGTGGCGCGTGAAGGCAGAATCCGCTGAGCCCGAGTCCACAATTAACAGGAGAGTAAGCGCGGTGAGAATGAGGATGGCAACCTGCGCGACGGCGGCAGAGCCCCCTGCTGCGAGCAGAACATCGTTGCCTGCGCTGAAGCCTTCCCAATCGACCGCGAGGACGGCCCATATACCCACGATGGAACCGGCAACGCCGATGAATGCCGCAACGGCGAAGCGAATATTCAGAGTGGCCTTGCGCAGAAAGCCGAGATCGACAATGAGCACGACGAGCGCGGCGACTTCGAGGATGGTTTCAGGCAGCGTGGCGTGAAAGAGGGAGACGTAGTTCATTGCGCGCCTCCCGCGAGCAGCGCTCTGACGGCCGGCTCAATTTGATCGAGGAGAATGCGCGGATAAAGGCCGACGACAAGCGTGGAGATGCCGAGGAGTGCGACGCCGGCATATTCGGGCCACGTGATGGGAGCGAATTTGTGCAGGTGTTCCGATTCGAGCTCGTGCGGGGTGGGCAGCGCGTCGCTGAAGAATGCCTTTTGCAGTGCGCGCCAGACGTAGGCCACACCGACGATGATGCCGATGCCGGAAGCGATCGTCCACCAGGGATTGGCTTGCCACGCGCCGACGAGGACCTGGAGCTCGGCGACGAATCCGGAGAAGCCGGGCAGGCCCATGGAAGCGACACCAGCAAAGACGAAGGCCCATGCTGCGAATGGCAGTCGTCGCGAAAGGTGCATGGGCTCGAGCTCGGCGAATTGGCGGGTATGCGTGCGGTCGTACACGATGCGGCCGACAATGGCGAAGAGCAGGCCGGCAATGACGCCGTGCGAGAACATTTGCAGCACCGCGCCGTCGACGCCGATTTGGTTGAGCGTCATGAGGCCGAGGAGAACGAAGCCCATGTGGCTGACGCTGGAGTAGCCGATGACGAATTTGAAGTCGGTTTGCGCGAGAGCGACGAGCGCGCCGTAGACGATGCCGATGACGGCGAGCCAAGCGAAAACGTCGCGCCAGGAGCCGATGCCAAGGAACGAGAATCCCCAGGTGTCGAGGCCGTGGGGAAAAAGGCCGATGCCGACGCGGAGGCAACCGTAGGCGCCCAGCTTCATGACTACACCGGCGAGCAGCATGGATGCGGCGGTGGGCGCGGCGACGTGGCCGGTGGGCGCCCAGGTGTGGAACGGCCACATGCCGGCGAGGATTGCAAAGCCAATGAAGACCAGCGGGAAGCACCACAACTGAAAATCGACGGGCAGGCCCGCGTGCGCGAGATAGCCGAGCGTGGTGGAATGGCTGCCGGCCATTGTGTAAGCCGCGAGCAGGCCGATCAAGACCATCGCGGAGCCGACAAACGAATAGAGCGCGAGCTTCATGGCGCCGTATTCGCGGCGCGTGGATCCCCAGATGGAGATGAGGAAGTACTTAGGAACGATAGCGATTTCGTAAAACACGAAGAGCAGAAAGAGATCGCCGCTCAAGAAGACGCCGTAGACGCCGCCGATGAGCGCGAGATAGAACGCGAAGAACTGGTTGGTGCGGAGGTCGATGTTCCAACTGAAGAGAACACCGGCGACAGAGGCAATGCCGGTGAGGAGAATCAGCACGCGGCTGATGCCGTCAGCTGCGAGCAGAAAGTGGATGCCCATGGAGGGCACCCAGTGCACGTCGATGAAGACCTGGCGGCCCTGGCTCATGCCGGCGGCGTAGCCGGCGACGGCGATGACAAGGCCCGCGACAGCGACCAGGAGCGCCCACCAGCGGGCGAGCGTGGGCTTCGCGCGGGGTAGCAGCGCTGAGATAAACGCTCCGGCAAACGAGATGTAAATAACCCAGGCCACTAACTAGAATCTCCAATGCGACAGCAAGTGCATGACGGTGGGATTGATGGTGTCGAGAATCAAACGCGGCGCGAGGCCGATGATAAACATGAGCACGATAACTGGCGCGAGGGCAATTCGTTCACTGTGATGCAGATCAGGAAAGTTGACCCAGCGCTCGGGAACAGGGCCGGTGAAGACTTTCTGAATGACGGTGAGAATCACGATCGCTGTCACGAGCAAACCGAGGACGGATACTGTTGCGCTGATCCATGACAGCGGAAACGTTCCACGGAAAATCAAAAACTCGCTGACGAAACTGTTCAGGCCGGGCAGGCCAAGCGAAGAAAAGAGCACGATGCCCATCAGGCCGGCGAAGACCGGAGCGGGCTTGCGCAAGCCGCCGAAATCGTCGATGCCGCGCAGGCCGCCGGTGCGGAACTGGATCATGGCGATGAACCAGAAGATGGCAGCGGCGGTGAGGCCGTGATTGAACATCTGGAGGATGACGCCGTTCAGCGCGGCGGCCTGGCTGGCCTGTTGCGCAGCGCCTGAAACCGGAACGGCCAGAGCGAAAATGCCGAGCAGGCAGTAGCCGAGGTGATTGACCGAGGAGTAGGCGAAGACGCTCTTCAAATCTTTTTGCGCGGCGGCAGCCCAAGCGCCCATGACGATAGTTGCGACGGCGAGGACGAGGAGCGGCGCGCGCATGGCGGCGATCTGCGGGCCAAAGATGGGCAACGCGATTCGCAGCAGACCGTAAACGCCCATCTTCGACATGGCGCCGGTGAGCAGCATAGTGACGGGCGAAGGCGCTTCAGCGTAAGCGGCGGGGAGCCAAGTGTGAAACGGCACGAGCGGTACTTTGACGGCGAATCCCGCGAGCACGCCGACTGCGAGCCACGGCATGACCGCGCCCATGTGCGCTGTTACCATTTGCGCGAGACCACCGGAGGCAGACATGGCAGCGAGAATGCCGAAGTCCATTGTGCCCGGCGAGGATTTGGTTCCGGTGGAGAGAAACACGGCGAGAAACGAGAGCAGGAGCGCCACCGAGCCGGCCATGGTGTAGACGAAGAATTGCGTGGCAGCGGGGCCGCGGCGCGGGCCGCCCCACAATTTGATGAGAAAGAATGCGGGGATCAGGCTCAGTTCCCAGAATAAAAACCAATGGAAGAAATTGAGCGCGGTGAAGGTGCCGAAAAGTCCCGACTCGAGCATGAGGATGAGGCTGTAAAAGAGGCCGGGCATGTGGTGTACGCGATGCGATGCATCAACCGACATGAGGGTGACGATGGCGGAAAGCAAGAGCATCAGCGCGCCAAGGCCGTCGACGCCAAGGTGATATTCGACGCCCAGCGAAGGCGCCCAGGGATGCAGCTCGACGAGGCCGATGCTGCCATCGGTGGGGAGACTTACCCAGATGAGAAGCGCGATAACGAGGCAGGCGAACGAGGTTACCAACGCAACGCCGCGCGCATGCTTGCCCACCAAGAGCGCTATCATGGCGCCGACGAGCGGCAACACGGTTATGACGGTGAGAATGGGAAAGCCGCTGGCGATCGCGTTCATGGGCGGCTGCTCCATATCAGCACCAGGGCCAGCGCGACAACAGCGACGGCGAGAATGCGCAGGTAGTTTTGCACGCGGCCGCTTTGCAGGCTGGCGAGCAGGCCGCCGCCTTCAGCGAGTTCTTCGCAGGTTTTGTCGAAGCCGCCGTCAACCCAATTGACGTCGAGCAGGCGATTGAGGCGTGCCCACAGAGCGAAGACCCAGGCGACGAGCGACACAATTCCGCCCCACACGCGGCGGTCGAGCCAATCGGCCACGCGCGCCCACCATTTGTAGAAGGCGACCACCGTGACGCCGTAGAGCTCGTCGACATAGAGGCGATCGCGCAGAGGAGCCCAGAGCCAGGGTGCGGATTTCTCGAGCGCATCGGGTTCCTTAGGCTTGGGCGATTTGTTGCCGTAGAGCCGCCAGCCGAGCCAGAGGCCGAGAAAGACCACCAGCGATGAAGTGAGCATGAGCAGGGCGAGACCCGGCTCTGCGAATCCATGCCAACTGAAGGTTGCCGTGCGGCCGTCGAGAAAATCGCGGAACCAGGGCCACGCCGGAGTTCCGATCAAGCCCAGCGCCATGGCAAAAAACGCGAGGATTGCCAGCGGCGTGGTCATGATCTTCGGGCTTTCGTGCGCTGTTCCGTGACCACGCCAGTAGCCGAGGAAGACGTAGCAGACCTGGCGCGTCATATAAAAAGCGGTGAGCAGCGCGCCGAAGACGAGCATATAAAACGGAACTTTTGCGACGGACCAATGTTGCGCCGCTTCGAGAATGGCGTCCTTCGACCAGAAGCCGGAGAAGAAGATCGGAAATCCGCAGAGCGCCAACATGCCGATGGTGTAGGTGATGAAGGTGAGCGGCATGTCTGCGCGCAGGCCGCCCATGCGGCGGATGTCCTGCTCTTCATGGCAGCCATGAATCACCGAGCCCGCGCCGAGAAAGAGCAGCGCCTTGAAAAACGCGTGCGTGATGAGGTGGAACATTCCTACGGCGACGCCGCCGACGCCAAGACCGGCCATCATATAGCCGAGTTGCGAGACCGTGGAGTAGGCAAGAATGCGCTTGATGTCGCTTTGCGCGACGGCGATGAGCGCGGCGAAGACCGCAGTGGCTGCGCCGACCCACGTGATGACAGTGAGCGCAACGGTGGTACCGCCAGCAGGCGCGCCGATTTGCATGAGCGGGTAAACACGCGCGACAAGATAGACGCCGGCAGCGACCATTGTGGCCGCGTGAATGAGCGCCGAGACCGGCGTCGGGCCCTCCATGGCGTCGGGCAGCCAAACGTGGAGCGGAAGCTGACCGCTCTTGCCTGCGGCTCCGGCAAAGATAAGCAAAGCGATGGCGCTGGCGGCACTGAGGCCAAGGCCCGCGTGCTGGCTCAGAAGCAGAGCCAGGGCAGTCGGCTCAATCGCTCCACCACCGCCTTTGTAGAGGAGTAGTGTGCCAGTTTGTGAAAACAGCCAGACGATGCCGAGGAAAAAGAAAATGTCGCCGACGCGTGTGGTGACGAAGGCTTTTTTGGCAGCAGCGGCGGCCGAGGGCTTTTGATACCAGAAGCCGATGAGCAGATAGGAGGTGAGGCCGACGATCTCCCAACACATGAAGAGGAGCAGAAGACTATTGGAGATGACGACGCCGAGCATGGCTCCGGCAAAGAGCGAGAGGAAGCAGAAGAAGCGCGTGAAGTTTTCGTCATGGGCCATGTAGCCGACGGAATAGATAAAGATGAGCAGCCCGACGAAGCTGACCATCACGAGCATCACGGCGGAGAGCGGATCAAGAATCCAGCCGAGGTCGACCGAAGTGTGGCCGACGACGAACCACGTGGAATATGTGCTGACCCTCAGGCCTGGGCGCATAGCCACCAGCACAAATGCGATCAGCGAATAAAGAAAGGAAAAGCTGAGCGAGCCGATCGCGAGTCTGGCCGCGGTTTTGCGGCGGTCGCGCTTCATAAGCGCAATCGCACCGGAGGCAATCATCGGAACCACTGGGACCAGTACCAGCGTTTCTCCAATGATGGCGCCCGTCACCGCAGCTGCGACCTGAGCTTGATCTTGCATTCGCAGTTCACCCTTTCATCCGGTCGATCTTGTCGAGCTCGGTCGTGTTCGTCTGGCGATAGATGGCGATCACAAGGCCTAAGCCGACGGCTGCTTCGGCAGCAGCGACGGCGATGGAAAAAATCGCGAACATCATACCCGTGAGCGCCTCGGGATGCGGGCCGTAGCGCCAGAATGCGATCAGGTTCAGGTTGGCCGCGTTGAGCATCAGCTCAATTCCGATGAGGACGATAATGGCATTGCGCCTGGTGAGTGCGCCGCCAAGGCCGATGGCGAAGACCAGGGCCGCAACGAGAAGATAGCCCGCAAGAGGCGTTGTCATTGCTGCTTCCCTTTCTCGTGCATGGCGACGATGACAGCGCCGATGGTGGCCGCGGTGAGGAGCAGGGCGAGGATTTCGAGCGGAAGCACGTATCGGCCAACAAGCGCAATGCCGATGTCGTGCGCTGTGGCAGATGGGACGTTGTCCTGCTGCGGAATTCCATGAGTGCTTGCAATCACAGCCCATCCCAGAACCGCAAACACGGCAGCCGCGATGGCCAGGCCCAGCGCCCAGGTACTGCTGAAGACGCCGTGTTTGGGAAGATCGGAACCACGCGTAAGCAAAATAGCAAAGACAACGAGGATGGCGACGGCGCCAATGTAAACGAGGATCTGCGCGAAGCCCACGAACTGCGCGTCGAGTTGAAGGAACAGAAGCGCCAGGCCGGCGAATGCGACAGTAACGGCGAGCGCGCAGTGAACCAAGTGCTTGAGCAGAACCGTGGCCAGAGCGCCGGCGAGCGTGACGACCGCGAGCAGATAGAAGATGGGGCTCACTGTTCGGCTGTCCTTTCGTGCACATTCATGCGATGAACGCACTTCAAACCTTGCTCACTCTGCATAGCGGTAGCTCCTGCGGCCGATGTGGCGGCCGCGAAGGCTGATTGTGCCCATGAGCGCGTAGGCTGCCACGAGGATGACACTGCAGACGACCCAACGCTGCCAGCCCTCGCCCATGAAATGCCAAAGAGCGGTGACCAACAGATTGAGAAGCGTGAATGGCAGAACGAATTTCCAGGCAAAGTTCATCAATTGATCCTGGCGCAGGCGGGGCAGCGTGCCGCGCATCCAGATGAAGACGAAGATCGACATCATGACTTTGCCGAAGAACCAGAACCACGACGGAATGAACTGGAGGAACGAAAACGGCGCGGACCATCCGCCGAGAAACAGCGTGGTGCCGAGGCCGGAGATAGAAAACATGGCGAGATACTCACCGAGAAAGAAGAGCGCAAATTTGAATCCTGAATATTCGGTGTGATAGCCGGCGACGAGCTCCGATTCGCCCTCGGGCAAATCGAAAGGCGAGCGGTTGGTTTCGGCCGTGGCGGCGATGGCGTACATGAGAAAGCCGGCGAGGCCCCACGGCGTGAAGATGTACCAGTGCGGGAAGACGCCGCTGTACTGATTCTGCGCCGCAACGATGGCTGGAAGAGAAAGCGAACCGCTGATCATGACGACAGCCACGCTCGAGAGCAGCAACACAACTTCGTAGCTGATCATCTGCGCCACCGCGCGCATCGCGCCAAGCAGCGAGTATTTGTTGCGGCTCGACCAGCCCGCCATGAAAACGGAAAGCTCAGTGGCAGCGCCCATGGCAAAGAAGAAGAGCAGGCCGGAGTCCATGTCGACCAGCACCATGTTGCGGCCCATGGGCAGCACGGCGAAGCCCATGAAGACAGTGACGACGAGGACGAGCGGGGCGAGGAAATGGACGAGAGCGTTGGCGCTGAGCGGAACAATGTCTTCTTTGGTGAGCGATTTGATGCCGTCGGCAATGGGCTGAAAGAGGCCGAATGGGCCGACACGATTGGGGCCGAGCCGGTTCTGGATGCGGCCGAGGCCTTTGCGCTCGAAAACTGTGGTTAGCGCGAAGAGACCGGGGAACACGCAGACGATGGCGATGACGTCGAGCACGACTGCAGCGGCGGGCTGCACCGCCGCGGGAAGGAACCCGACGAGCCAGTTGCGGAGAAAAATGAAAATCTGGTCGAGATTTGCGGAGAAGGAATTCGCGGCCTCAAACGCAACGATCATGGCCTAGCTTCCTCCCTCGTTCTTCGCGGGCGGGGCGGACGGCTTGGCCGCACCGGGCGCAGATGCGCTCGCAGGAGCCGAGGCTTTGGCGGCGGCTGCTTGCGCAGCGGCCTTTGCGCGCGCCTCAACTTTGGCTTTTTCCTCGGCCAAGCGCGCGTCCACCTCCGCGGCTTCAGTGGGATGAATGGAGTGGTAATACTCGTTCGACTTGGCAAGCTTCTCGCGATCTTCGAGGAGGCCGGCGAAGCGATCGTCGGTGGCGAGCTCGAATTGTGTGTCCATTTTGATGGCTTCGAACGGGCAAACTTCAACGCAGATCTGGCAGCTCATGCAGACCGAGATATCAATGTCGAAGCGCGCCGGATAAAACTGGGGCTTGCCGACATAATCGGGCTTTTTGTCAGCGCTTTTTTCAATGTAGATGCATTTAGGCGGACATTCCTTCTCGCAGATCTGGCAAGCCACGCAGCGCAGGCCGGCTTCCCAGTCCGCGCCATCGTAGACAAGAAAGGGGAAGACGCGCGCATTCTCGGCAGTCGGAATCCGCTCTTCCGGATACTCGACCGTCGTGAGGCGATCCTTGGAAACGTAACTTCCGAAGAAGTTTCGCGCCGTCTCCGCCATCCCTTTCAGAATTCCATCACCCAGCAATGCATTCACTCCAGTTCACGGTTCAGAGTTCGTAGTTCAAATTCCGTTCATCATCTGTCCACTTCGCCCAGGACAATGTCGACGCTGCCGAAGATGAGGACGACATCGGCAACGTTGTGGCCCAGGCACATGTCTTCAAGAATCGTAAGGTTGATCAGGCTCGGCGGCCGCACGCGATATCGATAGGGATTCGGGCCGCCGTCGCTGATGAGATAAAAACCAAGCTCGCCCTTGGGCGCTTCAATGCGGCCATAGGCCTCGCCAGGTTTGGGACGGAAGCCGCGAAGTTTTGCTTTCGCGTCCATAATCGGTCCGGCGGGAATGTCTTTGAGTGCCTGTTCCAGAATCTTGATCGATTCGCGCATTTCGAGCACGCGCACCATATAGCGGTCGTAGATGTCGCCGTGATCGCCGAGCGGAATGCGGAACTGAAATCGGTCGTAGATGCCGTAGTGGTCGACTTTGCGAATGTCATAATTTACGCCGGATGCGCGCAGCATAGGACCGGAGACGCCGGCATTGACTGCGAGCTCGGGCCGCAAAACGCCAATGCCCTGGCAGCGCGCCATCAAAATTTCGTTGGTTGAAAGCAGGGCCTCGAACTCGTCGACGAATGCGGGCAGGCCGGCGACCACTTTGCGCGTCGCGTCGAGCCAAGGCGCCGAAATATCCACGCGGCAGCCGCCGAAGCGCATGTAGTTGCACATCATGCGCGAACCGGTGAGCGACTCGAACAGGTCGAGAATTTTTTCGCGCTCCTTGAAGGCGTACATGAGCGGCGTGCCGCTTGCGCCCATTTCCTGGATTAGAAATCCAATGGAAGAGGCGTGGTTCTGCACGCGCGTGAGTTCGGCGAGGATGACGCGAATGTATTCGGCACGCTCCGGCACCGGCTGGCCGGCGAGTTTCTCTACGGCCAGCGCATAGGCCCAATTGTTGGTGAGCGAGCAGAAGTAGTCGAGGCGATCGGTGTAGGGCATGGACGCAATGTAGGCCGCGCCCTCGGCGATTTTTTCGTGATTGCGGTGCAGATAACCGAAGACCGGCTTGAGGCGAACGACGCGCTCGCCGTCGAGGGCCACGTCCATGCGGAAGACGCCGTGGGTCGACGGATGATGCGGGCCCATGGCCACTTCAAGCAGCTCGCCCTCGCCGTCCGGCGCGATGACCGGCGGCCGGTTCCAGCCAGCGGGCTTTTCCGATTTGGATTCCACGACAGTCATTTGGCGGCGGCTTCCTGATCCCTGTTCCCTGCTCCCTGTTCCCTGTTTTTGTGTTCCTGGACGCGCTTCAGCACTTCGTCGTGCGGCGTGGGCTCGTATTCAAAATCGTCGGGCTCAACGTAGTCCTTGCGCATGGGAAAATCTTTGAACTCGGGCCACATCAAAATGCGGCGCAGATCGGGATGGCCGGCGAAAATAATGCCGTAGAGATCGAAGACCTCGCGCTCCTGAAATTCGGCCGCGCGCCAAATGGGCGTAAGCGACGGAAGGTCGGTTTGGTCGGTTCGGTTGGCCGTGCGCATGCGAATCACGAGCGGGCCGTGCTTGTTCTCGACCGAGAAAAGGTGATAGACCGCTTCGAGGTAGCCGGGCTCGACGTGTCTGCGGGTCTCTTCGACGGTTTCTTCAACGGGCTGGTCGATTTTTTGGCCGTCAGGGCCGTCGACGGTTTTGGTGACGGTACGCGTGACCTTCACTTTTTCGGTGACTTCTTTATCGGGCCAGTCGACGCCGGTGACATTGGAGAGAAAATCGAAGGCGAGCTCGACGTCGTCACGCAGAAATGTTGCCACGGCGACGGCGCTTTCCGGCGCAAGACGGAGCGAGTGTTGCGCGGATGGGCTGGGGTTCGAGACAAACTCGACGCCCGCGCCGGGAACCGCCGCTTCAATCGCCGTTTTGATTTCTTCGACTGATTTCAAAAAACAGCTCCTAGCTTTTAGCTTCTAGCTCCTGGCCGCTTCATCACGCCGCCGGAATCTTGCCGCTCACTTTTCTCTTTTCTCTGTTCTCTCTTCTCTGCATTCACCGAATCGTGATCGGCACGGGCCAGACTCCCGGGTTCGAGGGCGGCTCCAGATCGTGTTCGCCCTGCTCCGGTACCGGAAATTCGCCTTGCGCATTGGGGTCGAGATGGCGTGGGCGATCGTCGCCGGTGAGATGCTGACCGTCGATTTTCTTTTGCAGCGTCATGAACGCCTGGATCAGCGCCTCTGGCCGCGGTGGGCAGCCGGGAATGTGCACGTCCACCGGAATGTAGCGGTCGATACCTTTGAGAACGTTGTATCCCTGCTTGAACGGACCGCCGGAGATGGCACATGCGCCCATGGCGATGACGTAACGCGGCTCGGCCATCTGGTTGTAGAGGCGGACAACTTGCGGTGCCATTTTCTTAGTTACGGTGCCGGAGACGATCATGAGGTCGGCCTGGCGCGGCGAGGGGCGGAAGACCTCGGCGCCGAAGCGGGCCAGATCGTAGCGCGCCATGGTGGTGGCGATCATCTCAATGGCGCAACAGGCGAGGCCGAACTGCATGGGCCAGACCGAGCTGCGGCGGCCCCAGTTGTAGAGCTCTTCGATGGTGGTGACGAAGATGCCCTGTTTGCCGAGTTCGATCTTCAAGTTTTGGTCAACTGCCATTGGTCGCTTCGCTCCAGTTCACAGTTCATCGTTCAGAGTTCACAGTTCTTCGGATCGGCGAACTACGAACTATGAACTGCAAACTTCAAACTCGTCATCATTGCCACGTCAGCACGCCTTTTGCCCACGCCCAGGCCAGCCCCTCAACCAGGAGAAGGACAAAGATCAGCATGGCCGCGCAAGCTGCCGCGCCCAAACCCGTAAATGCCACCGCAAACGGCAGCAGAAAAACCGCTTCCACGTCGAAAATGAGAAAAATGATGCCGTAAAGGTAATAGGCTGAACGAAATTGCAGCCAGGCATCGCCTTTCGATTCAAGCCCGCACTCGTAGATGGCGTTTTTGACGGCGTTGGGCTTTTGCGGCGAAAAGACCCGCGCCCACAGCCACGCGAGGCCGAGCGGGGCCAGGCCGAATCCGAGAGCCGCCACGAACAAAACGGCCAATGAAAAGTAAGGACTGGAAGCCATCGCGGGAAAGAAATTCCTACTCTTCAAAGCTACCAGTTTGGGGTATGTTTTGGCGAAGACCTGGCGGCAGTTTCGCGCCATTCAGGCGGGTTTTTCCACCATTTATCCCATCAGGTGAACCGTTGGCTGGATGCGGCCTCCAGGGTGGCTAGTCGCCATCGCCGTCGGCCACTTTTTTCGCGCGCGACCTTTTCGCATGAACATTGAGCATGGGCGGAATCGGCGCCGAGCCCATCGCGTCCTTCCACAGGATCACATTGAGTTCTTCGGCAGGAGCCCGATCGGCGTGGCTGAAATCCATTTTCATGCTGGCCCGTGCTCCGACGGCATTTGGGGGGTTCGCGGTGTAGATGAGGCCATTGTCTCGGTTTGTGTAGTCAGCCGTGTAGGGCGGCTGGTTGCCCGGTCCGGTAAACTCGGGCGCGATCATCGAGCAGAACGCATCGTTGTTGTTCATCGGCGGCAAGCCCAGCAAAGCCTCCATGGTGCGGACGACACTCACCGTGGAGTAGAAACGGCTATCGACAAACGACGTGCCATTGTTGCCGTGCGGCGAATACTTGCTGATGACGAGCGCAATGCTGCGGTGCGCGTCAACATGGTCGGCGCCGTTCTGCGCGTCGTCCTCGAGAACGAAAAAGGCCGTGTCGTCCCAGTAGGGTGAGTGCGAGACGGCCTCCACGGCGCGGCCCACTGCCAGATCGTTATCGGCGACACTGGATTTTGGTGTTGGGCCGCCGGGGCGCGTTCCCGCAGTGTGATCGTTGGGCAGGCGCAGCAGCACAAAATCCGGCATGGTGTCGTGGCCGCGCTCGCGATCGGCGACCCACCGCTTGAGGTGTCGAAGAAAAATGTCCACCCGGATCTGGTCCGGAATCATGAGATTGAAGTCTGGAGACTCGGGCGCAAAGTGGCCAACCAACTCGGGCTTGGTGGCGATGTTGTTGGCCAGCCGCGGAATGGGCCACGGCCACTTGTTCACCCCGCCGCCCCACTCTGCGGGCAGCGCCTCGCCGGGCGCGATCGCTTTGCGTGCACATTTCGGGCCGGCAAGCATCCAGCCGAGCGTCGCGTTGGCGACGGCTTTCTGATCGCAAAACGTCGACGAAACGAATTCGCCAAAGTGGTAGTAAGTTTTGCCGTGCGCTGCCAGGTCGCCCCACAGGTATCCACTGGCCGGCTGGTTCACGTCGGGAATCTTCTGCAGCAGCGGATAACCGTCGGCTACAACGCCTTCGTAGTCGTACGGCCGCTGCTCGCCGCGATAATTCTGCTGCCAGGTCTTCTCCAGGTAATCGGTGCCGATGGCCGCCGTAGACCAGACGTGCCCGTCGCCGGATACTTCGCCGGAGTCAAAGAAGTTGTCGAGCACTCCGAATTGAAGCGCCAGCTTGTGCTCGTTAGGAGTGATCGACTCCCCATACATTGCAAGACTCGGATCGCCGTTGCCCACCTGCTTGCCGTCCCGCATGAGATCGCCAAGGATCTGGTCGTAGGTGCGGTTTTCCTTGATGATGTAGATGACGTGGCGAATGCGATGCCTGGAGCCGCCGGCAAATGCGATCTGCTGTTGTGCGGCTTTCATGCGGTTCGAGGCGAGCACCGTCGTGGTCCAGTCGGCGAGGTGGCTGTCGATCTCGGACTCATCGATCGCTGCCAATGAACCGTAAAGCAAAGTGGCGATGTAGGTGCTGCTGCCCCTGCGCTGATGCGGCTGGGATTCGGCTATCCTCTGCGGGAAGTTGTTCGGCCCGGTTCCCATGCCCTTGTCGGTCGCGACGTATAGTTTGCCGCCGGAAGGCGTCGCGATGAACGCCATCGACATCGGCATCCACTCGGAGGGAATGAATCCGTCCGGCTCGACCATTCCGGTCCTCGCCGACTTCGCCGTCAATTTCCGCGGGTCGATCACGGCGACGGCATCGGTGGCCATGTTGGCCACATAGAGACGGGTGCCGTCGGCGTTTACTGCGAGCGCAACCGGCTCTGCGCCAAAATAACTCTGCCCCGGCAAGCGCGTATCGAAGTAGCCTTTCAGCTGGAACTGGCCCGAGGTCACATTCACCGCGGCCACAGCGTCGCGATTGGCGAGCGCGATGTAGAGCATCTTCTCGCCGGGCGAAAAAGCAAACGCGCATGGGTGCGTTCCCGGAGCGATGGGACTCGACGGCTTGAGCAGCGCGAGCTTGCGGTCCACAGTGCCGCGCGTCAGGTCGAGTTCGGCGATCTCAGAGGCATTCCAAAGCGCAACAAATGCCCGCTTGCCATTGCTCGTGACGGCAAGAGCGACGGGGTAGGTCGAGGGCACGATGTTGTTTTCCGAGAGGTCGAAGCGCTTCTCGATCGCGCCCGTCGCGGCGTCGACGAGAACAACATCGTCAGAGAGATTCTCGGCAATGAGCAACTTCTCGTGGCCGGTCTCGCCGAGCACCGCAATTGCAGCGGGATACGGTACTCCCTCGTGATTGTCGATTCCCTCGGGCAGGCGCGTCATTCGCCACGGCGGGAGCGGCGCGACCGGCAGATGAATCAGGCGCTCGGGTGCGAGCCTTCCCTCTGCAAAGCTGTAGACGGCGATACCGCTGCCCACATCGTCCTTGCCATCGCCTTCTGCGTCGGTGAGCGAGGCCATGCTGGCGTAGACGTGTGTGCCGTCACGGCTGAACGCAAGCCCGAAATAGAGCGTCTGGTGCGCGCGATAGTAGGTTCGCTCATCGGGAAAGTCGGTAAGCGCGCCGGTCTGGGTGTCCAGCACAGAAAACGACTGGTCATATCTCGATTCAAAGGTTCCGTAGCCCGCATTCACCGTGACCACATAGCGCCCATCGGGCGAGACTGCCATCGAGATAGGCTCGCTGTTGATGCGCTGGGGATTGCCAGGGACTTCGCCGATCAGCTGCTTGCTCGAGGGCAAGTCGATACTCTGGTTGGCTTCGGCGGTTTGCGCCGAAACGCAAGCCGATCCGACAGACAGCGCGGCGAAGATCGCGAAAGAAATCCCGGGCCCCATGGAGATACATACCTCGAGTCGATCAAACGCGGCCCGCGTGAATTTGCGGTAAATCAAAGAAGTGCGCCGCAGACCAACGCGCTCAGTCTATCGAATAAGATGCTGCGTTAGCCGAACGAATGAACCTGGAGCCAGAATTCCGGCCAGGGTTCGCGGAGATTTCTGCAAACCCAAATCGTGGTGTAGTCGCCAATGGCAGAGTTCTCGATGCCGTATCGGTTTGTTACATGGCCCGCGACTTCACAGGAATCGAAGGCTCCAACAATAATCTTTGGGAAACCAATGACGATCAAGGTGGAAGGCGGCGGGTTTCCATATCCGCGCAGCCAGTCGCTATCGGAACCGCTGATGGCCGCCGGCAGACCGTAGCGCGCGCCGAAGATCGCGATCGCGCCCGTTCCTCCCGAGTCACCTGTCAGAATTCCCAGATGGCTGCGGTCCGCGGCGGGCAGGGAGTCGCGGATCTGGGCGGCGGCCTCGGCCATCTCTGGCCAATCGAACTCCTCGTTGAAATTCCCGTTCGCCTTGTCGGCAAACTTCCACCAGGATGAGCCCGCAGGTGCGATGGGTAGCACCACTGGACCGACTAACACCGCTGCCACTGCCAATGCGCGATACGTTCTCCTGCGAACGAGGCGAGCACGATCTGCAGACAACGTTTTGACCCACTGATCTCCCCATGCCGAACCCGCGGCCAACAACATGGGATAGGCTGGAGCGAGGTAATACTGGCGGCCGCGAGCGAGCAGGAACAGAAGCAGTGGCGCCAGGTACATCCAGGCGATCATGCGATAGCGTTTGCCGCCCGGTGCGACGAGACAAAAATACAGCCCCCCGATCCAGATGGGCACGGTAATGATGTTCGTAGCTACCCAAAATTGATCTCGCAGGAAGAAATGGGCCTCGCCGTGCCCAACGTCACGAGCGTGAATGTGCTTGAGAAAATCGAGCGAGATGAAATTGTGGTGAAACTCCCAAAGAAAATTCGGAAGGCAAATCAGTGCGGCAAGCAAAACACTACCCCAGAACCACGGGCCGCGCAGAAAACGGCGGGCGCTGGTAAAAAGAACACCGCATAGAATCCCCGCAACAAAAAACGCGATCGTATATTTTGTCAAGGCGCCAAGCCCCACCGTTGCTCCGATGGCGATCCACCAGCGGGCATCGTCTGACCGCAGCAATCGAACGGTGAAATAGGCGATCAGCACCCACCACAGATAGTCGAACGACACGTATTGGAACATCGTTCCCGATGCATACGAGTCGGGGGCAACGAATGCCGAAAGCGCAGCCACGATTTGAGCAAATCGGCCACCGCCCATTTCGCGAGCCATCAGGCCTGTAAGGACCATTGCCGCGGCTTGAGCCACATCTGCAAAGAGCCGCAGGCCCACGAGTGAAGGACCGAAGAGGATCAGAGAGATTCTGGCCAGGAACGGAGTCAGCGGCGGGTAGACAACATACCCCCATGCGAGGAATCGGCTGTCATCGATAGCAAGCAGCTCGTCCCGATGGAACCCGTACTGGCTATTTGTGAAAACGTGCAACAGGATGCGGCCGAGGGCGAGAAGGACGAGAACGGCGAGATCGCTGGACACAATCCGTTTTTTCAGCCAAAAGTCTTTCATGGAAAGGTCTTCGTGGCCGGAAGCGGCCTCGAGGTCGATCGTTTGAGAAAGTATATCGGGAATTGACGATGACACACGCGCACCGAAGCCCGCCCCTGCCCGCACATGGCGCGAACAGGGACGGGTCAACGCAGACCAGGGAAACCAGCAATACCTGCGGCCGCCCTTACGGGTAAATCCCGCGAATTTTAACGGCTTCAGCCACGCGACCGATGCCGAGCATGTTGGCGGCGATGCGCATGGGCACCTTGCTCTCCAGATGGATCTTCAACACGTCGCGGAATGCGGTCTTCATTACGTGGTCGAGCCGCTTGTAAATGTCGGCGGCCTCCCAGAAGAGATGCTGCTCGTCCTGGACCCATTCGAAGTAGGACACGGTGACGCCGCCGGCGTTGCACAGAATGTCGGGAATCACGAACGCGCCTTTGCTTTCGAGGATTCGGTCGGCAGCCGGGGTGACGGGACCATTCGCAGCCTCGGCGACGATGCGGGCGCGAACTGCCGCCGCGTTGTCGCCGTGAATAGCATTCTCAAGCGCGGCAGGAACGAGAATGTCGCACTCCGTGGCCAGCAACTCATGCGGCAGAATCGGCTCGCTCTCAGGAAAGCCGTCCACATGCCCGCAGAGAGTTTTCATGTGGATCAGTTCAGGGATGTTGAGTCCGTTGCGGTTGTAGACGCCGCCGGTGGAATCGTTGACTGCGATGACTTTTGCGCCCGCGTTATGGAGCAGAAGCGCAGCGATGGAGCCCGCATTACCGAAGCCCTGGACAGCAATGGTGGCGCCCTTGAGCGGAATGTGAAGATGCTCGCACGCCGACTGGATGGTATAGAACACACCGCGGCCGGTGGCCTCATTGCGGCCGAGCGAACCGCCCAGGCTGAGCGGCTTGCCCGTTACAACGCCGGGTATCGCATAGCCCTTGGTCATGCTGTACGTGTCCATGATCCAGGCCATGGTTTGCGGGTTGGTATACACATCGGGCGCGGGAATGTCCTGCTCAGGCCCGATGATCGGCAAAATCGCGCTGGTGTAGCGGCGCGTCATCCTTTCCAGTTCGGTCTGCGACATTTTTTTCGGATCGCAGGTGATCCCGCCCTTGGCGCCGCCGAAGGGAATGTTTACGACCGCGCACTTCCATGTCATCCAGGTGGCCAGTGCCTTCACTTCGTCCAGCGTTACCTGGGGATGGAAGCGAATGCCGCCTTTCGCCGGTCCGCGGACCGAACTGTGTTGCACGCGATAGCCGACGAAGCGGTGAATCGCACCGTCGTCCATGCGTACGGGAACGCCTACCGTCAACATGCGTTCCGGGTACTTGATCATTTCGCGGGTATTGTTGTCCAACCCGATGGCGTTTGCAGCCGTGTCGAAGTTCTCCATGGCAACGTCATAGGGATTGGTTTGAATCGTTGTCGTTGTGGTCGACATTTGCGTTTCCTCCTTGCCTGGGCCGCGAACCCGGTGCTCGCTGTCTCGATCACGTTATCGATGGCTAACCGGGATCGAGACAGTGTGGGCCGGCGCTTGGCTCAGGCAACACTTGTTAGCGGGGCCTGCTCCGCGCATTGCTCATGCGGGCTGGGGCCGCCATATACAGGCAGCAGCCACTTGCGGTAAGCCGGCAGGCGGCCGTGCGTGGCGTCAAAATACAACTGACGCAAGCGATGCGTAACCTCACCGATGGCTCCGCTCGCGATGGGGCGATGATCGACGCGAACGACCGGCGCCAGGCCAACCGCGGTTCCGGTGAGGAACAATTCGTCGCACACGTAAAGCTCGCTGCGGGCGATGGGTCGCTCTTCGGTCTCGATGCCGAGCTCGTGCGCGGCCAGCTCGCGGATGAAATCGCGGGTGATGCCCTCAAGAATGTTGTCGGTCACGGCGGGCGTGATAAGGCGGCCTTTCCGCAGCATGAAGAGGTTGCAGGTTGCGCCCTCGGTCACATGGCCGCTCTCGTTGAGCAGAATGGCTTCGTCGAATCCCGAACGGCGCGCCTCGTCACCAGCGAGCGCGCTGTTGGCATAGGCGCCACAGATTTTGGCGCGGGGAGGAATGGCGTTGTCCTCGATACGGCGCCATGAGCTTACGCCTGCGTGCAGGCCGTTTTCGCTGTGCAGGTACTCGCCGTAAGGAACGGCGGCGATGAAGAATGCGTCCTGATCGTCGATGGCGACGCCGATGCGCTCGGCACTCTTGTACGCGAGCGGCCGGATGTAGAGGTCGGTGCGAAAGTGATTGCGTCGCGCGAGCTCGGCGGTGATGGAGCAGAGATCTTCGGGCGAGTGGGGAATGTCGATGTGCAGGATGCCGCAGTTCTGCTTCCAGCGCCGGTAGTGTTCGGTTGGCCGCAGGATGTAAAGCTCTTCCTGGGCCTCGTTCCAGTAGGCGCGAATGCCTTCGAAGACGCCGGTTCCATAGTGCAGTGCGTGGGTCAGGATTCCGATGCGCGCTTCGCGCATCGGAATATACTGCCCGTCGAAATAACAAATCAGGTTAGGATCGGCATCCGCCTTCATGTCACACCTCCACGAGCGAGTGTTTGAAGACTTCCCTTCCCCGCGTCAGAGCGCGCTCGTCGAGTTCCACCCAGCGCGGATTCTTGACCAGACGGCGCAGCGCGTCGGAGATGCTTGCCTGCGGCAATTCGCCTGCAATTTCCAGCAGGGCGCCGAGCATCACCATGTTGGCTGCGCGCTTGTCTCCCAGTTCGTCGGCCACTTCCGTGAACGGCAGCGCGAGCACATGGACGCCCTCGCGCACGCAATCGGCGGGAAACTCCTGACCGTTGTAGATGACCCAGCCGCCCGGTCGAACGGATTTGTCGAACTTGCGCAGCGAGGGCTCGTTCATGGCCACCAGTACAGTTGGTGAAGTGACCAGCGGCGAATCGATGGGGTGACGAGATAGCCGCACATGGCAGTTCGATGTGCCGGAGCGCATTTCAGGACCGTAGGATGGCAACCAAGAAACTTCAAGGCCCGCATCGAGTCCTGCCTCGGCCAGCACTTCGCCGAGCAGCAGGACGCCCTGGCCGCCGAAGCCCGCAATGCGCACCTCGAGATCGATCTCGTTGCCGTGCGCGAGAGCTGCCGCGTTGCCTTCCGGCAGATCATTCTCGGCAACCCCAAGAATGTGTGGCAGCTCATTGAGCGGGAGATGCGGCATCACTGGCCGGATTTCCGGAGTCCCCACGGACGGGTGGCTCAAAGAGCCGGGGTCCGTGGGGTGGTGATCCGCCGACAAGGTCCGCTCTTTGGTTCGGTCGCAGAAGACTCCCAGTGGAAATTCTTTCTCCATTACGTCGCGCACCCAGTGCTGCGCGTCGACCGGATTCAGTTTCCAGATTGTCGGGCAGGGTGAAAGCACTTCGATCAGGGAGAAACCAAGGCCTCGCACCTGGTTCTCGAGCGCGCGCTTGATAGCCTTGGAGGCGAGCGCGATCTGTTTGTTGTCGCCAAGGCCGACGCGCTCAATGTATGCCGGAGCTTTGAGCGTGCTCAACAATTCGCTTACATGGAGCGGATAACCTTCCACGGCTGCGTTGCGGCCATTTGGAGTGGTGGTGCTTTTCATGCCCAGCAGCGTGGTGGGAGCGCATTGGCCTCCGGTCATGCTATAGATGGCGTTGTTGATAAAGAAGACGGTGATGTTTTCGCCGCGATTGGCGGCATGCAGAATCTCGGCCAAACCGATGGCCGACAGGTCGCCGTCGCCCTGGTAGCTGATGACGATGCTCTCGGGGCGGCTGCGCTTGATGGCTGTCGCCACGGCGGGCGCGCGGCCATGCGCGGCCTGCACATTGCCCACGTCGAAGTAGTCGTAGGTGAATACTGCGCAGCCGACCGGACCGACCATGATGGTGCGATCCTGCACGGCCAGCTCGTCGATGGCTCGGGCAATCATTTTGTGCGCGATGCCGTGGCCGCAACCCGGGCAGAAGTGTGTCTGGTGTTGAAGGTCTTCCTTGCGTTCATAGAACTCGTAGAAGGAATGGGCCCTTCCCTGCGCGATCGCGTATTCCACTGCCGGTTCAGTCGACATTTGCCATGCGCTCCTCTTCGCGAAGCGATTGCGCGAGTCCACCTCTGCGGGCCAACTCGCGGACCAACGCCAGCACCTCCTGGTGCGACGGCACATTGCCGCCAACGCGGCCAAGAAACTCCACCGGCCGCGAGCCATTAAGCGCCAGCTTCACATCCTCGATCATTTGACCGGTGCTCATCTCCACCACTCCAAAAACGCGGGCGCTAAAGGCAAGCCGCTGGAATTGCACCGCTGGAAATGGGAACAATGTGATGGGACGCAACACGCCGACTTTGATTCCGGCGGCGCGAGCCTCGGCGGTGACGGCTTTCAAGATGCGACCGACGATGCCGTAGCCGACGAGAACTATTTCGGCGTCCGCAGTCATCCACTCCTCGGCGCGAGCTTCGCGCTGCGCGGCGACTTTGTACTTGGCTTCGAGCGCGCGCACGTGGCTTTCAAGCTTGTCGAAATCGAGTTCCAGCGAAGAAATCAGGTTGCCACGCGACTCGGCCGTGCCGGCAACAGCCCACTCTGGCAGATGCGGGGGTGTGGCAGTCTGCGGAAATTCGACGGGCTCCATCATTTGGCCAATGAAGCCATCGGCGAGCAGCACGACAGGATTGCGATAGCGATCGGCGAGCTCGAATGCAAGGGCCGTCAGATCCGCCATTTCCTGCACGGAGTGCGGCGCCAGCACGATGGTGCGATAGTTGCCGTGCCCGCCGCCTTTGACAATTTGAAAATAATCGCCCTGCTCTGCGCCGAGGTTGCCCAGGCCGGGCCCGCCTCGCGTGATGTCGGCGATGACGCAGGGCAGTTCGGCACCGGCCATGTAGCTGATGCCTTCCTGCATGAGGCTGATGCCGGGACCGCTGGACGCTGTCATGGCCCGCACGCCGGCAGACGCCGCGCCATACAACATATTGATGGCCGCAACTTCGCTCTCGGCCTGCACGTAGACGCCGCCGGTTTCGGGCATGAACTCGGCCGCGGCTTCGGCAATTTCGCTGGCCGGCGTGATGGGATATCCGTAAAATGCGCGGCAACCGGCGAGGATTGCGCTCTTGACGATGGCTTCATTGCCCTTCATCAATTGCTTGCGCATGATGCCGCCTCCTCTGACTGCGCGGCGCCGGAGACGCGAGATTCGACCTCATGTCTGGCGACCAACCGGTAGACCGTTATCGCGCCCGGCTCAGGACAAGCCATGAAACAGATACCGCAACCTGTGCAGCCCGCGCCTGCATAAAGCGCGGTCCGGTAGCCGTAGTGATTCAGCCGCTCATTCATGGCGATCACCTTGGGCGGGCAAGCCTCAATGCACAGTCCGCAGCCTTTGCACTCGTTCTCATCGATCTGCAAGCGGCCCCGATCGGGTTTCTTAGTATCTGGCATTCGTTCCTCGTTCTCAGTTCATCGTTCTCAGTTCGCAGCCCTTGTCGCCGCGTTTTCGCAACATTGCTCGCTCCGCGAGTTGTGCTGTTTTTCCATGTAGTGCGAGCGCACGGCAAAATCCTCCAGCTCAGCACGGAACTTCGGGTCCGCAATTGCGATCAGCGCCTCGGCGCGTTCGCGCAAAGTTTTTCCGTGCAGGTAGGCGATTCCGTGCTCGGTAACAACGTAGTGCACGTCGGCACGCGAAGTGACGACGCCCGCGCCCGGTTCAAGCACCGGGACGATGCGCGACACGGTTCCTCCGCGAGCGGTTGAAGGCAGCGCGATGATGGGCACACCGCCTTTGGAGCGCGCCGCGCCGCGGATAAAGTCGATTTGACCGCCGAAGCCGCTATAGGGCCGCGTGCCCAGCGAGTCGGCGCAGACCTGGCCCGTCATGTCCACTTGCAACGCGCCGTTGATGGCAACCATGCGGTCGTTCTGCGCCACCACGAACGGATCGTTGGTGTAGCTGATGGAGTGAAATTCGAAGCTGGGATTCTCGCGGATGAAATCGAAGAGTCGCTGTGTGCCGAGCGCGAACGCGACCACCGCTTTGCCGCGATGCAGAGTTTTGCGCTCGCCATTGATCACGCCCGATTCCATGAGGTCGATGACGCCGTCGGGACACATCTCGGTGTGGATGCCGAGGTCGCGCTTATCCGTAAGGCAATGCAAAACCGCTTCGGAGATGCCGCCAATGCCGGTTTGCAGCGTGGCGCCGTCAGGGATGAGCGCCGCGACGTTGCGGGCGACGCGCATGTGCAGCTCGGTGCAAGGCTCGGCGTCGAGTTCCAGCAGGGGCCGATCAGTTTCAACGATGGCGGAGATGCGGCTGACGTGGACGGTGGTGTCGCCATGCGTACGCGGCATTTGTCGGTTAACTTCGGCAATGACGGTGCGAGCGCAGCGCGCCGCTGTGAGCGTGCAATCGACTGTGGTGCCCAGGCTGACGAAGCCGTGTGCGTCCGGCGGCGACACCTGCATCAGAACCACGTCGAGCGGAAGAGCTCCGCTCTCGAAGAGGCCTTCAATCTCGCTTAAGAAAATCGGCGTGTAGTCGGCGCGGCCATTGCAGACCGCCTCGCGCACGTTCTCACCGAGGAACAGGCCACGATGCCGGAAGTGGCCTGCATATTCGGGACCCGTGTAGTCGGCCGCGCCCAGAGTCTTCATATGGATGATTTCGACGTCGCGGAGATCGGCGGCACGTGCCACTAACGCGTCGACCAGGACTGAAGGTGTTCCGCAGCCCGACTGGATCCAAACACGATCGCCCGAAGATACAGCTTTGAGGGCCTGCGCCGCGCTGGCACGCTTGCGCTGGGCTTCCTCGCTCCAGGTCATCTTGAGCGGCCGCTGCAGATCGTCACAAAGACCTGCATCGGCGCCGATCGTCCCATCACGGGTGTTGCCTCTGGGCGTTGCATAACCTGACTAAACCGCAATTAGTGTGGTCTTTGGCAGCAGACATGCGCAGTGATGGGAGTCACCCCGGCATCTGCATAACTGGGGCCGAAATTATGCAGGATTTGAAGGTTTTTTGGCGTTAGGAGGCGCCGAAGAGCCGGCTTTTCCGGTGCGCGAGGGCGGAGCCTCCCGCGCTCTGGCCTAGTCGCTTTTGCCTGAATCGCCCACGGCGCCAGCCGGCAGGTCGAGTGCTACCAGTGCAAACCGGGTCTGGCCGGTCGACGAATCCTCAAAACCGACGATGTGCTGATGGCGCCTTGAGCCTGCCTTCAGCTCGAATCCGTTCCGGTCCGCGTTGTAACCGTGACGGTGTTCGCCTGTGTCGACGTTGACGTTGGCGCCGCCCTGGTCTGCGCAGGTGAGGCCCTCAGAGGTTTGGGTGGGTGTGCCTACAGGGTTGTGATCCTGGCAAGCGATGACGTCGCCGTAGCGCGCGAGAGCTTTCTTGTAAAAAGCGATGACCTTGTCCCGGCTATCAGGCGCGGAATAGTTGACGACCTTCACGCGCAATTCCCAATCGCCGAAACCCATGTGGATGTCTGCGGATTTGTCGTTGTCTTTGTCCTTGACGATGTCCGCGCCGGGATAGACGGGGAGGCCGAGGTCCGCGGCAGTGGTCTGGTCGGTGTTGACGTGGATGCCGCCGAAGGGAGTATCGACCTGGACCCTTTTGTCCTCGCCGTTGGGACCTTTATCCACCGAAACGCGGCAGCCAGCGATGCCGGCGGCGAGGAAGAGGCCGGTGGCCAGAAGCAGGCAGGTGGCCGGAACGCCCGCGTTGAACATCGCATTCCGTGCCGAAGTGCGCATTAACCGTTGGGAGTTCCGCGTTGACGTGCAAATCATGGCAATCGCCCTCTGAGGACGTTATACGCCGCCGGCTGGGAAAAGGTTCCTTGCACGGAGGGAGCAGAGGACTTGAGCCCTCTGAATTCAGGGTTTTGCAACATTGGGCTTTCGCCCTGGAATGATCGCCGGCGCTTTACAAACGCGCACTCAGTGAGTCGAAGCGTCTTCTTTGCTGCTGGTTGCCCAGAGGATAGAAACCGCAAAGACGGCGATGATGACGGGCACGACAAAGTACGGGGAAGTGATGTGCATGGCGCTGTCTCCTTGCTTGTTTAAGAATAGCAAAGGGAGTTCGTAGTTCGCGGTTCTTGGTTCGCAGCTCCTTGCTTATGACTCGCGGCAAGCAGATCGCGCTATTTCGGTGATGGCGCGGGGATGGATTCTGCCCCCAATTCTTCCCGGACGGCGCGTGGCCTATAACACTTTGAACTGCGAACTACGAACTGTGAACCTGCGAACTACGAACTGTGAGCTTGCCGACGACTCACTGCTTCGGACCACCGTTTGGATAATCCACTCTCACCGTCAAAATCTCATAGGGATGGATCGGCACGCTGACTGTGTCGTGATCGATTCTCAGCGGGTCGCCTTCGGGCTGCTCCATCAGGTTGGTGACGGTGGCGCCCGTCGCGCCGGGCGGAATGGAGATTTTTGCGGTTGAGTCCTTGCCGGCCCATTCGTACATGCGGAAGATGAGCGCATTTGCGTCTTCGGCTTTTTTCACGGCGGTGAGGACGACGTTGTCGGGCTCAACCGACGCGAATGAATGCTCGGGCGGCAGAGAGCCGGGATGGGCTGTGGTGACGACGGCCTGCAGCGGGTAGTCGTACTCCCATCCGTGGCGCACGGTGAGCGCGTCTTTCCACGTGCCTGCATGCGGATAGAGCGCGTAGTGGAAATGATGCTCGCCCTGGTCGGCATCGGGATCGGGCCATGTGGGCGAGCGCAAGAGCGTAATACGCAGCACGTTGCCCGCGGCGTCGTAGCCATATTTGTCCTGGTTGAGAATGCTCAGGCCGTGGACTTTTCCGTCCGGCCCGGCGCCGGAAAGGTCGGCCCAGCGCATCGCCGGAACCTCAAACTGCGCTTTTTCCCAGGAGTTGTTGCGCGTCGTCGGGCGCTGGATGGTTCCGTAAGGAATCTCGTAGGTCGCGAAGTCACTGGTGACGGCCAGCGGGAATGCGGCTTTGAGAAGGACGTGCTTTTCGTGCCAGTCGATGTCGTTGTCGATGTCGACAATGTCGCCGTTTAGCGAAATGGTTTGGACGAATTTCGAGTTTTGCCAGTGATAAGTGACGCGTATCGCAGGTTCACCGGAATTCTCGTCCGCTAGTTCGACGCTGTCGGCTTTGTCGATGGTTATCGGCGCGGCATCCAGCGTTCCCGGATCGATGTTCCACGCATCGTACTGCTTCGGCGTGTCTTTGAAGAACTGGAGTTGGTTGGCGCAGGAACTCCGATCGACGAATTGAGGTCCCTCCCCATCCACGATGATGCTGGTAGTTAAGCTCGTAATGCAGCCGGTTTGCTTATTCACCTCGACGCTAATATGTTCGTCACTTATTTTGAAACTGGCACTGGTTGGATTGGGCGCGGTTGGCTCCTTCGGTTCGTTAATAGCCGGCAGTAGATAGATTGTCCTGTAACCGAATGCCGGAACCGAAAGGCCGGAGATACTCAGCTTGAAAGCGCCTGTCGCCGGATCCTTTGCAACGATTCGAGCCATACTGATTCTATCTCCGGGACGCACGCCCCACGCGAAGGCCGTCACCGCATCTGAGAAGCCTTGGGCTGTGACGGTGAAGCCACCTTCCCGGTCCCAACCGAGTGGGTTCCAGACAACAATCGGAATTGAATTGGTGACCATTGATTGAAGGCGCGTATCGATTCGTTGGGCAATGGTCTGAAGCGCGGTCGAGGAAATCTCATCCGTCGACATCCGCACCCAGTCGTAGTCCTTCTGAGCATCCTTGTAAATCACCGCAATTCCCGACCCCGCCGCCAGATCATGGAACTGGTTGAAGAGGACTTTTTTCCAATCTTCCGTGATCTCGTCCGAAGGGTACCCCCGTCCGGCCAGGACCCAGGCGAGCGAAGAGAATTTCTCTGCGTTCAGCATTTCCTCTTCCGCCACGCGCATGTTGTGCTTGTGCATGGCCTGGGTGGTGTAGACGCCGCGGTGATATTCGAAGTAGAGTTCCGAATCCCAGGTAGGAATCGACACCTTCCCCGGCACTTCGGGAGGCGCTGCGTAACCCTTAGCAATCGATTGATAGTTCCAGACCGGGCTCTGTGGCGCGATTTGTTTTTCGATGGCCGAGAAAAAACTCTGGGCTGTGCCGAATTCGAACTTCGGCGTCACCGGCGTGCCGCCATTGGCCGCAACGGACTCAGGCGAAGGCGCAGCCCAGTGGAAGCCCTCGTCGAGCATGGCGCGCGTGGGACCGCCGCCGTGGTCGCCGACGCCGTAGAGATCCTCAAGCTCCGTCATTCCGGGCGCGAGCTTGCGGGCGGCTGAAAGATCGTCGCCCAGGTGCAACGGGCGCAGGTCCTCATTGCCGTAGCCGTCGGGAAAATACGTCAGCACCTTCGATCCATCGGGCGACTGCCACCAGAAAAGCTTGAACGGCAATTGATTGGTGTCGTTCCACGTCATCTTCTGCGTGACGAAGTAGTCGACGCCGCTCTTCTTGTAAATCTGCGGAAGCTGCCAGTTGTATCCAAACGAATCGGGGTTCCAGCCGATGCGCACGTCCACGCCGTAAGCCTGCTTGTACCAACGCTTGCCGACAAGAAGCTGCCGCACCAGCGATTCGCCGTCGGGCATGTTCAGGTCGGGCTCAACCCACATGCCGCCCACGATCTCCCAGCGGCCCTCGGCGATACGCTGCTTGATCTCGGCGTTCATCGACGGATATTTGTCGGCCATCCACTCGTTGTAGGCCGCGGCCGATTGCGTGAAGGTGTAGCCGGGATACTCGTTCATCAACTGCAGCGCGGTGCCAAAAGTGCGACGGACAACGTCAACGGCTTCGGTCCACGGCCATAGCCACGCCGCGTCAATGTGCGAGTTTCCGGTGAGGTGGATGGTCGCGGTAGAGAGTAGGGGGCGAAGGGGCTCGAGCTGCGATTGAGCGGCTTTGAGCGAAGCGTCTAACTTCGCTTCGGCTTGCGTTCTTGCATCGCCGGTTGCGCTCTCGGCCGCATCGAGCGAGGCCACATCCACCGCGGCGATCGCCGAATCGAGGGTGGCAATCTTCGCGTCTTCGCCGGGCGCCAAACTCGGCAGCAGCACCCACGCCGACAAAAACTCCTGGGCCAGGTCCTCGGGATTGGGGCGGCCGGTGGCAAAGTCGATCCTGAACGTTGCGCCGCGGAAGGTCTTCACATCGACGGTGTGCAGAAGCTTCACCGCGATGACGACTTTGTCGCCCGGGCGAGCATCGTCAAGCAGCACGATCGGCTCGAGGTCATCGCCCATGGCCGCGCGGCGGCCGTTAAAGTAGATCATCTGCGGCATGGGCCCGTTGGCCTCGGCGTGGAACTGGAACCAAACGCGCGCGCCGGTGAGGTCGTAGCCGTTCAGCGTATCGGGAATCTGAATGGTCTGTCGGAACCAGACGGCATCGTTCGGAGCTTTCGCCATGAGCGCGATCGGCTGCCAGCCGCTCTCGTCCAGATCGACGGCTTCGCCATGCGGCAGGTCGCCCACATGCATCTTCCAGGCGCCGACAGGAAGATCGCCCAGACTCAAAAGCCGCTCGACGACCGCAGGCTGTTGCCCAGGCAATTGCGCGGCGGCGCGTTGCGACTCGCTGACGGGCATCTGCCCAGATGCGGCTTTCGCGGTGAGAAATGCAAACGGCAACATCAGAAAAATCGCGACTCGGCTTGTGTTCACAGATGAATTCATAGGCGGCAAAGCCCCCGCAGAATTGTAGCCCGACGCGGCGGCTGCGTGGCCCACGAGCAACAGGGCGAGCGGGCGTGGTGAAGATTATTGAGCTGGCGATGAAGCAGGCGGCGCGGGAGCGACAGGTTCGGCCTGCTCCATATACTCCACATAGCCGAGCAGAGCGCCCCAATGGTAGAAGCGGTCGCTGCTGGTTACATCGTCGCCGTTGCCGGTGATGGCATTGTAGTTTTCGTGGACGTGGCCCTTCTCTTTCCACTCCTTGAGAAACAGCTCATAGGATTTCTGCGCGAAGTCGCGGCGCACCTGCGGATCATCGTAGTTACGCAGGCCGAGGTAGACGAGATAGTTCATGGGACCCCAGATGCGGCCGCGCCAATAATCCTGATCGGCGAAGGCGGGATCGTTGCGCGCGATGGATGGAATGACCCGCTGGCCCCAGAATTCGCTGGTGTTGAGCAGATGTTTCTCGATCATGGTTTTCGCCTGAGCTGGAGTGGCCGCGCGCGCCAGCAGCGGATAAAAGTTGGTGGGCGACATGCGGCGGCTGAATTCGCCGGTGTGCAGATCCTTGTTGAGGAAGATGCCGTCGTGCTCGCTCCATAGAGTGGCGAGGCTGGCGCGGTAACGTGCAGAGCGCTCGCGCAGCTCGCGCGCCTCGGCAGTGCGCGACAGGTCATCCGCGATTTGGGCCAGCGCGTCGCAGTCGGCAATATAAAGGCTCATCAGGCCCACGTCGGCAAGCTCAAGCAGATGCGACTGCGGACCGTATACCGCGCCGTCGTACATCGGGCTGTTGTCCAAACCGGACTCGTAGATCGCGCCCTGGCGTGTTTCACGGAAGCCATCGTCTGGATCGGTTGGATCGGACTTGCGGTCGTCGCCCCACGCCAGGTAGCCCTGAATCTGGCGATGCTGATCCCACCAGCGGTTCCAACTCAGCAGCGGCTCGAACGTGTCCTGAAGAAACCAGCGGTCATGAAACTTCTGGTAGAGGCCCAGCACGGTGATTGC
Organism: Occallatibacter sp.; assembly: GCA_035541975.1. Taxonomy (GTDB): domain Bacteria; phylum Acidobacteriota; class Terriglobia; order Terriglobales; family Acidobacteriaceae; genus Telmatobacter. The sequence continues at coordinate 16,106 of DATKMH010000007.1, read as the reverse complement.
GCCGACGGGCGGCTCGGAGTGATCGAAGCTCTTCCATCCGCCGGGACGCGCGAAGTTGGGAACGAAGCCGCCGGGCGTCTCCTCGCGCAAAATCTCCATGGCGTTGGCGTAGGCCAGGTCGCGGTCGCCGATTGAAGCCAGCGTGGCGGCGAAAAAAGTGTCCCAGTCAAACAGCACGTACCCACCCCAGTTTTGATTCCAGATGCGGCTCACCGGAGAGATCACGCGCTGCTTGTTGGGCTCGTAGATGGTGTCCCAGCCGAGAGTGGTTTCAATGGCGTCGCGGATGGGTGCGGCGGCGCCGGCCGATGCAACGGACTGCTCGTATGCCAGGCGTTCGCGATCGACAATGGCTTCAATTTCGGCGAGTGTGCGTCGCTTGCCCGTGGCGATGCCCACAGGCGACGTGAAGTCCACGGAAAAGTAAGGCGCGCCGATTGGAACGTCGGCGTAGTCGCTGTTCTGGGCGGCCGCGGCGGGCGGCTTGCACGTGCAATAGACAGGCACGGAACCGGAAGCGCCGTGAGTTTCAATCGAGTCCGCGCGGCGCAAGGTTGTGCCGGGCCGGTTCCAAAGAAAATCGACTGAAACCACGAGCGTGGGAGGCATTGCGGAGATGTGCGTGGAAGGCTCGGGAGTGGCCAGGATGGCCAGGTCCGCCGCATCGTGCGCGCTCTGGATCCGCCAGCGGTGACCTTTCCATGACACGGTCAGATCGGTGTAGCTGCCGTCCCATGCATGCGGGCCCGGCGTTACCTGCTCGGCGCCGGCTTGCAGGCGGCCAATGAGCACGCTGCCGAGAAACGCGTCGGTGTTCAAGGCGGTGTTGTGCTTGAGACCGATGTTGATAGCGAGGCCTTCCGGAAGCAAAACCTGCGTGGCGACACTGTTGGTGTCCCAGGTGTTCCAGCCCTGCGCCAACCGTTGTTGAACCGCGCGGTAGTTTGTGGAGAGCGGAGGAGCGGGTTGTTCGGGCGCCGAGCGAGAAGCCGCCGCTGGAAACGAAAGCGCGCTATCCGATTGCGCTCTCGCGCAGTGAGAAACTCCGACGAACGAAAGCGAGATTGTGAAAGCGCAAGAAGAGATTTTCCGGGCGAGATTCATAGCAGATCGACTCCCGCAGAATTGTAGCGGCTCACGCATAGCGAAGGACTGCAGGGGCCGCAAGCGGCGCGGCTGGTGCACGCAAACCGAGGCTCTGCGGGCGGAATCCGGCGCTTACCACTTTGTGGTATGAAATACCGGACTTCGACGGTCCGTTTTTCCTGCCTGTGTGCGCGGTCACATCAAGCCTAACGGCCGCGCGCTCAACATGAAGGTATGGCTGCCCCGACCGCAACTTCCGCTCTCATATTGATAGCTCCGGGCTCGCTGCTGGCGGGTGCAGTATTGCAGATTCTGGTGGCGGGGATCGCGTCGGCACGAACGAAGGGCGTGCTCGCGTTTCTCAGTTCCCTGCCCGCGCTCGCAGCCGTTGCGGCACTCGCGCCGCTGGTTCACAACGGCCAGGCGATCGACCTGAATCCGCTGCCGTGGGATGGGCCGCTGGCCTTCGTACTGCACGTCGACGCACTCAGCATTCTCTTCGCCTTCATGGGCGCATGCATCGGTGGGCTCGTGCTGCTCTATTCCATCGGATACATGGCGCACGACAAATCGGCGACGCGCTTCTATGCGACCATGCTGATTTTCGTCGGCGGTTTTATCGCCTTGGTGTTCAGCGCGAACCTGTTCATCTTTTACCTCTGCTGGGAAGTGGTCGGTTTGTGCTCTTTCTCACTGGTGGGATTCTGGTATACCAACCGCGAGGCGGTGAATGGCGCGCGCAAAGTGCTGCTGATGACGCACATTGCGGGCTACGGATTGCTGGCCGCGATTCTCATCCTTTATCACCGCGCGGGCAGCGCGGTGTGGACCGACCCTGCGGTGGCGCGGAGTTTTACCGGCGGCATTTTTGCGCTGATGCTGCTGGCGCTGGTAGCCAAGAGCGTGCAGGTGCCGCTGCATACGTGGATTCCCGAAGCCATGGCCGCGCCGACGCCTGTGAGCGCGCTGCTGCACGCGGCGTGCTACGTGAAGGCCGGCGTTTACCTCGCTGCGCGGATGCACAGCTTTGGTGCGTGGCCCGCCGCGTGGGGATTTTCTTTGGTTTCGGTTGGAACCGTAACCGTGGCACTCGGAGTGATGTATGCGATGGTTCAGACCGATCTGAAGCGCATGCTGGCTTTCTCGACCGTCAGCCAGATCGGTTACATGATGATGGGGCTCGGTATCGGCACGCCGCTTGCGATCACCGCCGCGCTGCTGCACTGCCTGAATCATGGGTTCTTCAAGGGCGGGTTGTTCCTGACGGCGGGCAGTGTGCAGCACGCGGCGGGCACACGCGACATGAACCGGCTGGGGGGCCTGGCGCAGAAGATGCCGCGGACGACTTTGTCGTGGCTGATCGGCGTGGGCAGCATGATGGGCATTCCGCTGATGAGCGGCTTCGCTAGCAAATGGATGCTCTACGCCGCCGCTTTGCAGGCGGGCTGGGCTGTGCCCGCGATGGTGGCGTGGGCGGCGAGCCTGGGCACGGTGTTTCTTGGCGCGAAGGCGACGAGCGCGGTTTTTCTGGGGCCGCCGACGGAGGAGACAAGGAATGCGCACGAAGCTCCGCCAACGATGGTGTGGGGCATGGGATTTTTGGCGGCCGGCAGCATTGTGCTCGGCATAGCGCCGCAGTTGGCGGTGAATACACTGCTCAATCCGATTCTGGGCGCGCTGGGCATGGGCGCGGGCGTGCACGTAACGTGGCTCGGATTGTCGGCGGACGCGGGAAGCTTTTCTTCGGCGGGCGGGCTGGTGTTGGCGCTGGTGTCGCTTGTGGTTGGTGGCGCGATTTATCTGGTGGCTTACGCGGCGCGGCCGGTGGCGTCGGGAGCGGCGATGGCCGGTGCTGGCGGTGGAGTTTTCACCGGAGGCGAACCACTGGGCGAGCAAGGCCGGCTGACGGCGGGCGATTTTTCTGAGATTTTTGCGGAGCACTGGGGCTCGTTCTTCCGCTGGTCGAATGTGGATCGTGTTTACCTAAGCCTTTGGTCCGCGCTTCAGGCGATCTCGCGCCGGCTCGCCATGGCGTGTGACTGGCTGGAGCGCGATGCCACGATTCTGCTCCTCGTCTTTGTCTCCGCGGTGTTTGGACTGGTGCGCTGGATTCTGCCTGGATCTCCGGATATCCAAGTGCCGGGTGCCGAGCCCTTCACGCGGACGCCACCACTGCTGATCTGCGCCGTCGCTCTTGCGGGAGCGGCCCTTTTGGCGGTTGCGATCACCGGCGGATCGAGGCGCAAGGTCGCTCCCATGATCCTGTTCGTAGCCGCCTTGACGGCGGGCGGCATCTCGCTCGCAAATCCGTGGCTACGCATGGGGGCACTTGAGCTCGCGGCTCTGCTGACCGTGGTTCTGGTTTGGCAAACGGCGCGTTCACGCGCGGCAAAAATCACCTACCTGGCCGTCGTCTGTATCTCTGCCGGGTCGATGTTTGCGGGCCGGCTTTTCCTCCAGCTGGGCCAGCTCGACTCCGCCCGCGCGTTCCTGCTCACCGGCATCTTCGTCAAACTCGCCGCGATCCCGCTCATCTTCTGGCTTCTTGCCATCGCCGACGAATTGCCGGCACTGGTGCTGGGATTGATCATCGCCGTTGTCGATATGGCAGCATTCGGCGAATTCCTGATGACGTCACGAGAGATGCCGGGCCTGCTCACTCCGCAGCCGCTTCTGATTTCGGTCGCGGTTCTCACCTCATTGATTGCTGCGCTGCTGATGCTGACCCAACGCAGTTTGAAGCGCCTGCTGGTGCTTTCGACGGTCGAGGATGTCGGGTTCCTGTTTCTTGGCATCGCATCCATGAGCGTTATTGGCGTGCGGGGCGCGCTGATCGCCGCAGCCACGCATGCGCTGGCGAAAGCGCTGCTGTTCATTTCGCTAGCAGCGCCGGAAGCTGCTGGAGAACTTGAGACCAAATCTGAATCCGGGCCGGTCGCCCTCGCTACGCGCTATCCGGTGAGCGCGTTTGGATTTTTGTTCGGCATGCTGGCTATGCTTGGCGTGCCGCCGACACTGGGATTCATTGGACGGTGGAGGCTTTACTCCACGGCGTTGCAGATCGGCATCGTGCCGTTCGTGCTGTTGATTCTCTCGTCGATCTTTGCGCTGATTGCGTATACGCTCGCACTGACGCGAAGTTGGTGGGGACCGCCGGCATCGGCGAATGAAGGCGAGGACGCCGGCACGACAGCCGGCGAAGAGGCAGGTGTTACAAACGCACACGAACCGTTTGCGCTGAAGGCGACGATCGTGGTGCTGGCCATCGTCCTCGTCGCCGCTGGCGTTTGGCCGAGCGCGTGGCAGATATTGCTGGGGGTGCGGCCATGAAGCCCCTGCAGCGATTGATGTGCGCCGCGCGCCGCCGGAGCCCGTGGCTCTTTCACATGAATTCCGGAAGCTGCAACGGCTGCGATATCGAGATTGTTGCCGCGCTCTCGCCGCGTTACGATGCCGAACAGTTGGGCGTGCGCCTCGAGGGCAGCCCGCGCCACGCAGACATTCTGTGCGTCACCGGGCCCGTGACGCGCAAGGCTGTCGGCGCTGTGAAGACGGTTTACGACCAGGTGCTCGGCCCGAAAGCAGTGATCGCGATTGGGTCGTGCCCGGCAACAACGAATGTGTTCATCGACAGCCGCACGCTCGATGGCCCGCTCGACAAGCATCTGCCAGTCGACGTGTTCGTTCCCGGCTGCCCACCACGGCCCGACGCGATTATTGCGGGAGTTGCGAAGGCTGCGGAGATTCTGGCGGAGCGCGGCAACAAGTCATCAGAACCGATCGTCACGCTTGTCGCCGAGTCGAACGAGGGGGCGCAACAATGACACTCCTCACTGCGCTTGCGCGACTGCTTATTTTTCCGGGGTTGCTTTTCGCCGTGCCTGCCGCGTGGTTCTTTCTCTGGGTTGAACGCAAATCCGTCGCTCTCATGCAGGGTCGCGTGGGTCCCCCGTTTATGCAGCCGTTTTGGGACTTCGTGAAGCTGCTCGGCAAGAGCACGCCGCCGCGGACTGGAATCGCCGGGTTGATCATGCGCGCATGGCCGCTTATCGCGGTTTCGTCGGCCGCGGGTGCTGTGGGACTGTTGCCTGTGCTGCCGGCTTCTGGTGGATTCGAGGGCGACTTGATTCTGCTGCTCGCGCTGCTTGAGCTGCCGTCGATCTGCATCATCGCAGCGGGCTTTTCTTCGCGATCGATTTTCGGCGAGATCGGCTCGGCGCGCGAAGCCGCGCTCAGCGTCTCCTACAACATTGTTTTTCTGCTGGCCATTGTCTCCATCGCGGCTTCGCAACACACCTTCAGATTGGAAGCGCTGGCCGCTGCGCCGAACACGCCCTTGCACTGGCTGGGCGTTGTGGCGATTCTGGTTTGCCTGCCCGCCAAGCTGCACATCAATCCGTTCTCGCTTCCCAATGCTGAGCAGGAGATCTATGCCGGCCCGATGACCGAATACGCGGGACCGGAGCTGGCGATGTGGGAGCTGTCGCACGGGCTGGAGTGGGTGGCGGGCACTGGCCTTGTGGCCACTCTCGCGGCTCCGCACCTCGGCTCTGTGTGGATCGCCGCTTTACTCTTCATCGCATTGTCGATCATCGCCGTGCTGCTGTTGTCCACACTGGCGGCGGCCACCGCGCGCCTGGCTATAGACTCCAGCGTACGGTTCTACTGGCAGTGCACGCTCATCTTCGCCATTCTGGCCGTGTCGTCTGCAATTCTTGTGAGGTTCCGGTCATGAATATTCTCGTCATGCTCTGGAATAATTTGCGGCGCGGTTACCAGACGCTGCTCTTCCCTGCTCGGCCACGTGTCACTCCGCGTTTTCGCGGGCTGGTTCAATTCGATCCCGAGCTTTGCACGGGCTGCGCCGTTTGCCGCTTCCGCTGCACTTCGCGCGCTATCGAATTCAAAGCGGGCAAGGGCGAATTTACCTGGAGCTACAACCCCGGGCAGTGCACATTTTGCGGACGCTGCGTGGAAGGCTGCACCGAACATGCGCTGAAGGAAGGCCACCTTGAGCACGCACTGAGCCAACAAGAAGCAGTTCCGCCCGTTTACACCGTGCAGGGTGAGCTGAAGAAGTCCTACACCGTGGCGCGGAGGCCGCCTGCACCGAAACCGGCTCCGCCCGCTGCCACCGTTTCTGCGTCCGGCGGTGCCGTACCAAGGCCCGCAGCAGGAGGTGCACAATGACCGCTCTCGATACCATTCGCGAAAAACTGGCAGTAGAGGAACCGTGGGTTGAGAGCCGTGGAACGCTGTGGCTGAATCCAGGCGGCGCAAACGTGCGCGATGTGGCCTGGGCGATGCAGGCTGCGGGCGCGCGCTTTATAACCATTACCGCGTACGAGCTGCCGGGCAGCGAGGGATTCCGCCTGGAATATCACTGGGACCTTGAAGGCCGGCTCCTCGGCGTTCCATTTCAGATTGCGGGGAAGACAACGGAATCGATCGTCGACATTACCGAAGCGGCAGACTGGATCGAGCGCGAAGTGCACGAGGGGTTCGCCATCACGTTTACGGGCCGCGCTTATGAGCCGCTGTTGCTTCGCGAAGGCGATGAGCCGGGCGTCAACCTGCGCCAGGCTCCGACGCAGGGTCCGACGCAAGGCGGCCCTACTGGCGGTACGCAGCCGCAAAAGGAGGTCGCGCAATGAGCTACAAGATCCCCATGGGTCCGTATCATCCCGGCCTTGAAGAGCCCTACAAGCTGGACATGATTTGCGAAGGCGAAACCGTGAAAGATGCCGAATTGCACATCGGATTCAACTTTCGCGGCATCGAACATCTGGCAGAGACGCGCAACTACGTGCAGGTGATCGCGCTGATGGAGCGTGTATGCGGCATCTGCTCGTTCATCCACACGCTCACGCTTTGCCAGGCCATGGAGAAGCTCGCCGGCATTGAAGCGCCTCCGCGCGCGAAATACATTCGCGTGGTCATGGCCGAACTGGAGCGCCTCCACTCACACGTGCTTTGGGCAGGAATTGCCGCCAAGCTCATGGGTTTCAAAACCATGTTCATGACCTGCTTCGCGCTGCGCGAAAAAGTAATGGACGTGCTGCAGGCCATCTCCGGCAATCGGGTCAACTACTCCATGAATCACGTGGGCGGAGTGAATCGCGACATCGAAGATCCGATCGCACTGGTGCCCATGATCGACGAGTTGGAACGCGAGATGATGCGCACCGTGATTCCGATTTTTACCACCAGCTCCACGGCGCGATCGCGCTGCGCCGGAATCGGCGTGCTGACTCACGAGAAGGCAGTCTCCTGCGCAGTCGTCGGGCCCACGGCTCGGGCCTCGGGAATTCCGCAGGACCTGCGGCGCGACGCGCCCTATGCGGCCTACGCAGAGATGAAGTTTGAGGTTCCGGTCGAGCAGGCCGGCGACGTGCGCGCACGGCTCTTCGTCCGCGCACTTGAAATCATCGAAAGCTGCAACATCATCCGCCAGGCGCTGGCGCTGATGACGCCAGGCGAGATTTCGTCGGCGCCGGAAAAGCTGGCCTTCGCCACTGGAACCGCCACCAGCCGAGTGGAAGCGCCGCGCGGTGAAGTGATGTACAGCGTGACGTGGAAAGAAAACTCGCGCAACCCGGCGCGCGTGCATGTGCGCACGCCGACCTATGCAAATATGCCCGCGGTGCGATGGATGGTGCGCGGCGCGCGGCTTGCCGACACGCCGCTCATCCAGGCGTCGATCGACCCATGCTTTTCGTGCACGGATCGCTGACCCCGCGACGGATTGCTGATGCCTTCTGGGGAACAAACAGCGCCCCGCGCCGAGTCGCGACGCAATTGCATTAATCCTTGCTTGCCATCGTACTCACGTTATGCGCCTGCGCCAGTTGCTCCAGGATTTGCAGATGCTGGCTCAGTACGGGTTCGTCCAGCTTTGCGAACCGTTGCACCGAAGGATCCTGCGCGGATTGCGCTTCGCTCTTGAAATCTTTCAGGTCGCTTTGCTGCTTGTTCATCATCGCCTTGATGAAGGCGGCATCGAAGTCCGCGCCGGAGAGGGCCTGCAATTTCGCAATTTCCTCTTTATCTTTTTTTGAAGGCGCCTTGGGTACCCCGACGTTAAGCTTATTCGCCACCGGCTTTATCTGCGCGGTCAGTTGCTAGTGAATTTGTGCCATCTTCTCGCCGAACTGTTTCACGTCCGCGCTCGGCGACTTCTGCGCCGCAAGTTGTCCCATCTCGATCTGTGCCTCGTCGTCCTGGAGCGTTTTGCGCACGAACGACTGATCGGCGAAGGACGGCGTCGCATTTCCTTGTGGGCCCGGCAGGGCATCCGGGTTGCCTGGCATGCTGCCTGTGGCCGGCGCCTGCTCTCCCTGCGGAGTCATCCCGCCCGCTGCGCCGGGCATCTGCGCTGCCGCGATCGCGCACGCCATTGCGCAGGCCAAAGCGCACACACTCCTCGCCGCAATCCCTGACTTCAATCGCCAAAAACTAGAATTCATTCCACTTCTCCTTCCTCTCGTTTAAGAAAATTTGCTTCCTTTCCTGGCTTTGAGCGTAATTCCCTCTGACCCATGCGCGATTCCGCTCCAAAGGTTATGGGTTCATAGCCTAAGTTCGATGCGCTGACCAAGAGTGAGTTGCCCTCGGCGAAACTGTGCGCTTTGGCGAGACAAAGGTTTATCGCAGTGCGGCAAAGGCGTTTTCTTCGGGCCGGGGGTCGGCTGGTTCTTTTGGTCCTCGCTCGCCGCTTTTTTTCGGCGCAAACCACGCCGATGCACTACTCTGGCTGGGAACGCACATGAGCAGCTATCTGGTCAGAATCCGGGAAGCGCTGATTCAAGCCTTCATCCACGACGTGGTGAACACGGCGAAAGCCGCGGCCTACTCGGGAATGCTCATGTTCTTCCCCGCCCTTCTGGTCATCACCACAGTCGTGGCGCAGGTTGAAGAAGGGCCGACGCTGGTCGGTGAAACGCGCTCTGTGCTCGAACAGTTTCTGCCGGCTGACACTCTCGATCTGGTGCAGTCTTCCATCCTCAGCCATCGTTTTCATTCCAACCAGCTAATTTTGTCGGCAACGTGTCTCAGCCTCTTCGCAGGACTTGGCGTAATGCTTTCATTGATGGAAGGATTTCGCCGCGCCTACCGGCTGCCTCCTGAAAGCTGGACCTTCTGGGGTCGTCGTGCTCGCGCGCTCATGCTGGTTTTCATTGTGCTCATCCCGCTTTCGCTGGCATCGATCCTAACTGTCTTCGGCCATCAGATTGAGCACTGGATGATCGGCAACGCGGGCCACGATCTGCGCCCGTATGTCATCGTGTTCTGGCGAGTCGTGCGTTGGGCGGTCAGCTTTTGCGCCATTCTTGCCGTCCTGAGCGCGCTCTACCACTTCGGAACGCGCCGCACGGAGCATTGGTCGCTGGTTGCGCCCGGCGCCATCGCGGGAACGATGATCTGGTTTCCTGCCACGCTCGCGTATGGATGGTACGTAACCAGCGTTGCGAATTACACGCGCCTCTATGGGTCGTTTGCCGCCGGCATCGCGACTCTGGTCTGGCTCTACATCACCTCGTTCAGCGTTTTGCTGGGCGCGGAACTGAACGGCGTCCTTTACTGGGAGCGCAAGAGTCAAGTCACCGGAGCCGCTGCGCCTCAGACCGTGCAGCTCTCCCGCTGAACCGCAGTGACGGCGGACTGTGAATGCCGGCTCATGAATCGTGAGCGTCGACCGGATTCAAGTGCTATCGGCTCGGCTTTCCCGGCATTTACAATACAAACAGCCGCATCCCCGTGCCCCTTTTGACCCACTGAAAGCCATTTTCGACCAACAAGAATCGTGTCTGGAGCCGCCCTCATGACGTTTGCCGAACTCAGCCGGACCGAATCCACCTCCCAGCGCCGCGCCAAAATCGTTGCCACGCTCGGACCTGCCTCCAACACCGAACCTGTGATTCGCGCCATGATTCGCGCCGGCGTCGACGTCGTCCGCCTGAACTTTTCGCATAGCACCCACGAGCGCAAGGTCGCGGTGATGCAGAAGATTCGCAGAGTCAGCGCAGAGGAGAAGAAGCCGCTCTGCATTCTCGCCGACCTGCAGGGGCCCAAAATTCGCACCACATTACTCAAGGATCATCAGCCAGTGCTGCTCAAGGCGGGCCATAAGATCACGATCACCCCGCGCGACGTATTCGGGACCGCGTCGTTGATCGGAACCACTTTTAAGACGCTTGCTGAAAACGTTGAGCAAGGCTCGCGAATTTTGCTTTCCGACGGCCTGATCGAATTGCGCGTTCACGAAATCGTCGGCGGGGACGTGGCGTGCGACATCGTGAACGGCGGCATGCTCGGAGAAAGCAAAGGCATCAATTTGCCCGGTGTTCTGGTCCGCACGCCGTCGCTCACGGAAAAAGACTCTGAAGATCTTGAGTTCGCCCTCAATCACGGCGTCGACGCCATTGCCGTTTCGTTCGTTCGCACGGCTGAGGACGTGAGCCTGGTTCGCAATCGCGTGGCGGCACACGGCGCGAATACCTGGATCATTGCGAAACTTGAAAAGCCGCAGGCCGTTGAGCATCTCGACGCCATCTTGCAGGTTGCGGACGGCATTATGGTGGCGCGTGGTGACCTCGGCGTGGAAGTGCCACCGGAAAAAGTTCCTGCCATTCAGAAGTACATCATTCGTCGCGCCGCCGAGTACTTTAAGCCCGTGATCACCGCGACGCAGATGCTGGAATCGATGATCGAAAACCCGCGTCCCACTCGCGCTGAAGTTTCCGATGTGGCCAACGCCATTTACGACGGCACTGACGCCGTGATGCTCAGCGGTGAATCCGCCGTGGGCAAGTATCCTGTGGAATCGGTGGAGATGATGGCGCGCATCGTGACCGAAACCGAGCAGCACATGCGCGAGAATCTCGAGGCCACGCCCCGCGAGCGCCGCAGCGGACTTTCGATTGCGGACACGATTTGCGAAGCCACGGCCCACGCCGCCGACGATCTTGATCTGCGCGGCATCGCGCTTTTCACCGAGTCAGGCGCCACGGCGCGGCAGCTCTCGAAATACCACCCCACAGCGCCGATCTTTGCGCTCAGCCCGGTGGATGTGACCGTGAACCGGCTGAATCTACTTTGGGGCACGACGCCGATTCGATGCGCGAAGGTGAACTCGACCGAGCAGATGGTTGAGACCGCCGAGAAGCTGCTCGAACGCGGAGGCTACGTGCGGCCGCGCGAGGTGATCGCTATTGTGGCCGGCACGCGAACGAAATCGGGGTCTACGAATTTTTTGCGCCTGCATGCGATGGGAGAAAACCTTCCCAACGGATCGCGCTTGCGTACTCCTCGCGATGAGCGGGCTGCGGCCGATAGCGCTATCGCGCCGAAAAAGCGGCGTGGAACGCGGGCGTAAACCTGCTGCGCTGCCGGAATTGAGCTATCTACTGCTCAAACAGATTCAGCGGAATCGCATCGCCCATCGCCTTGTAGCCCGCGGGGTTCGGGTGCAGGTGATCGCCGCAGTCGTAGGCGGGCAGAAGCTGATCGCGATGCGCGGGATCGCGCACCACTGCGTCGAAATCGATCACTGCGTCGAAGTGTCCTTCGGCGCGAATCCACGCATTCACAGCCTGGCGGTCGGCCTCGCTCCACGGCCCGGGATGATAATAGCCCGATCCCACATAGGGCGTGATGGTCGCGCCGTATACACGCAACCCATGCGCATGCGCGCGCGCAATCATCTGCTCATACGCGCCGATGATGCGATCAACCATTGCTGTGTGCTGGTCCGCTGGGACTTCACCGCGGATGGCAAGGCCGCCAAGGTCGTTCACGCCCTCGAAGACGATGACCCAACGCACGCCCGCCGGCGCCAGCACGTCGCGGTCGATGCGCGATAAGGTGTTCGGCCCGAGCCCGTCCGTGAGCAGATGATTGCCGCCAATGCCCTGGTTTGAGACGCCAACATCCTTCGTCTTCTTCCCTGCCTGCAGCCGCGCTGCCAAAACGTCGGTCCAGCGATCGTTGCCGTTCGTGGTGGTGGCGTGACCGTCGGTGATCGAGTCGCCGAGCGCAACAACAGTTGCCGCATCTTCGGAAGCCAGCACATCGATTGCGGTGAGCTGGTACCAGTGATCCACATGTTTTGAATCGGGCAAATCCGTCGCACCCACGGCGTCACCGTGCTCGTAGTAGGATGTGGACCGCGAACCCGGATGGCCGGTCTCGGGCGAAGGCGGAGCATCAAGATGAAAGGTGACCGCGATATCCGACAACGGCGCGACCGCAACCTGCAACGGATCGGACACGTATTCGGTGCCCGGCGGAACGATCACATCCGGCTTGCCATTGAAAGTCAGCGCGTGATCGCTCGCAGGATCGATTGCCGCGCCTTTGGGCGAGACTGCATGAGCCACGTGCACCGACGTGAAATGCAGGGGTCGCGTTCCGAATGCATTGGAAATGTGCACACGCATCTCCGTGCCGCCAAGCGAGAGGTGCACAATCTGCCGCAACGTGGCATCGGTCAAATCGTCCGCAGGCAGCGAATTCTGCGGCTCGGGAATCTGCTGCGAACTTCCCCAGCTCTGCACCCATGTTTCCTGCGAGTCTTTCTTCGCCCACGCGCAGGTTGCCGCCGTCAACAATCCCGCAAAGATCGCGATTTTGCCTGCCAGTCTCACTTCCATGATTTAATATGATCCTCGAACTAATTCAGTAACACTCTCGCGCCCCGAAGTTTTCCGCGGGAATTCCTGAGATCAACCTGAAAAGCGCTGCAAGCATATCATCCCGGAGCGTGCCCATGCATTCCTGCTACAAACCCGCAGTTTTCGTTTCGCTTCTCGTCTTAACAGTTGCCGTTCCGTCCACTTTCCGGGCGCAGGCTCCTTGTACGCCGGTGACCTTCACTGCCGATCAGGATCACCAGAACATGATGGATCAACTCGGCATCAAAACGCTGCGGCCGGGGTGGAGCGGAAATGAAAAGGCTCCTAACCACGCCAACTACGACGAGTCGAAGGCCAATCCTTATCCAAACGTTCCCGATCCGCTCACCATGAGCGACGGCCAGAAAGTGACGACGCCGGAGCAATGGTGGAATCAGCGCCGGCCGCAGCTGGCCGACATGGAATCGAAGTACGTTTATGGCTTTGTGCCCGCAAACGTGCCGAAGGTCACGTGGACGGTGACCGCGGTCGATCGGGAGCTGATTGGTTTCACGCCCGTCATTGCCAAGGACGTAGTCGGCGAAGTGGACAACTCCGGCTGCCCGGCAATCAGCGTGAAGATTCACATGACGGTCGTGACGCCGGCCAACGCCAGCGGCCCGGTTCCCGTGCTGATGGAGTTCGCGCGCGCCGGATTTCCGAATCCCAATGAGCCGCGCGGAGAGGAACTCGACAAAGTAAACACCGCAATGAAGGCTCTGCTGCTCCAGCAGGATCCATCGCTCAAGGACGTTTTCGCTCATCATCCTGCGTGGGAGCCGTTCAAGGAGAGCCCGTTCTTTCAACCTCCGCAGTTGAATGCGGATGGCGATCCTCCGAATGAATGGCAGATGGTTGCGGCGGGCTGGGGCTTCGTGCGTTTCGATCCCGCGAGCGTGCAGGCCGACAACGCCGAAGGTCTTACGAGAGGCATCATCGGCCTGGTGAACAAGGGCCAGCCGCGCACGCCGGAGCAATGGGGCGCGCTGCGGGCGTGGGCGTGGGGTGCGGATCGCGGCCTCGACTATCTCGAGACCGATTCAGCAGTTGATGCCAAGCACGTTGGCATCGAAGGTGTATCTCGCTACGGAAAAGCCGCGCTGGTGACGATGGCGTTCAATCCGCGCTTTGCAATGGTGCTGGTTGGCTCATCAGGCAAGGGCGGAGCGACGCTGCTGCGCCGCAACTACGGCGAGGGCGTGGAAAACCTGGCCACCGGCGAGTACTACTGGATGGACGGGAACTTCATCAAGTACGACGCGAGCGACGCGAAGTTCGGCAGCATGAATCCGGGCGACCTGCCCGTGGACTCGAATGAGCTGATCGCGCTATGTGCGCCTCGGCTGACATTCATCAGCTACGGCGTTCCTGAGAAGGGCGACGCGCACTGGCTCGACCACGAAGGCAGCTGGATGGCGACCGTCGACGCGAGTCGCGTGTTCACGCTGCTCGGTGATAACGAATCCGACTTCATCGGTGACTACAAAACCGCGAAGATGCCGGCCGTGAATGAAGGATTGCTCGACGGCCAGCTTGCCTGGCGGCAGGATGACGGCGGCCACACCGACGCGCCGAACATGAAGTGGTTCATTCAGTGGGCCGACAAGTTCATCGGGCATACAGCCGGACAATGATTGTGACGTCCGAAACGCGAGCCGATTTTCTTTGAAAGGCTCCAACAGACGATTCCGTCAGCAAACAACGAGGCTCCCCAGAACGGGGAGCCTCGTTGGCTTATGAGCGAGTGGGGCGCGCTGACGTTCCCTACCAGCGAAATTCCGGCGCTTGAGCGACGCCGCGGAAGGCTTCGCCGGCCTGGGCCGAGCGAACCGTGACGAATGTGTCGAGGTAGCCGTGAGTTGCAAGTTGTGTTGCGCCGATGGAGTCGGTGACCTTCACCAGCTTGTTGGCGTCGGCGCCGTTGTCGCCGTTCAGGCTAATGGTGGAGGTGATGGCATAGATCGTCGCCGTTCCATCGCGGTTGACCACGCCGGTGATGTTGCGGCAGCCGCCGGTTGCCGGTTCGATGGAGCTGGGATAATCCCTCACGCTATAGGGCACGCCGAGGTTCAGTCCATTCTGGATTGTGTACTGAAGCACCCAGGTACCAGACTTGAGAACCCACTTCTGCAGGCCCGCGGTGGCCAGCGTGCCTGCGTCGGCAACGTTCACCTGGCCATTGATCATTTGGTTCGGCGTGTAAACCAGGTCGCCTTCGTTGCAGACATACAAAGTGCTGTCATTCGCGAACCACAGACCAAACGGATAGTAGCCGCCAGAGTTTGCCGTGGTGGAAGGCGAGGTTGGGAACCCTGGCAGAATCGCAAAGGGCTCGGCGTTGAGGCCGCCCGCCGGTGCGTTGCCGGTAGTCGGCAGAACACCCGGAGTTCCAAGTTGATAGACGGTGTTGATGCCATTGCCGCCGCTGCCCTTGGCGACGTAGAGCGTGTCATTGAAGATAGTCTCGCCGCGGAAGTTCGTGTCTTTGCCCGGCTTGTCGCCCGAGACGGTAATGAAATAGGAAATCATGTTGTTGTTGGGCGGAGCCAGCGGCGCGGCGCCCGGATAAAAAAGCTCTGCCCCGGTTGAGTGGGATAAATCAAAGCCGAGCTGCGTTATCGGCACCTGCTTCTTGCTCAAATTGCCGCTGTTGTCGTTGCCGACCGAATAGTAGAGCCCGTTGTCCGCTTCGATCACGGCGCGGGAGTTGTCTCCGCTGTAAGCATCGCCGTCGGTGTAGAAGATGTGGCCAAAGGCGTCAACCTCAGCCACCGAGCGGTAATAGGCGGTGGGATTGCTTGCGCCCGGATAAGTGGCGACAGCGGAATTGGTCGGGTCGCACAGACCCGGCGTGTTGGATGCCGAAACGTCGAGCAGGTTCGCCGCGGTGGGCGACTCGGGCCCAACGTTTGTGCCCTGCGTCAGGATGTTCGTGGTGGTGTCAAGAGAAAGTGTCGGGCAGCCGGGGCCGCCGCGATAGCCCATGAACGTCAGGCTCTTTCCATCGGCTGAGCGATTTAGCGCCAGCTCGGATTTGGAGCTGAAGCTGGTGACGATTTCATTCGTGGGAACACGTAGCTCGCCAAGCGGGAAGCCGTTGGGACTCAGATCCCAAAGAACGATGGGAGAGGAAACGCCGAAGCTTCCGTCGGTGGCCGCATTGTTCCAGACGTTGTGATTGTCGTGAGTATTCGGTGCTTCACCGTTGTCGCTGGCGTAGCCGCACGTGACGGTCACCGCCGTGGTGGTTGCGGTCTTGGTTTGGTCGGCGGGCAGCAGCGGCACGTTCACGGTGGCGGGGTTCGGACTCGTCGCTGTGCCGGTATTCAAGCATCCGGGCGGCAACAC
>DATKMH010000006.1:0-62790 GCA_035541975.1 Occallatibacter sp. | reverse complement strand
ACACTCACGATTCCCGCCGGCTGGAAGCTGCAAGGCATCACCATGATCAGTCCATGCACGTTTTCACCGTGGCCCGTCTTTCGCGCCTATTCGCCCGATGGATTGATGCAGATGCGCACCGAGCCAGTCTTCGGATGGCAGTGGCACCCCAACATGAGAGGCACGCTGAACAGCGGGTGCGCGAATCTCTCGGGGCAGATTTCGGCCGCCGCATTTCTGCAGTACTACCTTGGAACAATGCAGGGCGGCGTGCACGTCGTGGGGCCCATGCCCGTGCCGCCGGCGTTTTCGCAATGGGCTCAGGGACTGGCCGCACAAAAGAATCAGGGAAACAGCCGTGTGGCGCCGGCAATGCAAACGCAGAACACAGCCGACACGGCCGCAATCCGCATTCAGCAGATAAACGGGTCGTTTGTGGTCGAGGAGCGGCTGCGGACCGTGGTCGAGTGCTCAATGAGCAATGATCGCAGCACCCCCATGAGCAACGCCCTTTATGGCGGCACCTGCTGGGCCAGAGTCGACGTGCTCTCAGCGCCCGAAGGCCGGCTCGACGCGCTGGTTCAATTGGTCGACAACAATAATCTTCCGCACGGCGTGAACTCCCAGCAGTGGACGCAGGCCGCACTGCAGCGCCAGCAGCGCCAGGGCGCGCAGGCGATCGCTGCATTAACGGCTCAGGAGCAGCAGGAGAGCAAGATGATCTATCAGCAGTTCGAACAGATCATGCAGCGCTCCGCGGCCGAGCATCAGGCCTTCATGCAACAGCAGGAATCGCAGTTTGAGAGCGCGATGAACAACGCCTACGCATCGATGGATGCCCGAAGCACCGCCGCTGCCGATTGGGTGGATTACTCGCTCAACCAGGAAACCGTGATGAACCCTGATGGAAGCACGACGAAAGTTTCCAGCGATTATTCGCAAACCTGGACCGATGGAACACATTGGTATCAGTCGAACGAGACGGGCTTAAACCCAAATGGTGTCCTCCAGGGAACCTGGACGCAATCCACGCGGGTTCACGGCAACGGGACGCCGGAATAGGCCTAACTCTGTCCTGCCCTGCCGCCTGCACGATAGAATCCCTGCAATCGGGGCCCGCACTGAAGAAGAGGGCCGCGCTGCGAAACCGGAGGTCAGCCTCATGAGCGAATTATTCAAAATCGGATGGGATTTGTTCACCATTCGTCATTACCAGCGCCAGGGGATGAAACTGTCCGCCGGCGATTATGTTGTCGCCATAGGATCCGTAGTTTTCCTCTATGCGACTGCGGTGCCCGCAGCCGTTCTCTATCAGAACCATCCCCAATACGAATGGGTGCTTATTGCAACCCTCGCGGTGGATGGAATCGCATTCATCGCGCTCCTGGTATATGAAGTGAAATGGTGGATCAAGCACCGCGCGGCCGCACAGGCCGCATCCGCCGCAACAGAAACCAACCAGCCCTGACCTTAAACGGCAGGAGGCCGAAACAAACACATGTACTGGATCGGAATTCTCGCGCTGATTCTCGTTCTAGCTTTCGCCCGCTACCAGAAGGTAAAGCGGGCCGGGCTGTGGAGCACGTCGAAATTCTTCTTCACCCTCGGGTTTGCGGCCGTTGTTTCATTCGTAGTGATTGCCCCCATACTGTTGATCGACATGAAAAGCCCCTTCTTTTGGCCTGCATTTGCCGCAGGCTGGGTGGTGGCTGCCGGACTGTTTGTCGGGTACATCATCAAAGCGCGCAAATGGAAACTCCCAGACGGCCGCACTTCTCTCGAGGCCGACCGCGAGCAAGGAACCCCAAACTAAGCGGCTTGTGAGTCGCATGCGGCCACGCTCTTCCAGGGTCTCGCCGCCGCTCTCCCTGGTTTTGCGTCCCTGCAGCCGTGCTCCTTTCGCTTCGAGTGACGGCCCTCACCGCGAGGGTTTGGCCGGCGCTGCTATTCCTCTCGTGTGCGTGCGGAACAATTCACTTATCCGGCTCACAACACCACGCTGCTCGCGGCCTATGACGGCCGGTTCGAGTCCGTCCTGATCGTCCCGCATCCATTTATAAGCCTTCCCTTTTCGCTGGCATGGAACAAGACGCGCGAGTATCCAAGCGACGAGCAGATTCTTGCGCAGGGAACGAAATACCCGTGGTCCGCAGTTGCCGCAGAGACCGGCCTCGGCTCCTGCGCGCGGGTCTGCCAGGCGCTGCTGACCTCGATCGGTTCATTGCCCGCTCACCTCGCCGATCCAGCCGCAATGAAAACCCTTCAGAGTTTTCTCGAGACGCAGCCCATCTGGATGCCGACCGAAGGTCGCTTTGAGCCATTGCTGCGCGCGGATTTTCTTCGCGCGTTCGCGCTGGCTCGCGCGCCCGAGCTTATCTTTGTTCCGGAATTCCCGCAGTCCGACCCGGTTCTCACCCTGCCCATCGCCAAGCTTCGCAACGGCTCCATTCCCTTCCCTCCGCGCGGAACGCTGCTTGCGCCGGACCACTCGTTTCTCTTCACTGTGGATTGGGACAGCTTTTTCACGCTCTTCTACGGGCCGCGCGAGCTCGTCACCAGCATTAGCACGAGCCTGAATCTGGAAGGCTTTTTTGCAGCGCCCACCACCGAACACGCATGGTTCAACTACTCGATGGGCTGCAGCACGGCGACACTGTCACCGGAACACTGGCAGAACATTTGATTTTCGCCCGGTCATCGTCGGCGAAAATCAAAAATCCCCGACGGGAAGCACATCGGCACCATGGGCATGTGCCGTTTTTCTGTTGACACTCGCGACTCTGCCCATCATCCTTTTACGAGCAGCAAACCGGAGGTCATCTTGGCCACAGCAGCAATACTGCGCGGCACGAATCCTTTTTTGCACGAGCGCGGAACATGGAATCCGCGCGAAGACCGTCTGCCGTCGGCCGTGTGGCTCGCGATTCTATGGATCGGAATGATCGCAGGCTTCAGCCTCGATGCAAAAAGTTTCGCGCACCAGATGCCACCTCCGCCGACGGTGCTGTGGGTTCACGCAGCCGTTTTCAGCGGATGGATGCTGTTGTTAACGGCGCAGGTGATGCTGGTGATCGGCGATCGTGTGGCGTGGCACCGCCGGCTGGGCACATTCATGGTGGCCTGGGCCTGCCTGATGGCGGTGTTGGGGCCATGGGCAGTGCTGGCGGAAGATTCGACGCACATGGGCAGCAGGGCTACGCCCCACCGGCCTGAGTTCATGGCCGTAAACCTGGTCGACATTGTTGGCTTTCTCATTCTGTTGGCGTGGGGCATCGCGCTCAGAAGAAATCCGGCAGCGCACAAAAGGATCATGATCCTCGCCACCGTCTCGCTCGCAGATCCAGGCTACGCGCGTATCACCGGACATTTGCTCGCCGCGCAGCATTCGGTCGTGCCGTGGTTCTTCAACGTTTTCTACGGGAATGTGCTGATCATTCTTCTCATGCTTGCCTGGGACGCGTTTCGCGGGCGCGTGATGCGCCAGTTTGTCGTCGGCGCAGCGGGACTGCTGGCCGCGGAGTTTGTCGCCGCGATCTTATTTTTCTCGAAGCCCTGGCACGATGTGACGAGCCAGTTGGTGCTGGCGTGGGCGAGGCATTTCTCCTAGTTGCGGTAGTTCGTTGCGGCTAGCGCGCAGCCAGTCGGTTTGAATCGACGATCCGATTCACTTCGCCGCGGCCGGAGTTGCCGCCGGCGTTGTCGTCGCGGTCGGCGTGAATCCGTCCATCCCCAATCGCCAGCCGAGAAATGTGTATTCGTCCGCGGCAAGCTTCAAGGCCTGCGTGCGGTTGGAGCCGATTCCGTGGCCGGCATCGAAATCCACGCGCAACAGGATCGGGTTCGTCGACGCATTCGCCGCCTGCAGGCGCGCCGTCATCTTGGTCAGCATCCAGCTGGTCACGCGCGGATCGTTGGCCCCGGTCTCAAGCATCACGGCCGGATACTTGAAGCCATCCTGCACGTGCGCGTAGGGGCTGATCGCGTACATGGCGCGAAACTCTGGCTCGATCTTTACGGAGCCGTATTCATAGGCGTTTTCAGCGCCGGTGGCGCGCTGTTCGCTGCGCAGAATGTCCGTGATGCCCACGCGATAAAGCACGGCCGCCACAAGCTTGGGATGCTGAGTGAGAAATCCGCCCACCGCAATGCCACCTGCGCTTGTGCCCTCGATTCCCAGATGCGCGGGCGAAGTGTATTTTTTGTCGATCAGATATTGCGCGCAGCCCACAAAGTCGTCGATGGTGTGCTGCTTGGTTTCTTTCATTCCGGCCAGGTGCCAGGCTTCGCCCTTTTCTCCGCCGCCACGCACGTGAGCGAGCGCGAAGATGCCGCCGCGATTGAGCCAGGGCAAAAACGAAGATGCATAGAACGGAAGAATGGAGTAGCCGTATGCGCCGTAGGCCTCAAGCAGCGCCGGATGCGAGCCGTCGAGGGCCATGCCTTTCTTGTAGAGGATTGAAAGCGGCACCATGGTGCCGTCGGCGCTCCTGGCCTGTACTTCCACCGACTCGATGGCCGACATATCAATGGGATTTTTGGGCTGCAGGTGCGTGTCGCTGAAGCTGTGAGCCGCCGGCGCGTACGCATAGATCAGTCGCGGCTTCGTCCAGCCGACCATCGAGAGCGTGATGCCGGGCCGGCGGTAATCGGCATCGATGCCGCCGATGGTTCCGCTCATCGGAAGCTTAAGCTCGGCTCTCTTCGCGTGCTCGTCGTAGGGAATCCGCGTGACCACGCTGAGGCCGTCGCGAAATCCGAAAACGTAGAGCGCATCGCCGGCTGCGGCGAGGCCAGTATCCGTTCTGGCCGAAAGAATCAGGTCACTCTCGGGCACAACCACCTTTGCCGCCGCCGAGGTTTCGTGGGCAAGATCGAAGCTGATCACGCGCCCGTTGCTGACCGCCCCGCTGGCTCCGCCCTTGGTGAGGATGTAGGCTCGAGTTCCATGGAGAGCCATGCTCATCATTCCGTCATCGTGGGTCACCACCTGAATCCACGGACTAGACTCGGTGCGGCGAATCCAGAGCGCGGGTGTTTCTACGACGCCCGAAGTCTGGCCAGCCAGAATCATGCCCGTGCCCGGCACAACGGAAACGAACACGTTGCCATTCTTTGGCAGCGCAGGATCGGTTGTGATATCCGCGCCGAAGACCGGCCGATCGCTCTCTTCGCTCGCGCCGAGGCGGTGATAGTAAACGCGCTCATTGTCATATTTGGTTTTCGCCGGCGCGCCCTCTGCCATGGGCTGCAGGCGAGTAAAGTAAAAGCCCTTGCTGTCGTCAGCCCACGAGGGATTCCCTTCCTGCGCACGCGAAATCGATTCGCTCAGCAACTTTCCTGTTGTGGCGTCGACCACGTGCAGTACGGAATTCTCCGAGCCTCCCAGCGAGACGCCAACCGCTACGTAGCGCCCATCTGGCGATGGCACGTAGTAATCGATTGCGGCATGCTTGCCGTTTTCAGCGAGTGTCGCGGGATCGAGTAGAAGGCGCGACGGGCCACCGCCGACGGCGCGCGTCATCAGCCTGTAGTCGCTCTTGCCCGTCGGCAGCTCAAGGTAGAAAAACTTGTCCAGCGTGCGCTGCGGATTGCTGACGATGTCCACGGTATCGGAGAGCTTCGTCAACTCGTCGAGAATCTTCGCGTCCTGTGCGGCGAACGGCGCGAGCGCCTGGACTGTGACCGCATTTTCGGCTTTCATGTAGGCCATCAACTCGTCGGTGCTCGTCTCCATCCAGCGATAAGGATCGACGACCGTCGTGCCGAAGTAGGTATCGGTCACCGGCCTCACCGGAGCGACAGGCGGAGTGAGCGGCGCGGTCTGTGCGGCGCAGGCGGCGGCAAAACCAAGCAGGAAAAGCGCGCTGATGCGACTGATCATCTTGGGAGGCTCCATGATTCGGAATTGCAGAGTCGATTCGGGCATGCAGAGTCTGAGTATAGATGGCGGGCGACTCGTTGCTCGCCGCTATCGCGCAGCCAGCTCCGGCACCTTCAAGCTATAGGGCGGCAGCACGCCATACTCTGCGGCCATGCGGAAGAACCCGCGCATTCCCTCCACGCATTCCTGGTCGAGTACGTAGTGGATATTGGCGGTCAGGTACGTGCGGATGGTCGCGTCGGGGATGGCCATGCGCTGCGACCACTCGGCCACCAGCGCGTCGATGTTGGCGAGCCCGTGATCGCGGGAGCGAATGAAATCCTCAGCAACCCTCTCGTCCAAAACGCTGCCGTGCGCAGCACCCCAGACGGCGGAGACGAAGGCGAGGCCAGTGCGCGCGCGCCACTCTTCAGCGAGGTCAAGATAGACGAGCTCTTCGCCGGTACGCTCCAGGCGGTTATAGCGTTCTTCGAGCGCCAGCAGCGCCGGATCGCCAATCAGAATCGCCGCGTCGGCGCGCTCCAGCATCGCATCGAGATCGGCGGCCATGGGCAAAAATGGAACCTCGCCGTTACCCCACTCGTGAAAGAGGATGCGCGCGTAAGCGAGAGTGGTTCGGCTGGCCGCATCGGCCGAAACGGAACGAACTTTCTGCGGCGGCCGATTGGCGCGGTGCACCAGGATCAGCGAGCGCACGCGGCCTTTTGAAGCGATGGTGCAGCCGGGAAGAATCTCAAGCCCCGGTGACGTTGCCAGCGATGCGATGGGAATGAGGCCGATGTCGGCTCGCCCGTCCGCCAGGCGCGCCGCACACTCCGAAGGCGTCATGCGGTCGATGCGATAGCGCTTCTTCAGCGCCTCTTCGAGCGGCGGGTGCTCGAAATCCCACATCAACGGCGCAGGATTGAGAAATCCAATCGCAGCAATCCGCAAACGCGTGTCTCGCTCGGAGCTCATATCTTTTAGACTACCAATCTTCCAATCCGGATTCGCGGCCCCGGCACACGAAGGTAAGCCTCGGCGTTACCGTGGCCGAAAGCGAGACAAAAAAACGCTCCGCGCGAGGGCGGAGCGTTTTTTGAGCTTTGGCTGACTTCCGGCGAGACGGAGTCGGCGTCACTTTCCTTTTCCACCGCCGCCACCACCACCGCCGCCATGGGAGCCACCACCTCCGCCCCCACCTCCGCCCCCACCTCCGCCCCCACCTCCGCCGTGGTAGCCTCCACCACCACCGCCACCACCACTGCCGCCGGAGTGCGATCCGCCGCCCCCGCCACCACCGCCACTTGGAGGACCGCTCGGATGCGGTGCGCCACCACCGCCTCCACCACCGCCCGATGGCCGGGGCGCGGGCGCTTCACCTGAGTTACTTGGCCTTGGCGGAGCGAAGGTACGACTTGGCTCAGGGGCCCTTTCAACCGGAGGCGCCACTTCCGGCGGACGGTTATTGTTTGTGGGCTGGTTCGCTCGAGGCGGCGTTTCGACTGGCGGCGCAGTTACCGGCGGGCGGTTGCTGTATACCGGCCGATTCGGCGCAGCTGGCCTTTCCGGCTGCGGGGATGATTCTGGCGGCCGGTCGTTGTATGTTGGCCGATTCATCATCGGCGGCCTCTCCGTTCGTGGCGCCGTCGGGTTGCCCCCCCTGGGCTCAAGCCCATTCGAGATGGGCGCAGGCACGTGCTCGGCAATTGGCCTGGATGGCATGGGCCGCATCGCGGTCACCGTAGTGTTTCCGATCCTGACAGGCTCGTTCCGATTGCGCGATGGCAGCGAGGGCCCGTTCACCACGGGCGTGCGTTTGACTGCGATCAGCGGCACGGGCCGGCCGCCGATGGGCCGGCGCGGCAGAACTGGCCGCGGTATGACTCTATAGCCGGGCGGGACTCGGCGGAGATTCGGACCGCCATAGAAGCCAATCCCCCACCAAGGCCTGCAAGCTCCGGGACCCGGCGCCCACCCCCATCCGAAGCTGTCGTAGTAGTTCCAGGCGCCGCATTGGAACGGCATATAGCCCCAGGGGTAGCCGGAGACCCAGACGTAGCCGAAGCCGGGGGTCCACATCCAGTTGCCGAAGCCATAAGGATCGAAGGCCGCGCTGGCCGCTTCGAAAGGCGACCAAACGTATCCCTCATCCGGCACGTCGTACCAATTGCCATCGGCGTCCAGATCGTTCCACGCCGGGTTCTGGGGTTCGCCAAGATTGGCCGTGGCGCCGGTCTGCGAAGATGCCTCCGCGGTGAGTGCCTCGTCGCGGTCGGAGTTCCACGCGTCCCACGAGTTCGGTTCGATCGATTCCGCGAGTTGATAGTCGGCCGGGCTTGAACCATTGAGGGCGATGTTTTCACCCCCGTGGAGATCGGCGGCGACATTCCCGCCTGCAGATTCAACGTGCGCGTTGCCTGAAAAAACAGCCACCTGGCCCGGAGGCGTATCCATGTCGACACGCAGCACGGTAAAGCCGCTCGTGGTTAGTTGAGCGTCGCCAAACTGCACGCTCATCTGGCCTGCCTGGCCACCGCCCTGAAACTCGAAGTAAGCTAAGCCGCTCGTCAGCGCCAGCACCGCGTTGGCCGACATTCCCGCTCCCTGAAGAACCTGCAGCGTGAGCGAACTGTCGGGCGAAATTCGGGCCACGCTGCCGTCTTCAAACTGGATCTCGGCTTTTCCATCGTCACCCGTGGTCAGTTGCATCCCTTCAAGCAGCGGCGCGTTGGCCACCGCCTGTTGCGCCAGCACCTGGCCGCCCTGCGATAGCGTGACATTGCCGTCCACATAGCTCAGGCGCACGGCGCGCGCCGGCTGGCCCGATCCCTGATCCTGATTTTGCGATTGGTCCTGCGCACGCAGCGCCGGCAGAAGACACGCCACCGCCAGAACTGCCGTCAGCCCTCCAACCCAAATGCGTTTACCCGGGAGATTCATGGCGTCCCACCTTTCCGTCGCCTTCGGCAACTCACCCCGTCGAAAGGGACCCCTGCATTGATATGGACATGATTCGAGGCGAAAAAGTCTCGCCGCGAACCACGCCGAACGTTAGGATGTGGGATCGTGCGCAAGTAGATATTGCGCCCGCTTCCTCACCCGCTCCAGCACCTGGTCGTCGCCGGCCAGCCGCTCAAGGATATCGCGAATGGCACAAACCTCTTGCGCCCGGCCGTCCTGAAACTCTTCGGTCAGGAATTCCATCTCCTGGTCAAGCCCCAGGCGGTCGTGTTGCAGCAGGATCTCAAGCCGCTCGCCTTCCATGATGGTCTGCGCCACGGCTTCAACCGACTCGCCTAGTGAC
The DNA here is from genome assembly GCA_035541975.1 of Occallatibacter sp. Lineage (GTDB taxonomy): Bacteria > Acidobacteriota > Terriglobia > Terriglobales > Acidobacteriaceae > Telmatobacter. Next base: position 53,644 of record DATKMH010000006.1, on the reverse strand, counting down.
TGGATTTCCTTGTCGCGCGAATAGTTAAATGTGCACGATCCATGCCCCGCGGGACCGCTGTAGGAGAGTGTCTTCCATCCCTGGAACGCGACCTTCAGGTGGCTCTCGCATTGCACGCCAAACCACTTGCGAGCCTTCGCGGTCTGGAAGGCGTGCGCGGCAAAGTCCTTGCTCACAGTGATGTCGCGATCGATGCTGGGCACTTCGATCTCCTTGGCTCCCGGCTTCGCTCCTGAGCTGGACCGAAAATGTCCGCTGCCATCGGGATGCAGGATAAGAGTCCATTGCGACGGCACGAGCTGCGGATCGGAAAAATCGGCCTGAATGACCGGCGAAGCGGCATCCGAAGGGTCTGGCGCTGCGTGAAGCTGCCCCGCCAGCATGAGCGCGGCTGCGAAGCAAAACCGTCGCATCATCTGACCCCTTGCAAGGCCAGCGTCTGCGCGGTGTGGATGTGGCAGATGGCGATGGCCAGAGCGTCGGCTGCGTCGGCCGGCTGCGGCAGCTCGGCCAGGTCAAGCAACCGGGCCACCATAAACTGCACCTGCTCTTTCTTTGCCATGCCGTAGCCCACTACGCTGGATTTGATTTTGAGCGGCGCGTACTCCGCCAGCGGAATCCCCAGTTGGGCGGCCGCCAGCAACGCAACGCCACGAACCTGACCCAATTTCAGGGCCGATTTCGCATTCACCGAGTAGAACACTTCCTCGATGGCAACTGTGTCAGGGTGCCAGCGCTCCATTTCGCGGGTCAATTCCCTGAAGACCTGGTCGAGCCGGTCGGCCAGCCGCTGCGTTTTCGAGAGGCGAATTGCGCCCATCGCTTTGAACTGCAGCGGCACATCGCGCGAGCCTTCGCCGGAGTCAACCACGCCAAACCCGGTCACTTCGGTTCCGCAATCGATGCCAAATACCCTCATCGCGTCCAAGTGTATCGCAGAGTGGATGGCGTGGCAGTGTGTTGGATTTCGCTTTTGCGACGGTATCGGAGGTTGCACCTTCGTAACACTCGATTTCAGGCATCCAACGCCATAGACCCGGAGTCAAACTTGATAACCGGTTTGGTTCGTTTGACGAAAGTTTCATCAAGGGGAAACCAAATTCGGATTTTGGTGTCGATAAGTTAAGGAGAAAGATTGTGAGCGGGGACAAATTCATGCCCTTCATGCCGGCGGCAAAAAGGAAAGCGGTTCTCTGGTTGAGCCAGGGAATTTCGCCGCGGCGACTGGCTCTGACCCTCGCTCTCGGATTCGCGGTGGGCTGCATTCCGTTGGTTGGAATTCCCACGGTTTTGTGCGCAGGGCTGGCGCTGGCGCTCAAGCTGAATCTTCCTGCCATTCAAGTGGCAAACTATGCCGCCATGCCTCTGCAGCTTGCCTTGATCGTTCCGTTCGTGCGGATGGGCGGCCGCATCGCGAACTGGCTGCCTGGCGTGGAATCGACGCGCTTCATGCTTCCCGCGGCTTTCGAGCATTTTTCGGCCTTCAACTTTGCCGAGCACATGAGCGGAATGGCGGGCCAGGCGCTGCTCGCTTGGCTGGTGGCCGCGATTCCAGCCGTCTTGCTGATGACGCTGGGACTGAATCTCATGCTGCGCCGGATCCCGGCGAAGAGAAGCGCCGAGGCGGGCGACTGAACGAAGCTACTTCCCGGCGTACGGGTCAACCACTGGCTGCGCGCTGTCGATCCATGCCGTATAAATCATGTCGCGCAGCATGCTGGCCCCATCCGCCAGCCGGGCGGCAGTGAAATCGCGCGACTCCGGAGTTCCCGGGTCCACAAAAGCTCCTGCCTTTTCAAATTGATACACCTGCTCAACGTGGGTGGCCGTACGGCGTAAATAAGCCACATAAGCGTCGAACATGTCGCCCTCGATGACCTTGGTCGGCGTCATCTTGGCCTGCACTTCAGGCGCGTGAATGTTGTCGGCCACAAACGGCCCCTCAAACAAGTGGTGAATCTGGTGGCCCGTGGTGTAGCCGTTGGGATTGGGACCAACCCATCCGTTGTACTGCACGGTTACATGCAGCGGCTGCGAACCGTCGCCAACGTAGTGGCCCAGCCAACCGGCATAAAAGATAATCGCCGCCTCCACGGGTTTGGTATCTTGCCCGCCCGCTGAAAGAAAACGATACTGGCGCATCGCGGCTTTCAACCGCTCCCAGACTTCGTCCGCTTCCCACGGCTGCAGTCCGATCTTCTCTGGCCGCTCGCCGGCCGCAAACACCTTGGCTTCAAAATCGAGTCGCTTGTGCGGCAGCGGGCCCAGCGCATCGGCGAGTTCCATATCGATAAAGTGCTCGGGCGCCTGCGCCGCGCTCAGCTCCGGCTCGGCGGGCGACCGCCATCGATCTGGCTCGGGCCCGAGATAGGTAATCTCATCGATCGCCGCCGGAGTGCGCATAAATGCAGGCACGTCGGCGGGAAGATTGGATGCGGCCAGTTTGTTGATCATGATGTGGCCGTCGTGCTCCCACGCGCGCGCAGCGGGCGCGAGAGCAACCGTCAGTAAAACGCAGGTTGCGGAAATAGCGATTTGAGTCGGGAAAAATGCGGGACGGGATCGAAACATGAAGCCAGTATACGGCCCCCTTGCAGCCGGAATCACCCGCGAGACGCCGCCGGACACGCATTTGGCAAGGCTGCCGCTCCTAAAACGTTACTTGAGCGTTTCGCTCTGGGCCGGTGGCGATTGAATTGCCTGGAGAGTCTGATATTGAGCGCATATACTACCAGCACATCGCGTTCCAGTCCGCGAGGCGCGGCGCATCGATGGTGTCACAGAGCAATTCGCGACCGTTTTTGGGGGCCCTGGGCGGCGCTAAATCCAGCAACGGGTTGAGCGCCAAGGAAGTTCGAACATGTCGAGCCAGGCGTTGAATCAGGGGGGCGCGCCGATGAGCGATCGGCCGGATGCACAGGACGAGCAACCGCAGCTTGCTCCGGCTGAGCACCGTGGTGTGTCGCAACTCTGGCTGATTTTGCCCTTTTCTATCCTGGCTATCTCTGTGGGCGCCGCGCTGGCGCGCTTGTTCCCTCATTTTCACTGGCAATCCCTTCCGGTGATCGCAGCCATTCTTGCCACCGCGCTGTTCGCGCTGCTGCTGAATAGCCGGCTGCGCAATGCTGCCACCGTCAATGACGGCGAGCCGATCGCGGAAGGCCTGAGGCAGTTGTTGGATTCAGCCGGCCCGGCTGTTGTGGCGTTGGATTTGAACGGAAGACTCATCTATTGCAATCCCGCCACCGAACGCGTGCTGGGCTATCGGGCTTCAGAGTTGCTTGAGCGATGGGGCACGGTGGATATTCTTGCGCCCGGCGAACCTGAGCGCCTTGTGGCCGAGATGCAGAAACTATGCCGCATCGACCCGCGCGTCGAAACCAGCCGCGCCGGACTCATGTCCGCTTATCTGCAATGCGTGCGCATGCTGGCCCCAAGCATGGTGCCCACATTCGACGCGAAAGTGCGCCGCAGGGATGGCATGCAGATTCCCGTCACTCTCCACATCTCGGCGCTGCGCGACACACAAGGCATTTTGACTGGAATGGTCGCCGTGGCCGTGGATCAGAGCGAAAATCTGCATCGCGAGCAGGCTACGCGCGAGTCGCAGGAGCGGTATCGCGATCTCTTCGAGCATTCCACCGAGATGATTGCCACGCTGAGCCCGGCGGGACAGTTTCTCTACGCGAACCCAGCCTGGAAGCGGGTGTTTGGAGTGGAACCTACGGCACTGCTCGATCTGCGTTCCTTCGAGGATCTGTTTTCTGATGCCTCAAAAGACAATGTGGCCGCGCTTTTCCGTCGCGCACTCGATGGAGAAGTGGTCGATCGTGTTCCCCTGCGCCAGAACACGCAGGATGGACGCGTCCTCGAGCTCGAGTTGAGCCTGAGCCGCCGCCAGAAGACCGGCGTTCCCTTGGCAGTGCGCTGCCTGATGCGCGACGTGACCCAGCAGAAACAGCGCGAGAATCGCCTTGCGTTGCAACTGGCTGTGAGCCAGATTGTGGGGGAAAACGGCGCCGGCGAATCGCAAGGCATGCGCATTCTCGAGGCGTTGTGTCTCTCTCAGGGCTGGGACGTCGCCATTGAATGGGTGGTTGGCGCCGAACAGAAGCATCTCGAATTCGGAACTGCGTGGGGCGTTCCCGGCCGCGAAGCGGAGGCGCTCATCCAGGGCAGCATGGGGCTGGCACTCTCCGGAATCACCGACCTGCCGGAGCGCGCGTGGCATGAAGGCCGGCCCGTCTGGATCACCGATTTGGCCGAAGCGCCCTCCACCCCCCGCACCATCGCATCACTCAAGCAGAATATGGTTTCCGGCTGGGCTGTTCCCGTGCGCGCCGGCAGCAAGGTTCTGGCGGTGCTGGAGTTTTATTGCCGATTCCGCTTGCGCGAAGATCGCGAAGCAATGGCCGCGATTGAAACCGCCGCCGCTTCACTGGGTCAGTTGCTGGCGCACACGCAGGAACGTGGGCGTGCCGAGGAACTGAGCCGCCAGCAGGAGGTTCTGCTGGATGCAGTGGCCGAGGGCGTCTTTGGACTTGATCGCCAGGGAAAAATCACGTTTGCGAATCCTGCAGCTGCGCGATTGCTTGGCGCGCCTATCGACACGCTGATTGACCAGAACGTGCACGACATCCTGCACGGAGCCGCGCCCGCCGACCGCGCCTGCGGCAAAGATTGCCCTTTGCGCAGCGCAGCATCGCAATCCGCCGGAGCAGGCGGCGAAGAAAATATCTTTCGCGTGGATGGCACTTCTTTTCCTGCCGAGTACTCGCTCACTCCGATTCGCGCGCAAGGCCGCATTTCAGGTTCGGTTTTGAGTTTTCGCGACATCAGCCAGCGCTACGCTCTGGACCGCATGAAGGACGAGTTCATCTCCACCGTGAGCCATGAGCTGCGCACTCCGCTCACCTCCATTCGCGGCGCGCTGGGATTGCTTAGCTCCGGAGTTTTGAGCGAGACCAACGAAAAAGCCAACAACCTGCTGCGCATTGCGCTCACCAACTCCGACCGGCTTGTGCGACTCATCAACGACATACTCGATCTGGAGCGCATCCAGAGCGGGCGCGAACCGCTCACCTTCCGCAGCACGCAACTGGCCGACATTGTGAAGCAGGCCATTGAAGATATGCAGCCGGTGGCCGATGCTGCGGGTGTTCAGCTCATCCACGACTCCACTAAAGTTGAAATTTCCGCCGATCCAGATCGCCTGCTCCAGGTGGTGACCAACCTGCTTTCAAACGCGGTGAAATTCTCGCCGCCCAATTCGCCGGTGAGCGTGATGCTGCGGCCCGGTGTCACCGGCGTCATCCTTTCTGTCATCGATCACGGGCGCGGCATTCCTGCCGATAAGCTCGAATCGATCTTCGGCCGCTTCCAGCAAGTCGACGCCTCCGACTCGCGCCAGAAAGGCGGAACAGGCCTTGGCCTCGCCATCTGCCGCACCATCGTGATGCAACACTCGGGCCGCATCTGGGCTGAGCGGAATCCCGTTCGCGGCTCTACCTTCCGCATCTTTCTTCCCTACCATCCTGCCCCGGCGATGACTCCGGGGGGATCGTTGGAACCGGAAATTGGCCACGGCACTGTTGTACTGGCCGATGCCAACGCCGAATCGCGCCCCAAGATCGCAGCACAGCTCGCGCGTCACGGCTACTCAGTTGTGCAGACCGCAACGGTGGAGCAGACACTCTCCGCAGCGCGCCAGGATCCGCAGGCCATCCTGCTCGATACTTCGCTCGACGGCATGAACGGCTGGGAGATTCTTCCCCTTCTGCGCCGCATGGATGCTTCGTCGCGGACGCCGGTCGTACTGTTGAGCGTGGAAGATCCTGATAATCCCAGGCAGCTTCCTACGGGCGCGGATGGATGGATCTCGAAGCCCCTCAATGAAGACGCCCTGCTCACAGAACTGGCACGCGTGCTGTGCGGGACCGGAGAGAAGGCCCGCATCCTCATCGTCGAAGACGATCGCGATCTCGCGAACATCATCAGCGAAGTCTTCGCGCGCGACAGCATCGTTGTTCAGGCGGCACACTCGCTGAAAGAAACCATCAAAGCATGCTCCTCCTTCCAGCCGCACCTGATGCTGCTCGACATCGGCCTTCCGGATGGCGACGGTTTCAACGTTGCCGACTGGCTGCGCCAGCACAAAACTCTGGCTCACATTCCACTCGTCGTTTACTCCGGCCGCGACCTTTCAATCGAAGAGCGCAGCCAGTTGACCCTCGGCCCCACGTACTTCCTTGCCAAGACCCACGTGCAGCCGCAGCAGCTTGAGGCGCTGGTACTCACAATGCTGCGTTCGTCACGTCAAGTTGCAGAATCGGAACTGCCCGAGTCAGCTGTACCCAACTCATAAACCGGCTTCGCCGTCGTCGCCCATCGACAACCGAGCCCGCACATTTGACAATGATTGTGGAGGGCTCTGACGACTTGAGCCGCAAGATTCTGATCATCGATGACGAAGACGACATTCGCGAGGTTTGCTCGCTGAGTCTTGAGACCGTTGCTGGCTGGGAAGTGATCAAGGCCAGCTCCGGCGCACAAGGCGTGGCACGCGCTGCCGAGCAGCGCCCCGATGCAATTCTGCTGGACGTGATGATGCCAGGAATGGATGGGCCCGCGACGTTTCGCGAGCTGCGCAAGAATCCCGCCACCGCCGCCATTCCCGTGTTGCTTCTGACCGCGAAAGTTCAGGGCACCGACCAGCGTCGTTTCGCCGACCTCGGCGTTGAAGCGGTCCTCTTCAAGCCTTTCGATCCCCTCACCCTGCCCTCGCAAATCTCGCGCGCCCTGGGCTGGAACTGATCGATCTTCGCAATGGGTGACTCGGACCAATTCGTGCCGGCGACGGATGAAGCGATCTCCTCGGCTCTGGACGCCATGTGGAATCGTCACCGCACACAGATTCTCGAGCGAGTCGCTGTGCTTGACGACGCAGCCGCGGCCGTGGCGGCAGGAAAGTTGACTGCAGTCGATCGCGAAGCCGCCCAAGCCGCCGCGCACAAGCTCGCCGGCACGCTGGGCATGTTCAACCTGATGCACGGCACAGAACTAGCTCGGGAATTGGAAAAGACGTACGCGCAGGAATCCGCACCGCCCGCCACTTCCGCCGAACATCTCGTGTCACTCACATCGGAAATCCGCATCTTGATCGAGACGCGTAAAACCGGTTAGATCCTCTGCGTTCCGAACCCACCGGTGCCGCGTCCCTCATTTCCGCCTCAACAATTAAACTCGATTCAATGCCTCCGCACGACAGCTTCGCCTTCCAGGAACACGACCCGCAGCTCGGTCTCCGGTTCGAGGACCCGCGTCCGGCGCGCCGCATCTGGCCAGTGCGCGTGCTCGTTGCGCAGGTGCGCGAGCTTGTCGAGCAGGAGTTTGGCGACATTTGGGTTGAAGGCGAGATTTCGAACTTCCGCCCCGCACCGTCGGGCCACGTCTATTTCACTTTGAAGGACGCCGACGCGCAGTTGCCCATCGTGCTTTTTCGCCGCCACGCTCTGCTTCTCCGCTTCCGGCTTGAAGACGGCCTGCATGTTCTGGTTCGCGGCCGCGTCAGCGTCTACGAGCAGCGCGGCCAGTTGCAGCTCGTTGCCGAGACAGTTGAACCCGTCGGCGCCGGTTCGCTGCAGCTCGCCTTCGAGCAATTGAAGGAGCGTCTCAAAGCTGAAGGACTGTTTGATAGCGATCGCAAGAAGCCACTGCCCATGTTTCCTCGCACCGTGGGCATCATCACCTCGCCCACCGGCGCAGTCATCCGGGACTTTCTCAACATCGTCAATCGCCGTCATTCAGGCTTGAATGTTTTGCTCGCGCCGGTTTCGGTTCAGGGCGAGTCGGCGCCGGCGGAGATGATTGCCGCGCTCGCTGAGCTGAACTCGACTCATCTTGTCGACGTGATCGTCGTCGCGCGTGGCGGCGGATCGCTCGAAGACCTGGCCGCCTTCAACAGCGAGCAGGTGGCGCGGGCGATTGCATCGTCGCGATTGCCGGTCGTCTCCGGGGTGGGCCATGAGACCGATTTCACAATTGCCGACTTTGTCGCCGACCTGCGCGCGCCCACGCCATCTGCCGCGGCTGAGCTCATCACCGAGGCACAGCACAAAATTGCCGAGCATCTCGCTGCCCAGTCGCATCGCCTCGATCGCGCAACACGCTTCCAGCTTCTACAGGCTCACCAGCGACTCGCGCAACTGCCTGTGGGACGCATCGAATCGCGCGTAACCACACTGCTGCATCGCCTGGACCAACGGCTCGACGACGCATTGCAGCGCCTCGATGCCGCCGTCCAGCAGCACTTGCGGCTCCGCCAGAATCGCGTCGCCGCGCTCGCCACGGCAGTTCTTCATCACGATCCGCGCCGCAAGCTGGCGCATGCGCGCGAGCACCTCGGCGATTTTCGCGCGCGGCTTGATCGCAGCATCGAACGTCTGCTCGAAGCTTCCGCGTCGCATCTCGGCTCACTCGATGCGCGCCTTCATTCGCTATCGCCGTTGGCCGTCCTCGATCGCGGCTATGCCCTTGTTCTGTCAACCGATGGCGCGCTCGTTCGCTCCACTGCGCAGATCGGCGTCGGCGACCACCTCACCACGCGCCTGGCCGATGGCAGCCTTTCCAGCCGCGTCGAAACCATTTCGCCCGCTGCGCCGGGCACAGCAGCCTCATCCTCGCATTCCACTTCTCGCAAACGAAAGAAATCCTCCTCATGAGCACGAACGAAGCACGCAAACTTTTCGGAACCGATGGCATTCGCGCGCGAGCCGGCGAAGCGCCCCTCGATCCGACCACTGTGTACAGCGTCGGCCTGGCCCTCGCGCACACGTTGCGCAAAACGTCCGAACGGCCACGCGTCATTCTCGGCCGCGACACCCGTGAATCGGGTCCGTGGATCGCCGCAACGCTGGCCGCAGGCCTCTGTGAGGCGGGCGCAACTGTTGAAAGCGCGGGCGTCATCACCACTCCGGCGATTGCATTCCTGGCGCGCACGCACGGTTTTCAGGCTGGCGTTGTCATCTCGGCCTCGCACAATCCATGGGACGACAATGGCATCAAGCTCTTCGGCGCCGATGGTTTCAAGTTCCCCGATGCAGTTGAGCTGGCAATGGAAGAGGAAATCCTGCACCACGCCGCGCAAACGCGCATCTCCGGCGCTCAAAGTTTCGCTGCCGTCGAAGACAGTCCGGCTTTTCAGGCAGACTACATTCAGTTCCTGATCGACTGCGTTCCCGGCCTGTCGCTAGCAGGAATAAAAATTGTGGCCGACTGCGCCAACGGCGCTGCCGCTGCCATCGCGCCCGAGCTTCTGCAGCGGCTGAATGGCGGCTACAGCTCAGGCATTACGCTGCTGAATATCCGGCCAGACGGCCGCAATATCAACGCACAGTGCGGAGCTCTGCATCCAGAATTCGTGGCCCGCGAAGTGAAAGCGCGCGGCGGTGACCTTGGCATGACCTTCGACGGCGATGCCGACCGCTGCATGATGGCCGACGCCGCCGGCAATGTGATTAACGGAGACGCAATTCTATTAATGGCAGCGCGCGACCTGAAGGCTCGCGGCATGTTAACGGGCGACGTGGTTGTCGCCACAACCATGTCGAACATGGGCCTTGAAGCCGCGCTCAAGCGCAGCGGCATTCGCATGCTACGCGCGCCGGTGGGCGATCGCTACGTGCTCGAAATGATGCAGAATGAAAATGCCGCGCTCGGCGGCGAGCAGTCGGGCCACATTCTCTTTCCGCATCTGGCCACCACGGGCGACGGCCTGCTCACGGCGTTGGTACTGCTCGATCTGGTTGCGCGCACCGGCAAATCCATCGCCGAGCTTTGCGCCGACCTGAAGGTTTTTCCGCAGGTCATCGTCAACGTGAAAGTCCGCGAGAAAAAGCCGCTGGATTCGATCCCTTCAGTCGTCGCCGCAATCCGCGCCGCCGAGCAGGAGCTTCAGGACTCGGGTCGCGTTGTCATACGCTATTCGGGCACCGAGCCGCTGGCGCGCGTCATGATTGAAGCGGAGAGCGAAGAATCGATGCGCCGGCACGCCAACGCCATCGCCGACGCTATCCGCAGCGAATTGGGCGCGTAGCCGCCGTCCTCCCCTCGTGATCCAAATCACATCCACTCGCCCCGCCGCGCCTCTACGCTTTTACCAGAGGCACGGCCGGATATGGGCTCTCACACTTCCATTCTCACTGCTCCCGCAAAACAAAAGAAAAGACTTATCCGCCGCATCGCACTCGATAACTCGCAACGCGTCCGCCACATCGTTCAGTTCGCATTCGTCCTGCTCAACGCGTGGCTCGGCGTTCAGTTCTACTTTTGGGCGCGGTATTTTGAGCGCGGCGGCATCGGCCTCCAGGTCCCGCGACCGCCTGGCGCCGAAGGCTGGCTGCCCATCGCCGGCCTTATGAACTTCAAGGTCTTCGTTTCAACCGGCCGCGTGCCCGAAATCCATCCCGCCGCCATGTTTCTCTTCATGGCGTTCGCCGGCCTCAGCTTGATTGCGAAGAAAGCCTTTTGCTCCTGGATCTGCCCGGTCGGCACGCTTTCTGAGGCGCTGGCCCGGCTCGGCAAAAAGATATTTCGCCGCAACTTTCTCCTGCCGCGGTGGCTCGATATTCCCTTGCGCGGGCTCAAGTATCTGCTGCTCGCGTTCTTCGTCTCCATCATCGGCACCATGTCCGCAGCCGCGATCAATGAGTTTATGCACACGCCCTACGGCATCATCGCCGATGTCAAGATGCTCAACTTCTTCCGCGACATGAGCGAGACCGCAGCCATCGTGCTCGCCGTGCTGGTCCTGCTGTCGGTCCTCGTAGAGAATTTCTGGTGCCGCTACTTGTGTCCTTACGGCGCGCTCATGGGGCTTGCGTCGCTCGTGAGCCCGCTCAAAATTCGGCGCAACCCAATGGCCTGCATCGACTGCGCCAAGTGCGCGCACGCATGCCCGGCCAATCTCCCCGTCGACAAGCTCGTGCAAATTCGCTCCGTCGAGTGCACCGCCTGCATGTCCTGCATTGCATCGTGCCCGGCTGAAGATGCGTTACAGTTTTCCCTTGGGCCCGCGCGCAAAGCCTCACCACTGCTCCCACGCTTCCGCCGGCCGGTCACGCCCCTGGCCATGGCCGCCATCGTCGCATTCATTTTTCTGGGAACGGTTCTCGTCGCCCGCGCCACCAATCACTGGCAAACCCACCTGCCCAACGCCCTCTATCAGGAACTGGTGCCGAACGCGAACCAGGCTACGCATCCCGGCTACTGAAACGCAGCCAGTAGTTGATAGCCATTAGCCAATAGCCATTCGTTACTGCCTGCTGTTTGCTCCCGGCTCTCGGCCAGCTTTCTATTGGCTACGAACTACTGGCTATTGGCACCTGCCTGTATTCTTCTTCCATGCCCCGCTTCCCTGCCGGCCAAACTTTGCTCATCGATGCCGACGACACGCTGTGGCAAAACAATATTTACTTCGAGCGCGCCATCGCCGCTTTCATCAGCTTTCTCGATCACAAGGAGTACTCGCCCGCGCAAGTGCGCCAGACTCTCAATCAAGTCGAGCGCGAAACCATCCTCACTCACGGCTACGGCCTCACGAGCTTCACGCGTTCGCTCGAGGATTGCTTTAAGCGCCTAAGCCCCGCACCTGTTACAGACGACAAGCTCGAGCGCATTCGCAGTTTCGCGCGCACCATCGCCGAGCAGGAGATCGAGCTTTTGCCCGGTGTCGCCGAAACACTTGCCGAACTCTCCACGCGCCATCACCTTATCCTCATGACCAAGGGCAATCGCGCCGAGCAGGCAGACAAGCTTGCCCGCTCCGGCCTTGCGCCTTACTTCACTGCCGTCGAGATTCCCGCTGAGAAAGATCCGCAGGCATATCGTGACGTAATTCTTCGCCAAAATGTCGAAGCGCGGAGCGCTTGGATGATCGGCAACAGCCCCAAAAGCGACATCAACCCCGCGCTCGCAGCCGGCCTGCACGCGGTCTTTCTGTTTCATCCAGACACATGGGTCCTTGAGCACGCCTCCGTCGACCAGCCGCCCGAAGGGCAACACCTGATCGAGCTTGATGCGTTCGCGAAACTCATCGACATCTTTTGAGGGACTTCAAGTCGAGTAATTCACCTCCATTTATCTTCTTGACGGGCGCAGTCCTCCTCAATATCATCGGCTAATCCTTTTTCGGTTTCCCTCGTTTTAGCATCGCAATCTTTCGGACCTTTTCCATCCTTTCTGAAAGGGAGTTTTTCGATGTCAACTCCACGCGCCCTCGTCTGCCTTTGCCTGCTTGCCTTTCTTCCACTGCTGAACGCGCAAACGCCGCCCACGGCTTACACAATCACGCAGGCCGGCGGCACTCCCGGATCGACAACGACTATCTACCGGGATGGCTCAAAAGCCCTGATGGTGATTTTTCTTCCGGCTCAAGGCGCGACGCCCGCATCAACCACTGACAACCTGATCGACATCGCGGCCGGCACGAACCTGAGCTGGAATCCGAACGACAAAAACGTCGGCTGCAGTGCGGGCACATTCTCCGGCGACTGGGGCGATCCTTTTGCCATGACGGCGGAACTGTCGGGCGACATCGCCAAGGGCGACCTGAAGCTGGCAGGAACTGAGACCATCGACGGCATTACGGCCCAGGTCTATACAGGCAGCTCGCAAGGCACGTCTCTAAAGGCGTGGCTCGACCAGAAAGATGGCCTGGTGCTGCGCGCGGAAATGAGCGCCCCAAACACGCCTCCGACAGCGATCGTCAACCTTACGAAAGTCTCCTTTGCAGCGCCGCCCGCCTCGCTGTTTGCGGCGCCCGCCATCTGCGCCGGCGTCAAGCCGCCGCTCACTCCCGCTCAAGTCATCGCAGCCGAAACCGGCGACGACGCCTCGAATTACGTCAGCGCATTCACGGGACCCGGTTCGCAGAACTCCTGCAACGTGGTGATGCGTGTTGTACAGGCCCAGACACTGGCTCCGCTCACCAAACTCCAGGTGGCCATCGATACGCAATACGACCAGAACGATCCCAACCCGCCTCAATACACGTTTGGCGTCGGCGATGATGGAACGGAGACCTTTTCCGGCGGCCACCTTCGCCAAATCACCACTGGCATTCACGGCAACATGGTGGATCTCGGCACGGTGCCGGCCTATTTCAATTTGGTCGTTAATGCGATCCATCCCGGCCACTCGGGCGGGACCGGGCTCATCTACCGCCAGTGCTTCGCGCCCACCACTGTCCTGCTCTTCCTTTATAAGGATTACGGCCAGCAGGATGAGAGCGTGGACGCGCTTTGGGTAAAGTCGGGCAAATATGCAACGCCGCCCGCGCAATGATTTGCGCCAGCTGGCGGTTCATCGGCCGATTCGCCAATGGAGTTCGCCTACGACCCCTGCCGGGTGCACCCCGTAGTAAGGCAAGAGCCCCGTCGGTGTGGTGTAAAACGTGGCCTGAGCGCCCAGTTCCAACTCGCTCCAGTTGTCGTGCCAGATTTGATGCGCATAGCCGCCGGTAAAGGCCTGCACGCGGCCGACAACACTCTCTTCCGACGGAGCCGCTGCGCCCAGCAAGTCCGTGGTTCGATCATCGTTTTCAATGCGCGTCCAGATTGACTGCTTCGCGCGAATCCGCACCGCGCCCTCCAACAGGTAGCCGTTTGCGTTCACATCCGTGCCGATAGTGTGATTCCGGCCCCAAACCGCAGTGGCGTCCAGTTCGGTCGACGTCCATGCATGATGTACGGCTATCGATGTCGTCTGCCGCAGAACATCCTCCTGCGGATGCAAATCTTCGGGCGAATGCAAGTGTCCAATCGAGTATTGCGCAATCCAGTCCTTGGCTAACGAAGCGGTCAACCGCGTTGACCACGAATCAAGCGCGCCGGCTTCAATCGTCCAGCGATTCTCGCCAGGCTCCCGCCCGTGGAACCCCGAAGCCTCGATCCGCGCCGGACCCCAGGTAATGCCGTCCGTCACTACGTCGTAGGCGATATGCGTCGAGTCTTGCAAGTGATGCGCCAGCGGCGCCAGCGGATCGCTCTCTGCGCTCATGCGGTGCGGAAAGGCCACGGGACCCAGCGCCGGATCGCCAACGGGAGCTGCATAAAGCGACGCCATGCCGCCCTCGCCGAGATTCAAGTCGTACACCACTGCCAGCTCCATGAAGAGATCGTGCGGATGCTGGCCATCGACAATCGCTCTTCCAAACGCTGTCTCTCCCTGCTGAAAAAGCTCCGGATAATAACGTCCCGTAATCGTCGCGGGCTCCAGGCTCAGCATGCTCGCGAAGGTCCATTCGCCATGTGCCGTGGAACGCTGCGCCATCAGCATTGCCCAGTTCACGCTGAAGAGCTTGTCGCGTCCCCGCGGGCCGGTCTGCTGCTGCTCGGCCACGATGGCCTCGCCGTGCAGCATCTCCATCCATTTGCCGCTCATGCGCATCAGCATCGGCGGTGAGCTCGAGTCCGGCTCCAGACTTGTACCCGACGCGCTATGCCGCAGCACATTTGCCTTCAACGAAACTGCCGCCCCGCCCATCTGCATCTGCGCGCTAAGATGCAGAGGAACACACGCCAAGAGCGCACCCGCCCACCAATATTTCATCTCAACCTCCCGGAGCGATATCGCTCGTTTCCGATCCAATATGGAGCCGGACGCATGGGCGCGCAGTCCTCTATGAACCCGCGCTGTCGCAGGGCACAAGTATCGCTGCATGCCGTTTCCGGCCGGCAAAATCTGCAAATGGAATGGAGGAAAAATCAGGTGCGCAGCACAATACGGGGCTGCGTTCGCTGCGGCAAAGATGAAGAGCGAGCGGAGATCATACAACGTGCAGTCCCATCAAAATGGATCGCCGCCAAAATACGACCGGTGGCGTGTGCCGCATTTGCAGCCACCACCGAAGTGCGTCCCGGCGTAGCCACTGCGCTCGCATCGGTGCAGCAAATGCCGTGAACTGCGCCAAGCGTCGAATCGCAGCACGAGTGCGTGAGTCCGCGCGCCGATCCCGCGCAGCACGCATGGCCGTGAGCAGGCATAAGGCTCAGCAGCAAAGCCACAAACATGGCGATTGCAGAGAGACGCTTCATGGCGCTGATTCTACTCTCACGCGGACGCGGGGCGCACTCTCGTGTGCGAAAATGGAACTGGAACGATTCTCAGGCGCGGCCTGATTCAGCGCGCCGCTTCCGCCTAGCATCCCAAACTTGTCGACCGCTCGACGCGGAATGTCGCAGTGCGGCTCGGACTCGGTAACCGGGAACAACCGCAGGAACCCAAAAGAATGATCAGCGTCTCCAACGTCACCATGCGCTACGGCTCAAAGATTCTCTTTGAAGACGTCAGCACTTCCTTCACTCCCGGCCGTCGCTACGGCCTGACCGGCCCCAACGGCAGCGGCAAATCCACGTTCATGAAGATCCTCTCCGGCGAGCTCGATGCGCAAAAGGGCACGGTAGTCCGGCCGCGCAAGCTCGGCGTGCTGCGCCAGGACCAGTTCGCCTTCGACGCCTTTCGCGTGATCGACACCGTCATCATGGGCAACAAGCCGCTGTGGGCCGCACTCGAAGAGCGCGATCGCATCTACGCCAAGCCTGAAATGTCAGACGAAGATGGCATGCGCCTGGGCGAGCTCGAAGGCACCATCGGCGACGAAGACGGCTACACCGCGGAAAGCGACGCCGCCGTTCTGCTCGATGGGCTCGACATTCCCGAGCCGCTTCACGAGCGGAAAATGGGCGAACTGCAAGGCGGGCAAAAGGTCCGCGTGCTGCTGGCACAGGCGCTCTTCGGCAAGCCCATGGCTCTGCTGCTCGACGAGCCCACCAACTATCTCGATCTCGACTCCATTCACTGGCTGCAGGATTTCCTGCTGAGCTACGACGGAACCATGATCGCCATATCGCACGACCGGCACTTTCTCAACTCCGTCACCACCCACACCGCCGACATCGATTACCAGACCATCATTACCTACACCGGCGGCTACGACGACATGGTGATGGCCAAAACGCAGATTCGCTCCACGCTCGAATCGCAAATCGCGCAGCGTGAGAAGAAAATCGCGCAGCTCAACGAGTTCATCGCGCGCTTTGCCGCCGGCACGCGCTCTTCGCAAGTCACCAGCCGCCGCAAGGAAGTTGAACGTTTGCAGACCAACGAGCTCGCCCGCTCCAACATTCAGCGGCCCTACATCAAGTTCGACCAGATTCGGCCCAGCGGGAAGCACGTGCTTGAGTTCAAGCATCTCTCGAAGTTTTATGGCGATCTGAAGGTGATCGATGGATTTAGCGCAAACTTGCTGCGCGGCGAGAAAATCTGCATCATGGGCCGCAACGGCGCCGGAAAGACTACCTTGCTCAAGAGCCTGCTTGCCAACTATCCCGGCCTCGCCGAGCCTGGCTTCACGCTCGATTCCGGAACCGTCTTCTGGGGGCACGAGGCGCAGGTCGGATACTTTCCGCAGGACGTTGGCTCAACCATTCAGCATGGAACCACGGTTGCCGAGTGGCTGCACCAGTGGAATCCCGCCGCGCACGTCGAAGATATTCGCGGCATTCTCGGCCAGATGCTCTTCTCGGGCGAAGAAGGCTCCAAGCCCACCAAGGCGCTCTCCGGCGGCGAGCAGGCTCGCCTCGCGTTTTGCAAACTGATCCTCACCAAGCCCAATATCCTCATCTTCGATGAGCCCACGAATCATCTCGATCTCGAAGCCATCAACGCACTCAACATCGCGCTGCAACGCTACGAGGGTACGGTTCTGCTGGTCACGCACGATCACGACCTGATCGACGAAGTTGCCACCCGACTGTGGATCTTTCACGACGGCGGCATCGAAGACTTCCAGGGCCCCTACGAGGAGTGGAAGGGCAAGCACAACTAATTTAGGGTGACTGATCGCAAGCCGTCTATGGGATTTCTCTCACTCCACCGCATGTTTCTTGATTTCAAATCACCCGGAATTCGCAACCAGCGCTCCAGCGCCAACGCATGGTTGGGATCCTGGATGGGTTTGGCTTTGATCGCCGGGCTTACGGGTGCATCCACGTTCGTGCTCATGCTCTGCCCGTGCGACCGCCCAGCCGGAAGCGTCAATGCAATCGTCCTGGTCTCGCTCGCAAGCCTTTTTGCATTGCTGGCGGTCAGTGTCCTCTACCTGCGGTTACGAAAAGACGCTGCCGCAACCGCGTTCATCAGTGCCTTCGAGGCCGCCGCTCTGGTTGCCCTCGCGGTGTATGCGGAGATGTGGGCTGCCTTCCGCGTGATTCAATGGCTGGCCCTCCACCGGCGGTAAGAGATTCAAGATTGTCGGGACCTGAAATGCAAGCGTCACGATTCCAAGCAAGCTCGAAGGCAGTCGCGGCGTTCCGTTAGCATAAGAAACAATGGCAACGCTGGGCGCATTCTGTTTTCCAGGAACCGGGCACCTGAACCCTCTCACCGCGCTGGCGCGCCGCCTGCAGCAGCGCGGCCACACCGTCATCATCTTCGGCATCGCCGACGTTGAGGCACGCGTGAGAGCCGCGGGCATCGATTTCTGCCTCATCGGCCAGAGCGACTATCCGCTCGGAACCCTTCAGAAACTCGATCAGCGGCTCGGCGAGATGACGGGCGCAGAGGTTCTTCGTTTCACCATGGATCGCGTGTGCAACACCGCGCGCATGGTGCTTCGCGATGGACTGGACGCGGTCCGCAACGCCAACCTTGACGCGTTGCTCGTGGATGAAGCCGACATGGCCAACAACATTGCCGAGTATCTGGGCCTGCCCTTCATTTCACTCGCGCTGATTCCGCCCATGGTCAACGACAATCGTTATCCGCCGTTTTATTTTGGATGGTCGGGTAGCCAGCGCTGGTGGGCCCGCGCGCGCAATGAGATTGCCATTCGCATCCTCACGCGCGTTGCCCGGCCCATTTTCGATGCGGTCAACGAATACCGCGTGGCCTGGGGAATGAATGTGGGCCGCATTCCCGGTGAAGGGCTTTCAAAGCTCGCACAGATTACGCAATTGCCGCGCGCGCTCGAGTTCGATATCGAACCGCCGCCGCCGCATCTTTATTACACCGGCCCGTTCGTCGACGCGGTGCAGCGCCCGCCTGTCGATTTTCCCTGGGACCAGCTTGACGGCCGCCCTCTTGTCTTCGCCTCGCTTGGCACCCTGCAGAACCAATCGCGCGACAAGTTTCAGATGATTGCGGAAGCCTGCGCGCCGCTCGACGTTCAGCTCGTCATGTCTCTGGGCGGCGGTCTCACGCGTGAACAGCTCGGACCGCTCACCGGCAATCCGCTGGTCGTGAACTACGCTCCGCAACTCGAGATCGTAAAGCGAGCCACAGCCGTCATCACCCACGCGGGACTGAACACGGTGCTGGAGTCGCTCGCCGAGGGTGTGCCAATGGTCTGTATTCCTCTCGGGAACGACCAGCCGGGCGTCGCTGCGCGCGTCAAAGCGCATGGAGCGGGGATCGTCATTCATCCGCGCAAAGTGAATGCGAAGCGCCTTCGTTCAGCCGTGCGCAAAGTCATGGAAGAGGATTCCTATCGCCGCGCCGCGCGCAAGATTCAATCCGCGATTGCCCAGATCGACGGCCCCGGCCAAGCCGCAGACATCATCGAAGACGTCCTGAACATCCGCAAGACCTAGCGCAGTTCAATTCACGCGCCATGCTGCCATGCGAACGCCGATCTCGCGCGTGAGTTACGAGAAGGCGTCGGCGCGAATTCCAGAAAGGCCCGAGCCTGCACGCAGCATTCAACCTTGTCGTCGTTCTCAACGGGAGCGACGGGAAAGCGAAGTCATCGCAAAAGAAAAGCGGGTCAGGCTGGTTAGCCTGTCCCGCCAAGTCATGGCTTGGGGAGCCGCGTCAGGAAAAATCGGAGACAAATCTCGTAACGCTATTTCGATGGCGTGTTGTCAAGCGCGATGTTCAGGTCGAGCACGTTGACGCGCGGCTCGCCGATGAAGCCGAGAGTCCGATGCTCGATGTGCTGGGCGATGATCGCGTTGACTTGGTCGACCGTGAGGCCGCGGGCTTTGGCCACGCGCGGCGCCTGGAAGTAAGCGTTGTCGGGCGTGATGTCAGGATCGAGGCCTGAAGCCGAATACGTCACCGCATCGATGGGAACGGGCGTTGTGGGATTCTCGGCGTGCAGCTTGTCAATGTCCGCCTGCATGCGCTGCGGCAGCTTGGCGTTGGACTGAGCCAGATTGGTGCCGCTGGAAGCGGTGGCATCGTAACCGTTGCCCGCATTGGAAGGACGTGGGTGGAAGTACTTGTCGGAGGTGAAGCTCTGCGCGATGAGTTCCGAGCCAATCACTTGCCCATTGCGAACGATCAGGCTGCCCGCGGCCTGGCGCGGGAAAAGAACATGCGCGATGCCGGTGATGACCAGCGGGTAGATCAGGCCGAAGATGACGGCGGTGATCACGGTAAAGAGGATCGAAGTTGCCCAGAGGGAGTGCTTCACCGGCGGCTCCGGCGCGTGGTGCCCGGGGTGAATGATTTCTTCTTCGTGAACAGCCATTGTCGAGTGCATCTTGAATCTCCTAAAAACAGCTCTTAGCCCCTGGCTTTCAGCAAAACTCTCGCGGCTTCGGTGCGTCTTCTGTTCCCTGTTGCCGGTCTCACTTACGCCAAATGCATTGCCACCAAACAAAGGTCAATGGCCTTGATGCCGATGAACGGAATGATGATGCCGCCGACGCCATAGATCAGCAGATTGTTGCGCAGCAGCACATCTGCCGCCTTGGGCTCATACTTCACGCCCTTCAGAGCCAGCGGGATCAACGCCACGATAATGACCGCGTTGAAGATGACCGCAGAAAGAATGGCTGAGTGCGGCGAGTTGAGCCTCATGATATTCAGCGCCTGCAGAACCGGAAAAACTCCGGCAAACATGGCGGGAATGATGGCGAAGTACTTGGCCACGTCGTTGGCGATGGAGAAAGTGGTCAGCGCGCCGCGCGTCATCAATAATTGCTTGCCGATCTCGACGATTTCGATGAGTTTGGTCGGGTTGGAGTCGAGGTCGACCATGTTGCCGGCTTCCTTGGCGGCCTGCGTGCCCGAGTTCATGGCTACGCCTACGTCGGCCTGGGCGAGCGCGGGCGCGTCGTTGGTACCGTCGCCCGTCATCGCAACCAGCTTGCCCTTCCCCTGCTCGCGCTTGATCAGGTCCATCTTGTCTTTGGGCTTGGCTTCGGCTAGAAAGTCGTCGACGCCGGCTTCGCGCGCAATCACGGCGGCGGTGAGGGGATTATCGCCGGTAATCATGATGGAGCGGATGCCCATGGCGCGCAGGCGCGCAAGGCGATCCTTGAGGCCGCCCTTCACGATGTCCTTGAGATAAATTACGCCCAGCGCCGAAGCGTTCTCCGCGACTACCAGTGGCGTGCCGCCCTGCCGCGCGATCTCTTCAACGTTGTCGCGCACCTTTTGCGGAAGCGAGGAGCCCTGCTCTTCAAGGAAGCGCGCGATCGCGTCTACAGAGCCTTTGCGGATGCGCGTGCCGGGAAGATTGACGCCGCTCATGCGGGTCTGCGCCGTGAATGGGACGAACTCGGCGTGGATCCCGGCGAGATCGCGCCCGCGCAGGTTGTATTTTTCTTTTGCGAGCACAACGATCGAGCGGCCCTCCGGCGTTTCATCCGACAGCGACGCGAGCTGCGCCGCATTGGCCAGGCGTTCCTGGCTGACGTCAGGCGCGGTCATGAACTCCGTCGCCTGACGATTGCCGAGAGTAATGGTGCCTGTTTTGTCGAGCAGCAGCGTGTTCACGTCTCCCGCGGCTTCAACTGCGCGGCCGCTCATGGCGAGCACGTTGTATTGGACAAGCCGGTCCATGCCTGCAATGCCGATGGCCGACAGCAGCCCACCGATGGTCGTAGGAATGAGGCAGACGAGAAGCGACACGAGAACGAAGACAGTTTGCGGCGCGCTGGAATAAATTGCGAACGGCTGCAGAGTGACAACGGCGAGCAAAAAGATGATGGTGAGACCGGAAAGTAGAATGCTGAGCGCGATCTCGTTCGGCGTCTTCTGGCGCGTGGCGCCTTCAACCAGCGCGATCATGCGATCGAGAAAAGTCTCGCCCGGGTTCGACGTGATCTTGACCTTGATCCAGTCGGAGAGGACCTTCGTGCCGCCAGTGACGGCCGAGCGGTCGCCGCCCGCTTCGCGAATTACGGGCGCCGATTCTCCTGTGATCGCGGATTCGTCGACCGAAGCGACGCCCTCAATCACCTCACCGTCGCCGGCAATAAATTTTCCGGCCTCGACGTAGATGATGTCGCCGGCGCGAAGTGCGCCGCTGACGACTTCTTCAAAGCTGCCGTCGGCGGTGTAGCGCTTGGCGATGGTCTCGCCCTTGGCCTTGCGCAGCGTGTCGGCCTGCGCCTTACCGCGGCCTTCGGCCATGGCCTCGGCGAAGTTCGCAAACAGCACCGTGAACCAGAGCCACAGCGTGATCTGCAGATTGAAGAAAAACGACTCGGGGTGATGGCGATAGTTTTCAAAGAGCAGCAGCGTGGTGAGCACGCTGCCCACTTCGACGACGAACATCACCGGGTTCTTGACCATCCAGCGCGGATCGAGCTTGCGAAAGCTGTCCAGCGCGGCCTGGGCCATGATCTGCGTGTTCCAGAGACTCGTTTTTTCAGCCATAGTCTTTTCAGTTCTCAGTTCAAAGTTCGTAGTTCACAGTGATCTGCAGTTGGTTAAAAAACTTTGCCGGTTTGCAACAGCAGGTGTTCGAGAATTGGACCCAGGCTCAAG
Organism: Occallatibacter sp.; assembly: GCA_035541975.1. Lineage (GTDB taxonomy): Bacteria > Acidobacteriota > Terriglobia > Terriglobales > Acidobacteriaceae > Telmatobacter. Next base: position 31,867 of record DATKMH010000006.1, on the reverse strand, counting down.
GCCGGGAAGAATGTGAGAGCGCCGATGATCAGCACTGTGCCGACGAGAAGCACCGCGAACAGCGGCGTGTTCACCGGGAAGGTTCCGGGGGACGGCGGAACGCTTTTCTTCTGCGCGAGATTGCCTGCGAGGGCGAGCGCGGGAATCATCATCAGGAAGCGGCCGATGAGCATGTCCCACCCCATCGCGATGTTGTACCACCAGTTTGTTCCCAGGCCCGCGAACGCCGAACCGTTGTTGCCCGCGCCCGAGGTGAAAGAGTAGAGAATTTCAGAGAACCCGTGCGGCCCTGGATTATTGGTGACCGAAAGGCCCTGCGGGATGAGAACGAAGATAGCCGCGAACGTCAGAATGATGAGCGGAAAGATGAGCGCGTAGAGCATGGCCATCTTCACGTCGTAGGATTCGATTTTTTTGCCCAGGTATTCTGGCGTGCGGCCCACCATGAGGCCGGCGATAAAGACAGCGATGACTACGTAAACCAACATGCCGTACATGCCGGCGCCGACGCCGCCGAAGACCACTTCGCCGAGCATGATGTTCGACAGCGGAATCATGCCCCCGAGCGGCGTGAAGCTATCGTGCATGCTGTTCACCGCGCCGCAGCTCGCATCCGTTGTGATGGTGGCGAAGAGCGCGCTTTCGGCAATGCCGTTGCGCACTTCTTTCCCTTCCATGTTGCCGCCAGACGCGCCCGCGGTACGTATCTGCTGCGCTCCGTGAATCATGTTGTACGGATGGGCTTCGGCCCAGTAAGCAACGGCAAAGCCGGTAGCGAATAGCACGTACATCGCGGCGCAGACCGCCCAGCCGTGGCCGCGAGAACCGGTCATGCGGCCCAGCGTGTAAGTGAGGCCGGCTCCGATGACGAAGATGGAAAAGATCTCGATGTAATTCGAAAGCGGCGTGGGGTTTTCATAAGGATGCGCGCTGTTCGCATTGAAAAATCCGCCGCCGTTGGTGCCCAGCATCTTGATGGCTTCCTGCGAAGCGACGGGCCCCTGGCCGATGGTTTGAGTTTGGGAGGGCTGTTCGAGCGTGTGGGCTTGCGTGTAGGTGTTGAGATTCTGCGGCACGCCCTGCCAAACGAGAAGCAGCGCGTAGATGAAGCACGCCGGCGCAAGGATGTAAAGCAGGGTGCGCGTCATGTCGACCCAGAAGTTGCCAATGGTTTGGGAAGTTGTCCGCTTGATGCCGCGAATGAGCGCGATCGCCACAACGATGCCTGCTGCCGCCGACCAGAAGTTGTGCGTCGCCAGGCCGGCCATCTCGGTGAGATAGCTCATGGTCGATTCGGGCGTATAGAACTGCCAGTTGGTATTGGTCGTGAAGCTGGCGGCTGTGTTGAACGCCAGGTCGCTTCCCACGCCGGCAAGCTGCTGCGGGTTCCATGGCAAGTAATACTGCAGGCGCTCAAGGCCGTAGGTGAGCAGCATGCCTGCCGCGGAGAAGCCGAGCAGCGCGAACGCGTACTCACGCCAGTTCATCTCTTTGTCGGCTTTTATGGCGCACAGCTTGTAGATGAGCCGCTCGAATGGACGCATCACCGGATCGAGCCACGTGCGCTCGCCTTCGACGACGCGCGACATGTAAATGCCCACCGGGCGCACCGACAACAGGAGAATTACAGAGTAGATGGCAAATTGCAGCCAGCCGTTTGCAGACATGTCAGAATTTCTCCGGGTACAGCAGTGCGACGGTGAGATACACCATCAGAAGAATCGAAAGGATGAGTCCAGTGGCAGAAATCCAATCCATGTGCATGGGCTACCTCAACTTTTGGCAAGCCTTGACGTAAAGAAACGCCACGGCGAAAAAGATAACGGTGTAGAGCAACATCAGCGCATCTTGCATGCGGGATCTCCACGCTTCGATTTGAGGCCGTGTCGGCTTGCTTGCCGTGACTCGAGCTGCACTCCCTCGGGCACCTAATCCAAGCACGCCCCAGAAGCACAGAAGAGCCACGCGACAAGGCCTTCAGCCTCGACTCATTAGGATTCTGTCCTTTGGCGGCTTTAAGAATCGAAAAGAATTCCTAAAGATTTCGTAAGGATGGCTCGGATTGGGTTGGAAGTTGTTGAAAAATAGGCAGGCGCAAAAAGAGCTGTTCGCGATTCGAGACGCAGCCGGCTTCGAGTCCACGCCGCCGTTTAACCTTCGTTTTCAGTCCAGCCCTCGGGCACAAACCGATAGCCGACCCATGGCTCGGTCTGGATATATTGGCGGCCCGTCTCGGCCTCGAGCTTTTTTCGGAGCTGGCCGACGAAAACGCGAAGGTACTCGGGCTGGTGCGCGGATTGCGCTCCCCAGACCACGGTGAGCAGTACACGATGCGTCATGACTTTCCCCGAGTTGCGCGCCAGATGCAGGAGCAGATCGAATTCCTTGGGCGTCAGGTGCACGGGCTTGCCCTGGACGAGGATGGAATGCGCACGCACGTCAATCACAAAGTCGCCGGCCTCGATGGGGGCGGTTGTGCGCTCAGGAGCGCGGCGTAGATGCGCCCGGACGCGAGCCTGGAGCTCCTGAATGCTGAACGGCTTCGTTACGTAGTCGTCGGCGCCGGCGTCGAGCGCCTCGACTTTCGATCGCTCGTGTTCGCGCACCGACAAAACAAGCACCGGGGTTGCGCTGTGCGAACGAATGGCGCGGCAGACTTCAACCCCGCTCATCACCGGCATCATCAAGTCGGTGATCACCAGGTCCGGCGACCAATCGCGGAAGAGCCGCAATCCTTCGTCGGGATCGTTGGCCGTGCGAACATCGTATCCCTGCGCTGAAAGTGCGGCGCGCAGCACCCGCGTAATCTGCGGCTCGTCGTCAATGACCAGAATTCTTCCCGGCATGTCTTGCTTCTTTCTTCCTTGGGAAGCTTACATCAATTTCTCGCGGAATTTCAGTGAGCCCCCTGGGGGTATGATTCCGGTGGAGACACGATGAGCGTACCCGGCTATGCACGACAGGGTTTGCGCTGGCTGGCGGCCACTTGCACGGCGGCGCTGGCGACGTTTCTGCTGGTCTGGCTCGGCGCCAACTCCACCACTGCGGGGATGGTGTTCCTGGTGCTCGTGGTATGGTGGGCCGCGCAAGCCGGAATAGCGCTTTCCATATACACTGCCGTTCTTTGCGCCGTTTGCTTCGATTATTTCTTCCTGCTTCCGCTGCACACGTTCAGGATTGAGGGCGCGCAGCAATGGGTTGCTATGGTCTCGTTCGCTTTGAGCTGCGTGGTCGTCGGGCGGCTTGCAGAGCGCGCGCGAAAACAGACTCTCCGCGCCCAGCAACGCGAAGAAGACGTGGGAAAGCTCTATTCGCTGAGCCAGGAGATGATGCTGTTCGAGGATGCCGACCGGCTGCTGCGCGACTTACCCGAAGCGATTGGCCGAATCTTCGCGCTTGAAGCCGTGGTTCTGTATGTCGGTGAATACGACCGGTTTTTCTCTTCGGCGAGTGAGATTTCGCCAAGCGTGCGGGCGCATATGCAGGCCGTCACGCAGGGATTGAATCCTACGATTTCTCCCTTTGCCGGCTACCAGACGAACGCGTTGGCGTTGGGGTTAAAGCCGGTGGGCGCGCTTGCCTGGCGGCCGGATGCGCTTTCGCTCGAAGTGGCGACCGCGGTTTCCGCGCAGGTTTCCATCGCCGTTGCGCGATCGATTGCCATCGCAACATCCACACGCATTGAAGCCCTGCGCGAGGCAGACCGGCTGCGCACTGCGCTTGTCGATTCGCTGTCGCACGAATTGCGCACGCCGCTTACGTCCATTCGCGCGGCTGCCACGACATTGCTCGCGGGCGAGGGCCTTGATGAGGCCGGGCGCATGGAGATGGTGCGCATTCTCGACGAAGAGTCGGCGCGGCTCGATCTGCTGGTGGGCGAAGCCGTGGAGATGGCCGAGATCGATGCCAATGTGGTTCAGGTGAAGATGACCTCGGTGCACCCGCGCGCGCTGCTTGATCAAGCAGTGGAAGAATCGCGCAAAATCCTGCGCGAACACAGAGTAACGATCCTCTCGGCTGCGGCGGACGGCGATGATGACAAGCCAGCGTGGTTCGATCCTCATCTGCTGGGCAGAGTTCTCCGCCACCTGCTCGAAAATGTGGCAAGCCACACTCCGCCAGGCTCGCGCGTAACGCTTAAAACAGAGCGCAGCGACGACCGCGTGGAGTTCTATGTGGAAGACGACGGTCCCGGCATCGATGCTGCCGATCTTCCGCTGATTTTTGAAAAGTTCTACCGCGGCCGAGGGAGTAAGCGGAAGGGATCGGGGATGGGACTCGCCATCACGCGCGCCATTCTCGCCGCGCATGGCGGAGGGATTGAAGCGACCAGCGCGCCAGGCAGTGGAGCGCGCTTCCATTTCTGGGTGCCGCTCATCGAAAAAGAGCCGAGCCGCCGAGGGTGATTCGCGTTTTGAAGGGCTCAGCGAAAAGTTCAGTCCAGCACAGGTTACTCAGCCCTCGAGCTTGAACCGCGTCTCAGCCAGCCGGTAAAGCCTCCGCCAAACCAGGCGATTCATGGTGACCACCATGAGCGAGATCATGATCGTTGCCAGCAGCAGCATCGCGAAGCGGCCGCTGTCAGTTGCGGCATCGATCTGCGCTCCGAGTCCGATGGTTTCGAGCGTCTGGCCTTGAACGTGCGAGTACTCGGCCATCACCGACGCGTTCCAGGCTCCGCCCGACGCGGTCACCATTCCGGTAATCAGATAAGGAAAGATGCCGGGAAGAATCAGTTTGGTCCATCGCTGCCAGCGCGTGAAATGGTAGAGCGAAGATACCTCGCGCAGATCCGATGGAATGGCCATGGCGCCCGCAATCACGTTGAACAGGATGTACCACTGTGTGCCGAGCAGCATCAGCGCAATCGATCCGATGCCCAGACCAGCGCCGATCTTTACCAGCCCCATGAGCAGAATAGGAAAAAACGCCGTCGCGGGCACAGAGGCTAGAATCTGCGCGACCGGCTGCACGATGCGCGCCAGCCGTGGATTGAAGCCGATGGCGACGCCTACTGGAATCGTCCAAGCTGCGGAGATGACGAGCGAGGCGTTGACGCGAAGAAAGGTTGCAGCCGCGCCCTCAAGCAAATACCGAAGCTCATGCCCCGTGACCGTGGCGAGCATGAACATTGCCTGGATCGCGGCCCAGCATATTGCGAAAATCCCGGCAACCGCCAAGGCCCAGAGCGCGGGCGAAGGTTTGCCCAACTTCGATTCATCCAGCGGCCTGACTACGCGGCATTCGCGGGTTTGCGCCATGTGTTGGTAAACCGGCTCCTCAATGCGCGAAAAAATGCGGCCGGGAAGATCGCCCAAAATTCTCGACCGGCGAATGAGATGAAGGATTGGCGAGGTGACCCGATCCGCAGATTCGACTTGCTCGAATTTGAATTTGTCGCTCCACGCGATCAGCGGCCGCCACACTAGCTGATCGGTGGCGACGACAATCAGGATTACCGTGAAGATGCCGGCCAGTAGTGCATGAACGTCCTGATTGTTGGTTGCGGACTGAATGTAGCTGCCGAGGCCGGGCAGTTGAAAATTGTGCGTGCCCATGGTGAAGGTTTCGCAAAAGATGAGCGCAAACCAGCCGCCGGCAACAGAGATGATCGAGTTCCAGACCAGTCCGATTGCCGAGAACGGCATTTCAAGCTGCCAGAAGCGCTGCCACCCGGAATAACGATAGATGCGCGAGGCTTCAACCATTTCTTTTGGAATGGTTTTGAGCGAAGTATAAAAGCTGAACGCGAGGTTCCAAACCTGGCCGGTAAAGATGAGGAAAATGACCGCCATCTCGATGCCGAGCTGGTGGCCGGGAATGAGCGACACCATGGCGAGTACAACGGGCGGTAGAAAGCTGAGCACGGGAATGGATTGCAGAATGTCGAGAACCGCGATCATCCAGGGCTCCAGACGCGGATTGTAGGCGGCGATGTACCCGTAAGAGACTGCGAAGGCCAGGCTGAGACTGTAGGCAATGGCCATGCGCATCAGCGAATAAAACGCATAGAGTGGCAGCGCGCCGATGGCGTTCGAGATGGGAACGACCGGAATCGGTTTTTGGAACCAGTAGACGCCGGTGCTGACCACCGCGAAAAACAGCGCCAGCATAAACGCGGCAACACCGAGATCGATGAAGAACGGCGTGCGGCGCACCACGACCAGCGATCGGGCGAGGGGGTGAGGGAGATTCACTTGTCTTCCTCGCTCGCGGCGATTTCTTCTTCGAGGGCGTCGGGCATCACAAAGCGGCGGCGCCCCGAATCGAAATCGAAAAGCTCGGCGTAGCGGCCCCACGTGACGGCAGTCTGTATCTGAAGCTGCGATTCTTCCTCGCTGAACTGCTCATCGAGCATGTCAAGAAAGAATTCCTCCGGAACTGTGTGGTCGCTTTTGGCATCGAGCGCGCGCCGAATCTGGCGCAGCAGAAGCACGTTTTCAACGGCCGCATTGCGGAACAGCTCTTTCTGCCGCAGGATTTCGGAGTTGGCGAACTCTTCGCCGCTGGGCGTAATCACGACGTCGCCTTCTTCCACTTTCAGGAAACCGAGCATCTGGGCTGCATCCACAATCGGCAGCAGGTCGTCGATTTCAAACGCAAGGTCGTCGGCCAACCGATACATGTCGTCGCGGCCGCCGCGGTCGAGCAGCAGTTCAAGCAATCCAGCAATGCCGCCGGGGCGTGCATGCGGCAGCATCTGGTAGCGCATTTGGCGCTGATCGCGAATGCGCGGCCCGACAAGCTGGCCGGGCGCTTCAGCCGGCGTCACATCCGGCTGCGTGAGCACCTTGTAGATGTAGTCGACCAACTGCGTAAAACTCTCTGACTTGCGGTCGCGCGGCTGCGGCAATTGCACCGGAAAATCGGTGCGGACGTGGCCCGGATTGCGCCCCAGGACAACGATGCGGTCAGCCAACAGCACGGCTTCTTCAATGTTGTGTGTGACCAGAAAAACGGCCTTCGTGGGCATGGTCTTTTTCGCCCACAGCTCGAGCAGTTCGCTGCGCAGGTTCTCCGCTGTCAGCACATCGAGCGCTGAAAACGGTTCGTCCATGAACAGAACTTCCGGCTCGACAACGAGGGCGCGCGCAAAGCCAACGCGCTGCCGCATTCCGCCTGAAAGTTCCTTGGGATACGCAGCTTCGAATCCGTCGAGGCCGACAACGTCCAGCATCTTCATGCTGCGTTCGCGCCGCTCGGCAGGGGGAACGCCGCGCGCTTGCAGCGGCGCTTCAACATTCTCAAGAACAGTCAGCCAGGGAAAGAGCGCAAAGCTCTGAAAAACGATAGAGACATTCACCTCAGCTTGGGAAATGGGAGTGCCATGCCAGTAAACCTGGCCGGCCGTCGGCGTTGAAAGCCCGGTCAACATGCGCAGCATGGTTGATTTGCCCGAGCCCGAAGGTCCCAGCAACGCCAGAATCTCGCCTGGAAAAATGCTCAGATCCGTCGCCGAGATCACCTGAATGCGATTCTGGCTGGGCTGCGCGTAATACTTCTCCACCTTTTCCGCGCGGATGATCGCATCCTTCGCCGGCGGCGCTTCGAGAGTGGCGATGGGGACAGTCGATTCCAGCATTTCCTTTGCTCCGGTCGGGGATGGCGAGGCAATCTACCGCTTGTTTGCGCCAGTATAAAAGGGTGCGATGGATGACAGATGAATCGGCGGCTTTGAGGTGCGCCCGGCCATTTGGGCGCTCCGGCAACGAACGTCAAATCAACGGCGCAGAACAGCTTGCCGTGCTTTACACTGGTAAAGCGTACCATTCTCTACGGAATGAAAGCGCAAGAGCCGTGCGACGCTCCCTGACCCGGTTTTGCGGGCCAACCAGCGTAGCCGGGCAAATTCCCTTCCCTGTCCCCTCAGGAGTGTATGTCGAACACGAAACCAAAAGTGCTGGTCGCCGACGACGAACGAGTGATCGCCGATACGTTGACCATTATTCTGAACCAAAGCGGATTTGACGCTCGCGCGGTGTATTCCGGCGAGAAGGCCCTCGAGCTTGCTGAATCTTTCAAGCCCGACATGCTTATTTCAGACGTGATTATGGCGGACCTGAATGGGATCGATGCCGCCATCCGCATTCGCGCCCTGCTTCCCAGTATCAAAATCCTTCTGTTTTCCGGCCAGGCTGCGACGGCCGATCTGCTGGAGAAAGCGCGCGCCGAGGGTTACGAGTTCGACATTCTCGCAAAGCCTGTCCACCCTCAGGATCTGCTGGCAAAGCTGCGCGGATAACGCCGCCGCTTCGGCATCCTTCGATGTTTGAGGCCCCTCGGCCGCGGTCCGCCCGAAAAAACATCGCAAATCGCCATGGGGTGGAGGCGCGCGGCGCTTGCCCTTGAGCTCCCGTTTCAGCGACAGTACAAACAAGATGACAAGAACCCTCCGCTCCACACGCGTACTGACGGCCGCGGGTCTCGCGCCGGCGGCTGTTCTCGTTGATGGAGAGCGCATCGCAGCGGTTGGTGGTTGGGATGAATTCCCTGCTGGGTCGGAACGTGTGGATTTTGGCGATGCAGTGCTGTTGCCCGGGCTGGTCGATACTCATGTGCACATCAACGAGCCGGGCCGCACCGATTGGGAGGGTTTTGAGACGGCGACGCGAGCCGCAGCAGCCGGCGGTGTGACGATGGTCGTCGACATGCCGCTGAACTGCGTGCCGGAAACGATCAATGCGGCGGCGTTCGAAGCCAAGCGCACGGCGGCAAAGGGAAAGACGTGGGTCGACTGGGCTGCATGGGGCGGCGTGGTGCGCGGCAATAGTGAAGAGATCGAGCCGTTGGCGCGTGCCGGCGTTCCCGGTTTCAAATGCTTCCTGATTCACTCCGGCATCGACGGATTTGCGTGGGTTGACGAAGCCGAGCTGCGGCTGGCGCTCGAAAAGCTGCGTGGCACGGGGCTGCCGCTGCTTGTCCACGCTGAAGTTGCCGGGCCCGTTGAGGCTGCGACGCGCGAACTCAACGCCGCAGGCGCCGATTGGCGCAAGTACTCGACGTTTCTGGCATCGCGCCCCGATTCTGCGGAAGTCGAGGCCATCGCGATGCTCATCCGGTTCGCCGAAGAGGTCCGGACTCCGATCCACATCGTGCACTTATCGAGCGCGAAGGCTCTGCCGATCATCGCTGCGGCACGCGAGCGTGGGTTGCCATTAACCGTGGAGACTTGCGCTCACTACTTATGGTTTGCGAGCGAAGAAGTTCCCGATGGCGCAACGGAATTCAAATGCGCGCCGCCGATTCGAAATGCGGAGAATCGCGACAAAATGTGGCAAGCACTCGAAGACGGCGTCATCGATCTCGTCGCGACCGATCATTCGCCATGTCCTCGGGAGATGAAACACAGCGCGGACGGACGTTTCGATCAGGCGTGGGGCGGGATCGCGAGCCTTGGGCTGGCGCTCCCGGTGATTTGGACAGCGATGCATCGGCGCGGGCCCAAGCTGGGCCCCGGCCCGACTCTCGAACGGATCGGTCAGTGGCTGGCCGCAGCGCCCGCACGGCTCGCAGGCTTGAGCGGGCGCAAGGGAGCAATCGCGCCCGGCGCCGACGCGGACTTTGTTGTCTTCGATGCCGACGCCGAATGGACCGTGAGCGAAGCAGATCTCCACTTCCGCCACAAGATTTCTCCATATCTCGGCGCGCAACTTCGCGGCCGCGTGAAAGAGACCTGGCTGCGCGGCGAAAAAGTCTATTCAGACCAATCTGCGGATCGGTTTCCGGGCACGCCGCGCGGCAGAGAGCAGGTGCGCTCATGAAAGATCGCGCGCAAAGTGTGATCGCCACGTGCAGGCGCATCGCCGAGATGAGTGAAGAGCCGGGCCGCACGACCCGCCGATTCCTCACGCCGCCGGTGCGCGACGTCCACGAGTTTTTGCGCACACGCATGGAATCGCTCGGCATGTCGGCGCGAATGGATGCAGCGGGAAACTTGCGCGGGCTGTGGGTGCCGACGGGTGCGCTCGGCAAACGATTAATCGTCGGATCGCATATCGATTCCGTTCCCAACGCCGGTGCATTCGACGGTGTGCTTGGCGTGGCCCTCGCTCTCGAATGGGTCGAGCTGGCGCAGGAGCTGAAGCTTCCCTTTCCGATCGAGGTCATTGCGTTCTCTGAAGAAGAAGGAGTTCGATTCGGCGTGCCGTTCATCGGCAGCCGTGCCGTTGCGGGCCGCTTTGACGCGGCGCTGCTTGCGCTGAAAGATGCGGACGGCATTACGCTCGCAGACGCGATTCGCGCGTTCGAGCTCGACCCGAGCAAAATCGGCGAGGCGGCGCTCGATGACCATGTGCTCGGCTTCGTCGAAATGCACATTGAGCAGGGGCCGGTTCTCGAAGCGGAAAGCCTTTCGGTGGCGGCGGTGACGGCGATCGCCGGCCAATCGCGCCTGAAGTTCAGCTTTCAAGGGCACGCCAACCATGTCGGAACGACACCGATGAATCTGCGGCGCGATGCGCTGGCCGCCGCTGCGGAATGGATCGTCGCGGTGGAGGCCAAGGCAGAAAGCACGGCCGGTCTGGTCGCAACCGTGGGCAAGATTGACGCAGAACCGAACGCTGCCAATGTAATTGCCGGTTCCGTAAGTCTGAGCCTCGACGTTCGCCACGCCGACGATGGCGCCCGCCGCGCCGCTGTGGATTTGTTGGTCGCGCGCGCACAGGCCATCGCCGATAAACGCGGTGTGACTCTGGACTGGGCGCAACAAGTTGATCAGCCGGCGGTGCCGATGGATGAACACCTGACGGCTGACCTTACCAATGCGATGCTCGCGGCAAGGATGCCGGACAAGCGCATGACCAGCGGCGCCGGACACGACGCCATGGTGATCGCTGCCAGCGTTCCGGCGGCGATGCTCTTTGTGCGCAGCCCCGGCGGAATCAGCCACCATCCCAGCGAAACGGTTCGAGAAGAGGACGTTGCGGCCGCGCTCCATGTCGCTAGGATTTTCCTCGATAGGCTGGCCGCCCGCTTCGGATAAAATCGAGCATCGGAATTCTTCCGAATCTTCTTTGCAGTCTCCCCAGATCGAGGTCGCACGTGCACCATCTTGGATCAACCCGCAGCAGCCACAAGGCGGATCACCTGCTGCAGACTCCCGACACTTATATTCGCTCACCGCTGCCCGATGCAGACGGTGTAGAGGTCATTATTCATGCCGCACCGCAGATGGGCGCGCGCTTTACGCAAATGACCGCCGAGTTCGTTGCCGGCGGCTCGCTTGGCCCAGCGCCGGCGCAGCGATTCATCTACGTCCTTGACGGCAAGCTTGAAGTAAGAACGAAAGGCAAGAAGCACATTCTCAAGCCGGGCGGGTTTGCTTATTTGCCGCAAGGAGCCGAGCACACGGTGCGCGCGACGGGAATTGCGCGCGCGGAGGTGATCGAAAAACCCTACGAGCCGCATGCCGGCGCGGCCGCGCCCAAGGTTGTGATCGGCGATGAGACAGCGATAAAAGCCGCATCGCTGCTTGACGATGACGCGCTACGCGTGCGCGCGCTGATGCCCGACGGTCCGGCTTACGATTTTGCGGTGAACACGATGACCTACGAGCCCGGCGCGTCGCTTCCCATGGTCGAGGTGCATGTGATGGAGCACGGGCTGCTGATGCTCGATGGCGGCGGCATCTACCGCCTCGGCGACTCGTGGTATCCCGTCTATGCTGGCGACTTTATCTGGATGCGTGCTTATTGCCCGCAATGGTTTGGCGCGCTCGGCAAGCGCCCTGCAAAGTATCTGCTCTACAAGGACTGGCGCCGCCATCCCCTTGGGGAGAGTCGATGACAACCGCGCGGCCGAAACTCACGATCGACACACTGATCGCCGAGCTGAAGGCTCTGGGACAGATTTCTGAGGCCCCTCCGCCCGTTGTTACTCGCGTTGTGTTTGGCGAAGCCGATCTCCGTGCGCGGGCGTATGTGAAGGGCCTGTGCGAAGCTGCAGGACTGAAGATTCGCGAAGACGCCGTCGGCAATACCTTTGCGCGCTGGGAGGGCAAAGACCCGAATCTCGCGCCCCTAGGCACCGGCTCGCATATTGACGCGATTCCAAACGCCGGCCTCTACGACGGCTGCGTGGGCGTGCTGGGCGGCCTTGAAGCGATTCGCGTTCTGAAGCTTCTTGGGTTCGAGCCACGGCGATCGATCGAGCTCGTGATCTTTACAGCGGAAGAACCGACGCGCTTCGGCATCGGCTGCTTAGGAAGCCGCATGATGGCCGGTGTGCTCACGCTTGAGCAAGCGCTGGCCCTGCGCGACAAGGATGGCCGCGGACTCGAAGAATGGCGGGCACAAGCAGGGTTCAACGGATCGCTGGAATCCGTCAAAGTCGCACGCGGCCGCTTTCATCAATTCGTCGAGCTGCACATCGAGCAGGGGCCGATTCTTGAGCAGGAAGGTCTCGACGTGGGACTCGTAACTCATATCGCTGCGCCTGCCAGCCAGCGCATCGTGATTGAAGGCGAGGGCGGGCATGCTGGCGGAAAGTTGATGCCGCGCCGCAAGGATGCACTGGCCGCGGCCGCTGAATTGATCCTTGCGCTCGAATCCGCCGCGAAATCCACCGGCGCCGTTGATACCGTTGGCACCGTCGGCATCTGCGAGGTTTTCCCCGGCGCGGTCAACAGCGTTCCTTCGCGCGTGACGATCACGACCGATGTGCGCGACATCGACGGCGCACGCCGCGATGGGGTTTTGGCAGCGCTCGCATCAGCAGCTGAAGACGTGCGCAATCGCCGAGGCGTAAAGATCACCACCGAGCTGATCAACGCCGACCCGCCTACGACATGCGATCCTGCAATTCTCGACGCGCTTGAGCAGTCTGCGATCGCAGCCGGCAAAACATACAAGAAAATGGTTGCGCGCGCCTATCACGACTCATCGTTCGTTTCGTGCATCGCGCCGGTTGCGATGTTGTTTATTCCCTGCCGCGGAGGAGTGAGCCACAGGCCCGATGAATACGCGTCGCCCGAATGGATCGGCGGCGGCGTTCACGTGCTATCGCGCACGCTGGCAGCTCTCGCCTCCTAGCGCCCATCGTTTCAAAAACCCACCGCAGCGTTGTATGCTATCCCTCAACCTGTTCGGCGGCAGCCGATTCCGAAATCATGAACACGCCTTCGTCAACTCGGATCGTTGGCGCCCCTGTTCCCCGCAAGGAAGGCGTGGACAAGCTGCTGGGCCGCGCGCGCTACATCGACGACATGGAACGCGAAGGAATGTGGTATGGAACCACGGTCCGCAGCTCAAATCCGCGCGGGCTCATTCGCTCCATCGCTTTCGATCGCCGCACGGACTGGAGCGAATTTGCGGTTGTCACCGCCGCAGATATTCCCGGCGACAATTGCATCCACCTCATCGTTGACGATCAGCCCTGCCTGGCCGACGGCAAAGTGAATCATTGCGAAGAGCCGATTCTGCTGCTCGCTCACCCGGACAAACACAAGCTCCGCGAAGCCGTAGCGGCGGTCAAGATCGATTACGAGCCGTTGCCGCCCATCTTCACCATCGAAGAGAGCGAGCGCCAGTCGGTTGTGGTGTGGGGCGCGGACAACCTGCTCAAGAGCTTTCTGCTGGAAAAAGGCAACGTGGATTCCGCGTGGGTCGGCGCCGCGCACATCGTTGAAGGCGAGTATCGCACCGGCGCGCAGGAACATCTCTACATTGAAAACCAGGGCATGATCGCGGAATACAGTGCGAAAACCGGCGTAACGGTGTGGGGCTCGTTGCAGTGTCCCTACTATGTTGTGAAGGCATTGCGCGGAGTTTTCGATCTCCCCGAAGAAAAAGTTCGCGTGATTCAGACCGCAACCGGCGGCGCATTTGGCGGCAAAGAAGATTATCCCTCGATGCTCGCCTCCCACGCCGCATTGCTCGCGATGAAGAGCGGGCATCCCGTGAAGATGGTCTACGACCGCATGGAAGATCTGGCGGCGACCACTAAGCGGCATCCATCGCGCGTGCGCCATCGCACCGCGCTTGATCGTGACGGCAAACTGCTGGCGATCGACATCGATCTCGCGACCGACGGCGGAGCCTACGCCACGCTCTCATCGACAGTGCTTTCGCGTGCGACGCTTCACTCCACGGGGCCCTACTTGTGCCCCAACATTCGCGTGAGCGCACGCTCGTGGGCAACCAATCACATTCCATACGGCGCCTTTCGCGGCTTCGGCGCGCCGCAGGCCATCTTCGCGATGGAGCGGCATATGGATGAAATTGCCGCGACGCTTGGCATCGATCCCGTCGAGCTGCGGCGCAGAAATTTTCTTCACACCGGCGACACGAATGCGACGGAACAGGAGATGCGCGAGCCAGTGATTCTGGATCAGCTGCTGGATCGCGCGCTGAAAGAGAGCGACTATCACGCCAAGCGCGCACAGTTCGCCCGCGAAAATCCGTCGAGCAGCGTCCAGCGCGGCCTGGGCCTGGCGGCCTTTTATCACGGCTCGGGGTTCACTGGGTCGGGCGAAGCGACTTTGAATTCTCTCGCCGGTATCGATGTGACTCCGGAAGGCAAAGTTCGCGTGCTCGTGTCGAATACCGAGTTCGGTCAGGGAACAAATACCATCCTCACGCAGGTTGCAGCCGAAGCGCTCGGAATCGACTACGCTCGTGTCACCATGGCTCCCCCTGATACAGGATTGGTTCCTAACAGTGGGCCAACCGTGGCCTCGCGCACGTCAATGGTCATTGGGCGCATCATCGAGCGTGCTTGTTCGCAATTGATTGAAACTCTTCGCGAGCGCGCCGGACTTGGCGCAACATACACCGAGCAGGAATTCTTCGGCGCCTGCGATCGATATCGCAAGGCGCATGGCGATGTTCAATCGCTATGCCACTACGAAGCGCCGCCTGGAATTTACTGGGACGACAAAAAGTATCATGGCGAAGCCTACTGTGCCTACGCATGGGCCGTTTACATCGCGCAGGTTGCCGTCGACACCGTCACTTACTCTGCCGAGGTCGAAGATTTCTGGGCCGTTCAGGAAGTGGGCCGCGTGATTCATCCGGTGATGGCGGTGGGACAAATTGAAGGCGGAATCGCGCAGGGCATCGGCTACGCGCTCTACGAGAAGGTCGTCTGGCAGGACGGCCGCATGGTCAACAATCAAATGACGAATTACATTATGCCGACGGCGGAAGATGTTCCACCGATTCATGTGTATTTCGAGCAGATTCCATTTCGCTACGGCGGATTCGGAGCCAAGGGCATTGGCGAATTGCCGCACGACGGGCCCGCGCCTGCGATTCTGAATGCGATTCACGACGCAACAGGCGTCGCGTTCAACGCCATTCCGCTGCTGCCAGAGGATCTGTTTGCCGGCCTCGTCTCAACTCAAACCTCACAGGAGTTGGCGGCACGATGACCCGGCCCCCACACGCGATGTCGAGTGGTCGATGGCCATCGATCCAGTTCCGCGTGAATGGCGAAGAACGCCAGGTAAATGTCCCGCCCATGAAGCGTCTGCTCGACGTGCTGCGCGAGGATCTTCACTTGACCGGAACGAAAGAGGGCTGTGGCGAAGGCGAGTGCGGCTCCTGCTCGGTGCGCATGGACGGCGAGCTTGTAAACAGCTGCCTGGTTCCCGTGCTGCAGGCCGCCGGAGCCGCGATCCAAACGATCGAAGGCCTAGCGCTGAATGGCGCGCTTCATCCGTTGCAGCAGGCTTTTCTTTCGCACGGCGGCGCGCAGTGCGGTATCTGCACGCCGGGAATGTTGATGGCGTCCGCGCAACTTCTCGAACGGAATCCGCAGCCGAGCATGACAGAGATTCGTGAGGCGCTGGCGGGCAATCTCTGCCGATGCACGGGATTCATGCGCATCTTCGAGTCAGTCCAGCTTGCGGCCGCGCCGGAAAGCTCTGACCGCAACGCGAAACCAGCCATGGAGCAAACACGCGATGCGCGGTAACGCAAACCTGCACGAATTCGTCGCTCCAGGCAAACTCGATGCGGTACTCGCGTTGCTTGCCTGCGAACCCGGGGAATGGACCCCGCTTGCCGGCGGTACGGAGCTCATGGTCGCATTTTCTGCGGGAAGGCTGGCCGCGCCGAAACTCGTCAGCCTCTGGAGCATTCCTGATCTGCGGGCGATTACAGTCACGGAACAAAGTGTTGCGATCGGCGCTGCCGCAACGTTTCTCGATCTGCGCAGAAACGCGATCATCGCGGCGGAATTTCCGCTGTTGGCTAAAGCCGCCGGCTGGATCGGCTCGATCGCGAACCAGAGCCGCGCCACGCTCGGCGGAAATCTCGTCAACGGCTCGCCGGCCGCGGATTCCTCTCCGGCGCTGCTCGCTTACGACGCGGAAATTGAAATGATCTCCGTGCGCGGCCGCCGCCGGGTTCCCTATGCGCAGTTTCACACTGGCTATAAGCGCAATGTTCTTTTACCCGACGAGCTTGTCTACGCGATTCATGTCCCGCGGCGTTTTGCTCATCACGTTTCCTATTTACGAAAAGTGGGAACACGCCGCGCCATGGCAATCGCCAAGGTCGCGCTGGGGGCGACCGCAATGGTTGATGACGGTGCGATCCGCGAGATTCGCCTCGGCGCGGCAAGCCTGGCTCCCTTCCCCGCGCGACTCTTGCAGACCGAAGCCGTGTTGCTCGGAATGCCCGTGACGCCCGAAACGATCGCCCTAGCTCATCGCGCGCTGCTCGCGGAGATCAAGCCAATCACCGACATTCGATCCACCGAGGAATATCGGCGTCGCGTGGCTCTTAACCTGCTTGACGAGTTTCTGCAGTCACTTCGGCCGGAGGGCTCGCGCGCATGAACGCAACTCTCGCAGCGTGGAATGCAGCCGATGAATCCGCCGCCATGGACGCGATGCTCGCCTGTTGCGGTTCGACGCGATGGGCGCGAGCGATGGTGGCGCAACGGCCCATCGCCAACGTGCTAGCGCTGAGCGACGGCGCCGATCGCGCGTGGGCGGCAATGCACGAACCGGATTGGATGGAGGCGTTCGCATGTCATCCGCGTATCGGCGAACGCAAGCCGCCGCCAGCCGTCTTCAGCGGCCGTGGAGCAGTCGGTCGAGCATCGGACTGGTCGCGCCAGGAACAATCCTCGGCCCGCGCGGCCGGTGAGCTGCTGCTCGCCGAACTCGAGGAAGACAATCGGCGCTATGAAGAGCGCTTCGGCTTTACCTATATTGTGTGCGCCACTGGCAAAAGTGCAGCCGAGATGCTTACCATTCTGAAACGGCGCCTGGCCAACGATCGCGAGACCGAACTGCGCGAGGCAGTCGAACAGCAACGCCAGATTCTGCAGATTCGTTTAGGAAAGTGGTTAGCGGAATGAGCAAGATTTCAACGCACGTTTTGGATTCAACGCTCGGCAAACCCGCCGCGGGGATTGCGGTGCGCCTGGAAAAGTTTGCGGGCGGAGGATGGATTGAAGTCGCTGCCAACGGCAGCAGCGCCGAACAAGCGCACGACGCCCCCGGCGATTGGATTGAGGTAGCTGCAGGCGTTACCGATGCCGATGGCCGCTCCCGGGATCTCAAGCTCGATGCCGACGCCGGTCCGTATCGCCTGGTGTTTGATGTCGGAGCCTACTTCGCGCGGTTGGGACGGGCGAGCATTTACCCCGAGATCGCAATTGCGTTCAACTGCGATGGAAACGCAAATTACCATCTGCCGCTTCTCTTGAGCGACAACAGTTACACAACCTACAGAGGAAGCTGACGCATGGCGAAGCTGGTTGAGAACAGTTACGGAAAGTCGCGCGTACGGCTCTCGCGCATCACGCGCCTGAATGACCGGCACGACTTCAATGAGTGGACCGTGCACGTGATGCTCGAGGGAGATTTTGAAGCCAGCTTCACGAAGGCCGATAACAGCAAGATCCTGCCCACGGACACGATGAAAAACACTGTCTACTATGTGGCGCGGAACTCGAAAGCAGAAACGATCGAGGCCTTCGCGATGGAGTTGGGCGACTATCTCCTCGTCAACAATGTTCAAGTCTCCGGCGTTCTCATCGAAATTGAAGAGCGCGCGTGGGAACGGCTAAGAATTGATGGCTCCGCCGATCCAACCACGTTCAAGCTCGGCGGACCGGAGTTGCAGACCGTGCGCGCCGTTCGCGATCAGGGGCGGGAGTGGTCGATCAGGTCGGGCGTCGATCAGTTAACGCTTTTGAAGACGACAAAATCTGCTTTCACCGGCTACATCGTGGACAAACTCACCACGCTCAAGCCCGCCACCGATCGAATTCTTGGCACCAGCGCCACCATTTCCTGGGATTATGCCGGCGCGGTTCCGGATTATGCGCAGGCCCGCGCGCGAATTTTGACCGCCCTCCTCAAAACTTTCGCGGCCCACGACAGCATGAGCGTCCAACACACGCTCTTCGACATGGGCAAAGCCGCGCTCGATGCCGCACCCGAGATCGCGCGCATTCGTTTGTCCATGCCTAATCTGCATCATCTGCTCGCCGACCTCAGCCGCTTCGAGCAGGACAATCCGAACCACATCTTCGTGCCCATCGATGAGCCGCATGGTACGATCGAGGCCACCATCGAGCGTTAATGTAACCAGCAGATTGCGGAACCGTGACCGAGATCGCGACCCCAGGCCGAAAAGTGTATGCGCAAAGCGCGAAGGAAGACTATGGCCTGCGCGCAGGCGTTTTAGGGCCCGTCGAGACGCTGGCGCAGTCGGTTTCCGCAACCGCTCCCAGCACCTCCGCATCGCTCACCATTCCACTCATCGTCGGCCTGGCCGGCAACGCCACATGGTTTGTCTATCTGCTCGCCACGGTTTCCATGCTGCTCGTCGGTTTTTGCGTCAGCAGGTTCGCGCGCCTCAGCGCGTCTCCCGGTTCGCTCTACTCCTACACGGCAAATACATTGCCGCCCGCTTTTGGAGTTGCCGCCGCATGGGGCCTGCTTCTCGCTTATCTCGCTACCGGCGCATCGGTCGCCGGCGGAGCGCTCTACTATGCAACGGTTCTTTCGCAACAATTTTTCAATTGGGCGCCGCCTGCCATCCCGACCTTGGCCATCGTCTGCGCCGTTCCCGGATGGATCGCCTACCGCGACGTCAAGCTCTCGGCAGAGGTCATGCTCTGGATTGAAGCGATTTCTGTCGGCCTCATCCTCATCGTGCTCGCGTTGCTCCCATTTCATATGGGACTGCGTTTCGACTCCAGTCAGTTCCATCTGCGCGGTTCTTCCTTCTCCTCAACGGGAACCGCATTGGTGCTGGCCATCTTCAGCTTCGTGGGATTTGAAAGTGCTACGACTCTCGGCGGCGAGGCGCGCGATCCGTTGCGTACCATTCCCCGTGCGGTCATTCAGTGCGCTCTGCTTTCCGGCTTGTTCTTCATGCTCTGCGCATACTCCGAGGTATTAGGATTCCAGGGCCAACTGGGCGCATTGAGCGAAACCACCAGCCCTCTGCATCTGCTTGCGCGCAAAGCCGGCGTTTCTCTGCTCGGTGTCGCCATTGACTGTGGCGCCTTCATCAGCATGTTCGCTTGCGTGCTGGCCTGCGCCACCGCCGCCGCGCGCGTGCTCATGCGCATGTCGAGCGAAAAGTTGCTGCCCGCCGCCTTCTCAAAAACCAGTCCGCGGCACGGCACGCCGGGCGCGGGCATCCTGCTCTCCACCGCGCTCATTCTCATCGTCATCTCCGCGATGGTATTGAACGGCGTCACCGGCTACTCGATTTACGATCTGCTCGGGTCAACCGCCGTCTTCGGATTTCTGACAGCCTACGCGCTGGTCGCTCTTGCGCTTCCCTTCGCGCGCCGCGCCGTTGGACAGCATTCAACGCTCGTTGTGGCCGTCAGCCTGCTGACGATTGCGGTCATCATTACCATCGCGGTGTTCGATCTCAGGTCCGCCGCGGATGCGGCTCACGCGCGCATTCCCTACCTCTACCTGGCCTACTTGCTTTCGGGTCTGGCGTGGTATGTCGTGCGGCACAAAAGAATCGCCAACTGACCCGAGTTACCGCCCCGGAAACACAAACTTACCCAAGTCGATGCGGAGCTCCCGGCTTTTCCGCTAAGTCACCTGATGCGCTGTGGAAAAACCGTGCCCTATCCCCCCTCCTACGCGCAAATTCCTTAGATGAACTTTATGCGGCGGCAATTAATATTTCCGTAACCTGTAACGCGAGCAGGCAGGGACATTCACCAAATCGCGCGTCGCGCCGGCAAACTGTGCCCGCGCACCATTCAACGCTCAAGAACTTCGAGATTTCAAAACCAATTCAGCGGTCGTTGAATCCCCAGGATTTCAAGTTGGGGAAAATCTATCTTCGAGGTCAGTGCTTCGATGCTTATCAAGCGTGTATCTTCATTCGCATTTCCCAGTCTGCTTGTATCGTTGTTAACCCTGGTGCTCTGCGCCAGCCTTCTTCAAGCTCAGCAGACCCTCGGCGGAATCACGGGAGATATTACAGACGCCTCCGGCGGCTTGATTCCGAACACCACGGTCACCATCACCAGCGAGCAGACTTCGCTGACCAGAACCACCAAAACCAACGACAGCGGCGAATACACGTTTGTAAACCTGCCCATCGGCACCTATACGCTGACCTTTACCGCCAGCGGATACCAGGCGCTGAAGACTTCGCACATCACCATCGAAGCCGACCGAACGGCAACGCTGAATGAGTCGCTGAAAGTGGGCGCAGCCAGCACCACGGTTGAGGTAGAGGCCGCACCGCTGATGAACGCCGTGGACACGACGAACGGCTACGTGATGGAGCAACAGCAGATCGATAGCGTGCCTCTGCCCACCGGCAGCTTCACGGGTCTCGCGATCATGTCGCCGGGCGTGAATGCCGAACTGGGCGGTGGCACCGGCGCAAACTCGGGGATGGGCAACGCTCCCATCTGGGCCAACGGCCAGCGCGACACATCAAATGCTTTCCTGCTGAATGGTGTGGATGCCAGCAATCTCTTCAACGGAAAAACCACCAGCCAGGTGGATTCATTCCGCATCGTCAACAACACGGGCCAGGCCAACAACGCCGCAGGAGGCGTGATTCCAAGCGCGTCTTCGATCTATCTTGCCATCGGCAACGCGATTCCCACTCCCGCTCCTGAGACTCTCGCCGAGGTTCGCGTGAACGCGTCGATGTATGACGCGCAGCAGGGATCCGACAGCGGCGCGCACATCGACATGAGCACCAAGTCGGGAACCAACCAGCTGCATGGCGAAGTCTACGGCCATCGCGGCACCAACTGGATCAACGCCGCGCCGTTCTTCTTCAAGAAAGACGATAACATTCCCGCCGCGGATAAGAATCCCCAGCTGCACCGCTACATAGTAGGTGGCGAAGTTGGCGGCCCGCTCATCAAGGACCGGCTCTTCGGCTTCGTGAGCTACCAGCACATGCACATCTCCGATCAGGAGACCGGCGATGAACTTCTCATCGTTCCGCCGGGGTTGAGCGACACTAACCGCAGCGCGGCTGGCCTCGCCGACATTACGAACAACAACTGGACCACTAACGAAGGCACGAGCGGTGTTACGGCCGATTCCGCTACGTGGGCATCGAATCCCCTGGCCCTGGCGCTTTTCAACGCGCCGGCGGCGCCGGGTGAGCCGGGAAAGTGGCTGATACCCAACCAGAATGCCCCGGGCACTCTCAATGTTTTCTCGCCCTACAACGCATTCCTGCCCGGCACTGCGCGCTTCACATCGGACCAGGCAATCGCGGATCTGGATTGGAACGTCACCGCGAAGGACACGCTCGCAGTCAAGTACTACTACCAGCACGATCCCAACACTTCGCCCTACGCTTACTCCAACGTTCCGGGTTTCACCGCGCGCATGGATACCGGCTCGCAGGTTGGCTCGCTGAACAATGTTCAGACGATCGGATCCGATCTGAGCATCTCTGAAACCGTGGGCATCCTGCGAGAAAAGGCCTACGCCACGAATGACCAGCTTTGGAAACCGGGTCAGGCCGGAACGCCGATTTCATCTATGAGCACCGCGTTCGGCAGTTATTTCTCCGGCATCACCATCAACGATGCCCTCGGCGATCAGTTTGACTCGCCGGGCGATTCGAGCACAAACACGCCGCCAGGCCCGCTCTACGGCCTTCTGTTTCCGTCGCTCGCCATCGGTCCCGATTCTGAATATCAGGGAGCCAACACAGGCGTCTTCCAAAATCGCATTATGCCGTCTGCCACAGCCATCTGGGCCAAAGGGAAACATTCCATCAGCTTTGGCGGAAGTTGGTCGTACACGCAACTGAACACGATCGACCATCGCACCGGCACCGGCAACGTGGACACGCCGGATCTTGTCACCTTCGCTAACAACTGGGTCACACCCTACACCACGCAGCTTTTCACCGCAACAACCTTTCTGCAGGGCAACGCCAACCGTTACTATCGCGCCAACGAGACCGGGCTCTTCGTTCAGGACAAATTCCAGGCGACGCCCACGCTGAGCATCACGCTGGGCTTGCGCTACGACTGGGATGGCGGGCTCACCGAAAAATACGGCAACATCTTCAACTTCGATCCCAAGCAATACAGCTACAGCGCGACCTCAGACACCATCATGAGCTCCGGTTTCGTCATCGCGGCCAACAACAAAAACGGAACCCAGGGCGTAAGCAGAACCACGCTTACCGGGCGGCAATGGGGCCTTGCGCCCCGGCTCGGACTGGCGTGGCAACCCGCAATGTTCCACTCCAAAATTGTTGTGCGCAGCGGCGGCGGCTTTTACTACGATCGCGGCGAGCTGTTCACCTATCTCTCGCCCGGCTACGCTGCAGGCGAAATCGATGGAGGTCCTTTCGGCTCGTCGCAGACCGAGCCGTTTGTCTCGCAGCAGCACTGTCCCTACAGTTCTTCTTACAACGCCGCGAATCCCACTTATCTCTATCTCTATTACGTCCCCATCTGCGGCGGAAACGGAATCACCTACGCCGTTGACAACTCGGAATACAACCTTGCCACGCCTTGGGGCCCCTCGCGCTCGGCGCCGCCATCCAATCCCAAGGCCTCCGACATCAGCAATTACCTGCCCAACGCCGCAGCCATCATCGATGGCACTGTCGGCGCGAACAACGCCGGCCAGCCTTTCACCCTCGGCGTCTACAACCGCGCCAACAAGCTGCCTTACAGCATCAACTTCACGCTGAACATCCAGTATCAGCCGCGAAACGATCTCATGTGGGAGATCGGATACGTGGGCAATCTCGGCCGCCACCAGGTCATTCCCGTTCCGTTTAACCAGCCGCAGATTGCAACGCCCGGCAGTCCCACGCACCCCGGCGGCATTGCAACGCAGTACTACAGCTACGGCTATACCGTGCTCGACCCGGATACGTTTTTCCCCGAGTGCGTGAACGACCCGACTGAGACCAATTGCCAATACGGCACCATGCTGAATAACTATGAAGGCGGCAACGTGGATCTGCGCGTGCCTTACATCGGTTATTCGTCTGAGTCGGAAGCCTACACCGCCGCCGGCATCGCCATGTACAACGCGCTCGAGTCGCACCTGGAAAAGCGCCTGAGTCACGGCGTCACGGCGGGTATTTCCTACACCTACTCTCACTCCACCGATGAGCAGAGTGGCATGGGTCTCTTCTACAACGGCAACAACCCCAATAACCTGCGCTCGGGCTATGGATCGTCGGACTTCGATCGTACCCACGTGATTAACTTCACTTATGGATACACGCTGCCGAAGTTTTTCAGCGCCAGTACACTCGCAGGCATGGCCGCAAATGGCTGGGCCATTCACGGCGCGGGCGTGTTCCAAAGCGGACAGCCTTACAGCATGATCGACTACTCGGGCGCGGTGGGCAGCATCTACTTCAGCACCTTCAACGGCATCACCAATCCCATCGTGCCTCTGGCTCCGGGATGCACGCGCAAAAATGCGCTCACCGGCGTGAACGGCGCGTTTTACAACATAAACAACGGGACCGGCGCCGCGCTGAAAGCCAGCTGCTTTACGCTTCCCCTCATTCCCGAGGGAACCATGGGCGTTCCCAACGGCGACACCTACGAAACCAACTTCATCACTGGCGAGCGCAACATCTTCCGCCAATCGTGGCAGCGGCGTCTCGACGCCTCACTGGTCAAGGACCTGGCGATTCATGACCGCTACACTGTGCGCTACACGTTCGACGTCTACAACGTCACCAACACGGCCAGCTTCGACATTCCGCAGAATAATGTGAATCAGAACGCGGGCTTCAACAACGTTCCCGTCGGAGGAGACACGCTCTATAACCCACCCGCCGGCCTCGGCATCGTGAAGCACACCATCGGCGCTCCACGCCAGATTCAGATGTCTCTCGACCTGAGCTTCTGAGGCGGCGATCGATTTTGGGGCGGCTTTCTCAACGAGCCGCCCTCGCTTGAATTCGTTCGATGTTTGGAAAGGTCTATTGCGAAGATCACGACAGTGGCCGTGTCTTCGCTCGGCCCTCTAAAATCGCTCTATGGCCTCTGATCAACGGAGTCTCACGGCGCTGCGCCACGCGCTTGCCGACGGTCTTGCACAACCCACCGCGCTCGCTGAATCCGCGCTTGCGCATTCCAACAGGAATGCCGGGCACAATACATATATTTGGCAGGATGCGGCATGGACCCGCGCCGAGGCGCTGCGCGTTGAAGCCATGCCGCGCGGCAGCGGCGGGCCGTTCGGCGACGGCCGCTCGGCGCTGGGGGGCCTGCCCATTTCGGTAAAAGATTGCTTCGACCTTGCCGGCTCGCCGACCAGCTGCGGAATCCATTTTTATCGCGATCGCAATGGCGCGGCTGCGCGCGATTCCTGGCTTGTGGAACAACTGCGGGCTGCCGGAGCGGTGATCGTCGGCAAGACGCATCTGCATGCGCTTGCCTACGGAATTACGGGCGAAAATCCCGAGTATGGTGATTGCGTGCAGCCTCGCGACCCCAGCGCGCTCACCGGCGGCTCCTCGAGCGGCGCTGCGGCCAGCGTACAGGAGGGTTCGGCCGTTGCTGCCATCGGAACAGACACGGGCGGCTCCGTCCGTGCGCCGGCGGCATTGTGCGGTCTGGCGGGCTATCGCGCCACCATTGGCCGCGGCGATTGGCGAGGCGGCGCGCATCTTGCCGTCTCGTTCGACACCTTCGGCTGGCTGTTTCGCAACCTGGAAGACGCTCCGCTGCTGGCCGCGCCGTTTGCCCCGGCTGAAACTGCGCCGGTGCGCCGATTCGCGAGCTTTGCCCACGTCGGCGAAGACTTTTTGCGCGATTGCGAACCCGAAGTTGTCCAGAGCTTTCGCGCGACCATTCGCGAACTCGAGGCGCTGGGGCTGGAAGCGCGCATCATCCCAACCGATTGGTGGGCAGATGCCGTGGAGATTTTCGCGCCAATTCAGGCTTCGGAGGCAGCGCTGGTTCACGCCGGCAACTTCGATCGCTTTGAGCCTGCGATCCGCGATCGCCTGAAGTGGGGCACGAGCTTCAAGTCCGGCGACATTTCCGCTCTGCGCCAACGGCACGCGGCGTTTCGTGCGCGCATGGACGAGATTTTTGCTGCACACGAGCTGCTTCTCTTGCCATCGATTCCCGTCGCGCGCCTGGCGGTCGGCGCGGATCACAGCCAGACACGCGCACGCCTGTTGCGCTACACCGCGCCTTTCAGCTTGGCCGGCGTTCCCACTGTTGCCATTCCCAGCACGCACGGTGGCATGCAGCTGGCCGCGGCGCGCGGCAACGACGAATCATTGCTCGCACTCGCCGCACAGATCGGCGCACGCAGAAATGCCGCCCAGCCGGATTGACCGCCCAGCGCGGTCCAGAATCCAATGCGCCCCGGGACCAATTCTCGCCGCGAACTGAATTTAGAAAGATTTGTCGGTCAGAAACGGCTCGGGCTTCTGCGAACCATCGCGCTGCTTGACGAGGATCTGCACCTTGCCCTCGGCGGCATCCAGTTCCTGCTTGCACGCAGCAGATAAACCCACGCCCTCTTCGAAGAGCTTGAGCGAATCCTCAAGCGCGAGGTCGCCTTTTTCCAGCTGTTCAACGATGGTCTCGAGTTTCTTGAGCGACTCTTCAAAGGATGGCATGGCAGCGATTCTCAACCTCGGACCTTCAGATTATCCGATCCCAGCAAACGGTACAATCTTGATCAGTTTCTGTATCTACAGCCATCGTCAGCGATTCATCGCAATCAGTATCCCAACCAAGAATGGAACGATCACAAACAACGCCAGGATCATCGGCACAAAAACTCCAATAAGAAAAACTGTTCTCTTTGCTTTCAGAAAATCTCTATCCGACGTCACGATTCGGTTGTATTTGTGCCGCCACACCAGAACCCAAATCGGAATCCCGATAAGCAAACCGATGAATCCGATTGTCCCCAGCAAAGAAATGAAGGGAACAAATCGAAGGCCGAAGAAAACCGGCAGCGTGAACGTCGTCGATTTCATGTAACTTGCATCGCTGCAGGCTTTGTTGATCCGGGCCATCAATTCCGCCGCTGCGCGCGCCGCTTCCTTATCTATGCGGGCCCCGCAGAAGCGGCAGGCATCGGCGGCGGCGTCGATCGTTTCTCTGCAGTTAGGACATTCGAAGATGGTGGGCTCGGCCATCGCGGCGCCGATTGAAAATCCATCCGACATGGTGGCGCTCTCCTTGGCTGTGAAGAGTTCAGAGCTCCAGCTTTCGCTTGAATCCGGGATTGTGAGGAAGTGTACGCGCAGCCGCCCGAGGCTGCAAGCAGATAGAACGATTGGATGCCGGGTCCGGGCTCGGCTATTTGCCAGCAGGCAACGCGCTCGCAATCACCTCGGCGGCGGACTCGTAGTTGCCGAATGGCGCACTCACCTGCACGCCCTGCACCAGCGGCCGAACCGCGGCCAGCATCTCCTGCGCGATCTTGATTCCTTCTGCGCGCGCGGCCTCTGGCGTGTTTGCCTGCGCCATGCGCAGCATGATCTCTTCAGGCATCGCCACGCGCAGATCGTTCTTCATATATTCGGCATTGCGCAGGCTCACCAGCGGCCAGATGCCGGCGATGGTCGGAATGCGATGCTCTTTCGTTCTCTCCAGGAATTCTTCCAGCAGGCGCAGATCGAAAACCGCCTGCGTAATCAGGTATTCTGCGCCGGCCTCAACTTTGTAGGCCAGCCGCTTCAGCTCGTTTTCCTGGTCGGGCACGCCGGGATTCGCGGCCACACCGATGGTGAAGTTCGTGCTCGACCCGATGGAATTCGATCCGATGTCGAGCCCGTGATTCAAACGCCGCGCGATGTTTACCAATCCGATGGAGTCCACGTCAAAGACAGCAGACGCGTCAGGATAGTTTCCCTGCTTCGGCGGATCGCCGGTCACGCACAGAATATTGCGCAGGCCGATCGACGATGCGCCCAAAAGATCCGATTGGATCGAGAGCAGGTTGCGGTCGCGGCAGGTGTAATGCAGAATCGTCTCCATCCCCGTGTGCTGCTGAATCTGGATGCAGAGGCTCTGCCCGCTCATCCGCGCCGAAGCCTGCGCCGCGTCGTAGACATCGATGGCGTCCACGCCCATGCGCGCCATCAACGCCGCCCCTTCAATCTCCTTCGCGCAGTCGATCCCGCGTGGCGGCACGAACTCCACCATGGTGATGAACTTTCCCTGGGCGAGCAGCGAACCCAGCCGCGAGCGCTCGGCCAGCGGAGCCGGTGGCGTTTCCTTGCTGACAGCCGGCGCAGCGTCTTTGCCCGTAACGCGCGCCTGTTCGTCCAGAGCCCGGATCGCCTGCCGCATCGCCCGAATGTGATTCGGAGTGGTACCGCAGCATCCGCCAACCATTTGCGCTCCGGCGGCGATGGCCTTGCGCGCAAAGCTGCCCATATACTCCGGAGAGCACAAATAAATGTTGCGGCCATCCACAGCCCGCGGCATTCCCGCGTTGGGCATCGCTCCCAGGGGAAGATTTGTCGCCGCGCGCATCTCCTCAATCGCCGTCAGCACCGTTGCTGGGCCGCTGGAGCAGTTCACACCCACGGCGTCTGCGCCCCACTCGGTCAGCCACGCTGCCGCCTGCGCAGCGGAAGCGCCATCGAGGCACTCGCCCTCATCGTCCACCGTCACCATCACCAGCACTGGAAGTTCCGGAGCCACGGCCTTTGCCGCCTCCAGCGCCTCCCGCGCCTCGTTCAAAGCGGGCATGGTCTCCACAATCAGCAGGTCCACGCCGCTTTGCTTCAACGCGCCGATTTGTTCGGCGAATGCCGATCGCGCTTCATCCAGGCCCGTCTTGCCCAGCGGTTCCAGCCGCACACCCAGCGGCCCAACTGCGCCGGCCACCCAAACCTCGCCGGCCTGCTTTTCTTTCATGCGAGCGGCCGCCTGGCGCGCCAACCGTACTCCCGCCGCGTTAATCTCCTCAACCTTCGCGCCCAACCCGTGACGGCTCAATCGGAACCGGTTGGCTCCAAAAGTGTTGGTTTCAAGAATCTCCGCCCCCGCCAGCAGGTATTCTTCGTGAACCGAGAGAATCAACTCAGGATCGGAGAGGTTCAGTTCGTCGTAGCAGCGGTTGGTAAAAACGCCGCGCCCGTTCAGCACCGTTCCCATGGCGCCGTCGGCAAGCACAGGACGGTCGGCGAAGATTTGCTCGAAACGGCTCATTCTGTTGTCATGCTAACGCATCGCAAGCGCAAATGTGCTCACCATTTGCGCCGCGCATTTCAGGCTCGCTTTCATCATTCGTTCCGCCCGCACGCTTCTCTTCAATTCCGTCCGTTCCGTTGCCGCCCGCAGTGCCGGAAGACCGGTCTGCTTTGTTATACTTCGGGAGTTATCGCCAGCATGCAAACTGGTTCGGGCTTGCGCGCTCCAGGGCGCCTCCGTCTACCAATAACGCCATTAATTTGTCGACGTTGCGGGGCATCCCGCGCGATCAACCGAGGGTTGGAAATTTGAAGAACAGAAGTCTCCTGATGAGCGCCGGCGCAGCATTGGTCATCGCCGCCGCGCTGGCTGGCTGCGGAAAGACCTACTATTTTGCTGGTCGCCAATTGCCGCCAAGCGGGCTGCAAAATCGCGTGGTGATTGCCATCGAGAACCCCGGGGCTTTGAACAAGGGAGCGCTTCAGATCGTCGACGCTTTTTATGACAATCGCAGCGGCTATAACGGCAAACCTGCCACGTTTTCCGTCTCCGGTTATGGCGGTGCGTTGCCCAGCACAATCCAGAACATGCCGGAGGAACAGTCGGCAGCCGTTTATGGATCGGGAGACGGCACGCTGGCGCTGGTCGACTATCAGGGTGAAAAGACCACCACCGCTTCAATCGGCGGTCTAAGCGGGATGTCGTCGAGCATCTTCATGACGCGCAACCTGAGCTATGTCTTCGCCGCCAACCAAGCTGCCACAGTCTTCTCGGTCGTGAACCGGGCTGCCGGTCAAGGATTGGGACTCAGCCTTCCCGGCGTGTATCGCGTCAGCGTAAATCCGGGCGGTTCGATTGCCCTGGCGTTCGTCCAGAATTCCAACTACGCCTACTACCCTCGCCAGCTTTCCACTGCGCAATCAATTGCCTTTTCTGGAGGGCCCTCTACCTGGCCCAAGGCAGCCGTGGATTGTGAACCGCAGAACGCGCCTTCATGGTGTCTGTTCCAGATGCAAAGTCCCGACCACACCGACGCAACCGGCAACTACTACGGCGCGCCCCTCACCTTTGACCGCCCCGTTAAGGCCGTTTTCTCGGCAGATGGAAGCACGGCATACATCCTCAGTTGCGGCCCGGAGTGTGGTGGATCCAAAGCATCCATCTCCATCGTTCCCATTGCGCCGATGATCTTTTTTCAGAACCAGCAGTCCGGCCTGCTGCCTTGCAACCTGCCCTCCGTCGCCCCATGTCCAAACACCGGCGACGCGCCGATGGTGAATATTCCCATACCCGGCGGAGCCAGCAACGCTCTGGTCGCGTCTGGCACGATGTACATTGTGGGCCAGCAGCCGCAGACCATCCAGGGACAAACGCTTTTCGCCGGAAATCTCACTGAGCTCAATCTGGCAAACAACTCGGTCGGCAATCCAATTCCCATCAGCGACGGCCGGCCCGGCGCGATCAGCCGCATGGTGCAAGCCGACGACAACACTCTCTGGATCGGGATGACCGGCTGCACCGTTGGCGTTCGGTATGCTACCAACCCCTTGGGCGGTTACGGCTGCCTGACCATGTTCAACACCGCTACGAATTCCGTGGTGATGCTGGAGCCCTACTTGGGCGATGCCACAGGCGTTGCCGCAGTCCTGGGCCTGCACAAGATCTATACGGCCGAAGGCGGCCAGGTTTACATTTACTCAACCACTGACGGTTCCGCGATCGATAACCAATACGTCACCGTCACGGGCACCGCCTCCGACGTTGCTTACATGGACGCAGTCAGCGACACTGACAACACCGTCTATTGATCCCGATGCCCGATGAGGCAATCGACACTCGAGCCGACGTTCTCGCCATCGCTGCTCATCGCGACGACGTGGAGCAGACCTGCGGCGGGACTCTTCTGCGCATGGCTGCGCGCGGCCTGCGCACGGCCATTCTCGATCTGACGCGCGGCGAAGCCGGAACGCGGGGCACTGCGGAAGACCGCGCGCGCGAGGCTGAGGATGCCGCCCGCATCCTGGGCGTGAGGTGGCGGCAAGCGCTCGATTTGCCCGATGGCGCCATCAGCAATACGCTCGAGAATCGCGTGGCAATCGTTCGCGTTCTGCGCCGGCTTCGCCCGCGCGTCGTCATTCTGCCTTACTGGCAGGCACGCCATCCCGACCACGCCGTCACAGCGCCCCTCGGAGCCGAAGCCTGCTTTCTATCTGGCCTGAAGAAGATTGAAACCGGTGCGGAGCCGCATCGCCCCTTCAAAATCGTCTACGCCAGCCTTTACGCCGACGTTCGCCCCAGCTTCGTTGTCGATATCACCCCGTTCATCGAGCAGCGTCATCAGGCGCTGATGGCCTATCACTCGCAATACGCAAACCAGGCAGCCGGCTCGGCGATTTTCGTTCCTGAAGAGGAAATCCGCGAGCGCACATTTGCCGAAGCGCGGCACTATGGATTGCTCGCTGGCGTTCGCTACGGCGAGCCCTTCGTGCAAAAGGAAGTCGGCCTTGTCGACGATCTCACGCTCCTGCCCGTGCAGTCGATCTAAAATGAATGGCGGCATTCTTCAAGGAAGGTTCTCGTTATGAATTCAATCAGCCGCCGCGAATTTCTTGCCACCTCCGCTTTGACCTTAGCCGCTACGCGTCTGCGCGCCCAGGCCCACGCCCCCATCCAGGCCAGCCTCACCATTCCACGCGAGGCAAACGGGCCGCAGATTCCCGCTGACTTTCTCGGTCTCTCCTATGAGGTGAAAGAACTTGAGACTCCGGAGTTCTTTTCCGCAAACAACACCGGCTTGATTCGCGCTTTCAAGCAGATCTCCCCGCACGGCGTGCTGCGGCTCGGCGGCAACACCAGCGAATTCGGCTGGTGGAAACCCACTCCCGACTCCCCGGAACCGGAGCACCCGCATACGCGCGAAGTTGTCGGCGAGCCCAAGGCCAGCTACTACGCCGTCACGCCTGAGGCGGTCCGCAATCTTGCCGCGTTTCTTGAAGCAACCGGCTGGACCTGCCTCTACGGCATCAATATGGGAACCAACACTCCCGCGCGTGCCGCCGCCGAAGCCGAATTTGTCGCCAAAACTCTTGGCTCGCGATTGCAGTACTTCCAAATCGGCAATGAAGTGGATCTGTTCGGCCGCCATTTGCGCGATCAAAAAACCTGGTCACCGCAGACCTACCTCGAAGAGTGGCTCACGCTGGCTCGGGCCATCGCCGCCCGCGTGCCACATGCTCGCTTCGGAATGCCTGACATTGCCTCCAACATGTCCTGGCTGCCGGACATCGCGGAC
>DATKMH010000005.1:0-24961 GCA_035541975.1 Occallatibacter sp. | reverse complement strand
AGCTGAGAAAGTTCGTGCTTGAAAGCGCCGGGCGCATTCGGCGCAGCTCGGCGGCAGTGGCCGAGGCAGACATGCTGGCCTGCTTCGCGCATCTCGCGGCGGCGCGGCGCTATGCGCGCCCCAAGCTCGTGGATGAACCGGTGCTCGAGGCTGTTGCGGCGCGTCATCCGGTCATCGAACAGTGGCTCGAGGAAACACGCGAAGGGCGGTTCATCGCCAACGATCTGTATTTGTGCGCTTCGCTCGAATCTCCTCCAAAGGATCAAGGTGCGCCAGCACTGCAACCAAGCCTTTTGCTCGTGACGGGTCCGAACATGGGCGGCAAAAGTACCTATCTTCGGCAAGCAGCAATGCTGGTGCTGATGGCGCAGATGGGGAGCTTCGTACCCGCGGATAGCCTGCGCTTCGGGCTCGTTGATCGCATTTATACGCGCATCGGCGCCAGCGACAACGTTGCGCGCGGCCGATCCACCTTCATGGTGGAGATGACCGAGACCGCGACAATTCTGAATACCGCCACCAACCGCTCGCTGATTCTCCTCGACGAGATGGGGCGCGGGACGGCGACGTTCGATGGATTGTCGCTGGCATGGGCGACGGTCGAGTATCTGCATGCGGAAGTCGGCGCGCGAACGCTTTTCGCCACGCATTATCACGAGCTGACCATGCTCGCGGAGAAATTGCCGCGCGTGCGCAACCTGCGCGTGGGAGTCAAGGAGACGCCGAGCGGAATTGTGTTTCTGCACAACATTGAACCCGGCGCGGCGAGCAAGAGCTACGGAATTGAAGTGGCTCGGCTGGCAGGATTACCGCCTTCGGTCATCGAGCGTGCCAAACACGTGCTCAAGCAGCACGAGAAGCAGGAGCGTCAGAGTGTGCAGGTGGAGACCGAGCCCGATCCCATGCAGCTCACGATTTTTACGCCGCTCTCGCAAAAGATCGTCGACCGCATCGAGCAAACGGATGTAAACGCGCTTACTCCATTGCAGGCTTTGAATCTTCTGGAAGAGCTGCAGCAGGAGCTGAAGAAGACCGCGAACGAAGGGCCAAGGCAACAAGGGACCGAGAAAGCCAGGGATTGAAGCGAATGAAAATGTCGTTGCGTCAGGCAGCTGGAAGTTTGCTTGTGGTTGGCGTGGAAGGGACCGAGTTGACCGCGCTCGAGCGCACGTGGCTTAAGCTCGTGCAGCCCGCGGGGATCATTTTGTTTCGCCGCAACATCGAAAGCGCAAAGCAAACGCGGTCACTTGTAGCCGAAGCAACAAAGTTCTGCGCGCCACACTCCGCGCGATTCGTCGATCTGGAAGGCGGAACAGTCGACCGGCTGCGCGATGCGCTGGCGCCAATGCCCGCGGTGGAAGCTGTTGCGAGAGCGATTCGCGCGAGCGGAAGTTACGGGCCGGCGTGCGAACATGGCGAACTGATTGCACAAGCAGCGAAGGCCTTCGGCTTCAACTCGCCGCTTGCGCCCGTGTTCGATCTCGGCTTGCCTCCATCGCAAAGCGTGCTGGCATCGCGGTGTGCCGGCGCGACGGCAGCAGAAGTCACAGCGTATGCGCGCGCCTTTCTCGCAGCTCTGCGAGCGCAGGGAGTGGCCGGTTGCGGCAAACACTTCCCCGGCCTGGGCGGTGGCAATCTCGATTCGCATTTGGAAACTCCAAAAATCCGCCGCACCTGGCAGCAATTGTGGCAGGAAGACCTTGCGCCATATCGCTCCCTTCGTGACGAACTGCCGATGGTGATGGTGAGCCACGCGGCATATCCGCGAACCCGAGGCGGCATGCGGCCGGCCAGCCTTTCCCAATTCTGGGTCGGCGACGTATTGCGCAAGCGCATCGGCTATCGCGACATCGTCATGTCCGACGATCTGGAGATGGGCGGCGTTACGAACTTCATGCCTGTGGGCGAGGCCGGTGTGGAGGCGGTGCGCGTCGGCTCCGACATGTTGCTCATCTGCCATCACGCTGAACCGATCCTGACGGTGTATGAGGCGCTCATCTCCAAAGCCGAAGAGTCTGCAGCGTTCAGAAAGATCTTGACGGCGCGGGCCCGCAACGCGGAGGAAAAGCGAGCCAAGCTTTTTCGCGCGGCGATCCCGGCTGCGCTCACCGAAAAGCAATTCGCGGCGCTGCGCGCAAAGATTCTCAAATTCGGCGAGAAAGTCGAAAAGACGGGAAACTGAAGGACCGCGAATCCATCGGTTCCGGCAAACTGACCGCAAACCCGCATTCCGCCAAACGCGAGGCAAACTCGGCTCAGACCGACACCGCTTAGCGCAGGTGCTTCGTTCAAACCTGCTTCACGGCGCTGATGTCGCACCCTCGATGCCTTTTTAGAAACGGCCCTACGCACGCGGAACTGATTCGGGAAATTCGCGATGCCGCGACCTAGCACAGACCGAAACTTTCCACGCCACCCTCTGCTACCATGGAAATGACTGCAATTCTAAAACGGCCTCGCTCACTCGCAGCACTCCAATTGAGCGGCCGAAGCCAAATAAGGAGAATTTATATGCCTCTCGTTTCTATGCGGCAGCTCCTCGATGAAGCTGCGAAGGGCGGATACGGCGTCGGCGCATTTAACGTCAACGACATGGAGCAGATTCAGGCCATCATGATGGCGGCAAAGCAAACCAAGTCGCCGGTGATCGTCCAGGCCAGCCGCGGCGCGCGCGCGTTTGCCGAGGATCTTTATCTCTTCAAGCTCATCCAGGCAGCGGCAGAGCTGAACCCTGAGATTCCGATCGCCATGCATCAGGATCACGGCAACAGCTTTGAGACCTGCAAGAGCGCCATCGCGCTGGGCTACACCAGCGTGATGATGGATGGATCGCTGCTCGAAGACGGCAAGACGCCGTCCACGTTCGAGCAGAATGTTGACGTGACGCGGCGCGTGGTGGACTACGCGCACGAGCGCGGCGTGACCGTTGAAGGTGAAATCGGCGTGCTGGGCGGCATTGAGGACGGGCACGGCGCGGGCGGAACGGGCCTCGAGCACGTCACCGATCCCGACCAGGCTGTGGAGTTCGCAGAGCGCACCGGCGTGGACGCGCTGGCGATCGCGATCGGCACCAGCCACGGCGCGTACAAGTTCAACAAGAAGCCGGACGGCTCAGTGCTCAAGATGGACATTCTGATTGCGATTCACAAGCGGCTGCCGCACACGCACCTCGTGATGCACGGCAGCTCCTCCGTCCCGAAAGAACTGCAGGACATCGTCAATCAGTACGGCGGCAAGCTGAAGCCGACCTGGGGCGTGCCCATCGAAGAGATTCAACTCGGCATTCGCAACGGCGTCCGCAAAATCAACGTCGACACAGACAATCGCCTTGCCATCACCGGCGCCATCCGTAAGGTATTTGCGGAAAGCCCTGAGAAGTTCGATCCGCGCGACTACCTAAAGCCGGCCCGCGAGGCCATGGCGAAGGTAGTGGCCGAGCGCATGACGGAGTTTGGGCAGGCGGGCCACGCGGGCGACTACAAGCCGATCCCGATCAGCGAAATAGCTAAAGGCTATGCCAACGGCTCGCTCGACACGCGGCCGTCGCTGGCGGCCAAGTAGTTTATTTCCGCCCAGATAGAAGACAAAACAAATGCGCCACTTCCGCTCAGGAAGTGGCGCATTTTTGTCGAGCGTCGCAATAAGTCTATGGAATATATTGACGCCCGAACCTTGTCAAAACTTGCGGCAGGGCTGAAGCGCGCTCTTATTCCAAGGCAAAAGGCCCTTTCGTCACACGATCCTCTTTCAAATCCGCCCTTCGCAGGCCTTGCCGCAGCAGCCTCAAAGCCACTGCTCGCCCGCGTCACAGCCCTAGATCTTCCTCCGTGTAATCCTTGCCTTCGATCTTCACCGGCATCGGCGTCAGGTCGCGCGGCACAATCACCGTTCGCTCCACTTCGTGTTGCGCTTTAATTGCCTGCTCCACGCCGAAGGTCATCGCGATCTCGTCCACTTTGTCGCCGTAGTGTTTGCGCAGCAGATAAAGTTCCTCACGCAGTTCTGCCCTGCGCTCAGGAGATTCGTCTTCAGACGAAGCCCAGCGCGCCGTCAGAATGATCGAAAAGCGCAGCGCGGCCAGTTCTTCGGTTTCGTAGTCAAGAAGTTCGATGCTGGTTTCGCGTATATAACGCGAGGCGGGACCAATGGCGGCTAAGTCAAGCGGTGCATGAAGCAGTTGAGTGGACATCGTAGTCCTCCCTCGTGGGATTTCCCACGGGCCGATCACAACCGATCAGAAGGAAAAAGCGAAACATCAAGGGCCCTCGATTTCCTGAGGAACGAAACCAGCTCTTCGCTGGAATGGTTCCTAGTCTGGAGTCGCTCTGCGCATTGCGCTGTGAGCGAAATCACTCCATGTGGCTTTTAACCCCGTTTTTCCCAACTGGTTTCGGAGTCCGAAGCCCGTGCCTATGTGGGATGCGGAGATAATTTGTTCTGGTTGTGCGGGTTGCGCGGAATCGCTGCCGTGCGTGACTGGCGCTTCGCTTAGCTGGTTGTGAATAAGCGCTTAAGAAAGACTCAGTGGACCAGACCGCTGACTGGCTGAGCGGCGCCCGGGTGGGCCTTCTGCGCGGTGCGCGCGGAGTTCCCATGCTGCATCAAAAGCCAATAGTGGAAGCCATCGACGATGGCCATCAGCGCGGCCTCGTTCAAGTCGCTGCTCACGCCAGCCGTCACCCACGGCTCTTGGCCATCAGCGTTGAAGCTCACCGTAACGCGCACATGCGCTGCTGAATCGTGTGCGCGCACGTCAAGCGCAGCAACCGTGAACGTGCCCAGCCGCATTTCCGCAAGCGCCGGATAATATTTGTCGAGCTCGCGGCGCATGGCTTTGGTCAGCGCGTCCACCGGGCCAGCGCCTTCCGCCCGCGAGACAACGACCTTCGACTCACCGATAGTGAGAACCATGTGCGCCTGCACGTAGCGCCCGCCCACTTCATCGCTCTCGTCGTGCACGCGCCAGCTTTTTACGCCGAACCAGTTGCGCAACGTGCCCAGCGTTCGCATGCACGCGAGCCGGAAAGAAACTTCGCTGGCCGTGTAGCCGCCGCCTTCCACCATCGCTTCATTCGCATCCATCAGAGCCTGCGCCTGCGCCTGGTTGAGTTTCACACCAAGCGCCTCCGAAAGGAGTAAAACATTGGCGCGGCCCGATTGCGCGTTCACGCCGATCACGGGGCTGGCACCGACGAGAGCAGGATCGGTCCAAAGATACGCGCCAGGATTCTTACGCTCGCTTGAACCGTGCATGCCTGCCCACGTTCCGAAAGCGCCAGGTCCGACGATGGGCGCGCCGTGCGGCGGCTCCAGGCCGAAGGCTGCGTAGGCAGAGTGCGCGAGCGAAGTGAGTCCCGGCAGCGCAGCAGGCGGAACAAACTCCGCTTCGCCCCGAAGCTGCATGGCGCCGATGACTGTAGTCAGGTTCACGTTGCCGCAGCGCTCGCCGGTTCCGATCAGTGTGCCTTGGATGTGGCGCGCCCCGGCCAGGATCGCCGCGCGCGTGTTGGCGATGCCGAGGCCGCGATCGGTGTGGCCGTGGAAACCGAATTGCCCGCCTGGATAATTGCGGATCAAGCCGGTGATAACCTGGGAAACTTCTTCGGGCCCAGCGCCTCCGTTGGTATCGCACACAACGATGCGGCTCACTTTCTGCCTGACGCATTGCTCCACAAGGCGATGAAAGTGGTCCAGGCTGAGCCGCGCAAAATCATCGCCGCAGGGGTTGCCGTTTTCGCAGCGCCCGCACGCGGCGTCCATCGCGTGCTCAAGATCGATGAGAACTTCAAGCCCTTGCTGCTGCAGATAATCGACGGTTTCGCGCACCATCAGCAGATTCTCTTCAGGCGTGGTTTCAAGCGAGCGCTCCACGTCCAGCAGTCGCGACTTTACGACGATCACGGCTGTGGGAATGCGGCGCTTGTGGCGCACGATGAATTGAAGGTCGGGCCAGTCTTCCACCTTCACTCCACGGCCACGCGAACGGCCAAAGAGCGCCAGGCGCATCTCGCCGGTGTCGGCGGAGTCGAGCGCCGCGGTTAAATCGGAAACAAACTGATTCGCGCCGGCAAAGCCGATCTCCGCATACCGAAAGCCGAATGCGCTCATGCGCTGCAACAGCAGCACGGCATTGGGCACAGAGATCTCGAGCTCCGGCTGCTGCAGCCCGTCGCGCAGGCTGGTGTCAAAGAGCTCGACTTGTGGCGGCGTAGTCACGTTGGGATCGTAGTGGAACGAGGGAAATCGACTTAATCCATCATAACGTGGCGTGCGTCTTCAAGCCTTGCCGACGCTAGTTCGTGTGTTCGATCCATATCACCGCCTCGAGCGGAATCTGAGACTGTGTGATCTCCTTCGACCGCAGCGAACTCACGATAGCTCCGGAGGCCCGCATGATCAACTCGACTTCTGCAATCCGCGCATCGAATCAACTTTTGAAAAAAGAACCATTGGGGCCTCTCCGGAGTTCAGATCGCGGGCGATGGCTCGGGCGACGCCGACGATAGCAAGCCGACTTCCTGGTCCTTATATTGCAGTTGGTAGAGCTTCCAATAAAGCCCGCGCTGCGCCAGCAGCTCCTGGTGCGAGCCCATCTCGCGCAGCACGCCTTTGTGCATCACCAGAATCGTGTCCGCACGCTGCACCGTCGACAGGCGATGCGCAATCAGCACGCTCGTCCGGCCTTCGACCATCCGCTCCAGCGCAGACCTGATGCGCAGCTCTGTGTCTGTGTCCACGCTCGACGTTGCTTCGTCGAGAATCAGAACCCGCGGATTGTAGGCCAGCGCCCGCGCGAAGTTGATCAGCTGCTTTTGTCCAGTCGAAAGCGAGCTGCCGCGCTCGCGGACTTCCTCATCGAATCCGTGCGGCAGGCTGTCGATAAAGTCGAGCACGTTCACGTCCCGCGCGGCCCGCCGCATCACGCTCTCGTCGATTGCGTCGTTGCCCAGGCGAATGTTTTCGCCGATCGTGCCCGAAAAAAGAAACGGATCCTGCAGGACGACCGCGAAGTGGCGACGCAGCTCAAGCAGATCGTGGTCGCGCAGGTCCACTCCATCAAGCAAAATCCGCCCAGCTGTCACTTCGTAGAAACGCATCAGCAAACTGGTGAGCGTGGTCTTCCCTGCTCCCGTGTGGCCCACGATCGCCACCGTCTGGCCCGGCTCAATGGTGAAGGAAACGTCTTTCAGAATCCACTCAACATCGATCGCGGCAAACGCGGCCGCCGGATTTACGGAAAGCTCGGCAGCAGCCACTTCCGCCTTTTGCGCATCCGTCAGCTTCTGATACGTAAACCAGACGTGATCGAACTGGATTCGATTGCTTCCGTCACCGGCAACGGGCCTGGCGGGGCTCACGATCTCGGGCTGCGAATCCATCAGCTTGAAGATGCGCTCGCAGGCCGCCATCGCCGCCTGCAGGATGTTGTACTTGTCGCTCAAATCCTGAATCGGCCGCCAGAAGCGTAGCGAATACTGCGTGAACATGACGAGCACGCCGATCGTGACCGTAGGCGGCAAATGCAGAACGCCGAATCCGCCGCGCCACACCACCAGCGCAATCGCCACCGAAGAAAGAAAATCGACCGCTGGATAGTAGAGCGCGTAAGCAAAAATCGTATCTTTGAACGCGATCATGTGCTGGCGGTTGACGTCTTCAAAATCGTGGTAAGCGCGCGCCTCGCGGTTGAAGAGCTGCACCACGGCCATCCCGGAAATGTGCTCCTGCGTAAAGCTGTTGATGCGCGCGATGGCGGTGCGCACGCGGCGATAGCTTTCGCGCACATGGTCGCGAAAGATCCGCGTAACGATGAGGATCAGCGGTAGAACCGCAAATGCAAGCAACGCCAGCCACCAGCTGATGGCCAGCATCACGCCGGCCATGATGATCAGCAGAAACGCGTCGTTCACGATTGCCAGCACGCCCTCGGTGAACATGTCGTTCACTGCATCCACATCCGACGTGAGCCGCGTAACCAGCCTCCCCACGGGATGAACGTCGAAGAAGCCGACGTGCATGCGCTGCATGTGGCGGAAGATGTCGCGGCGCAGATCGAACATGATCTTCTGACCGATCCACTGCATCACGTAGACCATGACAAACTGCAGCAGATAGGCCAGCACCAGAATGGCGAGATAGATTTCGGCGAGGCGGGTGACGCCGGCGAAGGTTCCAAGCGGAAGCACGCGTGCGAGGGGGCTCTTCACGGCCACCCAGTGGGCCACGGCATTTGATGGGTCTGAATCGCCGGCGCCGGGCGCCAGGTAGCGATCGACGGCAATCATCACCAGAATCGGGCCAGCCACATCGCAAATGGACTTCAGTGTTACTGCGATCGACGCGATGGTAGCCTGCGTCGCATACGGGCGTACAAAATGCCCGAGCCGCCGCATCAGGCGCGAATCGTAAACTTTGCCGACAATCTCGTCGTCGGACTTGCGCTTGGTCTGGGCGTTCTGCGAGCCATTCGCAGAGCGGTCCGCCACACGGCCTGCGGCACCGGTCATCGACCCATCCGCAGACGCGTTCTCCGCTCCGTTTGCCGCGGAACCCGTCTGCCCAGATTGTTTGTTTTCTCTATCCGCCATTGGAAGGAGGTTTGCTGACCCCTTCCTTATTGTACGGGGATTCGGGCTTCACCTGCGGCCTGGGCTTCGGCGTTGGCCGCGAGACGCCCATGCTTAGCAGAACATAGCCGAAGCCTTTGCGAATTTGATCGAAGATGCCCATCAGCGGCCGTGCTTTCTGAATCCTGGTTCGAGAATCGTGGTCCGTGAGTCGTGGTTAGTGAATCGTGAGTCGTGAACGGTGAATCGTAAATCGTTGTCGGCGAACCGTTGGCGCTACTCGTCCAGCAATGAACACTGACTCCTAATGCGATGCGGGCGCTGCGGGTGCAGGCGCCGAATCCGGCATCTCGCCACGCACAATTTGTAATACTGCCGGAGGCAATGGCTTATCCGCGTTTGCAAGCAGCAGCGTCACCTGCCAGATCTCGGTTTCGCTCAGCGTGCTCTTGAACTGCGGCATGCCCGTGAGGCGAATCCCGTTTGAGACCTTCCAGTAGGTCTCACCGGGTGGATCGTCGCTCACGCCCACTACGCTCGAGTTTTTGTGCTGCACCCAAAGCTGCGGAGCCTTGGGATACATGTTGGAGCCGAGGGGCGAAGGCTTGCCGTAGAAACCGTGGCACACCGCGCATTGATCGCCGTAGACTTCTGCGCCGGCGGTCAACGTCGCCTCGTCGGGTTGCATCGGCGCGGTTGCGGGCATCTCCCGCTCGATGCGCGCCTGCAGCGGAATTCCTAC
Source organism: Occallatibacter sp. (assembly GCA_035541975.1). Classification (GTDB taxonomy): domain Bacteria; phylum Acidobacteriota; class Terriglobia; order Terriglobales; family Acidobacteriaceae; genus Telmatobacter. Next base: position 15,652 of record DATKMH010000005.1, on the reverse strand, counting down.
CATCTGCCGCTCATACGGAAACGGCACATCCGCGACCGCAACAGGCGGATGTCCCCAGTGAGACCAAGCGAGAATCGCCAACGGCAAAAGGATCAAGCACAGAATAATCCCGAGCAAAACGCGTCCCATCTTTGGTGGCGCCTCCCCTTCATTCTAACGACTATCATCGCAGAGCAAACCGGCCGGAAACCTGCGCTGGATCTTGAAATTTAGACGAGGATCTCGCGCGGCGGGCGCAGTGCCGCTTTGGGGCGGATCGCGTCTAAGAGTGGGAAACCCGGCATACAGATTCGACCGTTGTCTACAATCCAGCCTTGGAGCGAACTGAATGGCGGCAAGAGAGCGAACCACAGCCAACCTCGGCCGCGCATCGAACGCCCGGCTGCCCCTGGGATGATCTAATACCAGAGGGGGAAGCGCTCCATCGCGACTGCCGTCGAGCTACCGTTCCAAAGCAGCGGTCCCTCGGCTGCGGATGCTGGGAATTCGATTTTTTCTCGCGGTTACCAGGAGCGTTTTCGCAATCCCTTGGAGGAAATCCGAACCCGATGCTTCTCTTTCGCCGACTTGCAATTTCGCTGGCGCTTTGTTTCCCGGTGATGCCCGCCGTAAACGCGCAAAGCACGAACTACTCATCATCGAATCCCACATTGACTAATCCGGTCCAGGATCAAGACACAGAGCTGGCGCAGAATCAACCCAGCACCAACGCGCAGCAAACGCCGGGTGAAACTCAAGGTCAGATCAGCGTGCAGGAGCGCATTCGCCAGCGCCGCGCGCAACGCCGCTCAACGGCCATTCACGACGCCTACGATCACCGCTGGGAAACCTACCTGGACACCGGCTACCTGCGCTTTCAGCCGGGGCCGGGCCTGGTGGCAGGCAAGCCGCTGCAAAAACTCACCTACTACGCATGGGAAACCGGCCTCACGCGCTTTTCCACCGAGCGTCTCGGCTACTCCGTCCTCGGCCGCGGATACTATGGCACGGCATTCGTGGGCCTGAATCAGTTCAACATCACGCGGCCCGCGATCAGCCAATATGATGTGCTCGCCGGCCCGGTTTATCGCTTTTATCTCCAGCCGAAATGGGCCATCTCTGGCCGCGCCATGGCCGGTTGGGCACATGGCAATTTCTCCGGGGACACCAACCGCATTCCGCCAGCAGACTTCGGACTCTACTCCGATGCGGATACTTTCGCTGCCAGCGCGAGCGTAATCGGCGAGCTCAATATCTCGCCGAACCTGGCGCTCAAGCTCGCGCCCGAATACTTTTTCACGACCTTTGGATCGTCGCTACAGGCGAGCCGAGGATTTACAGGCGGCTTGATTTACCGGTGGGGAAAGCAGTAAAACAGTTCGGAGTTTGTAACTCGCATTTCGAAGTTATGAGTGATTAGCCATGACAAGTTCGCTTTCTCGACGAAAGTTTTTAGGTGCCGCCGCAGCGGCGGCTTGCGCCACGGCAGAGATTGTGCCTGCGCTCATCAGTCCCTCGCGCGCCGGCGCGCAAGCCGCTGCCGCATCCGGAAAATATTCTCCCCTCAGCCTTGGCCTGGCCAGCTACACGTTTCGCAACTTCACGCGCGCGCAACTCATCGGCTTCATGAAGCAGCTGCATGTTGCCAGCCTGAACTGCAAGGATGTGAAAGACCACCTGCCCATGGATCCAGCGCAGGAGGCGCAGGCGGTCGCAGACTACTTCGCCGCCGGAATCACGCTGCACGCGGTTGGAGCCATCTACTTCAGGAACGACACGGCCGACCAGATTCGCGCCAAGTTCGAATATGCAAAGCGCGCCGGCGTGAAAGTTATTGTGGCCGGCGACCCCACACCCGATACGCTGCCGCTGATCGAGCCATTTGTGAAAGAGTTCGATATCCGGCTGGCAATCCACAACCACGGCCCAGAGGATAAGCTCTTCCCTTCACCGTTCGACGTGCTGAAGGTGATCCGCAACATGGATCCGCGCATTGGCTGCTGCATCGACATTGGCCATGCCGCGCGCGCAGGCGCGAATCTTGTTGAAGCGATCCACGCCTGTGGTCCGCGACTTTTCAACATGCACGTAAAGGACCTGACCAATCTCTCGAGCAAGGAAAGCCAGGTGCCCGTCGGCCAGGGTATCCTGCCCTTCCGCGAGATGTTCGAGGCGCTCATCAAAATCGAATATCAGGGCTTTATCGATCTCGAGTACGAGATTTATCCCGACGATCCCATGCCCGGCGTCATCGAAAGCTTCGCCTACATGCGCGGCGTGCTTAATGGCATGGGCTATCTGACGCACGCGTGACAAGACAGGCGTCAGCTTTCCGCCCCCAGCCTTACTGTGCGGGAACAGCCGTCTTTCAGCGAGCCAGAAAGGTTAGTTGGGGTGCGTAATTGCGGGCGCCTGTTCCGCAATCATTCCGATCGTTCCCAGCCACGTTTCCACTAGTTGCGGCCAGCCAGTAATCGGCAGCTTCGTGCGCCTCAATCCGAATCCGTGATTGCCTTCGGTGTAAAGATGCATTTCGGCCGGGACTCCTGCCTTCTTGAGCGCGATGTAATAGGACAGCGAATCGTACACGGTGTCGACGTGGTCGTCTTCTGCCTGCAATAAAAATGTCGGGGGCATATCCTTCGGGATTTCAATTGCCGGATTCAGGCCGAGATTCTTGTCGACCTGCGAAAGCGCATCTGGCGGCGGAAGCGCATAGGGAGTTTTGCCGAATCCAGCATCGTCCTCCGCCGCCGCACGCGAAAGATGGCCGGGATAAAGAGCGACAGCAAAGTCTGGCCTGCAACTGAGCTGGTCGGCGGTATCCAAAGGTGAGTAGAGCTTTTTATCGAAGTAGATGCTGGCCGCCACGCTCAGGTGCCCGCCCGCCGAAAATCCCATCACGCCGATCTTGTGCGAATCGATATGCCACTCGCTCGCGTGAGCGCGCACCAACCTGATTGTCCGCTGCGCATCCTCGAGCGCCATCGGCGATTCGGGATACGGGCCGGACTTCGGATACGCTCCCGCATCGGTCACGCGATACTTCAACAGCACGCATGTGATCCCCTTCTGCGTCAGCCAGTCGCAGACCTCGGTGCCCTCAAGATCGATGGCCAGGATCTGATACCCTCCGCCGGGAAAGACCACTACCGCAACACCAGTGTTCCCTCCCTTCGGCGCATAGACCGTCATCGTCGGGGTCGTTACGTTTTCGACATACGTCCACGGCCTTCCCGCGACCTGATCTCGGGTCTCCAGCTTTGCCGTCTCCGGCCCTTTCACCGGCTGCTGATCGGGCGCTGCACCCGGCCATATCGGAATCTGCGTATGTCCCACCGAGGGCTGCCACGCGCTGCTTTGCGCGTTGGAGGTGGAAACAGTCGAGAGAAAAAACAGAGCGAGCAAGATAGATCGGATCATCGCTCAAGCAGCTTAGCAGCATGCCCGCGCCTCGCGCAGGCACTTGCCCCCATGAAAAGCCTGCGAGACGGGAGGACGACCCTCAGCCCGCGAGCGCCAGCGGCTCGTTCGCGCCAGTCACCAGCGTAGGCCGCTTCGACTCCTCTTCGGTGACCACGAAAAACTTCTTCAGCTCAGCTTGACCGAACGAGGTCGTCAGGGCCACATCCGCTGCATCCCGGCCTACGGCCATCAACACCCGGCCGATTCGCGGAGTATTGTGGCGCGCATCGAATGTCCACCAGCGGTTTTCGAGATAAACCTCAAACCACGCGCTGAAATCCATCGGGCCGCCCGGCGGCACGCCGATATCGCCAAGGTAGCCGGTCGCATACCGCGCCGGAATGTTCATGGCGCGGCAAAGCGTGATCGCCAGGTGCTGAAAGTCACGGCACACACCAACGCGTTCGGTAAACACGTCCAGTGCTGTCTTGGTGGGCCGGGCACCCGCGTAATCGAATCGAACTTTCTCGTGCACCCAGTCGCAAATCGCTTGCACCCTGCTCCACCCCGGCGCAGTATCTCCAAAAAGGTCGTGCGCAATCTCTCCAAAGCGGTCGACTTCGCAATAGCGGCTGCTCAACAGAAACATCAGCGTCTCAGGGGGAAGATCGTCCACCGGCCGCTCGCGCGCAGACAAGTTCACCGGATCGGGCTGGCCGCTGTCTAAAACCAAAGCCGAGCAGGAGAGCCGCAGGCGGCCCCGCGGAGCGACAAACCGCGTGCAGCGGTTGCCGAAATCGTCGATGTAAAGCGCCATGGGGATGGCGGGGCTGATCTCGAGCTCATCCGGCTCGACCAGATCGAGCGATCGCGATGGACTCACGTGCAGCATCGCCAGCATCGGCGTCTCATTCTGGAACTCAAACTCAATCTCATAACCCACGCGAATCAGCATTCTTCACCTGTCCTGTGCAAGGCGCACGCAGGTTTAGATGCGCAAATTCCAGATCGTGGGCGAGGCTTCGCCGATCGCCGTGGTCCTCGCCGTCAACCCGCACCCACGAGTTTCAAATAGTTGGGCTGGTCGGCGATCGTGCGATGCCGGAATGCCCGTGTGATCCTGCCGTCCTTGATGAAGAAGACGCCCGGCATCTGTTCTCCGTCCTCTTTGATCACGCCGATGCCGTATTTGAATAACGCGCCCTTGATCCACCCCCACAACACCGCGGGATGGAGCGAATGCAGGTATGGATTCTTGCGCGAGAGGCCGAACTCAGGAAGCTGGTAGAGACGCGCTTCTGGGTCGCTGACTCTCTCAACATCGGAAAGACCGTAGTAGTCGAAATAGGGTTTGGCCCGCTCCGGCGAGCCCAGATGCACAAACACCGGCCGCACGCCTTCGGCCTCAATCTTCCCGCGGATTTTGGAAACCTGGTCGAGGGTCTGCGCGCAGAAAGCGCACGAAAAGTGGCGGAGAAAAACCAGCAGAACCGGCGATTCCTCGAGAAGATCGACGAGCGGCCTCCCCGACTCGCACGCAAATCCGCGCAACGATCCGGCTAGCTTCGATTCCGCATCCGTCTTGGCCGCCAATGCCGCCATCGACCCGAAAAAGCTCCCCCCGTTCGCTTGTTCCGTTGCTCCCTGGCTCCCTTGTTCCCTTGTTCCTTCGCTCCCTTGCTCACTGCAAGATCGGTATCCCTGCGATCCGCTGTTGCCACTCTGCCGGCCCTGTAATGTGCACGCTTGTACCCTTGGAATCGACGGCGACCGTCACCGGCATCTCCTTCACGTCGAATTCGTAGATCGCTTCCATGCCGAGATCGCCGAACGCGATAAGCCTCGATCCGCGAATTGCCTTTGAGACCAGATACGCCGCGCCGCCCACTGCCATCAGGTAAACCGCACCAAACTCGCGGATCGCGTCGATCGCCTCCGGCCCCCGCTCGGCCTTGCCGATCATGCCCAGCAATCCCGTCTCGGCCAGCATCTGCCGCGTGAACTTGTCCATGCGCGTCGCCGTTGTCGGACCCGCAGGTCCTACAACCTCTTCGCGCACAGGATCCACGGGGCCCACGTAATAGATAAAGCGGTTGCGAAAATCGACCGGCAGTTTCTCGCCGCGATTGAGCATCTCGCTCATGCGCTTGTGCGCCGCATCGCGGCCGGTCAGCAGTTTCCCAGAAAGCAGCAACACTTCGCCAGGCTTCCACGCGGCGACGTCATCGCGCGTTGTCGTGTCGAGATTCACGCGGCGCGCGCCGCTCACGTCATAGGTGAGTTTGGGCCAGTCCGCGAGCGATGGCGGATCGAGATACACCGGGCCGGAGCCATCGAGAACGATATGCGCGTGGCGATCGGCGGCGCATTGCGGAATCATGGCCACGGGCAGATTCGCAGCATGCGAAGGCGCATCCAGAACCTTCACGTCGAGCACTGTCGTCAGGCCACCCAGCCCCTGCGCGCCGATGCCCAGCCGGTTCACTTTGTCGTAAATCTCTACGCGCAGTTTTTCCGCGGTGGTTTTGGGGCCGCGCGCCAGCAGTTCCGGCATGTCGATCGGCGCAAGCAGCGACTCCTTGGCCATGCGCATCGCCTTCTCCGATGACCCGCCTATCCCGATGCCCAAAATCCCCGGCGGGCACCAGCCTGCTCCCATGGTCGGCACGGTCTTCAGCACCCAGTCCACCACCGAGTCCGACGGATTCAGCATGACGAACTTCGATTTCGCTTCGGAGCCTCCGCCCTTGGCCGCAAGCTCGATGTCCACTTTGTCTCCGCGAACAAGATCGACCACGACCGTGGCCGGCGTATTGTCCATAGTGTTTTTGCGCGCGCCAGCGGGGTCGGCGAGGATCGAAGCGCGCAGCTTGTTGTCTGGATCGAGATAGGCGCGCCGCACGCCTTCGTCCACCATCTGTTGCAGGTCGAGAACAGGCTCGCCCGGAGCCGGCTCGAATCGGACATCCATGCCGACCTTGACGAAGGCGTTCACGATGCCAGTGTCCTGGCAGATGGGGCGATGGCCCTCGGCGCACATGCGGCTGTTGATGAGAATCTGCGCGATAGCGTCCCGCGCCGCCGGCGATTTCTCCTTGTCATAAGCGTGCGCCAGATTCTCGACGTAATCCAGCGGATGGTAATAGCTGATGTATTGCAGCGCTCCGGCAACGCTCGCAATGAAATCTTCCTGGCGGATAACGGTCATTGGAATCCTCTGAACTCTCTAGAGTATTCGATTCCATACGCCATCGTTAAACCGCGGAATCTGACCGATCCGGAAGCGATGCCAAACACATCGCTCGAGTCCATACGACGACAACGGTCAGAGCGCGGCGCCCGGCCTCACGCCCTGCGGCGCGCTCAGCTGCCGCCGCAGGCTGCCGGCAAGGTCGGCGACGATCCGCAACCGTTCTGCCACCGGTCCGGGAATTTCACCGCCCGAGAGCGCAAGCTGCGACTGCAAGAGCAGCCCGGCAACCGTCGACTTCAGCTCGGCCTCCATGGCCGATGCGGCTGCGCTGCGCGCCAGCGACTGCTCCCTCTCGCGCCGGTGCAAGGCCGCGCGAATCTCGCGCACCAGGCGCGCCGCGCCCGACAGCGCAAAGTTGATCTGCAACGGAATCGCCAGGCCGGCGGCCTCGCAGATGCGGTCCGCTGCCGCTGGATCGCACTCGGCCAGCGTCTCGTCGATCACCACAGCCACATACTCGCATTTGCGAAGGCAGGCGAGCGCCTGGCGCCGTCCCTCGGCCACATCAACCGTGCTTCCGAGTTGCTTCGCGATTTGATCGGCGCAGTTCCGCGCGCCTTCGATTCCGGTGACGATAAGGATGCTCATCATTCAGCTCCTGGCTAGCTGCTTCGAGCTGCTAGCTTTGGGTTTTTGGGCTTCTGGCAGTTTGCTGGTAGCTTCCGGCCCCATCCCGACCAAAACGATCTTCGAGGATGACCCGCGACTGTCGACAGCTGCAGGATGGAGCTGGAAGCTGGAAGCTAGTCGCTGGAAGCTGTCTTTTACTCTTCCTGCATCGGGTCGGCGATGCCGTACTCCTTGAGCTTGCGGTAGAGCGTGGTCTTGCCGATGCCCAGCAGCTTCGCCGCCTGCAGCTTGTCGCCGTTCAGGGTGCGAATGGCGCTCAGGATTGCCTCGCGCTCCAGGTCGGCCAGAGGCTTGACGCCGAGCGCGGCGGCAGATTCGGCTTCGCCGCCGGGCGCGGGATGGCGAGCATCGTAGTTCTGTCTGAGGCCCTGCTGCTGCAGTTGCGTGGGCAAGTCGCCCAGATGCAGAACCGGCCCCGAAGAAAGCGCTGTGGCGCGCTCCAATGAGTTTTCGAGCTCGCGTACGTTGCCCGGCCAGTCGTGGCGCATCATGGTGCGCAACACCTCGTCCGAGAGCGTGAACTTGCGGTTATGCTCGCGGCTAATGCGGTCCAGAAAGTGCGCAGCCAGCAGCGGTATATCCTCGCGGCGATCGCGCAGCGCGGGCAGCCGCAGATTCACCACATTCAACCGGTAAAAAAGATCCTTCCGGAAGGTGCCCTTTTCGACCATCGCGGCAAGGTCGCGGTTGGTGGCGGCCACAATGCGCGCCTTGATCGGAATGCGATGTGTGGCCCCAACCGGGCGCACCTCTTTTTCCTGGAGCGCGCGCAGCAGCTTCGCCTGCAGGTCGAGCGAGAGCTCGCCGATCTCGTCTAGAAAGACCGTGCCGCCTTCGGCCGAGACCAGTAATCCGTCCTTGGAGCGCATGGCGCCGGTGAAGGCTCCCTTCACGTAGCCGAACAGCTCGCTCTCGATCAGCGTCGGCACCAGCGATCCGCAGTCGACGGGCAGAAACGGCTTTTGCGCATTGGGGCCGTAAGCATGGATGGTGCGGGCCACGAGTTCCTTGCCGGTGCCGCTCTCGCCGAGAATCAGCACGGGGTGCGTGCTCTGGGCAACTTTCGAAAGGATGCGGTAAATCTTCTCCATCTCCGGAGAGTGGCCGATCATGGAACCGAGGCCCTCGGAGAGGCGCAGCCGTTCGCGCAGCTGCCGCGTCGCGGTGTCGGTCGTGTGCGCTTGCGCGGCGCGATCCAGAACCGTCGAAAGCTCGTCCATCGCGAAGGGTTTGGTCAGATAATCCGAAGCTCCGCAGCGCATGGCTTCGACGGCCGCGTTCACCGAACCGGTCGTGGTCATGGCGATCACTGAAGTGTCGGGATACAGCAGCTTGACCTCCGCGACCAACTCGAGCCCGTCGCTCGAGCCTCCCGGCAGGTTCACCAGCAGAATGTCGGCGATGTGTCCTCGCAGCAGGCTTCGCGCGTGATCGATGTCGCCGGTCGAGTCCACGGCGTAGCCCAGGCTGGCCGCGATCTCGGCGCATGCCGAGCGCACGGCCGCGTCCGCATCCACCACCAGCAGGTGCAGACGGATCGCCGGCTCGGCGGATTGTGGGATGAACTCCATCTCTCGTGGGTTGAAGACTGTATCCAGCATTGTATTCGCCTCTTCGATGTTCAGGAAGAACCTTCGTGTTCGCTTGAAGCTGGTCGCTTGTCGCTTCTGCGCACTCGCTCCCGACTTCTAGCTGTCAGCTTTTAGCGATTGCCTCCTGGTTATTCACTGTTGGCTATTCGCTATCGGCTCCTGCCTCCCGGTTATTGCCTTTTGGCTATTGGCTATTGGCTATCCGCTATTGGCTCCTGCCTCCCGGCTATTGCCTTCTGGCTATTGGCTATTTGCTATTGGCTACTGGCTATTGGCTCATCAACTCGCCTTGCGCACGGGCAGCTCCAGAACGAAGCATGCGCCACCCTGCTTGCGGTTCGTGGCAATGATGCGCCCGCCCGCGCCTTCCACGATGGAGCGCGTAATGGTCAGGCCAAGGCCGCGATGGTTCAGCGCCCAGTTGCCGTTCGCTCGCTCGCTCACACCATGCGAGGTAAAACCGGACTCAAAGATGGTCTCCAGATCCTCCGCGGCAATGCCGGGACCGTTGTCCTCAACGGTGAGCCGCAGGCAGGCGGCTGTGCCCTTGGCAGGCAGCTGCTCGCCGAGGCCGATGTGGATGCGTCCCCCGTCGGGCATGGCCTCGGCCGCATTCTTGACCAGATTCACGAGAATCCGGGTCAGGTCTTCGCCGGTAAGGCGCACCGGGCTCGCCCCGCCGTCGGCATCGACCGTCAGCGCGATTGACGGTCCGGCCAGGGCGGCCAGCAGGTTGCGATTGGCCAAGAGCTCCGCCGCCATATTTGAGACCGGCATCGCGGGCAACAGGTCCCAGCGCCGGCTCGCGCTGGACAGCGTGGATGCGGAGTGGTCAGGTTCGCGATTTGGCACCGAGGTGGTTGCGGGCATCGAGTGCTCTGATAAAGCGGCGCAGTCAGCGTCTTCGTCGGCCACCGCAGTGATTGAATTCCCTTGCCGGCCACGCAGGAAGATCGTGGCGGAACCGGTCTCGGCACCGGCTGCGTCGCGCTGGGCTTCGATGGCAACAATTTTTTCCACCATGCGACGGCTGGCCGCGGCCACCAGCCGCAGTTCGTGGCTGTAGTGGATGAAGGGAGTGGCGAGGACGCCCGGCTCCTCCAGCAGATCGCAGTAGAGCCCCAGCGCCGTGACCATGTTGCGCGCATCGTGAGCCACTGCGGCCAGCGTCTCGCCCTGGCTGCGCAAGTCGGCGAGTGTCTCGACGACCGTTTCCACGCGCCTGCTCTCGAGGCTTCCAGGATTGGAGAGTTCGGTGATCGACTTCGTCTCCGGATGCGTCTCCCTGCCTGCTGCCAGCTCAATCTCCGGGCGGCGATGCCTCCGCCCGATGTTGTTCTCTGCCGGCTTGAAACCATCCGCTCGCCGGTCCATCGCGGGCCGCCCTCGATCGAGGCTGCTGTCGGTCCGGGTCAGATTCTGTCCCGTCCGTTTCCGTGCTGTTGCCTTGAGGGTTCCTGTCGGTTGCATACGCCGTTTCCTTTCGATGGAGCGAGTAAGCGCGAATTCGCGCCAGTTCACCGTTCACAGTTCATAGTTCAGAGTTCGCAGTTATGCGTTTTCGGTTTACAGATCGCAGTGCATAGCTCTCGGTTCACCGTTCCCAGTGTTTGGTGGTTCGTGGCTCATGGATCGTTCGAGTTTCCCTTGTCTCTGGCCCTGATCCCGCGCCGACGATTTCCGTCCCCGAATCCCTGTTCTCATTTCGCTGCCCCGTTTCTGTGCCCGAGGTGCAAACTTTGTCCTGTTTTCATACACGCCGCGTGCCAAACAGGGACGCGAACCTTAAGTTCCTGATCGTGGAGTGGTTAAGCCGACATCGGCCCGCTCCGCCGGCCGCGCTCACAATCAGGCCAGTGCAAAAATGAAACAGCGCCGGCCAGACGCTCGGAGACAAACACAGCCTTATCAGCGATTTACCTGGCCATTCCTCTTCCGGCACCTCAACCTGTAGGATTCCCGATCCGGGATGAAACTTCCCTGACCCGTCGCTCCCCGCGAACACTCCCTTAAAATCCACTTATGAATGCGACAGAAAACGCGACAAGAAAAGCAGCAGGCGACGCTCCCGCCGCGTCGCTCTCCCTCCGTCCCGGCGGTCGAGGCAACAACCAGCTGCGCCCCCTCACCCTGACTCCCGGATTTGTGCAGACCGCCGAAGGCTCGGTTCTGGTCTCGCTTGGCAACACGCGCGTGCTCACCAACGCAACCATCGAGCAGGGCGTCCCGGGCTGGCTGCGCAACTCGGGCCGTGGATGGGTGACAGCGGAGTACGCCATGCTGCCCCGCTCCACCGTCACGCGCACCCCGCGCGAGAGCGAGCGCGGCAAGATCGGTGGCCGCACGCACGAGATTCAGCGCCTCATCGGGCGGAGCTTGCGCTCTGTTGTGGACATGAGCGCCTTAGGGGAACGAACGGTCATTCTCGATTGCGACGTGATCCAGGCCGACGGCGGCACCCGCACCGCGGCCATCACGGGCGCGGCTGTCGCGCTGGCTCTGGCCCTCAACGCGCTGGTCAAAGCGGGAACTCTCAAAACCTCGCCGCTCAAGCAGCTTGTCGCGGCCACATCGGTTGGGATCGTCGGCGGCGAGATGCTGCTCGACCTCTGCTACGAAGAGGACTCGCAGGCCGAGGTCGACATGAACGTGGTCATGACCGCCGATGGGGGCCTTGTGGAGACCCAGGCCACCGCCGAGAAGAACAGCTTCTCTCGCGCGCAGCTGAATGGATTGATCGATCTTGCGGAGTCGGGGCTGAAGGAGATCTTTTCCGCGCAGCGCGCAGTGCTCGGCGGCGCAAGTTCACACTGATTTAAGCGGAACATTTCATGGGCGTCACGATCCATTACGCCGGCCAGCTTACTGAGCCAAGCAGACTGCCACTTGTGCTGGATTTTGCCCGAGGATTCGCCGAATCTCACCATTGGGATTTCCGACTGATTGGAGAGACAGCAAGTTCCCGGCCGCGTGGATTCGTCCTTCTCCCCCACCCGGATTGCGAGCCTGTCGAATTTGAATTTGGTCCACGCTTCAAATTTGAAAATTGGGTGAAGACACAGTTTGCAGGGCCGCGAATTCACGTTGAGGTTCTCGACTTCCTGAGGCGAATTCATCCTTTGATCGGAAGACTGGGTGTGCGCGATGAGGCGGAGTATTGGACAACCGGCAACGAAGATACGCTCCGCTGGCACATGAACAGAATTAATGAAATCATCGCCGAGGCAGTAGCAAATGACCCAAATGTTCGGACGCAGGTTCGAGCGCCGAACGGAAGAATCATCGACATGATTCAATGAGTTGCCAGAGGTGCTGCACGCAGACCGGAGTGGACAGGTCTTATATCGAACCCGAAAACTTGAATAAATGAATCTCGCCCCAAACTAGAGAATCTTTGGATTGGAGTCTGCAACAACCGGAGAGTTGAGTGACCAAAGCTAAACAAGCATTTCCGCACGCCCACGACGCATCCCTTCGCAAGCATCTCCTCGAACTCCTCCAAGGCGGCCATGCCCACGCCTCCTTCGACGCCGCCGTCAAAAACCTTCCCGCAGCCCTGCGCGGCAAGCGGCCCAAAAGCGCGGAGCACTCGCCGTGGGAGATTCTCGAGCACCTGCGCATCGCGCAATGGGACATCCTCGAGTTCTCGCGCGATCCCGGCCACCAGTCGCCCGATTGGCCCAGCGGCTACTGGCCGCAAATCCCGGCTCCGCCCAGCGCGGCGGCGTGGGACAAGAGCGCACGCGCCTTCCGCCGCGATCTGAAAACCATGTGCGATCTCGTCGCCAACCCGCGCACCGATCTCTACGCGCGCATCCCGCACGGCGATGGACAGACCATCCTTCGCGAGGCTCTCGTCATGGCCGATCACAACGCCTATCACCTCGGCGAGATGGTACTGGTCAGGCGCCTGCTCGGGGCATGGAAGTAGATCTCAGTTCATCGTTCGAAGTTCATAGTTCACAGTGTTAGCGCTCGTGTGTTCCGCCACTTGTGAACGCCGAACCGGCGAAACGTTTCACTCGAGGTCGATTCCCTCGTTCCCCCGCTCTGTTTGCTCTTCTCTCTTTCCTCTCTTCTCCGCTCCCTGTCGCCTGTTCCCTATTCCCTATTCCCTGCTCCCTGCTCCCTGTTCCTTGCTGCCTGTTCCCTCGCTCCCTTGTTCCCTGTATCTGAGACTCCATTCCAACTTTTTCCTCCGGTTGTTCGTCTAGCAAACGAAGGCTGGAGTGTGCCCGGCCCTCGAGCATTGAGGAGCAAGGACTTATGCAATTTCGCCCGACGAATCTCACGGCATCGGCCCTGCATGCTGTCCTGGCTGCAGCCCTGTTGACCGCAACCGCCGCCAGTCTGCCGGCACAAACCCAGCCCGCTCGCTATCTGGGCACGGTAACAGCAATCAGCGGCGACGTTCTCACCGTCAAAACCGACGCCGGCCAGGTCAACACGGTCGAGGTTCCCTCCACCGCGCAACTCAAGCGCATCGAGCCCGGCCAAACCGACCTCAGCAAGGCCGCGCCCCTCGACTTCTCGAGCATCGCCATCGGCGACCGCGTGCTCGTGAACATCGATCCCAACGCCACCGGCGCCACGCCCCAAGCCTTGCGCATCATCGCCATCAAGCAGGCCGACGTTGCCAAAAAACAGCAGTCCGAAACCGAGCAGTGGAACCAGGGCGTTCACGGATTGGTGAAGAGCATCGACCCTGCCACTGGCACCATTGTCGTGAACGTGCGCGCGGGCACCGTGACCAAGCCGGTGACGGTCAATACCACAAGTTCGACGATCCTCAAACGCTATGCTCCCGGTTCAGTGCGCTTTGACCAGGCGCAGCCCGCCCCGATCACGGCCATTCAGCCCGGCGACCAGCTTTGGGCGCGCGGCACGAAAAACTCTGACGGCTCATCCATCGCCGCCGACGGCATCGTATCGGGAACCTTCCTCAGCATCGCGGGAACCGTTCTCTCCACTGACAACTCGGCTTCAACCGTAACAGTTAAAGATCTGGCCACGAAGAAGCCTGTCACGATCCGCATCTCCGCCGATGCGCAGATGCGGCGGCTGGACGATCGCGTGGCAGCATTTCTCGCCGCGCGGCTCAAAGGTGGAGCGGCGGGCTATCCCGGCGCGGGTAATGCGGGCGGCGCCGCGCCAAACGCCGGCGGTCAGCGCAGCTTCAGCCAGAGCGGCGGCGCGGGTTCCCGCATGGACTTTGAGACCATTCTGGAGCGCGCACCTTCCATCCAGCTCGCAAGCCTGCAAAAGGGCGAGGCCGTGATGATCGTCGCCACTGAGGACGCGTCGGGTGCAAGCGCCGTCAAACTTCTCGCCGGAGTGGAACCGTTGCTCGAAGCTCCGCAAGCGCAGGATCTTTTATCGAATTGGAGCCTGAGCTCGGGTGACTCCGAGGCTGCGGGCGCACAGTAACCCGATCTTTGTAACTTTGCACGCCGGTTGGTCCAACTTTCATTCATTCGCAAGCGAGGGAATCTTGCATTCAGAATCGCACTCTTTCTCTGGTTCTTCTTTGGCTGGCTTATCTTTGGCTGGCTTGCTCGTCGCCTTGTTGATCCCTTTTTCCGGCGTGGCCGCCAGAGCGCAAGCCGCGCCCGCACCGGCAGCCGCCGCTCCCGCGCCGCAGGATTCGTCCGGCCAGCCTGCGCCAAGCCAGTCTGCGCCCAGCCAGTCTCCCGCAGATCAGGCTCCCGCGAATCCACCCGCAGCCGCGCCCGCGCCCACGCCGTCCGCCGCCCCGGCAGCACCGCCGGCAACCACCCCCACGCAAACCGCTCCGGACATGCAAGCAGGTCAGGCATCGGGCATTCTGCATGGCCACATCCTCGATCCCACCGGCGCGCTCATTCCCGGCGCACAGGTATCGGTATCGACAGCCGCGGGCAAAAAAGTCGGCGCAGTCACCGCGGACTCCGCAGGCGGCTATCAGGTGCGCGGCCTGCCCGCAGGCAGCTACATCATCGAAGCCACCTTCGAGGGATTTGCGCCCTTTGTCTCCGCGCCCATCGCGCTCACCGCGGGACAAGCCAAAAACATCGACATCAAGATGGCGGTTGAAGCCGCCGAGCAGCAGGTCATCGTAACCGATGAAGGCGCGCCCACCGTCAGCACCGAGGCCGGAGCCAACTCAAGCTCCATCGTGCTCAAGGGCAGCGATCTCGACGCCCTTTCCGATGACCCCGACGAGCTCTCGAGCGAATTGACCGCGCTCGCTGGTCCCTCCGCAGGCCCCAACGGCGGCCAGATTTATATCGATGGATTCACCGGCGGCCAGCTCCCGCCGAAATCCGCCATCCGCGAGATTCGCATCAATCAAAATCCGTTTTCCGCCGAGTTCGACAGAATCGGATACGGACGCATCGAGATTCTCACCAAGCCGGGCACCGACGTCCTGCATGGCCGCATCTTCGGCCAGGGAAACGACAACGTCTTCAACACCGGCAATCCGTTCACCAAGAATCTGCCGTCTTATTACAGCATTCAATACAACGGCTCGGTCTCGGGCGCCATGTCCAAGTGGGCCTCGTTCTTCTTCAGCGTGGAGCAGCGCGATACGCAAACCGACAATGTCTACTCGATTCTCGGCGGCCCGCTCTACGATGCCTCAACCAACACATTCACGCAAGTGACTCCGCCTGCCACAGTCAATGGCAGCCTCTTCAGCCCCGCCAACCATCTTGAAGTCTCGCCGCGCATCGATTTGCAGCTGGGGAATAAGAACACGCTGACCATGCGCTATCAGTTCTACTTGAACAACGTGAAAGGATCGCTGAGCGCG
>DATKMH010000004.1:0-3197 GCA_035541975.1 Occallatibacter sp. | reverse complement strand
CGGGCTCATTCATGGGCACGTCTTCTCTTTGATCTTTGGAGTCATCAATGCGGCCGTGATTTTCTATCTGGCCATGCCGCCGGTCAAACGGGCTTTTCACGAGGAGGGCAGAAGCCTTCGGATGGCGGCGTAGGCTCTTTCCCGTCCTCGAAAATCGACCGTGCCGGGAGCCAAACTTTTCTTGGGCCACGAAGTTACCAACATTTTGTTCGGTGCGCTCGTTGGCGCGGTTTTTCTCTTGATCGCTCGCGCTCGCGGCTGGCGCGGCGAACTCGCCCTGTATGCAACCGGCCTGGTGGTTGCGGCTCTCATCTACGTTTCTTTCGCGCTCTTCCGTTCTGGACTCACTCACCTTACTCTGGAAGCCGCCGGGCTGGTCGGATATTCGCTGGCAGCGGCTGCGGGGCTGCGGCGCTGGCCCGCGCTGCTCGGCTCTGCCTGGATCGCACACGGCGCGTGGGACCTTTTCGTGCCCGCCCACGCGCAGGCATACGTTCCGGCGTGGTATCCGGCCTGGTGCGCCGGCCTTGACTGGCTCGTCGGCGCCTATATCGTCGTCAAAAGCAGGTCGCTCCGCCAGGTTGGGTAGAATGTAGCCGTGCCTGACTCGGAGAATTTGCGCAAGGTTCAGGATCATTTGCGGCTGTATGAACATCCGCTGCTCGCATTTTCGGCGCGCGAGAGCGGCGATGCGATTGAGATCCTGATCAATCTCAAGAATTCCACCATCCCTGTTCACACGTACGCGCTGCAGATTCATCCGCGCGATCTCGATCACCCGCAGTTTGCCTGGCATCTGCAGCGGCAAATCTACGACGGGCTGCATGATTACTTCATTGAGATGTTCATTCATACGCCGCAAGACCGGGCCGTGAGCTCGGTGTCTTCTCTGGATGCTCGGAAGGGGAACTGACGCTCGTGTCGCTTCGGCAGCTCATCGAGCGCGAAATCCGCGAACGAGGTCCAATTCCGTTTTCGCGTTACATGGAGCTGTGCCTCTACCACCCGACCGAAGGGTACTACTCGCGGACGGCGAATCAGTTCGGGAAGGCCGGGGATTTCTACACTTCGAGCGATGTCCACGCCGTGTTTGGGCGGCTGATGGCGCGGCAGTTTGAAGAGATGTGGCGCGCGCTGGATCGTCCGGCGAAGTTGGAGATTCTTGAACTAGGCCCTGGCCGCGGGCTTTTCGCGCGCGACGTGCTGGACTGGTCGAAGAAGAAGTTTCCGGATTTCTTTGTCGCATTGACCTATACGCTGCAGGAGTCGTCCGCGGCGTTGCGCGAAAAGTTGGCGGAGAACTTGAAAGATTCAATCGCTGGCGGCAAAGTCGTTCTGCCGCGTGTGCCCGATGCGTCGTCGATGGGTGCCCAGCTGGAGCGATCCTGTCCATTCGAGATTCCGCTGATCGTTTTCGCCAACGAGTTTTTCGACGCACTACCCGTGGAGATTCTGAGTGCGAACGGCAAGCTTCATCTCGTATCCGAAAAAGGCCGCATCACTGAGAAATGGCTTGCGGCATCGGACGAGGAATTGGAGCTGCTTGACCGTTACGGTGTGCATCCGGAGGCAGGTGAGCGAATCGAGGTTGCCGCTGCGGCGCAGAAATGGGCGGCCGCGATCGCAGCGGCAGTCTCGCGCGGATTCGTGCTGACGATTGACTACGGCTACACGCGCGCAGAGCAGCTGGCGGGACGACATCGCGGCACGCTGATGGCGTATCGTGAGCACTCGACCAGTCCCGATCCCTATCAGGCTCCGGGAGAGCAGGATTTGACCGCGCACGTCAATTTCACGGCGTTGGATGCCGCGTTCATGCAGGCGGCGATGGCGACTGAGAAGCTGACTACGCAAGCGCAGTTTCTGATGGGGATTGGCGAGAAGAACGAGTTTGCCGATGCGTTTGAAGATTGCCGCTTGCCGCAAGAGCGCGCCAAAGTTGCGCTGCAGCTCAAGCACCTCGCCACTCCGGCAGGCATGGGGGAGAGTTTTCACGTGCTCATGGCTAGCCGAGCAGTGGAGCCCGAACGTGTGGATGCCCTGAGCGGGCTGCGGTTTTCCAAATGACCCCGTGGGGACCGTAACTTTGGTGCACCATTTTTGCTGCAATTTAACATTTCTGAAATATCCAAATAGTAAACTGCAGCTAAGCTGTATGGCTTCCGCCCGGACATCCCGACTCGCCTTGCCGCTGCAGGTGGCGGCCGTGTGCTATCGGCGAGTGAACTCCCATGCGGAGTTCCTGCTCGTGAATACGAATGGCGGCAACAAGTGGACGTTTCCCAAGGGTTGTCCGGACACCCGCCTTTCGCACAGTCAGGCCGCAGAACGCGAAGCCCGCGAAGAAGCCGGCGTCATCGGCGTGATCGAGCCGCGACACTTCCATGTTTACATCCATTCGAAAGGCGTCTTCTGGCAGCCGGGCGGAGTGCAGGAATACGTGGTCAAGGCCTTCCTGCTGGAAGTTCGGCAGACGCGCAAGCCGCACGAGGATTTCCGGCATCCCACGTGGTTTGACGCGGAGAGGGCGCGCGAAATTCTTGCCAAAGGCAGGGAAGTGAAGTATGCGCGCGAACTACAAACAGTGGTCGACCGCGCTTTGGAGCAGGTTTTATGCCACCGCCTGGCTGCGACTCGCTGACCGCAACAGCGGAGCGGAGAAGATCTTGCGTGCGATTTGCCGAGACAAACCTACGCATGCTGCCGTAGTTTGACCCGCCATCACCCCGCTGGTATCATTCAACTGCGGGGTGGAGCAGTCTGGTAGCTCGTTGGGCTCATAACCCAAAGGTCGGTGGTTCAAATCCACCCCCCGCAACCAAAGAACTCATAGGGTTACGGGCAATTCGGCATTTGTAGTGACTGTCCAAAACTGTCCAATAAGGGGAACTGGCCCACAGTTCCCCTTAATTATTGGATCGAGATCTGCTGATTCATTTCTCTTCTGAGGACTCGTTGCACGATTGGCCGATTGGCTTTTCGCTTCGCAATTGCTGAAGCATTGCCGTACTGATCCATCGTGGTTGAGATATGCGCGTGTCGCATCAGCTTCTGCTGTACTCCCATTGGCGCTCCCGTTTCGTCTAGCCACGCCCGATAAGTGTGGCGAAACGTATGGAACCCAATCCTGCCAAGTCCCAGCTTGAGCCCTACCGGGACCAGGTAATCGGCGCGGATCGAGTCGGCATGGTACGGGC
>DATKMH010000003.1:0-136230 GCA_035541975.1 Occallatibacter sp. | reverse complement strand
CGAGGTTGGCTGTGAGGCGAGGTGTAATGCGGTAGTTGTCCTGAAGAAAGACCGCGTAGTGCCACGCGCTCATCAATGTGTGATAGGGGGTATCCTGCTCCATCGACGAGAGCATGCCCATGTAGAAATCGGCCAGCGCGTTGCCGGTAGTTGTGGGAGCAGAGCTGGCATAGGAAAAGTTCCCATAGTTGTAAAGGTTGCCGACGAACATGCCCTTATCGAGCGCAAGCTCGCCGCCCATAAACAGGCTGTGCTTGCCCTTGGTCATGCTCACCATGTCGCGTAGCGAATAAAAGTCTGACGTGGTAACGGGACCGGCCAGCGAGTTTTGCGCGTGGAAGTACCCCGAGACGTTTAGATCGGGAATCGTCGATGGGCCCTGAATGGTGTAGTTCGAGCCCAGGGTCCCGGCATTGTCGGCGCTGGGCAGATTGACGCGCCCACCAGCCGCCCTCGTGAATGAGAGCCACGCTTGGTTTGCTGTGGTCGCGCTGAACGTGTGCACGTCACTGACGTTCGCGTTGGTCTGGTTGGTGTAGGACTGATTGATTGTCCATGGAGCTACGTTGCCGCCGCCGAAGGCGTTTTGCGTGGTTCGCACAAAGAAATATGTCGCCGCCACGTGATCCTTGTCGCTCAGCACCATGTCGTACTTGCCAAGATACTCATTCTCGTCTGTCGGGCCGACATAATATCCGATCCACTGGAGATTCACACTTGAGCCGTTTAAGGGTGCGTTGGGCAAAGGAATGGACGCATTGGCATTCTTGCCGCTCAGTATAGTAGTCGCCAAGGCATCTTCGGCGCTCGCCGGAAGGCAGTTCAAGTTGGTCGGGTTGTTCGCATTCACGCCGACTGTTGTGCAGCCCGCGCCCGTGTTGGTTTGACCGGTATAGTTGGTTTTTGTACCCGGCATGTTGATAGTGAATGGCGTTGAATGGTAGTAGGAGTATTTCCCGGCGCTGTCGCTCGGGTTGGGCAGGTCTTGCGTGAAGTCTCCCTGCCGCTCGGCTGCCGTCGGCATGCGGCCTCCGCTCACATATTGGCCAACTACCTGCCGCAGGCCGCCATAGCTGAAGAAGAAGAAGGCCTTGTCCTTCTTTACCGGACCACCGAATACGCCGCCGAATTGATTGCGGTGATACGGATTCTTAATGAAATTCCCGTTGTTGTCCTTCGGTGCGTTCCAGTTGTAGGCATTGAAATCGGAGTTGCGGTTGAATTCAAACAGCGCGCCATGAAACTGGTTTGTGCCCGACTTGGTGACAGCAGTGATGACCGCGGCGGACATATGGCCATACTGGGCCGAGAAGTCGCTGGTTTCAACGCGGAATTCTTCGAGGGCGTCGGGGTTGGGCAGCTGGTTGCCGTAGTTGCGGATGCCGTTGATGTTCAGGCCGCCGTCGAGGTAGAAGCTCACCTCTGGGTTGCCGCCGTCGATGGAGCCATTGATTTGCACGTCCGTGGACGGCAGACCGATGACGAAATTAGGCGTGCCGTTCGGGTTGCTCTGCTGGCTGGCGCTATTGGTCATGACGCCGGGAGTGAGCGACAGTTCGGCGTACGCGTTGCGGTTGACGAGCGGTAAGCCGATCACCTGGCCCTGCTCAATGGTCGTACCGAGTTCCGCGTCGTTCGTGTTTACGAGCGGCGGCGCTTCGGTGACGACGACCGTCTGCAACTGCGTCCCCACCTGGAGCACGATCGCGAGAGTTTGCGTTTGGTCGACCGTGAGCTTCACATTCTTTTGCACAAATTTCTTGAAGTTCTGCGCGGTCGCTTCCACGGTGTAATTCCCCACCGGGAGATAGTCGATGCGGAACTCACCGTATTCGTTCACCGGCGCTGTCCGGGTGAAGCCGGTATCGGTGTTTGTCGCTGTGACATTGGACGAAGTAACCGCCGCGCCCTGCTGATCCTTGACCGTTCCGACGATCGAGCCGGTGATCTGCTGGCTGAAGGCGGCAACTGTGGTGCTCAGCGCCAACGCGAGCAAAACTATGATTTGCGCCGCCGTGCTTAAGAACAGGCGATCTGCCGTTTTCTTCTGGTTCATACTGTCCCCCTGAAGGTTGATTTGCTGTTTTTGCGCCGTTTCGATCTCTTTTTTGAAAGGCCGGCGCCGGCTTTGCGCCCGGACGGCCGAACTCCTGAAAGCGTCAAGAGGGCGCACTCTCCCCGCCGAAGGACTTGTACCAAAGGCAAATCCAGAGTTGGCAAGTGACTCACCGTTTGGCCCGTGGCGCGAAGTGTAAATAATCTGGAATCTGCGCGGTACGGTGACGAATTCGGTTGTGTCAAACGTCTCGAATCTGCCGAGCTCCCAGAGTGGCAGCAGGCTGCGAATCCTTGCGTTCCGGCTATTCCGGCTCGTGGCGGGTCTTGTGGCCAATGCCCGGCGTCCGTTCATGATTCGACCTCGAGCGTCGCCGCCTGCAGTCCTTCAATGGCTGCTTCCACTGTGCAAAGGCCAGTTGCGTTCAAGGAGATTTCGGCGCGGCCATTGGCAAGTTCGAGCTCACGCGAGGCTCGAGAGGTCCCCAGGTTGTCAATCAATCTGCCTTCTCCGCGAACAGAAAAACGCACGAAGTTTCGGGCATCAAGGCAGCGAACGCCCGCTGCGTCGAATAGCTTCGCCTCAACGGTGATCCGCCGGCCGTCGCGCTGTTTTTCAAGCAGCGTGAGCTTGGCCGGCGCGCCCCAGGGCTCGGTTTGATATGTGAGGCTGACTTCGTCTGTGACTGCGACGTCGCCCCTGTGTGCCACCACGCGCAATTGATTCGCGCCCGGCGCAAAGGAAACGCTCCAGCGTAGCCCCGCGGCTGGAAAATCCTGAATGTTACGCTCCTTTTCGCCCTGCGACACGCCATTCAGGAACAACTCCGCGCGATCGCAATTGGAGTAGACCTGCACGCTGCGCAGTTGTCCCTTCGCCCCCCAGCGGACCGGCCAGTTGTGACCGTAGATGTGCGCCATCGGCTTCTGTGACCAATAGGACTGAAAGACCCAGAAGGACTCCTTCTTTGTAAGGTCGCGCTCGACAACACCTTTTTGATTGACGAACGGAATTCCGTTGGCGCCCCGTTGCGGCGAGGCGAAATCCTTGAAGATCCACTGCGCCGCACCCGAAAGCCAGTCAAGGCTCTCTTGTGTTTTCAGGTGCCAGTCGAAGAGATGGCAAGCGTAGGTCTCGGACCAGTCGCCAAGGCTTGAAACGCGTGGCTCACCGCCGGTTTTCAGATAGGCCAGACCGCGCTCGTCAGTCCCTCCACCAGTGGCAATGTCGCGCAAAATCTCATCCGGATCTTCCGCATGACGGCCGGCGAGGCTGTCTGCGCCCCATTCAATGTGAATGAACCGGCTCACGCGATCGCGTTCCTTCGCCAGGCTCTGCGCGTACTCGCGATAACTGCCGCGATACCATCCCGCCCAGATCGATGGCGAATAAACGTCGGGGATATCGCGCGCGAAATCGCAGCGGCGAAACGCGGTCAGGCGCGAGCTGTCGAGCCGATGCGCTAGGTCCCGCATCTTCGTCATGAACGAGCGGATCGCATCCTGGTTCACGCTCGGGTACTCGCCGGGCCAGTCGTCCTCGTTACCCAATCCCCAGAAAGCGATGGACGGGTGGTTATAGTGCTGCTCGATCATGTGGGTCAGCATGGCAGCCGCGTTATGTTGGAATGCTTCGCCGCCCACGCCTGCGCGGCACCATGGCAGCTCTTCCCACACAATCAAGCCAAGCTCGTCGCAGAGGTCGAGCACCAGCGGATCCTGCTGGTAGTGCGCCAGTCGGATGAAATTCGCTCCCATCTCGCGAATCATCAGCAGCTCTTCGCGCGTCTGGTCATCGGTCATCGCGGCAGCTACCCCGGCGTGATCCTGATGGCGCTGGGTGCCGCGCAGAAGCAGCCTTTGCCCGTTGAGCCTGAAGGCTCCATGCTCGACAAATTCAACTTGGCGAATGCCGAAGCGCTGCTCGGTCTGCATCTCTCCCGCTGGAGTGGACAGCTTGACGCGGCAGCAATAAAGGCTGGGCGAAACGGGCGACCAAAGCTGTGGATCGGCTACCCGAAACTCAGAAATCGGTGCGAAGTTTTTCCACGTCGCGAGCCCTTGTGATGAGCGATGAATCACTTCCCCATGCGGATCGCTGATTTCGACCTCGATCTTGGAGAGAAACGGCTGAGCTGTCGGATTATAGAGCCGCGCCGTGATCGAAACCTGCGCATCGCCTCCCGGAAGAAGCGCGGGCAGAACATGAACGGCGTCGAGCGTCACCGTTGGGACGTAAACAAGATTCACGTGCCGGTAAAGCCCGCCGTAGAGGCAGAAATCGCTCAATTCCGAGGGAATCCGGTCATGGTCGGGGGTGTTGTCGCAGACGACCAGAACTGGCACACCGGCCGCGCGCTCCTCCGGTGTTAGGTGCGCGATTGCGTCGGTGATGTCGAACGCAAACTCGTCGTAGCCGCCGACGTGCATTCCCACCCGCGCGGAGCCGATCCACACCGTGGTGGTTTGGCCCGATCCCTGGAAGTGCAGCAGCGTGCGCCCGCCGGCAAATGGATTGCGCACAGCAAATCGCCTTCGATACCAACCCTGGCCGCGAAAATATGGCTTGTCGGGGTCGCATGCATCCATGGCGTTGAAGCAATGCGGCAGGGTCACCGGATCCCATTTGCTTTGCGCGTTCGCTTGCCATGCAGTTCCGACGCCGTTGAGCGATCCAGCATGGAACTCCCATGCGCCGTCGAGCCGAAGAATCTGCCGTTCGGAATCTGAGAGCGGCACGGCTCCGCTGCTCGAGCGCCCATAGGATCGAAGCGAGGTTGAGAGCACCAGCCCGGCAGCGGAAACCGCTGCGGTCTGCAAAAACTGCCTTCGCGCCGGGTCGAACAAAGAATGCCTCGCTTTATCAGGCGGCTAGGCGCAACATTCCGGCTTGGTTTCGCATCTCCAAACCCCGCAGCCGACCCGCATTCACTAAATGCAGACGCACTCTAAGACGCAGCTTTCCGGGTGGCAAGTGACTCACGGTTTGACTCCATGCGAACTGACCATCTCGTTTTGATTCTTCGAATTGCCGCTAGTAAATCGCTTGTGTCAAACGTGATTGCAACCGCGCAAAACCGCGAGTATGATTCCTTCACTGATGCAAACCGCCCACGCCATCCATGGAGCCTGGCACCCGCAGACCAAAGAAGAACGTGAAGCGATTCTCTCCGAACTCGAAGCAATCCTGGCCAGCCCACATTTCTGCAACAGCAAACGCTACCCCGCTCTCCTGCGCTTTATCGTGGAAAACGCCCTGGCCAACAAAGCGGACTTGCTAAAAGAGCGCACGCTGGGAATCGAGGTCTTCGACCGTCCCGCGGATTACGACACGAATGCCGACACTGTTGTGCGCTATACGGCGGGAGAAGTCCGGAAGCGGCTTCTCCTCTACTACTCCGAGCAGGATCGGCCCTCCGCGATCAGAATCTCGCTTCCCGCAGGTTCCTATGTCCCGGAGTTTTCTCAGGTGGCAGACGAGAATCGCGCCGAGCGCGCTCCAGGGCTTCCCGCCGAACCCAACTCAGGGCATCGCGCAGACAATGAGCTACACGGCGGAGGTGAGACCCTTTCGCAGACAGGGAATGGAAAGCTCTCGGGCCGCGAGTCTCAGGTTTTCGCAAACCCTGCCGCCATCAAGCGACTTTGGATCGCGCTCGTCCTCACCGTCGTGCTTCTCTCCGCGCTGGCAACCGGCGTCCGATGGAAATATGGCGCGAGCCATCCGCAAGATCAGGTGCAGGCATTTTGGGCGCCGGTGATTCGCGGACAGCAGAGCTTGACGGTCGTCACGGGCGGCAGCATTTTCGCCAGCGATCATTACTCCGGCGTTGAAACCGCAGATAAGAGCATCGACTATCCATTCGTTTCCATGCAAAGCGTCTCCGCGGCTGTGCAGATCAGCAGCATGCTGGCGCGCGCTGGTGTCGCAACCCAGCTGGCCTCTGCGCCATCCACTGAGTTAACCGATCTGCGCGAGCACTCGTTGACGCTCCTCGGGGCTTACAACAATCGATGGACCCTGCGTCTGCAGCAGTCGCTTCGCTACTACTTTGTACCGGGAACCAACGAAATCATCGTCGACCGCTTGCATCCTGAGGTGCAGTGGAAGCGTGACGAGTCCCTTCCCTACTCCAGCGCCGACGATTACGCCATTGCGGCACGGTTCCACGACCCAACCATCGATGGATGGGTTGTGGTGCTGGCCGGCGTGGGACGCAATGGAACCGAAGCCGCCGCGCAATTCGTCACCAGCCAGCACTACATGCAGTTGCTTCGCGACCGCCTGGGATCCGACATTGCCAACAAGAACGTCGAGGTCGTGCTGAAAATCAACGTAATCGAAGGCAAAACGGGAGCGCCGGCCATCGTCGCAGTTTCAACCTGGTAGATTTTCCTCTCTGCCGCCATAGCGACGAGCGGCATTCGTGGCCTACAATCATTCGGAATCTCAGGTTTTGCATTGCGGAGACTTCGATGAAGCTTTCCCTCGGTTCTTGGTGCGCGCGTTGCCCTCGCAACGTGCGCTTCGCGGCCCTCGCCACACTGCTTGTTCTTCTCTCGTACTCGAGCGCGATCGTCGCGCAGGAACAGCGCGCTCCAGTTGCGCCTCCCGGAGACACGCTCGCTACTGCAGGGCCGCTTGCGCATTTATCGCCTCGCCTTTCTCGCCACGATATGGCAAAGGCTCTCAAGCTCGTTGCCGACTGGCAATTGGGCCGCATGCCCGCGCAAGCGCAGGTGGATTGGACGTGGGCCGCGCTCTACACCGGCTTCATGGCTGTCCCCGACAAGGTGGCCGGCGACAAGTACAAGCAGGCGATGTTGCGCGTCGCCGACCAGTTGCATTGGCAGCCCGGCCCACGCGTGATGCACGCCGACGATCAGGCCGTTGGCCAGATGTACATGGAACAGTACTTTCTGCATCATGACTCGAAGATGATGGATCCGATGCGAGCGCGCCTCGATGCGGAGATTGCCGCGGAAGTAGCGGCCACAGAACCGGCCGATCCAAAGCACCCACTCTGGTGGTGGTGCGACGCGCTTTTCATGGCGCCCCCTGTTTATGCCGATGTTGCTGCAGCCACCGGCGCCACAAAATACCTGGGCTTCATGGACCATCAGTGGGATATCACTACGGCTCTCCTCTATGACCGCTCGAAGCATCTCTATTTCCGAGACGCATCCTATCTCGATCAGCACGAGAAGAACGGCGAGCCGCTCTTCTGGTCGCGCGGCAACGGCTGGGTAATGGGAGGAATCGTCGGCGTGCTCAGGGAGCTTCCAGCGGAATCGCCGCTGCGGCCGAAATATATCGCTATGCTCAAGGATATGGCGGCCGAGATGCTTTCGATCCAGGGCAAGGATGGACTGTGGCGGCCAGGCCTGCTCGATGCAGATGCTTATCCGCTTCCCGAAATCTCCGGCAGCGCTTTCATCACCTATGCGCTGGCCTACGGGGTGAACGAGGGAATCCTGGACCGAAGGACCTATTGGCCCGCTGTCGAAAAGGCATGGGCGGGAATGCTCAGGCATGTCTACGCCGATGGCCGGCTAGGCTGCATTCAGCCCGTCGGTGCAGCGCCCGGCGCCTTCACTGAGACTACGAGCTACGTATACGGCGTGGGCGCTTATTTACTCGCCGGCTCGGAGATCTATCGCTCGGAGAAGTGATCAGCTACCGACCGCTGGCGGCTCCCTGCCTTCAGCACCATCACGATCACTAGCGCGGCCAGCACGCTGACGAGCGCGAACAGGAACACGCTTGAGTAGCCGAACCAGCCGATGATGGCGCCGGCAATGGGGCCGACAAGGAAGAACGAAACGTCGGAGAACGCGGTATAGACGCCGAGTGCAGTTCCGCGATTGAACTCGGGAACGCGCTTCACGGCCTCAACGCCGATGGCAGGGAAGATGAGCGACAGGCCCAGCCCGCCGATTGCCGCTCCGGTCATGGCCATCCACGGCGAAGTGGATTGCCACAACAGCAGCATGCCCACGGCGTCAATCGCAAGCGATGCGATTGCCACCGGGAATCCGCCGAAACGGCTGATGGTTCTTATGAACAGCAGGCGCACGACGATGAACCCTACGCCGAAAGCGGTGAGACAAAGGGCCGCTCCGCTCCAATGGCGGCTCACGTAAAACAACGTGACAAACGTGGCCAGCACGCTGTAGCTCACGCCGCCTAGCGCCAGCCCCATGCCGTGCGGCGCCACGCGCCCAAGCACGTGAGCAAAGGGCATGTGCTCGCCCGGCTCCACGGGAACCGGCTCCTTGCGCCAGGCAATGACGAAGCTCACGGCGCCAATGAGAATGGTGAGCAGGCCAATTGAACCCAGGCCCCACTGCTGATCGAGAATCACGCCCAGCGGCGCAGCCAGCGCCATGCCGCCATAGGTGCTGATGCCGTTGAGCCCAATCACCTTTGCCGTGTGCTCGTGCCCTGCGCTGGTAATGCCCCATAGCGTCGATCCAGTGGACCCCAGGCTTTCGCCCACACCCAGCGCAAGCCGGCTCACGATGAGCACCGCGAAGCTGAGCCAGTGCACGTCATGCAGGGCCGCCGCGCCCACCAGCAGCGCGCCGCTCGCCGTGCAGCACGCCATGCCCCACATCACAGAGACCTTGGCGCCCATGTGGTCGCTGATGCGACCCGCCCAGGGCCGGCTCACCAGCGTCGCAATGTACTGGATGCTGATGGCCAACCCCGCCAGCACCGCGCTGTAGCCCATGCGCAAGTGGACGAACGGCGGCAAAACCGCCAGCGGCAAGCCGATGGAAACGTAGCAGATAAAGGTGAAATAGACGTAACCGGCGAGGCGCCACGTTCGGCCCCGCGCATCAGACCGGGTCGAGACCGGAACATAGGCAGTCGAGGAGTACGACATATTCGCGAACGAAAGCGAGCAATATCAGTTCTCTTTAAGTATACCGGAGAATCGGTTTACTGCTTCATCGCCCACAGAATTCCGTTCTTGATGATCCCGTAAAGCAGCGGATTTGCGTAGTCCTGCTTGTTGTGCCCCAACGCCAGATAAAACTCGCGGCCGCCGTCGAACTGGTGGTACCAGGCCAGCGGCAAGTCGATGGGAAACTGGCTGGGATCGATGGTCATGGGCTCGAGCGTGGCGAGCTTTGTTCGATCCGTAACCAGAATCGGATGAATGTCTGGATTGAGATGGTCGAGAAAGTAGCATTCGTCGGTCCACGTAAACTGCGCGGGCAGGCCTTTAACGGCCGGGAATTTTGGATCGACCACGCGCACAACGAATGGCTGCTGGCGGGGATGGGCCGCGAATTTGCCGCCGAGGACCGACCAGAAATAGGGCCAATCGCGCTCAGAGCCCGAGGCCGAATGGATGCCGACAAATCCGCCGCCGGCTTCAATGTAGCGCTTGAATGCGGCGCGTTGCGCATCATCGCTGAACGCTTCGTTATTGCTGTTTGAGAATACGATCACGGCGTACTGGCGCAGGCTCGCATCCGTAAAGACTGCCGGATCGTTCGAAGCATCGACGCCAAATCCGGCCTCTTCGCCCATCTTGTGGATGGCCGCAACGCTGGCGGCGATGTTGTCGTGCACGTAGCCTTTGCCGTCGGGCGTGTAGTTGCGCGTGTAGACCAGAATGCGAGGCTGCGACGCCACCTGCGCTTGCACCGCCGAAGCGGCGCACACCGCGCAGCAGAGGCACACGACGAGATGGGCGATTTGAGAAGGCCGAAGAAAACCGGAACACGGGAAAGACGCGCGCACTGTTTCTCCTTTGAGCAAATCCGCCTCAAGCCTAAATGGCCGGGCGCGTCCGGAGCCAGTCGCAGAGCAAGCGGATATTCAATAGACTGGAACGGATGGGCGGCTTTCACGTTGAAAACTTCGGCTGCAGGGCCGCGCGCGCCGATGGCGAGGCGATCGCGGGGCATTTGCGCGCAATGGCGGAGCGCAGGCCGCTGGGTTCAGACGTCGTTGTGGTCAACACGTGCACCGTGACGGCCGAAGCCGACCGTGCGGCTCGCGCATTTATCCGCCGCGCGCACCGGCGCGATCCCGAAGCGAAAATCGTGGTCACCGGCTGCTACGCGCAGCGCGCGCCACAGGAGCTTGCGAAGATGCCCGGCGTGGTTGCGGTCGTAGGCAACAGCCACAAGGCCCTCGCGCCCGGAATCATCTTCGATGTTGCGCAGGACGCGCCGGCTGCGCCTGCGGCCACGCTCGTGCCGGTTGCGTCCATCATGCCTGCGGCCGAATCGCAGACTGCCAGCATCTGGGCCGACGATGCATTCGCCCATTCGTTCCTTGAAGACGCGCACCTGGCCAGCGGCGCGCAAACGCGGCCCAATCTCAAGATTCAAGAGGGATGCGGCAATCGCTGCACCTTCTGCGTGATTCCGTTTACGCGCGGACCTTCACGAAGCCTTCCTCGTGAAGCGGTTCTAAGCCAGGTTGAATACTTCGTCGCTGCCGGCGGCAAGGAACTGGTGCTATCGGGCATCAATCTCGGGCGTTATTCTTCTGGTTTTGGACTTGAGTCGCTGGCAGCGCTGGTTCGCGCCATCTTCGGTCAAACTTTGCTGTCTCGCCTGCGCCTCAGCTCCATTGAGCCGATGGATTGGGACGGCGAGCTCGTGGACCTGATGCGCGAGTTCGGCGGCCGTCGGCTGGCACGGCACGCGCATCTTCCGCTGCAATCAGGCTCCGACGCTGTGTTGCGCCGCATGCACCGCCGCTATCGCCCATGGCACTACGAATCCAAGGTTGCGGAGTTGATTTCAGCTGCCGGCAGCGATGTTACGTTGGGCGCCGATGTGATGATCGGCTTTCCCGGTGAGACCGATCGCGAGTTCGAGGAGACTTTGGCCTTCATTGCCTCGTTGCCTTTCGGCTACCTGCACCTGTTTCCCTTTTCGCCGCGCCCCGGCACACCGGGATGGGCAATGCACCAGGCATCGCCGGTTCCAGCCGCTGTTGTTGAGGAGCGGATGACGGCGCTGCGTGCGCTCGCACACGAAAAAATGCTCGCGCACCGTTCCAGCTTCATCGGCCGTAACCTGGCCGCCATTACGCTTCGGACGCCGGAAGAAACGGCGCTCGCCGGCCGTACTTCAGTTCTGTCTGAAAACTTTTTGCCCATCGATGTTGACGGGCGTTTCCCGGCCAACGAACTGCTGG
Source organism: Occallatibacter sp. (assembly GCA_035541975.1). Classification (GTDB taxonomy): domain Bacteria; phylum Acidobacteriota; class Terriglobia; order Terriglobales; family Acidobacteriaceae; genus Telmatobacter. The sequence continues at coordinate 125,006 of DATKMH010000003.1, read as the reverse complement.
ACGTTCGTGTCACCGGCGTGGCCCGGGACGGCTCAATGAGCGGCGTTGCCATCCGCTAATCGCTTTTTTTTGCGGAGCCGAGCCAATGCTATACTCAGTTTGCGTCGCTGAGCAGCGGCCCCAGAGGGCGCTCTGCCCGGGCCTGTGCGGCACGCTTTTGGGAGGAGTACCATCGCATTCGATAAACGTTCGGCAAAGTCCTTCATCCGCATCAACGACCGGATTCGCGCGCGCGAAATCCGCGTAATCGACGAAAACGGCGAGCAACTTGGCATCCTTCAGCCTTTTGAGGCTCTCCGCATTGCGCGCGAACGCGGCCTTGACCTGGTTGAAGTCTCACCCAACGCCGTCCCGCCCGTTTGCCGAATTCAGGATTATGGCCGTTATCTCTACGAAAAGGAAAAGAGCGAACGCGCCGCACGCAAGAAGCAAAAGGTCATCACCATCAAAGAAGTGAAGTTCTCGGTGACCGTGGACGAACACGACTACCAGACCAAGAAAAATCAGGCGGTGCGCTTCCTGACCGAGGGCGACAAGGTGAAGGCGAGCCTGCGCTTCCGTGGCCGCCAGATGGCTCACCGCGAGCTCGGCTACAACATCATTAATCGACTAATTCAGGACATCGGTGCGGCGGGCGTGGTCGAATTCATGCCTCGCATGGAAGGCACCATCCTGCACGCTATTCTGGCGCCCGGGCGCAAAGACGCGCCAAAGTCCAGGCCGGAATCGTCGGCGTCGGCTTCTTAAGCCTGATAACCAATTAGGCAATAGATGGTTACCAAGCGAGCCCATCAGCTTGGGTGCGGAGACGACTTGTGTGGTTATTGAAGACGAAATCCCTTGGGACGAAAGTGCTATTACAGGAAATGGTACCGATTATGCGAAAGTCGCATTCCTTTCACGCTACAATAACTGCGATTCTGTAAACACGGGCGGCAGTTTTGCCGTCTACCAAATATTAGATGGCTGCGCGAGTTCGACTTCGGATTCCGTTCTTTGCGCCTCCGAGCGAAGATTGCCATCAGACCGTGGAGTCGCCTTTGAACCGCATTAAACTGCTTCAAATTTTGCCGGTTGCCTTGATCCTTGTGGGCGCCGTATTAGCATTTGAGCGACCGGCATACGCCTACGCCGACCCGGGCACGGGCCTTCTTGCTGTTCAGGCCGCCGGATCCGCGCTTGTCGCCACCGGCTGGTACTTGCGGCGGAAGATTGCTTCGTTCTTCCGCTCGGGTGGCCATTCAGTTCTTGAACCAGCCCAACAGCCCGTCAACCTGGATGGCGAGGAATCGCGAAATCAGTGAACGGCGCCGGCACGTCTCCCGCCAGAGAGCTTGCTCTCTCCACCTCCGCACCTGAATTGGAATTAACGTTTCGCGACCCTGCCGGCGAGCTTTGGCTCGAAGCCGGTTGCGCCTTGCGGCGGATTCGCCCCGCAGCCGAGGAAGAGACGCGAGCGTTTCTGGCGTCCCCGCTGCGCAAATCTCTTGAGCAAAGCGGTGATCTGATTTCGACGCGCGTTGCCTATCCCAGCGAGCATTCCCGCGTGGCTGCCGGCGAACTCTGGCTGGAGCATCCGCGAATCGATCCGATAAGCTACCCCTGGGAGTGGTCGACAGGGCAGTGGCGAGCTGCGGCAGAACTGACATTGCGCATTGCCGGGCAGGCCATCGACGCAGGCTGGACGCTGAAGGATGCTACACCACTCAACATTCTTTTTTCGGGTCCGCGGCCCGTTCTGGTGGACGTGCTCTCATTCGAGCGCCGCGATCGTCATTCGAGCGTGTGGCTGGCTTATGGCCAGTTTGTGCGCACATTTCTGTTGCCGCTTGTTGCGGCGAAGTACCTGAGCTGGCCGCTCGCAGCAACTTTGTTTGCGCGCGACGGCTACGAGCCCCGCCAGATTTACGAGGCGTTGCCGCGTTGGCGTCGTTTGAATCCCAAGCTCCTGGACGTGGTGACGCTGGCGACAGTTTTCGAGCGGACGGGAAAAGCGCGCGCGAGTTCCGGTCAGGCTGGCTCGAAAACCAATCCAGATCTCGCTCGGCATGTGTTGAAAAAGCGCCTAGCGCGCCTGGCCAAGCAGATTGAACACGCGGCCGGCGAGCGCAGCCAAAGCCAATGGAGCCGCTACGCACAAACCGCCAGCCACTACAAGGCCGCCGACGTTGAAGAGAAACAGCAATTTGTAAAAAGCGTGCTGGCGCAATGTCGGCCGCAGCGAGTTCTCGACATCGGCGCGAACACCGGGGCTTATTCATTGCTGGCCACTGATGCAGGCGCGAGTGTGGTCGCGCTCGACAACGACGGCGCCGCTCTCGAGAGACTTTGGCAGAGAGCCCTGGAGCGCGAGCAACCAATCACTGCGCTGGTTGCAGATATCGCCCGGCCTACGCCCGCTGCAGGCTGGCGCAATCGCGAGCATCTGTCGTTGCTCGATCGCCTGACTAGTGGATTTGACATGGTTCTGATGCTCGCTGTCGTGCATCACCTGATCCTGCGCCATCAGTTGCCGCTCGGACACATTGCCGGTCTGTGCGCTTCGCTTACTCGGCGATGGCTTCTGTTAGAGTGGGTCCCGCCCTCTGACCCGATGTTCCAGGAATGGCTGCGTGGCCGCGACGACCTCTACGGTCATTTGACTGAGGATGATTTGAGGAACTCGTTTGTTCCTTATTTTGGCGTCGTGGATCGCGCTGCACTCGGCAACGGCCGCGTGCTTCTTCTCTTTGACCGCCTTCTCGGCCAGGACCACATTGGCATCGAAGCCGAATTCCAATCCGCGGGTGGGGGCAAGGAATGATCAAACGAATCGCCCAAGCCTGGGGCTTCGCTGCGATTGTTCTGCTGCCCGGCTACATTGACCTCACGTCTTCATTGGGCGATGAACGCATGCACGTTCCCTGGCCGCTCACGCGCCTGGTTCTGGGACAGCTCATAGATCTGGCGATTGTGGGCTTTGTGTTCGCGGGCATCCTGGCGATTCTGCGAAGGCTCAAGGCGTGGCAGCAGATCCGTTGGTTCGTCCTGGCCCTCTTTCCCGTCTACCTGCTCGTCTGCAATCTCAGAATCTTCCCATTTCGAGTTTCTTACTCGCTCGTTGTCATGATTGCAATTGTTTGGTTCGCAGTTTTGGCAGCGGTCATTTTCCGGGCGCCTTTGATTGCGGCGAAACTTTACGCCTTCGGAAGCGCTGTCCTCTCCGGCGCTGTCGTTTTTGCAGTTGTCATGACGGCGCAACTCGTCAGCGTCGCTTTCTGGCATCCGGGCATCCAGGCATTTTCCGGCGATATTCCGTCAGAGCCTGCCAATCGGCCACGGCTGGTGTGGATTATCTTCGACGAGCTGGCTTACATGCCCGTTTTCGAAGACCGCGATGCAACTCTCGATTTGCCCAACTTTGATCGGCTGCGTTCGCAAAGTACGGTGTATTCCGATGTGACACCCATCGGCTATCACACGCGCTTGGTTGTGCCCAGTCTGCTTTTGGGCCGCGTCGTGATCAAATCGACCATTACAGCGCAGAATAGATTTCTGGTCCGTACCGTTGACGATCCCCATTGGGAACCGTTTGACGCCAGCGCATCGGTGTTCGGTTTTGCCAGGCAGCTCGGGGTTACTTCCACAATCGTCGGCTGGTATCTGCCGTATTGTTCCATCTTTGCGGGGGCGGCCACCGATTGCTATTGGAGCAATGACGACACTGAAGACGGCGCGCCTCCCGCTGTGAACGCCAACTTAGGCGACGACGTTTGGTTTCCGCTGCGCGTTGCTGCCGAACAGCTCATCGCTCCTCGCGCGGCTGTAGACGATGTGGCGCACTGGGAATCCTTGAGCCACGTGGCGTCCGTAGAAGACATCGGCCAGCACGCTCTGAATGCTCTCGCCGACAACCAGGCCGACATGATTTATCTTCATCTGCCGACACCGCACCCGCCTGCATTTTGGAATCGCCGCTCGCATCGATTCGGCGTTGGAGGCTCGTATCTGGATTCGCTCGATTATTCCGATCGTTTACTAGGCCAGATCCTGGATACGCTTGAAGCGCAGCCGCGATGGGCCCACACCACTCTCGTTATCCAGGGAGATCACTCGTGGCGCACGGGAATCTGGCGCACGGCGCCTGGATGGAGCGAAGAGGATGAGCGCATTTCTAAAGGTGGCCAGTGGGATCCACGACCGCTGGTGCTGATTCACGCCGCAGGACAAACCAATGCCGTAACAGTGGCGTCGCCCACGAGCTTGATGTACGTTCACGATTTTGTTGTGTCGCAGATTCAGGTTCTCGGCCGCTGATTTTTTGTCGCGAACGCTGCGTTCATGTAGCGCTGCCCTTATACTGTGGATCAAGCCTGAGACCGCCAACAAACCAGAACCGCGTCGGGATCCGATTCGTTTGCGGGCCGCTCAGTTCCGCCACACGATGAACATTGACAAAAAGGCTCGCGCAAATCTCAAGCTCCAGCAGCCTCTCTGCCTTTGGCTCACAGGCCTTCCTGCTGCGGGCAAATCGACGATTGCAAGGGCGCTGGAAAAGCGTCTCTATGCCGATGGGCGCCACACCTATCGCCTCGATGGCGACGAAATCCGCCTGGGGCTGAATAAGGATCTCGGCTTCTCCGAGGCCGATCGCATCGAAAACATCCGCCGGGTCTCTGACGTGGCGCGACTGCTCGTAGATGCCGGGCTCATCGCGATCGTCTCTTTCATCAGCCCATATCGGTCGCAGCGTGATGAGACCCGCTCGCTTTTCGAGCCGGGTGAGTTTCTTGAAGTTTTTGTCGACGCACCGCTCGCGGAATGTGAGCGCCGCGATCCTAAAGGACTTTATGCGAAAGCGAGGCGCGGGGAATTAAAGGATTTTACTGGCATCGATAGCCCCTACGAGCCCCCTCTTTCGCCGGAGGTCCATCTCCAAACCGCGCTCCACACTCCCGATGAATGTGTTGATTGCATTCTTCAGGCAATGGATCGCCTTCAGCCGCAGTTCGTGTGATTTGCCGCTAGCTCGCTCATTTTTCTTGACACCCGCCATGCTCTCCATGATCGTGATGGAAAAGGCATGATTTTCAACGTTCGCTTGTTCTGGCGGCTCACGCTTCGCTCCTTCTATCGGAGCGGCGGCACGTTTGGGCCCTTGAACCGCGACCGGTTCATCTTCCTCGTGCTTTTCTATCCCATCTGGGGATGTCTTTTGCTCGCGGCCTGGATCGGATTTCTCCTGGATGAAATCTTTTTCTCGGCCTATTGGGAACAACAGATCGAGAAGCCCCTCTTTATTGTTTCGAACTTTCGCAGCGGCTCGACGTTTGTGCAGCGGACGCTGGCTCGCGATGAATCGACCTTCACCTGCCTGCGCACCGGAGACATTTACCTGATGCCGTCGATCACGCAGCGCCGAGTTTTCAGCCTGCTCTCTCACATTGACCGGCTCCTGGGCCGCATCTTCGAGAAAACGCTGCGCCGCCTGGACCGCATCTCGCTCGGCCGGCTCAACATTCATCCCTTCGGATTGTTCGATCCGGAAGAAGATGAGCACCTGTTCTTCTACGTGTGGTCCACGTTTTTCGCAGGCTTCGTCTTTCCTTACCTCGACGAACTGCCTCCCTACCAGTATTTCGATACCGAGATTCCGCGCGCCGAACGCGAACGTCTCATGGCGTTTTATCGCCGTTGCATCCAGCGCCACATGTATTCGAAGGGCGGATGTTTCTATCTTGCCAAGAATCCCCTCTTCAGCGCGAGGATTGAGTCTCTACTCGAAACGTTTCCCGATGCGCGGATCGTCTATCTGGTTCGCAATCCGCTGGAGATGCTGCCCTCCACGATTTCGCTTTTCAGCTACATGTGGCGCTTGTTCAGCGATCCTGATGAAAAGTACCCTCACCGCGAAGAGATTCTCCGATGGACACAATACTGGTACGATCATCCGCTCGAGGTGATCGACAGAACTTCACCAGGGCAAAGCATGATCGTGCGCTATGACGATTTAATGCAAACGCCCGACATAGTCTTCCGCTCTATCTACAGCCGATTCGGTTATCCGCGCAGCGAACAGCTCGAAACCATTTTGCGCGATGCCGCGGCTGAGGCTCAGGCTCACACCAGCTCGCATGAATATAGCTACGAGGCCATGGGATTTACGCGGGAACAAATTGTTCGCGAATTCGCACATATCTTTGCGCGCTTCGATTTCGACACTCGCGAGGCGCCGGAAGAACGATTCGTCGAATCGTCAGTCGTCTAGATCGCAGGCATCCGCGTGCTGCGTTCTTATTGCGCCTTCCACTTCCAGTTGCGCACTTCCGGCAGGTCCATCCCATTCTTCCGAATGTATTGCTTATGCTCTACGAGCTTGTCTTTTAGCTCCTGCTTCAGATACGCCCCTTTCTCCCAGATGCGCGGAACTCTGTCGATGGTATCCATCACCAGGTGAAAGCGATCAAGATCGTTCATCACCGTCATATCGAATGGAGTGGTGATGGTTCCTTCTTCTTTGTAGCCACGCACATGTATGTTGTTGTGATTAGTCCTGCGATAAGTGAGCCGGTGAATGAGCCAGGGATAAGCATGAAACGCGAAAATCACCGGCTTATCTTTGGTGAAGAGCGTGTCGAAATCCGCATCGCTCAATCCGTGCGGATGCTCGGTCTGCGGCTGCAGCTTCATCAGATCGACCACGTTCACTACGCGGAGCTTCAGCTCCGGCAGGCGCTCGCGCAGAATGCTCACCGCTGCGAGCGTTTCCAAGGTGGGCACGTCGCCGCAACACGCCATCACTGCATCGGGCGCAACGCCTTCGTCGTTGCTGGCCCACTGCCAGATGCCGATGCCCTCGGTGCAATGCTTGACGGCCGCATCCATGGTGAGCCACTGCGGAGCCGGGTGCTTGCCCGCGACAACTACATTCACGTAATGCCGGCTGCGCAGGCAATGATCCATCACAGATAGCAGGCAGTTGGCGTCTGGCGGAAGATAGACGCGCACGACTTCGGCTTTCTTGTTTACAACATGGTCGATAAATCCAGGGTCCTGGTGCGTGAAGCCATTGTGATCCTGCCGCCACACATGCGACGCCAACAAATAATTGAGCGATGCAATCTTGTGTCGCCATGGCAGGCCTGCGGTTACCTTCAGCCATTTGGCGTGCTGGTTAAACATCGAATCCACGATGTGAATAAACGCCTCGTAGCAGTTGAATAATCCGTGGCGGCCAGTGAGAAGGTAGCCCTCGAGCCAGCCTTCACATTGATGCTCGCTAAGCACTTCAACAACGCGGCCTTCAGGCGCGAGAAACTCGTCATTGGGAATGGTCTCCGCATCCCACTGCCGCTTGGTCACTTCAAACACAGCCGCCAAGCCGTTGGAGATGGTTTCATCCGGCCCGAAAACTCTGAAATTTCTTCGCTCTGAATTCAACCTGGCCACGTCGCGCAGGAACGGCGCCAGCACGCGCGTGTCTCCAATGCCCGTGACTCCCGGCTCAGGCACCTTCAAGGCATAATCGCGAAAATCGGGCATGCGCAAATCGCGCAAAAGAATGCCGCCATTTGCGTTGGGATTGGAGCCCATGCGGCGGTCGCCCTTGGGTGCGAGTTCGGCCAGTTCAGGTCGCAACCTGCCGTTCTCGTCAAACAGTTCCTCCGCTTTGTAGCTGCGCAGCCAGTCTTCAAGCTGCTTCAGGTGCTTTGGATTGGTAGCTGGATCTGACAGCGGCACCTGATGAGAGCGAAACGTTCCTTCCACCTGCAGCCCATCGATGACTTTCGGACCCGTCCATCCCTTGGGAGATTTGAGAACGATCATCGGCCAACGCGGACGCGCCGTCTTCCCGTTGAGCCGCGCCTGGGCTTGAATGGACTTAATCTCCTCCACGGCGCGGTCAAGCGCCGCGGCCATCGCCTGATGCATTGGCTCAGGCATGTCGCCTTCAACGAAGTATGGCTTCCAACCATAGCCATAGAGCAATTGCTCCAACTCCTCGTGAGGAATCCGTGCCAGCACCGTGGGGTTAGCGATCTTGTACCCATTCAAATGCAGAATCGGCAGGACTGCGCCGTCTGTTGCCGCGTCGATAAATTTGTTGGAGTGCCATGCCGTCGCCAGCGGCCCTGTCTCCGCTTCTCCATCGCCTACAACGCAGGCGACGATTAACTCCGGGTTGTCCATCACCGCTCCGAACGAATGACTGAGCGAATAGCCCAGCTCCCCGCCCTCGTGAATCGACCCGGGAGTTTCAGGCGATGCATGACTCGGAATCCCGCCCGGGAATGAAAACTGAATGAATAACTTCCTAAGTCCCTCTTCATCCTGGGTAATATTGGGATAAATCTCGGTATAAGTTCCTTCCAGGTAGGTATGGCTGACGACTGCTGGCCCTCCGTGACCGGGACCGGAAACGTAAATCATGTCGAGATCGTATTTCTCGATCACGCGGTTCAGGTGCGTATAGATAAAGTTCTGCCCCGGCGTGGTTCCCCAGTGCCCGAGGAGCATATGCTTCACGTCGCCAATCTCAAGCGGCCTCTTCAAGAGCGGATTGTCATAGAGATAAATCTGTCCGACGGAAAGATAATTCGAAGCTCTCCAATAAGCGTCCATCTTCCGCAGCAGGTCGGGCGATAGGGTTGCTTCCACGGTTGATCTCCCTTCTTTTGCGTTTCGACGTCGCCGCCGCGGCAAATCGCGGGACCCTTCGACGACTGGACGATGCGCATCCGCATTGACTATAGTCTAGTTCCGTTTTGCGCGTGTTAAAGCTGCATCGCAACAATCCAAGGGCCTCCCGGTCTTCCGGGCCTGTTAGGATTTCTTCTGTCGGCCCGCTTCTTCTGTCGGCGCGCGCGTGCGTTTGTGCATCGGCGCCCACAGTCTCATACGCAAGTCGCGGCATGCCGGAGCCGGAATCAGGTTTGCCGAGCGGAGAATCGCTATGAGTTATTTGAAAAAGTTCAAAGTCGAGCCCGGTAGCAAGGTCAAGCTCAAGAAATTCGACCCCTCATTCACGGGCCATCACACCGGCCCTAAGTCCGCGGCTCGCGAAATCGCTCATTATCAACAGAAGCTTCGCGAGTTGCAGGATCTGCTCTACGCCGAGCGCCGCCATTCGCTGCTCATCTGCCTTCAGGCCGTCGATACCGGCGGCAAAGACGGCGTCATCAATCATGTTTTGGGCTCCATGAATCCGCAAGGCTGCCGCGTAGCCGCGTTCAAGCAGCCTTCGGCGGAGGAAGCGGCGCACGACTTCTTATGGCGCGTACATAAGGATGCGCCGGCCCGCGGCGAAGTTGTAATCTTCAACCGGTCGCACTACGAAGATGTGCTTGTGGTTCGCGTTCACGATCTCGTCCCGAAAGAAGTGTGGTCACGCCGCTACGATCTGATCAACAGTTTTGAGAAGGAGTTGGTTCAGCACGACACCCATATTCTCAAGTTCTATTTGCACATCTCGAAGGATGAGCAACTGAAGCGCTTCAAGGAACGCCTCGACGACCCAACAAAGCATTGGAAGATCAGCGAGGCAGATTACAAGGAGCGCGCCTACTGGAAAGACTACGTAGCCGCATACGAAGATATGCTCTCCCGTTGCAGCACCGCACACGCGCCGTGGTACGTGATTCCGGCCAACCACAAATGGTTTCGCAATCTTGCAATCGCACGCATCGTTGTGGAGCACATGCAATCGCTGCACATGAGGTACCCTAAACCCACCGTCAACATTGAAAAGATTCGTCGCGAGTTCCAGGCCGCCGAACGCGCATAACGCCGCAACCCGTTCTTGCGAAAGGAACATGCTTATGAAAATATCCCGGCTGAGCGCCTTTCTGCTGCTTGGTGTTTCATCCTTCGCCTCGGCATCATCCGTCTTCACCACCCGGCTCGACGATTCCAAAGCAGTCTATCTGTCAGCGCAGGACTTCGGCGCGCATGGCGATGGCGTCAGCGACGACTCGCAAGCCATCCAGGCGGCCATTGATAAAGCCGAAGGCAAGGCACGCGAGGGACTCGTCTTCGTACCATCAGGCCGCTACCGGATCACACGCACGATCTATCTCTGGCCCGGCATTCGCATCATCGGCTACGGCGAAACCCGGCCTGTCTTCGTTCTTGCCGACAACACTCCGGGGTTTCAAACCGGTGTGGGCGTCATGCTGACGTTCACTGGCGCCAGCGAAGCAGCAATTCAGCGTTCTGGCCGGCGTGTCCCGTTTCCGCCGCCAGGCAGCGTGCCACCCAACGACAACATCGCCGACGCCGACGAAGACACGTTCTATTCCGCAATGAGCAACATCGATTTTGAGATCGGCGCGGGTAATCCTGCAGCCATCGCCATTCGCTTTCACGTCGCTCAGCACGCCTACTTGAGCCACATGGATTTTCATATTGGCTCCGGTCTCGCCGCTCTGACCGAGGTCGGCAACGAAGCTGAGGATCTCCATTTCTACGGCGGCCGCTACGGCATTCTCACTGACAAGACTTCTCCAGCGTGGCAATTCACGCTCATCGATTCTGTTTTCGACGGACAGCGCGATGCCGCAATCCGCGAGCACGAAGTTGGCCTCACGCTCATCCGCGACACATTCCACAATGTGCCAGTGGCCATCGATATCGATCCTCAGTATTCCGACGAGATGTGGGCAAAAGACTGCCGCTTTGAGCAGGTATCGAAAGCCGCCATCATCATCAGCAACGAGAAGAATCCCCAAACCGAGATCGGCTTCGAAAACGCTGTGCTCGATAATGTGCCGACATTTGCGCTTTTACGCGAAAGCGGCAAAACCGTGCAGGGGCGCGGCGCTATTTACCGCGTCGACACCTTCAATTACGGCATCATCGTGCCCGGCGAAGCGGCTATTGGCGCCATCGGCATGCGTTACGAGGCCGCCACCCTAAGCGCAATGCCGGCTCCGCTTCCACCTGCCATCCCCGCGCTGCCGCCAACCTCCGATTGGGTCAGCGTCCATTCGCTCGGCGTAGTTGGAGACGAAACCGCTGACGACACCGCTGCAATCCAAGCCGCCATCAATTCGCATCGCGTGCTCTATTTTCCCAGTGGTCATTATCGCGTTACCGACACGCTGACCTTGAAGCCTGATACGATTTTGATCGGTCTGCATCCCACGCTCACGCAGTTTGACCTCGAAGATTCGACGCCGGGCTTTCAAGGCGTCGGCGCACCTCGGCCTGTCATCTCGTCGCCTGCCGGCGGTTCCAACATCATCTCTGGTTTCGGCGTTTATACCGGCGGCACTAATCCGCGTGCGTGCGGAGTGCTGTGGCAGTCCGGCGAGAGCTCGCTCATCGACGATGTACGGTTTCTGGGCGGCCACGGAACCGGCTTCAATCCCTACAACAATAACCACACTGCCGATTCCGCTCTCAACAAGCGGTGGGACGGTCAATATCCCAGCCTCTGGGTCGCGAACGGCGGCGGCGGAGTTTTTGCAGATATCTGGACACCTGACACCTTCGCCCAGGCAGGATTTTACGTTTCGAACACGAAGACACCCGGCCATGTCTACGAACTTTCTAACGAGCATCACGTACGCAATGAGATCATCTTTGACCACGTGGAGAATTGGGATGTGAACGCGCCGCAGACAGAAGAGGAGGCCGGCGAGAGTCCCGAGTCGCTCTCGCTCGAGTTCAAGTGGTCGCATAACATCACCATCGCCAACTACCACGGTTACCGCGTCACGCGCTCGCGCGCGCCGTTTGCGGCTGCGGTTCGGCTCTATCACTCGAGCGACATTCATTTCCGCAATGTTCACGTCAATGCCGAAAGCGGCTATCCGATTTGCGATGAAAACGGCTGCGGAACGTTTCTTCGCGTCAGCAAATTCCCCTATGAAAATGCGATCCAGGATGTTACCCACAACCTCGAAGTCCGCGAGCGCGAATTCGCGGTTCTCGACGTGCCGGAAAATCCAACCCCTGCCGAACCTGTCGATGCTTCTGCAGTCCTTGCGCCCGGCGCCAAAGTGGAGAAGCTTGCAGATGGCTTTTTCTCCATCTCTGGTGCGGCAGTGGATGCAGGCGGCAAACTCTATTTTGTCGATCACCATCGCCAAAACATCTACGGATGGTCATCGAGCGAAGGGCTGACGATTGAGCGCGATAATCCTCTCGATCCCGTTAACCTTGCATTCGATAAAGCAGGCGATCTGCTTGTGGTTTCGTCCGCCGGTCCCGAAGGAACTGTCTATTCTTTCCATCCAGGTTCTCCCGAAGATCAGATCACGATCCTGACTCCGCAGCCTGCTGCATCGCATCCCGGCGCAGCAGTGATTCTGCCCGGTAACTACTGGAACAACGGCGAATTCCGCAACCAGCTTGACTTCAATACCCTGACATACAGAACGTTGCCAGAAATGTTTGCCGCCGATGTGTCGACTCCGAAGGCGAAAGAGTACGTCTCGCCCGACGGCACAGTCTTCCTGCCTGCTGGGCGCGTTTTTCAGCAGGGCCCGCCCGACTCCACCGGCTGGCGCTTCTCTGACAATCTCGACGCTTACGGATTTATCAGCGCGCTTCCGGGCCAGACGGTCTACGTCAGCAGCTCGTCGGAAGACCGCACTTACAGCGCGCGCGTTGCTGCAGACGGCACTCTCACCGACCTCCAACCATTTGCGGAGCGCGGCGGTGAGAGCGTCGCAGTCGATGGCCGGGGCAACGTATATGTTGCCAACGGCGAAATCTTCGTTTACAACCCAGAGGGCAAAGTGATCGCCCGCATCGACGTCCCGGAGCGGCCGATCGATATTCTTTTTGGCGGCGGCGATCGCGGCACATTGTTTGTACTATCGCATCACGCGCTCTTCGCGGTTAATGTGAAGCGTTAGAGCGCTCTGAACAGAACCCCGCCGTCCTTGCGCCGCGGATGCGCGCTTGCATCAAAAGGAGAGCCGATGGCCCTGCACAATACGCGCAAGCTCAAGGCACGTCCGACCAACGCGATCGAGTCGGACGTTTTGCATCGCGATGGCCATACCTATCGATTTCCTGAAGTCTCGTGCAACTCCGACGCCGTCTACCGTACCATTCACGACCAGCTCGTTCTCGACGGAAACTCCCAACACAACCTTGCCACTTTCTGCACCACTTGGATCGAGCCCGAAGTGGAGCGCATCATGGACGAGTCCGCGGACAAGAACATGATCGACAAGGATGAGTATCCGCAGACGGCAGCCATTGAAGAGCGCTGCGTGCATATGCTTGCCGACCTTTGGAACGCTCCTGAAGCGGCGAGCACAATGGGCTGTTCCACCACCGGTTCCAGCGAGGCGGCAATGCTCGGCGGCCTGGCGCTGAAATGGAACTGGCGGAAACAGCGGCGCGCGCAAGGCAAATCCACAGCCTCGCCGAATCTCGTCATGGGGCCGGTTCAAGTCTGCTGGCACAAGTTCTGCCGCTATTTCGATGTCGAGATTCGCGAAGTTCCGATGGAGGGCGAGTGCCTTCTGTTGACGCCCGAGGAAGTGTTGAAACGTTGCGACGAAAACACCATCGGCGTGGTAGTCACTTTGGGCGTCACCTTCACGCTTCAGTTTGAGCCGGTGCGCGAGATCAGCGAAGCTCTCGACAAGCTTCAGGCAGAAACCGGACTTGACATTCCCATCCATGTTGACGGCGCTAGCGGCGCATTTCTCGCGCCGTTTCTTCAGCCGGATTTGCAGTGGGATTTTCGTTTGCCGCGAGTGCGGTCAATCAACGCTTCGGGCCACAAATTTGGGCTTGCGCCTTTGGGAGTGGGCTGGGCCCTATGGCGCGAGAAGCACGACTTGCCTGAGGAACTGATCTTCGATGTCAACTATCTCGGCGGCAACATGCCCACTTTTGCGCTGAACTTTTCGCGGCCCGGCGGCGAGATCATCTGCCAGTACTACAATTTTCTTCGCCTTGGCAAGGAAGGCTATCGCCAAATCCAGTCGGAGTGCGCCGCTATCGGCCAGGAGCTGGCTGCGAAGATCGCAACACTCGGGCCATTTAAGGTCATCTATAACGGTGTCGGCGGCATCCCTGGGCTTTGCTGGAAGCTGAAAGATTCCGAATCCGCTCCATTTACGCTCTACGATGTCGCTGATCGGTTGCGTGAGCGTGGTTGGCTGGTCCCAGCATACTCCATGCCTCCCAACCGCGAGGACCTGGTCATCCAGCGCATTCTCATTCGACACGGCTTTACGCGCAAGATGGCCGAGGAACTTTTAGGCGAGATGGAACGCACCATCGAGCAACTGCGGCATCCATCGCACCGGCAGGCGCAGGCGAACGTGCCATCACGCTCCCACAATCACTCTGGCCGGTGATGGTGTTCGCGGCGACGTTTTTCAGGTTTGCCGCGCCATCGCAAGCTCAACGATCTCACCGATCATCTGAGTGTAGGAGAGGCCCGACTTTTTCGCAGCCATGGCGAATTCCTGCCCGCTTGATAGCCACGGGTTCGGATTCGCCTCGATCACATAGACGTCGCCCTTGCTCGACAACCGCATATCGATGCGCCCATAATCGCGCAGCTTCACGGCCCGATAAGCCTTCACCGCTGTCTCTGTCAGCTTTGCTTCAGTCTCTTCATCCAGATCCTCAGCAATCGCGGATTTGGTCAGCTTATAGGCTTCCGTTTCTTTTTCGAACTTTACATCCTGACTCGCGATTTTGGGCACGCCCTTGGGTAGCCTTGAAAGATCAAGCTCCACGAGCGGCAGTGCGTGGGCAGACTCGTAACTCCCGAGAATGGCCGCATAAATCTCGCGTCCCTCGATGTATTCCTCGATCAGCGCGGGAGAATCGAATTCGGTCTGAATATAGTGGACCCGCTCCATGAGCTCTTTCACGCTATTCACCACGGCCGCGGCATCGATGCCGATCGATCCATCTTCCGACGTCGGCTTCACGATCAGCGGGAATGCGATGTCATGCGCATGATCGATGGCGCCGCGATACGACGTGGCGAAATAGGGCGACTGGATTCCGTAAAAAGCGAACATCTTCTTGGCGATCGATTTATCCTGCGCCAGGATGTGCGCGTGCGGTCCTGCTCCCGTGTATGGAATTTCGAGCATGTCAAGGAACGCTGCGACGTGCATCTCCTTGGTGTCGTCGCCCGCATAGGATTCTGTCAGGTTGAAAATGAGATCGGCGTTGCATTTGGCCAGCCCGAGGAACGATTGCATGCGCCCGTCGAGAACGTAATACGAGGGCTCATGACCCAATTTCTCCAGAGCCTCAAAAATTTCCTCGCGGTCGTGCTTGATGGGTCTCTTCTTGCGCCTTTTTTGCCCCTTTCTTTTGCGCGGCGCAGGAATTTCCTCCTCAATTTCGACAGGCGCTTCTTCCCACAAATCGTAAAGCACGGTGACTTTCAACTTCGGTCCTGTCATATTGACCTCCGATCGGAGCGTGCAGCAGCCGCGTCCCTCATGGGTGTGTGAACTTTCCGCGCACCAGATAATTCATCGCCAGCGCCGTTGTGTAAACCGTAAATTCGGTCAGATGCCCGGTCTCATTGCGTGTGTCCACGCGCAGGCCCAGCTCCTCAACCCGCTTGCAAATCGCTTCCACGAGCCGCTTCACGATTGGCCGCTGCACGCCGCTCCAATACGCGACCTTGTCGATCATGCCTTTGCGATGCTGACGCAGCATCTCCTGCGCAGGCCGCACGCCCTTCTTTCGCCGGCTCGAAATATTGAAAATGTCTGTCAGGTCGGCATCGAGCGCCAGCTCTTCGATAGGAACATCTTCCGGAGGGCTAAGGCGATAAAACTCCCCGACCGTCGTTTCCATCTCGTCGACTGTGACGTCTGTGCGGCCTCTGCGCCGGATCGGCTCTTGGTCGCCCACCTTTCGCGCGATGCGGTCGACATAGCGTAGCTTAAACAGCGCATCCCAGCCTTTGTAGCGCTTCCTCCACTGCGAGCGCGGAGTCAGCCACACCGCAAACGTCTCGGCGAAATCCTCGTCAGGATGCTTTTGCGCATACCATCCCGCCATGTGGCGAACATACTTTCGTGAAAACGGGATGGGCCGATAGTGATCTCGATACGCACGCCTGAAGGGACCGAACACATTGCGCCACTCTGCAGACTTGTAAAGCTGGTACGCGTAATTGAATGCGTGCCCGGCCTCATGGCGCATGTACATCATGATCTCGCGCGCGTCTTCAAGGTCGTTCATGTCCCGCTCAAGCTGAGCAAGATCCGGACGCGCCAGATAGAACGGCATTCCAATCACAGGTTCGCCCGACGGGCATCCCCATTCGTCAGTCAGATAACAGTATGGACGGAACTTGTGAATGCCTTTCGCCTCGAGTTCTCTGTAAAGCTGTTCAACAAAGCGTTCGAGTGGAGACCCTTCGAGCTTGAGTCCAAGCTCGCGAATGGGCTTGCCGAGTAACTCCTGAAATTCCGCTCGTGTTTGTTCGACGTTGCGCACGGGGCTATTCAGATTTCTATACCAATCACTCGCATTTGGCACGGAAGGACGTACCGCTTTTGCACATAGTATTCTGTGCACGCCCTCGCTATGTCGGGCGTTTCATGCACCGGCGATCGCAACGTCAACTGAATTGAAAGAGGTTGGAACTGAGGTTGGCGGAAAGCAGAGTAGGTCTTTAATTGTAGAGGATTGAAAAATCGCAGAAAGCCTGGTGCTCCGATCGAGCCGGCTTAGCCTTGTACTTTTGCCGTGAGTCTTCGCGGCGCCTGTGGCCGCACTGAGCCCTTAAGCCGTCCTTGCCGGTAAGCCAGGTACTTCACCACTGTCCGCAACATCGCCGCCGGAATATGATGAGGCGAATTTCGCAAAAGATAGCGAAGCTCCGACACGACAAATCGCATTCCTTCGCCATTGGCGTCGCCAAATTCTTCGATGAGCCAGCGCTCGCGCTCGTGGAGCGCCCCAATCTCAACGTAGCGCCTGAATTCCGCTCGGAGGGAATACGCGTGCGAATGCTCGACCTCTGCCTCGGCCACATACGCCGTGCTCCATCCGGCGCGATGCAGCCGAGCCACGGCAAGCGTGTCCTCGCCAAAACTTACATCAGGTGCAAATCCGCCAATGCTCATTAGCGCGTCGCGGCGGAAAGCACCAAACGTATTCGAGAAAAAAATGGATTTGAATCCCAGAGTGGTTCGCGACTCCCAGGAACGCAATTGCGAGGCTGCGTGATAGTTGAACAGGCGTGCGTGGGCTTCAATGGCTGAGGCATTCGCACGCGGAATCTGGCGGCCGTACGCGGCGCCGACGGTGGGATTTTGAAACGCGTCGACAAGCCGCCGGAACGATTCGGTCCCACGTGGAATCGCATCCTGCGTCAAATAAATCAGAACGTCCGCATTCCCCATGAAGAGCGCGGCCGTCTGGCGCGTGCCTCCATGGCTGAATGCTCCGCGGCCAATCTCGATCACTCTGAACCCAGCGTCGCGGGCACGATCTGCCGTCCCGTCGGTCGACGCGGAATCGATGACGAGAACGTCGTCGGGCGCAAGGCTCTGGCGCTCGATGCCGCGAGAAAGCTCCTCCCAGTGCGAGGCTGCGTTCAAGGTAAGAATAATTAGTGCAACATTCATGGGGAGGGGTCGATCAATATCTAATTCCCGCACTCAGCGGGATAATCTGAATAAGATGCTAAGAAACCGGTCAGATATGCCCGGGCATCAAAGCGCATGGATCATATGCGCGATGAGCAGGTTGATTCTGACTTGCATGAGCCGCAGCAGTCCGTGCCTTTGGCTGGCGTTTCCTGAATGTCTGCGGTAATAAACCAGAGGTTCATCGATAAATGCTGTCTTTCCGCCGCGAGCCTCGTTGCAAGTGCCGATCCACGCATCGTGCAGAAACAGCTTGCCGCGCGGGAATGGGAGAACCTCGCCGAGAAAGCCTGCACGAATCGCCATCGCCGACCCTTGGTAATGATTCTTGAAAATGTTGCGCCAGAATCCTGGAACAAATCGGCCGTAACGATTCACCCGCGCATCTGCAAGTTCATCCCCCCACTCATCGATCAGTGCCACTCGGCTTGCAACCACCTGGGCTTCGGGATGCGCAGCAAACTCTTTGAGCACCCGCTCCACCTTTGCCGGGGCCCACAGGTCGTCATCGTCAGCAAGAAACAGGATGTTTCCAGTGGCGGAGCGAAGCGCATCTTCAAATGTGGCCACGACCCCTTCGTTTCGCTCATGCGCGTAAAACCGGATTCTGGGATCGCCTATCTCTGCCACGCGCGCAGCCGTACCGTCGCTCGAACAGTCATCGACGATCACGATTTCGTCATCACGTGCAAGCTGGGGAAGAATTGAAGCAATCTGTGCCTGGATGAACTTAGCCCCGTTGTAGGCCGCCATGCAAACCGAAACTTTCGGCCGCGATTGTGCCGCCGAAAGAGTTGTGGCCGTCTCCTGCGTTTTTTCGTTCAGCGATTCGCGCCATCTGCGGAGCCGCGTTTTTTTCGAGTGGAGAAGCCGGAAGAAAAGGAACTCGAGCGTCACTCGCCGCAGCTCTTTGCGGTCGCCGCGCTTCCAGTGTCGGATCATGCGCAAGGCGAGCCGTGCAGTCCGCTCGCAGCCAGCCAGCCAATTCATGTGCAAGTCCCAGAACGCGGTTTCTGCCAGGAGTGCATGCCGATATCGATCCGGATCCATGCGCCGATTCATGTCGGCCATCGAAAATTCGTGCTGCAGCTGAATACCGCCCTCGACATAGACACGTTTACCGTGTTCAGCTAGGCGGCAAAACATTGCAGCATCGCTGTTGTCGAGCGTAAAGCGCGCGTCGTAGCCTCCGATTTGCCTGAGCACGTCCGTTCGGACCATAGCGCCCGAGTTGAAAGCAAATATAGGCTGCTCCGGAATGCCGCGAAACCCGGGTCCAAACCAGCGCGGAACCGCTCCAAAAAGAAAGTAATTAGGCGAAAGCCGCTTTATGCCTACCGCAATCTGCGGCACAATTGCACCCACACTCGCGCAGCTCGAACACTCGCGCGCAGCGGCCGCCATTTGCACCAAATACCGAGGTGGGACGGTTGTGTCCTGGTCCAGAGTGATCAGCCACTTCGAACCATGTTGAAAAGCAATCTCGAGTGAGCGGTTGTATGCGACTGCCAAACCGAGATTGCGCGGGTCATGGATGTACACTACGTTGTCCCCTAACGGGGCTTCTTCGTGCGGCAACGGACTGTTATCCCAGACAACAGTGGAAAGGCTCCCCTGTTCCGGCGGGAACTGCGCACGGGCCTCCATCAGGCTGCGGCATGCAGGGGACTCCGACGGTGCCATGCGATACAGCACAATCACCGCCGTCACATGGAAAGGGACAGCGGGAGGGGCGATTGTTTTTCCCACAAAAAGCACCTTTTCTGAACCCAAGACTGGAGGACAATTTGGATGACCGTGGAAAGAAGGAGGAAGTTATCGCTAAAGAAGAGTTCTGTAATCGCCGTGAGGAAGATTGTGAGGACCAGGACATGCCGCGGATATGAACGCAGAACCATCCAGCCGCAACCCATTCCGATCAGAAGATTCGCAAAATAGATGCCCAGGTAGGAACAATTCAGTGCGTAACCCTGCAAATATGTGCTGGCATTGTCAATCATGTTTAATCCGCCGTAAACATCGCCGAATGGATCGGCGGGGGCGATGAAGGAGGGAAGCAGGGCGTAGAGAAACGAGAGGGTCGGACCGTGAGAAGAGCCGTGCGCAACGATCCAGCAGAGATTAGAGAACGGGATTGATATGTAGGCGACCGGCCATAGGAAGGCCATGGGCCATTCGGAGTATTTGTCGCGGATCTGGAGAAAATCAATGAAAACATCGTGTGCCGTGCGCAGATTCCCCACGATGGTCATACCCGCAATGCCAACGGCGAAAGCCGCAACGAACACCAAGTATTGCTTTTTTCGGTTCATCGTCGCCCTGAGCGAGAAAAGAAAAAATATCTGTAGAAATGTGGCGAGCATATTTCCCCGAGTTACGTACAGGGCGAGCCAGCCGAATCCGAAAGCAATGAACAAATATCTGCGGATCCGCGAGGTATCGAGCGTCGCGTTCACCGCGATACACGTGAGCAGCGGGAATAGAATCTGCTTGAGCTTTCCGTAGGTCAGATAGGTGCTCGGATCGCCGATGAGCGGCGGCGGCCCTGCGATCACCCAATTGAACCCTATAAGCAGCAGAGCAAACGCGCAAAACAGCAGATTCATGCGCCACAATTGGGTGACGTCGAATTCGTAGGCAATCGCTTCAACCTGCGATGAGTTCCGCTTGAAAACTCCCGTGCTGGCAAAATAGCCGAGACACAATGAGCTCGCGGAGACGGCAAAGATCACGAAAGGGATGCCAATGCCGGGAAAGATGACATACGAGACGTGGAAGCTGAGGCACACAAACATCAGGATCCAAACGCCAAAGAACAGTGCAATGGGATTGCAGTAGACCGGAAGCTCCTTCCACGGCCTGAACACGCCCTCCCGCACCACATGAAGCCCGCGCATGCCGACCGTTGCAGGCCACTCGCCGAGAACATCCGGATTCGGATTGTAAGGAAGGTCGCTCATCGAGTTCTACAAAACATACGTGCGGCTGTATGCAACAATCACGCAGCGTAGCCCCACGATCTGCGCTTCGAAAGAAAAATGGTCGTCGCTGATATTGTTCCGCACACGCCGAGGACGATGAATGATGCCATGGCAACACCGGGAATTCCTGAAATCTTTCCGAAGAATGTGACGCTCGCCGCAGTCGCAGCCGCGATCGCAATCGACTGCAGCAAGAATGGCTCGCGTTTGTGGGCTCTGAGATAGATGGCCTCGCTCTGGACTACGTGTCCGCCAATGGCGGTCAGCAGCAGAAGCAGAAACACCGGCCAGGAAACGATGCGATAGCCGAGCCTTGGCACAACGTGAGGAATTGCCAGCACTCCGGCCATCACCACCGCGGCGGCAGCCGACAAAAGCAGCAACGACTGCCGCAACGCGCGAAAGAAGAGCCTATCCAGGCCGGCTTGATCGTTTCTTGCAATGAGGCTCCCGAATGGCGCCGCCTTCGTAGTCATCCATGCGAGCATCATGCCGCTCATTTGCATCACGATGTTCATCGACAATCCCATCCGTCCCGCATCGGCCGGCCCGCGAAACGCAAAGATCACCGGAGTGAATAGCTGAAAGATGAAATAATCGCAAAGCCAACTGATGGCGATTTTCCACTGGAACGGCCATACCTCTTCGCGCCAGCGGATTCCGAAGTGACCGACGCGCATGCGCATCAGCGACAGAAGAAGAGAACGTCGCGACCACAACATCGCGCTAGCCACAACGGACTGCCCAAGAAGAACCATGGCTGGAGCGTAAAGGCCGTGATGCAGAATCATGGCGGTCCACGCCGCCAATGCACTCACCATCGATTGGAAGAAGCGCGCGCGCGACACCGCGACCACCTGACCGCACCCCTCAAGGAATGACATCAGGGGGTTCAGCGCAAAAATGAAGGCGCATGCTATCACTGTCATGCGCAGTGGCCAAACCCATATGTCCGGATAGCCTGAAATACGATGCAGACTGAAGAATCGCGTCCCTCCAGTCCACAGCGCTACACCCATCAGCATGGACGCAACCAGATACCAGCGCACGGTGCGCTGCAGCAGCGATGCCAGTCGGTTGCGCGCAACTGGGTCGCCAGTGATGGCTCCATTCGGATGAAACTGCAAATGGACTCGCTCGTGTGCCGCCACTTGAAGAATCACGAACGAGAATCCCAATTCAAATACGCTTTGCAGCGCTACCAGGCTCCATAACGCGTAGTAGTAGCCCTGCACACGCAAAGTCAAAAAGTGAAGGATCAGCAGCACGTTCACCACGCTTCCGAGCCCCTGAAGCATGCGTCCGAACACCGTGAATCCGACGGCCCGATCCAGACCGATAGCGCGTGCCATCCGCTGCACGATGCGCGGCGCCGGCGTTATTTCAACTAAAGCCGCCCCAGTTGGCGGATCCGCCATAGGAATCGGCCTCGGGCGCGATACCGGAGACAACTTTCGACTTGTTTCGATTGGCGCCATTTCAGGATGTAACGGGAGCGATACGGATGCGAACCCAATGAATGTGTGGCGTGGCCGGCTTCCTATCGATGCAAAGTGCCGTGATAACGGGGCTCGTCTTCCACGCGACTGGCCGGCTCATCCGCATGCTCGTAGGTGCCGGCGCCGTGCTCTCTCGCAGGGAACATTGCATCCATGAATTGCGCTAATTGACCTGACTGGACAGGATTTTCGCGGATCTTTTCCATCTTCAGCTGCAGCAATGCAATCATCAATGCCAGCGAAAGACCAAAAGCCCCGGCTCCCAGCGTGATCCACATACGCTTGGGAAATGACTTCCGCTCCGGGGTGGTCGCCGGGTTCACGACCTGCAGGAATCCGCCCTCCCTGGCTTCGTCGATCTTCGCCATCTCCAGCTGTTTCGCAAGCACCTCAAAAATCGCTTCGTTGTACTTCACGTCGCGAAGTTTCCGAGCGTATTTCAGCTCTGCCTCCGGCACATTCCCTTTGGAAAGGAACAAGTCGTCCGGCGACACGCCAGTTGAACCCGTAAGTTGATTGAATTGCGCTCGCAGGCCGGCCAGCTCCGTCTCCTGTTCCTGCAAATCCGGATTCCCTACTCCGGCGTACGCCTTCATCGCTTCGATCTGTACTTCCTTTGCGACGATCTGCGCGCGCAAGTTTGCCGCTGATCCAATCAACGCACGAGCCTGGGCATCGATCTGCACGAATCCAGTCGTGAGCTCTGTCTGCTTCAGCGCCTCCTCTGAAGCAGCCAAATCATCCTTCGTCTTCGCCAGCTGCTGCTCGAAGATCACTCGTCGCTGCGCAGCTTCTGTAATAGCCAGGTGCTGCGAGAGCGTCCTCAGAATCTCCACGTAGCCGTTGGCAATCTCCGCTGCCCGTGCGGGATTGTGGTCCTCGAACGAAAGCCGGATCATGCCGTCTTTTTTCGAGCCATCAATTGTGGTATGCCCCTCCAGCTTCTTGCGAGCGTCGTAGTAGTACTTCTTGTGATACTCCTTGAGCAGCCCATACTTCTGGATCACGGCATCCTCGACGGATTCGCTTTTCAGCATCGAAACGTACATATCGGTCAGACTCTTTGACCCCATCGCAAGGCTCGCGAGCGAACCAAGGCTGCCCAGATCGCCGAACGCTGAGCTCAATGACGAGCCCTGCTGCGGCGGCAGAATCAGTGCCGTCGCTGTGTACTCCGCGGGCAAGATGAATGAAATCGCGCAGGCGGCCAATGCAAAGCCAACCGTCATCCACACAATGAACCATTTGCGCCGGGCGAATGCGACCATCGCTGCAAGGAACACGGATTCATCCTGCGGTCGGGCACTGCTCGTCACGTGCACCGCGCGCGTCGGCCCCTGCTCCGGCCTCATTGGTGGAAGATGATTCTGCATGCCTCTCAATTTCACTTCAGAATTTGAATGGCCGCCGCGCCCAGTGCAAACTGCGAGAACACCGTCGACCAGTCGGTGAGCCCGCGCAGGAATGTCGCTTTGTTGATGGACGCAGGCACAACGATCGTGTCGCCCGGATAGATCGGCTGGTGGTTGAACCCGTCGTTCTCCCAAATCGTATGCGAAAGATATTGTCGGCTCACCACCGACCCGTCGGCTCGGATAATGAACAACTGTTTCCGGTCTGCATTGCGATTCGGCCCCCCGGATTCCTCGAGGTAGCTGCCTGCGTCGTGCCGCGCAAGATAGACAAATGAATTCGCATCGTAAACCGATCCCACCACGCCCACGGTCGACGGAACCGGCGGCACAACGAACCGGTCGCCGTCCTCCAGCGGAATGTCCGGCAGGGATTCGACGGTGGCGCGTAATGGGTCGATGTGAAGAACGATGCGGCCTGTCGCCCGCACCTGGCGCAGCCGGCTAATCAGGTCGCGCTGGCTCGCCTGCGATGCGCTGGCCGTGGCAGCCTGTTGCGGACTTACCACCGATGCCGCAAGATTCGATCCCGTGATCTGGATCTGGTACGAAAGCGCCGCGACATATTCATCGAGGCGCTGCTGTTGTTCGCGCCGCGTGCTCTCTCGCGTAAATTGCGAGCCGTAAAGGTACGCCTGGTCCGTTAGGCCCCCGGCGCGGATCACAAGCTGGCGCAACGTCTCGCCGGGTTGCACACTGTAAACCCCTGCGTGAACAAACTCGCCTTCCAGGCGCACGTAACGTGTCTGCTCTGCCCGTGGGATGCGAATATCCGCATCCGAGAATATGGTAATGACATCTCCGGGCTCCAGCTCCAGGTCCGCGCTCTCGTCGTGCTGCAGTACCACGGCACCCAAATTGAATGGCAGAAGTTTTGGTTGCAAGGTTTGCGAATCGACCCGCTCAACGACGGCATAGCTCCAATCGATATTCGGTGTGGTCCGCACGACCTGCGTCTCAATTGGAAACTGAGGCGCCGTCACCAGATGAGGGCCCACGCCAAGGGTTTCGATTCCTTTCCCCAGAGTTGAGGCCTGAACCCGTTGCCCTGCATTCGTTTCTGCGCTCGTGTCGGCCGAAGCCGCCAAAGGCCCGTATTGCGCGTGAGGACCTGCGGCATTCTCAGTCTCTGCAGGAACCCCTTGCGTGAGCTGCGGAAACAGCCCACTATCGAGCGCCTGCGCATCCTCGGGAACAACCGTCTTTCGCTGCGAAGCTTGACCCGCCGCTTGCGCTTCTTGCGTAGCCGGCCTCACCGGCGGAAGCAACGGCTGAAAGTCGGCAACGGGCAAACCAAGCTGCTCGCGTCGCAACCAATAGTTGTGAGTGAGCAGTGCTTGCTGATCGGGGATAAGGTCGCGTATGTGCATGCCGGCGTGCCAGGCAAACCGACCGGGCTCCGCGACGTTGCCGCGAAGCGTGACGGTCTTCGCAAAACTTGGCACCCGTTCTCGCACACGAACCAGATCCCCGTTCATGAGAGGCAGCGCCAAACCGGCCGTGTCCATTACTACGTCCATGGCCACGCGCGAGCCATTGCCCTCAGTTCCGCTCTCGGTGCGTTCGATCTCCAAAGATGAATTGTCCGCGACAGCCGACACCCCGCCGGCAACCGCGAGCGCCTGAGAGACGGTCTCCTTCCCTCGGAGTTCGTAGATGGCCGGCAATTGCACACTGCCCACGACAGCGACGCGTGGTCCGGCGGGAGGAAAATAGATCACATCCCCCGATTGCAATTGCACGTCCTTCGATTTGTCCCCGCGCAACAGCAGATCGTAGAGATCGAAATCGCTCACCAGCGTGGAGCCGCGCCGCAGTTCGATATGCCTCAGCGACCCGTCAATCGTCGGCCCTCCGCATGCAAAGATTGCGTTGACTAACGAGCTCAGCGAGCTGATCGTATAACTGCCAGGACGCTTAGCTTCTCCAGTGAGGAAAACCTGAATTGACCGGAGCTGGCCCATGTTCACATTCAGGTCAAAGTTCCGGAAAACGTAAGCGTAATGCGCTTTCAAGTAGTCCTGCAGCTGGCCGAACGGCAATCCGGCCACGTGGACTTCGCCCACCTGCGGAATATAAATCGACCCCGATCTATCGACGGTCAGGTGCAGATTCTGTTCAATCTGCCCCCATGTGCGAATCAAAATCTCATCGCCCGGACCGACGGTATAGTCGGGGCCGACCGGAATCCGCTCCACCGGGGCGAAGGTCTCGGGAACGTCATTGAAAAAATCTGCACCGTAGATGGGAACGATGTAGCCAACCGATCCGGCGATGAGAATCTGAAATTCTGTGAGCGGCTGTGGTTTTGCCGGGCCCTGGTGTGCTCTTTCCTCGGCGCGCCGGTTCTCTGTAACGCCGGCGTTGTCACTGTAGACTCTCTCGCTGTTTCGGCTCGCGGAACTGCCCCCAATGTTTGGCAACGCGGTCGGCAGTCCGCCCACTCCATAACCGCCCGATTGACTACCCGAATTGCAAACGGGTCCGCCCGGCATCGTCGAGCAGTCTTCGGCCGATGAGTCGGGCGTCTGGCCGTCGAGCGTAAACGAGGAGGATCCCGCCTGCGCGCGGACCACAGTGCTCGCAAATGCAAAAAGAATTGTAGAGGCAAATAAAATTCGTGCAGTCATTCTCTCAAAGGCTGGCTTTCTCTTTCGTGCGTTTGTCTGGCTTCATACAATGGGCGTCGTATTTGGTTCGTGTCTTTCGATCGCTTATGTATGGCGGCTCTCTGCCTGAAGGAGCCACCTCGTACAACATCTGGCTGTCAACATGCACAGGGGAAATGCCCTAATAAGCCCCCCGCATTGAAATCACGGCAGGAATCGTTCGCGCCAAAATCACAAAGTCGAGCAAACAACTCCATCGCCTTGCATATTCGCGGTCAAGGAGCACGCGCCTGTCATAATCCACGTCGCTGCGCCCCGATACTTGCCAAAGACCCGTGATCCCCGGGCAGAAGAGATCGTAGTAGGGGAGGTCACGCCCATAAAGTGTTCGCTCCGCTTCCACGATCGGACGTGGGCCAACCAGCGACATATCGCCCATCAGGACATTCCAAAGTTGCGGCAGCTCATCCAGGCTCATGCGGCGCAGCACGCGGCCAATCGGCGTAATGCGTGCATCGTGCAACCTCTTTTCCATGCGCATCGATGTCGCCCTGGCCTGCTGAGCGGTCCTGATATTCAAGAGGTTCGATGACGTTTGAGGCGCGATATACATCGACCTGAACTTGAGAATGCGGAAGGGAACGTGAAACCGGCCCACGCGCTCTTCGCTATATAAAATCGGCCCTCGAGAGCTGATTCGCACCAGCGACGCAATCAGCAATCCCAACGGAAGAAGAACGATAAGCAGCGCGAGAGAAACAACAATATCGAGTGCACGCTTCAGAAAGCGATAGCGGAATGAAAAAGCTCGCTCGAACGCCGAAGAAAGATGACCTGGTGCCGCGTTCCAGGGATAGATAATTGCGCTTTGTTGAATCAGCGCCGAATCTTCATATTGCGGTTCTGATTCCAGAACACGAACTGCATTGCCTGAATCCATGAAGAAAGCCTCATTCTCAAAATATGTAATGAGCTAAATAGTTCATCGCGCTATAGCAGCAAACCATGCCAGCCATCTCGCAATCCCGATCTGACCATCGTCTGTTGCACCCCAACTGCAAGCGTCAATCACTCGCCGCGCGCCAACTCACCATGATTGAATGTCGCTGGCTTCAGCCAATTGCCGCTCACTGCCTGCGCTAGCGGCAAACCAGCCGCATTTGGATCGACCGGCTCCAAATCGTCCGCGTTCACTTCCACCGCGATACTCTGCAGAATGAGTTCGAGAGTAATAACGACGCGAAGGCTGTTCTTCTGCCGGACGACAATGCCCTCAATTCCGCTGAGCGCTCCACTGTTGATCCGCACTCGCTGCCCCGCCGTGAGCATGGGATAGGGTTCCACGCGCAAAGGATCGAGCGCTGAGCGCATCGTCTCGATTTCGAACTCTGGCAGCGGCGTTGGCTGCGATCCCGATTTTCCAACCACACAAAGCACCCCGGGCACCTCCAGCACAGGAACACGCTGTTCGCGCCCGATCCGGACAAAAACGTATCCCGGGAAAAGGGGCTGGTCCAACGTCACGCGCGAGCCATCTTTCCAGCGCCGCTGCGAGCGGTACAACGGTAAATAGTGCTCAATGCCCCGGTTTTCAAAGTGGCCCGCTATTTTCTTTTCGTGCCGGCAGGTTGTATAAACCGCAAACCACTGCTTCATGCATCTCCCTCGGCATAAGGGGATTTTGCCCATGGCTTCGCCATCCTCGCTTGGATAGCCAATTCCCAAACGAGCGGAAAACATTGAATTCGATCTGAACCCGCCACGTATACGTAGCTTGTCGCGGTTGCGCCGCGCGGTAGCAAGGTCCTTCGGCAACGAAAAGCTCAATCTCTTCTACTTACGGCAGGTCTAGTTCTCCGGCTCTAATTCAATGGGCCGGCGTTCCTGCATATAAGAGCCAACTCTCGTGGCGTGGCCGACCGATCTTAGATGTCGATCGTTCAGTCCAGGCCCCAAATGGCCGCTGTTACAAGAGAACAGACGCAGATTTCTCCAAATGAGTTATCTGTGCGTCCGATCAAAATTTGCGTTCAGATCAGCAACAGTCGGGCTGGCTGGTCGAAAGGCAGCAGGACTTTGCGGTTCTGATCGCTGCGAATTGCAGTCTGCTCTAAGCTCTTCCGAAGCAACAACGTCTGGATTCCCCAAAAAATATTCTGGCCCCGCTGCCCATAATCTGCTTGTCTCATCGGTCTGCCACCTTTAGATGCAGTCGAACTTTCCCGCAAGGGCGATCGGAGTCGCAGCCGATCCTTTGGCTGCCGTACTGTTCGACTCAAAAGTTTTCCATCCTCGGCGGCTCGTCGACGGCAAGTGTTCCCACAATCTCTCAGAAGTGGTGATGACCTCACTGTGCACGAGTGGTTATGGCCAAGGGCACTCGCGGCCAAAGAAAGTATATCGGGCATGATTTTGGCTTCCGGGGAGTCCCCATGTCGCGGTTTAAGACTGCGCACCCGCTCCAAAGCCAGAATTCATCCTTGATCGTCGTTCATCTTCAACCCAGACAGAACAGATCCTAAGGAGGCTTGTATGTTTCGAGAGGCTGGTTTTCAGGCGCAGGGTGATTCCACACTCATCGCGCGCGCAAATAGGTTCTTTGGCGATTTTTGGGCGATACCGCGCCGGCTGAAGCAGTTAACCCTGCTGCTCAGCATCACGACCTTCTTGCTTGCCATTCCCGCAACTTCAAAGGCACAGGTCACCGCGACCCTTTCCGGCACGGTGGAAGATCAATCCGGAGGAGTCATCCCCGCCGCACAAGTTACATTGACCGACGAGGTAACGAAACAGAGCCGCGTAGAGCAAAGCAACGGAGCAGGGCTTTACGCATTCCCGTCACTGACTCCCGGTACCTATGACATCAAGGCATCGGCAAAAGGATTCAAGGCGACCGAGATCACCGGCATCGTATTGAACGCCGGCGACGTTAAAACGGTTCCCGCCCTCAATCTCACCGTCGGTGCCGAATCACAAACAGTAACGGTGTCCGCCGACTCGGAAATGATTCCCGTTGAAAACGGCCAACGAGTTGAGGTTTTAACCTCTGCAGACATCAACAATCTTGCACTGGCGGGCCGCGATACCAGCGAGCTCCTTAAAGTGTTGCCCGGCACGTCGACACAGTCCATGGGCCTTACGGCGACGGCCCCGGCGTTCAACGACCTCAACATCACCGTGGATGAAGGCGCTTTAGGCAACGGATACGCGATCAACGGCGCAGTGAATCGTGGTGGACAGGGCACGCTTGAAGATGGCGCGCAAATGATCGACATCGGCAACATGGCAGGTTCGCTGACCATCGTTGACCCCGAAATGACGGCCGAAGTCAGCGTGCAGGCCTCGAACCTCGGCGCCGACCAGGCCTTCGGCCCGGTGGTCGTCAGCGCCATCAGCCGCTCGGGCAGCGCAAACTATCACGGCGATGCATATTTCAATGCGCGAAATAATGTGCTAAACGCCAACGGCTGGCAGCAGAAGAACAATCACACCGCGCTGGGTCCGCAGCATTACTACTATCCCGGAGGCAGTTTCGGGGGACCGGTTCCGGGAACGCACAAGAAGCTATTGTTCTGGGGTGGCTATGAGAGATGGTTGCAAAACCAGGGCAACCAGAACGTCCTGCAGTCTTATATTCCGACTCCCGAAATGATGCAGGGCGACTTCTCCATAGACAATCCCGACAACACGACGCTGTGTCCGCAGGGATTCTTTCAGGGCAAACCTCCGGGCGGTTATCCCGGCGGCTCCTGGTGCAGCGATCTCGGCGGCACGGTGTTGGCGAACGGGACTACAACTGCAAGTCTGCCAACTCCGGCTGCAACGGGAACCTACACTTCCGGAAGCTCGACCTACACCACGGACGCCGGTCAGAAATTCCCTGCCGGATTCCTCGATCCAGGCGCGGCGGCTCTCGCCAAGATCTGGCCCAAGGCTAACGCCAACCCTGCGAACATCCCTGGCGGATACAACTACTATCAACCGATCGTCAACGTAGATAACGGCTGGATCTGGCGCGTGCGCGTCGACTACCTGCTGGGCGATAACACAAAAATCTACGGCAGCTACCAGCAGGCCTACAGCTCGGGATTCGCGCAGGGCAATGGCGCGCATCTTTACTGGACGCCGGGCAATTCGATTCCTTTCCCCGGCGGTGGTGAGGTGGAAAACAACTATGGCAAGACGTTGGCCGGCCACATCGTGCACAACTTCAACGCCTCAACGACCAATGACTTTATGGCAGCCTGGGCGTTCGGCAGTTATCCGTTCACTACGCCGAATCCCGCGGCGGCGGAGCGGACCACGCTTGGTTATTCCTACGGCAAGGTCTTCTCAACTCCGTCCGCGAATATTCCCGCGTACAACAGCGCGGGCAGCGAAAGCTTCCCTGACTTCTCACAGGCCTCGATCTTCGAGAACCCTGTAGGAAAATACGCCGTGAAGAAAGAGGCGCCGCAGTTCAACGATACGCTGACCAAGGTGTGGGGAACGCACACCATCAAGATTGGTGCATTCACGCAGACCACGGATAACTTCCAGAGCTCATTCAGTTATTTCGAAGATGGACTCATGAGCTTTAATGCCGGACAGCACCCGGATCTCGTTAACCCGTCGAATGGAATCATCGGCTCGCCGCAAAACTCAGTGGCCCAGTTCGTCAATGGCCTCGTGAACGGATACCAGGAGAACAATGGCGCGCCTATTGGCGATGTGGCCCAGTTGTCCACAGCAGCCTTCGTGGACGACACGTGGAAGGCGACCCGCCGGCTGACGGCTGAGCTCGGCATCCGCATCGAGCACGTGGGTCATTGGTACGATCGTGACCACCTGGGGCTCGCGGTCTTCTACCCGGGCCGTGTGCTTCAGGATTATTACGCCGGCAAATACGCACCCGGCTACTATTGGCACGCGATCGATGCCGGGGTCCCCCTGAGCGGCCAGCCGAACCGCTTTGCCTATCCCGATGCTCGTTTCGGCATGTCCTACGATGTTTTCGGACACGGCAATACTGTCGTGCGCGGTGGATGGGGCGTCTATCGTTTCGTTACCCAGGTGAACACAATCGCGAATGGCGCAACTCCGGCGAACACCTCGAAAGATGTGTTGGGATATGGCCAGCCCGGGTCAACCGAACTCCAGCTGCAGAACATTCACAACGTGGCCTATGTCAATTGCCCCTCGGCCACAAAACCTCCGCCGTGCGGCGTTCAAGGCGGACAATTCGGGTTGGATCCCACGGACTACGGACAACCGATGACTCAGGCCTACAACCTCACCATCGACCAGAGGCTGCCCTGGAATTCGCAATTCGAAATTGCCTACGTGGGGAGCAGCACCAGCCAGTTGGTCGATGCCGGCGAGGACATCGAGGGCAGCAACTTCAATGAAATTGCCAACCAGAATAAGACGCCGATTGGCGCCTTGTTCCTACCTGACCCGATGACCGGTACAATCTCGACGAACCCCGAGAATGTTACCGAGAATCCGACGGGAACTGGTGAAACTCCAACCGGCAACGTCCTTGCGGACTACCATCCATTGGGCGCGGTGTATGGCACGAACTCCACATACATGATTCAAAACACCGATTACGGCAATTACAACGGCCTGCAGGCGTCGTGGACAAAGACCACGGGCCGGCTGACGTTTAACTTGAACGGCACGTGGTCAAAGAACCTGGCGACGAGCCTTCAGGAAAACCCATATGTGGTGGCGCGAAACTATGGGCCAACGGCCACTGACCGTCCTCTGGTCTTCAATGCCTCCTACACTTACTCAAGCGGCACTCTGCATTCGGGCAGCGCGCTGATGAATGAGTTGGGCGGTGGCTGGACAATCACCGGCATTTCCACCTGGCAAAAGGGCGGCTACATTCCCGCTGCGCTGGGGAACGGCGTGCCTAACTTCGGCATGGGGCTGCAGTATACGGGCCTGCCGGCAACCGCGAAGGCCGAAGGGATCAGCACCAGCATTGGAGATCCCACCTACTTCGGCACCGATGAGAACTTCCCCATTGAACCAGTGCTGACCTGCAACCCAACTAGCGGCTTGGCAACCCACCAGGTCCTCAACGGTAAATGCTTCAGCGCTCCGGCGGTGGGTAGGCAGGGAGGGCAAGCGTATCCCTACATGAGCATGACTCCCTACTTCGACAACGACTTGGCTCTCTACCGTACCTTCAACCTGCACGAGAAGCAGCAGGTTCAACTGAGAGTGAGCGCGTTCGACTGGCTCAACCACTCGTTGTTGGCCTTCGCCAACGGCAACTACTACACCATCAATTACAACGTCGATTATGCGAGCAAGGCCATCACGCCGAACTTTAACCAGAGCTCAAGCGGCGCGAATGCTTTTGGCGTAATGACTGTAAGATCGGCACTTCCTTACGCCCGCGTTATCGAACTGGACGTGAAGTACTCCTTCTGATCGCTGCATCGCAGGAGGGAGACGCCTTAACCCCGTCTCTCTCCTGCATGTAACCGTTACATCGCAATTCCGCATCACCAAATCCTCGCAAGAATCCTCAAATCCTCGCTTTTTTCTTTCCCGCCTTCATAGTTCAATCCCCACAAAACACATTTACATTCGTCCAAATCAGTGACGGCGCGGTTGCATCTCCGGTTGCGCGCAATTGCCGTGCCCAGTCGCTTCCCCGCGAACGTCGGTTGCTTTCAACAAAAAACCGCGCACGCAGCGCGCGGCCGATATCGCAATTGTTTAATGTTTGCAATCGAACTTTGCAGGCTCAAGGATTCCCTCATGGCCACAGTTTCTTCCGGGATTTTTCCTGTGATTCGAATCAGCCGGGATGCGGAGGCGCCTCTGCATCACCAGGTTTACACCGGGTTTCGCGACGCGATTCTGCGCGGAGAGCTTGGCCCCGGCCAGCAGGTGCCATCCAGCCGCGCGCTCGCGACGGAGCTGGAAATATCGCGCTTTCCCGTTCTCGATGCCTATGCGCAGCTTCACGTCGAGGGATACTTCCAGACTAGGAAAGGCGCCGGCACCTTTGTGTCGTCTTCGCTGGTACCTCTTCACGAAAACGGGACGGCCATTCTCGCCAAGTCCGAAGGAGCACGGGAGGCCTCGCAGCGCTCGTCAAGATTCCCTCCTTTCAGAGACGATCCATGGCGGTGCGGTTGGGGCGCCTTCACAGTCCATCAGCCGGCGTTGGAAAAATTTCCATTCGAAACCTGGTCGAAACTTGTTGCCCGGCACAGTCGAGCTCCGCGCGCCCATGCCATTCGCAAGATCGATCCACTCGGACTGATGCCACTCCGCGAAGCCGTCTGTTCCTACCTGCGCACAGCTCGTGCCGTGCGCTGCGATCCTGAGCAGATCATGATTGTCTCCGGATCGCAGCAGGCGCTGGACATCACCACCCGCGTCCTTCTCGATACTGAAGACACCGCCTGGATCGAGGAGCCGTGTTATCCCCTCGTGCGCTCTGTTTTGGCGGGCTCGGGATGCCGTATTGTGCCCGTTCCCGTGGATAAGGAAGGCCTCGATGTTTCCGCGGGAATCAAGCTTGACCGCAACGCCCGCGCGGCTTTCGTCACACCCTCGCACCAATACCCTCTCGGCGTGACAATGAGTATTTCGCGCAGACTGCAATTGCTTGACTGGGCACGAAAAGCCTCGGCATGGATCGTTGAAGACGACTACGACAGCGAGTTTCGATTCGAGAGCATGCCCATTCCATCGCTCCAGGGTCTCGACTCAGCCGCGCGCGTCATCTATATAGGTACCTTCAGCAAAGTGCTATTCCCTTCGGTGCGCATGGGCTATCTGGTGGTTCCTGCCGACCTTGTAGAGCGCTTTCAATCCGTTCGCATCGCGATGGACATTTTCCCTCCCTATCTGCTCCAGGAGGTCCTCACCGATTTCATGAATCTCGGCCACTTCGCGCGCCACATTCGGCGCATGCGCGCTCTTTACAAGTTGCGGCGTTCCGCGCTGGTCGAAAGTTTGCACGCAGAGTTGGGCGATTCGCTCGAAATTCACGGCACGGAAGCGGGAATGCACCTTACGGTCACGCTTCCTGATTCCTTCAGCGACCACGATATAGCAACTCGAGCGGCCGCCGAAAACTTGTGGCTGTGGCCGCTGTCCCCTTGCTGGTCAACGGACCAGCCTCGTCAGGGCCTGATACTCGGATTCGGCAACACCGATGAATCGGCGATGCTGCCGGCTGCGCAGCATCTGCGCAGAATTCTCGCGGTTTAATTTCCTTCTGGCGCGTGTCGGGTGGTCATGCTTCCATTCGGAGCATTGGATATGTTCCCAGGCGCCAAAGCGCGCGATCATCGATTGGAAGCAGCGCGCATTCCCCATATTCTTTTTCCGAGATAATCATGGCCATTCTTAGGAGAGATCTGATGTTCCCGAGGCTTAGCACCGCGGAGATTGCGCTGTTGAGGGGGTGTGGAAGTGAGCGATCGATATCGAAGAATGAGGTTCTCTATCGTGAAGGCGAAGCACATAATGCGATGTTCGTCGTGCTTGAGGGATGCATCGAGCTCAGGGTCATGCACAAGGTCGGC
Organism: Occallatibacter sp.; assembly: GCA_035541975.1. Classification (GTDB taxonomy): domain Bacteria; phylum Acidobacteriota; class Terriglobia; order Terriglobales; family Acidobacteriaceae; genus Telmatobacter. The sequence continues at coordinate 90,377 of DATKMH010000003.1, read as the reverse complement.
GAGCCGGAATTGATGCACCTCGGGCCCGGCGAATTCACCGGCGACGTCGAACTGCTTTTGGGCGAACCCTGCCTGACCAGCGCGGAAGTCAAAGAGCCGGGCCGGATGCTCGAGATCGAGCGAAAAAATCTCCTGCGTATTGCAAGAGAATATTCATCGCTGAACATGGTGTTTCTTCGGTCTTATCTCCTGCGGCGGGCCAATTCGGTCTCGTGCATGACCACCGATTCGTTGCTCGTCGGCTCCAGCCGCTCCGCGGGTACCTGGCGCGTAAAAGCATTTCTCGATAGAAATTACGTTCCCTATACTTACCTCGATCTTGATCGCGACTCCGCGTTGCAGTGGCTTTTGGATCAGTTTGCGGTGCGCCCAGAGGAGATTCCACTTTTGGTTTGTAAGGGACGAACGGTTCTTCGCAATCCGAGCAATGCCATGGTCGCGAACCGCCTTGAAGTTTTATCGAACACCGACAACGCCGCCATGTGGAACATCGAAATCGCGGTGTTCGCGCCGAGCGGAAAATAGACCGGGCGCCTGCCTTCTGGGTGATTAGCCGTTGTCCAGGCAGGCTCAGCGCGCGACCGTTCGCTCCGTCGCCCCCATCACGCGCCCATTGTGTTTGTCAACGGCAATGAGAACAACCCGGATCGGACCGGTTGCCCGCTTGTCTTCTCCCGGCAACTTCAGAGTGACCGCGCCTTCTTCCGCCGGGTTTAGATCCTTGATCGTGCGCACTACGGCGACATTGCGGAGCGTCTTGCCTGCATTCTCCCCGCTCCTTACCGGGGTCACAGTTTCATCCTCGGCCAGAAATCCGATTAACTGCTGTTTCGATTTTCCGCTCGTGAGGTCTCCGTGGTGGATTACAAAGATGACTCCGTCGCCCGTCCATGCCGGGTTGTCGATGGCCAGCTCCTCACTCGGTTGTGCCGCCGCTGCCGATATAGCCTGTGCCAGTTTCTGTTCGTCGCTGCCTAATACTTGAACGGCGCCGTCCACCACAGCCTGTGGCGTATACACCTCGCTAAGGCCAAATTGATCGTCATACCACTTTTGCCGATCGGTTACCTCGTCCAATGAATACGGATCTCGCCAGCCCTCATGATCCCAATATGTCACATGCTCGCTCAAAACAATCACCTGAACGCCTGGAATCGGCTGCATTGAATCGAGGTTGGCCAGCAACGCGTCCGCCGGTGGGCAACTTGAGCATCCCTCTGATGTGTACAGCTCTACCAACACGGGCCGCCGGGATTCGTTTTGCGGGCCTGCGGCCGCGCTTTCTACCGCAAACCAACCCGCCCACACAACCACCATCGCTGTCCCAAGCGCCCCACCCGTCCGCCACGCCAAGCTGCGATGCCTCATTCGCCCCCTCCACTTCCTGCAATTTCTTGTAATCGACCTCGCCTGGCACGAAGGCGGCCAATCAGCCGATTACGCAGCGTCACTCCCGGCGCCGGGGTCGTCAAGGAATCTGTGGCTCTGAAGCGCTTGGAGCAAGTGGCCCCAGGCAACTCCGGCCACGCCAAGCATAATTGCGGCCATGCCAAACGCGCGCACGCCGATTTGCCGCGACAGCCGATGCGCGGCAATCGCATCCGGGTCACGAAAACCGCTCACCGTCCATACAGGTTCAACCTTGAGGAGGTTCGGTGTCCATGACCATCTTTATCCGCTTTACATAGCCACTTTATTTGCCGGCCAAATTGCCGCTGGCGTTCGTCGCAAGGAGATTGTGGAACATACTGAGCCGCCCTTGCGTCTTAGTGACGCCGCGGCTTAGCGCGATCCCTCCCCCCACACCGGCTTCCTCTTTTCAAGAAATGCCGTGATCCCTTCGCGAAGGTCCGCCGTCTCCCGGGATAGCGCGTTAGCCTCGAGCGCTTGGGCAATCGCAGAGTCGAGCCACGCTTTGTTCTGCTGCGACAAAAGCAGCTTGGTCGCTTTCAATGATTGAGGGCTATTGGCGATGAGTACATTCGCCAGCGCCTGAGCATGCTCCGCGAGTTTCTCTGGCGCCACGATCTCGTTGACCAGGCCGAGGCGATGCGCCTCCTCGGCATCGAAAAGCCGGCCGGTCAAGAGCAGATCGCGGCTCCGTTTCTCCCCGATCTGAAGGGCGAGAAAAGCCGATACCAGCGCGGGCACAAAGCCAATGCGGACTTCAGTGAATCCAAACTTCGATTCAGGAGTGGCTAGAGTAAAGTCGCAGAGGAACGCCAGGCCGGCTCCGCCGGCGATTGCAGGACCCTGCACCGCGGCAATCGTTGGTATCGGCAGTTCGTATAACGCGAGGAAGAGCCGCGCAATCCGTTCAGCGTCGTCGCGATACTCGGCCGCACTCTTTTCTTTCGCGGAATGGAGCGCCGATAAATCAAGCCCTGAGCAGAACGCCTCGCCTGCCCCGGTCAACACCAACACACGGCAACCACTCGTAGCAGAATCGCCCAGTGCGAAAATCAACTCCGTCTGCATGTCAGGCGTCATCGCGTTGCGCCGCTCGGGGCGGTTGAGCGTAATCGTCCGCATCGTGGCGCTGTCCGCAACTTCTATCGTCTTGTAGTTCAATCGTTCCTCCATCGCCGCAGCGCGATAACACTCCTGCCGGAAAGCTCCCCCACTATCGTGCCGGAGTCCCGCAATTAGCGCCGATTTCCTCGTTGAAGCGGATCAAGTCATTAAGGAGCCCCAAATTCGGAAGCTTAGCGCCGCACTCCGGCAATACCTCGATCAATGTTTCAGTCGGCAGGTTCCCCACAAGAGCATCTTGCGCGAACGGGCATCCGCCGAGGCCGCCAATCGCCGCGTCAAACCTTCTGCAACCGGCATGGTAAACCGCTCGAATTCGGGCCGCCGCTTCCTCGCGTCTCGCATGAAGATGGACTCCCAACTCGATTCCGCGATGCGCCTCGAGCACAGCCGCGACGGTATCCACGAGCTGCTCCAGCCCCGCCAAACCCACGGTGTCGGCAAGCGAAATCTGTCTCACGCCTGCGTCGACCAACAAGGCGCACGCGTTGACGACCGCCCCGATGCTCCATTTGTCGCCGTACGGATTTCCGAATGCCATCGAGAGATAGGCGGCCACCCCCAATCTCTCGTTTTCAGCCAGCGCCTTCGCGGTTTTCAGCTCATGGATCGATTCCTCTGGCGTCTGATTTTGATTACGACGGAGAAACTCTGCCGAGACCGAGTAAGGAAAACCCAGAGTCCGAACCGCACCGGTGCGAATTGCCCGTTCCGCGCCTTTGCCGTTGACAACAATACCGATGATCTCAACCCCTTGAGGAGGTTTCAGCAGTTCGAGTACTCGCTCGGAATCCGCCATCTGCGGAACGGCAGCGGGCGAGACAAAGCTGACAGCGTCAATATGCTCGAAGCCCACCTCAATGAGGTTGCGCAAATAGGCGGCTTTCTTCTCGGACGGGATTTGTACAGGCAGGCCTTGCCATGCGTCGCGCGGGCACTCCACGATTTTGACCACATCGCCCAACTTTCACGCCATTCCGCGGGCCAAATCCCTCTCGCCAAGCCCGCCTCGACAACGAACCTTCACCCGCGCGAAGGGTAAACCTTGAGGATTTCCCTGGCAATCACCATCCGCTGAATCTCGCTGGTGCCTTCGCCGATGGTGCACAGCTTCACGTCGCGGTAGAACTTCTCAGCAGGATAGTCCTTGATGAAGCCATAGCCGCCAAACAATTGCACCGTCTCATCGCAGATGCGCACGGCCGCCTCGCTCGCGAACAGCTTGGCCATTGACGACTCGCGTGTTACTTTGCGACCGGCGTCCTTCAGCACTGCGGCGCGTTGCGTCAGAAGCCGTGCCGCATCCAGTTCCGTCGCCATGTCTGCGAGCTTCCATTGGATACCCTGAAATTCCGCGATGGCCTTGCCAAACTGACGTCGCTCTTTCACATACTTCAATGCCGCGTCGAGCGCAGCGCGCGCAATGCCGAGCGCCAGGGCTGCGATCGAGATTCTGCCGCCATCCAGCACTCGCATCGCGTCGATGAATCCTTCACCTTCCATGCCGAGCAAGTTCTCTTCAGGAATCTCACAGTCCTCGAAGATTAGCTCGCTCGTATCGCTGGCCCTCAGTCCAAGCTTGTTTTCCTTCTTTCCGGGCCGGAATCCCCTGGTTCCCTTTTCCACGACGAATGCCGACAACCCGTGTGTACCTTTGCTCTTATCAGTGACAGCGATTACGACCGCGAGATCGGCGTAGCGTCCGTTGGTGATGAATGTCTTGTTGCCGTTCAAAACGTACCGGTCGCCTCGTTTCACAGCCGTCGTGCGCGCATTGCTCGCATCCGAGCCGGAACCTGGCTCAGTGAGCGCCCACGCTGCCAGCCACGTGCCGCTCGCGAGCGGGGAAAGAAATCTCCTCTTCTGCTCCTCATTGCCGGCCAGAAAAATGTGATTTGCCCCAAGCGAATTGTGCGCTGCAACGGTCAGGCCCAACGATCCATCGGCGGCGGACAGTTCTTCGATTGCAAGGACGTAATCCACATAGCCCAGCTCCGCGCCGCCATACTGTGCGGGGAAGATGACGCCCAGCAGCCCCATAGTGCCGAGCTTCTTCACAACATCGGCAGGAAACTCGCTGGTCTCGTCCCACTCAGATACGCGGGGTGCGATTTCGCGCGCTGCAAACTCTCGTATCTCACGGCGTAAATGTTCCTGTTGCTCAGTGAGAACAAATGGATACAAAGTTTCGACCGGCTCCAACTCAACTTGCATACTCAGGCTCCTTCGCGGGGAATTCGAATGCCCAGTTCTCGCCCTTTCGGATAAGATGCCGCTGCTTCCAACGCGAAACGTGCTGCGCCTTTCGAACAAACGCTCAGGTTTGCAGGATTCCAGGGTTGAATCGTGGAAGATCAGGATTCAGCGCGCAGGCCTCCAGTGCCATAATCAGCACACTTCTGGTTTGGGCCGGATCGATAATCGCATCGATCCAAAGCCTTGCCGCGCCATAGCGCGGATCGGCCTGCGCATCGTATGTGGCACGAATCTGATCGTAAATCTCTGTTTTCTCGGCATCGGTGAGCGCTTTGCCGCTGCGCTCCAACTGCCGGGCCCGCACCTCTGCCAGAGTCGCAGCAGCCGAGGCCCCACTCATTACTGCATAACGCGCGGTGGGCCACGCAAACATGAATCGTGGGTCATAAGCCTTGCCGCACATTGCATAGTGTCCGGCGCCAAAGCTGCCACCTATGATTAAGGAAATCTTGGGCACTACGCTTGTGCTCACAGCCGAAACCATCTTCGCGCCGGCACGAATGATTCCCGACCACTCAGCCTCCTTGCCCACCATGAATCCATTTACATCGTGTACAAAAATCAACGGCACCAGGTTCTGATTGCAATCCATGATGAACCGCGCGGCTTTCTGTGCGCCTTCCGTGTAGATGACGCCGCCGACTTCCATCTGCGACATCCCTGCGGCAGGACCCACAGATACGGTCTGGTTTTGGTTGATTTTCTGGTTGGCCACAATGCCCACAGCGCGCCCACCGATCCACGAGTACCCGCAAAGCACCGTGCGGCCAAACTCCGCCTTGTATTCATCGAATTCGCTGCGGTCAACGAGCCGCGCAATCACGTCGCGCATGTCGTAGGCATTGCTCGACCCTGGATGCGGATTCAGCAATCCATACAGATCCTCGGCTGCGAATCTTGGAGCATCCCGCACTGCATCAAATTCACGGCGCCGAAAGACCTCTCTGTCAGGAGCCGCGTTGCGTCCGCCCATCTTCGCGACCAGCGATCGCAGCCGCGAAAGGCAAAGATGATCGTTCGGCTCCTTGAAGTCAACTGTGCCCGAAATCGCCGCGTGCATCGCCGCCCCGCCAAGTTCCTCCGGCTCTGTTTTCTGTCCGATCGCAGCTTGCACCAAGGACGGCCCGGCAAGAAATAATCCCGATCCTTCGGTCATCAAGACCGTATCCGTCATCACCGGCAGATAGGCTCCGCCCGCCACGCACATGCCCATGATGGCCGTGATCTGTGGAATTCCCAGTGAGCTCATCACTGCGTTGTTGCGAAAAATGCGCCCAAAATCGTCGGTATCCGGGAATACATCCTCCTGCAAAGGAAGAAATACGCCCGACGAATCCACCAGGTAGATCGTCGGTATACGGTTTTCCATGGCGATGGTCTGTGCGCGCAACACTTTCTTCGCGGTCATCGGGAAAAACGCGCCGGCCTTCACAGTCGCGTCGTTGGCAACAATCATGCATAGCCGTCCCGCGATACGCCCCAGTCCCGTAACGACCCCCGCGCACGGCGCGCCGCCGTATTCCGCGTACATGCCGTGCGCCGCCCATATACCCAGCTCCTGAAACTCCGATCCCTCATCCAGCAGCAAATTCAGCCGCTCGCGGACCGTCAGCCGCCCCTTGGCGTGCTGTGCCTCGGCGGCGTTCGCGCCACCACCCTGCTTAATCGTCTCTTCTTCAGCACGCATCTCGGCCAGCAGAGCCATCAGTGCCACGCGGTTCGCCTTCACGCGCACGTGTTCGAGATCGAGCGCCGATCCCAGCCGGTTATCCAAGGTCACATTCTCAGCCATTCGTCTGCTCGCCGCGGCCCATTCAAATGCGCTTTCTCCGCTCACGCGCCGCACAGCGCGATACTAATACCATAGCGTCATTACTCGCCGTCCCTCGTTTGCTGCGCCGCGCTAACCACCATGCCCACGCACTCGCCAAATCCAATCCGCGGCAGACCCACTTTCCGGCGATAGCCGCGCATCTTCACCCGGTCTCCGTCTTCCAGAAACGTGCGGGTCTCCCCGCTCGGAAGGCGAATCGGCTCGGGATTGTGCCGCTTCTCCAGCAGGCAGCCTTCCGATCCCTCTTCGCGGCCTGATACCGTGCCCGTGGCCAGCAAATCGCCGGGGCGCAGATTACAACCGTTGCTCGTGTGGTGCGCCAATAGTTGCGCAGGCGTCCAATACAGCTCGCGCAGGTTTCCCTGGCTCAGCCGCACCGCCGATAGGCCCATTTGCCTCATCAGCCGCGATTCGAGATAGACCTCCAGCATCACATCGATTGCACCTCGTTTTCCCTTTGGCTCGCGCAGATACTCGAGCGGCTCGGGATCGCCGGCCGGCCGTTCCTGAGCTTTTACACGATACGGTTCCAGCGCTTCCATCGGAACCACCCACGCCGAGATTGTCGTCGCAAAGCTCTTTCCCAGGAACGGGCCCAGCGGCTGATACTCCCATGTCTGAATGTCGCGCGCTGACCAGTCGTTCACCAGGCACGCCCCGAAGATGTGCCTTTCGGCTTTGACAATGGGAATGGGAACTCCTAGCTGATTGCCTTGGCCCACAAAGAAGCCCACCTCCAGCTCGTAATCCAGTTTGCCCGCCGGTCCAAACTCGGGCGCACCCGCGGCGCTCTTGGTCTGTCCGTGCGGCCGCTTGATCTCGGTTCCGCTCGCCACAATGGACGAAGCACGCCCGTGATAGCCGATGGGAAGATGCTTGTAGTTTGGCAGCAGGGGGTTATCGGGCCGCAGCAGCGCTCCCACTCGCGTGGCGTGATGAATTGACGCGTAGAAATCTGTGTAGTCGCCAATCTGCGCGGGCACCTGCATCTCTGCCTCATTCATTGGGATCAGCAGCGCCTCCACGCGCCGCTGCGTCTCCGCGTCGGCCTCTGCGTTCAGCAGAGCTGTGAGTTTCCGTCGAAGCGCGGTCCAAGCCTCTGGCCCCAGCCCCATCAGTGGATTGAGCCATTCCGCGTTGCACGCTTCCGCAATCTCGGGGGCTAATCCATCCAGCAGGCCCGCTCGGGCGCAATCGCAAAGATTCAGGATCCGATCGCCGATCGCCACACCAATATTTTGCTTTTCCCGTTGGCGAAACACGCCGTAGGGCAGGTTCTCAAGCGGGAAATCCGATTGTGCCTCGTTCGCTGCAGCCACCCAGCTTCTCACAGCCATCCAAGTGCCTCCAGCTCCCGTATCGGTTCCTCAAAAGAGCACGAGCCAAATCCGGCGAAGAAGTGCTGCCGCATCTCGCCCAATTCATCGGCGCTCCAACTGTTCTTTCGCCACCCGATTGAATCCGGCGTCACCCGCCATTCGCTGCTACATCCCTCTTCCAGCACTTCCATCGCTTCGTCTGCTTCGCAGCCAAAGTGTAAAAGCGTTGCCGCGCAGGCCACGTTCACAAAGCCGTGCATGACCGCCGTCGGACTTTCAGAAGAATAGTCCAGCGTATGTCTCCCGCGGACGGGATGATGCAGCCCGGCAGTCGCCTTGAAGACCATGCGCCGGCGCGAAAGTTCGCCAAGCATCGATGCGATGGCCCGAGGGGAAGGAATTGATTCTGCGCTTACGCCGCCCATGCGTAATTTGACGCGCAGCCCCGCTGCTGCGACCGCATCCAACGTTTCGGCAGTTGTTCCTTGCACTGGCACTTCAACGTAAAGAGTTATTCCGGCGGGAATCTGCGCGGCCACACGGGCAACCTCCGCTGCCCCGTCCGCTTTCACTTCCACGGCTTCGATCGCATAGCCTTTATCCATCAGTCGCTGTAGATGATCCCAGTTCGCCCCCGGTGAAGCAATCACGCTGAACCGCATTCCGCGAATGGAATCGCCTGCCGTGTCACACAACGGCGGAAACTGGTCTAGATCGATGACGAACCGTCCCAGCGCCTGTGCATGAGTGCCTTGGCCGTATTCGAGGTATTTCTGCGTCGCCGTATGCATGTCCAGCCTGGCCGGCGGATACAGGCCCGCGTAATCAATCAACCCGGCCAGCAGGCTGTCGATCGCGTTCATCCGTTCTTTGAAACCGCTTCCACGGCAAAGCGTTTCTTCAGTCCCTGCCAGCACTCGAAGTACTCGTGCTGAAGGATGCGCGTGTTCATGGCAAATTCCGTGGGCCGCACTGCAAGTTGCGTCTCGAACATGAAGGCCAGTGTGTTGTCGAGATATTGCGGCTTGAGCTCGGCGCTGCAGGCACGCTCAAATGTTTCGGCATCCGGCCCATGTCCGGCCATGCAGTTGTGTAGGCTCGCTCCCCCGGGTAAGAATCCCTCCGCCTTCGCGTCGTACGCACCAAACACCAGTCCCATGAACTCGTTCATCAGGTTACGGTGGAACCATGGTGGCCTGAAGCTATGCTCAGCAACCAACCACCGGGGTGGGAAAATCGCAAAGTCGCAGTTGGCTGTTCCCGCAATGGCCGAGGGCGCGCTCAAGACCGTGTAGATCGAGGGATCGGGATGGTCGAACGAAACGGTGTTGATGCAGTTGAATCGAGAAAGGTCGTATTTGTACGGCGCGTAATTTCCATGCCACGCAACCACATCCAACGGCGAGTGATCGATGGGCGCTCGCCACATTCGTCCCAGAAACTTGGTGAAGATTTGGAACTCGCCTTCCCGGTCTTCAAACGCCGCCACCGGCGCCTTGAAGTCACGAGGATTCGCCAGTCCGTTGGCGCCGATCGGCCCCAGTTCCGGCAGCCTGAAACTCAGGCCATAGTTCTCGCAGATGTATCCGCGTGCCTGCGGCTCATCGAGTTCAACGCGAAACTTCACCCCGCGCGGGATCACGCAGATCTCGCCCGGCGCCGCTTCCACAATCCCCAGCTCGGTGTGGAACCGCAGCGTTCCCATCTGCGGAACCACCAGCATCTCCCCATCGGCATTGGCAAAGAACCTGTCGACCATTGAGGCATTTGCGCCATAGAGGTGAATGGCGACTCCGGTCTGCATTGCCGGGTCGCCGTTGCCGCCGAGCGTCACCATCCCGTCCAGAAAATCAGTCTCCTTCTCCGGCACGGGGAGCGGGTCCCAGCGCAACTGATTCGGCGTCGTAGGTGTCTCGTTGAACGGCCCGCTGCGCACCAGCGCCAGCGGCGCTTCTTCGTACGGCCGATGCGTGACAGACGGACGTATCCGGTACGTCCATGTCCGCCGGTTCACGGCCCGCGGCGCGGTAAACGCCGTTCCGCTGAACTGCTCCGTATAAAGTCCGAGGGGATGCATCTGCGGCGCATTCTGGCCGATCGGCAGCGCCCCCGCCGCCGCCTCTGTCGCAAACTCGTTTCCAAATCCCGATTGATAATCCATCTTCGTCGTCATCGTCGGCGCCCTCACAATCTCCCTTGCATCGCTCTGCGCTCGGCTTCATGCATCGCTTCGAAAATCTCATCGATGCTGCTGACCGCAAAGAGCAACTTGTGCAGCTCGTCCACCTTGACCTTGGTATTCAGCACCTCATCGAGGTCAAAATCGCGGATCGCGCAGTGTCCGTCCATCACGTTCTTGCACTCGCCGTGCGAGCTGATCAATCCGCTCCCATACACTTTGATCGTTCCGTTCTGCCGAATCACCCCGAACTCCACCGTGTACCAAAAGAGCCGGCCTAGTTTCTCCAGAGCAGCCGCATCGTCCTTTGCCGCGCACACCCGCCCGTAATGCTCAAGAAAATCCGCGAACACTTTGTGCGCGTGCATGGGTACATGACCGAAAACGTCGTGAAAAATATCCGGCTCCGGCGTGTATTCCAGCGAATCCCTGCTGCGCAGCCAGGTCGTCGTCGGAAAACTGCGCGTCGCAAGCATCTCGAAGAAGGCCTGCGCCGGCAAAAATCCACTCACTGGCGTTGAATTCCACCCCGTCCTGGGCGCCAGCCTCGCACTGATCGCGGCCAGGTTCGGCAGCTTGTCCCGTTTCAGCCCGATGATCTCGAAGCCGTCAAGATACTCGCGCGCCGCGTGTTTCTCCAGCTCCGGCAGCGCACGCCCCACCAGCTCCGCCCACACCGCATGCTGTTCGTCTGTATAAGCCGCGTAATCCTGTTCGATGATGTACGGCGCGGCCGCAGAAAGCATCTGGGTCTTCATCGCTTCTCCAAAAAAGCGCTATAAATTCCCACGTGCCTGTTGCTCTCGCTCAATCGCCTCGAACAGCGCCTTGAAGTTGCCTTTGCCAAAGCTGCGGCTGCCTTTTCGCTGGATAATCTCATAGAACAATGTCGGCCTGTCTTCCACGGGCCGCGTAAAGATCTGCAGCATGTAGCCCTCATCGTCGCGATCGGCCAGAATGCCTAGCTCTTCCAGGACGTCGATCGGCTCATCGATTTTGCCCACGCGGCTCTGCAACTTGGTGTAGTAGGTGTGGGGAACGTGGAGAAACTCGATGCCCTGTTCGCGCAGCTTGTTCACCGTGTGCACAATGTCATCGGTGGCCAGGGCAATGTGCTGCACGCCCGGCCCGGGATAAAAATCAAGATACTCTTCAACCTGCGACTTCTTTTTGCCTTCGGCGGGCTCATTGATGGGAAACTTCACGCGACCGTTGCCATTCGCCATCACCTTTGACATCAGCGCGGAATAGTCGGTCGATATGTCTTTGTCATCGAAGTGTTGATAAAGCGAAAACCCCATGACGTTGGCATAGAAATCGACCCACTGATTCATCTCATGCCAGCCCACATTACCAACCATGTGGTCGATGTGGAGAAGACCTACAGGGCGGGCAATCGGGTCGTGATCGACGGAGCGGAAGCCGGGAAGGAATGGGCCGACGTAACCGCTTCGCTCAACAAAAGTGTGAATCGTGTCGCCATAAGTGCGTATGCTCGCAAGCACAGCAGTTCCATTCTCGTCGGAGACGATATGCGGCTCCTCCACACTGATCGCGCCGCGACTCGTCGTTTCATACCATGCCTGGCGCGCATCATCTACCCAAAGTGCGACGACGCGAACCGCGTCCCCGTGCAGATGAATGTGTTCAGCAATGGGGTGCTGGCTGCGGAGAGGCGTTGTGAGGACAAAACAGATCTTTCCCTGACGCACCACGTACGAAGCACGATCTCGCTGACCGGTTTCCGGACCGGCGTAAGCCACAAGACGCATTCCAAAAGCTGCTCGATAGAAATACGCCGACTGGCGCGCGTTGCCCACGTAAAACTCCACGTGGTCGGTACCATTCAGGGGCAGAAAATCCGCACCGGCAACAGGCGATGCGGTGGGAAGAGACATGACCTGCCCGGAGGCCGAACTGGGGAATGCGTTCATAGCCACCTACTTGTCAAGAAAGCGCGTCAAAGGCCTGCGGCCCGCGCGCTCTGACCTCAAGTAGCATAGGCCCGGCAACAAAGTCATAGAATGGCGATTGAATCGAAGAAAGGCTGGCTCTGCTTAACAAGATTAAGCATAATAGATTCGTAACTTAAGGATTACAGCCATATGCCGCACCGAACCGTTCCCAATAGCTTCGAACTTGATGCTGTGGCATGGAAGATCCTCGACGCGCTACAGCAGAACGCCCGGCAGTCTTTCGCAGAGATCGGCAGGCAGGTTGGCCTCTCTACGCCGGCTGTCGCCGAGCGCGTCCATCGGCTTGAAGATGCGGGTGTCATCACCGGCTACCATGTCGCGCTCGATATTGCCAAACTTGGCCTTCCCATCCGCGTTCTCTTGCGCCTCACCATCCATGGCGGTGATCTGCAGGTAAGCCGCTCGGTGGCTGCAATCAAGGAGCTAACCGAGATTTGCAGATGCTATCGGATCACAGGCGACGAATCCTTTGTCATCGAGGCCAATGTCGTCTCCATCCGGCATTTGGAAGTCCTCATTGACAAGCTCTCGGTATTCGGCGCCACATCAACCTCGACGGTTTTATCCTCGCCGGTTCAGCGGCGGGAATATCACTCCAGACAGATCGAGGCATTCGAAAGGTACATCTAAAGAGTTGGTTCGTCTGGCCTTCAGGAAGGTCGAGGAGACGCTTGCAATGTTCGCGTACTCGAACTTTGTGCGGATGTAGAGTGAGACGGTACGATCCGCCATTTTTCTCGTCTCCGATTTCGGAAACTGAGAAGTCAGCGATTGAGACTCTATGGCGGAGAGGGGATTCGAACTTTAGGCGCTTTCGCGGCGTCCGAGCCGCGAGCCGAAATCCTGAGCGCGCCATAGCGGCAGAAGGACCAGACCGCTGCTTTGAGCACGGCCCTCATGGGAGCGACTAGCGAGCGGCTGCTGCATGCAATGCCGAGCGGCTGCTGCATGCAATGCTGGCGGAGAGAGGGGGATTCGAACCCCCGGTACAGCTTTTGACCGTACAACGGTTTAGCAAACCGCCGCCTTCAGCCACTCGGCCATCTCTCCGGCCCTCAGTGGATTATACCGGAACCCCAACCACCATCCTCGGCACGAACCCCTTCCCGCGATTCCCGTTACAATTCCCGCCTCGCCCAGTTACATTCTCTCTATGCGAGCCATCTTCGACTTCGCACCGAAAAAGCTTCTCCTGCTTCCCCTCATCGCTGCCACCTTCTTCATGGTCTCCGGCGGCCCTTACGGCATGGAGGATGTGCTCGGCGGCGCAGGCTACGGCTGGGCCATCGTCATCCTGCTCGTTCTTCCCGTCATCTGGAGCCTGCCCACTGCGCTGATGATCGGTGAGCTCGCCGCAGCCATTCCCGACGAGGGCGGATTCTACATCTGGGTGCGCCGCGCGCTCGGCCCCTTCTGGGGATACCAGGAAAGCTGGCTCTCGCTCTCCGCCAGCATCTTCGACATGGCGCTCTACCCCAGCATCTTCGTCCTCTATCTCGGCAAATTCTCGCCCGCGCTCACCACCGCTCCGCGCGATTACTACTGGTCGCTCGCCGTCGTCATCCTCTGTTGCGCATGGAATCTTCGCGGCGCACCCAGCGTCGGCGCAGACTCGGTCTGGATGTCTGCCCTCCTCCTCGCCCCCTTCGCAATCTTCATCGCGCTCGGCTTCTGGCACGGCATCACCGCGCATCCCGCCATCCATTGGGGACGCCCAGCGCCCTCGCCCGACACTGACACCAGCCTTCCCACCGCCATCCTCGTCGGCTTGTGGAACTACATGGGCTGGGACAACGCCTCCACCATCGCGCGCGACGTTCATCATCCGCAGCGCAACTATCCGCGCGCCATCGCCGGCGCCGCCGCCATCACCGCCGTCACTTACGTTCTTCCGCTTCTCGCCATGGCCTTCGGCGGTCTCTCGCCGCAAGGATTCACCACCGGCTCTTGGGCCATCGCAGCCGGGCAGGTCGGCGGTTCTCTTCTCACCTTGGCTGTCGTCACCGGTGGCGTCATCTGCGGCATCGGCATGTTCAACGCGCTCATGATGAGCTACACCCGCCTGCCCATCGCCATGGCTGCAGATGGCATGTTGCCCCGCATCTTCGAGCGCCGCAACAGCCGCGGAGTTCCCTGGGTCAGTGTGCTCTTCTGCGGTGTCGCGTGGGCGCTTGCTCTCAGCCTTCCCTTTGAACGCCTCATCTCCATCGACCTCATCCTCTACGGCACCAGCCTCATCCTGGAGTTCCTCGCCCTCATCGCCCTGCGCATCCGCGAGCCCCAGCTTCCGCGCCCATTCCGCGCCGGCAACTTCGCGTTTGCCTGTTCGCTCGCAGTCTTCCCCACGCTTCTCATTGCATACGCGCTCTTCGCTTCACGCACTGAGAAGCTCGGCGATCCGGGCACAGCCTTCGCCAACGTTTCATCTCTTCTTTTTGCAATTGGAATTGCCCTGCTCGGGCCGCCACTCTACTTCTTCACCGCGCGCCCACTCGCCCGCCGCCGCGCGGCCCAGGCTTCTCTCGTCGCCGGATCATAGCTCCAGCAACGAGCCTCTTCCCTGCTCACTGACCCCCGAACCCTGCCTTTTACACTGCCGCCTTCTTCTTTCCCTCGTGGTGCTTTGCCTTGCTGATCTCAAATTGCTTGATCGTGTGCACCACGCGGTCGCGTGCATAGGCCGCGTCGCGCCAACCCTTCATCTCCACGCGCTTGCCTTCAAGATCCTTATAGATCGAGAAGAAGTGGGTAATCTCCTTCAGCATGTGCGGATAAATATCGGTGTAATTCCAGATATTCGCGAACCGCGGATTGTTCTTTCCCACCGCCAGAACTTTTTCGTCCAGGATTCCTTGGTCCAGCATCTCCAGCAACCCGATCGGCCGCACCTCCTGCACGCACCCCGGAAAACTCGGCCCCGGCACCAGGACCAGCACGTCCAGCGGGTCGCCGTCGTCGCTCAGCGTCGACGGAATAAATCCGTAGTCGCCGGGATAGTGCACAGGCGAATGCAAATTCCGGTCCAGCTTGAACACATGCAGTTGCTTGTCGTACTCAAACTTCTGAGTGCCGTCCAAAGGAATCTCGATCACCACTCGAAACACCTCTGGCGCCCGATCGCCAACGGGCAGTTCCAGATAATTCACCATCGCGTCTGACCTCTCTTTTGGGAAAAATGCGAATGAAGATTCTTCTGCCGTTCGCGAGAAACTGAGACCTGGGCCCACCACGAATCAGGCTAACAGCCAAGAGCCAGGAGCTAATGGCTGTTCTTCTATAATCTCATCATGAAGGCGCATGTCTATGTCACGCTCAAGACCTCGGTGCTCGACCCGCAGGGCCAGACCATCCACAACGCTCTTCGCAAGATTGGATTCGCTGACGTAACCGCCGTGCGCCAGGGCAAATATTTCGCGCTTTCACTCGCAGACGGCCTCGCCTCCGAGGCCGCGCGTGCCGAAGTTGAGCGCATCGCCCGCGAAGTCCTCACCAACCCCGTCATCGAGGAATACACCTACAAAATCGAAGAGTAGGCGCCCTCCCATCGCTTGGCCGCGACGGTAAAGACCAGCGAGCGTTTGCGAGCGAAATTTGCTGGACGATCAACAGCGGAACAACCGCCTAATGTTCAGTAGGCGCCCTCGTTGTATCGCGCGGATCGCTCGGGATTATTGCGGCCCGAGCACGCGTCGCCTCACTTCACGCGCACATACGGTTCCACCGAAAGCCCAGGCCGTAGCTGGTGGTCCGGGTCCTGCTTCGCCAAATCGGTGAAGTCGATGCGCACCGGCAGGCGCTGCACCACCTTCACATAGTTTCCGGTCGCGTTCTCCGGCGGGAAGAGCGAAAGCACCGAGCCGGTGGCGCCGCCAATCTGCGTCACGCGGCCCGTGTAGTCTTTTCCGGTCGCGTCAACGTGGATTTTTACGCTCTGTCCCGCCACCATGTGCTCGAGCTGTGTCTCTTTGAAATTCGCGGTAACCCAAAGATCCTGCAGTGAGACCAGGGTCATCAGGTTCTGGCCGGCGGAAACGTTCTGATCGATCTCAACGCTCTTGCGCGTGACGATGCCGTCTCCTGGCGCGACGATTTTGCAGTAACTCAAGTTGAGTCTGGCTTGATCGAGCTGCGCTTGCGCCTGTTCCACCTGCGCCTCGGCCTGCTTGGCCTTCGCATCCTGCGCGGCAACCTGCTGCGGAGCGGTTTCGGCATACTTCAACTGTGCCTGGGCCTGCGTCTCGCGGTCATGGGCCAGTCGGACTCCATCGGCTGCGGCCTGCTCGTTGGCGCGGGCGCTGGCTAGAGCGGCCTGTGCGGCATCGGCTGCCGCAACTGCGGCGTCGAATTGCTGCTTGCTGATCACGTCTTTCGCCACCAGCGGCTTGTAGCGCTCCAGATCGGCCTGCGCCTTGGTGTTGTTGGCCTCAGCCTGGGCAACTGCTGCGTGCGCGGCCAGGAGTTGCTGCTCGGCTTGGGCCACGCTGGCCTGCGCCCCGGTTACGTCGGCGTTCGCCGAGCGCAAAGTGCTGCCGGTGTTCACGGTGATAATCGGCACGTTCACGCGCGCCGCTGCAGCCGCGGCCTTCGCGCTGTTCAGCGCGGCCTCGGCATTCTCCACCGCAACCTGGTAGTCGCGCGGATCGAGCTCCACGATTGGATCGCCGGCATGAACGGTCTGGTTCTCTTCAACGTCCACTTTCATCACGTGGCCGGCGATGCGCGCGCTCACCTGGATGAGGTGGCCGTTGACTTGTGCATCGTCAGTATCCTCGGTGAATGTGGAGTGCCACCACACGGCGAGCGCAATCAGCACCACCGCCGCGACGGCAACAATGATGATGCCTCTGCGGCGGGACTTCGGAGCTTCAATCTCTGTCTCGGCTGGAGACTGATCTTCTTCAGGTGTTGGGTTTGGATCCGCCACGTTCACTTCCCTCCTAAATACTTCTGGTAGTCCTGGCCGTCTCCGAGTGCGCGCGCCAGGCTGAGCTTGGCCACGTTATCGCGGTAAAGGCTGACCACATATTGGCTGTCGGCCTGGGCCACGGCTTGTTGCGCCTGGCTTACGGCCAGATTGTCGCTGACGCCGTTGGCATAGCGCTCCTGCGCTTCTTTCAGAGCCTCGGCGGCCAAATCTTTGCTCGATCGCGCAACCTCAACCTGCTGCTGCGCAGACGCAATGTCGAGCAGCGCATCGCGAACGTCCGCTTCAATCTGCGCGTTCTTGTCGCTCAACTGCGCATTCGCGGTATCAAGTTGAGCCTGCGCCTGCTGGGCCTGCCCGCGCAAGGCAAATTCTTCAAAGAGAGGCATGCTCAGCGATGCTGTCGCGTCGACCGTGCCATGCGAGTGGGCAAGCGTCGGCCCGATGTCGCCGTAGTCGGCGTTAGCGGCGATCGCAGGGAAACGCGCCGCCGTCGCCGCTTCGCGCTGTTGCTTTGTGGCCGCTGTCTCTTCGACCAGCGCCGCCAGATCCTTGCGGTTGGTCTTGGCCTGCGCGATCAGCGCGTTGGCATCGAGCTGGTCGAATGGCGCGTAGGGCGCGGTGTCCGTCAAGTTGAAACTCTGCGCCAGCGGCAAACCGATCGCTCGCGCCAGGGCCAGCTTATCTTTCTCAAGCGAGTTCTGCGCCGCGATCAACTGCTGCTCCAAGGACTGATAGTCGACGCGGGCACGCAGTTCGTCGAGCAGCGGCGCGGTGCCGGCCTGGTGATTGTCAACGGCCTGTTCGAGCGAAACCTTTGCAGTGTCCACCTGCGCCTGCACGCTCGCGACGTTGGTCTGATCGGCAATCACCAGCAGGTACGCATTGCCGACAGTCAGCACCACCATGTCGCGCGCATCCTGTGCCGATAACTGCGCGGCGTCGAAGTTGTGCCGCGCGGCCAAATAATTGTGCAGTGATTGAACGTTAATCACCGACCAACTGAGCGACGCGCGGATATCGGTGTAGCCAAATGGCCCAATGACCTTGGGAAAACCGGGAATCCGCAAACCTTCGGCCGGCAGATCGGTTTGCATAACCGCTTCCCTGGCGCTGAAGTCGATACCCGGAAGCAGCGATTGCAACTGGCTGAGCCGCGCAGCGCGCGCTCCAGCGGCCTGCGTGCTGCTAAGAATCATTCCGAGATTCGATTGCAATCCGCGCTGGATGGCATCGTCGAGCGAGAGATCGATGGTCTGCGCGGTCGGCTCGCCTTTCGGCACACTGCCCTGAAAGTCGGCTGCCATGGGCGGCGAGGGTAATGTGGGTGGCGGAACAACCGACGACTGCGCCACCGCCCACAGGCCGGGTATGCACGCGATCAACAAAAGCGCCGCGGCACAGGACCGTATTTGAATGGGTTTCTTTGGCAACTCAAGGACCTTGCGATTGGCCGGCGAACACAGTCGCCTGGAAATGGCTGTTCTACAAATGGATGCACGAAGAGCGCGGTGCGGTTCTTATTTCTAGTGTATCGAATGTGGGTTTTACGTGCTTTCCGGGGTTCGGATGTGGACGCTCGGCCCGAGCCACCTCTGCCCCAGCTTCCTGCTTCAATAGGTGCCCGGCTGGCGGTAGGGCGAGCCTGCGGCATAGCGGCGTTCCTCGCCACGGGGATCGCTCTCGATGTGCGGCGTGCTGTCCCAGATCATCGTGTTGCGAGCAGTCAGGTCGTACGCTGGCCAATCGGGTAGGCCGTGATGATTAGGATTGCCGGTTGCCGCATAGTGAATGAGCATGCCGGACATCGCGTCGGCGAGAGGTTGCGCTGCGGCAAGGTCTTCAGGTGAAGACCCGATCTGGCCGGGTGCGGCCGAAAGATTGTCGAACATGAACGGAATATCGATGGTGTGAACAGCGCGTGCGCCTGGGACGTCACGATGCCAGTTCATTTGATAAACCCACGTGTGCGGCTGGCTGACCACGTTGGCGGCGCGGCGCTCGGCCTCAAGCACCTGGCCCGGCCATGCGCGAAAAGCAGTGGCCGCAGTGATCACGACGTCGATCGGCGACTTGTCAGGATAGAACGTCCGGAACTTCGCGATCACTTCTTCAGCAGTGTAAGGTCCGAGGTAGATCGCGATGGCATCGTGCAGTGCAGCAGGTGCGTCCTCCCAGGTGAGCGTGCCCTGAACGGGCACCGCAGTTTCGTCATGCGTGTTGCCCAGAATCATAGGAACTGTCGCCGAAAGCGGTGGCGCATCCGGAGTGAAGGGATCGCGAGGCAGGACGACGCCGTCAACCACCGGGAGCCAGTCAGCGCTTGTTTCAGCAGCCGCAGCCTGGATTTTCTCCCACGGCATGGTTTTGAGATCTGCAAGATTTGTCGAAGTAATCCTGAGTTTGCCGAGCATCGTTTCCGTGCGTTTTGCGGCGATCGCAATTGACGCGCCTTTCACCTGCTGTCCGCTCATCGTCATCACGCGATGAAAAAGGTCGTGCGCCGCAGGCATGGCCATCAGTGTTGCGCATTTCGCTCCCCCGCCCGATTGACCAAAAATCAAAACGCGAGAAGGGTCGCCGCCAAACTCGAGAATGTTTTCACGAACCCACTTGAGCGCGAGCACAAGATCGAGCATGCCCACATTGCCCGAATCGGGAAATTGCGTGGGATCGAGCGCAGCTAGACAGAGAAAGCCGAATGCGTTCAGGCGGTGATTCACGGTGACCACCACAACTTCGCCGCGACGGCAGAGTCGTTTGCCATCATACAGAGCGCTATTCACTGAGCCGTTGTTGTAAGCGCCACCGTGAAAGTAAACCAGCACTGGCCGCTTGCGATGATCGCGTAATCCGGGCGTAAAGACGTTCAGGTGCAGGCAGTCTTCGCTTTGAATTCCGGACTCGGGCGCAACGCGCGGAGCAGCCCCGGCGGGCGAAGAGCCTGCCGGCCCGAGACTTGGAGCCGAGTTGACGATTTGTATCCCGCGCAAGGCGGTAAGCTGCGGCGCGCGGGTGGTGAACGCCTCGCAGGGTTTTACCCCAGTCCATGGAGAGGGCGGCAGCGGCGCCTGAAAGCGGAAATTCGCCGTGTCTCCGCCGTAAGAAACGCTCCGAAAAACATTAATGCCGTCCTCGACAGTGCCGCTGATTTTTCCGTAGCTGGTCTTTGCAATGGGAGTCGAACCTGTTCCCTCGGCGCCGCCGGAAAATCGGCCAAGCGCGACCAGGGCCCGCCGGAACGCCGCGGAAGCGGCGACGGCCCCCGTGGAACGCAGAACAGCTCGGCGGCTCACGATGCTCATAAACGGGACTCCTGCCGCGCTTCACGGGCGGCGCTTGTGGTCAGACCACATTGTACTCTGGCCGAAAACAGGCCCCGCCGGATTGCCGCGCAGCCTCATCCAACCGGAATACGGCCCCTTTTCGCGCGCCTTTCACACTTTTTCGAGCCTCGATCCTGTATCAGTTTGAAGGAGATAAGCTTGCCCGACAGAGCTGATCCGCCTGTTCAGATTCCGCTGAAGGCGGTAGACTTTGGGACACAGCGAATGAGTAAGCCCAATGGCCAGAAAGCAACACAAAATCAAGCTCTTTAGCGGCCGCGACTACTCCTGGATGCAGTTCAATCGCCGTGTCCTCGAGGAGGCCGAGGACTCCTCAAATCCGCTGCTCGAGCGTGTCAAGTTCCTCGCCATCACAGGCTCGAACCTCGATGAATACGTTGAAGTGCGCCAGGCTGGCCTGATGCAACGCATTGAGGACGGCTATCGCGAGCCGGGATACGACGGCCTGCGACCCGATGAATCGCTCGAGATTCTGACCACCGAGATCCACAGTTTTGTCGCTGCGCAATACCACTGCTGGAACAAGCAGCTATTGCCGGAGTTGCGCAAGCAGAAGGTTCGGCTGCTCGAGTGGGACGAGCTCAGCGAACATGCCCGCGATTTTGCACGCGAGTATTTTCAGCGTGAAGTCGACCCGCTCCTTACGCCGATCTCGATCGACCCCGCGCATCCGTTTCCGCGAGTTTTGAATAAGGCGCTTTGCCTGGCGTTGCTGCTCCGCGCCAAACGCCGCAGCTCCGGCCCGCAGGTGCTCGGTGTGGTCACTGTGCCGCGCGCCTTACCGCGCTTTGTGCGGCTGCCCTGTGAGCACGACCACCACGACTATCTGCTGCTGCAGGATCTGATCGAGCAACATCTGGCTCGCATGTATCGCGGTTACGAAGTCCTCGCATCCGCGGCATTCCGCGTCACGCGTAACTCGAACCTTTACATCGAGGAAGAAGAAGCTCGGTCGCTGCTCGAGACCATCCGCGTGGAACTGCACAATCGCCGCAAGGGCGACGCGGTGCGCCTGGAAATTGAAAGCGACGCTGACTCCGAAATTGTGGAGCGGCTCCGCGTGAACTTCGAACTGGATGAAGACCAGGTGTTTCGCTGCGAGGGCCCGGTGAATCTTTCGCGGCTGATGTTCTTCTATAGCGATGTGCAGCGGCCCGATTTGAAGTTTCAGCCGTTCGTGCCCAAGCCGCTGCTCTTGAGCCGCAAATCCACCGGTATCTTCGACGAACTGCGCCATCGCGACATCTTGCTGCATCATCCCTACGATTCCTACGATCCCATAGTCGACTTCATCCAGCAGGGCGCGCAGGATCCGGCTGTGGTGACGATGAAACAGACGCTTTATCGCACCAGTCACGATTCGCCCATGTTTCAGGCGCTCACCGAAGCCGGCGCCAGCAAGGAAGCCACAGTTGTCGTGGAGTTGATGGCGCGCTTTGACGAGGCTTCGAATATTCGCTGGGCGCGCAGCATGGAGGACGCAGGCGTGCAGGTGTTTCACGGAGTCGTGGGCCTCAAGACGCATTGCAAACTGGCCATGCTGGTGCGTCACGACGAAGATGGGGTGACTCGACGTTATTGTCACCTGGGCACAGGCAACTACAACCCCGACACCGCGCGCTTCTACACCGACCTGAGCCTGCTCACCAGCGATCCGCAAATTGCCGAACGCGTGCACATGGTGTTCAACTACCTCACCGCACACGCGGAGCTCGACGATTACAGTCCGCTGCTTGTGGCGCCGCTGACCATGGCGGAAAGCTTTCTGCGCCTGATCCGCCGCGAGCAGGAGCACGCGCAGGCGGGAAGGCCAGCGCACATCGTGGCAAAGATGAATGCGCTGCTCGAGCCCTCGATGATCCAGGCGCTCTATCAGGCATCGCAGGCGGGCGTGGAGATCGACTTGATCATTCGCGGGCTCTCCATTCTGCGGCCCGGCGTGAAAGGGTTGTCGGAACGCATTCGCGTGCGCTCCATCGTAGGCCGTTTTCTGGAGCATTCGCGCATCTTCCACTTTGCCAACGGCGGCGACGATGAAATCTACATCGGCTCAGCCGATTGGATGCCGCGCAATCTCTTTGAGCGCTGCGAAGTAGTGTTCCCGGTCCGCGATCCCGCGGTTCTCGCCCGCATCCACGGCGAAATTCTGCCCGCTTATATGGCCGACACCGTCAAGGCCCGTATTCAGCTGCCCGACGGAACCTACGCGCGCGCCGGCAAGCTTGTGAAGGATGCCGTGCCTTTTTCGGCGCAGGAATTCCTGATGCAATTGGCCGAGGGGAAGACGGATCTGGAGTCAATTCCTGCGCCTGACGGCCGGGCTCGCAGAAAACCTGAACATAAAGTTGAAACCGCGGCGGACTGAATCGTTCTAAGGCGCCGCCGGCTCCGCGACAACATGGATCCCGTCTCGCCTGTATTGAAATTCCAACATCCAGCTGCTCGGCGCATTCTCCTGCGAAGCCTTGAACTTCCATAGGCGAGCAGCCTCAAGCGATTTCGAGGCGAAGTATTTGCTCGGCCCGGGCGAAGCTAGCGTGGCGTTCATGACCTTTCCATCTGCGCCTACCGTGACTTCGACCGAAACTCTCAGTGTCCCGTTGATGGTCTTCAACGCGCTGGGAACAATGTCGGGCAGAATCTGATTCACAATTGCAGGGTTGATGGTCTGGCCCGAGGCCGCGGGGGCCGGCTCGGGTTGTGACGCGGCTTGAGGTTCGGGCTGGGCTTGAGATTCAGGCGGAGGTTGAACTTCGGTCTTTGCTGGAGCTGGTGGCGGCGTCGCAGCCTCAGCCGGCGGGGGAACTGGTGCGGCACTCGGGGCCGGCTGTGGGGCCGGTTGTGGGGCGATGCTCGGAGCTGCCGGAGCCGCGGGCGCGGTTTGCGTCTGATCCACAGGCGCAGACGCTCTGCGGTGCGAGAGCCAGATTCCGATCGCAGTAAGCAAAATCGCAGCGATGGCAAACAAAATCTGAAAGCGGCGTTTCGGCGGCAATGGGGGAGCGGCCTTCGTTTCCGGCTCAGGCGTTGCTTTGGCCGGCTCGATCCGCCCCTGTAATGCTTCGATGGTGCTGCGGCGTGCGGGATCCGTTCTCAGGCAACGCCGCGCAATAGTGGCAAACGGCTGAGGCACAGTCGCCGGCACGATCGGCTCAGCGTGCAAATCGTCCCACTGCGGCGGATGCTGCGTGAGAACCTCAACCAATGTCGCGCCGAGAGACCAAAGATCCGATGCCGGTAAAATCGACCCGCTTTTCGTCTCCGGCGCATCGCACACCGTGCGCGTGGGCCTGAATGTGACAGCCGCGCCCACGGGACAAACGCCGTAAGTGGTGAGCTTGAGGGTGTCACCGGCCGCCATGATGTTCGAGGGGTTAAGTCGGCCGTGAACCAGCCCTTGACGATGCAGATATCGTAGCGAATCCAAAACCGGAGTCAGCATCTGCTGCGTCTCTTCGGCAGTCAACGGACGATCTTTGAGAATGTCCGCAAGAACTTCGTCGGCGTATTCGGTGACGACGTAAAGGCAGGAAACGCCGTCGATTTCGCAGCGGCCGTGCGTATAGACCTTCATCAGATTCGGGTGCGACAAGGTCGCTGCAGTTTCCCATGCGGCGGCGCGAGGGGCGGCGTCCTCATCGTCTTCGAGGATCAGTTTGATGACGGCTTTTTGCGAGGGCTCACTTAATTCGGTCAGAAACACACCGCTCGCTTGAGATCCGCCAAGCCATTGGAGCAGGGGAAACCTGCCGTCGGCGTAACTCCCAACCCATTCGCGGCGGACTGCCGCTTCACTCATGGTATCGATCATACGTCCGGCCTTACCCGAACATCTTACCTTTGAAAACCTAGATACAAACTGAGTTAACCCACACTTTAGTAAGGGGCGAGCACGGGGGCGGAAAGGAGCGGGTATGCGGGCCACCAAACGACTTTTTGCCATCTCTTTGCCCAGTCCAGTGCTTGCGGCCGCGCCGTGCCTTCTAAAATGGACACAGTGCCGCTTCCCCTCGCACAGTCGCCGCTTTTCGACCGCCTCGCTCATCCCAGCGCAACCCAAAGTCGCCCTATTCACGCTCCACGGCTGCTCGCCCTCTGGCACCTGGCCAGCCTGGATGCTCCCACCGTGGCAGTCGTCTGGTCGCTCGGATTCGCCTGGGCTGACGCGGTTCACGTCGCGGGGTCGGCCCTGCTCGTTCTCGCCCTCGCGGCCTGGTCCGCTTATGTGTGCGATCGCCTGCTGGACGCGCGCTTGGAAATTCTTTCTCCGGCAGAATCCGATCTACGCGAGCGTCACTTCTTTCATCGGCGTCACCGGCGCCTGTTAGCCCCTCTGGCGCTAACCGCGGCGGGCGTCGCCGCAGTATTAGCCGTGAGTCTTCTTCCAACGATGGTACGTGAGGCGGGCTTGATTCTGGGCGCCGCAGCGCTGATCTACTTTTTGGGCGTTCACGCGCCGCGGTTTGTTAAAGGGCAGCGCTCGCTGCCGAAACGGCTGAACAAAGAAATGCTGGTCGCCGTTCTGTTCACGGCGGGATGCATTCTGGCGGCATGGTCGCGCCCGAACGTGTCTGGCGCGCTTAAATCCTGCGGCTGGTGCTTCTGGATTTCCGCCGTATACTTCGCTGCGCTGGCGTGGCTCAATTGCAGCTCCATCGCGCGCTGGGAATCCAGGGCACAAACCGGCAATGATTCTTTGAAATTCGAGCGCCTCCTGAGCGTCGGCCGTGCGTCGCATGGGGCAAAATCCTATGCTGCTTTCCTGATTGCGATGGTTGGACTGCTCCTGGCCTTCGTTACCGGTTCGTTTCGTGCGCGCGCCGCGGCAATGCTCGCAGCAGGTGCGGCGAGCGCCCTGCTCCTTGCGCTCCTCGATCGCATGCAAGCGCGGATGACGCCGCTCGCCTTGCGCATCGCGGCCGACTTGGTTTTGCTTACGCCGCTCCTGCTGCTGATCGGATGAATACAACCCTCAATTCGCAAGCGGTGATTTTCGAAACGATACGGCCCGCGCGGAATACCCCGCCTAACTCCGCACCCAACTTCGACAGCCTCGCGAGAATCTACCGCTGGATGGAGCTTGTGACTTTCGGCCCGTTTCTCGCCAGGTGCCGCACGGCATTTCTCCCTAATATGGCGCAGGCTCGCCGTGCGCTTGTAATCGGCGACGGCGACGGACGATTTACAGCTGAGCTGCTCGGCGCAAATTCCCAGATTCAAGTCGACACAGTGGATGCAAGCCCTGAAATGCTGGCCGCGTTATTGCGCCGCACCGGCCCCAACGCGCGCCGCGTTTCACTTCATTGCGCGGACGCGCGAAGTTGGAAGACCGGCAACGCGCAATACGATCTTGTTGCAACGCACTTCTTTCTCGATTGCCTTACGACCGACGAATGCCGCGCGCTCGCCGTCAGGCTCCGGAACTCGCTCTCTCCCGCTGCCCTATGGATCGTCTCGGAGTTTGCGATTCCTGAGGGATGGTTTGGAAAGCTCGTTGCCCGCCCGCTCGTCTGGCTTCTATATCGTGCTTTCGGCCTGCTCACCGGCCTCAGAATCCGAAGCCTGCCCGACCATCATGCGGCTCTGCGGAATTCCGGGATTATCCTCACGCAGCGTCGCACCCGGCTCGGCGGTCTGCTCGTGAGCGAGGCTTGGCGCCCTGAGGCGTAGAATTGGCGCTGATTTTGAAATCGAATTTTCTGAAGTCTGGAATCCCAAGGTGCCCCCGATGAAAAAGTATCTCTCTGCTGCTTTGCTTTGTCTTTTCGCATGCTCTTGTGTCACAGCCCAAGCTCCAAAACCAAATTACCCATTCAACGATCCATCGTTGCCGGCAGATAAACGAATCGACAATCTGCTTTCGCTGATGACCATCGACGAGAAGATCGATTGTTTGGGCACGAACTCAGGTGTGCCGCGGCTGGGCGTGAAGAGCTTTGGCCTATCCGAGGGGATTCACGGAGTGGTGCAGCGCCAGGCAAGAGGCAACCACCAGCCGATCACGACAACACAGTTTCCGCAGCCGCCGGGGATGGGCGCGTCGTGGGATCCGGACTTGGTGCGCGAGGCCGCGGGCGTGGAGGGATATGAGGCGCGCTTCATCACGCAGACCGCCAAGTACGATCGCCAGATTCTAATGCTGTGGGGGCCGCAATCGGACCTGGATCGCGATCCGCGATGGGGCCGCAGCGAAGAGGTCTATGGAGAGGATCCATTCTTCAATGGAACCATGGCAACGGCATTCATCAAGGGGTTGCAGGGCGACGATCCGAAATATTGGCAGGCGGCGGCGCTGCTCAAGCATTTTTTGGCCAACGAAAACGAGAACCATCGCAGCGACTCGTCGTCGAACTTCGACGACAGGCTGTTCTGGGAATATTATTCGGTCCCGTTCCGGATGGGATTCGTGGATGGCGGCGCCAAGGCTGTCATGGCATCCTACAACGCTTGGAACGGCACGGCGATGGCCGTCAATCCGATTCTGCAAAGCATCGTTCGCGATAAGTGGGGAGTGGATGTGATTTCGAGCGACGGCGGAGCAGTGACGATGCTGGTGCATTCACGCCACCTTTATCCCGATCAGAAGGCTGCGGTGGTGGCGTGCCTGAAGGCGGGAATCAATCAGTTCCTTGACAGATATAAGGATGAAACCGAAGCGGCGCTGAAGGACGGCGAGATCACAGAGCAACAAATCGATGCACTGCTGCGGCCGAAGTTCGAGATCACGATCAAGCTCGGACTGCTCGATCCGCCGGAGATGGTGCCTTATTCCAACATCAAAGACTCGCCTGAGCCATGGAACACCGACAAGGATCGCGATGTGAGCAAGCGGCTTGCGCTTGAGTCAGTGGTCCTGCTGAAGAACGAAAACAACATCTTGCCGTTGGATAAAACCAAGATCAAGTCGATCGCGGTGATCGGGCCGCTCGCCGACATCGTGCACTGGGACTGGTACGGAGGCACGCCGCCTTATACGGTCACGCCGTTGGAGGGCATCAAGGATGAAGTGGGGCCGAACGTTACGGTGAACTACGCGGCGTATGACACGCCGGCGGGCGAGGACGATGCAATCAAAGCGGCGAGCGAGTCTGACGTTGCAGTTGTTGTCATTGGCAATGATCCCACCTGCGGCGACGAAGGGCACGCTTGGTACAGCTCCGCCAAGGATGGGGATGCGTCCACGCTCCCCTGCACGGTCCCGAGCGACGGACGCGAGGGCCGCGACCGCGAGATCATCGATCTGGCGCAGGAACAGATCGTGAAGGAGGTGATGATCAAGAATCCGAAAACCATCGTCATGCTGATCGCCAGTTTTCCGTTTGCCATCAACTGGAGCGCGGAAAATGCCCCCGCAATCCTCACTATGTCGCATGCTTCGCAGGATGAAGGATCCGCTCTGGCGAAAGTGCTGTTCGGTGACTACAACCCTGGCGGCCACTTGGTCAGGACGTGGCCGAAGTCGGCGGATCAGCTTCCGCCGCGAATGGACTACAACATCCGCGATGGCTACACCTATATGTACTTCAAAGGCGAGCCGCTGTTTCCATTCGGCTATGGACTGAGTTATACGACCTTTAAGTACGCGAATCTGCGGACCAGCGCTCAGGAGATGGGAAAGAACGGCGCCATCACCGTCAGCGTGGATGTGACAAACACCGGCAGTCGCGCGGGCGACGCTGTAGTGCAGATGTATGTGCAGCATCTGGGTTCAAAGGTGGAGCGGCCGAAGCAGGAGCTGGAAGGTTTCAAGCGCATCACGCTTCAGCCCAACGAAACCAAAACCGTGGAGATTCCTTTGAACGCTTCGCAACTGGCGTGGTGGGACCAGAAGCTGCCAGGATTCCGCGTCGATGCTGAGCCGGTTCGCATCATGGTCGGAAACTCGTCGGCCGACATTCAGGCCAGCACGACGGTGCGTGTTCAGGAGCAATATTGGGCATCCACTTGGCCGCTTCCGCACGATGTTCAGGCAAGCAACATGATGCGTGGCCACTAGGAATCGCGCAGCAGACACGCAGTTCAACGAGCATTTGCATTCTATGTAACCTGGGAAATTACAATTTGAAAAGATCAGCGACGTCGCGGAGGTTCTGATGCGGAAACGATGGGTCAAAATCGTTGCAGCGGTTGCGGCACTGGGCCTCCTCGTAGTTCTGATCGTGCCGTTTTTGGTCAATGTCGACAGCTTTCGGCCCCAAATCGAGAGTCAGCTTTCGAGTTCCCTCAATCGCAAAGTTACGCTCGGCCATCTGAGCCTTTCTCTTCTAGGTGGGAGTCTGGTCGCAGAGGACATTTCGATCGCAGACGATCCCGCTCTTTCTTCCACTCCGTTTCTTCAGGCAAAAAAGCTCGACCTCGGCGTTGAAATGGGCCCGCTGCTCTTTCATCGCACTGTCCGAGTCACAAAGCTGGTTATCGATTCTCCGGCAATCCACTTGATCCATCTTGCGAATGGAACTTGGAATTTCTCCACAATGGGAAGCTCCTCGGCGACGCCATCAAGTGGGTCCAGCAGTATTCCCGCGCTTTCGGTCGACGAATTGCAGATCAAAAACGGGAGCGCGACCGTGGCAACGATTCCCGCCGCCGGAAATCCGTTTACATGTTCGGCAATTGACCTTACGGTGAAGCAGTTTTCGATTTCGCAGGCTTTTCCATTCGATCTTTCGGTTGGGCTGCCTGGATCGGGAAGCGTAAGCCTCACCGGAACCGCGGGGCCGATTGCAGCCCAGGACGCTTCCAAAACTCCGTTCAATGCAACGCTCGACATCAAGCATTTCGACCCGGTAACGGCCAACGTGATCGAAGCGAGCGACGGAGTTTCAATGGTTGCAGACCTGAACGCAAAACTTGCTTCGGATGGCAATAACCTCACGAGCCGTGGGACAATCGCGGCTTCGCAGTTGAAGTTGGCGCGCAACGGCTCGCCTGCTCCGCAGCCGGTCACCATCACCTTTGCAATTTCAGACAACCTGAGCGCGCGGACCGGCCAGGTTTCCGACCTTGCAATTCAAACAGGTTCTGCAGCCGCGCATATCACCGGCGATTTCCGCGCCGGTGGAGAGAACGTCTCACTCAATTTGCGACTAGCTGCGCCGAATCTTCCGATCGATCAACTGGAGGAGCTACTGCCGGCCGCCGGAATTACACTGCCCAGCGGGTCGAAGCTCCAGGGTGGCGCACTGACGGCAAACCTCTCCATTACGGGGCCGGCAAACGCGCTCACCATCGCGGGACCGATCGAGATCGACAATACGAAACTGGCCGGCTTTGATCTCGGTTCGAAGATTCAAGGCATCAATCCCCTGGGCGGGACCGGCGGCGGCACGCAGATTGAGAAGGTAAGCGTGACCGTGAATTCGTCGCCGCAGATGACGAGTTTCAGCAATATTTATGCATCGGTTCCCGCGATCGGCACCGCATCCGGAAGCGGCACGGTTTCGCCTTCAGAGGAACTGAACTTCCAGTTGGTTGCCAAATTGAACAATTCTTCGATGTTGGGATCGGCCGCAAACACGGGGATCAATACCATCGCAGGTGTACTCGGCGATCGAACCAACACCGCGGCGAGCAAAGGCATTCCGCTGACGATTACGGGGACCGCTTCGAATCCTTCGATCCGCGCGAATGTGGGCGCGCTTGTGAAGCAAACGGCCGGAAGCCTTCTTGGCAGCCCGGCAGCCCAACAAGGCGGCAGCACCTTGAAGAAGCTGAAAGGACTCCTGGGCCACTAGTGCTGAGCGTGGCAAAATGACAGCCTCATGGCGCGATTACGCTCTGGGCAGGCGGCGGAATCGGCAGAACCAGGAGCAAGGCGCAGAATGTAACAACCTTGTTAAAATGGGGATGCAAGGAGTTCGGTAAGGCTTTTCACTAGTCCCTCCGAATCCATCCCCATGATCCTCTATCTAATGCGCCACGCGAATGCCGGCACCATTCGCGAAAACCCGATTCTCGACCTGAAGCGGGGCCTCGTGAAAGAAGGCAAGGAGCAGTGCATGCTTATGGCGCGCGTCCTTGTAGCCCTCAAAGCGCCCATCGATACCATCGTCTCAAGCTCACTCAAGCGTGCCATGCAGACGGCTCAGCTCGTCGGAACTGAACTTGGATTCGATGGGAAGGTTGAGATCAGCCCCGGACTGGGACTCAACGCCAGCTTTTCCGATTTCCAAAACATGCTCGCGAAGTACGCCGACCGCGACGCGGTTCTGGCCGTTGGGCACAATCCGAACATGTTTCAGTTCCTGGGCCGGATGATCACCGGCAACGGCGGCGCTTCGATCCGCATGCGCAAAGGCTCCATCGCGCGAGTCGATATGGAGCGTCATCCACCGCGATTGCAATGGCTCCTCGATCCTCGGACCGCGCGCGCCGTCTACGCCAGTGCGACGAAGAGCTCGCGCCCGAAAACTTCGCGGAAGTAGCCGGCCTCTTTACGCAACGACCACAATTCCAGCTCGGCGCCCGTACGCCCGGGTCGTAGCTCCAGATAAACCCGCTTTGGATACATTCGCGTGCCCACGCGCAACACGTCAGATGCGCGATCCTGATTCAGCGCCACGGCAAGACGCAGCAAAATCACAGCGCGGTTCACGTTTTTATGTTCGTCGGCAGGAATGTTGCGCAAAGCGCGATCGCCCGGCTGAGGGCGGCTCTTGCCCAGGTAGCGTGCAATCGCCGAGACCAGCGTGCGTTGCAGTTGTGTATATCCGTAAATCTCGGAACTCGAAATAATGTACTGCGTATGCCGGTGGTGACCCTGGTGGTTGATGAATTTGCCGGTGTCGCGGAGCATGGCTGCCGCAGCCAGCCAGCTTTCATATTCCGGCGGAAGTTCGTGAACCGCTTTCAGCTCGCGAAAAAGTTGAACCGCGTGAGCGCGTACCGGCTCGGCCTGCCGCGCGTCCACGCCATAACGGCGCGCGGTCGCCAGTACGCTCTCCCATCGCTCATGCTCGAACTCGCGGTGGGCTTTGGCGCGCGCGTCCTGTTCGGCCAGCATCTGCGCCAGAATGCCGTCACGCAGGCCCAGTGGCGAATAGCGAAAGCCCTTCAACCCAAAGCTTTCAAGAATCTCTGCGTACACTTCCGCGCCGGCCACAATGATTTCAGCGCGGCGCGGCCCGATGCCGGGCACTGCCTCGCGCTGTGGAAGCGCCATTTTAGCCAGCTTCCTAGCAAGTTTGCGCACCGAGCGCGCTGGCACCATTCCGGCAAGAATCGCGGAGCGGTCCTCGGCACGGTCCGAACGTGGCTTACCTGCGAACTTGCCCGCCTTCCTTGCCCCCGGTTTGCCATTCTTGGCACCCTGAGAGCATGCAGCCGAAAGCGCCGCGGCTGTGCCGGAGGTGGCGATCACCAGCGTCGCGCGCCCCGGCTGAATCCTGCGATGAGCCCTGCGCAGTTCGCGCGCAATCAACTGTCTCATGCGCGAAAGTCCATCGCGCGGCGCTGGATCGTCGGACAGAAATTGCTCTGTCAATCGCACTGCGCCCAGCGGCAGGCTTACTGTTTCCTTAATGCGCTTGTGCTCTGAAAGCGTCATCTCGCAGCTTCCGCCACCCAGATCGAGCAGGAGCACTCTTCCTCCCGCTCCCGGCTCGGCGCTCGTCACGCCGAGATGAATCATGCGTCCTTCCTCAAGGCCAGAGATGATCTCCATGTTCCAGCCGGTCTCTGCCTTCACCCATGCCTGAAAGGCGGCGGAGTTGCGTGCGTCGCGCATGGCAGCGGTGGCAACCACGCGAATGCGATCGACGCCGTGCGACTGCACGGAGCGTTGAAAGCGCTTGAGAGCGCGCAGCGTAGCGGCCATCGCCTCCGGTGAAATGAGGCCGGTATCGAACACGCTGCCGCCGAGCCGCGTCACTTCGCGATCCTCGGCGACTGTCTTAAGCCGGTGCGCGTGCACGCGCGCGATCTTCAGTCTGCAGGAGTTCGATCCGATATCGATGGCGGCAAAAGTGGGCATCTTTAGTCGTGCGCTCCCGGATGAGAATCGACCCATCGCCAAGATACACGAATGCGCCGCGCGGTTCTTGCCGCGGCTTCCACAGGGCACACAAGGGGTAATAGGGACTGCGAGTCAGCCAATCCAGCGCTAGGTTTTGATCACCGTCGCGAGCAGCGCCGATAGCCCATTCCATGCGATCTGAATTCCGATACAGAGCAAAATGAAGGCAATCACGCGCAGGATCCCGTGCGCCGTTGACGGCGGAATCTTCTTGGTGATCTTGGGTGCATTTGCGTAGCAGAAATAGCAAAGCACGCTGAGAATCACAATGGCCAGAAACACACCGACGTGCGCCAGGATATTGTGCGTCAGGTTCTTCTCCGAAATGTGCGCCGTCACGGTCAGTAACCCGACGAGCGTTCCCGGTCCCGAGGTAATGGGAAAAGTGAATGGATAAAAGACCATCTCTTCCAAATGGCTCGTATCCGGCTCTGCTGCTTTGCCCGTCTCCTCTTGTCTCTTGCGGGAATCGGCGCCGGCGCTGCGTTCATTCAGCACGGCCCATCCCATAGCAGCTACCACGATGCCGCCCGAAAGCTGCACGATCGGCAGAGAGATTCCGAAAAAATTCAGAATGGCTGCGCCCGTCAACTCGAAGATCGCCAGGAAGATGATGTTGTTGATCGCAATCCGTCGCGCCAGCGAACGAAGAACCTTGGCCGGTGCATCGCCCACCAATCCGAGAAAGACCAGCGCCGACCCCAGCGGGTTGATCAAGGGCAGCAACAGGCTGAACGAAATAAGAAACGCCCTCCAAACCACCAAGGAAACTCTCCTCGAGTGAATGTTAAAGCCCCGCTCCGAATTCAGGATGTGAACAACATTTGCGATCCGGCGGGGACCAGATCGAAATACATTCCGCGGGACAAGCAATTCGGAAGCCTCTTTACGGCCAGAACCACCAATAGAGTGACCAAGGTAATACGGCCCTCACCGGATAGTTGTACTGGAAAATCGATTTAGGTATAGGTGCTGAATTTGAATGTGCCTTAGTTTAAGCCTAGAACGAAAGCTGTGGGCCAAGAACGACCATGAAGTTTTTTAAGAGATTTCCCGCGATTCCCGGAACTGTGATTGCACTTGCGGCCATGCTGCTGGGCTGCATGATTACAGTCCTGCTCATCGTCTCGATGCCGGCGCACGCGCCCGCGGCGAGGGTTTCTCTCCTTTCGCATCCAGGGATCGCAGCCCTCGGACTCACTGTTTTCCTCTTCGCTCTGGTCGTCGGTCTTTTGATTCTGCGCGAACTGGCGGATCGTGAATACAATACCGATCGCGATTTTTTGAATGCGTTTCTTGAGCACATTCCTGACCATGTTTACTTCAAGGATCGCAACAGCCGTTTTCTGCGAGTGAACCGTGCGCTCGCGAACAGTTTCGGGCTCAGTGACCCCGCTGAAGCCACCGCAAAAACTGACTCCGACATGTTCACTCCGGAACACGCCAGCCGTGCCTTCGAGGACGAACAGAGAATTATTGAAACTGGCCGCGGCATTACGGGCATGGAAGAAAAAGAGACGTGGCCGGATGGCCACGAATCGTGGGTGCTGACAACCAAGGTGCCGCTGAAAGATAGGCGCGGCCGCATCCTCGGCACAATGGGAATCTCCCGCGACATTACCGACCGCAAGCAGGCGGAGTTGCGCATCCGTTACATGGCGCTCCACGATGCGCTCACGGGATTGCCCAACCGCTCCTTGCTCGAGGACCTTTTGTCTCATGCCGTTGCACTCGCAGGGCGGAATGGAAAACGGGTCGGCGTTCTGATGTTGGATTTGGACCGGTTCAAGAGCGTCAACGATTCATTCGGTCACCATATCGGTGATCGCCTGCTTGAAGCGGTGTCGGTTCGCTTGAGAAATTGCCTGCGCGAAAGCGACATCGTAGCTCGGCTTGGCGGCGATGAATTTGTCATCGCCTTGCCTATGGTTGAAAACAATCAGGACATCGAGCAGGTTGCGAGCAAAATCCTGAACACTTTGAGCAGTTCGTTCGAGATCGAAGGCCACGGCCTTCGCATCGGGGCCAGCATCGGCGTCTGCGAATATCCGTCGGATGGAGAAAGTCCGCGGGATCTGCTGCAGGCTGCCGACACCGCCATGTATGAGGCAAAGAATAGCGGACGCGGCAATTATTCGTTCTTCACCGCTGAGCTGACCGACGCGACGCGTCGCCGGCAGAAGCTGGAGTTCGATCTGCAGCACGCCCTCGCACGTGACGAGTTCGTCCTCTATTACCAGCCCCTGGTGGCAACTGAAACCGGCGGCATCACTGGCATGGAAGCATTGCTGCGCTGGCGCCATCCCGAGCAGGGAATGATCTTCCCCAACCAGTTCGTTCCGCAGTTGGAAGAACTGGGAATGATGGCTGACGTAGGCAATTGGGTGCTGCGCACGGCATGCGCGCAAAACGCCGCTTGGCAAAAGGCAGGCCTCCCGCCCGTGCGCGTTATGGTGAATCTGTCGTCCACGCAGTTTTACCGCAGTCACATCGCCAGCAGCGTAAAGAGGGCACTCGACGAGACCGGCCTCGATCCGAAATGGCTGGAACTCGAACTGACAGAAACCCTGATGCTCGACGACTCGGAAACCACGATCAAAATCATGCGCACGCTGAAACGGCTTGGAGTGAGCCTATCGCTCGATGACTTCGGCACCGGCTGGTCCTCGCTTTCATATTTGAGAAGGTTCCCCATTGACCGTATCAAGATCGATCGTTCCTTCCTCCGCGATATCGCTTCTGAGCCTACAGCCGAGGCGGTTGTCCGCAGCATCATGAATCTCGGCCGCGATCTGGGCTTGGCCTGCGTGGCTGAAGGTGTGGAAACATCGGAGCAGCTCCACTACTTCAGGAAGCAGAAATGCGAAGAGGTACAAGGATTCTTATACAGCCCGGCAGTGCCTGAAGAAGATTGCCGCGTCCTGCTTCGTGCCGGGAGGCTTAGTGTTCCGGAGAAACACCACCCTACTCTCGTAGGATCGAAGCGCGCCTCAAGCTACGCAACTCCAGCCGCATAGGCCTCAGGACCGCGCTCACACCGGGTTCGAACTCACAATTCAAAAGAATCTCATCGCCGATCTGCTGTCTGCTCCAGCCAAAGTCTGCTCCGAATGCAACCATGCGGTCTCCAAGGCCGCCGTGGCGCACTGCCCTGTGAAACGCCCTGGAAACGCGGCTGGTATCCTGAAAAGGATTCGACTCAAGCGCCGTCGGGATTCAGAGGAGATCGGTCGCGATCCCGCGGGTGAAAGCCTCATCCTTAACCCGGCCATGCAGAGTCGCCACTATGGCCGCGAACCACCGGCGCGATGCGCAGCAACTTGGATGACAATGATGCAGACAAAGAGGACAATCGATCGCCCCCAAGCTGCTCTTTCTTCGCGCACCGTGTGGCTGACCTTTGTGCTTCTTTGGGCGGCAATCTATTTTGCCTCATTGTTCTCTCCGCCGTTGCTCGACGATGTGGATGCTTCGCACGCGCAGGCGGCGCAGCACATGGCCGAAACCGGCAATCTGGTCACCGCCAGAACCAATGGCATCCGCTACATCGAAAAGCCTCCGCTTCCCTACTGGGTCGTCGCGGGCATGTACAAGATCTTCGGCGAAAACACCTTTGCCACGCATCTGCCCAATGCGCTGGCAATGCTGGGGCTGGCATGGCTGGCGTGGCTCTGGGGACGGCGCGCGTGGGGCGACCGCGCGGGTTTCTATGCCGGGATTGGCACGCTCACATCGGTCGGTTGTTTTCTCTTTACGCGCTTCATCATCCCCGAAGCGATCCTGGGCTTTTTCCTCCTGGGCAGTTGTTTCGCCTTCATCACCAGCCTTGAAGACAATCAGCCGGCGCGGATGTATTGGGCGTGGGCGGGTGTTGCGCTGGCTCTGCTGACGAAGGGCCTGATCGCTCCGGTGTTTTTCGGTGGCGCGGTCATTCCATATCTGCTTCTGACGGGCCAGTGGCGTCGCTGGAAAGCGCTGAAGCCGGTATCGGGATTCCTCGTCTTTCTCGCGATTGGCGCCCCCTGGCACATTCTCTGCGCGTTGCACAACCCCGACCAGGGGCACCCCGTCGGCAATCACCCCACCATCGGAAATGTTCACGGGTTCCTCTATCAATACTTCATCAACGAACACTTTCTGCGCTTCTTCAACCAGCGCTACCCCCACGACTACAACAAAATGCCTTTTGCCTGGTACTGGCTCGGTGAACTGATCTGGATCTTTCCTTGGAGCCTGTTCCTCGGCGCGGCCCTCGCTTTGGCGTGGAAGACGCGGCACACCTGGCTCAAGCACCTGCGCCAAGACGCCGGCGATACAGTGGACTTTTATCTCGATCACGCCATGCGCGAGGATGTGGGCAGCTACGTGCGCCGCGTCAAATTCCGCACGCGAACCATTTGGCTGTTGAGCTTGTACTCTGCGTGGACGCTGATCTTCTTTTCGATTTCGACCAATCAGGAGTACTACACCTTTATGGTGTGGCCGTCGCTGGTGATGCTCATTGCCGGCGTGATCTCAGGAATCGAAGAGAGTGACGGCGCGCAAGGCGCCAGACCCACGCTCTCAACGGCCTGGCTCACGGGCGCGCAAGCTGCTTTCGCGACCATCGGTGTTGCTTCTGCAGCGGCCCTGGCCTGGGGCTTGTGGACCTCGCGAAATCTTCCCTATGTGCCCGACATCGGCACCGTCCTGGCGCATCGCGGCGTGGGCGACTACACGCTATCCATGTCGCACCTTTTCGATTTGACAGGCGAGTCATTTGCAGCGTTGCGATTACCCGCAGCCCTTGCCGCGGTCACTCTCTTGATCGGCCCGGCCGCGGGATGGCTGCTGCGCCTGAAGAAGAAGCATCTCGCGTCCACGGTCAGCGTCGCCCTCACGATGATGGTATTTTTTGTCGCCGCCCATATCGCGTTTGCGCGCTTTGAGCCCATGCTCAGCTCACAGCCGATGGCCGCGACCATCATCAAAGACGGCACGCCGAACGATCTGCTCATCATCTACGGCGAGCAATCGTCGGGATCGTCGGTGATTTTCTATACCAATGACTTTTTCCGCGGCCGCCCGGCGGATTTGGTGATCCCGCGCTGCGGGCAAAATAGCGAAGGAACCACTCTCCTGTGGGGCTCGTGCTATCCCGATGCACCCGACATTTTCCTAAGCGACGCAAACCTCGAAGCCATCTGGGGCACCGGCCCGCGCAAATGGCTTTTTGCCGAGGATCCGAGCCGAGACAACGTGGAACACGACCTTGCTGGGCGCCTCTACGAAGTGCAGATCCTCGCCGACAAGACACTGTGGACGGATCGGCCCGTCAAGTGAGAATCTTGCCAGCATGAACTTCAGCCAGATCGCTGTGGACTGCCTGATTGGCTTCGGCATCTTCGGCGTGGTCACCTCGACAATCTATAGCTTGATGGTGATCGCGGGCGTGATGCGCTTCCGGCGTGGCGCTGGCGCGCTCGATGTGTCTTTTCTGCCGCCGGTGAGCGTGCTGAAGGCGGTCCATGGCGATGAACCTGACCTGGAACTGAATCTGGCCAGCTTTTTCGAGCAGGACTATCCCGAGTACGAAATCCTTTTCTGCGCGCGCCATGAGAACGACCTTGGACTCGCCGCGGCGCGCCGCGTGATGGCGCGCTATCCGCAGGTAAAGGCGCGCGTGCTGACATGCGGTGAACCGCCGTGGCCGAACGCACGTACATTTTCGCTGGAAATCATGCGCCGCGCTGCCCTGTACCCGATCCTGGTGACTTCTGATAGCGATGTGCGCGTGTCACCCGGCTATCTGCGCGCCGTCGTCGCGCCCATGCGCGATCCCAACGTCGGCATGGTCACTTCGCTCTATCGCGGCTGCACCCGCCACGGCCTCTGGGCGCGGCTTGAAGCCATGGGCATGAGCGTTGAGATGACATCGGGCGTGCTTGTGGCAAACATGCTCGAAGGAATGAAGTTCGCACTTGGCCCATCAATGGTGATGCGCCAAAGCACCGTAGAAAAAATCGGCGGCTACGAAAAGGTAGCGCAGTATTACGCTGACGATTTTGTCTTGGGCAACTGGACTGCAGCGGCCGGTGAAACCGTAGTGCTGTCGCACTATATTGTCGAACACCACGTTCTTAACGCCGCCTTCAAAAGCAGCATCGCGCATCAGCAGGGATGGGCGACCAGCACGCGCTTTTCGCGGCCCTGGGGCCACCTCGGCGAAGTGCTCACCTATGCGGCTCCCTTCGGCATCCTCGCCTTCATTGGGCTGGCGCTGCGCGGCCGTTGGGCATGGGGACTGGGGCTGCTGGCGTTCACAATTCTCGCTCGCATGCTTTTGTGCATCCTCGTTAGCAGCTTGGTCGTGTACGACCGCGAAGCCGTTCGCAGGGCTTGGCTCTACCCGCTGCGCGATCTGATGGGATTCATTTTTTGGGTCAGAAGCTACCTGGCAACCAGGCGCTTGCGCTATCGCGGCGATCCGTATGAGCTGCTGCCAGAAGGACGGCTGCGCAAAATCGTGGAGTAGACGCGGCCGAAGCTATTGCCTGCGCGATCCCGCTGGGCGCGGCGGCACGGCCACCGGCTTGCGAATCGGAACGATAGCGCCCGACACACCCGGCGCGGCCTGCTGGAATCGCGCCAACATCTCGTTGCGCACGTACTCGACAAAACTCTGCATCTGGCGATTCATCTCTTCCATTCGCTCCCGCATCTGCAGGATGATCGCGATGCCGGCGATATTCAC
Source organism: Occallatibacter sp. (assembly GCA_035541975.1). GTDB lineage: Bacteria > Acidobacteriota > Terriglobia > Terriglobales > Acidobacteriaceae > Telmatobacter. The sequence continues at coordinate 51,264 of DATKMH010000003.1, read as the reverse complement.
GCCGAGATCGCGTGCCAAATTCAGAATGAACTCCAGCCGCTCCAAATCTTCGTCGGTATAAAGCCGCGTATTGCCTTCCGTGCGCGAGGGCTTCAGCAACCCCTCGCGTTCATACAACCGCAGAGTCTGCGGATGGATCTCGTACATCTCGGCCACGGCCGAGATCATGTAAGCGCCTTTGGATTTGCGTTTTGTGGCCATCGTGTCTCCTCCGCTCAGCCTGGCTCATCCAAACTCGGCCCTTGAATCGTTCCCTGCCCCTTACAGCTTGTCAAAAAGCGCCTTCCGCGGATCGTCCGGGTTCAGCCGTGCCAGCTCGCGCATAATCTCGCGGCTGCGCTCGTCGTTCAGGTGGGGCACCGCAACCTCCACCGTCACAATCTCATCGCCGCGCTGGCCCGCATGCGACGCGCTCTCCACGCCGCGCTCCCGCATGCGCAGCTTTTGCCCGCTCTGCGTGCCCGGCGGAATCTTCAATTGCGCGCGGCCGTCGATAGTGGGCACTTCAACCTTGGCGCCAAGAGAAGCTTCGGCCACAGTGATGGGCACAGTGATCTGGATGTCGTCGCCCACGCGCGTAAAAACCGGATGCGTACCCGTGCGCACGATCAGGAAAAGGTCGCCGGGCGGCCCGCCGTTCACGCCGGCATTGCCTTTGCCCTGCAGGCGAATGCGCTGGCCGTCGCGCGTCCCGGGCTTGATGCGGAACTCGACCGTCTCAGATCGCGTCACCGTGCCCTCGCCGTGGCAGGTCGCGCAATCGTGCGACGTGCGGCCGGTGCCGTTGCAGTTGGGGCAGGTGATATTGAACTTCATGCGCCCACCCATCTGCGTCACCTGGCCTGTGCCGTGACACTCGGGGCACTCCGTGCTGCCGCCCACATGCGCCTGCCCGTGACAGGTGGGGCATGTCTCCTGGCGATTGATCTGGATGCGCGCCTGCCCGCCGCGAATCGCCGTCCAGAAATCGACCGTCGCCTGGTATTCGAGATCGGTTCCAGGTTGAGGTCCTCGACGCCGTTGCTGCTGATGCTGCGCGCCACCAAAGATGCCCGAAAAAATATCTTTAAAGCTGCCCCCGCCGAAGTTGCCCGCACCTGCGCCCGCGTCGCCCTGAAACCCGGAAAAATCGAACCCGCCGAAGTCAATCGGCGGCTGCTGGCCGCCTCCCGAGCGTTGCTGCCGCGCATACGCCTCGGCCTGCGCGGGATCGATTTGATCCGAATAAAAGCCAACCTGGTCGTAGATCTTGCGCTTCTTCTCGTCGCTCAGGACATCGTTGGCCTCGGAGATCTCCTTGAACTTCTCCTCGGCTTTCTTGTCGCCGGGATTCACATCGGGGTGGTACTTGCGCGCAGCTTTGCGAAAGGCCTTGCGGATCTCCTCCGCAGTCGCCGTCTTCTTCACGCCGAGCGTCGCGTAATAGTCCTTGTTGGTGGTTGTGGCCATGTGTCTTTTCTTATCTCGGGTGCACTATCATTCGGCACTGCACGTTAGACTGCATGCAACTCGCCAGCGTGCTGAGAGCCGCTTCGACGGAAACTAATCGGATCCAACAAGGATGCCCGATTCCAGTTTCGATCATAAGAACTTGGGGTGGACGATCAAATCGCCCACCCCGAAAACTAGCTCCGCCAGCACCGCTCACCTCGCTAGCTCCGCTTACTTCTTATCGTCGACGTCCACGTACTCGGCGTCGATCACTTCGCCGTCCTTCTTCCCGCCTGCACTCCCTTGATCCGAAGGGCTGCTCGACGCAGTCGCGCCACCGCTCTGGTCTGAAGGGCCGCCCTGCGTAGAGCTCGCCTTGTACATCGCCTCCGCCAGTTTGTGGCTGGCCTGGGTGAGTTTCTCGTTCGCTGCCCGCATCTCCGCCGTCGAGGGCGACCCTTCCAGCGTCTTCTTGGCGTCGGCAAGCGCAGCTTCAACCTCGGTCTTGTCGGCCGCCTGCACCTTCTCGCCCGCGTCCTTCAACATCTTCTCGATGTTGTAGACCATGCCGTCGAGCGCGTTTCTGGCCTCGATCTCCTCGCGCTTCTCTTTGTCTTCGGAGGCATGCGCTTCGGCTTCCTTCGCCATCTTCTCGATCTCTTCCTTCGAAAGGCCCGAACTCGAAGTGATGGTGATGCGCGTGTCCTTGCCGGTGGCGTTGTCTTTAGCAGTCACGTTCAAAATGCCGTTGGCATCGATGTCGAACGTCACCTCGATTTGCGGAATGCCGCGCGGCGCCGGCATGATGCCGCCGAGCTTGAACTTGCCCAGCGTGCGGTTCTGCGCAGCCATCGGCCGCTCGCCCTGCAGCACGTGCACCTCAACCTCGGTCTGGTTGTCGGCCGCCGTCGAAAACGTCTCCGTCTTCTTGGTTGGGATGGTCGTGTTGCGCGGGATCATCGGCGTCGCCACGCCTCCCAGCGTTTCGATTGAAAGCGTCAGCGGTGTCACGTCGAGCAGCAGCAGATCTTTCACGTCGCCCGTGAGCACGCCCGCCTGCACAGCGGCGCCAACGGCAACCACCTCATCGGGGTTCACGCCACGATGTGGCTCCTTGCCGAAGAGCTTCTTCACCAGCTCCTGAATGCGCGGCATGCGCGTTTGGCCGCCAACCAGAACCACTTCGTTGATCTGGCTGGTGGTGATGCCGGCGTCCTTGAGTGCCTGTTCGCAAGGCTTAATGGACTTCTCGATCAAATCCTCAACCAGCTGCTCGAGCTTGGCGCGCGTCAGCTTGCGAACCAGGTGCTTGGGGCCGGAGGCGTCGGCCGTAATAAACGGCAGATTGATTTCGGTTTCAACCGTGGTCGACAGTTCGATCTTGGCCTTCTCCGCGGCGTCTTTCAGGCGCTGCAGGGCCATCTCGTTGCCCTTCGATGTCAGGTCGAGTCCATTCTCCTGCTTGAACTCGGCAATCAGCCATTCCACGATGCGCTGGTCGAGGTTGTCGCCGCCAAGGTGCGTGTCACCGTTGGTCGACTTCACTTCGATAACGCCTTCGCCCACTTCCAGAATGGAAATATCGAACGTGCCGCCGCCAAAGTCATAAACCGCGATCGTCTCGTCCTTCTTCTTGTCCAGGCCATAGGCCAGCGCAGCCGCCGTCGGCTCGTTCACAATGCGCTTCACGTCCAGGCCCGCGATTCTGCCTGCGTCCTTGGTGGCCTGGCGCTGTGCGTCGTTGAAGTAGGCCGGCACTGTGATCACAGCCTCGGTAACCGTCTCGCCCAGGTAGGCTTCGGCGCTCTTCTTCAGCTTTTGCAGAATCATGGCCGAGATTTCGGGCGGCGTGTACTCCTTGCCCTGGGCCACAACTGCCACATGGTCGCCTTGCTGGACGACCTTAAAGGGCACCATCTTCATCTCGTCGGTCACTTCGTTGTAGCGACGGCCCATGAAGCGCTTGATGGAGAAGATCGTGTTCTCAGGGTTGGTGATAGCCTGGCGCTTGGCCACTTGGCCTACCAGCCGCTCGCCGCTCTTGGTGAAGGCGACGATCGAGGGGGTCGTGCGCGCACCCTCTTCATTTGGAATAACTTTCGGTTCGCCGCCTTCCATTACGGCGACGCACGAATTGGTCGTACCGAGGTCGATTCCGATCATTTTAGCCATGGTTTTCCTGCCTTTGGACTGAATCCAGACTCAGTCAGGATGCCTGATTGAGTGTAATATTGTCAACTTATATGATGCCAATTTCCTCATTTGGTTGCAAGTTTGGGATTTTCCTGGTTTTGGACTCTTTCCGGCCTTGGATAAGGGCTTAGCTGGGTGGGGACGGGTCGCCTTGGCAAACCATGCCGCTACAGCTTGACGGCCGCCAGCGCCGCCGCCATAACCTCTTCCGGCTCAGGCCGCACGCGGAAATCCGCAAAAGCCTGGGCGAACAGGACCCGCCGGTCACGGGCCAACACGTAAGTCGCCGGCAAGATCAGCCGCCAGCTCTGGTCGCTCCCTTTTTCCGTTCCCTTCTTCTCGGTTCCGTTCACAAAAGGGATATTCACAAGGATGGAGCGGTAGTAGTCCCGGTGGTATTCGGGGATGGTATAGGCGAGGCCGAACTTCTCGGCCACCGCGCAGCCGGGGTCTGTAAGAACGGGAAACGGCAGCGAATGCTGCCCCACCATGAAATCGCTCTGGCGGCTCGTCTGCGGGCTAATGGCGGCCAGCAGCGCCCCCGCCTCGCGCAGGGTCGGATACAGATCGCGCCACGCCTCCAGCTCGGTAACGCAGTAGGCGCACCAGCGTCCCCGAGAGAAATTCAGCACTAACGGCCCCAGCGCCAATAGGTCGGCCGATTTCACCGGCCGGCCCGAGGAGTCGGGCAGCGTGAATTCCGGAGCAACAGCTCCGACCGGCAAAATCTTGCCCTCGATCCCGGAGGCAAAAAGCTCCGCAACGGCCCGCTCGCTCACCTCCATCCGCTCCGGCTGAACAAGCTTCCGCGTGTTTTGGGTGATCTCGTCGAGCTGGTCCTGTAGGGGGGTCATGGAATCTTCAGGTTATCGCAGGTCGGATGGTCTCGGGTGGTTTCCGCAGAGCTGTCCACGTTGAATAAAATCACCGCCCAAACCGCTGCCGGCCCACTCCCATTCCCGCCAGCCCCCCACGCATCATGCTCTTCGCCAATCCGCCCTTGCCCACCTGCTTGAACATCTTCGCCATCTGCGCGTACTGGCGTAGCAACTGGTTCACCTCTTGCACGCTCGTGCCGGAGCCAGCGGCGATCCGCTTGCGCCTCGACCCCGAAATAATCTCGTGATTGCGGCGCTCGCGCGGCGTCATGGAGTTGATGATCGCCTCGAGCCTTACAAACTGCTTCTCGTCCACCTGGCCCGCGGCCTGCTGCATGCCTGCAAAGGGTCCCACCGAGGGCAGCATCTTCAAAATCGATTCCATCGAGCCGAGCTTCTTGATCTGCTGCAGCTGATCGCGGAAGTCTTCGAGCGAAAAGCCGTCCCCGAGCAGCGCCTTCTTCGCCAGCTCCTCCGATTTCTTCCGGTCCAGTGTTGATTCGGCCTTCTCGATGAGCGACATCATGTCGCCCATGCCCAGAATGCGGCCAACAATCCGGTCGGGATGAAACGGCTCGAAGGCGTCTGGCTTTTCGCCCACGCCGATGAACTTGATCGGCTGGCCCGTCACATGCCGAATCGATAACGCCGCGCCGCCGCGCGCATCGCCGTCCATCTTGGTTAAGACCACGCCGGTCAGGCTCAGCCGCTTGTGAAAATCCTGGGCCGAGTTCACGGCATCCTGTCCGGTCATCGCATCGGCAACAAAAAGGATCTCCTGCGGCGTGAGCAGCCTCTTCAGGCTCTCCATTTCGCCCATCAGCTCTTCGTCCACGTGCAAGCGGCCGGCGGTGTCCACGATCAGCGTGTCGCATCCCATGATCACGGCTTCGCGGCGTGCTTCTTTGGCCAGCCGCTCCACCAGCGCCGATCCCGCAGCCTCGCCTTTTGTATCGCCTTCGTAAAGCCGCGTCTCCACCTGCTTCGCCACCACCTTCAACTGCTCGCGCGCAGCAGGCCGATACACGTCGACCGAAACGAGCATGGGACGGTGGCCACCCTTCTTGAGCCAAGCCGCCAGCTTTCCGCTCGTCGTCGTTTTGCCGGAGCCCTGCAGCCCCGCCATCAGGATCACCGTCGGCGGCTTGGAAGCGAAATTAAATCGCGCCGTGTCTTTTCCGAGCAGCGCGATCAACTGGTCGCGGACAATCTTCACCACCTGCTCCGACGGTGAAAGCGCGGTCAGAACTTCTGTGCCGACCGCCTTCTGCCGAATGTGCTCGATCAGCTCTGTAACAACGTTGAGATTGACGTCAGCCTCAAGCAGCGCGACGCGAATCTGCCGCAGAGCATCGGCGATGTTTTCTTCAGTGAGCGTGCCCTGGCCGCGAAGATTCTTGAAAACGCGTTGTAGTTTATCGGAAAGATTCTCAAACATGGTCTGCTTTTAGTTTATCGGAGGAATCAGTCCGCCCGGACGGCATGCGGAAATTGAAATCCGAGGCTTGCCAGGAGCGGCTATTGTAAAGAAGCGATGCAATTGCGCACATTCAGCGATTTAGCAGATCTGAGGCGCTATTTTGCCCAACATCCGCTTACCTCCCGTGCCCCTCTCGCGGCTTGGGCTCGATTTGCTTCGTGGCAATTGCGCAGCCGGCTCCATCAAGAGATCGAATTCAATTGGATCGGCGGTCAGCGCCTGCTTCTGCGCCACGGCATGTCGGGCGCCACAGGCAACGTCTACGTCGGGCTTCAGGAATTCTTTGACATGATGGTTCCCTTGCATCTGCTCCGGCCCGGCGATCTGTTCCTCGATATCGGGGCAAATGTGGGCGCCTATACGATTCTGGCCTCCGGAGTTTGCCGGGCGAACACGCACGCATTTGAACCCGATCCGAACACCTTCCGCCGCCTGAAAAAGAATGTTGCAATCAACAAGCTCGATGGGGTGGTCGAGGCTCATAACTCTGCCGTCGGCGCCACAGGCGGGGAAGTAGCTTTCACGGTGGGGCGCGACACCGCAAACAGGATTGCGACCGAAGGCGATTCCGATACGCGCAGGGTCCGGATGGAATGCCTCGATGCGATTTTCCCGGGCGATGCGCCCATCATGATGAAGCTCGATGCCGAAGAAGCCGAACACGAAGTCCTCTTGGGGGCCGGGAAGGTCCTTGCAAATCCGGCACTAAAGGTCATTGAGCTCGAAACGGTCACTGCCGATTCCGCGGCGATCATGGCACGCAACGGATTCGAGTTGGCCGCCTACGATCCCTTTTCGCGCACCCTGAGCCGTCAGGGTCCTGAGCGCAAGTCCGCAAACTCCCTCTATGTTCGTGACCGGCCCTTTGTTGAGACACGCCTGAAATCTGCACCGCCAATTCTGGTTCTTGGGCAGACAATCTGATTCGCGGTTTGAACCCTTGCGGATCGCGTTCGCGGACACCTCGAAATCAGAGATCGGCGCTGGCCGCTTTCACCGGGCAATCCAGTCGCTAATCATTCCCCAGTAATCCATCCGCGGCTTGCGAAATGGCTGGTTGTGCGACGTGTTGGGAACCAGCACCACTTCGGCTCCCGCCGCGCAGCAGCCCGCCAGTTCGTGCGCCATCTCCACGGGAAACAGCCGATCCTTCTCGCCGTGAACGATCAGTACCGGCAACTTACAATTCGCGAGCGACGTATTCGCATTCCATATCGGCGGCACAAAACGATCGAGTGCCCGGGGAATTCCGCAAGCAGCGGCGGCGCTGCGAAACGACGTGAACGCCTGGCAAAGAATCAGCCGCTCGGCGCGGACGCGATGAACCGTCGCCGCAGCCACCCCGCTGCCCAGTGAAAAGCCAAGCAGCGCCACAGGAATTTGCGGCGCCATTCGCTCAAGCTGCGCAAACGCCGAGATGGCATCCTGTTCGAACTGCTCCCAGTGCGGCTTTCCCGTGCTTCGGCCGTATCCCGAGTAATCGAAAATCAGCGAGGCAACACCGTTCTCGGCAAGAAGCCGTTGCACAGGAAACCAGTGTTGAATCGTCTCTCCGATGCCGTGGCAAAGCAGCACGGCAGCCCGCGCAGGCCTTGGCGTCGGCGTAAGGAACACCGCGTCCAGAAGATTTTCTCCGCTGGGAATCTTGAGCTTCTCAAGCGACAATCCCGGCGTCTCAGTCGCGCCGGTACCGACCCAGCCAAAAATGCGGTCACGCACAATGAGAGTGCGGCTGATGCACCCGAATGCAACGGTGAATGAAATATCGTGTGCCCGCATGGCTGCCCTTATGGCGATGCTAAAGCACCTCGGTCCCAAGACATCTCGGCGCTGGACCGCTGGCCGCCAGAAGCCGCCCCGCATCCAGCTCTAGCACTTTGACGCGTTCCCAGGCGAAGCGGGTGTCCGCGGAACGACTCGGCTTCCACCGGCCTTCGCCTAACGGCGCCCGGGCGAACGATAATGTCCTTGCCGGATGGTGCGATGGGCCCGGCGGGAGGATCTTTTGAAACGTTCACTGATTTGCGCAACCTTGTTTTGTTTCGCGGCCGCCGCGGCTTGGGCTTCGGATTCGACGCTGCCCGACGGAACGGAATTCCCTTCGTGGGAGAAGCCGCTCCACTTTAGCAAGACTTACTACGTAGACGGCCAGGCACAAAATGCCGACGACAGCGGCCCCGGAACCCAGGACCATCCTTTTCGCACCATCAACCACGCAGCCCAGGTGTTGCAGCCTGGAGAGCGAGTCGTAATCGCCTCAGGAGTCTATCGGGAGCTGATCCGGCCCGCGCACGGCGGCAGTGGCCCCGACGCAATGATCAGCTACGAAGCTGCGCCCGGCGCCAAAGTTATTGTGAAGGGTTCGCGCGTGGTCACGGATTGGAAGCCCAGTGAAGGCTGGAACTTTGGCTTCGACCCCAAGACGCACCAGCCGGTAAAGGCGTGGGAGCTGCATCTGGATCCCTCCTGGTTCCCTGAAGGCTACAACCCCTTTGAGGTTGACAACGTGCTCGGGAACAAGACGTGGCTTCGCTACGCGGAAGACAATATGGGCACATATTTTAGGCGCCGCGGCCTGGTCTTTGTCGATGGCCATCCGCTGGAGCCCGTCGAAACATCCTCCCAACTGGCCGGGCCGCCTCAGCGATCCATGAATTACTTCACCGACGTTCGCTGGACCCCGCTCTTCGACGAGTTTCAGCCGGTCGCGGGCAAAGTGTGGATCGAGATGAACGGCCTCACGCTCCATATCCGGCTGGCCAACGACGACGATCCTTCGAAACACACGATCGAAATCACCACCCAGGAGCAGATCTTTTCGCCCGCCGAGCGCTATCAATCGTACATTCGCGTCAAGGGCATAACCTTTTCGCAAGCCGGCAATGGCTTCCCCGTTCCGCAACGCGGAATGGTCTCAGTGAATCGCGGCAATCACTTCATCTTTGAAGACGACACCTTTGAGTGGGCCAACAGTGTCGGGCTCGACATCGGGAACGAGGACTGGGGCGCATCGCGGCCTCCGCAGCCCGTGGGCTTCGACGTGATCCGTGGAAATACCTTCCGCTATTGCGGAATCGAAGGCCTGGGCGGGACAGGCGGCCCGCAGAGCACACTGGTCGAGAAGAACCTGTTCGAGTGGATCGGCTGGCAGAACGCGGCCATGATGTCTGAATCCGGCGGCACGAAGATGCATAACGCCCGGAACCTGCTATTCCGCAACAACGTGATCCGGCATATTCGCCACGCCAACGGAATCTGGCTGGATATTGCGAACGTCAACGATCGGCTCACCGGCAACATTTTCGCCGACATTCCCGGCGACGTTAATCCGCACGCCATTCACATCGAGGGCAGCGATGCGCTCAACGAGATCGACAACAATGTCTTCTCCGATCTCACTGGCGGCATCCTCATCCGCGACACCAACAACGTCATCATCGCCTACAACCTGTTTCTGAACTGCCATCAGGTTTGCGTCGACACCGTTTCAGGAATCAACGGCCCGCGTCCCATCGGCGGGCACACCAACGATGTGCACAACCTTCAGGTTCACGATAACGTGTTCTATGGCATCGGCCGATCGGCCATCGAATTCAACAACGGCAAGAATGAGGCCGACGGAAATGTCTACCCGAATCCCCAGGGCTTTGGAGGTTTCAGAGGCTTCGGGCAGCCGATTCTGCGCGTCAAATTTCCCGAGCCGCCTGAGTGGGACGACCTGCAATCGTGGCGCGAACAACGCAGCTGGGATCTGAACGGAACCATGGCGGACATTACGGCAACGCTCGACCCGGACACCCTGCAACTCACGATGACTGTCAAGGGCGATGTGAAACCCCTTCCCGCATTCAAAGGAATCGACAACGATTTCTTCGGCAAGCAGGTCGGCGGCGACCGCGTAGCGGGACCGTTCCCCGATTTGATGACGTTCACCGGCGCGCGAAGCATCGATCCGCGGTAGAAATCGCGCGGGGCACGGCGACAAAGCTTCGCCCCGCGCCGCCTATTCTTCCGGCGCGATCAGATACTGTTCGAGCTTTCCGTCGGGGTATGTGTAAGTGGTGAGCCGCAACCGTCGGCCCGGATAAACAATGTCGAACGCGCGGAACGTCATGCCCCCGCGCAGTTCTTCCCCGCTCTGGCGCAGGCTCAGTGGCTCGCCCAGTGGCCCGAGACTCGACTCGAAATCCGCGACCGCTTCCGCCGTGAAGTAATCGTTCAGGTTCGGCGCCAGCAGCGTGCGGTCGATGCGGCCTTGCTGCAGGCCGCGATAGATATCGAGAACCTGTTGCTCGGCTGCGTTCACCGGATAGCCGGCAACAAGCGGCGCGGCAAGTCGAGCAATGACTGAAGCTGCTCCGATCGCATCCTGGTTGGTAAGCACGGCGACGGCAACGCCGTCACCTATCAGCACTTCATTATCGGAAACGAACCCGGAAACTTCGCCCGTGTGCTCGATGGAGCGATGTCCACTGTAGCTGCGGATCTCAACGCCGAGACCATAGCCCGTGCCTTTTCCGTTCTTCAGCTTCAACTCGGTGAACATTTCTTTGTAGCTCTCGGCGGAGAGAATCGACTCGCTAAGAAGGCTCTCGTCCCACAGCGCAACGTCGTGCGCCGTCATCGCCAGCTCGCCTGCTCCAAACATCCAGCCGCGGCCTTCCTCGGGCGCAGGGCGCAGAGGACCCAGCGCGTGCCGATAGTAGGGTTCCGCAGCGGGCCGTGCAATCGGCGCCTGATCGGAGTCGCATACGGAATTCATTCCCAGCGGCCGAAAAATATGCTCGGTCAAAAACTGAAACAGCGGTTCGCCTGAAACAATCTCCACGATGCGACCCGCGATGACGTAATTGGTGTTCGAATATTGCCACTGCGTTCCCGGATCGAAATCGAGCGGCTTCTTCGCCCATGTGTCCAGAATCTGTTGCGCAGTCGTCTGCGTCGACATCGGCGTCATCAGGTAATCCTCAGGCCAGTAGTCCTGGTAGCCGGAAGTGTGCGAGAGGACTTCGCGGATGGTCACTTCGTCGCCGCGCGTGAGGCCGGGAATATATTTGCCGACGGAATCGTCGATCGAAAGCTTTTTTTGCTCCTCGAGAATCAAGATCGCTGCCGCGGTAAATTGTTTTGAAATCGACCCGATCGAGTACCGCATCTCAGGGGCAGCAGGAATAGCGGGAGTCGAGCCCTCAGCCAGGCGCGCCCTCCCGTAGGCATTGGCATAGACGAGCTTGCCGTGCTGGACAACCGCGACCGACGCGGACGGCACGCCCGTCGACTCGAGCACCTGCCCGGCAATGCGATCAATCTGGCCGCGAAGTTCTGGCGAGATGGTGTCGACCGCCTGATCGGTCTGGCCGGACTGTTGGTTCAGAGCCTGCGCGCTCGCGCAAGGAACGAAGAAACAAATGCAAGACAGAAGTGCGGAACACAAAAATCGTTTGCAGTATCCCATAGCGGACGATCCCTTCCTGATAAGAATAGCCGCGCTGAGCCCGCAGGATCTGTCGCCGTGCGGATGCGATAGCCTGTTCAAGGGCAACCCAGCGCCTGTTTTCAGCAAATCAACGCGCTGCACACCCTGACTAAATGGCCGGCCAACCATGCAAAAGCTGATCGAAGGGCATAAAAAATTCCTCGCCGAGGTGTTTCCCGCGAAGAAGAGTCACTTTCATCTTCTCGCAGAGGGCCAGTCTCCGCAGTGGCTCTTTATCACTTGCGCCGATTCTCGCGTGCTGCCCGATCTGATTCTTGGCACTGAGCCCGGCGACTTGTTTATAGCGCGCAGCATCGGCAACGTAATTCCGGTCACGAGCCACGACGTAGACGGCGTGACGGCTACGATCGAATACGCTGTGCAGGTTCTCAAGGTGCGGCACGTGATCGTGTGCGGCCACTCGGATTGCGGAGCGCTGAAAGCGGCCATCGACCGCAGGAGCCTCACAAATCTGCCCAAAGCGCGGCGCTGGCTCGATCACGTTCAACAGGCCTTCACGCACAAGCAGCCGTTGAATCCTTCCGATGGAGAAAATGCGGAACTCGCGGCACTCATTCGCGGCAACGTCGTGGCGCAGATCGCAAACCTGCGCGCACAACCGGCAGTCCAGCAGGCGCTCGCCGAAGGCCGGCTCACCGTGCACGGCTGGTATTACGACATCCTCTCCGGCCGCATCGAGGAATACGACGAAGCCGCAAAGGGGTTTGCGCCGCTGGTGGACTGACAGGCTTCTCTTCTCACATCAGAGCAGACATCGAGGTCTGAGGAGACATGCAAACCCTGAGCAGTTACGCAGGCCGCAGCAGAAATGACAGCCGGAGAGACATGCAGGCCAACGCAGGGTCCGGCGGCTGCCATTGCGATTCTCCTTCGCCGTCGGCAAGCCGGGGAAATCGCGAAAACCCAACTCCCCTGCCTGGCCCGCTTGTTTCGTTCGTTGAGCGCGTGCACCTGCGTTCGCAGGCGCCAGCGTTCACAAGATTCGAGGCGCGCAGCATGCAGGCGGTTGCCCTCAGGCTTTTCGCACGGGATCGGCAGCGCACCTCAGCCTCTAGGCGTCAGGAATCGCTGTCAGCCAGGCGCAGAATCTGCTTCGCTGCATCCACAGCATCGCCGCGTATTCCGGCGAAAGATCTCGCCCCAGCGACAGCGCATTGAAATGCTGCCATCATGTCGGGCCGGGCATCCAGCGTATGCGGGGTATTCCGCAAAAGGCTTAGCAGCGCCAGGCTCTGATGCAGTGGCATTACGTTCCAACTCCCTGTCGGCTCATAGTTGATAAAAAAAATGCAGCAGACAGGCGCCGACTTGGCTCCAACTTCCGCCTCGCACTCCTCCGCGAGCACCGGAACCTGTAGGGGTTGGCCATTTCGAAGCAGTAGTGGACGTGGATACGGATGCGCACGGCCTCCGCTGTCGATCAGCGCATATTCGTCTGAAAAATATGTTGCGCCTTGCCGCAACAGTTCCGCTACGAGCGACGATTTTCCAGAGTGCGTTCCGCCCGGCAGAACCAACGCTTTTCCCTTCCATAGAACTGCGCCCGCATGCACGGCGTGCATCGATTTCATCTTCAACAGGACCATCTCATCGAGCGCTCGGATCAGTTCGGGCACAAGCTTCAACGCTGAAGGCTCTGAGGCCACCACACCATCGTCGACTGACAATTGAAACTGTCCGTCAGCTTTGACAATGCGAATAAGGCGATCGATTTTCCCTGCGCCCTCCGCCGTTCTGGGAATCGTCGGGAAGACGTAGCGGTCCATGACAGCTTGTCCCTCAGGGCATTCCGCTTCCAACCTGAAGCTCGCGTCAAACGCGGTGACGACAAAACTGTGGGGGCTTGGCAGAGTCGATCTCCTTGCGTGAGAAAAGGCGGCAACCGGTCACATCACATTGAGGATTCTATCTGTTACCGGCCGGGACCACACTCCGCGCCCACCGGGTGGAAGCCAAACCGAAGGATCAATGAAGTGACAGCCCCATCGAGAAGCATCCGCGATTCGTCGCAATGAACATTTGATGCCAAGACTCGGGATTGGTAACCCTGGGCCCGCACAAGACGAAGCGCGACCGGCACGGGAATTTCCCGCGGTCAGTCGCGCTTAACCTTTGCTATTTGCGTTCGGCTGTATTCGTTTCGGTCAAACCCGGTCTAATCGGTTTTTACCACCACCACCCCTTATGCTTCCTCGGTGGATCGGTGGTTTGTCCCGATCTCGCGTGCTCTGCATACGCCCGCTGTTGTCCCACGGTAAGCGAGATAACCATCGGCAGAGCGACCGCACCCAGCGCAAATATCAGCTTGCGCCTGCTTGGCCCCGCCGAAGACTCCGACGTGGATACAAGTCCCTGCTTCTCAAGCTGCATCACGGCTTCTTCTGCAAGATCTTCACTGACCTCCGGATCGAACGAATGGCGCATTTCTTTCGTCACTTGAGAGAGGGTCGTCGGACTTGTGCACGCCTCCCAAGCGGCACCTGCGGTTGCGTTCAAGGCATAGACTTTGTCGCTCCCTTGATCGACGACTACCTTCGATCCATCGGGGAGATTTTGAACCAAGGTGTTTAAAACGGATCGCTGTATTTGCATCGATGACCCTCTATTTGGTAGATATTTGTAACCCAAAATCAATTCAATCTAACTCTGTTGTTTGGAATATAACCGAGAACGGTTTCTCCATCCAGAAATAGGCTCGTAATTTCTTCGCAAAGTAACCAGCTTCCGCATTTATTCGTAATGTTGGCAATCAGTACTTTGGTCGCATGCCCGCATGGCCCTTTTGCGTCATGCATATGACCGGCGGCGAACGCTACGATGGCAGACAGCGTGCTTGGCGCGGCTTCGCAGGCTTAAGTGGTTAAGGTCGCGATGAATTCCCACAATTTCGAGTTGTTGCGCGCGATCGCATACCTCCCCAGTGAGGCCACTGATCGCCGGGTCCGTCAGGCTGCGGCTGCGGTCTCTGATTGGGACGCCTTGCTCCCTATTGCGGGCGAGCACCGGGTGCTGCCGCTCCTCTTCACGCGCCTCGCGCAATGCGGTACTCAAGCGCCGGCGCACGTGCAGCAGCGCCTTCTCTCCGCCTACGAGCGGAATGCGTTCCATTGCCTCGCAAATGCCGCCGAGTTGATTTCCCTGCTCAATGTGTTCGCCCAGGAAGCGATATCGGTCATGCCATTCAAAGGCGTAGTTCTGGGCGCGTCAATCTACGGGGATCCAACCAGGCGCGTCGCGGGCGATCTCGACCTTCTGATCCATCGTCGAGATGTGGCTCAAGCCACAGCAATCCTGCGGCAACGTGGCTACCAGCTTGACACTCCGGTCAACGCCGATGATTCGCCCGCAAATCCTGATTGCGGTGAGTACCATTTCGATCGCCCCAACGATGGCATGGTGACCGAACTTCGCTGGCGTTTTGAACTTTTCGGGCGGAGGTATAGCCGAGAATTAGGAATGGATTGGGTATGGCCCCGTCGGAGAAGCGTGATCCTGCATGGAGCAGAGGTTCCCGATCTCGATCCTGAAACCACTTTGTTGACGCTCTGCATGCATGGCTCCAAACATCATTGGTCCAGGCTCGCCTGGATTTGTGACGTGGCACAATTGCTGGAGGCCAGGCCCGCCTTGGATTGGAATTGGATCGATCGCGAGGCGAAGCGGACGGGCCTCTGGGGCGTTCTTGCGCTCGGGGTACTGCTCGCGCATCGCGTTGCTGGCGCCGAAGTCCCCAACGCCCTCTTGCGCAAGTTTGAGTCGAAAAGAGCCGCCTCTACCTGGGCCCAATACATCGAAGAGCACCTCTTCGACGCGCCCGGGAGCTTACCCGATACAGCGATTCCATTCAGCCTTCAACTCATCGATTCGCGAGATCGCCTCGGCCAGATCTTCTCGCTGGCTGTCCTGCGACCAAACGAACGTGATTTCGCTGTGGTCAAGCTTCCGCGGTGGCTCAACGCACTCTACTACCTGATTCGTCCGTTCCGCATTCTCATGGATCGTTCGCCGCGATAATGGCTCGCCACGTTTTTGCGAAGCGCCGGCGGCCTCAGTGAATTGCTTGCCGTCGCGGAAGCGATCATCCGAAGTTCGTCGCCGTTTCCAAAATCAGTGCGCCCCCGGCGGCGGCTCGTGATGCGGAGCTGGCTTCTTGAACAGCCATGCGCAGGCAGCGCACACCAAAGCCAGAATTGCCGTCCACCGGAACACATCGATGTAAGCGAGCTGCGCGGCCTGCTGCTCCATCAGCCCGTAGATCAAGCCGTACGAGCCGGGGCGCGCCTGAGCCGGCCCGATGCGATGCCCCAGATAAGTCGCGATAATCGCTGCCTTCTGCTGCAACACCGCCGAACTCGGCGAAAGATTCGCGCCCAACTCGGTCTGGTGCAGAGCCGCCCGCCGGATGATCGCAGTCGTCGCCATAGCAATCCCGATCGAGCCCCCGATATTGCGAAGCATATTGAAGATGCCGGTGGCATTGCCCATCTCGTTTCTTGAGATCGTGGAAGTACAAAGCGTAGCCAGCGGCACAAACACAAAGCTCAGCGCGAATCCGGTAAGGATGATCGGAAAAAACAACGTGTAAGGACCGATGTTGAGATTCACCTCGCCGAACACGAAGGCGCAGACCGCAAAGCCGAGAAACCCCACCGAGAGCAAGATGCGATTGTCAATTCTGGAACCGAGAATCCCGATAATTGGCGAGCCGATAAACGATCCCACGCCACGCGGAAAAACAACTAGGCCCGCAGTGAACGCCGTGTAGCCCAAAATCTCCTGGTAGTACAGCGGCAAAATCGCAATGGTGATGTAAATACACATTCCCAGCATAGCGATCATCAGGCACCCGGTCCGGAAATTGCGGTCCTTCAACACATGCAGGTCCACCAGGCCTTTCGGATTACTCCACGATCGCCACACCCAACCAATGACGGCAACAATAAGCGCAGCCACCGCCCAACGCACCCAGAGCGCGCCGAACCAGTCATCCTCCTGCCCCTTGTCGAGAACCACCTGCAGGCAACCGGTCCAAACAACCAGCAGCCCGAAGCCGATATTGTCGAACGCGCCCACTTTGGCGTGCTTGATATAAGGCGGATCGTGCACAAAGCGGCTGATCATGATTACTGCCAGAATCCCGACGGGAATATTGATGTAGAACGCGTAGCGCCAGCTGAACGTGTCAGTCAGCCAGCCGCCCAACGTAGGGCCCAGAACAGGCGCGCAAACAATTCCCAGTCCGTACGCCGCCATCGCTTTGGAGCGGTCCTTCAGCGAGAAACTTTCCAGCAGAATGGATTGCGATAAAGGCTGCAAAGCGCCGCCGCCCGCGCCCTGCATCACGCGCGCCAGCAGAATCACCGCCAACGACGGCGCCGCACCGCAAAAGAACGATGCCACGGTGAAGAGGATGACGCACGTAAGCAGGAACCGCTTGCGCCCAAAACGGCGCGCAAACCAATTCGACGCGGGAAGAATCACCGCGTTCGCCACCAGGTAGCTCGTCAGCACCCACGTGGCTTCGGAGTTCGACGCCGAAAGAGAGCCGGCAATGTACGGCAGCGCCACCGACGCAATCGCGGTGTCAAGCACCTCCATGAACGTGGGCAGCATCACGGAAACCGTGACTAGCCAGGGGTTCACTCCCTGGGTCAACGGATAACGTGCTTGGGCTGCTGCCGTGGTCATGCTGGGAGACTCCTCTGAGGGTAACCGATCGGCAAAACAGCCGCGTGTGACCTGGGCCACTCGGAACGTGCGTTTCGCACCCTCCAAATGTGGAATGACGTCCTCGCTCCGCTTGACACAATCGGTCCGGACCTTGATGCTGTACAGTTCCGGTCTTTCTGGCTTCGCCTCGAGGAGGATCCCCCGGTGACGCAGGTCCGCGTCTTTTATCACGACAAATGCTTCGACGGCGCTTGCTCGGCCTCTCTGTTTACACGCTTTCACCAGCAGTGCATCACCCGCGACGCCAGCTACCAGTATCACGGGCTCGTTCATCGCGCCGGCGCTCTCTTCGACGAAATCGAATTCACTGGCGACGAGAACGCCATAGTCGACTTCAAGTATTCACCTTCACCCCGCATCACTTGGTGGTTCGATCACCATCTGTCGGCCTTCCTTACTCCTGAAGACCACGAAAACTTTCTCGCCTGTCAGCGCGATCCGCAATGCGCAATGCGAAAGTTCTTCGACCCCAACTACACCTCTTGCACCAGCTTTCTTGCGCACATTGCCAATACGAAGTATGGCTTCGATACGGCTCCCGTTGCGGAACTCATCCGTTGGGCCGACATCGTCGACGGCGCAAAATACGAAAGCCCTGAAGCGGCGGTCGAAATGGCCGCACCGGCAATGAAGCTCACCGCGATCATCGAAGCCACCGAGGATCCAGCCTTCATTCCACGCCTCATTCCCCTTCTGACGACCATGCCGTTCGACCAGGTTCTCTGCCTGCCGTTCGTCGCGCCGCTCTTGCCGCCGCTGCTCAAGCGCCACGAAGAAGCGCTGGCCCTCATTCGCAGTCGCGCGGAATATCGTGACGGCACCATCTTCTTCGACATCTCCGATCATCCCACCGAAGGATTCAACAAGTTCATCCCGTACTATCTCTATCCCGACGCGACGTATTCGATTGGCCTGTCGAAGTCGAGCTTCCGCACAAAGGTGGCCGTGGGATCGAACCCGTGGACCAAAATCGACCCTCAAAAAATGGTGAACTTGGCCGAGATTTGCGAGCGCTACGGCGGAGGCGGCCATGCGCGCGTCGGCGCCATCAGCTTCCCACCCGATCGCGAGGCCGACGCCCGCGCAGCGGCCAAAGAAATCGTCGCCGAGCTCCGCGCAAAAAACCCGGCTGCATAGTGCAATCGATATGTCATCCTGAGCCCAGCCCCGGCTAACAGAGGCGAAGCCCGTAGCCTGCCCTGAGAGAACCAGCCGAACGGCGATCTAAGGCTGCTTCCCCAGTCTCTTATGACCGAGTATCTCTTCGCCTACGGCACTCTGCAGCCCGGTCTTGTACCGGCATCGATGTCTGCGCTCGCCGGTAAGCTCACACCAATTGGCAAAGGCTTCGTGCGTGGCGTGCTCTACGGCCTCGGCCGCTATCCCGGCGCGATTCCCGATGCAGCCTCGCCGCACCAGATCGCTGGAACCGTCCTCGAATTGCCCGACGACGAAAACATTTTGCCGAAGCTGGACGCCTATGAAGGCTTCGACCCCGCATCGCCGGCGTCCAGCGAATACATCCGCGAGCGGCAGACGGTCAAACTGGCCGACGGCCGCACGCTCGACTGCTGGTTCTACCGCTACAATTTCGCCGCGAGCCCTTCGCAAATCATCGTAACCGGCGTCTGGCCAAAACGGCGCAACGATACCGCCGCCGATCAGGAGCTGAAGGCTGACGGCTGAAGGCTGTTTCTCACAGCCCCAACTCCCCCGCCCTCTTCTTCATCGCCTCAATGCAAAACGCAATATGTGCGTCGAGATCCACACCAAGCTCCGCCGCGCCCTGCACAATGTCTTCGCGATGCACGCCGCGCGCGAACGCCTTGTCTTTCATCTTCTTTCTCACGCCGGCAACCTCCACATCGGCAATCGCCTTCGTGGGCTTCACCAGCGCGCACGCCGTCAGGAATCCCGCCAGCTCGTCGCAGGCAAACAACACCTTCGCCAAATGCGAGATCCTCGGCACTCCCGAATAAAGCGCGTGCCCCAGAATCGCCGTGCGCATCTCCTCGGGCCAGCCCAGGCGTTCCAGCTCGCGAACGCCCAAGAACGGGTGCTCCTCCGCCGTCGGATGGCGCTCGTAATCGAAATCGTGCAAAAGAGCCGTCGTCGAATAAAGATCAATCAACCCCGCTCGTGCCTCACCCTCGAGCGCAAGCCTGTCCGCCTCCTGCTCGCCGTACGCCACCACGCAAGCCTCCACGGCCAGCGCGTGCTTGCGCAGGCTTTCGCTCGCGGTCCATTCAGTCAGCAGTTGCCATGCCGCGTCGCGCCCAAAGCTCGGGTTGCTTCCCATTCAAACCTCCTCTAAGATTCTCGGTTGACTTGCATGGTTCGCGTTTCGCTGGGTTTCTTCGGGTCTCATACCGTCTTTTTCGGTTTGACCCTAATTTTCTACTTGACAATTATGGTTCGTTCGTAGAAAGTAGCACCATTCAAGGTGCAGTGATGCATCTGGAGTTCCCAACGCTCTGGCGACTCCGCGCATCCCGATAATGGCAACTTCAATTGTTAGCGTGGAAACACGCGAAGTGGTGCGGTGTGAGTACTGCCGTTTGATGCAGTATAGGACCAGCAACTCACTCTGCCGGAAATGCCACAGGCCTCTCGACATCGAGGAGCCAGTCTTCTTAGCCCCACGCCTCGTCACCAGCCAGCCAGTGCCGGTCAATTGCGGCGCCGGCATGCAGGTTGCCACGCAGGTGCGCGAATTGCGCCGGGCGCGCCACCTAAGCCAGCGGCAATTGGCGGGCAGGATGCAGGTGCCCCGCACCTACATCTCCAAAATCGAGAACGGCAAGGCCATCCCCACGCTCGGATCGCTTGAGCGCCTGGCAACGGCCCTCGGCGTCGAAATCCGCCAGCTCGTTCGCGACGAGCGCAGCCGCCGCGAAGAAGAGGTCACCGCAATTCTCAGCGACCCCTTCCTCGCCGAAGTTGCCACGCTGCTGCCCGGCCTCGATTCCCTGCATCGCACATTGTTCTTTGGCGCGGTCAGGGATGCTTCGACAGGCCGCCGCCGCACCGCATAACGCCCCCTGCCGGGCAGGCTAACGCAGGCGCCAGCCCGGACTCAGGACTTACGGCTCCCCATACATCCTCCGGCCGGGCCCGCAGCAGCGGGATTCCGGCCGATCCGCTGCGCCGTCTCGCCGTGGGCCCGGCGGCGCATTGCGCATTTCACTAAAATGCTTTACGGTCGATGATGTGCCCCGGGGTTCGGCCGCGGGCGTCTTGCCGGAAGTTCGCTCACGCAATCGGTGGCGCCGAAGCCACTAAGCGCGAAGCTCGTAAGCGCCACTGCGGAATGCGATCCGGGCCCAGCGTGGAAAACGCAAATGCGATCTTCAGTCGATTCCTTGTCTCCCAATCCTCCATTGCGTATTGACGAGCTAAGCCCAGAGGAGCGCGCCGTCTATGCGACGC
The DNA here is from genome assembly GCA_035541975.1 of Occallatibacter sp. GTDB lineage: Bacteria > Acidobacteriota > Terriglobia > Terriglobales > Acidobacteriaceae > Telmatobacter. The sequence continues at coordinate 30,626 of DATKMH010000003.1, read as the reverse complement.
TGAAGCCCGAATGCTTGCCGCGCCACGTCGCCATCATCATGGACGGTAACGGCCGCTGGGCCGGCCGCCGCTCGCTCAAGCGCTTTGTCGGCCATCAGCAGGGCGCCAAGTCAGTGCAGCTGGTCACGGAAACAGCATCGCGCATCGGCTTGCCTTGGCTCACCCTCTACGCGTTCTCTCTCGAAAACAATCTGCGCCGGCCGCGCGCCGAAGTCAGCTTTCTCATGCGCCTTCTCAAAACCTACCTCGATGGCAATGTCGAGCGCATGATGCGCAATAATGTCCGCTTCCGCTACATTGGCCGCACTCACGAACTGGCGCCCGACATCCAGGACAGGATGCGCTCGGTCGAAGAAGAAACCGCCCGCAACACCGGCACCACGCTCACGTTGGCCCTCAACTACGGCGGTCGATCGGAACTGCTCGACGCATTTCGCGCTTTGATGACCGAGCTCAAGCACAAGCACCTCAGCCCCGATCACGTCACGGAAGAAGATATTCACCGCCATCTCTATACGGCGCACATGCCCGATCCCGATCTCCTTATCCGCACCTCGGGCGAGCAGCGCATCTCGAACTTCCTTCTCTGGCAAATCGCCTACACCGAAATCTTCGTCACAGACCGCTACTGGCCCGACTTCCGCGGCATCCATCTGCTCGAAGCCATCGCGGACTTCCAGCGTCGCGAGCGCCGCTACGGCGCTATCGGCGAAGGCGGCGGCGAGGTCGAAGAAAATCCCGACCAGATTCGAATCGCCGTTAGCTGAGCGACTTTTCGGCTCCCGACTGGTTCGTCTCCAAATCTTCAGTAACCAGGGCTTTCCGGCTCCGGCAGTGTATCCTCATCGCTGGATGAAACGCGTTGCCACCGCCGCCGCTCTGATTCCCATCGTTCTGGTTCTTGTGTTCCTCTCAGCAAGATGGCATTGGCTGTTCAACATGGCAGTCGCTCTGGTTGCGGCGCTCTCGGGTTGGGAATACATGGCCCTCACCCGGCGCTGTGGCGCCAACCCTCCGCGCATTGCCACACTTGTGGCGCTTATGGCGCTGTTTGTCGTCAACTTCGAATGGCCCGACCTTACGCCGGCCTTTTTTGGATTTCTCGGCCTTTGCCTGCTCGTCTACTGCACTTTTTTCAAGCCCGTCGCGGAGACCATCGCGGACGCTTCGGCCTCAATCTTTTGTCTGCTTTACACCGGCCTTACCCTCATCGCGCTTCCCTCCTTGCGCGAACAGGCCAATGGCCCGTCTCTCGTCCTGCTCCTGTTGTGCTCCGTCTGGGCTGGAGACACTGCAGCATATTACGCAGGCCGCGCCTTTGGCCGCCACAAGCTCGCGCCCACGATCAGCCCCGGCAAAACGTGGGAAGGCTCGATCGCATCCGTGGCGGGCAGCGTAGTGATTGCGGCGGTGCTCTTCAGTTTGGCGACCGTGATGCAGGAGCCCTCGAACTCAGCCATCCTCGCCTGGCTCGAGCGCACATTCCCTTCCGCGGTCCTCGCCTATCCTGACGAGCTCTGGTATTGGCTTCTCCTTGCGGCGATCATCAACATCGCCGGGCAGGTGGGCGACCTCGCCGAGTCGGCGCTCAAACGGTCAGCCGGCGTCAAGGACTCCGGCAATCTGTTGCCTGGCCACGGCGGCATGCTCGACCGCATCGACGCGCTTCTCCTCGCCGCTCCGGTCCTCTGGTACGCGCAGCTCATTCACCAGAGGTTCTAAAGCAGCCTTCAGCAGTCGGCTTTCAGCTCTCGAGTCTCGGTCTTCAGCCTTCAGCTTTCAGCCTCGGTTCGCTGGAACTGCACACAGGCCAGCCACGCGAATTTTCCGGGTGCCGATCGACTAGACTTAAGCAAGCGCACACCTCAGCCGAAAATTCTTGCGCAAGCCAACTGATGGCTGAGGGCTGAAAGCTGAAGGCTGTCTTTTGAAGCGACTCGCCATTCTCGGTTCCACCGGCTCCATCGGGCAAAGCACCCTCTCCATCGTCGAGCAGTTCCCTGATCGCTACTCCGTGGCATCGCTGGCAGCGGGCCGCAACGTGGACGAAGCGTTCGCCCAGGCCCTCCGCTGGCGGCCGCGCATGATTTCGCTCGCCACCGAAGAGCATGCCGGCCAGCTCACCAACCGCCTGCGCCAGGCCGGCGTTAGCGGCATTGAAGTCGTCCACGGAACTGCAGGCACCGTCGCCTGCTCTACCCTGCCCGAAGCCGACTTCGTCGTTTCGGCTATCGTCGGCGTCGCCGGCCTCGAGGCCACGCATGCGGCCATCCTCGCGGGAAAGCCCGTGGGTCTGGCGAACAAAGAGTGCATGGTCGCCGCAGGCGAGATCCTCACCGCTGCGGCCCGCGAACACAGCGTCCCCATTCTGCCCATCGACAGCGAGCACAACGCTGTACATCAGTGCCTGCGCGTCGGCGCGCACAACGAAGTCAGATTCATCTGGCTCACCGCTTCTGGGGGACCATTCCGCCGGCTTCCCCTCGACCAGTTCGCCACCATCACGCCCGAACAGGCCCTCAAGCACCCCACGTGGGTCATGGGCCGCCGCATCACCATCGACTCGGCAACCATGCTGAACAAAGGCCTCGAGGTCATCGAGGCCTGCCGCCTGTTCGACGTCACGCCCGCCCAGGTCCGCGTCACCATCCATCCCCAGTCGACAGTGCATTCCATGGTCGAGTACGTCGACGGATCCATCCTCGCGCAGATTTCTGTCACCGACATGCGCCTGCCCATCCTTTACGCCCTGGCATGGCCGGAACGCCCCAAATCTACGCTCACCTTTGACCTGGCGGCCCTCCGCCACCTCGACTTTGAGGAACCGGACTTCGAGCGCTTCCCCTGCCTCAGGCTCGCCATTGAGGCTGCCGAAAAAGGCGGTGCCCACTGCATCGCCCTCAACGCGGCCGACGAAATAGCCGTCAGCGCCTTCCTTGAGCGGCGTATTCCCTTCACCGGCATCCCGGGTACAATTGAAAAGGTGCTCGCAGCCACCCCGGAGGCCCACCCCGCCACCATTGCGGAGGTCCTGGCAGCCGATCTGGAGGCTCGGGAACGGGCTCGTGCGTCACTTACGTAGAGATAAATGAGCAAGAGCCGGGAACCCATGCAGTGCGTGGGTCGCCTAGCTCTGCCGAAGGACTTAATCGCACAACCATGCATGATTTTCTCGTTTCTGCCGTTGCATTCATCATCCTCATCGGTGTGATGGTCATCGTGCACGAGCTTGGCCACTTCGTCGTGGCCAAGCTCTGCAATGTGCACGTCGAAGCGTTCTCCTTCGGCTTTGGACCCCGCCTGTTCGGCTTCAAAATCGGTGAGACCGATTACAAAGTCTGCCTGCTTCCTCTCGGCGGCTTTGTCAAGATGACCGGTGAAACCGAGTCCGGCCTCACCGGCAGCCCCTCGGAAATGGACAGCGAAGCGGCGGCCAATGATCCGCGCGCATTTACTTCGCGCCCTCGCTGGCAGCGCATGTTGATCGGGCTCGCCGGGCCCTTTTTCAACTTTCTCCTCACGCTGGGCCTGATGGGTTTCTACTTCGCCTTCATTAACGAAGTTCCGTCCGTCACGGTAAAAACAACCACAGTCGAGTGGGTCGCTCCGGGCTCAGATGCCGCCAATGCCGGCCTTCAAACCGGCGACATCATCCTGAGCTTCGACAAGGTCAAGAATCCCGACTGGAATAGCGTCTACGACCACTCCCGTTTAAACGCCAACCAGACGGTCCCGATCACGGTCAGCCGCAATGGGAAGACCATCCTCACAAGCATCTTTGTTCCCGCGAGCGCCAAGAGCGACAGCTTTGACCTCAGCGACATGGGAATCTCGCCTCAGTTCCTTCCCGGCCCCATCGCAGTCGCTGACGTGCAGCCGGGCTTGCCGGCCGCGCAGGCTGGGCTCCGTGCTGGCGATGCCATTCAGGCTGTTGACGGCCATCCCTTCCATTCGGTCAGTACCCTGCTGACCTATATGCAGACCGAAAAGGGCAAGCCGATGGTTCTCACCGTCCTCCGCGGCGGCGCTACGATCGAAATCACGGCCACACCAGAGAAGCTCGATACCAGATACATGCTCGGCTTCTCCACCACCCCCACCCCCATCCGCGATGAGCCCTTGTCGCTCGCATCGGCGGCGGGCAAGTCGCTCGGCTTCTTCAGAGATAATTCCCTGCTTGTCGGCGAAGTCCTCGATAGGCTCTTCACCCACCGCCTCTCCATCACCCAGATGATGGGCCCGGTAGGCATCGCCAAGGCAGCCGGCGAAGCCGCGCAAATGGACGGATGGTATCCCAAGTTCGGCCTGGCTGCAGAAATCAGCCTGCAGCTCGGCATGCTCAATCTGCTTCCCTTCCCCATTCTCGATGGCGGCATGATCCTGCTGCTCCTGATTGAGAGCGTCATGCGCCACGACATCAGTTTGGCCATCAAAGAACGAATCTATACGGCAGCCTTCGTCGTCCTCATGGCCTTCATCGCATTCACCATCTTCAACGATGTGAGCAAGCTGCAACTGTTCATGCACATCAAGCCGTGAAAATGCCGTGACCCGTGATTCGTGAGCAGTGATCGGCTCACAACCGATCCAAATTCGCGCCTTCTCTACGCCGTTGACCTCTCACCGACCACCGTTCACCGTACACCGTTCACCATCCATCAAACCGCCATGCCCGTCACCACCGAAGTCCGCGTCCGCTATGCTGAAACCGATCAGATGGGCATCGTCTACTATGCCAACTACCTTGTCTGGTTTGAACTCGGCCGTGTCGAGCTGCTGCGTTCCATCGGCCTCGCATACAGCAGCCTCGAAACCGATCACGGATGCATCCTTCCTGTCATCGACGTATCCTGCCGCTACAAATCGCCCGCCCGCTACGATGACGAGATCCTCATCGAAACGCGGCCCGCTCTGTTGCGCGGTACGGTGATCAAGTTCGCCTACCAGATCTTCCGCAAGGCTGACCACAAGAAAAAGGAGCGCGAGCTCCTGGCAGAAGGGGAGACGGTTCACGTCGTCTGCGACGACAAGCTTCAACGCAAGCCTCTGCCCGAGAAATATGCCGAAGCGCTGAAAGCGCTGATGAAAGACGAATAACGGCCTAACGCGGCAACCGCCGGGGATCAGCTGATTTCAATCCCCTCGCGCGGAAATTTGAATTTTTGCCCCTCAGCCAGCCGCTCCTGGCGATATTTCCTGCATGCATCGATCTCATCGGGAATCATGACGCGGTAAAGCGTTCCATCCCGGTTCGGCTCGCCTTCTTTCCGAATCGCCCCAATCGCCTCAAGCGCGCGCAACGTGTCCTGAACCTTCCCCAGCGACACCGGGTTTTCTTCCAGCTGCGAATACGACGACTTCACCACGGCGGTCTGTAACTGGCGTGTGCTCACCCGCAAGTGCGGATCGCCATCCGTGGCAATCGAGTGCCGGAAGAGAAACCAGTAAAAAGCTGCGTCGTACGGTGAAAGCTGCGGCTGCAGATCATCTACGACCTGCTGAATAACGTGCGACAGCTCCGAAGCCGAAAAATCCGGGTTCGCCGCAGCCTGCGCTTCAGGCTCCGTCTCGAGCTCGTTCAGGAGCTGCCGTATCTTCTCAATTCGCTGGTTCATGTTGGGCGCTGATTCTTGTTGCACTGAATTCTACGCTTAAAATCAACCCAGTCGAGGTGTTTGCTATGGAATTCGACTATGTTGAGCCGAATCTCGCCACCGCGTCGGAATTGCACGATATCCTCGCGGAGCTCTCCGCGCGCGAGCCCATTTTCCACCGTCGCGAGTTTGGCGCCACACGCGCGGATTTCGAAGGAATGACGGCAGACGATTACTGGGAGACTGGTGCGTCAGGACGCCGCTACTCACGCGCAGCCGTGCTTGACGGATTGGAGGAGCGCTTCTCCGTTCCGCATCAGGACGTATGGGAAACGCGCGACTTCTATTGCCGCAAGCTCGGGCCGGATACCTACCTGCTCACCTACACGCTCCTGCAGGATCGTCAGCGCCTTACCCGCCGCGCGACCATCTGGCAGCGCACTGCCGATGGCTGGAAGATCCTCTATCACCAGGGAACCATCGTCCAGGACGCCTGAGATGAAACTCGACGCAACACAACCTTCTCTATCGCACCCACAAGCTGAAGGCTGAAAGCTGAGGGCCGACGGCTGATCTCACTGCAGCACCACCGCCATCGCGAAACCATCCAGGCCCTTCGCGCCAACAGTCTGCATGGCCACAGTGCTCAATCGTGGCTCCCGCGCCATCATCTCCAGGCAGCGTCGCGAGCCTACAACGTCAGGCTCCGAGCTTTTGGCGTCGATCACATGGCCGTGCCGCGCCACATTATCGACGACGATCACAGTCCCGCGCCGCGAGAGTTTCAGCGCCCACTGGACATATCTCGGGTTGTTCACCTTGTCGGCATCGATAAAGATCAAATCGAACGGCCCAGCCCCCTCCGCCTTCAAAGCGGGCAGCGTCTCGAGCGCAGCGCCCACGCGAATATCCACGCGGCCAAGCATGCCGGCCCGTTTCAGATTCGCGCGCGCCACCTCAGCGTGCCGGGGATTGAACTCGAGCGAAACGATGCGTCCGCCTTTGGGCAGTGCGCGCGCCATCCAGATCGTCGAGTAGCCCCCGAGCAGCCCAATCTCGAGAACGTGCTTCGCCTGCGTCATCTGAACCAAAACTTGGAGAAACTTGCCCTGCAGCGGCGTTACATCGATGGCAGGCAGCTCCGCCTTGCGATTCGCCTTCAAGGCAGCATCCAGCTTCTCGTCGGAAGGCGCAAACAGACCGCCCAAATAGCCATCGATTGCGGTCCATAGTTTTTGCGAGTCTTTTTTCATTTGTGGATGGAATGTAGCGACTTCTGCCGTCCCACTTGCTACGGATCACTGACCCCTGATCCCTGATCCCTAATCACTGACCACTGATCACTCACCACTGTTCTTCACTTCTCCCGCGACACCACAAAATCGGGCACCCACAGCAGCGCACGCTTGAAGTCGCTTTCAGCAAGCGGCGCCAGAGCCTGTCGGGACTGCTCGGCGTAGCGATCCGCCGCGGCCATGGCGTATTCCACCGATCCATTGCGCACCAGGATCTCGCGAATCTGCTGCCGGCTCACGTTTTCAAAGCTGCGATCGTCCAGCACGCGCCGGATCGCCTTGCGATCCGAGGCAGTGCCGTGATCGGCAGCGTGCACAACAGCCAAGGTCGCCTTGCCCTCGCGCAGATCGCTCGCCACCGGCTTGCCCAGCACCTCTTCGCTGGCCGTCAGGTCCAGCACATCGTCGACGATTTGAAAAGCCAGCCCTACAGCCCGCCCAAAAGTCGCCAGGCTGGTTTCATCGGCCTCACTGGCATCTGCCAGCACGGCGCCCAGCCGCATCGACGTTGAAAACAAACATGCGGTTTTGCGGAAGATCAGGTCGTAATACTCGGCCTCGGAAACCATCTTGCCGAGCTTCTGAATCTGCAGCAGCTCGCCCTCAACCATCTGCTGCGTCAGGTTGATCAGCAGATCGAGCACGCGCAGGTTCCGCTCTTCCAGCGCCACCTTGAAGGCCTGCATATAGAGCCAGTCGCCGGCCAGCACGCACTTCTCATTGCCCCACGTTGTGTTGGCCGAAGGCCGCCCGCGTCGCGTGTCTGCACTGTCGATAATGTCGTCGTGGACCAGGGTGGCCGTGTGCAACATCTCCACCACCGCGCCCAACCGAATCGCGCTCTGGCCAAAGAAATCCATCTGATGAGCAGCCAGCAGCAGCAGCGAAGGTCGGATGCGCTTGCCGCCGCCTTCGCGTAGATACTCGGCGATCTCGGTGATGGTGCTGACGCTGGACGCGGCGTCCCGGCCCAGTTCCTGCTCCACCGCAACGAGGTCCTCCCTCAGCAGCTCAAAGACCTCCCGTGCCGAGGCTATGGTGAATGTGCTCAAAGTGCTCCGATTTTAAAGCATCGAGTGGGGAAATGGCGACTTGTTTTGCCGTGAATGGTTCGCCATGCATTGCCACGAATTGTTGCGGCCGGCTCCCAAACTCCGGCCCCCTTCAGTTCGTGCGGTAGTTCGTGAACTGCAGTTCCAGGCCCAAATCCTTTCCGCGCAGCATGGCGATAATTGCCTGCAGCTCGTCCCGATCCTTGCTCGAAATTCTGACGGTATCGCCTTGAATGCTGGCTTGCGCTTTCTTCTTCGAATCTTTCACCAGCCGCACAATCTCTTTCGCTTTCTCCACCGGAATGCCTTGCTGCAGGCTGATCTTCTGACGCACGCTCTGCCCCGCTGCCGGCTCAACCTTGCCGTAAGTCAGGTTCTTCAGCGAAACGCCCCGTTTCACCAGTTTCTGGCAAAGAATGTCCTTCACCGCTTCCAGCTTGTACTCGTTGCTTGAAGCAAGCTGGATCGTGTCCTGGCCCTCGAGGTTTACCTCGGAATGCGTGTCCTTCAAATCGAATCGCTGGCGAATCTCTTTCATCGCCTGGTCGATGGCGTTGCGCGCTTCCTGCAAATCGATCTTGCTTACCACGTCGAATGAATTGTCCTGTGCCATGGCTTTCTTCAACCTCTAAAGCATCGGCGTTCTTCGCCTGCTATGCCTCTACCAGTTTCCCACGTCCGCCGGAAGATGAAAAAATCTCAGAAAATTCGCAGTCGTCGCGGCCGCGAACTCATCGGACGCAACATGGTGGAGCTCGGCCAGAACCTCTGCCGTTCGCGTCACCATCGCCGGCTCGTTCCGCTCCCCGCGATGCGGCGCAGGCGCGAGCCAAGGCGCGTCTGTTTCCGCCAGCAGCGAATCCAGCGGCACCCGCGCGGCAACATCCCGTAGCCCCTGCGCCTTGGGATACGTCACGTTGCCGGCAAACGAGATCAGGAAGCCCAACTCGAGCGATCGCCGAGCCTGCTCCCAGCCCCCGCCAAAACAATGCATCACGCCGCCTAGTCCAGTTCTCCCCCAAAACTCGTCCAAAACCAGAAAAAGATCGTCCCACGCGTCGGCGGATTCATTCGTCCCCCGGCAATGAATCAGAATCGGCCGCTTGCGCGCCGCTGCAACCTCCAGCTGCCGAATCAGTCCCGCCCGCTGCACATCGTGCGCCGCGCCCTCGTGATAATAATCAAGCCCGATTTCGCCGCACGCGATCACCTCCGGCTCGGCGAGCAATCGATCCAACTTGGCCAACGCGGCCTCATCGGCCTCGGGCGTGCTATGCGGATAAACCCCCGCGCTCGCAAAAAGCCTGGGCAGTCCTGCCCCCTTCTCGCGGCGGCCATTGAACTCGCGGCAAATCTCCAGCGCCTGATGCATCTCGCTCGGCCCTTCGCCAATGCCGATCGCAAGCACAGCTCCGACACCCGCCTCGCGCGCGCGCTTCAGCATCGCCTCGCGGTCGTCTGCGTAACGCGAGCTGTCAAGGTGAGCATGGGAATCGATCAGCAAAGGTGCCTCGCGAGCCGCGCCTCAACGTCGATGCGCGGCAACGTCCAGTTTAGTGCAGCCGGAGTCGCCTGCAGCAGCACCCCGTTGCTCCACGGCAAGATCCCGGCCGCTCGTCTACCATCGAAAAAGCACAGCATCACACCTGCGCATGCGCACCAAACCCAAACTCTCGCAGAACTTCCTCGTCGACCCGAATGCCGCCGAGCGCATCGTCACAGCCTTGGGCGAAATCGGCGGCCGCGCCGTCGTCGAAATCGGCCCCGGCAAAGGCGCAATCACCGGAGCCTTGGCCTCGCGCGCCGGGCATGTCATCGCCATCGAGCTCGATCGTGAGCTTGCCGCCGATCTGCGTAATCATTTCCAGCCGACATGCCTCACGGTCGTCGAAGACGACGTTTTGCGTTTCGATTTCGCCGCTGCCGCGGCCAGAAACGGATCCCCGCTGCGCGTGGCCGGCAACCTGCCCTATGCCATCACTTCCCCCATCCTGCTGAAGCTCGCCGCCAGCCACGCCGCCCTCGACGTCGCCGTGCTCATGGTCCAGCGCGAAGTCGCCGACCGCGTCACCGCCGCGCCGGGGTCGCGCGATTATGGCCTGCTGTCTGCGACCGTTCAGATGTATGGGCCCGTGGAGCAGCTTTTCACGCTGCCGCCATCGGCTTTTTCGCCGCCGCCGCAGGTCTATTCCAGCGTCTTTCGCTGGCGATTTGCGCCACGCTTCGCGGAGTTATGCGTTCCGGAAGACGGCTTTCTTCGCTTCCTGCGTCAGGTCTTTGCGCAAAAACGCAAAACCCTCGCCAACAACCTTCGCGCCGCGGGATTCTCCACAGCGCAAATCGACGATGCCCTCGCCGCCGCCGCAATTGACCCGCTCGCCCGCGCCGAATCTCTTCCCCTCGAAGCGTTCGCGGATCTATGGCGCGTTTTGAACAAGGACTACATTGACCAAGGCGCAAATTGACCGAAGATTGATCAAAGTCGACAAGGAATTGATCAATGAGTGACAATCGGTTCCGCTCAGAGTGCCCCCGCAATGGGCCGCGCGCGTAATCTAGAAGTTGGCGGCCGGCGATCCGGCAATGGCCATATTCGCGGCGAAAATCCGGAACCCGCAATCCGCCAGCAAGAGTCTAACCAGACGAACGATGAATCCGATCCTCCAGCAAAACCGGCCTGACACCTTTCAGGAAACCCTCGTCAGTGCGCGCCGAACCATGCTCATGAGCGAGATCCTCAAGCTCGCGGGCGATAGCTTCCGCGCCAGCAAAACACGCTTCGCGCTCACTGCCCTCGGCATGGTCATCGGCACCGCATCCGTCATCCTGGTCGTCACCATCGGCTTGACGGGCAAGCAATACATTCTGGCGTTGCTTCAGAAGATCGGGACAAACTCCGTCGAGCTGGAATATGCGGGCGGAGGCGCAACCCCCGCCGAGCGCGCGCAATACAACGACTTTCTCACTCGCGACGACGAGAAGGCCGTCGATCAGCAAGTGCCGGGCGTCATGTATTCTTCGCCCGTCCTCTCGATGCACAACCGTCTCAGCTTTCCCGGTGGCATCCAGAAAGACACCGTTGTGCTCGGCGTCAGCCCCGACTATCAGCAGATCCGCAACCTCATCGTCACTGACGGCCGCTTCTTCGATGACACCGACGACTCCACGCACCAGCAGTGCGCTGTGGTGACGCAACCTTTTGCGCGTGAGCGCTACGGCTCCGACGATGCGGCTGTTGGCCAAACCTTCCAGATCCTCGGGATCCCATTCACCATCATCGGCGTCTTCAAAGAGAGTTTTTCCGACTACGGCCAGTCCGAGATTCAGGATGAAACCGTGCTCATCCCCTATTCCGTCGCTCGCTACTTCACAGGCACCGAGCGCGTGAATCAAATTTACTTTTCCATGCAGAATATGAGCGAAGTTCCTGAGGCCGCTCGAGAGATTGTCAGCGTAGTGAAGGCGCGGCACCGGCCAAACTCCGTCTACAAAGCGCAAACCCTCACTGACCTGCTCGACACCGCGGCTAAGGTTGCAGACGCGCTCACCGCCGTGCTCGTCATGGTCGCCGCGGTCACATTGGCAGTCGGCGGCGTCGGCATCATGAATATCATGCTCGCCAACGTGCGTTCGCGCATTCGCGAAATCGGCATTCGCAAGGCCCTCGGTGCAACCTTCCGCGAAATCAAGCTGCAGTTCCTTACCGAGGCCGTGCTCATCTCGCTCACCGGCGGCATTGTCGGCAGCATCGTCGGCCTCGCCATCCCCTTTTCCATTCGCCTCTTCAGTGGCTACGACTTTCCTATCTCGTACCTCTCGGTGTTCATCGCCCTCACCGCGGCAACTCTAGTTGGAGTGATCTTCGGAACCGTCCCCGCCACGCGCGCGGCGCAATTGGATCCCGTGGAGTCGCTGAAGTATGAGTGACGGCGCGCCACCGGATGTCGAGCCGGAAGGCCCGAACAACGACTCCCCGCATGGCCCCAATCTCGTTCTTCTCTACACTCTCATCGCCCTGGCGCTGGTCGCCGCCATCCTCTTGGCGGCATTCATAGTCCGTCCGTTCTATCTGCGCCGCTAAAGATTCAGCGCCCCACTGACACATCCCCATCGGAACCAGCCGCATCCAACTTAAAATGTGTTTTATCTTGTCGAAACCGATAGGAGAAACAAGATGTTGAATGGACAAATCAAAGCTCTTCGCGCTTCACTGATGGGACGCTTTGCTCCCATACTTTTGGCGGCGGCATTCGCCGTGCCCGTGGTTTGCAACGGCTGCGCAGCGCGCGTACGCGTCTACGATCCCTACTACCACGACTATCACGGCTGGGCGGCAGAGGAACCTTACTACAACCAGTGGGAGCACGATACTCATCGTGATCACGCCGAATTCGCCAAGCGCAGCAAAGAGGACCAAAAGGCCTACTGGGACTGGCGCCACCACCAGCACTAAACCAGCCCGCTCAGCGCCCGTCGCCGTGCCCCTCGGCTCGCTCTACGATCAATACGGGAATTCCCTCGACGACTGGGTAGGCGCGGCCGCATGCTCCGCACAGCAAGTGCGTGCTTTCAAGTTTGAGCTCGCCATAACAGGCGGGACACGCTAGTCGTGCAAGGGCTGCACCATCGAACCTTGATGCACTTTCTGGGCGGCCATCCATAACCTAGTGGATGGTCGCTTCGGCGTCAGCGCCGTCCGGGCGCGGCTTCGGCCTGCCCGCGAACGCCTGCTCGATGCGCTCGTTCGCGCCGGAGCGCGAGAATTCATGAGCCACGCGGATGCCGTTGTAAATCGCCACGTCGTTTGACGATCCGTGGCCGATAATGCACACACCGCGCACGCCCAGCAGCGGTGCTCCGCCGTATTCGGTGTAATCCAGCCGCCGCCGAAAATCGTTAAACGCCTTGCGCGACAGCAGCGCGCCCACCTGCGCGGTCACGGTCTTGTTCAACGAGCTGCGCAGCGCATCGCGCACAAAGCGCCCAATGCCTTCGCTAGTCTTCAGCGCCACGTTGCCCACGAATCCATCGCACACAATCACGTCGGCTTGGCCGTTGAAGATATCGCGCCCCTCCACGTTGCCGATAAAGTTGATCGGCAGCGCCTTCAGCAGCGGCAAGGCTTCGCGCGTCAGCTCGTTTCCCTTGGTCTCTTCCTCGCCGATCGATAGCAGTCCAACGCGCGGCCGTGCGATCTTCAGCACGCTGCGGGCATACATCTCGCCCATCACCGCGAATTGCTCAAGATTTTGCGCTTTGCAGTCCACGTTCGCGCCTACGTCGAGCAGCACGCACGGATTGCCCTTTGAAGTCGGCATCGGCGTGGCCAGCGCCGGCCGGTCGACGCCCGGCAAGCCGCCCAAAACCATCTTCGCCGTAGCCATGGCCGCGCCGGTATTGCCTGCGCTTACAAAGCCGGCACATTTGCCCTCGCGCACCAGCTTCAGCCCCACGCGAAGGGAGCTGTCGCGTTTTGTGCGCACCGCGTGCGCCGCCTTCTCATCCATCGCAATCCGCTCGGATGCGTGGTGGATGACAATGGGCAGGTCTTCGTCTTCCAGGTGCTCGTCGAGCAGGTCGCGCAGCTCCGGCTCCGGCCCGATCAGATGAACCCGCACTGGAAGAGCGCGGCACGCCAGAATAGCTCCCTTAATCTCCGGCTCGGGGGCCTTATCGGTGCCAACGGCGTCAAGCGCGATGTCGGTCAGCATTGGGTTGGGAGAGCTACTTTTCTTCCTTCACTTCCAGAACCGAACGGCCTTTATAAGCCCCGCATTTCGGGCAGGCGCGATGGGGCAGCTTCTTTTCGTGGCAATTCGGGCATTCAGAGAGCCCCGTCGCCGACAAAAAATCGTGAGCGCGGCGGTTGGCAGTGCGGCGCGTCGAGTGACGCCTCTTCGGATTCGGCATGGTGTGCTTCCTTTGGCCGGCCTTCGCATCTTGATCGCTGCGTGGCAGGTCGAAAATATGGCCTTGAGCTTTCGCCCTCGCCTTCAGATTGCTCCTGGCCGAAAAACCCTCGCGACCGCAAGAACATGCTAAAAGCTGGAAGCTAAAAGCTAAAGGCTGCTGTCCTCAGGACTTAAACCGGCTGCGCAACCCCGTTAACCCCTCCCACCGGGGATCGCTCTGACCCTCTTCGCAAGAACAGGATTGGGTGTTGCGGTTGGTTCCGCAGTGCGGGCAAAGTCCTTTGCAATCTGGCTTGCACAGCGTCCTCACCGGCAGGGACAAAAGCACCTGCTCCCGCAGAACATCTTCAAGCACAAGACTGTCCTTTTGATAATAACCGATTTCGGTCTCTGACGTGGAGATCGAGCGCTCCGGCGCCCCGGCATCGGCCCCTAACGGCCGGAAGATCAGGTCGAACTCGCCCGACAACGGAATCTCAACCGGCTCAATGCAACGCGCGCAGGGAACCTCGAATCTGCCGGCGTAGCGCCCTTTCAGACGTATGTCCGCGACCACATCCTTCGGCCCGCGGTGCTCGTGGATCACTTCGGCTTGGCCCGTAGTGGCCAATTGCCCAATTTGCTCGGCTTCTTCGCCAAAATCGATGGCCCCGGGCCTCAGCCCCAGGTCGAATTCGATCGGCTCGCGCTCGAGATCGAGAATTCTGAATTCCATGTTATGAGCCTAAAGCATTTCTTGCTCGGCGGGGAGTGACCGGCGGAATAACCGGCATCGCCGGTTCAGGTCGTGCCGCCAGTGGTCAGACCACCAATATTGATCGCAAACACACCATCTCACACAATGAATCCCGCCGCGGTCACTCCCCGCGCCTGCTCTCTCTCACCGCGCTCAAGCCGTTGCAGAATTCGCCGATAAGGTGAGTGCATTCGCCGAAAAGTTTCGCTGCTCATCGGGAATCGCGTTGCGCACGTCTGTTCGTCTCTGCGTTTGAGGCCGGGCTTACCTCACGCGACTGTCCAACCTGGCATTGAGCTGGCGGGAACCCATATCTGCGGCCCTGGCGTGCGATCGCACCATGCTCGCCGGGGCTCCCCGCCCTCGCTCGCCCACCTGTCTCTCTCCGCTCTGCATGCGCCGCGAAGTTAACAGCTATTCATCAACTCCCGCGATTGCCCTAGTACAGTGATCTGTACAGTTATTCTGGAATTGAAGCCGATTTGGCCTTTGAGCTTCGACGCACTTTTTTTGTCGCAGGCTATCGCCGAGCATCCAAGCGGGAGAGAGACTGGCATGAGCGCGCAAGAGTATGACCTCGTCGTCATCGGTTCCGGCCCGGCAGGACAACGCGCCGCCGTAGCCGCCTCCAAGATGGGCAAGCGCGTCGCAGTCGTTGAAGCGCGCTCCGTCGTCGGCGGCGTGTGCGTCAACACCGGCACCATCCCCTCCAAAACCATGCGCGAAGCGGTGTTGCATCTCTCCGGCTACAACTACCGCTCAATCTACGGCGTCAATTATCGCGTCAAGGAAAAAATCTCCATGGCCGACCTCGCCTTCCGCGTTCAGGCCGTCATCAAAACCGAAGTCGACGTCACCGAGGCGCAACTCTCGCGCAACGGCATCGACGTTGTGCACGGCGTCGCGCATTTCCTCGATCCTCACCAGATTCGCGTCGAAGGCCCGCAGGGCGATTCCACGCTCTCGGCCGGTCAGGTCATCATCGCGGTCGGCACTAAGCCGGCCGTTTCCGACAAGGTCCCCGTCAACGGCAAAACCATCATCAACAGCGACCAGATTCTGGGCCTCGATACCCTTCCGCGCACGCTGATCGTCGTGGGCGGAGGCGTCATCGGCGTCGAATATACCTGCATGTTTGCGGTTCTCGGCGTGCGCGTCACGCTCATCGAAAAACGCAACCGGCTGCTCGAATTCGCCGATCAGGAGATCATCGAGGCGCTCAGCTACCACCTGCGCGACGCGCGCGTCACCATGCGCCTCGGCGAAGAAGTGCAGAGCGTTGAAGAGCCCTCGCCCGGTACCGTCGTCGCCAACCTCGAGAGCAAGAAGAAGGTCTCCGGCGACGCGCTTCTTTACGCCGTGGGCCGGCAGGGCAATGTCGACGACCTCAACCTCGCGGCTGCGGGCCTTGAAGCCGACAAGCGCGGCCGCATCGCCGTCGACGAGAACTACCAGACCAAAGTCGAACACATCTACGCGGTCGGCGATGTAGTAGGCTTTCCCTCGCTCGCATCCGTTTCCATGGAGCAGGGCCGCATCGCAGCCGTTCGCGCCTTCGGCGACAAGACTGCACGCTCCAATCCCAGCTTTTATCCCTACGGCATCTACACCATCCCCGAAATCAGTTTCATTGGCAAGACGGAAGAGCAATTGACCGGCGAAGACGTTCCCTACGAAGTCGGCATGGCCTACTATCGCGAGGTCGCGCGTGGGCAAATTCGCGGCGACACCACCGGCCGCCTCAAGCTCATCTTTCATCGCGACACCCGCAAGGTACTCGGCGTGCACATCATCGGCGAGGGCGCCAGCGAGCTCGTTCACATCGGCCAGGCCGTCATGACACTCGACGGCACCGTCGACTACTTCATCGATACCGTTTTCAATTACCCCACGCTCGCGGAGTGTTACAAAGTAGCGGCGTTCAACGGACTGGGCAGGTTGCACAAGTACCAGTCGGAGTGAAGATCTTCCCTCGTTCCCCAAGGAGGGCTTGAATGAGCACGGCAATTGGCGTCGTGATGACCGGCCATATCGTGACCGGCAGGCTTCAGGATCAACGGCTGGCTGGGAAGTTGCTGCGCTATCCCGCAGACCCCGAATTGACCAATGAGCTCGACGCGCTTCCTTGCGGCGAAATCGTTGAAATCATCGCCGGCCACATTCACGAGCTCACGAGCGAAGCCGGCAAGCCCGATGCCATCGGCGTGGCAGTGCCTGGAATCGTCCGTTCCGGCGTCGTCGAGGAGTCGCCCAATCTCAAGCAGCTGAAAGGCACATGCCTGGCTGAAGATCTTTCGCGCGCGCTCGCTGCACGCGGCCTCGATGCTCCCGTTCACATCGCCAACGATGCCGACGCCATCGCCGCCGGAGTCGCCGCCACTCGCGGCAAGCTCGACAAACTCACGCGCGTCTGGACCATCGGCAAAGGCATCGGCTACGGCCGCTGGCCCTATATGGACGGCGTTTGGGAAGGCGGCCACATCACCGTCACCCTCGACCCCAAAGAGCGCTACTGCGGCTGCGGCGGAGCCGGCCATCTCGAAGGCATCATGGGCCACCGCGCGATGCGCCTCCGTTTTCTCGATCTCGAGCCGGAAGAAGTCTTCGCCAACGCGAAGCAGGGCGACGCGCGCTGCCGCGAGTTTGTCGATCTATGGCATCGCGCTCTCGCCGCCGCGACTGCGTCCTTCATCCATCTAGCCGGACCCGGCCGCTTCTACTTCACCGGCAGCAACGTAGGTTTTCTCGATTTGGAAAAATTGCGCAGCCATCTGGAAACCATGGTGCGCATGAGCCCGCTGCAAAGTTTTTCTTTGGAAATCTTGCCGCCCGATGACGAAACCGGCCTCATCGGCGCGGGCGTCAGCGCACTTCGCGCTCTCGCCAGCTGATTCCTCACCGACGCCGCAGGTAAGTCCTCGACAGCCGATCGTGGCCCATCAGGCCATCCTCGTCGAATAGCACCCACACCAGTCCCAATCCAAGCGGTGCAATCGACAGCGCCGTCGCCCACAGCCTCTTCCAGCGCTGCGCGCGATCCGGCACATCGCCATCGAAGGTGGTCAGCGCGAGCCCCGCGTACATCATCCCGGGCGTGGTCTTCCCCAGCACCAGAAACAATGCCTGATACGCAGCTCCAACCACTACCATCCCAAATACCGCTGTCAATTCAGCCGCGCGCAGGCCGGGCAGATGTCCAACATGCGAGATCACCGGCATCGTCAACAAGAGAAACGCGGCGAGTGTCAGGCTCGCATCCACCATCTGTGCGATCGTGCGCAGATTCAAGGGCGTGGCATTGATTGCCCGCTGCTGCGCCTGTTGCGCAAGCTCTTCATGAACTTCCGGCTCCGGCTGCGGAGCGAACTCGACCCTTGATTCTTCTGCGCGCATCCAAACCGGCGCGGCGGTTTCTTCCATCGTCGCGGCTGCTTGAGTGGAGACGCTCCCCGGATCCACCTCGAAGATGCTCAACTGCGGCTCAGCCATCGTGGCTGCCAATGGCCCTTCCGCGCGTCGCGGACGCATCCTCCGCGTCGCAAAAATCTGCCTCGGAAATTGAATCAGATTCGGATAGATCGGCTCCGCCAATTCGTCCGTCGCAGACCCTGAGAGTGATGCTCGCCATGCATCCATCGAATCGCGATGATCCGGCGCTGCCTCAGAAACCTCCGGCTCCGCCGCCGCATGCGCCGCTGCCGCATCATGCTGCTCTTCCAACTCGGGCGTCGCTGCAGCCTCAAGTCCATCCAGCACATACTGCACTGCCGCCTGTGCCTGCTGGGCCGCTTGCGATGCGGCTTCGGCAGCGCGCATCGCGTTCCGCGCTTCATCGGCCAGCAGTTCGCTGTAGCTGGGAGCATGGGCATATCGTTCGGCCACTCGAGCTGCAACCTGCGCGGCCCGATCTCCATGAGCCGCGCGGCCGCCACGGGCCGGCTTCGTTTCACCGCGAGAATGCGCTTTCAGGCTCATATGCGCTGCAATGCGCCGATTCACTTCCTGCTTCCATGCCGGGAAAAGTGTCGCCGAACTGGCTTGTGTACTCAATGGTTGTATTCTCCTTCGCATGCGGCGAAGCTGCTTGCCGGTCCCCGCCGCGAGTTCCGTTCACGCGCGCATGAATTCGATCTCGAACCGCACAGGGATTGCGTTTGAACCAAGGAAGGATACTGCGGATATATAAAAGGCCTCGCCGCGAGATTTAGATTCGTCTTCGTGGTATCGACCCGGGATTCTAAGTGACCAGAGCTGCGTGGACTGAGTCCAAACCACGTAGCCGGCTTTGCTATGCTGAGCCTTACACCGGTCGTGAACTTGGATGTGCCCTCGTTACTTACTATGTATCACTCTGTTGGCCCTCTGTCACCTGAGACTGGGCGCGCAGACTGCATCGCTGTTGACTAATGCGATACCTTCCTCGCAGAGTGAGACGAACGGCCCTCCGGATGCCGCCACCGCGAATCCGCAATCGCTTCCCGACGATCCCGGCCAGGAGCTGATCCCAATTGCGCAGCCCGAACCCGCGCCCCCAACCGGCACACCCGTCCAGTGGCAGGCGATGCGCCAGCAGTGGGCCGGCGACACCCTCACCCTCACTGGCGCTGTGGTTGTGCACTACGAGGATTACGTCCTTCACGCCGACAGCGTTGTCTACAACAGAAAAACCACTGAGCTCGAGGCCGACGGCCACTTGCAACTGACCGGCGGCCCCAACGACGTATCAATCAACGCTTCGCACGGCGACATGCGTCTCAACATGCACACCGCCCGCTTCTACGATGTGGAGGGCTCGCAGGGAGTGCGCACGCTGGGCCATTCGGTCGTCTATTCCACGCCCACTCCATTGCTCTTCTCGGGCCGCGTACTGCTTCAGCTGGGCGAGGGCAAGTTCAAAGTCATCGACGGCTCCATCACCAACTGCCGGCTTCCGCATCCCGACTGGCGAATCATTGCGCATACCATCGCGCTTGAAAACGACAAGGCATCCACGTCCAATGCCTTTTTCGAATTTCTTGGCATCCCCATCTTCTACCTGCCCTATCTCGAGCACCCGGCAAACGACACCGGCCGCGTCAGCGGATTCATGATTCCCTTCGTGGGCAATTCTTCCATCAAAGGCTACGTGCTCGGCGAGCAGGTGTATTGGGTCATCAATCGCAGCATGGACATTGCGGCAGGCGTTGAATACTACAGCAAGCGCGGCTGGGCGCCCACCGGCGATTTCCGCTACAGGGGCCTCGGACTCGACCAGGTAATCGCACGCTGGAGCTCGCTCGTCGATCGGGGAGTTGAGGAGCCGGTCACCGACCCGCAGACCGGCCAGACCGTCAATCAGCTCGTCAATCAGGGCGGCGTCGATGTCAGCATTCTGGGACGAAAAGATCTCTCGTCCTCAACGCGCATCGCCGGGACCATCGAATATCTGTCGAGCTACGTCTATCGGCTGCTCTTCAACGACAACTACTTGCAGGCGACAAGTTCCGAGGTCGCAAGCGACGTCGTCCTCACCCACAATCGCAACGGCGTGGCGCCAACCGTTTGGCTGGACCGTTTCCAGTCCTTCGCCAGCACCACCAATGGCGACGAGGTAAAGATTCTGCGCCTGCCCTTGCTCCGTTACGACGTCCTTGATCGGCCTCTTCGAGACTCACCCTTCTATTGGAGCCTGGGATCGTCGCTCGGCTACCTCAACCGCTCCGAGCCTTCCTTTCATTCGCGCAATGTTGTGCGGCTCGATGTGTATCCGCATCTTTCTCTGCCTTTCACTGCCGGCGGATGGACCTTCGTCCCCGAGGTTGCACTGCGTGACACGCTGTATACCATTAGCCAAACGCCGGCCCTGTCTGGGCCCTCCTCCGTGCCGCAGATCGATCACAGAGGACTCAACCGCGGCGACTTCGAAGCGCAAGTCGACATCCGCCCTCCGGCGCTCGAGCGCGACTTCGAATTCCCGATGTGGCACCGCGAGCTGCGCCACGTCATTGAGCCCGAGCTCACGTATCGCTACGTCGGAGGAATCGGAGCCCAGGCTCAGAATGTGCTCCTCTTCGACACCACCGATATCGCCACTGACGTCAACGAAGCCGGCTTCTCGCTCACGCAGCGTTTCTATCTGCGGCCCACTAATCCACGCCCATGCAACGCCGCCGATGATGAAGCCTCCACCGGCAGAGATTCGACGAGGCCATGTCCCGACAACCTGCGTGAGTGGGCCACGTGGCAAATCGCCCAGGAGTATTTCATCGACCCCAATTTCGGCGGCGCTGTCATCTCCGGCAACCGCAACGTCTTCGACGCCACGCTCGATTTGATGGCGCCCACTTTTCTCACTTCTCCGCGCAACATCGCCCCCGTGGTTTCGCGCATGCGCTTTGAAGCCATTGATAACCTGCGCGTCGAGTGGGATCTCGACTACGACTCGATTGCGGGCCGAATCGCCGCCAACAATCTCTTTGCCGGATACAGCTTTGGCCGAACCACGCTGGGCATCGGGCACGCTTTGCTCAACGCTCCCGACGAGCAACCCGGCACCAGCAATGCCGCCAAAATGATCAAGAGCCAGCAGGTGCAGCCCTTCTTCGAGTTCGGCAAGCAAAGCGGCAAAGGATTCGACCTCGCCGTGAATGGCGGCTACGATTTCGTCCAGCACCAGGTGCAGTATGCCGGCGCACAGGCCGTCTACAACTGGAACTGCTGCGGCTTGACAGCCGGCTACAGGCGCTACGAACTAGGCAACATTGGTTCAACCAGCCGCGACGAGACGCAGTGGCTTTACAGCTTTACGCTCGCCAACTTCGGCGCCGTCGGTGACATCCGCCACTCCAACTCCGTCTTCCGCGATCCCGCGTTGCCGCCTGCGTATTAGAAGCTGCCGCGCCTGCCATGTTCCGTTCCGGGAACCCGGCCCCGAAGACCATTCAACGATCCCGCCCACCCCTTGCCACGGTTGCCTTTTCCCGCTCCGAGCGTCCTTCTATCGCAGCACAGGAATGAGGGATATCGGGGGTCCTGAGCACCCTGCTGGAGTATCCTTTTGAGAGAGGAAAAAGCATTGCATCGTTTTCGTTTTCTGGCAGGACTGCTCGTTATAGCCCTGACCGCGGGCTGCAGAGCCCAGAGCAACCAGCCTTCCGGCACCGATCCTGTTCTTAACCGCCGCATTGAGGTTCTGGTCCGTTCTCAGTACGATATGCCGCCCGACGTGACCATCGCTCTCGGCGCGCGAACCCCGAGCCAGTTCACCGGCTACGACACGCTTCCGGTGACCATCTCGCGCAATTCCAAGTCCCAGGTCATCAATTTCCTCATCTCCTCCGACAACACCAAGCTTGTTCACTTCGACACGCTCGACCTGACCAAGGATCCCGCCGACGCCATTTCAATCGCGGGCCGCCCCATTCGCGGTAATCCCAACGCCAAAGTCACCTTGGTCAACTTCGACGACCTCGAATGTCCCTATTGCGCGCGCCTGCATGCGGAGCTTTTCCCCGCCACCCTCGAGCACTACAAGGATCTCGTTCGCTTCGTCTATAAGGACGATCCGCTCTCTGATATGCATCCTTGGGCCATGCACGCTGCCGTCGACGCTAACTGCCTGGCCGCGCAAAGCGGCGACGTCTACTGGACCTACGTGGATTACCTTCACGCTCACGGAGACGAGATCACCGGCCAGGATCGCGACTTGAAGAAGAGCTTTGCCGCGCTGGACCGCGTCGCCCTGCAGGAGGCTACGCTCGCCAAGCTCGACGAGGCCGCCCTTAGCGCCTGCGTCGCCAAGCAGGATGAAACGCAGATTCGAGCCTCGGCCAAGTCCGCTGACGCACTGGGAATCGACGGTACTCCCGCAGTGTATGTAAACGGAGAACGCGTCAATGGCGGCGCGGTCCCGCAAGATCAGCTTTGGATGGTAATTGACCGCGCTCTGCGCGCCGCGGGCGAGCAGCCCCCGCCCGTTCAGCCTCCCACGGCTCCCACTCCGGCAGGTGCTAACTGATGACGCTTTCGCTCTATCCGCGCGCCCTCGTGGGGATTTATCCTAGAAGGCTTGGAGCCTGATGAAAGACATAAGCTTCGCAGCCACATCTCGTTTCAAAACCCGCGCCAGCTTGGCCGCAGCTGCCGCAGCCGCACTGGCTGCCGCCGCTCTTTTCTACGGTTTTGCGGGTTGCCATCGGTCCCCCTCTGCCGACGTTGTCGCCACTGTCAATGGCAAAGAGATTTTGCGCGCCGAGTTGGACAGGAACTATCAAAGCACCCTGGGCGACAACCCGCAGACTCCATCGCCGCAGGAAGCTGACATCCGCCGTCTCAGCGTGCTTCATCAAATGATTCAGGAGGAGATTCTTGATCAGCAGGCTGCCAAGCTCAATCTGACCGCCAGCGATGAAGACGTGAACGCCAAGCTCGCTGAAATCAAGGCTCCGTATACCGACGAGCAGTTCAATGCCATGCTGAAGCAGCGCGGCCAGTCGCTCGACGACTTGAAGCGCGACATTCGTCGCGGCCTCACTGAAACCAAGCTCATGAACAAGGAGATCGAGTCGAAGATCGATATCACCGACGCGCAGATCGCCGCGTTCTACGCTGCCCACAAGGCCGACTTCAATCGCATTGAGCCGCAGTATTACCTCGCGCAAATCGTGGCTTATATCGGATCCCCGCAGCAATCCGGCAATGTGCAGCCCGCCAAGCCTTCCAGCGAGGCCGATGCCAAACGCAAGATTGACGCGGCCTACAGCCAGCTCGAGAGCGGCGAGGATTTTGCCACCGTGGCAATGAACATGTCAGAGGACCCGAACACCGCCTCCAATGGCGGCGTCATGGGTTCCGTGGGCGAATCCCAGCTCAAAACCGATCCCGAAGTCTACGACGCGATCGGCAAGCTCAAGCCCGATCAGTTCACTGACGTGCTGCCGATTTACGACCAGACACATAAGATTGCCGGCTACGCCATTTTCAAGCTCATTTCCCGGGAGCCTGCGGGTCAGCGTGAGCTTAACGATCCGCGCGTCGTTCAGGCCATCCATCAGTCGCTTCACGACGGCCAGAAGCAGCTTCTCCAAACCGCGTATCTCGAGACGCTGACTGACAGCGCCAAAGTGCGCAACTTCCTCGCCGAGCAGATTCTAAAACAGGGCGGCAAATAGCGCCTGCTGCTCTCATCTTCAGAACTTCGCCTCCGCCTTCGCGCCCGCATACTGAATCGTCTTGTCGGGCGCAGCCGTCGCCTCGCCGCCCACGCCGTGGCCGGCAGACACAATCACCACGTGGAACGTGTGGCTCGCCGGCATGCCGGGGTAGCTTCCCACGCGGTCGCCGACGGTCAGCGCGCGTGACGCATCCTCCCAATGGATCGGAATCGTCGCGTGCGCGCCGCTCTGGTAGCGATAGCTGTCTCCCTCATCTTCGTAAAGCGTAAAGTTGGCGTCGGCGCCCGGATAGACCCGCAGCTCGATGGGATCTGTGGCTTGTCCCGCGTATTCAATCGCCGGACCAAGCGGCAGAATCGATCCTGCCCGCACTGCTAGCGGAATGCGATCGAGCGGCGCCTCCACATTCACCTCCGCGCCGCCCTCGTCACGCTTCCCGGTCCAGAAATCGTACCAGCGCGTTCCTGCTGGCAGATACAGCGTCCGCGAGGTCGCACCCTGCGTCAGTACCGGGCTCACCAGAATATCGGGCCCGAACATGAATTGGTCGCCAATCTCCCTCACCGTCGGATCGTCGCGGAAATCCATCACCAGCGGCCGCTGCAGCGTGTAATCGTCGCTCGTCACCTTCCACGCCAGCGAATACACATAAGGCATTAGCCGGTACCGTAGCCGGTCCACCGCCAGAAGTGTGGGAAACACCTGGTCATACACCCACATCTCGTTGTGGTCGCGGTGCCCGTGGGTGCGAAAGATCGGGCAGAAGGCGCCGTACTCAAACCAGCGCGCATAAAGTTCCTGGTATCCCGGCGGCATGGTTTGTGCATAATTCAACGGATGGTATCCGCCGATGTCGGTGGTCCAGTATGGAAAACCCGAAAGCGCGAAATTCAATCCCGCGGGAACCTGCCGCCGCAGCGCCCACCAGCTGCTGTAGACGTCGCCCGACCACACCGTCGTTCCGACGCGCTGCTGCCCCATGAACGCCGATCGTGTCAGCAGAAACACGCGCTTGTCGGTGTCGGTCTGCTTCCAGTGCGCCGCTACTCCCGCCGTGTGCTCCATCGGGAAGACGTTCGTGTATTCCAGGCCGCTGCCAATGAGCAGTTGCTTGTCGCGAAGAGCCGCGTCGCCGGAATGCGGCCACGCCTCCTCCGGCTCCGAGCTGTCCAGCCAGAATGCGTCCCACCCTTGCGCGAATAGCTTGCCCACAAACTGGTTCCAGAAGAAATCGCTCGCCGCGGGATTCGTCGGATCGTATGCCTGCGTGTCGTCGATTTCGTAGCCCTTCTCCACCATCTGCTTGAAATTCTCGCTCGTCGGGTCCATCAGCGCCCAGGCCGAAATCATGGCATGAATATGCTCGTCGTGCAGCGCCTTCAATTCGCCTGGAACGTCGGTGTACCCGGAGTTGAACACCGGGTCGCCCTTGCCCCCGTCCTTCCACCAGAACCAGTCCTGCACAATGGCGTCGATGGGTATGTGGCGCGAGCGGTATTCGGCTGCGATCGACAGAATCTCGTCCTGCGTCTTGTAGCGGTCCTTCGATTGGAAAAATCCGTAGGCCCATTCGGGAAAAAGCGGCACGTGACCCGTCATCGCCCGATATTGATGGATGATCGAGTCCATCTCCGGACCGTAGATGACGTAATAGTCGATCTGCGGCGCGGCCATCGACTCTAAATTCAGGTCCAGTGGAAAACGGTTATCGAAGTAACTGAACGAAGCCGTGTTCCACAGAATCGCGTAGCCCTTGCTCGACACAAAGAATGGAATCGCAACGTCGGTGTTGTTCTGCCCCAGTTCAACCACGCTCCCGCGATAATTGAACATCCCGCTTTGATGCTGCCCAAGCCCGTAGATCGCCTCCGTCGCATCGAGACTGAAGCGGTCCTCAACATGCAGCTTTCCCTCCGCATCGGAGCGCTGATAGGTTCGCGGCAGGTTGGGCCGCTCGCGGATCAGTTCCTCGCCCTGGGGTGTGCGGAAATTGAGATTGCCATTCGCTTCGGAAAACGAAATCACCAGCTGCTTTGTCGTCAGGTGCGCCGAACCATTGGATTCGCCGAACTGGAAAGGGGCTCCTGGGCAGGCTTGATCCGCTGCCAGCATCCATGGCTGGGGATCCGTCGCCGCGGGCGCGCCCGCCGGCCTCGCCGTCACATGGATCAGCGAGTCCCCGCACACCGTCACCTCGAGCGTTTCCCGCTCGTTCGCGGCCGCCAATCCGCCCGTCGATTGCGATGCGTGCATCGCGCCCGGATGCGGCGCAACACCCGGCACCGTTTGGGCCTGGGCGCTGATCGCTGTCGCAAGACAGCAAACCAAAACAAGAGAAAACATTCGCGTCATACCGGAAGCTTGATTCAAGTCGCACCTCGGGAAACAGAATTCAGGTTGTCAAGAAAAACGGCCTCCGCATTGCAGAGGCCGTCGATTTCTTTCCGGGACATTGTGAGTGGCGCTTAGTGCATCTGCCCGCTGTTGTCGATCTGAATGCCGCCAGGGCCCTGGTTCTTCTTCGCCTCGTTGGCCTTGCGCGTATCCATCGCCTTGGTCGTCCATTGGTCTGCCATCGCCAGGTCCTGGCTCACCGCCGAGGCGTTGCCGTAATCCACATCCGCCTTGTTCCGGTAGATCAGGTTCAGGTACTGCATGGCATCGTCGTAGTTAGGACGATCGTTAACCGCCATGGTCAGGTACTTCAGCCCTTCGTCAACCAGCGGCGCATTCTTCTGGGCCAGGTCCTCCATCACCTTCTTGGGGGCCTTCACGTTCCCTTTGCCGTCATCGTTCAGGCCCACGGACTGCAACGCCTCCAGCTTGTTCTGGTGCGCTTTCTTCCAGTCGATCACGCCGATGGTGTATGCCGCCTCGGGATCGTTCGGGTCGACGTCGAGAACCTTCTTCTGCCAGCTCTCGGCCTCGTCCATCTGGTTAATGCTGAAATAAATGCCCGCGATCTTCTTCATGCTATCGACGTCGTTCGGCTTTTCATTCAAAACTTCCTTGAACATGTCGATGGCCTGGTTGGCGATCTTCAGGTTGTCCGGCGTGGTAACGCCCGGAGCTACGTCCTGCTCCAGCGCTGTTGCCAGATAGGTCTTCGCCATGGGCAGTTTCGGGTCCAGCTCAGTGGCTTTTTGAAAGTGCTCGATGGCCTCGTCGTAGTGGCCGTTCTTGTAGGCATCGACTCCTTTGTTCAACTGATCCCGGGCCATGAGCTGGTTACACCCGCTCATGCCGATCACCATCCCGGTTAAGGTTGCCGCCAGCGCCCAAAAACGTGCGGTTCCAATCATGTTCGTTCCTTCTCCTTGAGGCTTGGGCCGGCTCGGCCACACCTCGAAAACTTGAACAGCCGGGTGCGGCTAAATGGTCCGCAGCCAGGGCAAAAAAATTGTACTCTTCCCCGCAACCGGATCAAGTGTCTCCGGACACAGCCGGCTTACTGCCCCGCCTGGATCTTCGGTGTCATCAACCCAATGTGGTCCACGTTCGCCGCCTTGCCGATATCGATCACGTCCGCGATATAGGCAAAGTTCACGTCGTCGTCGCCCTTCACAAACATCACGCGCTCGGCGCGATTGGCGTAAATGTCAGTCAGCTTCGGCAGCAGATCCTGGTGGTTCACGTCGGTGTCATTGATCTTGTAGGCCGGCGTCTGCCCCGGACGATACAGAACCTGCACCACGATGGTGCGGTCATTCTGCTGCTGCTGTTGCTGCGGATTCTTGGGCGGCTGAGGTACCAGCGCATCCAGACCCCTCGGAGTTACCGGCACAATGACCATGAAAATGATCAGCAGCACCAGCAAAATATCGATCATGGGCGTCACGTTGATCTCCGACATGCTGCCAGAGCCACCCATTGAAAATGCCATGGCTTAAACTCCTCGCTTCCTCAAAATCTTCAAAACCCGCTGACGGGCGCGGCGCTATTGGCCGCCAATCTGGTTGCCTTCACGCCGTTGCGTCAACAGGCCCACTTCTTCCACGCCTGCCGTCCGCACATCATCAATGGCATCTTCCACTGCCTTGTACTGCGCCCGCGCATCCGCCCGGACATAGATCGTTTTGTCGGTCTTGTCCTCGAGCTTATCCCGCACCAGGCTGCCCAGCTGCCCCGGATCGACCTTGTTCTGGCCCAGATACACCGCGCCATCCCGTGTCACCGCGACCACAATCGCGTCTTCCTTGTCGGCGTCTGGCATCTGCGTGGCGTTATCCACTTTGGCCAGGTCGATCTGCACTTTGTTCTGCAGCATCGGCGTGATGACCATGAAAATAATCAGAAGCACCAGCATCACGTCCACCATCGGCGTCACGTTGATGTTGGAATTTACCTTCCTGCCTTCGTCGCGAACCGTAATACCCATTGCCTGAACTCCGTACCGCTGAAATTCTGCCGGATCCGGTCCGGCATTCTCCGCTCTCAAGCGTTTATCGAATCGCCGGGCAGAAGAGCTTCACACCCTCTGCCCGACGAGAATCCTCGCTCGAGAGATAAGCCAGTTCGCGCCTAGCGCTTGTGGCTCTGCTTGATGAAATAGTCCACCAGCTCGCTGGAGGAGTTGTCCATCTCCACGTCAAACGCCTCAACGCGTCCTGTGAAGTAGTTGAACGCCATAACCGCGGGAATCGCCACTAGCAAACCGAATGCCGTGGTCACCAGGGCCTCGGAAATACCACCCGCGACCGCGCCGATGCCGGCGATCTTCTGTGTGGCGATGGCGTCGAATGCGTGCAGAATGCCCACGACCGTGCCGAACAGGCCCACGAACGGTGCCGTGGAGCCGATGGTGGCCAGAACCGACAGGCCCCTCTTCAGCTTTGCGTGCACGATCGCTTCGGCCCGCTCCAGGGCGCGCCCTGCGCTGGCGATCGTCTCATCGGTCGCCGTGCCCTGCGACGCCCGGAACTCCTGCAGACCGGCCGTAACAACTTCGGCCAGGTGCGACTTCTTGTTCCGGTCGGCAATCTTGATGGCTTCTTCCAGCTTGCTTTCCTTCAGCGCGCCGGCCACCTTGGGCGCAAACTCACGCGACTGCTTGCGGGCGGCGGAGAAATACAGGTAGCGGTCGATCATCACGGCCAGTGACCAGACCGACTCGATGAACAGGACGATGGCTACGGTGCGGGCCATCCAGGCCATGTGTTCCCACAATTGCATGGGGCTGAAACCAACCGTCTGGCCCTCATCTTGAAACATGGCCAGGCTGTTGACCGTGTGCGAAGTTAAATGTGCGAGCTGAGCGAGAATCACTGAATCGTTCCTCCTAAGGAGATTCTTTTTACTGGATTAGACCCGGCGAAGGGTGGCTAAGTTCGATGGAACGCGCACTGCGCATTCCGGCCTGAAAGCAGTGCGCCCTGCCAAAGTCAGGCAGGGCGCCGGAATTGATCGTCACCCACCCAGGGTGAAAATGACATCGACCGTGGTTTCCACCTCGACCGGCTCGTTATTGAGCAGGTAAGGCCGGTAGCGCCACTGTCTCACCGCATCCATTGCGGCCTGCGTCAACATGGCGGGACCGCTGACCACGTGAAGATCCTCAATCGTGCCTTGTTTCGAAATCGTGGCCTGAAGCACCACCGTACCCTGCACGCGCGCGGCCTTCGCAATGGGCGGATAGGTCGGCGTGATCTTCTGGATCAGCAAACCTTGCTCCACACCGGCCGAGATATTCACTTTCTTCGGCGGCGCGGCCTTCACCTGCGGACCGTTTCCGCTGCCGAACAGACTTCCCATCACGCCGTTGCTGCTGCCCATCCCTTCCATGCCCGCCACGCCGAAATTCGATGGCGGCGCTTCCTTCTGCGAAACCATTTCAATGTTCTTCGGAATTTTGGTGGGAGCCGTCAGCTGGTTGTTCATCATCTCCGACTGCACGTGCACCACATGAACTTCCGGCGGCGGCGGCGGCGGGGGTGGCGGAGGCGGTGGCGGCGGCACTGTCAAAATCGTCGCCATCAGCGCGCTCGGCAGTGCCTCGGGATAGATCAGCGGAATCAGGATCAGCAGAATCAGGATCCCCAGATTGATGCCGCCGGTCAATAACATCCACCGGCCGCTCTTGGTTTTGATCCTTTTGCTGGATTCAAACGTGGAATCTTCGAACATAGCCAGCCTCGTTAATCGGGTATCGTTACTCCTATTTTAGACACCACGGGAGGGGGAATTGTTCCCGACTGGAAAATCCACACAAAGGAGCGAGTAAACCTTATCAGAACTCAGTCGCCACTGCCAAGGGCGCTCGAAAACCGGTGCAATGTTCCAATGCCCAAATTGTTCCAGAAACCGGTCCATCGGCCAGCCGCCCAACCCTCCCTCGGGGAATGGCGCCCCACCGAGAATGGATGCACAAATCGAGCTGCGCGGCCATATTCTCTAGCGTCCTGGGGCGTCCAGCCCCGGTTCTTAGCGTTTTGACCCTCTGGCCGGTGGAAGGGAAGCCGTTTTTCCCTTTCCCGCCCGTGTTTCCTGCCACGCCACCAGCATTGGCGCGGCTATCGCAATCGAAGAATACGTCCCGATCAGGATGCCGATCACCAGCGCGAATGAAAACCCGTTTAGCACCTCGCCCCCGAAGATGAACAACGACAACACCGTAAGGAAGGTCAGGCCCGAAGTCAGCACCGTCCGGCTCAGGGTCTGGTTGATGCTGCGATTCACCAGGTCCGTCAGGCTGTCCCGCCTGCTTAAGCGCAGGTTCTCGCGGATGCGGTCAAAAACCACGATCGTGTCGTTCATCGAGTAGCCCACCAGCGTCAGGATGGCCGCAATCACCGTCAGGCTGACCTCCTTATTGAACAGAGCGAACGCGCCTACCGTAATCAGCGTGTCGTGGAAGCACGCCACCACCGCCGCCACCCCGTAAATCAG
>DATKMH010000002.1:0-106330 GCA_035541975.1 Occallatibacter sp. | reverse complement strand
CGATGTAGCCATCGGGAGAGATGATGATTCCACTGCCGATTCCATGTTCGAACTGTTGCTGCGGCTGCATCTGTCGACCGCCGGGACCGAAGAAGAACTGCCGGAAGCCCGGAGGCAGATCCTGCGGGTTGATGCCGCCGCCAAATTGCTGGCCGCCCTGACCGTCGTTGTCTGAGTCCTGATCGCCAGGGGCGACGCGCGATGTGACGGCAACGTTGACGACCGCAGGCGTGACGCGCGAGGCGACCGCCTCCACCGCGTTGTCGAGTGCAACGAGCGAAGAGACGCTGCTCTCATCGAGAGGCCCGGCAACAGCGGCGTGCGCGCGGCTGTGGTCAAAGAAGAACGCGAGCGAAAAGAGGAGCGTGGCGAGAATTCCCGCAGGAACCGCCAGCTTCCTCACTGCTGCTACTAATGAATTAGTTGTGAACGACATTGCTTCATCTCCATGGTTTGTTCGGTTACATGATCAGAGTTGGAAGAACAGCCAGCCGCTGTCGAAAGTCGGAGGCTGATAGGAACGTGAACTTGACGTGCGCGCCGGCTTCGAGCCCTGTGCGGTTTTGGTTGGTGCGCTCGTTGTGGCGTTGGTCGGAACCACGAAAAGAATCAGGCGGGTGTACGTGATCGGCGCGTCTACGTTTTGGTGGGCCTGGGATTTCGCAGCGCCGGATTGTTCCGGAGTGCCTTCGCCGGTGTCATAGTCTGCGAAGGATCTGGGGCGCAACGCCGAGGTCTGAACTTCTTCCCACGCGGTGAGGACCACGAATTCCTGAGGCTGTGGGGAAAGCGCGTCCGGCGTCTGCATCGCGGAATGCGTTGGGTTCGCGCGGGGCGCGAGGCCTGGCACATTCATCGCCGTTTCTGCAGAGTGATCTTTGTCGGTACGATTCGGTCGAGCTGCCGCCGGCCTGCCAGTTTGTTTCAAAGGCATGACTGCGCTGGTTTCGACGGCGCGGAAGTGCTGTGAAGGATGGAAGACGGCGTCGTCGCCTGCCGGGGTTGTTGCGCCGTTCGACGCAACATCAGAAACCTGCGCTTGGTCGGGCCCAGCGCTCCCCACTCTCGCAAGAGCCGCGGATTGCGCATCCGGCGCGGCTACGAACGCAACGAGCATTGGACTGCGCGCCAGTTCCACTGCCGCGGCGAGCAGGCCGCATGCCACAACGCCAACCAGCGTGCCGGCGGCGACGGGATGAAGCGCAGGCCTGCGCCGCAAAATGCTGTGCACGCGGTGAGCCAGTTCCGGACGGCGCTCGAATGCTCCCAAAGAAAGAGCCTGAGCGCGCCGCAAGAATTGGCGCCGTTCAAATTCACGCTCGGCGAGCGACGTCAGGCAGGCAGCGTAACTGCGCGGAGCGCGCGTTCGTTCGATGACCCCTTCGTCGCAGGCCATTTCGCGCTCTCGGCAGAGGCGGCGCTCCATCCATGCCAGCGCCGGATTCAACGGAAACACGACCAGCGAAAGTTTTTGCAGCAGATTGGTCCAGTCGTCGCGCCGGCGCAGGTGCTCGGCCTCATGAAGGACGACTTGCTCAAGCTCGCCGGGCGTCAAGCGGGGATAGAGCCAATCGGGAATGAGGACGCGCGGCGCGAAAAAGCCGATGACGCTGGGCCGATCGAGATCGGGAGTGGTGCAAATCTCGACGCGCCGGATAGGTGACAGGCCAGCAAGCAGGGTGCGCAGGCTCGCGTCCGGTTCTAACGGTGTTGCGCGGTGCCACAACCTGCGCAGGCGGCGCAGGTCAAACATTAACTCCATAGCGCGAAACGCTGAGCCGGCCAGCCAGAGAGCGGCGATGACGAGCGCCCAGCGGCTGTCGAGCTCGAACCACGAATGTGCTGCTGTGCCGGTTGCCGGTGCGGTGGCCGCGACAGGACCGAACCGTGCAACGAGTAAGTTTTCGATCAAAGGCAGAATCGGCAGCAGCGCAGCCACGGCGAACGCCGCTGCCCATGCGGCAAAACGCTGCGCCGCCGATGCGCGCAGCAGGAATCGCAGGCAGAGAACCATGGCGAACGCGATCAGCAGGCTTTGCCACAACGCGGCGATCGCGGCGGGCGCAGCAGCTTGCGCAAAGCCGGAAAATGCCGCGTCGGCCCACTTCGCGCCGGCGTCGCTTGCCGCCAGAACCGCTTCCGCCATGTGAATCAGGGGCATTCCTACTTCCCTTCCTTTTGCTCATCGGGCGCTGCGTTGCGGATCGCTTCCCGCAGTCGCGCCAATTCTTCAGCCGAAAGATCCTCGTCGCCCAGCAGGCTCAACACCAGCTTTTCCCGCGAACTGCCGAAGAAACGATCGAGCACATTGCGCACTTCGGAGCGGCTGGCCTCATTCTCTTGGACGCTCGGACGGTAGACAAAGGCTCGACCCTGCTGGCGGTGTTCGACGTAACCTTTTTGCTCGAGGATCCGGATGGTGGTGAGCACGGAGTTGTAGGCCAGCGGCTCATCTTCTGGCAAAGCCGCGACTAGGTCAGTGACGGCCGACTCGCCGCGCCGCCAAAGAATCTTCATCAGCCTGAGCTCGGCTTCGGTAAGCGTATTGGATTTCTTCGGTGGCATCGCTAAGTGATTGATCCTATGAGAAAAACGTCGAAAATTTACGTCGCCCGCACATTCCAGTAGACGAACAACTAAAGTATTAGTTATCAGAAATCGCAGGTTTTTTCAAGCGGCCATGCCAAACCGGTTTTCGCGCTGCGAAAGCCGCCTTGCGCGATGACGACCTGTGCTACGATCCGTGGAGCGTTCAGGAATTCATTTTTTAGAGGCCCAGATTCTGACGGTTTCGCAGGGTCAAACGACGAGCGAATCCACATGGAAACGGAGTGCTCGGCGTGTAGCCACGCAGAGGCGAAATGAACACCCAGCTCAGGCCCATGACGCTCGGCGAAATTCTCGATCGCACCGCCGAGCTCTACAGGACGCACTTCCTGCTCTTTGCCGGGATTTCGACCATCTTTGCCGTGATCATGCTGGCAGTGCAGCTTTTGTATCTGCGCTCGCTTTATTTGCTCGGTTATCCCAACGTGATGTCGCATTGGCAGTGGGGTACGGCGTTGTTGGCCGTGCTGGAAGCGCTCGTGGTCCTGATCCTGGCGGGGCTGTCGATCGCCGCGATCAACCGAGCTGTGGCGTGGGTGTATCTGGACAAGCCGGCCACGATTCGGGCTGCGGCAAAAAGCGTGGTTCCGCGGCTGCGGACCTACTTGTGGCTTATGACGGTGACAACGTTTCGCGCGTGGGCGCCGTTCGCGGTCCTTTACATTGCATTTTTCGCCGTAGCGTTCACACTGCTGCCGCACGACTTTATGACGAATCCGGCTGCATCGCAGGCTGCCGCCCGGCTAAATCCCGGAGCATTCATGGAGGCTGGGCTGGGCATGCTCGCGCTCATGCCGCTTTTCTTTCTGGCGATGATTTACGCAGTTTGGATGTCGCTGCGCTACTCGCTGGCGGTGCCTGCGTGCGTGGTAGAGAATCTGACGGCGTCGGCGGCTATCAAGCGCAGCGTGGAGCTAAGCCTTGGCTCGCGCGGACGCATCTTCGTGCTCGGCCTGCTGGTTGGAGCCGTCAAGATGCTGTTGGGCGTCATATTCGGGTTTCCGCTCATTGCCATCGCCGTGAAACATCCAGGCCAGCCGTTGCCATGGGAATGGATGCTCCTGCAGCAAATCGGCGTATTCCTGACCAGCGCATTGATCGGCCCCATCTATTCCACCGGCCTCACGCTGTTTTATTACGACCAGCGCATTCGCAAGGAAGGCTTCGACATTGAGTGGATGATGCGCGCGGCCGGAATGCTGCCCGAGCCGGGCAACGAAGAATTGGCGCCCGGCCCCGCGGCATAACAGTGAAGATTTTCCGCGTGCAAGGTTTGTCCGCGAGAAAGAGAGCAACCCATGAGCGAAGCGCTTCGACCCTCCACACTCGGGGAGATCCTGGACCGCACGGCGCAACTCTATCGCCGAAACTTCTGGATGTTCACCGGTGTGGCCGCGCTGCCGATCGGCGTGATCTTTGCGATCACGGCAGTCGCCGTAGCGATTATTTTTGCAATACCGGGGATCAGGGCCAGCAGTGATCAGTTCACCCCGATCATGGCCGTTGCAATCATTCTCGCCGTCGTGATTGTAATTCCCATCTACATCGTGGCTGCCGTCTTTTCTTATGCGGGAATGACGGAAGCGGCGGCACGAGTGAGCCGAGGCGAGACGATCACGATCCGGCGGGCGCTGGCTTCAGTCAAACCCAGGTTCTGGCGCTGCCTCGGATTCATTTTTCTGCAAGGACTCATTGCGGGCGGTCTTCCCGCAGGCGCCGCGACGGTACTGATTGTAGTTCTGGTCGCAATTGGCGCGGCCGCGGGTGGCGGCGGCGCTTCAATCGCCGCTGGATTTTTGGCTGTCATAGTCGGGATTGTGGCGTTTGTTGCAATCGTATGGCTGATGCTTAGCTTCTCCCTTGGTCTGCCCGCATGCGTCGTGGAAAACCTGCCCCCCTGGGATTCGCTGATGCGCTCGTGGAAGCTGAGCCCGGGCACGCGCGGCCGCGTCTTACTGATGTACCTGCTCGTATTTGCCCTCAGCATCGCCTTGTCGATGGTCGCGGCGATCCCGGTTCTGATCATCGTCGGAGTGGCTTCGGCGGCAGGACATGGCCAATCGCAGATGGGTCTTTTGGCGGCGGAAGTTATCCGATTCGTGGTGGACTTCCTGTTGCAGGTTTTGCTCGCGCCAGTTTCGGCCATCGCCCTCGTGCTCTTCTACTATGACCAGCGCATTCGCAAGGAAGGCTTCGACATCGAGTGGATGATGCAGCAGGCCGGACTGGCGCAGCCCACGCCCACTGCGCCAGCGCCTCCGAGTGCGGGCGTTTCGTGGCCGGTTGCACCCCCTGATACCGTGGAATAACCATGAATCCGGGTCGGCCGAATAGAGGTTGGCAAGCAGCGGCACATTTGGCGGCAGCGTTCGCGTTGCCGGTGCTGTTCGCTTGTGTCGCTTTTCCGGCGCGCGCACAGCAGATTCCATCGAACGCGGGTTTGCGCGACGTGACGGTTGCGCAATTTCAGCAGCACCTCTCAGATCTGGCCACTATTGTTGTCGCCTGCAAGGCGCAGTGGTCACAAAAACCCGCGGTTGACGCGTCGAATGCGAAGTTTCCGGCCTGTGACCCCGCTCAAATTGGACCCGACAATCGTGTCCACGGTTTATTGGGCACGGATTCGCGCGAGGTGCGCTACGACTGGCTTCGATCCGTGCTGGCGCGCGCAGCCAACAAAAACGAGGCCGCCGGAAAAAGCGTCTTCGGCGCGATGTCCCATTCCAACGCGAAGCAAGTTCCGGTGGAATCGCTGCTGGACGAAGCCGGACAGCGCCTTAGAAACGACGCCGCGCAGGCCGGATCGCCGCTGGCGCCTGCTCCCGACTTCAGCAGCGAGAAAAAAACGCTGAACTCCATTCTGTCGCAGCGAGCTTATCGGGGCGTTACGCAAGTCTCGGCCATGGATCGCCTCAGCGAATGGATCGATAACCTGCTTGACCGTTTCTTTGGCGGCCTGGTGCGTTTTGGCTCGCATACGCCTTGGATCGTTTGGCTGCTGCGCATCCTTCTTGCCGGCGGCATCGCCACGGCGTTGATCTGGTTTTTTTTGCGCATCGAGCGGCGCTCTCGCGTCAAACTGGTTCCTGACTTAGAGACCGCTCCGGGCGCTCCCTCGGCACGCGATTGGCAGCTTTGGTATAAGGACGCGAGCGCGATGGCAACACAGGCACGTTGGCGCGAGGCGATCCACTTTCTCTACTGGGCCTCGATCTCCCTGCTCGAATCGAAACGGCTTTGGCCGGCTGATCGCGCGCGCACGCCGCGCGAATATCTTGCCCTGGTTGCGAGTTCCGATCCGCGGAAAACCAACCTGACCGCACTCACGCGCAGTTTTGAGCGGACCTGGTATGGCGGGCGCGAAGCCACCGCATCCGATTTCAATGCGGCTCTCGACGTTGTGCGCGCGCTGGGGGTGCCGGCGGAATGAAACTCTTCCCTTCCCTCGACTCAAAAGATCGCCGGCTGCTGATCGGTTGTGGAATTGCGGTTCTCGCGCTGGCTCTTCTGACTGTGTTTCTGCCGAGGAACGAAAACGACGACAACAACCCGGTTCCCAGCTCCTATTTGACCGGCAGGCACGGCGCACGCGCAGCCTACGAAACGCTGCAGGCTAGCGGCTACAACGTGCAGCGCTGGGAGCAGCCGCTGAGCGATTTGGCCAACCGTGCCGACAACCAGACGGTGGTGATTTTTGCCGAGCCTGACCAGACGGACATTGAAGCGGAAGACTTGCAGGCGGTGCGTGACATCGTTGCCAAAGGCGGACGCATTCTGGTGACTGGATGGACCGGCGGTATGCTTGCTCCCGACGGCAACCCCCAGGCGTCGCCGCAACTCGAGGCGCAGTGCCAGCTCACTGCGCAGGGACTCGATCCGCTGGCCAGCTCCGGCGAAGTGTGGATGGCTCCCGAGGCCACGTGGGGATTCGAGCATCCGCTGGATCGCGTCGACTACAACTGCGCGGGCTCGCCGGCTGTGGTGGAATACGCTGCGGACAAGGGTCGTGTGGTCTGGTGGGCCAGCTCCACACCGCTTGAGAATGGAACGATCAGCCGCGCCCATAATCTGAATTTGTTTTTGAGCTCGCTTGGCCCGCGCGATGGACACAACTTTTATTGGGATGAGTCGCTGCACGGCGAAGCACGCACGGAATGGTACTACGCAAGCGGGCCGGCGATGTGGCTCTTGCGCGGCGCGCTGCTTTTGATCGGCGTGCTCATCGTCTTCAGCTTCAGCCGGCGGCGCGGACCGGTGCGCGACCTGCCCGTGCCGGTGCGCACAACACCCGTGGAGTTCCTTGAGGCGCTGGGATCGCTTTATGCCGAGGCGAAAGCATCAGCCACCGCGGTGGAGCTGGCGTACGAGCGCTTTCGCCGACGCATGGGAGATTTGTGCGGGTTGAAGGGCGCGAAGATGAGCGCGCAGGAGCTTGCCATTGCGCTGCGCCGTCGCTTCCCGAATGTTCCGCCAAGTCTGGAGAAGGATCTGGCCGATTGCGAAGCGGCCGCCAACAACGACAAACTACAGCCGAAGAGCGCATTAGCTTTGGTTCAGGCGCTTGGCCGGCTCAGCGAAACGATCAACGCGGCGGCACGGCCGAGCGGACCGCAGCGATGAAGGCTGGTTTTTAAGGGAGCGGATTTTCGGCG
This sequence comes from Occallatibacter sp., assembly GCA_035541975.1. GTDB lineage: Bacteria > Acidobacteriota > Terriglobia > Terriglobales > Acidobacteriaceae > Telmatobacter. The sequence continues at coordinate 99,071 of DATKMH010000002.1, read as the reverse complement.
CGAACTTGAACACGTCGAACGAGGATTGCAAGGAGGATGGAATGACCGAGGGAACAAATACTGAGCAAGGCTCGCAGTCTGCCGGCGTGGGCCTGGATGCGACGCGGCAACTGCTGGCCGCATCGCGCGCGGAATTGGGACGTGTGATCGCAGGGCAGAGCGAAGTGATCGGCGAAGTGCTGGTCGCGGTGCTCACGCAAGGCCACGCATTGCTTGAAGGCGTGCCGGGAATCGCGAAAACGCTCATCGTTAAATCAGTCGGCCGGCTGCTCGGCCTCGGCTTCCAGCGCGTCCAGGGCACGCCGGACCTGATGCCCGCAGACATTCTGGGCACCACCATGTTTCGGCCCGGCGCAGACTCGTTTGCTTTTCACGCGGGACCTGTCTTCACCGATCTGCTGCTGGTGGACGAGATCAACCGCATGCCTCCGCGCACGCAGGCCGCGCTGCTTGAATGTATGGAAGAGCGCCAGGTGACGAGCGACGGCGTGCAACGGCCGCTTCCGCCTTGGTTCACCGTCTTCGCCACGGAAAACCCCATCGACTTTGAAGGAACGTATCCGCTGCCCGAAGCGCAGCTCGACCGGTTTCTCTTGAAAATCAGGGTTGGCTATCCGGCGGTGGCCGAAGAGCGGCAGATGCTCGAGCGTCATCACGGCTCATCCGGCGCAAACCTGCTTGAAGACGCGAAAATTCAGCCGCTCGCTGCGGGCCTGCTGGCCGCGGCGCGCGATGAAATTCGCGCCATTCGCGTGGAGAGCGATCTCTACGGTTACATCCTCGATCTCGTTCGCCGCACGCGCGAGTGGCCCATGCTGGCGCTGGGAGCCAGTCCTCGTGCCGCCATTTGCCTGTTGCGCGTGGCGCAGGCTTTCGCCGCATTCGAAGACCGCGATTACATCATTCCCGATGACGTGAAGCGCGCCGTGCTGCCGGTGATGCGCCATCGCATTCTGCTCAAACCCGAAGCCGAACTCGAGGGATTCGATCCGGATCGCGTGCTGAATGACGTGCTGGCCGCGGTCGCGGTGCCGCGCGCATGATTTCGTCCTCGCTCCATCCCGAGCCGATTCGAGCGGCTTGCCGGCCGCGCGGCCGCCTTGCGTTTGGCCTCACACCGCGCGCGATCTGGCTGCTTGCCGCTGGACTTCTGCTCGCGATGCCGGGATTCTTCCACGCGTCGTGGGGATGGGGCATGGTCGAGTGGGATGCGCTGGTGCTCACGGCGGCGCTTCTCGACGGATTGCGGCTGCCCGCTGCGCCCCGCATCGCCGTCGAACGCTCGTGGAGCAACGCGCCTTCGCTCGAGAGCGAAACCGAAATTCGACTCTCCGTCGAGCACGATGGCGGAATCGTGCTTGATTGCAAACTGGTGGACGATTTGCCCGATGCGCTGGTGATTACGCCCGCAACACATTCGCTGCGAGCGTATCCTCGGGTTCCGGCCGTCCTCAGCTACAAGATCGAACCGCGCGAACGGGGCGATGCACGCGCCGGCAAAGTTTATATCCGCTACGCGTCGGCGTTGGGGCTGGTGGAGCGTTGGGCAGTGGCCGATCTCGAGCAGCCAGTGCGCGTTTATCCCGCGCTGCGTCAGGGCGAGGATCAGGAGATTTTTCTTGCGCGTGGCCGCCAGATCGAGTTGCAGCTTCGCCGCGCGCGCGAGCGTGGATTGGGCCGCGACTTCGAAAGCCTGCGCGAATACCTTGAAGGCGACGATCTGCGCGACGTTTGCTGGACGGCCACCGCGCGCCGCGGCCAGTTGGTGACGCGCCGCTATCAAACTGAGCGCAGCCAGCCGGTCTGGATCGTCCTCGATGCCGGCAGGCTGCTGCGCGGCAGAATCTTCCGGGGCGGCGAAATCAACCGCAGCGCGTATGGGCAGACCGGCGTCCGCGGCGTTGAAGGCCGGCGCGGCTATTCGAAACTCGACTACGCGTGCTCCACCGCAACAGCCCTTGCGCAATTGGCGCTTTATTCCGGCGATCGCGTGGGCCTGCTGGTTTACGGCCAAAAAGTGCAGCAGCGAGTTCTTCCCGGTCGAGGCCACACACATCTGCGGCAAATCGTGGAAGCGCTTGCGCAAGCGCGCGCAGAATCGAGCGAGGCCGACCACCTGCGCGCCACGGCCACGCTCAACCGCTGGCAGCCGCGCCGCGCTCTCATTCTTTGGATCACCGATCTGGCAGAAACCGCGATGCGCCCGGAGGTCGTGGACGGCGCCATGCAGCTGCTGCATCGCCATGTCCTGCTGTTTGTCGCGATGGCGCAACCCGATGTGACGGCCATCGCGAACGCGCGCCCCAAGAATGTTGAGGAGATGTTTCGCGCCTCGGCGGCGCAGGAACTGACCGCTCGCCGCGAGCTGCTGTTGGCGCGCCTCCGCGATCAGGGCGCGCTCACACTTGACCTTGACCCAGCACAGCTAACCGCGGCCGTACTGAATCAGTACTTAAAGGTGAAAGAGCGCGCAATGGTGTGAGCTTGGGGTCCAACTTCCGTCGCGATTCATTTGCGACAGCCGGCAAACGGCGAAAGAGCCGGGCCGGAAACGCCGGCTCGGCTCTTCTTCTCCCATTAATCAAATCGATCAAACACTTCGAGCTTGGTCAATGTACCTGCGTACCAACGTGCCTTGGCGGGGCGCTTACTGCCCGCGCTCGGCGCGATTGACCGCGTGATTCACCGTGTGAACGAACTGCGCGGCGTCGCCCTGATCCGGGAAGTGAACGCTGCCGTTCAGGATGGCATCGAAAGGCACTTCATGCCCGTAGAGCTGCCGGGTCGCTTCGTGATCCTGATTCAACTCACTGCCGTTCAGTGTTGCGCCTGCATAAGCGCCCTTGGCGCGCGAATAGCTGAGCAACGCGGCGCCACGCCACCCGGTCGAAGCTGAAGCATCTCGGCCAACTGGACCCGCGGCGGCATTCACGCCCGCGCCCACTTTAAAGTGGCCCGACATCAGTGCCTGCATTCCGTCGTGGTTCATTGCCAGCATGACGTAGCCCACTTCCTCGCCGCCGAGCTGCAACCCAACGCTGGCGCCAGTCATGCTGAAAGGAGCGGGCGGGCTCCAGCGCCCGTCTGCCTCCTTGCAGGTGGCTACGCCATTGCCATGCTCGCCGCCAATGCCGATTCCAGCCTTGAACAGCTTGGGAATCACGGCAATGCATTTGGCGTCGGTTAAAACATCGTTGGGGATGCCCGCCTGCGCTTCCGGGCCTGTCATTTCTTGAATAATCTGGGTAGCTTCGGTGAGCTCGTTATCGACTTTGTCTTGAGCAAACGCTGGGATTGACATCGCAGCAGTAGCGGCGAACGCGGTGAGTACCGCAAGAGCGCTTTTCATGGGAATCATCTCCTGGCTCGTATATAGGTTTCCTTGCACATGGAATCCTGACAGCCCGGAACGCGATCTACGGGCGCTCAGCGCATTGCAATGTATGGACGCGCGTCAGCAGGCGTGTCAAGCCACGACTACTAGGACGTCGAGTCAAGCAGCGGGGTTGTTCGCGCATTCGTTGCCGCTTGAAGTCCCATTAAAAGAGTGAGCGAACTTTGGGAGTTAGAACGCTGGAGATGGCTGAGATCATTGGCCGCTCCCGCGGCAGGCCTGAGATCACGCTCGAGACGCCTGATCGAGTTTTTCGTCCTCCCCAAGAATCTTGAAGACTGCGGCCGCCAAGACGGCGCTCTCCAGAACAGCATAAGGGACGATGGTCCAAGCCGACCGAAATGGAAACAACGGCCGAACCAAGAGAAGAGCCGCAGCGTGCAATATGAGCACAAGGAAGGCACAAATCCAAAATCGGCCGCGAGACCAACCTGACCAAAAGGTAAAGATCAGTGGGACAATAACGATCGCTGAGTAAAAAGCCATTTGAATTGGAACTTTTTGGGCTGGCCAGATGATCACAGCCAACACGGAAATCCCGCCGATAGAAACGGAAACCAGCGTCCTCAAGCGCTTCTGCCTCTTGCTTAGCTTCGGCGCCGCCGCTTGAGCTGCCTTGCCGGAATCGTTAGCAGGTTTGACCACGAAGCTCTCCGCCCGCTTCAGCGGCCGGAACAGCCACACCAGCAACAGCGTGAACAGCGTTCCGCCGACCATGAACTTCAGGGGAACGGGCGCATTCGATGGAGAAAAGAATCCTTCCAACGATCCCGCGATCACGAGCAGCGGAATCACGCCGGAAACAAGCCGCGTGGCTTCAACACCAGCCAGCGCAATGGAATCTCGCCGGCTGTAGATTCCAGGAAAGAGCACGCCGTGCGCGAGGCGCAACCCGGCGCCGCCGGCGAGAAGGATCGATGGCAGCTCCAGCGAGCCATGCGGCGCGACAAAACTCCATAGATCGACCGACATGCCGTGTTGCGCGCAGGCCACGCCGACCACGCCCAGCAACAGTCCGTTGAAAAACATTGACCAGACCGGCCCGAGACCGAAGACGATGCCGCCCGCAAATGCGACAAAGCACACGGTCAGGTTGTTGGTCATGATGGCGCTCGACGCGATGGGCTTGATGGCGACAATCGAATGCGTCCACATTTCATGGCGTTCGATGGTCTCGACCATCACCGGGCCCAGCATGTGGCGCATGAACTGCGGCCGTGCCAGTGTCAGCAGAGTGCCCAGCAGCGCGCCGCCCAGTGAAATCACCAATGCCAGCAGTACGTAGCGAATCTGGCGCTGCACAGTTGCCGGGTAATCATCGCGCAAAAAATAGAAAATCCTTTTGAAGCCTTTGCGCCGGCTGGAATAGATGATATGGTGGGCGCGAGCCAATAACTGGTTAACGTGGTCGGCATAGGCGCGGGCAGTCGAGTCCTGGCGCAACGTAGAGAGATCGCTTGCAGCCTGGCGATAGAGCAGCGCAGTTTCGCGAAGTTCGGCGCGCGAAAGCTGACGCACGCCGCCCGTTGTGGCCTCGCCCAGCAGCGCGGCCAAACGATCCCAGTAGGGGCGGCGCTTCGCCAGCCACTGATTGGAGAGAATAGTCGCCATGGAGCCGATTGGAGATCAGCTTAACATCGACACCCCGGAGCTGGTGGCGATCGAGATGCCGCTGGCCGGCATCGGCAGCCGCTTCATCGCGATCCTGGTCGATTATCTGATCTGGGGATTGGTTTTTCTCGTCCTCGCGTTGCTGGCGGCCATCATTGTTCCGGCGCTGCACTTCTTCGGGGGCGTTTCCGCCAACTGGGCCGTCGGAATCCTATTGATCATCGTTTTCCTTTTGCAGTGGGGCTATTTCGCGCTCTTTGAAGCTTTCGGCAACGGCCGCACGCCGGGCAAGAGGGTCGCGCACATTCGCGTAATTCACCAATCGGGCCGCGGAGTGAATTTTGTTGAGGCGCTGGCGCGCAATCTGGTTCGATTCGTCGACGCGCTTCCCAGTTTTTATGCCATCGGCGTGGTCACAATTTTCTTAAGCAAACGCAATCAGCGCCTGGGCGACATGGTGGCCGGAACGCTAGTGGTTCGCGATCGCGAAGTGGACTCGCCGCAATGGAGCCAAAACTCTTCGCGCACCATCACTGCGCCGGCGCTGGCCTACGATGCAGGCTCTGGCTCGGGGCTTGCGACCTCTGCGCCGGCAGCACCGGGTCCGTGGGGCGGCCCGCCGCATCTGCGCGTAGTGTTGCCGGCCCCCGCGCTGGCGAAGCTTTCCGCCTCTGATCTCGAAGTGCTGGAAAACTTCTTCACACGCCGATTCGACATGGATCTGACGACGCGAGCCGCCCTTGCTGGTCGCATTGCGACCGCACTGTGCGCAAAATCCGGCCTCGAAATCCCCGCGGACACAACCGTGGAGACTTTTCTGGAGGCCGTTGCACATCAGTTTCGCGAACAGGCGCGGATGAGCTAAGCCTCGGCGCTGCGCTTCCAGCTTTCGCGGCGCACCGGCAGAATTCCCAACCGAAGGGTATATTAAGATTCTGTCTGGAATTCGACTTGCGTTCGAGTCTTCGGGAACGCACATGCAACGAACAGCCCGGCATTGCTCGAGAAGTGGCTGTGCCGGTATTCGAATTGGGGCAGGCTCGTCATTTCCCAGGTCCCAAGTCATCGGCAATACAGGTTTCTCACATGTGTGGAGGTTACCCGGTGTTCAGACAAAAGACTCAAAGCATCCTCATTTCCGCTGCTGTGATCGTCGCCTTCACTATGCCCGCGCATGCCGCGCCGGCCGACGCCTGTGGCCTGCTTTCCCAGGCGGATATTGCCAAAGCCACAGGGCTCTCTGTCGGCGCCGGTGAATTGGGCAAACCGATTCCCGGGGTTCTCAGCCGATGCACCTGGGCTGGTTCGGCAAGCAACAAAGTGATCGTGACGATTGCCGACACGGCTCATATGCAGCTCACAATGCAGGCGCAGCAACAGTCTGGCGGATCTTCGATTTCCAATCTGGGTTTGAAGGCTGTTGGCATCAAGAGTGCGGGATTCACCGACGGCGGTTATATCGTCAGTTTCCTCGACCAGAATGGCGGTGTCGGAGTCAGCATCTTGGGCCCAGACGGCACACAAGATAAGGCCATCGCGCTTGCAAAAGTCGCTGAAAGCCATCGTTAATCGTCCGATCTGGGAAATGATTCGCTCCCAGCGGAACGCAATTCAATATCTCATTTCATGCCAAATCGCCAAGGTACTCACCGAACTTGGACGGGTCCTCAAAAGTCGGCATTGCGACGGAAAACTCTCCGCAACGCCGGGATTGCTGCTGGCCAGACAGCTGCAAAGCACCGATCACCTTACTCAACAGCCCCCAAACGTTTCCCACACCCGAGAGTGCGACTCGTCGGGGTCTATACTTTTGACAACATCTGAATTACCCGCGGGCAACTGGAGAGCAAGAACATGGCGAAGAGCGTAAACAAAGTAATTCTTTTAGGAAATGTCGGCAAGGACCCCGAGATTCGTTCGACTCCGGGTGGTACCCAGGTGGCGAATTTTTCTCTCGCCACCAGCGACCGCTTTCAGGACGCACAGGGCAACTGGCAGGATCGCACGGAATGGCACAACCTGGTCGCTTTCAAGCGCACCGCCGAAATTGTCCGCGACTACGTGAAGAAAGGGTCGAAGCTCTACATCGAGGGCAAAATCCAGACGCGCAGCTGGGAAGACAAGGACACGAAGGCCAAGCGCTACCGCACCGAGATTATCGTCAACGATCTTTCGCTGCTCTCAGGGCGCGACGACTCACAGGGCGGCGGCGGATACAGCCGGTCTTCAAGTTCCGCGAGCGCGGCTGTGAACGAGGATCAGCGCCAGCCCACGGGCGCGGACGACTACTCACAAGCAGCCGAGATCTCGGACGACGACATACCGTTCTGAAAACAAGGAAGCAAGGGAGCGACGGACCAGGAAAAGCCGCAACCGGAGACGGGCGGCTTTTGCCTTTTTGCAATAAAGGTTCTGCCGCGATGGAGAATGCACATGAAAATGTTTTTTGTTGTTGCACTGCTGTCAGCGTGCATGGCGCTGCCGGCGCAGGAGACGCGGCGCGAGGTGAGCCACGCTACGGGTAACCCTGCGGTCGATTCCAAGCCGAACAGCCCGGACGTGCCCGATGTGTTCGCGGTCAGCGGACATTTGCAGCGGATCGTCGTGCTGCGCTTCAAGTTCGGAGCGGATCTGCTTGCGGGCCTTGAAAAAATGATCGCGGAACAGAAGATCAAGAATGCCGTGATTCTCGGTGCCGTGGGGTCGGTGCGCGGCTATCAGCTGCACATGGTATCGAACCGCGATATGCCGTCGAAGATTTTATTCGTCAAGAATCTCACCCAGCCCGCAGACATCATCGGCATGAGCGGAATTGTGATGAATGGCCGCGTGCATCCGCACATCACGCTGGCCCTTCCGGACAAATCCATCGGCGGCCATCTCGAACCGGACACCACCGTATTTACCTTTGCCATCGTCACTCTCGGCGTGCTCGACGACTCGCTCGACATGAGCCGCTTCGATGATTCGAGTTATCGGTAGGAGAGTAGCCAATAGCCAGTAGACAGCAAACATTTGGAATCGCTGGGACCAACAGATTCGACTTCCAGCACCTCAGCCGGCCGGAGAATTGATTCCTGGCTTTTCTATTGGCTATTCGCTATTGGCTACTGGCTACTGGCTATTGGCTACTCGCTATTGCCTGCTTCGCCAATCGGATCATTATCTCGGTCGGTGACCTCGGCCAGCACCGCGAGTCGCCCGGCCAACTCGTCCGTCCAGCAATCTTCCGGCGCGCGCCAGCTCCAATTCCCCGTTGGCACTGCGGGTGTATTCATGCGCGCCTCGGCGCCGAGTTCCAGAAGGTCCTGCACGGGAACAATGGCCAACGCAGCCACGCTCGCCTCGGCGGCTCGAATCAACGGCCACGCCGGCTTGTCGTCGATCGGCCCCAATAGATCCTCCGCGGTCTTGTGTATCTTTTCGTTCGCAGAGTCCCACCAGCCCTGCGTTGTGTCGTTGTCGTGCGTGCCCGTGTAGGCCACCGTGCCTGTGGTGAATCTGTGCGGCAGGTGAATGTGCGCGCCCTTGCTGCTGAATCCGAACTGCATGACTTTCATTCCCGGCATCCCCAACTCCTGGCGCAGAGCATCCACCTCGGGCGTGATCATGCCCAGGTCTTCGGCCACCAGCGGCAGCGGTCCAAGCTCCGCTTCGAGGGTGCGGAACAACTCGAGTCCTGGCGCCTTCACCCACTCGCCGTTCACCGCTGTTTCTTCCGCGGCGGGAATCGCCCAGTAAGCCTCAAATCCACGGAAATGATCGAGGCGCACGATGTCGTAAAGCGCAACGGCGCGGCGGATGCGATCGACCCACCAGCCGAATCGAACTCCGTTTGCGTCGGGCGCGGCCAGCACATCCCAGCGATAGAGCGGATTGCCCCAGCGCTGACCGGTTGGCGAAAAATAATCCGGCGGGACTCCGGCTATGCGAATCGGCTTCAAATCTTTGTCGAGCTCGAAGAGCTCGGGATGAACCCACACGTCTGCCGAATCCATGTTCACGAAAATCGCCACGTCGCCAAGGATCCGGATGGCATTTCGGTCGGCAACCTCCTGCAGACGTTCCCATTGTTGCGAAAAAGCAAACTGCAGCACGCGCTCGATTGCGACCTTTCGCTCGTGCTTCGCTGCAGCTTCCGCCAACGCTTTTGGATTGCGTCGCCGCAGCGGCTCCGGCCATTCTGTCCACGCGCCGGTATTGAATTCGCGTCGCAGCACGGCGTAGAGCGCGTAGTCGTTGAGCCATGCCGCCTCGTCGTGGCAAAACTGCTCGAAATCGGCCCACTGTTCGGACAGGGAATCCTCGTCGAGCCCGCAATCGAGAAAATTTCCCGCCGCCTCCTCGAGCAGCGGCCATTTCCGCGCCTCGACTTCATCGAAATTTACGGCTCCCGAGCTGCCGGTGAGCCCCGCGATGCGCGCCGCATCGATCCATCCTGATTCGACAAGAGCTTCAAGACCGATCAGCGAAGGATTGCCGGCCATCGCCGAGGATCCCGCGTAGGGGGAGTTTCCGTATCCAGTCGGGCAAAGCGGCAGAACCTGCCAGATGTGCTGTTTTGCGCGCGCCAGAAAATCAACAAACTCATGTGCAGCGGGACCGAGATCGCCGATACCGCCATAAGAAGGCAGCGAGCTGACGTGCAATAAAACTCCGGATGATCGTTGAAACTCCATGAAGCAATTATTGCAAGTGGGTCGCCGGACGCGGGAAGTCAGCCGCATTTGAGACAATGTTGGGCGTGTTCCCGCATAGCTTTTTGTTGCGCTCAACTGAACGAGGTGGCTCTCCGTTGATGAAAAATCGTCTGCACCGCTCTTTCCTCTGCATCTCTGCCCTGGTTTTGATTTCATTCGTGCTCTCGTCTCAGGCCGCCGTCGCGGCGCCGACCATTCCGCAGCTTGTCGAAGTCGGCTCTGGATGGCAGTTGCAGGATGTGGCGAAGGTGCCGCAGCCCGGCGCACAGGTTTCGTCGGCCGGCTTCGACACGAAGGGTTGGTACGCTGCGACGGTTCCCGGCACGGTGCTTACATCTCTCGTCAACGATCGCGTTTATCCTGAGCCGCTCTACGGCGAAAACGACCGCGCTGAAATCATTCCTGAAAGCCTCGTTCACACGTCGTACTGGTACCGCACCGTCGTCCGCGTCCCCGCCGCTTACAAAGATCGCCACGTCTGGCTCAATTTCGACGGCATCAACTTCTCCGCGGAAGTGTGGGTGAATGGTGCGCAGGTTGGCAGTATTCGCGGCGCATTCATCCGCGGAATTTTCGACGTGACGGCGCATGTGACGCCCGGCCAGCCGGCGGTGATTGCCGTGCTGATTACTCCCGAGCCGCATCCCGGCGTTCCGCACGAGCACACGCTGCGCAACGGCGTGGGCCTGAATGGCGGCGTGACTGCGCTCGATGGCCCCACGTTTCTCTCGACCATCGGCTGGGACTGGCTCAATGCCGTGCGCGATCGCGACAGCGGAATATGGCAGAAGGTCTTTCTCTCCGCTACCGGGCCCGTGCGCTTGAAAGATCCGTTCGTGACGACGGACCTGCCACTGCCGAAGACCGATTCCGCGGACGTGACCGTCCAAACCACCATCGAGAACCTGACGGACGCGCCGGTATCGGGCGTTGTGCGCGGATCAATTGAGAAAATCGCATTCGAGCAGCCGGTGACTCTGCCGCCGCATAGCTCCCAGCAGATCACCTTCGATGCGAAGAACACACCGGCGCTGCACATGGATCATCCGCGGCTGTGGTGGCCGAATGGCTACGGCGCGCAGGATATGTACAAGCTGCACCTTGAGTTCACTGCTAGCGGCGCGGTTTCCGACGCCAAAGATGTCGATTTCGGCGTGCGCAAGATCAGCTACACGGTCCCCGGAACTGACACGCTGACGATCAGCGTGAATGGCGTGCCCATTTTCATTCGCGGCGGCGATTGGGGGCTCGACGAAGCGCTGAAGCGCATTCCGCGCCAGCGGCTCGACACGGAGATTCGCCTGCACAAGCTTGCGAATCTCAATCTGATTCGCAATTGGGTGGGCCAGAGCACCGGCGAAGATTTCTACGAGCTGTGCGACAAATATGGGTTGCCAGTCTGGGACGAATTCTTCCAGCCCAACCCGCTCGATGGCCCCGATCCCGATGACGTTCCCACCTACGTTGCGAACGTGCGCGATAAGGTTTTGCGCTTCCGCAACCATCCTTCGATCCTTTTGTGGTGCGCGCGCAACGAGGGCGATCCGCCGCCGGAGATCGACGCCGCTCTCCGCGAGACGCTCGCCGAGGTCGATCCGTCGCGAATCTATTGGCCGAATTCGACCGACGGCCCAGGAGTGCGATCGCATGGGCCATACTACTGGCGCGCGCCGCGCGAGTTCTACATCGTCACCGACGACTTTTTCAAGACGGAAACCGGCAGCGTGTCGATTCCGACGTTGGAATCGATCCACGGCATGATGCCCCAGAAAGATTGGGAGACGATCAACGACGATTGGGCTGCGCACGACCTGGCAAAAGGAAACCAGCACGGCGATCTCTACCCCATCATCATTGCCGGCCGTTATGGCAGTTTCACCAACCTTGCCGACTTCGCGCGCAAGGGGCAGATGGCGAACTACGAAGCGTTCCGCGCCATGTACGAAGGGCGCAACGCGCTCCTGTTTCATCCCACGACGGCCGTCGTCACGTGGATGAGCGACCCCGCGCAGCCTAGCTTCGTGTGGCAGATCTACCACTACGATCTGGAGCCGATGTCTTCCTACTTTGCCGTCATGCACGCTTCGGAACTGGTTCACATCCAGTTCAATGAATCCACGGACCACATCCAGGTGATCAATAACAAGCCCGATGCGATCCAGAATCTGCGGGCGCACATTTCGGTTTACAATCTCGACGGCTCGCTGGCGTACGAACACGATTCAAGTCTCACCGCCGCTCCCGATGTTGCCACCGATGTCGGCGTCATCGATTTCCCTCCAACGGTTTCAGCGGTTCACTTCATCAAGCTCGATCTGCGCGACAACGCCGGCAAGTTGCTCTCGACGAATTTCTATTGGCGCGCACAGCCTGACGACCCCGACGATCTAACAGCGCTCAACACGATGCCGAAGGTCACTTTAACCGCAACGGTAGAAGCGCCAAAAGAAAACTTGCCGGGCCAGCGCAGTCTGCGCGTGGTTCTTCACAACCCGACCAGCCACATTGCCTTGATGGCGCACGTGCAACTGCGCCGAAAATCGGGTGAGCGCGTTCTGCCGGTTTTCTATAGCGATAATTACGTCTCGCTGGCGCCGGGCGAGACGATATCCATCGAAATGCATGCCGCGACAAGCGATTTCAAAAACGAGCCCGCGCTGATCGCAGTCGACGGTTGGAATGTGACGGTAGCGCCAGCTTCATTCCCAGCCGGTTCGATCAAACCGAATCTCGACGCCGACCCCGAGAACTCGCCGACGACTGGGCTGCCCTTCGCGACGACCGGCCTGAGATAAGCCCGCTCCGGTCCTCATTCGCCGCGAAAACGAAAGGCCCGCAACCTTGATGGCTGCGGGCCTTCTCTGTTTTTTCACCAGAGCGATTACTGCCCCGGCGTCGGTTCCTGCGACTTTGCGTTGATGACCACGCGCTTGTTCTTCTTGTAGTCGTTCCAAATGGTGCTCGCGAAGATGCTGAATGCTTGATTGCGCCGCTGATTCAGCAGCTCATCGCGCGTCTGGTCGAGATTTTTCTGGATTTCGTCGGGCGTCGGCTCCTGCTTGTCGTCGATCTTGACCACGACTCCAGTGCGGCCGGCATTGATGGGCCCGCTGATTGCACCCACATTCATGTCGAACAGTTGCGGAGCAACCTGGCCGACCTCGCCAAAATCGGGCACCTGGCCGGTTTCGCCCACCAGGTCGCTGGTTTTCAAAGTTGCGCCCACGGCCTTGGCGGCCTTGGCCAGATCCTTCGTCGCTTGCGCCTGATCGGCAAGCTGCTTGGTCTTGGCGTTCAGCAATGCCGGAAGCTGCTCCTGCCGGTAATCCTCGAGCACATGATCTTTCCAGTCGGCAAAGGTCGGCGCATGCGCCGGCACAATCGCCGTCACTTGGAAGATTGCATAGCCTTCGCCGGTGGGCGCCGACTGTGGCGGGTCGCCCTGCTTGGCCTGGAAGGCTTTCTCAAGAATCTGCGCACTGTCGGGCAACGCCGCGATCACTCCTGTGCTTGGCACAGGATCGGTGGTGACCACATCGAGGTGGTGCGCCACAGCAGTCTTTTCCAGGCCATTCTTGATCGCCTCGCTGGTCAACTGCTGCGCATAATTGTTTTCGGCATTGGCCTGCGCTTCGCGCGTCAGGTTGGCCACAATGCTCGCCTGCACTTCGCTCAGCGGCTGCGTGTGCGCAGTTTGGCGCTCTTCCACTTGCACAATGTGATAGCCGAAGTTGGTCTTCACAATGTCGATCTCGCCGATCTTCTGTGTGAAGATCGCATTGTCGAACGCGGGCACCATCTTGCCGCGCTGCGCAAATCCCAGTTCGCCACCCTGGTCCTTGCTGCCAGGGTCGTCAGAATACTGTTTGGCCAGCTTGGTCCAGTCGCCTCCCGCCTGCAGCAGCTTCAGAACCATCTCAGCCTTCGCTTTCGCCGCCGCATCGGTTTTGGCGTCGGCATTCGGCGGCACGCTGATAAGGATGTGGCGCGCCTTTGACTGCTCGGGCACGGAGTAGTCGGCCTGGTGGTCGTTGTAATACTGCTGGATCGCCTGCTGGCTGGGCGGTTGCACGCCGCCGGGAATCTGACTGTCGGTGAACGCAAAGTAGGTGATCTTGCGCTCTTCCGGAACCGCTTGCGCGTAGCGCGCCGCATTGGCCTTGAAGAACGCTTCCAGCTGCGCGTCGGTGGGATTGATGGTCTTGCGCAAATCGTCCGCCGACAGCACCGCGTAGTCAAATTTAATCTTTACGTTCTGCTTCAGGTAGCTGTCGCGCACTTCTTTGTCGCTCACTGTTACGCCCGCGGTGATATAGGCCTCGAGACGCTGGATCGTGAGCTCATCCTTGACTTCGCTGGCAAACTCGTCCACCGACTCATGCGCACGATCGTCAAGAAGCTGCCGGAACGCGTCGTTACCGATGTATTTGCCTTCAGGAAAAATGACCTGAGCGTATGGGCCAGTGCTGAGAAAGTGCCAAAAGTCGGCGTCGGTTGCGTAGATGCCCAGCTTGTGCGCTTCGACAATGAGCACCTGCTGCTGCACCAATTGCTGGCCCACCTGCTGCTCGACGATCCGCACAGCAATCGGATTGTTGGCATATTGCGGGTTGCGCTGTTCGAGCTGACTCTGCGCAATCTGCTCGACTCTTGCCTGCTTGATCTCGTCGCCCGCGGAAAGAATGCGGCTATACCAATGCGGATAAACGACCGCGTAAGTGTCGGGTGTGGTCGATCCCACGCCGCCCAGTCCGGGAATGAGATAAAGAACCATGGTGACGGATGCCGCGCCGATGATGACGACGATCAGCGCCTTGACCATGCGATTGTCAGTTTGCAGGAAACGAATCATGGATGGACTTCCAACCCTCTGAGCGCGGCAAGCCGAAGCGGCGAAGAACAGCAGTGAAGCTGCATGCGCGCCGCGGCTCAAAAAGCGCAATTCTCGCTGAATGCGACTTAGTAATTATAGACGAGCGTGGCGCATGGATTGAGCATGCCGCTTACGCGCGAACCCGCCGCGCAACTTGGTCTAAAGCCGAAAACACAACGGGCATCCCGCCTCAGCGGGATGCCCGTTTATTACTGGCTATTGGCTACTTGCTATTGGCTGTTCTTCTCACCGCCAGTAGTACACGCCGCCGACCAGGAAGTATGGCCGGTAATAAACCGGCGGGTAAGGGTACCCGTAGCCGGCATAGTAGCCATAGCGCGGGTAACCATAAGGTCCGCGACGATAGAGGGTCGGGCCGCCGGGATAAAGCCCTTCAGCAAGCCGCGCAGCTTCCTGCGGACTAACAGGATTCACAGTCAGCGGCTGATCTATGTGGAAAGTGACCAGCGCCTCTGCAGGAATCCAGACTCGTGGTCCGCCTGATGCCGCCGAGGCGGCAGTTCCTCCTGCGGCGCCGGCGCCCGCGCCAATAGCGCATCCCGGTCCGCGGCCGATGGCGCAGCCGATAATCGCGCCGATCACCGCTCCTCCGAGTGCATTGTTCACCGTCTGTCCGGCTTTGTTCGGGCCCTTCACCCTGAACTCATTCGTCGTAAGCGGATAGCTTTGCCCGCCGAGGTCCAACGAGGTCAGCGTCAATCCCAACACGGAATTCCCGGCCAGCTTGCCGGAGCCCACGTTCTTTGCATCGGTCACCACGCCGTGCACCGTGGCGCCGCGCGGAATCGCCAGCACTCCGCCGACGGCTACATCCTGAATCACCGTGAACTGAATGGGCTCTCCGGGCTTGGCATGCTTGCTATCGACCGGTTCGCTGGTCCGCACCTGCAACAACATTCCCGCGGGAATCGTCACAGGTCCACGCGCCTGCTGGTACTGATAGGGCGGATACTGCGAGTTCTGCGGACTCTGATATTGCGGCCGCGCCGGATAACCGCCCTGTGGAGGATAGCCCCCTTGCTGTGGATAGCCCTGCGGCGGCTGGTTGTTCGGATACGCGGGAGGCTGCTGCGGGTAGCCCTGAGTGTTCGCCGCGGCCGGGTCCGGGCCCTGATCGGGCGCTGGTCCTGGCGGCGGCAGATTCGACATCTGCTGCTGCGCCGGCGTCTGATCGGCATCCGGCACTTCGCCCTGATCGGGAGCTGGCTGCGGAGCTTGAGCATCCGGGCCGGGGTTGCCGACCTGAAGATTGTTATGCACCTTGGTCACGCCGTCGACGTGCGAAGCAATCGACTCCGCCAATTGCTTTGAGGCGTCGCTCGAAACGGTTCCTGAAAGCGTGACCTCGCCTTGAATCGTGGCTGCGGTAATCAAATCGTTCTTCAACGCGGCTGAAGCGTCAAGGGCGTGGACCACATCCATCTCAATTTGTCCATCGGTGCGCTGGCCAGCTTGTGCCGGCGCCGGCTGGTCTTGAGACTGCGGCGCCGCGCCCGCATCCTGCGCCTGCGCGCCTACGGCGCAAAGCATGGCCAACCCTGCGAATGCCGCGAGCTGTGTGACCCTCTTCCTGATCGACATCATCGTTTCTCCTCTATCTCGTCCTCACCGGCGGCATGCCGATTCACGCCGGATGAAAACGGCCTTCGCGAGTTCCTTCACCGGCTCAAACCGTTAGACGAGACTCGGCTGAGCCAGTTAACGGCTTAAACCCGGCCCTCGGGAAAAAGTTTCCTAGGCGAGCGCCGCGTTAACGGCTGCAGCCAAAGCCTTTAGGCCCGCCGCCACGTCGGTGCCAAGATGCACCCGCAGAGCCCTGCGCCCCCGCGATTCCAGCACCGCCAGGTCACCTGCCGCCTGCGCATCAATGACGACGCCGAAGCTGTATTTCTGGCCAGGAATGTCCATGTCGTCGGCGTGGCCTGCCGTGATTTGCAGGAACACGCCCGTGTTCGGTCCGCCCTTGTAATCCTGCCCGGTGGAGTGCAGGAAGCGCGGGCCGAAACCGAGGCACGTGGCCACGTGTTTCTGGTCGCGCACCTTGTGGCGGAAGCCCTGGATGATCGCCTCGTTCTCTTCGAACATCGGCAGGAACGCAACGGTTGCAAAGTAGTCGCCTGCACCAAGCTGATCGAGATGCGCACGCAGAATCCCCGCCAGCGTCTGGCTTGGCGCCGCGCTCTTCAGCTTCGCAGCGTATGAATCTGTCGCGTAGAGCGCGAATGATTCGCCGGAATCGCTTGTGCCCGCGAGGAACGGCGTGCGCTGAGGCAGCTTGCCGGATTTCTCATATTCGGAAGTGAGCGCGCGGGTTTCAATTTTTGCGGATTCAACATCAGGCTGGTTGAAAGGATTGATGCCGATCACCGATCCCGCAACCGCAGTCGCAATTTCCCACGTAAAGAACTGGCCGAAGATCTCATAAAGTCCGTCGACCTCGAAGTGCACAACAGGATGGCCGGCGGCTTCGAGAGCTGCGACCTTCGCGTCCAGATCTGCATCCTTGGTAGCACCTAGCTTTACATATGCAAACACGCGATCGTTGCCATAGACATTCGGCGCGCCAATCGCTTCGCGGTCGACCGGAGTAATTCCCTTCCCTTGCTTGCCCGTGGATTCAGCGATCAACTGCTCGAGCCATGCGCCCAAGTCTGCAATCTCAGGCGAGGTGAAGATGGTGATCTTGTCGCGGCCGGCATTCGCCGCCGTTCCCAGCAGCAGGCCGAGTTGTACGCCGGGGTTTTCTGCAACCGGCAACTTGGCGAGAGCGACAGCCTTCGCCGCTTCCGCCAGAAGCGTTTCCACGTTCAGCCCCGCAACTGTCGCCGGCACCACACCAAAGTTCGAGAGCGCGGAGTAGCGGCCTCCGATCTCCGGATCGCCGTAAAAAATATCCCTGAAGCCGTCGGCCTTCGCCACCTGCTCCATCTTCGAGCCGGGATCGGTAATGGCGATGAAGTGGCTGCCCACCTGGTCCTGGCCGACCGCGCGCCGCATCTCGTCGAAGAAATATTGCTTCAGAATATTCGGCTCGAGTGTCGATCCGGATTTGCTTGCGACAATCACCAGCGTCTCCGCCAAATCGACCGAATCGCAGGCAGCCTTCACCTGCGCGGGATCGGTGGAATCGACGATATGCAGCTCCGGAAATCCCGGCCGAGGACCGAATGTCTTGGCCAGAACCTCGGGGCAAAGGCTCGAGCCGCCCATACCCAGCAGCACCACCGACCGGAAGTCGGCGCTTTCTATGTCGCCGCCCAGCTCCGCAAACGTCGCCAGGTCTTTCTGCTGGCGCTCGACAATATCGATCCAGCCCATCCACTTCTCTTCGCCGTCTTTCGTCCACAGCGACGCATCTTTCTGCCAGAAGCGGTCGACTTTGTTCTTGGCTTGCCAGTCGGCAGCAGCCGCGTCTACGGCGCCGCGAAGATCGGAGGGTACTGCAAATCGAGAATTCATAACACCTTAGATTCTCCTCCATCGGCCAAGTTGCAACGCTAGGATTGTGCAAAAGTTCCGAGAACCACGCTGCCGCGTCTTCAGATCTACGCCTTTTACTGCTGCAGCCGGATTTCGCTCACCTGAATCACCGGAGCGATATTAGTGAATTTGGGAATATCGCCCTGCAGCAGGTCCGCATTGGGCAGAAAAGCGTCGGTGAACGCCTGCGCAGTCTCGCAGGTGTAATTACAGATCGCTGTAAATGGAGGCAGCTGGTCGGGCAGTCCGCCGAGCATTCCAATTTCGACGGAAACGGCCTTGACCGCGATGCCGAGCAGCCCCATTGCCAGCGGCATATGAGTGTTGAGGTAATAGTCCACATCGAAGTGGCCGTCAGGCTTGCTGGGGTAGAAGATGGAGACCTTGACCATGCTCCCCACGATAACGCATCCAGTGCGCGCCTACACTGGCCAGTTGGGCGTGATCCGAATGACCTCGAGCGGCTCACGCGCGTCGCCCGCCGCCCGGAGCACAAACTCTGGCGAAGCCGCAGGGACCGCAACGATTCCGCCTCGCGGCAGATCAACCGGTGCAAAATCCGCGTTTTCTGCGTCCGCACCGGCAATGTGCGCCGCACCCCTCGCCGCAAAAAGATACGCCAGCCCGCGCTTGCCAACAGCGCCCCGCAGTTTTTCACTCGTCATCGAGCCGCCAATCGAAATCCGCTCGATTCGAAAGTATTCGGCGTCAATGAGCACCGTCCGATCGGCAAGCTCCACGGGAGCGATTTTTCCGGCGCGCGTGTTGAACTTCGTCGCCTCGAGCGACTTCTCGATATGCAGCTCGCGCGGGCGCCCGTAGTCGTACATGCGGTACGTCACGTCGGAGTATTGCTGCGTTTCAAGCAGGATCGGCCCGGGCCAGATGGAGTGCACCGTGCCCGAGTCGACATAAATCATGTCGCCCGCGGCCACCGGAATCATGTTCAGACGCTCCTCAAGCTTGCCGGCGCGAATTCCTTCCTTGACTTGGTCGACTGTCGTGCCGGGTTTAAGGCCCACCGCAACCTGCGAGCCCGGCTCGGCTGCCAGCGCGTACCAGCACTCCGTCTTGCCGCGCGGCTCGCCGTATTTCTGCGCCATCTTGTCGTCGGGATGCACCTGCACGCTGAGTTTTTCCCGCGCGAAGATTGTTTTGATCAACAGCGGGGAATCCGCGCGCGATGGCACCGAATCCGCCGCTCGCGCATCATCACCCAGCAGCGCCGTGTATTGCTCTTTAAATAGCGCGCCTAGTTTTTTGCCCTGGAACGTGCCGGTCGCGACCTGGCACTCGTCGCCGGTCAGCCAGACTTCGCCGATGGGATCGCCCTCGGCCACGCGGTCATACCATGGCCTCAGATCGCGAAATCCCCACACCCGCGCGGTAAACACCGGCTCAATACGGAACGGCGCAAGTTGTGCGGTCGAAGCTGCCATACAGGCTGTGCCTTCCAAACTTCCACCTCACTTTAGCAGAAGCGACATGAGATTCCTGACAGTCACGACGTGAACGTCGTAATTCATCTGGAACGGTAGAGGCTCCGCGGCTATTCTCATTGCATGCTGCATTCCGCGACTTTCAACGACATGTTCCAAATGCAACTTCCGCTCCTCGAGAAGTTGCTTCGTCCCGCCATCGTCTATCTGGCGCTGGTGGTGTTGCTGCGCATCTTCGGCAAGCGCGAACTGGCGCAGCTTAACCCGTTCGACCTGGTGGTTCTGCTCTCGCTCTCGAACACCGTGCAGAACGCGATCATCGGCAACGACAACTCGGTCTCCGGCGGAATCATCGGCGCCTGCGCGCTGCTGGCCGTCAATTGGCTCGTGGTGCGTGCGCTGTTCAACTCCCCAAGGCTCACGCGCATGCTCGAGGGCCGTTCCACCGTGCTCATTCGCGACGGCAAAGTGGACAAAAAAGCGCTGCAACGCGAGTCGCTCACTCACGAAGAACTCGTCGATGTGATTCATCGCCAGGGCTTCGAGAGCATCCAAAGGGTGCAACACTGCGAGCTGGAGCCGAACGGTACGTTCTATGTGGAGCCCTTCGAGCCTTCCGTTGCCGACAAACAACACGGCGAACTGCTGGCCCGGCTTGAAGCGCTGCAGAGCCAGATTGCCGCGCTCCGTCCCCAGGCCGCCGGTGATTGACTGCCATGGTCCAGTGCATCAGGCACGCGGTTCGCCCGCGGTTTGTTAATCTGGGCGCAGAATGATCTGCTCAGCTCGACCAGTTGCCGCATGGCTGCTCTTGTGCTCGCTCGAGTTGGCCGCGCAAACCAAGCCTGCGCCGCGTGCCCACGCAAAATCGCCGCAAAGGGCCGCGCAACAAACCATCCGTTTTCAGGGCGCGCCGCAATATTCGCAGGATGAATTGCTGGCGGCCGCCGGCGTAAAGCCGGGCGTGCGATTGACCGCGGTCGAGATCAAAGCGCGCGCAAAGCAGCTCAACGATACGGGATTCTTCTCCGTCGTCCGCTTCAGCAACGACAGCAAAGGGCCGCTGTTCACGTTGACGCCATCCGCCCAGCTTTACCCCATGCACCTCGATAATCTTCCGTTTACACCGGGCAAGAATCTCGACGACAAGTTTCGCGCGGCTTTTCCGCTTTATCACGGTCAATTGCCCGCGAGTGGCTCAACGGACGATGGAATCTGCGAGCTGTTTGAGCAAATGCTGGCTGCCAAAAACGTGAAAGCAACGGTTAAAGCCGCACTTACCAGCGACCTCGGCCCACAAAAGATCACCGCCATCAGCTTCTCCATCACGTCGCCACCAGTGCACATCGGCACGATTCAACTCGCTGGAGTCTCGGCAGCGATGCGGGCGAAGGTGAGCACGCTCATTCAAGGCCAGACCGGGAACGACTTCGACACGGAAAACTCCGCCGCCGGCCTGAAGCGATCGTTCGAAGACCTCTACCAGGATCAGGGATACGCGGCTGTCGAAGTCGACGTTCGTCAGATCGACCCGCCTGTTGTCGCGGGCGTGGACGCGGCCATCGAGATTCCCTTCTCAGTGAGCGTAACCGAAGGCGGCATCTACAAACTGGGCGCAATCAACTATCCTGCCGACGCGCTGGTGCCGCGGGCAGAAGTGCAGAAGATCCTGGCGAAGTACCAGGCTGGTTCGGGCCGCCCGCTCGATCAATTCGTTCTGGCCGTGAGCGATGCCTATCACGCCCGCGGTTACCTCGATTGCTCCGTGATCCCGCACGCTAGTTTCAACGAAGCCACACACATCGTGAACTATTCGATCGCGATCGATCCAGGCCAGGCTTATCGCATGGGAGCCGTGCAGTTCGATGGCGCGCCCGATGCGATGGCTGCAAGGTTCAAGAGTGCGTGGAAGCTCGCGCCCGGCGCGGCCTTCGATGAGAGTTATGTTTCGGGTTTTGCGGCCCAGGCGCAGAAGAAAGACAAACTGCTGGCGAAATGGATGCAGACCGAACTCGTCACCTTCAACGAAAAGCCGGACGCAGATACGCATCAGGTCAACGTCGTCTTCCACTTTGCGAAGGCCGCGCAGGGCGGGCGGTGAGTGCGGAGCGTCTCCTGTCCAAGGTTCGGGATGGGGAACCGCCAGCGGTGATCATCCGGCAAAGAGCGCGGTCGATGCTGCTAGCATCGGCTTCCGCCAATGGCGCGCGAAGCGCGCGGCTGCCTTAATGGCAAATTACTCCCACTCGATGGTGCCGGGCGGCTTTGACGTCACGTCGTAGACCACGCGGTTGATGCCACGCACTTCGTTCACGATGCGATTCGAGATGCGCTTCAGCAGCTCGTAGGGCAGCGGAGTCCAGTCGGCCGTCATGCCATCTTCCGAGTGCACGGCGCGGATCGCGCAGGTATACGCGTAGGTGCGCTGATCGCCCATCACGCCCACGCTCATCACCGGCAGCAGCACAGCGAAGCTCTGCCAGATTTTTGTGTAGAGCCCGGCGGCCTTCACTTCGGCCACCACGATCTCATCAGCCTCCTGCAACAATGCCACCCGCTCCGGCGTAACCTCGCCGAGGATGCGCACTGCGAGCCCCGGCCCCGGGAACGGCTGCCGGCTCAGGATTTCTTCCGGCATGCCAAGATCGCGCCCGATGCGCCGCACCTCGTCCTTAAACAAATCGCGCAGCGGCTCGATGAGTTTCAGCTTCATCCGCTCCGGCAAGCCGCCCACGTTGTGGTGGCTCTTGATGGTCTGGCTCGGCCCCTTCACGCTCGACGATTCAATGACGTCGGGATAAAGAGTGCCCTGCACCAACCAATCGACTCCGCCAGTCGCTTCGGCGATCCGATTCGCTTCGTCCTCGAAGACCGCAATAAACTCGGCGCCGATGCGCTTGCGCTTGATCTCGGGATCGGTCACGCCTGCCAGCTTCTCAAGAAACCGCGCGCTGGCGTTCACGCCGACGATGTTCAGCCCCAGCTTGCCGCGCAAATTCTGCTGCACGCTGGTGAACTCGTTTTTGCGCAGGACGCCGTTGTTCACAAAGATGCAGGTCAGATGGTTGCCGATCGCGCGATGCACCAGCACTGCCGCCACCGAGGAGTCAACTCCGCCCGAGAGGCCGCAGATCACATGGCCCTGGCCCACTTTCTCGCGGATCGAAGCGATTGTGCTTTCGATAAAGTGCGCGGCCGTCCAGTCGCCGCGCGCCCCGCAAATCGCCAGAAAATTCGCGATCAGCTTCGGTCCCAGCGGCGTGTGGTGCACCTCTGGATGAAACTGCACGGCCCAGATGCCGCTGCTCTCGTTGGCAATTCCCGCCAGCGCGTTCTCGGTGACGGCAATGCGCCGGAAGCCCTCAGGCAATTCGGCCGCCTCATCGCCGTGGCTCATCCACACTTGAATTTCCGCCGGCAGCCCCGCAAACAACGGCGAAGACAGATCCTCCAACGTCACTTCCGCATGACCGTATTCGCGCTTGGGCGCGGAGAGCACCTTGCCGCCCAGGTGGTGAACGATGAAATGCAGCCCGTAGCAAACGCCCAGTGTTGGCACGCCGAGCTGAAGAACTTCCGGGTCGGCAGCCGGAGCATCGTCGTCGTAAACCGACGAAGGCCCGCCTGAAAGGATCAACCCGATCGGCTTCAGCGCGCGAATCTCAGCCAACGGCGCCGTGCATGGCAACACCACCGAAAACACATTCTGTTCGCGAATGCGCCGCGCGATGAGCTGCGTATACTGCGACCCGAAATCGAGGATGACAATTGTCTGGGTGTCCACGCTACAGTTTGTCAGCCACGCCGCCGGCCTGTAAAGACAGGATTCAGCGTCCTTACGGCAGCCTGGCCGCCGCGGCAATCGGATCCCAGTCGTCTTTGCCGGCCAGGAACACGCGTGGCTTGTATTGCGCAGCCTGCCGCGCCATGAGTTGATGCGACCACGGCACACGCGCCGCCGCGTTCGCTCCCGGCCCGGTTGAATGAAACTCCGCGTAGTATGCCTGGGGAACCGTTGTGGATTTGCCCCACTCATTCCAACCCTCTGGGATCACGTCAGCGGGCAATGCTGTATTGATGTACACCACGCGCGAGTATGGACGCCACGGCCTTCCCAGGCTAATCGTGTCGCGCGCCGGAGCGCCGGTTTCCGATTCCGTATTCGCCGCGATTCCACTCGTCACCTTGCTGTCGATAATCACATAGCCTGAGGGCTGCTCAGGAGACGTGCGCGATTGCGCCGTCAGGTATCCCGGCCCGTTCGCATGGATCTCCGAGTGATCGAATACCGCAGTTGCGTTGCCGAAGATGAAATCGACACCGCCCTCAATGTAGGAGTCCACGTAGTATTGGCGACCGTAGTCAGCGAAGAGCGTGTCCTGATGGCCGAGAAATCGGCAGTGCTTGAAGACAGCCTTGTCCGCGCGCACTGCCGCAGCCACTGCCTGCCCCGTATTGCCCGCAGTGTTTTCGAAGGTGATGTTGTCGGCCTCGAATCCCGTCCCGTTAATCTCCACCGTTTCGCTGAAAAATGTTCCCCCGGCCTGTTTCGCATTCAAGCTGTTGGTAATGACCACATCGGCCGGGCTCTTTCCCATGCCCACCAAAGTAATGTTCGTGTGATTCTGGGTCACGATGACGCGCTCGTGATAAACGCCGGGCGCAATTTCAATCGTCACCCGGCCACGACGTCCGTCCGGCCCCACTCCGGCAAAGGGATGATGGTCCATGGCCATCTGAATTGTGGGAAACTCGGTCGTGCCTTCAATGCCGGTCTTCACGTCGGGGGATACGCGCACGTGCACGTCCTGCGCACGCGCCGCACAGGACCCCGCAAATGCCAATCCCGCCAGAACCGCGAAAAGTCTCGTTCGATGAATGCGAATCATCGCCAGCCTTCCAAAGCCATTCTTGCATGCGTGCTCGTCGGCCTGCGTGCGTCCCGTTTTCCGGTGACTTTTGCTGCGCCGGCGCGTCAAAATCCCGATCGTTGCCTGCAAACCTGGGAATCAAAAATCGCCCGCATCGGAGTGCTGCGCGACCGACTGCAGCGCCTCCCATCAACGACCGGGATTGAAGGGATTTACCACCCTGATGGTTCAACTAGGCACAACCCGCCCTCGCCTTTTACAATTCATCAGGGACTCCATCCCAACCCAGCACTGCTCGGGAACGATGAACTTGGCGGGTTGACCCTGACCAGGACGAAGGACAAGCATGAAGTTGACGAAATTCGGCAAGGCGCTTGCGATGGGCGCACTTTCGGCGGCCGTCGTTTTTGGCGTGACGTCTTGCGTTCAGAGCTATACGGTCGGCTATTTGTATGTGACGGGGACCGAAACGGTTTCGAGCGGCAATAACGGCATCGTATCCGGATTCAAAATCGATCACAATACCGGCCGCCTGACGCCCATTAACACGCTGCCGGTTGCTTCCGGCGGAGCCAACCCGGTTCGCGCCGTCCTCACCCTGGGCAGCCGGTTCCTCTATGTCCTGAATCGCGGAGTCACCGCCTCCGGCAGCCCCAATTGCTATGGCACCGGCGCCAATGCCTGCGTGGGCTCCAACATCGAACAATTCACCGTGGGTGGAAACGGCGTCCTCACGCCTCAGGAAACCTTTCAGACGTCGGGCATCAACCCGTTCCGCATGCTCGCCGACGGTTCCGGCAATTATCTTCTCGTCCTCGACCACGATGCTCCGGATAACGCCAATCCTTCCAGCACGGACAACTGCGCGCTTGCACTGGGACCCAAGGTGACCACCTGCGCCGACATCACCGTCTTCAAGATCGATCAGAACACCGGCCGTCTTTCGCTGGTTGTGAATGCCCAGGTCACTGCGGCCGGGAACAATCAGCCCATTGCCTATTTCCCGGTGCCGGCGAATCCTGTCGATTTCGTGCTGTCGAGCTCCGCGCTTCTCACGCTCACCGGCGCCCCAAGTCCGACTTCTTACCCCTACACGGGCGGCACCGTCGTGTTTCCCTACAACTACTCCGGTACAAGCGGTCAATTGACGCTGAGCCAGAACAGCGTGCAGCAGATTGGCGACTCAGGCATCAATGCCACGGCGATCGTCAGCGCAGGCGGCGCCATTTACGTGCTCAACAATGAGCCGCTCAGTGTCAATTTCAATGACGTGCCCACCACGGCGACCAGCCAGCTTCTCCCTTTCAGCGTGGGAACAGGCGGTGCACTCCAGGCCGAGTCGGGCGGCGCCATTCCCGATGCTCCAACGCTCACGAATCCGATCTACATGATTCTTGAGAACAAGGGCCAGTTTCTCTATGTCGCAAATCAGGGAAACAATATTCAAGGACCCAACCCGCAGAGCGGAATCGCGGCCTACCACATCACAACAGCGCCTGCTTATCAGCTCAGCTTCCAGGGCGACGAGCCGTTTGGCTCTGGATCGGGTCCGCAGTGCATCGTCGAGGATCCTTCCAACCAGTTCATCTACACAGCCGATGCATATGACTCCACGGTGACAGGACGGGTGATTAATCCTGAAACCGGCGACCTCACCAACCTGGTTGTTACCAACGATTACAAGCTCCTGGGGCCGGCATCGTGGTGCGTCGTCGATGGGCGCACGAGTTAGTGCTTCGCCGCGCCGCAAGCTGAGAACCGCGTGGCCTGCCCTCGAGGCCGCGCTTGAAGAAAGATGCGCATGAAGTTTATGAATTGGAGCCGGCGATCGCAAGTACTGGGCGAGCCAAATGCCGGCGAGAACGAGCCGACGATACGCGCCACGCGCAAGCCCGGGCCCCGGAAAGCTGGGCGCTATCCGCGTTCGGGCCGTTCTCTGCTGCTGGTTGCGGCGGGCAGCCTGCTGGCGGCCTCGCTCGTCACTGCCTGCTCCCAGATTACGCAAACCCTGACCGTCGATTTTGTTTACGTGGCCTGCACCAAGGCCGAGGGCACGAACAATTACGGCGAGATCAATGTCTTCGAGATCAACTCCGAATCCGGCCGCATGCGGCAGATCCCCAGCTCGCCCTTCCCATCGCAGGGACGCAATCCCGTGGCTGAGGCCGTCTCGGTGGATTACGGCAGCCTCTTTGTCGTCAACCAGGACGACAATGCAATCGAGCAATTCGGCATCGGCACTGACGGCAAGCTCTATCCGTATAACACCGTCAATACTCCCGGCATCTTTCCCCTAGCCATCGCCGCCAATAAGTCCAACATGTTTGTCCTCGATCTCTATCAGCCGCTCCCCATCTGTTCCGATGCGGCGCCCTGCTCCGGCTCCATTGCGGTCTTTCCGCTGACCGCTGCCAGCGGCACAACGCCCGTGGCTATTGGCACGCCCGCCGCGAATCCTGCGGTAAGCGGCCAGTACTGGCCGCTCACTCTCTCTGGCGCAAAATCTGCAGACGTCATCGTGCCCACAGCCGTGAATGTTCTCGCTTCCGGCGCTTACGTCTACGTCACCGCGTACGACTCTTCGGCGATACCGAATGTGGGCTACGTTTTCGGGTTTTCAGTGGGTCAGGGCGGCGTTCTTGCCCCGCTCGCCGGCTCTCCCTTCGCGGCGGGCGTCAAGCCATCGGCCATCGCCAGCGATAGCTCAAGCGCCCACATCTATGTCACGGACTTTACTGCGGGCAATGTTCTGGCCTATTCGGTTGCATCGAGCACGGGCGTACCGAGCCAAATCGCAGGCAGCCCGTTCAAGGCCGGCAATCAGCCATCCGCCATCGTCGTCGATACGGCCTATTCATACGCCTATGTGACCAACTCCCAGGACAGCAACGTGACCGCCTACTCGATTTCGTCAACCGGCGCGCTGAGCACAATTGGCACCTACGCCACCGGCCTCGATCCGGTTGCTGTCGGCATCGATCCGTCGACTGAGCATTTCCTTTACACCATCAATTTTCTCAACAATACGGTCTCCGGCTTTGAATTGAGCACCACGAATGGCACGTTGCTCAATTCGCAGTTTTCGCCCTACGTCAGTAACGATCAGCCCAGTGCGGTCGCTGCGATTCCGCACAACGGCACCGGATCAGGCATCGCGCCCTGAACGTCAGCATTGCTTTTTCCGGCGACAAGGCCGGTGGTCATCCCCCGGATTCGGCTTTTACAATGAACCCCGGGACAACTCTAGATTTGGCGGGCTCAGTTCTGCGAGCCCACCGTGAAGGAAGCGCATGAAGTTGAGTAAATCGAGCCAGCTGGTCCTGGCCTCAGCAATCGCCCTGGTCCTGGCAACTTTTTTCACTGCCTGCAATCTGGTCACGATTGACTATGTCTTCGTGGCATCGGCGGCGGGCAGTGCATCGGGCACAGCTGGACAAATCTACACCTATGCCGTAGACGGCAGTTCGGGCGCGCTGCGCTCGGTCAATAAGCCGACTGCCACCGGCGGAGCCGGCCCCATTGCAATGGCCACGACTTCGGACTATTACAACCTCTATGTTGCCAATACCGGCAACAACTCCGTGGTTCACTTCGCCATCAGCCCATACAGCGGCGCTCTCACCCAAAAGGAAACCATCACCCTGGCTGCCAAGCCGTCGGCCGTTGCTGTCAATTCAGCCGGGACGTATCTTTATGTCGTTTCAGGAACCACTTCCGCCACGCTCACTGAGTACGCTCTCAGCTCGGGCGTCATTGGTTCCCCGGCGGCTACCATCTCCCTCACCGTCCCCGGATTCACGAGCGACATGCTCGTGCCTACGGGCGTGGCCGCTCTTCCCAACGGCAAAGGCGTCTATGTCGCCGCATACGACAAGTCGGCCTACAACCCTGGCGGCACAACAACCAGCGACGCCAATCCCGGATGGCTCTTCGGTTTCGCCGCCGGTTCGGGGGGATCTTTGACGCCGGTAGCGGGCAGCCCCTATCAGTCGGGCGTCAAGCCTTCCGCGATCACCTCCGATCCCGTCAGCCGCTTCGTGTTTGTCACCGACTACTCCTCGAACGAGATCATCGGATATACAGTTCTCACCAACCAGGCACTGCAGTTCATGGTGAATGGGCCCTTCAAAACCGGCAATGAACCGTCATCGATAGCCATCGACCCCCGCGGCCTCTTCATCTATCTAAGCAATTCGCTGGATGAAACCGTCTCGGCCTATTCAATTGCCTTGCCAACCGGTACCCCTTCAGCCGACGTCAGCACGGCCGGCAATGCTGCCATCACCACCGACACTGACCCGGTATCGATAACGGTCGAGCCCGCGCTTGGCCGCTTCGTATACACCGCCAACTATGAAGGCAATTCCGTGTCGGGATTCAAACTCAATCCCAGTGACGGAACCATTCAGCAGACGCAGGCCACGCCGTATCCAACGGGCACAAATCCGACGGTCGTGATCGCCGTTCCGCACGGAAATCATCCCCTGTCGAGTCCCGAGTAGCTGCGCAGCTTGCCGAGTGATAAAAAGCCCAGCCTCGCGGCTGGGCTTTTTGTATTGCCATCAGCTATTCCCTCTTCCTAGCTAACTGCTCTTCACCACTGAGGTCGCATGCATCCACTCGCGCAGCTTGCGCTGTGCCGGCTTCTCAATGAAATACAGCGCGAAGATCGCCAGGCCAATCAGCAGCGCATAGCTGATCCAGGGATCGAACTTCGCCAGGCCGACCGCGTTCAGCACATGCGAATTGTGAATCAGGTTCCACAAGTTGAAGTGCAAAAGATACAGGCAATAGCTGGCCTCGCCCACAAAGACCAGCGGCCGAACTCCCAGCGCGCGCGCCAGTGGATTCTCGCCTGCCAACCCCAGCACGATGCAGCCAAACAACGGCATCAGCAGTCCGTCGTGGACGATCGGGTACGGCACCAGCGCCCCCAGGCTCAGCAGGCCGTAGATACCGCAGAACCCCAAAATCCCCAGCCACAGCCGCAGCTTCGCGGTCCGCACGATCATGCGGTCAAGATCGGCCAGCATCACGCCGAAAACAAAACTGAACACGTGCGTGTAAGGCGTGTACTTCAGCGCTTCGAGCCAGGGCCCATAACTCCATCGGTCAGGATGCGCAATCCCGTCGGGACTGAGCGCGATGTAAAGCGCGCCGGGAACCAGGCCAAGCACCCACACCCCAGCCATCTTTGCGAGATGCGGCGCGATCCGATCGGGGCGCTTCCACTTCGCAACGAAGGGAAACAGCATGTAGTAGGCGGCCTCGGCAGACATCGTCCACGCCGGAGTATTCAGAAACGTCGCCACCGCCGGCACAAATCCCTGCAGCAGAAGCGGCGTCAGCACGACGCCGGTCCAGAACATGGCCTTGGTGTGCGTCGGGTATTCGCCGCTAAGTTGGCCCAGGCTCAGCAGCAGGCTCAGAAAGTAGATGGGATAAATGCGCGTGAATCGCGCCTCCCAGAAGCGTTTGCGGTCCAGCTGCCCGTTCCGTGCCCGCTCCGCGTAGTTGTAGGCGAGCACGAACCCTGAAAGCAAAATGAAGTAGCTGACCGAAATGAATCCGGCGTTGACCACGGGCGCCATGAATCCGAACCATTGGGGATTGGAGAAGTGGAAAAGAACGATGTTGACGGCTGCGAAGCAGCGCAATCCCGTGAGTGCTTTCAGCGGCGCCGGCTTGGTTGCCGGCGGTGCGGGTGCGAGAGTTTCCACGAACTAGTTAGACGCCTCCGGGATAAGGAACAGCTATTAGCCTTTAGCCGTTAGCTCCGTCGTGCTGGGTCTACTAACTGGGTGCCACGAAGGTCTCTGAACAGACGAGCCGGGACAAAACTCTCTGAATTGGACAAATCCACTCACGGAAGAACGATGCAGCTAAGAGCTAATGGCTAAAAGCTAGAGGCTGCTTTTACGCCGTCACCAGCGATCCGACCTTCTCGCCCAGCACCACCCGCCGTATGTTTCCCGGCTGATTCATATTGAAGACGATCATGGGCAGGTTGTTGTCCTTGCACATGCTCACTGCGGTCAGGTCCATCACCTTCAGGCCCTGCTGCAGGATCTGCATGTACGTGATCTGCTCGTACTTCACGGCGTCTTTTACCAGCACCGGGTCGGCGTTATAAATGCCCTCCACCTTGGTACCCTTCAGCAGCACATCGGCCTTAATCTCCATGGCGCGCAGGCTCGCAGCCGTGTCGGTCGAAAAGAACGGATTTCCTGTGCCGGCAGCGAAGATCACCACGCGGCCTTTTTCCAGGTGCCGCACGGCGCGCCGCCGGATGTACGGCTCAGCAATCTGGTTCATGAATACGGCGGTCATCACCCGGCATTGCACGCCGCGCTGTTCCAGTGCGTCCTGCAGGGCAATAGCGTTAATCACCGTTGAGAGCATGCCCATGTTGTCCGCGCTCACGCGGTCCATCTCCTTGGCTTGCTCTTCCACGCCGCGGAAAAAATTCCCTCCGCCCACTACGACGGCAACTTCCACGCCCAGCGCGTTGATCTCCGCAATCTCTCCCGTAATCTCCGCAACTTTATCGGCGTCCAGGCCGAAGCTGCGCGGCCCGGCCAGTGCCTCTCCTGAAAGCTTGAGCACGATTCGCTTGTACATGTCGTTTCGAGTATCGCATACGCGCGGGCCGATTCGCTTGTGTTCAAGTGTTCGTAATCGCGGCGTTGAAGCGAGGTAGCCTTTCCCACAACGGCCCGTTCAGCGCCCTGGAGTTTCGATTCAGGAAACACCTCCCGCTTTATCCCCCCTGCCTCATCCGCAATGCAATTTCCATCCCTACACTGACCACATCGGGTTTTTGTTGCATCGAATTAAATGCACAGTTCCTGATGCAGAGCGGGGGCATTCGGCGGGAACCATGGTCGTCAAAACACAATGCAAGGGCCACGCTTTCACCGGGGTTGAGGTTGGAGTGGAGAACGTCCGCCGCCATTTCCCAAAGGAAGTCGACACGATCGAGTTGCACCTCGATCATCTGCTCATCCAGTGCGGCCTCAACCGCGATTTCTGGCAGGGCCATACCGAGATTTCGGATCCCCGGCTCTGCGCCTGGCTGGAATCGAAAAACTTCAACGGCCGCCCCGGCGACGCCCCCATCCCGATGGCCATGATTCCTTCCGGCAAAAACAGTTTCCGCCTTCGGCCCATCTCGACCAACCGCCATCCGCAACCGAAGCCCACGCTCGACCCCCGCAACCCCGCCTGACGAGCTTCCAGCCTTTTTTCACGATCCACGATCCACGATCCACGACTCACGGTTCCCGATCCACGACTCCCCGCCGCCTACTCCCCACTCCCCGCCTTGTTACACTCGACTTGCAATGAATCTCACGCAATTGGAGCAGGACATCGAGCGGCATTTCGCTGCCGGCGCGGCTGCGGCGAACGATTCCGCAGCCATGACCGCGTTTCTCGCGCTGCGCTCTTCGCTCGAGCGCGGTGAGGTGCGCGCCGCGGAACCCGATCCTGCCGCGCCCTCCGGCTGGCGCGTGAACGCCTGGGTTAAGCGCGGCATCCTTCTTGGCTTCCGGCTTGGCGCGCTCGAAGAGATGCCCGCCGCCGAAATCGGCTCTTCCGGCCCGTCCCCCGCGCTTTCCTTCGTCGACAAGCACACCTATCCTGCTCGCCACTTCAAGGCCGCCGATGGCGTGCGCCTGGTTCCCGGCGGCTCATCCGTCCGCGCAGGAGCGTATGTCGCGCGCGGCGTGGTCTGCATGCCGCCCATGTATATCAATGTCGGCGCGTACGTCGACGGGGGCACAATGGTCGACTCTCACGCGCTCGTGGGTTCATGCGCGCAGATCGGCAGGCGCGTCCACTTGAGCGCGGCGGCACAAATCGGCGGCGTGCTCGAGCCTGTCAACGCCAGCCCAGTGATCATTGAAGACGACGTCCTTGTCGGCGGCAACTGCGGCGTCTACGAAGGCACCATCGTGCGCAAAGGCGCGGTCCTCGCCGCCGGCGTCATCCTCACTCGCGGCACGCCGCTGTTTGACCTGGTCAAGGGCGATGTTCTTCGCGCCTCCGCCGAGCTTCCGCTCATCGTGCCTGAAAATGCCGTCGTCGTCCCCGGCGCGCGCGCCGTCAACAAAGGCAAAGGCCATCCCAACAGCGAAGCCTGGGGCCTGAGCCTTTACGCGCCCGCCATCGTCAAATACCGCGACGACAAAACCGACCTGAGCACCGCGCTTGAGGACCTTTTGCGATAAGCGCTCTTCGATCACTGAAGTTCGGCTACGAACCGGCCCAATTCCGGTCAACGGACCGCGCTCGCCCGCGTCTAAACTCGTGGAAAGTGTCTAGCCCAAAGATGCTATGAAGATTCGGCCCTCCTTTCGCCCTACTCTCCTCGTTCTCGCCATCCCGCTCGCTGTGCTGCTATGCCTCCGCGATTCCGACTCCGCCCAGCAGCCCTCCACCACCCAGCCCATGAGCAATCTGAAGGTGCAGGCGCGTGAGGTTCTGCTTCCGGTCACCGTCATCGACAAAAAAGGCGCGCTCGTCACCGATCTCACGGCCAAAGACTTCACCCTCACCGAAGATGGCCGTCCGCAGGTCATCAAGAGCTTCACCGCTGGCAGCAATCTTCCCTTTAAGCTTGGCCTGCTGGTCGACACCAGCCGCAGCGTCTACTCGGCCATGGATACCGAGCGCAAGGCCGCCGAGAAATTCGTTGACCAGATGCTCCCCGCCGATCCCAAGGCCGGGGTCCCCGGCGACGGGTCCACGTCGCAGGGGTCGAAGGCCGACACGCGGGGCGACGAGGCGTTCCTGATTCACTTCGACCGCGAAGTCGAGCTGCTCGAAGACTTCACCAACTCCCGCGACAAGCTGGATCACGAGATCGACGCCATGAAGCCGACCTCGCGCGAGCAGGACTCCCAAGGCCCCGAGACCACCGGTGACGACCGCGGCTATGGCAGCGACACGCAGCACGGCGGCGGAACTCAGCTCTACGACGCCATCTACCTCTCTTCCAACGAGCTGATGATGCACAAGACCGGCCGCAAGGCGCTCATTGTCTTTTCTGACGGCGTCGATCGCGGCAGCAAGGAGACGCTCAACGATGCCGTCGACGCTGCCGACCGCGCCGGCGTGGAGGTCTTCACCATTTATTTCAAGGGAGAAGAGGAACGCCAGGGCGGCTTCCCCGGCCATCACGGCGGGATGGGCGGTGGCTATCCCGGCGGCGGTTACCCAGGCGGTGGAGGGGGTTGGCCCGGTGGCGGCGGACACCACCCCGGCGGCACCAACGCGCCCCAGCTTGACGGCAAAAAAATGATGCAGGACATCGCCTCGCGCACCGGCGGCATGTTCTTCGAAGCGAAAAAGAAGGACAGTCTCGACGAGATTTATGGCCTGATCGCCGGCGCTCTCGACAAGCAATACCTGCTCACCTACACGCCGGATAAAGTCGACGACGACGGCGACTTCCACAAGATCGTGCTCAAGACCGACAAACCCGATCTCACCGTTGTTACGCGCGAAGGCTACTACGGCGGCAACGGCAAGGATTCAGACGCGGGCCAATAAGACTGCCGCGTTCGACTCCCGAAGCTCGGGCTACTCGCAACGATCCACGAACCACGATCCACGACTCACGATCCATCATTCAGGGTCCAAGAAAAAAGCCCACGTTTCCGTGGGCCTTTTTCTTTTGCTCGTTCCCGATCAGTGGCCTTTCTCGTGTCCGCCACCGCCGCCGTGTGGCTGCCCACCGCCGTGGGGCTCGCCACCGCCATGCGGCTGGCCGCCCTCATGAGGTTGCGGGGCCGGTCGGCTTTCAGGTGCAGGTCTGTTCTCAGGCATCGGCCTGCTTTCAGGCATTGTTCTTGTCTGTGGCGCCGGACGATTCTCGGGCATCGGTCTACTTTCCGGCGCAGGCCTGTTCTGAGGCATCGTTCTGGTTTCAGGCATTGTCCGCGTCTGCGGCGCCGGTTGGTTTCCGCTATTCGGCGTATATGAGCCACGGCCCCCGCCCGGATTGGAGTGGTCACGCTCGGCACCCGGATTTGAACCAGGATTCGATCCCGGATTGTAGCTCCGGTTCGTCGCCGGATTCCCGCCGTGATTAGGCTCATTCACCGGCCCGCGGTTTTCGGGCCCTCGATTTTCCGGCCCGCGATTTGCATTCGGAGTTCCGCCTTCATTGCGAGGCCCACCTGTCATTGGCCTCTGTGTAGCCACGTCCGCAGGATGGCCGCCATTATGTCTGGCGTAGTTGTTCACGTCAGACCTGGCCGCGCTCTCGTGCCGCGTCTGGTAGTCCGTTGGTGCCGTGTGCTGTTCATGCGTGTAGCGGTCTTCCTCCGGTGTCGGCCGATGATCGATTCCGCCCGGTCCGCCGCTGTAGGCCACATGACGATCATTCACAACGGTGTAGTTTCTCACGATTGTTCTGTCTTCATACGTGTTGTGGATGACCGTCCGATTCACGTGCATCACCGCGGTGTTATAGCGAAACGTCCCGCCAGCCCACATGCCGCCGACAAAACCAATGCCCATGTAGCCGAAGCCGTAATTCACGCCACCGTAATAGCCCACGTGCCTTCCCCAGTAGCCTGGGTGCCAGATATACAGGCCGCCGCCCCAGCCCCAGTAACCAGGCGTCCACAGCGCGCCCTCAAATGGGGCCGGTACCCAGGTTCCAGGAACCCAGTAGTAGCCGTCATCACCGTAGGCCCAATAGCCCGGGGTCCACAGCCAGCCATCTTCCGGGCACGGCGGCTGGTCATAAACCGGCAGCACTGGCGGAGCAAAAGCTACGCTGATGAAAACTGCTGCGCTTGAAGTGGCGGGGACGAGACAGATCAGCAAGCTGAGCAAAATCGCGCTCAAAAATGTTCGTTTCAATCCTGAACTTCGCATGGGGGGAATCCTCCTGACATCGGCTGTGTCGCTCGCCCCGGACTGCCCGGGCGGGAGCCAATACAGTCTATGCTCGTAGGAACCCCTCGGAAGCGGAGAAGTTGTCCGCTTCGACGGCATTTCCACAGATAACTTCTTTAATACCTGTAGCTAAGCCCCATTCCGATCACGTGCCGAGCGTTCAGGTTCACGGGCGTGGTCACAACCGGCGGCCCGAACGCCGGGTTGGTCGGATTGAAATAAGGGTTCGGAACATAGATCGACCCGATCCGGTTCGCCACCTGCCCCACCCCGATGTCGAAAGCGAAGTGCGGCTTGTCTTTCTGGGTCACACGCACGGCGTAATCCAGCGTCGTGGGGATGTCGGCCTTCATCAGCGGGTACGATGCAGGATTGCAGGCGAGTTCAG
Source organism: Occallatibacter sp. (assembly GCA_035541975.1). Taxonomy (GTDB): domain Bacteria; phylum Acidobacteriota; class Terriglobia; order Terriglobales; family Acidobacteriaceae; genus Telmatobacter. Next base: position 63,383 of record DATKMH010000002.1, on the reverse strand, counting down.
CCTCGCACTGATAGAGCGCCGCATTCAGCAGCGTATTCAGATTCACCGCCGTCCTCGGTTCCTCGGTAAATCCGGCCGAGGGCACGGCCACGATTCCATGCCCGAGGGGCAGCGGAATACCCAGCCCGCCAAAGAGCCGTCCGCCAAACCGCGTGCTCTGGCCGCCGAGGCCGAAGATCGTTCCATTGGTCGCCTTCCAGCCGACGTTGAAAAGAAAAGGCACCGGCGGCTTGGCCCAGGTCTTGGTCAATGCAATGTAAGCATCGCCGTTGGTGTAGGACTTGTCAGTTCCCGTCAGCATCTTGTTCGCGGCGCCGGAAACAAAATGGTCGTTGGTGCGCATCACCCCGCCCACCGCGATCCCCGGCATCCATGCACCGAACTGGCCGTCTTTAAAAATCACAACCTTGCCATGAAACACGTTCATTCCGTCGTACTTCCACAGGTTGCTCAGTCCCAGCGGTGTGGCCGTTGTGGTGGGCTGATCGCCAAACTGATGCACGCTGCGCGTGTAGCCTGCCTCGGCCCGATTGGCAAAGCCCTCCGTGATGCTGAAGGTCTCAACGTCGCCGATCACCGACGATGCATCGATAAAATGGAATCCCACTGCCGGATGCGAGAGAAAGCTTCCCTTCTCCCCGTAGACTACGTAGGCCGTCGGCGTCAGGAATCCGCCAGTCTGTCCTTCCAGCGTCAGGTGTTGAGCAGCCAGCCGGCTCGCCGGCAGCACGAGAATCATGAGTCCCCAAAAGGCGCATTTGAGCGTAATGCGAGCGTTCATCGTTCACTCCATGGGCGCACAACCGCTTAAGGCGGCCGTCGCCCGACACAAATTTGGGGAATTGCCCTCTTGTACCACAATCCGAAGTCGTTTGTCTCTACCCAGCCCTAGATCACAATCATTGGCTATTGGCTATTGGCTATTCGCTATTGCCTATTGGCTATTGGCTATCCGCTATTCGCTATTGGCTATTGCCTATTGGCTATTGATAGACTCGCTCCATGCCGCGCAGTCTTTTCATTACCCTTGAGGGTCTCGATGGCTCAGGCAAAACCACGCAGATCAAGCGCCTTGCGGCATGGCTCACCCGCCGCGGCCATGAGCCCGTGGTTCTGCGCCAGCCCGGCGGCACCGTTGTCGGCAACCGCATTCGCGAGCTGATTCTCGACGCGCGCTCGCACTCGCTCGACGCCATGACCGAGATGGCTCTCATGTTTGCCGATCGCGCGCAGGCCATCGCCGAAATCATCCAGCCGGCACTCGATGCCGGAAAAATCGTCGTCTGTGACCGATTTACCGACTCCACCGAGGCCTACCAGGGCGGTGGCCGCCAGCTCGGCTCCCAGGTCGTCCTCGATCTGCATCGCATCGTCTGCCGCGGCCTGCAGCCCGATCTCACGCTGCTGCTGCTGCCGGGCTTCGAGTCGTCGCTTGCCCGCGCGCGCCGCCGCAACGACCGCATGGAATCGGAAACCGGCCGCAACGAAAACCGCTTCGAAACCGAGCAGGATGCGTTTTTCCGGCGCGTTTGGGAGAAGTATCGCGAGATCGCCGCGCGCGAGCCCGAGCGTGTCGTCCTCATCGAGGGCGATCTCTCCATCGATGAGGTCCATGAACAAATCATTGAATCCGTCGCCGAGCGGCTCGTCGGCGTCGCCGAAAGCCGCTGATTCGGTTCGCTTCTTCGCGAGGGTTTAGAATCGAAGCGAAGCAAAAACTCCCACCGCTCCGTTATGAGGTTCCATGTCCTGTAAATCGGCCCACTTGATTTCCGCATTCCTGTTCGCTTCCACCTTCACCGCAGTCCCTCTCCTCCACGCGAACGATGCGGCCCGGATCAAGGGTGAGCTCGACGGTCTGCGCTCGCTCTCCGAGCAGAAACGCCCCGAAGCGACCATCGACATTTGCAAGGAAATCGCGGCGCTGCCGCCCGGAAAAGATAAGGTCAAGTTTGCTGACCAGGCATCCAACCTGGTCACAGAAGGCGATCAAGGTCACGACGCGCTTCAGACGGTGGCAGACACGCTTTCAAAAGCGCTCGAGGAGAGCCCGGTTCCCGCTAAAGGCGATCAGCCGCCGATGCCGTATTTAGATCTGGCGCGGCTCGCACGCTACGAAGACGTCACAGTCTCTCTCAAAGATCCGCTCTATCAGAAGGCCCTCGATTCTCTTGCTTCAAATGATGCAGATGTCGCCAAAGCCGACTTTACGTTGAAGGATCTGAACCGCAAACCCTGGACGCTTTCACAGCTGCGCGGCAAAATCGTGATGGTCAACTTTTGGGCGACCTGGTGCCCGCCCTGCCGTGTAGAGATGCCTGTCCTCGACGCCATCTACACTCACTATCAGAACGAGGGACTGGTGGTCCTTTCCATTACTGATGAAACGCCGCTTACCGTCGTTCCGTTCCTCACGGGGAAGAGTTATCACCCGCCCATTCTCATCGACGATGGCGGCAAAGTGCACAAGGAATTCCACATCGTTGGGATTCCCAAGACCTACGTCTTCGATCGTGACGGCAAGCTGGTAGGCGAGACCATCGACCAAAGCACACAGAAGCAGTTCTTCGCGCTCCTCGGCAAGGCCGGCCTTAAACCTGAATAATCCGTTCCCGGATGTCTCCGGCGCGGAGTGGAAGACCCGAGCGGAACTAGCCCGCTGGCGCCGCCGCTAACTCCGCCAGCCCCGCGAGCCCCGCCAGCCCCGCGCGGCCGCTTACTTTAACCCTAGCGCCTGCGCCGTGTTTTCATCCACAACCGCGGGCTGCCCATCCTCTTTCGTCACCACGCCGAATCCGCCGCGGTAGTCCCACATCGCCCAGCCAATGCCGTCGTTTTCAAGCGCCGTCCGCACATCGCGCAGCCAGTTGGCGCGCGACACCGGATCGCTGTGGTCGCGGAACACTCCGAATTCATTGCACGTCAACGGCACGTGGTACTCGCGGGCCCAAGTCGCCGCATCGTCGATCATCACCTGAATGCGATGTGCGTTCCAGCCGTCGAGCCAATATTTCTGAAAATAATAGCGGTCGACCTCGTCGGGAACCTGTTTCAGAAACGTGTCCATGGAGCTTTCCACCGGCGGATATGGAATATCGTGTTCGTAGGCATACCACGGAGTGCTCCAGGTCGCTCCCTGGTGCGTGAAATCGTGCGGCTCGTAGAAGTGGAAGTTGTAAATTACGTTCCCGTCGGCCATCGGCTGCGCCGCCACGAGGTCCCAGATATCGGCCCACATTCCGTATTCGGCAATAATGGTGTGGCGCGGCGCTGCTTCGCGGATTGCCGCGGCCACGCGCGTCTCAACCCCCTCCCACCGGTACGCGTCATAAAACTCCGGCTCATTCAGCACTTCGAAAAACACCATGTTTGGATCGCGATCGGCATAATGCGCCGCCAGCCTGCGCCACAGCATCTCGAATCGAGTTACGGCGCCGTCGTCGGTGCGCATCTTCTGCTTGTATTCGTCGCTGGGGTGCACGTCGATAATCACCGCCAGATTGTTGGCCAGCATCGTGTCCACAGCGTGATCCAGCCGCGCCAGAAAATCGCTCTTCGCTCCTCCCGGCCGCCCGAACATCGACATCGCGAGCGGCACGGGATCGATGCTGAGCCGCACGTGATCGAAGCCCATCTTCGCCATCAACGCAATGTCGGCGTCGTCGGTGTAGGTGTCAAGGTGCTTATCTGAAAGATCGCCCGTACCGCCAAACCAGCCCGAAGCGTTGATGCCGTGCTTGAGGTGCTGCGCGCGGGCAAACGCCAGCTTCACATCGGCGGCGCGATCCTGCGAAGGCTGATTGGATGCAACCTGATTCTGAGAATCCTGCGCGGCAACAGGAATCACCAAGGCGAGAAAAAGTGCAAAAAAACTGAGACGAATACGCACGAAAAAATCCCCCTATCGTTGAACGTGTTAACGATACCACGCGAAGGCGCAACAGATCATTTAATTGAGGCCTTCGCCCAAAAACAAAGCGGCTCCCTTTTCGGGAGCCGCTTGTTCACAACTCAAACTCGCTTGACGGTTACTGCCCCGACTGCGATCCGTCGCTTAGATTCTCCGCTTGCTCATACGTCACGCGGAGATACTTGTAAGGATTCACCGGCACATCGTGCAGACGCACTTCGTAGTGCAGATGCGGCCCAGTCGCGCGTCCTGACTCGCCGATGTAGCCAATGACCTGGCCCCGCGTCACATGCTGACCGGGAACCACCGCAATCGCAGAAAGGTGACCATAAAGCGTCATCACGTCGTGGCCATGATCCAAAACCACCGCGCGTCCATATCCTGCGCCCATCTGCGCGCCAGTCACCTCGCCGTCGGCTGCCGCGCGTACCGGCGTTCCGTACGGCGCATCGATATCCACGCCAGTGTGGAACGCGCCTTCTCCGTTGATCGGATCTTGACGCTGCCCAAAGCTCGACGCCACTCGGCCTTCGACCGGCCACATCGATGGCGCATCGGCCAGCTCCGTCCAATCGCCGGTGAAATTTGCTGTCAATCCGCTTTCGAGCGCCCGGGAAACTGCTCCGGACATTGCTTCGGACCGCAGCGCATAGAACTCGTCGATTGTGTTCGCCACCTGCTGCGGATTCGCATCGTCGCTCGGCGTTGCTGCAACCGGTGCCGATGCCGCCTTGGTCTCCGCCGACTTAGCTTCCGCCGCTTGCTGCAGCCGGTTCTGCCTCAGGCCATAAAGCGCCGAAACTTCGTTCGCCAAAGCGCCCAGGCTTGCCACCTGCACTCCGCGATTGTGGGCAATTGCCGCCATGCGCTGGTAATTCTGCCGCAGCGTCTCGCGGTCGGCGCGCACTTGATTAAAACTTTCTGTCTTCAGAACCATGCGCGTGTACGATCCGGCCAGGCCCACGATCGTGAATGCTCCCACAACCGCCGCGGCTACAAATCCATACACGTATTTCAAAGGAAGAGGAATCTTCCGGAGTTGGCCGTCTTCGTCTCTTGCAACAAAAAGTATGTAGTAGCGTCTACGTAACATCTTTTCCTGCAATCCCCGGCGACAACCCAGTTAGCAAGCGTCTTCAAATCGGGGGAAGTCGATCAGTCGCGGGCTCGTGATCATCCCGCACATCAACCTGTGGCCCAATGGGCAGATACGTGAACGTTGCTCAAGCCTAGCAGAACGTCCAAAACCAGGTCAATCAAAAGCTAGTGCGGCCATTACCAGCGTACCATCTCGGCCCTCCGCGCCGGTTCGCGTTTGCTCCCTTGCGGCTTCCCATTGAGCGCAAGTGACTTACGACCGGGCGCAGCTCCGCTTGCCTTATGGGTTCGATGCCCCCTTTAGACACATCGGCCATACGCTGCATCCGTTCAATCTGCCTGAATTCGAGACCCGCAGCGAGGCTCGCGCACCAAACTGCTGCATATTCGGTGCAACTTGAATCTGCGGCATCGGAACTGGCAGCGAGCGCCGTTCGCAAGGAGCACCGTATCCTATCCTCAAATCATGCCCAGCACTCGACGGCGATCGAAATCGTCTCGCTCAGCCTCGGCAGGTTCTGCCGAGTTGGCTCTGCTCGAGCGAATTCGCCTGCGCGCCGCGGCCCAGGAACCGACCCCCGAGTTGCGCCTCGGCATCGGCGACGATTGCGCCCTGCTGCGCGTCGCGCCGGATGAAGAGCTGGCGGTCACAACCGATCTCTCCATCGCCGGCCGCCATTTCAACCTCGACTGGCATCCTCCCGAATCCATCGGCCACCGCGCACTGGCTCGCGGCCTCAGCGATCTGGCCGCCATGGGCGCTCGGCCCGTCGCCGTGTTTCTGTCCCTTGCCCTGCCCTCGAATCTCGTCCAAAACCCAAAAGCTCGGAGCGCGCCCTTTATCGATCGGTTCCTGGATGGCCTTCTCGCACTCGCCGCAAAATGCAATGTTCCGCTGGCGGGGGGCGACCTTGCCGAGTCCGCTCTTGCTATTGCCGACGTCGTTCTCACCGGCGCCGTCACGCAAGGCAAAGCGCTGCTCCGCTCCGGCGCTCGCCCCGGTGATCTCATCTACGTCACCGGAAGCCTTGGCGGCGCCGCAGCAGGATTCGCGTGCTTGTCTCAGATGGCCGCCGCATTCAAACGTGCGAAGTCCGCGGGACGGCTCAAGCTGCCGATCAGCGTTCCTGAGAAATTCAATGAGATTCTCAAACCGCACCTTTATCCCAGCCCGCGTCTCGCGCAAGGCATTTGGCTCACCCGCAATGCCGCCGCTTCCGCAGCCATCGACTTGAGCGACGGTCTCTCCACCGATCTCACTCATCTTTGTACGGAGTCCGGCGTCTACGCCGAGCTCGATGCTCCCGCCCTGCCTATCGCCCCCGCCGCAAACCCCATGCAGGCGCTTCACGGCGGCGAAGATTACGAGCTTCTATTCACGGCGTCGCCCGACGCCCGCATTCCGTCGAAGATCGAAGGCGTTTCCGTCACGCGCATCGGCCAGATCACCGACCAGCCGTTTCGCACCGGCCCTCGCCAGACGGCCAGGACTCCCGTCACCCTCATCACGCCAAAGGGCCCGGCACCGCTGGCCTCGCAAGGCTGGCAGCACTTCGCCTAGCCGCCCAGCCGCCCACCGTTCACCGTCCACCATCCACCGTTCACCATCCACCGCCCACCGTCCACCGTCTTTTATCCTGATCTGTGCCCGCCCCACCAACCCCAACCGCCAAGCGCCCGCGCCGCAAGCATCTCCTTCGCACGATCCTCTTATGCCTCGCCCTCGCCCTGGTCGCCGCGTGGCTGCTTGCCGCGCTCACGCTCGTCGCCGCCAAATGGATCGACCCTCCCACGACCGCCGTACACATGGAACGACGCGTCGAGGCTTTCATTCATCACAAGCCCTACCATGAGCACTACGACTTCGTCCCCTTGAGCGAGATCTCTCCCGACTTCCAGCACGCCGTGATCGCCGCGGAGGACGCGCGCTTCTACCAGCACCACGGCTTCGATTGGCAGGCCATGGAAATCGCCGCCGAAGACGATATGGAGGCGGGCCACCACCGCATTCGCGGCGGTTCCACCATCGACCAGCAGCTCGTCAAGAATCTTTTCTTTGGGACCGGCCGCTCTTTCCTCCGCAAGGGCGCAGAGTTCACGCTCGTCCCCGTCGCCGAATTCGTCCTCGGCAAGCAGCGCATTCTGGAGCTTTACCTAAACGTCGTCGAATGGGGACCCGGCATCTACGGCGCGCAGGCCGCCGCCGAGCACTATTACGGAACCTCTGCTCGCCACCTGGGCCGCGAACAGGGCGCCGAACTCGCCGCCATTCTTCCCGCTCCCCTGAGGCGCAAGCCCGAACGCATGACACACTACAGCGGCCTCATTCTCGACCGCATGCGCGAAATGGGCTGGTAGCCGCCGGCGATTCACGATCGACGAGCCGCGGCCCCCTCGCCTTTCACTTCAGTTATGGAGGAGTCGGCGCATCTCCCGGCCTCTCTGCGAATCTATAGATCATGAAGAAAATTGGCTTCCTTTCCTTCGGGCATTGGACCCCTTCGCCGCACTCTGAAACCCGCACCGCGTCCGACGCTCTTCTCCAGTCCATCGATCTCGCCGTCGAAGCAGAGCGCCTGGGCATGGACGGAGCCTACTTCCGCGTGCATCATTTCGCGCGCCAGCTCGCCTCACCCTTTCCCCTGCTTGCGGCCGTCGGCGCTAAAACCAAAAAAATCGAGATCGGCACCGCCGTCATCGACATGCGTTATGAGAACCCTCATTACATGGCCGAGGACGCCGGCGCTGCCGATGTGATCGCCGGCGGCCGTCTGCAATTGGGCATCAGCCGCGGCTCGCCCGAGCAGGTCATCGACGGTTGGCGCTACTTTGGCTATCGCCCGCGCGAGGGTGAAGACGACGCGTCGATGGCGCGCCGCCATACCGAAGAATTCCTCAATCTTCTCGACGGCAAGGGCTTCGCCAAGCCGAATCCTCGCCCCATGTTTCCCAATCCGCCCGGACTTCTCCGTCTCGAGCCATTCTCCGAAGGATTGCGTGACCGCATCTGGTGGGGATCGGCGACCAACGCAACCGCCGAGTGGGCCGCCAAACTCGGAATGAACATGCAAACCTCGACGCTCAAATTCGACGAGACGGGCGAGCCTCTTCATATTCAACAGGCCGCGCAAATTCGCGCCTTTCGCGCAGCATGGAAAGCCGCCGGCCACGCCCGCACTCCGCGCGTCTCTGTCAGCCGCAGCATCTTCGCGCTCGTCGACGCCCGCGATCACTCCTATTTCGGCGGCGACAGCCGCGAGCAGGACTCGATCGGCTTGATCGATGAAAACACCCGCGCCATCTTCGGCCGCAGCTATGCTGCCGAGCCCGACGTTCTCGTAGAGCAGCTAAAGAAAGACGAGGCCATCGCCGAGGCCGATACGCTCTTGCTCACCATCCCCAATCAACTCGGCGTCGCTTACAACGCCCACGTCATGGAATCGATCCTGACGCTGGTCGCCCCCGCGCTCGGCTGGCGATAGGGGAAGCGATTTGAGTTCGAACTGCCGCGACAGCTCCGAATCCGCGCGTAAAAAAATCCTGCGCCAGCCTCTTTGGCCCGATACTTCACCCCTGCGCGGCGCGCACAATAGCGTCCGCAACCTCATCCGGTGTCAGCGCGTCCACTTTGACCGTGACGTGCGCCATGCGATAAAGCGGGAGCCGCCGCTCGTAGCGAGATCTGAGATTCGCTTCGTCAGCCAGCACCGGCCGCAGGTTTTCTGTGCCCTTGCAGCGCGCCAGAGTGGTCTCGAGTTCCACTTCCAGATGCACCATCAGCGTCTGGGGCATCATCATCAGCAGCTCGCGGGTCGCCACATCTTCGATTGCCCCTCCGCCGAGAGCGAGCACCAGCTCACTGCCGCGTGCGAGTTTCGCAATCGTTTCGCGCTCCCTCCTGCGGAACTCCGTCTCCCCTTCGCTGCGAAAAATCTCCGGAATCGATCTCCCAGCCTCCGCCGCAATCACGTCGTCCGCGTCGACAAACGTCCAGCCCAGCCGCTCGGCCACCAGCGGGCCTACCGTCGACTTGCCCGATCCCATGAATCCGGTGAGCACAATCCGTCGCGTCGCTTCGGCTTTTTCCTTAGTGATCATTCGCTCCAGTATAGTTTTCAGCTCGCAATCCCCAGCTCGCCGGTTGTCTCTGATCACTGATCACTGACCACTTTTTCTCTTTTCTCTTTTCTCTGATCCCTGTTCCCTGGCGCCGGTTGTCTCTGATCACTGATCACTGACCACTGTCTTTCTCTGCCCTCTCACCCCAGCACCATCACGATCGCGCCGGCGGTAATCAGCAGACCGCCGACCACCGCGGCGACGTTCAACTTTTCGCCGAGCAGCAGCCATGCAAACACCATCACCAGCGGCACGCTCAGCTTGTCCAGCGGGGCCACGCGTGACGCCGGCCCCAGCTGCAGCGCGCGAAAATAGCAAAGCCACGACAATCCCGTCGCCAATCCTGAAAGCGCCAAAAACAGCATCGTGCGCCGATCCAGCGCGCGAATCTCGCCGTGCTTTCCCAGCACCAGCACAATGCCCCAGGCAAACACCACCACAACGGTGGTGCGCAGCGCCGTCGCAAGGTTCGAGTCGACGTGCGCCACGCCAACTTTGGCCAGCAGCGCTGTCGCCGCTGCAAACGCGGCGGAAAGGAGCGCCCATCCAACCCAACTATTCGTCCAGCTCATGGCAATCAGAATACGCGCCGCTCTCGGTCCCCGCGCGAATTCACCCCAACGGAGAATCGTCTTCCCGTCCTGAACGCCCGGTGCTATGATGCGTCCATCCCCTCCACCCAAAACCTAGGAGGTTTCTCTTGAAAAACTCCCTTATCCCGATAAGGCAGAGCAAAGCATCGTTGCGCCTGGGTCTTCCTGCCGTTCTTTCGGTGATCCTGGCCATCGGTTTCTTGGCGCCCGCGGCAAAAGCACAATCGTCAGTCATTGGCCAATGGCGCACTGCGGTCCCCAGCGGCACCATCACCATTAACCTCATGGCGAACGGTCAATACACGCAAGTGGGCAAGCCCAACAATGGAGATCCCGCGATGGCGCAAAACGGACCCTACCAGCTCATCGCGCCCAACACCATCGTCTTTTCGGTCACTGACTATTCGCCGAAGTCCAGAATCGTTCTTGTACCCTGCGGAATTCCGAACAACCCAACCTGCAATGTGCAGCGGCTGCAGAACATTCCCAAGCCGCCAGGATCGAGGTACGCGTATTCGTTCAGCGGGCCGAACACCATGATCTTCAGAAACGAGCAGGCGCAGGAGACGTTGACGCTTACTAGGGTGCCGTGATGACCCTCCCACGCGCTTATGCCGTGAACTCCTAACGCGCTTGAAGTTCGATCGTCGCGTGCGGCATTTCGCCGCAAGCGCGGAAATGCGCGAGCCGAAGATGCACAGGATAAGAAGAGCCACCAGCCGCGACCGCGATCAGCTTGCCGCGCTGCACTTGCTGTTCTGGCCAGACTGTTCGATTGAAGAAGAAAAAACTGCGATCGACGCTCTGATTTCAGCCGGCGTGTGCGGCACACTTCCTGCAGCAGTCTTTGTTGCCGAGGCCGCTGACGGTGCGCTCATCGGTTTTCTCACGGTCGGCCTCCGTTCTCACGCCGACGGCTGCGACACCGCGCAACCGGTAGGCTTCGTCGAAGGCTGGTTCGTTCTCGAGGCCAATCGCAATCAAGGGATCGGCGCGGCACTGATGCGCGCGGCCGAAGATTGGTCGCGCGAACAGGGCGCGATCGAAATGGCTTCGGACTCCTGGCTCACGCACGAAGCTTCGCATCGCGCGCACCAGGCACTGGGCTTCGAGATCGTCGACCGCTGCGTTCATTTCCGCAAATCGCTCTAGTGTCGCCAGTGCCCCTGGTCCGGCTGCCCGCGCGCCGTAGTCCCACGACGCTCGTCCCGCTGGCGGCGCTAACTCCGCTAGAATCTCCTCATGCGCCTCTCCGCAATTCTGCCCTTCTCACTGGCTGCGCTCTGTGCGCTAGGCCTCGGCGGATGCGGCTATCACACGCTGGGAGCGGCCACGCACCTTCCGCCCGGAATGACAACTCTCGCCGTGCCGGTTTTTGAAACGCGCACCGACGCCAGCGGCACTGAGCAGGCGCTCACCGATGCCGTCATCCGCGAGTTTGCCGCGCGCACGCGCTTTCGCGTCACATCCAACTCCGGCGACGATGCCGACGCCGTTCTTCACGGCACCATCCTCAAGCAAACCACCACGCCGCTCACCTACAACGCGGGCACACAGGAGTCGTCAAGCTTCCTCATCACCATCGTGGCTTCCGTCACGCTCAAGGCGCACGACGGGCGCGTCCTCTACCAGAACAACAATTACGTCTTTCGCGAGCAATACCAGTCTTCGACCAACCTGCCCACGTTTATCCGCGAAGATCCTGCAGCCATCCAACGCCTTTCGCGCGAGTTCGCGCATCAGCTTGTGGCTGACGTCCTCGAAGGCTTCTAAGGTTCAAGCATCTCGATTTTGAGCCCGACGATCTTCAACAATAGGCCTTCGGCCCCAACTTCCGGCGCTGCGCCAGCTCATCACTCCGCAGGCGAAGGATTGGCGCAAACTGCGCATTAATTCCGCCATCGCACCCGCTCATTTCTTGATTCCCGACCGCTTTTCCGCGCTGGTCACCTTCCCGCGGCCACTGTATTCTGGACCCGAATGATCGATGCGGTGTTCGAACTCGATCGAGTAGAGCGGGAGCCCGAAGCGAGCCTTGGGCTCGCAGCGGAGGGCCAATCTTGACCGGCCAGCGCTGGGGCGCAGGATTCAGCTCCGTCAGCCGCTTCGTTGCGGAAATTGAAGCCGCCGCTGCAGGCACGGGTAAGCCGCGGCCCGGCTATGTTTTGGCCGGCGACGAAACTTTTCTTCTCGACCGCTGCCGCTCCGCCGTTCTCAAGGCGTTTGTTCCGCCTGACCTCCGCGATTTCTGTCTCTCCGATCTCGATCTCGCCTCAACTTCGATCTTCGAGGTTCTCGATCTCGCGCAAACTCCGTCGCTCATGGCGCCGTTCCAGGTCATCTTCATTCGCAACGTGCGCCAGCTTTACACGCGCGGCGCCAAGAAAGAAGAATTCGCCGCGCTCGACCGCTACTTTCAATCGCCCAACCCGCAGGCATTGCTTCTGTTCATCGCGGATTTTCTGCGCATTCCCGCGGACACGCGGCGCATGGATCTCGACGACAAGAATCGCTTCGAGCGGCTCACTGAAACGCTGGGCTCGCACTGCGGCATGGTCGAGCTGGCCCGCGTGAACGAAGAAGACGCCATGCGCTGGGCGCTGGCCAAAGCACAGGAAGCAGACCTGCGCATGGAGCCCGACGCCGCGCGCGAGCTGGTAGATGCGCTCGGCGCCGACATGATGTGCATCTCCTCGGAACTCGAAAAACTGCTGCTCTACACATCCGGCCGCGGCCGCATCACGCTCGGCGACGTGGAGACCATGGTGCTCAGCGCCAAGCAGCGCACCCTCTACGAGCTCACTGACGCGATAAGCGCTCGCGACCGTGTGCGCGCGCTGGCGTTGCTGCAAGGGCTTCTGAACAGCTCCGATGCCGGTGAAGACGCCGCCATCGGCCATCTCTACATGCTGGCGCGCACCTTCCGCCAGATGCTGGTGATCCTCGAGAAAAATGTCCGCGACTCGCGCGCCATCTGGCAGGCCCTGTGGCAGGGTTTCCGCATGCCTCCGTTCGCCGCCGACGATCTCATCCGCCAGGCGCGCCGCTACAAAAGCCGCCGCGAGCTCACGCGCGCACTTCGCCTCGTCGCCCGCGCCGACCTCGAACTCCGCTCCTCGCCCCCGGACAAGCGGCTCGTGCTCGAGCGCCTCGTTTATGAACTCGCCTCAGAGCCGAAGCCATCAGCGCCGATGTGGGCCACAGCACAACTCTCGTTCGAAAGCTGAGCTCAATCCGCACACGAATCAGGCACAGTCTCGCAGCCTTCTCCCCATCGAGAGATCAATGCACGCCTTGCTTGATCATCCAGGGGGAATACTCGCGGTCCACTTTCTGAATATGGTTGGTCAGCCAGTCGCGCAGAAAATTCATCAAGTCAATGTTCATTGCGATCTCGCCTTTTTCGTATCGCGAACTGAATGCCTGAACCTTCTCGATCAGCTGAGCATGCTGGAACTTATGATCGGCTAGCCCCGGAAAATTCGCCGCCGACATCATCTTCTCTTCCTCGGCAAAATGTGTCTGGGTGTACTGCGCGAGCTTGCGCAGAAGAGGACCCACTTGGGTTTGCGCCTGCCCTTTCAGCATCGCCTCATGAAGATCATTGATCATCCCAAACAGCATGTGGTGTTGGCCGTCGATTGTCTTTACGCCCACGGAATACCGGGAATCCTCCCATACCAGAAACGCCATCACATTCTCCCGCCGGCGATTGCCGGCATGGTGTTGATCGGCGAAGATCGGGCTAACATGAGAAAACTCGACGCACCATCCTGCATTGCGCGCAAAGAGGCATTCCGCAACCTACCCCCTTCTCCGCCTGTTGGTGACCGAGGTTTCATCCGACCCGCGGCGCAGGAGCACAATGGCAGTGGATGGATCTTTCCTTCCTCAGCTCGCTCATCACGCCGGCGAACGTTGTGGCCGCGCTCTTCACGCTCGCGCCATTCCTCGCCGTCGCGTTCTTTCCGCAGGCCTCTGCGAATTTTGTCCGCAGGCTGCCGAAATCGGTCGCCCTCGCGCTTCCCGCTCTCTGCGCCGTTCCCTACATCCTTGTCGCCGTCGCTGTGGGCGTCTTCCGGCTGCAGTGGTTTGCCTTATACCTGCTGCTCCCCATCGCCATCGCCGCGCTCCTCATGCAGGCTGCGCAGGTCGACCCCGATCAGCACGGCAACTGGCGCGACTTTCTCGTCCTCGCAGCTCTGGGCCTGGCTGTCGATCTGCGCTGGTTTCAAGGTGCCTGGCCGCCGCATCTAGCCGTCTTCAACAAAATCCTGCTTCTCGACGCCGGAATCTACGGCTTCGTCCTGATTCGCCATCTCAGCGGAACGGGATTCGATCTGCGCCTGCGCGGCAAAGACCTCGCCATCGGCCTGCGCGAGACTGCGTTTTATACGCCCATCGCATTGGCACTCGGCCTCGCTCTCGGCTTTCTTCATGCTCACAAAGTCTGGCCGGGCCTTTTGCCGATCGCCGGCGCCTGGATCTTTACTTTCTTTTTTGTCGCCATTCCCGAGGAGTTGTTTTTCCGTGGCTGGCTGCAGAATCTCCTTGAAAAGCGCATCGGCCGCTACGCCGCCCTCGTCCTCACGGCAGCTCTCTTCGGCTTGGCACACTTCAACAAACGCACCACCGGCTTCAACTGGCGCTATGTGCTCCTGGCCGCGATTGCCGGAGTCTTTTATGGCCGTGCATGGCGCTCTGAGCGGCGCGTGGGAGCTTCTGCCATCACGCATGCAACCGTCGACACCATCTGGTCGCTATGGCTGCGATAACACGTGCGTATGCTGCGCGTGGAGATGCGGGTGATACGTCAGGTAAGCCAGCCCGACGCGCATGTTGTGTACCACCGGCCCGGGAATCGTCATCGCGATCGTAATTCCCAAGAGCGCATGCGCAAACATCAGCGGATAGAGATTGCGGTAGCGCACGAACAGCATGCAGGCCAGGAATCCCCAGACCAACGTCAGCGAAACAAGGATGGGGTTGGGAATATGCGCCGCTGCAAACATCGCCGCCGCCAGCAGCTCCGCCTGCCAGGTTTTCGGCATCACGCGCAACATGCGCAGCAGAAAAAATCCCTGTAGCAAAATCTGCTGCACGCCTGACCAAATGCTGTAGGCGCCGTAGACCTCGGGAAAAACCCAGATTCCGTCCACCATCAGCAGCGCGTGCGCGCGGGCCGAAAGCAGTATCGCCGCAGCGGCCAACGCAGCCGCAGCTGCAACAATCCACAACGAGCGCCGCAGGTTTGCCGTGCGGAAGCCCATCGCGGTCCAGCCCTCGAACGATCTCCAGATGAGGAACGCAATTCCCAGCGCGGCAACGATCCACAACCAACGCTGCCACGGCCGCGGCGTCCACTCCACCGCTTCAATCAGCGCAAAGGCGACGCCGATCTCCAGCCAATCGCGCTGCTTGCTCCGCAGTTCCCCACTCAATTCCGATGAACAGCGTGGCCCGGGCTCCGATGCAGCGGCGAACTCCATAAATAAAATGCTATCCCAGGTTCGCTTCGCTATTCCAGGATCACCTCGGGATCGGGCTCATGCCTGCGTGTTGTCAGAGTGATTGCCGCGGCCAGGATCAACGCGCCGCCTAGCCACGCATACGGCCCCAGCTTCTCGCCCAATAATTCCACGCCCAGAATCGACCCCAAAGCCGGCTCAATATTCAGAAAAACGCCCGCGCGCGATGCCGGCACGTGATGAATGCCCCAATTCCATAGCAGTGTCGTGGTCGCGGTGCAAAATATTCCACTGATCGCGAGCGCCGCCCACGCCTTCAGACTCACGTTGGCAAACGGCAACGGGTCGACGCTCTGATGCATGGCAGCCGCGGCCAGCCGCTCCCCCGCCACGCAGATCACCAGCATCAACGTCCCCGCAAAAATGGTGTAAGCAGTCACCACCGGCGGGCTATGAGTCTCCAACATTTTCTTGCTGAGCAAAATCCACGCCAGCGCCACCACCAGCGACGCGATCACCAGCAGATCGCCCGCGAGCGACGGCGTCTCGCGCCCGCTCACCGCATGCGTCCCTCCCAGCGTCACCATCGCCGCGCCCGCCGTCGATACGCACAGCGCCAACCAGCCCACCCAATCCAGCCGTTCGCCGGCAAACAGCACTGCGCCGCCGGCAAGCATCACCGGCATCACGCCCACCATCAGCGACGCGTGGCTCACCGTGGTCAACGCCAGCCCGTGAAATTGCAAAAGGAATTGAAGGGGAACAAAAAAGAATGCCGCCAGCAGCACGGTTCGCCACTCGCTGGCTGTGAATCGCACCCGGCCCCTGGCAATCACCGGCGCCATGCCCACGCAGGCAAACAGAAAACGGTAGAGCACCATCGGCTCCACGCTCATCTCGTTCAGCGCCAGCCTGCCCCAGTAGAATCCCGTGCCCCACAACGTGCCGGCCAGCGCGCACGCGCCGTAACCCAGGAACTTGAGCCTTCCGCCTTCCGCCGCCGCGTTCTGTTGGGCCATTGCGATCTGCCATCTCCGTTTTTAACTCTCGCACCTTGATGATAGTCTCGCGGACTTTCAACAACCGCCCCGCATCGGCGAGAATATCCTTCGATGGCAGGGTCAAATGGAGTCGTGCGAGCGGGTCATGGGTGCAGTGCCCTGACCACCTTCTCCACGTTTGCCCTCTTCGCCGCACTCGCAATCGCTCCCGTCCGCGCACAGCAAAACATTCCTCCCGCGCCTTCGCCATCGGCAACGCCTCCGGCGTCAGTCCCGTCAGCACCCGCGCCGCAGCCATCGCCGCCCGTCAAAGAGCGTTTTCTCGTCGACAAGTTCCCCGATAAGCCCTCGCTCTCGCCCACCCTCACCATTCCTATTGACTCGCTCGGTTTCACAGCGCCCGGCCCCATCTATCTTGGATCGCGAAACTCCATGGCCTCGCTCGATTTCCTCGATGAGAATCATTTGCTCTTCACCTTCCGCATCCCCGGCCTCCTGCATCGCGATCAGCTGAGCGGCGGCGATGCCGAAGAGCGCCAGATTCGCGCCGTCGTCCTCTCGCTTCCCAAGGGCGACGTTGAAGCGCAGGACACCTGGACGGTGCACGATCGCGTTCGCTACTTATGGCCTCTTAACAATGGCCACTTTCTGCTGCGCGATCGGAACAATCTTCTTGAAGGCGATCGAACGCTCACCCTCAAGCCGTATCTCGACTTCCCGGGTCCGCTGTTGTGGATTGAGCTCGACCCCAGCCAGCATTTTCTTGTGACCAACTCTTTGGAGCCGGTCGCCAAGCCCGCCAAGCCAGCTCAAACCGAAAATGCCGCGCCTGCATCCGGCTCCTCAGCCTCCGATTCCACTTCGGCCACCGGCGCCGACTCGCCCGATCTCGTCGTGCGCATTCTTCATCGCAACTCCGGAGACGTGATGCTGGTCAGCCGCGTTCGCACCGCAGTCCATCTGGCGATCAACTCCGATGGCTACCTCGAAAACACGCGCGACCGCGGCATGGATTGGATCCTGAGCCTCAGCTACTTTACCGGCGGCAGCCACATGCTCGGGCGCGTTCAATCGAACTGCGAGCCCGACGACCAGTTCCTCTCCGAGCAGGAGATTCTTTCCACCACCTGCGGACCCTCAGGCGAAAGCGGCCTCGTCGCCATGACCACCGCGGGCAAGCTTCTCTGGCAGTCGCAGGCCCCGGCTACTGAAGTCTGGCCACAACTCGCCGTCGCCGCCAATGGCTCGCGGTTCGCATGGGAAACGCTCGACACCACCCACGCCATCTACGCCTACGCGCCCTTGAGTCCCGACGATGTAAAGGAGCAATCCGTAACCGTCTTCGACGCCGCCAATGGCGACATTGCGATGGTTTCGCCCGTCAGCCCCATTCTCGATGCCGGCGGCAATGTCGCTGTCTCTCCCTCCGGCCGCCGCGTCGCCTTGCTCAATGCCGGCGGGATCCAGGTTTTCGACCTTCCTGCACCTCCTCCTCTGCCTGCCAACATAACAAACCCCTCCAGTAAATGATCGATTTTCCACTGACAGGGTCTCTCGTTGAATCAGCCCTGCGTCCTCGCCTGTTCCGATACACTGAGCGACGGGGGTTTTGTAATTTGGCTTCGGCTGTCACCCACTACAGCGCCGCAGCGCTCACCGACCGCGGCCGCAAGCGCCCTTCCAATGAGGATGCATTTGGCCTTTCCGTCGAGCACGGCGTGTTCGTGGTGTGCGACGGCATGGGCGGCGCGGCGGCGGGTGAAGTTGCAAGCACGCTGGCCGTCAGCGAGGTGATGCGGCTGCTCACCCAGCGTCCTTACGCCGAGCCCGCGCCGGACGTGGCAGCAGAAGCCATCTCCTCGGCAAATGCGGAGATCTTTACCCGCTCGCAGCGCAACCAGAACCTGAACGGCATGGGCACTACGCTGGTTGCATTGATTGTGGAAGAGCACTGCGGATGGATGGTGAATGTGGGCGACAGCCGCGGCTATCGCCTGCGCAATTCGCGCCTGGAACAAATTACGATCGACCACTCTCTCGTCGACGAACAGATTCGCCTCGGTCAGATGAGCCCACAGGAAGCTCTCCGTTCGCCGCTCAAAAATGTAATTACCCGCGCTCTTGGCACGCAGGCCGTGGTCTCGCCGGATATCTTCGAGCTCGAAATCGAGCCGGGCGACCTGTTTCTTCTCTGTTCCGATGGATTGGTTCGCGAGCTCTCCGACTCCATCATCGAATCTCTGCTGCGCCTCGACGCGTCGCTGGAGGACATCTGTTCGCGCCTGATTGAAGCCGCGAACCAGGCTGGCGGCCACGATAACATCACCTGCGTCCTGGTCCGCGCCGATTCCTGAGTCGCTCGACGGCATAGGCGCGTCGTAGCCGCGGATCCGATTCGAAGATCCACGGAAATCGTCCAAGGCTTCCGGCAGGTCGCGAGTTTATGATAACGTTTTCTTCGACGATTTTTCGGGCGATTCCAGCAGATTCAAAAGGAGCAATGAAACATGCAAAGACGAGAGTTTTGCAAGCTGATCGCAGCCGCCGCCGCTGCAAGAGCAATTGCCGCAAAAGGCCAATCTGCCGCGAACGCCCCCTCGGGCTTCAACTCGCTTCATCAGACCTACGAGGAATTCTGCGCCACGCCCGAGAAAGACCGCGTCTTCTACGCGCTCGTCGACGGCAAAATCGTCGAAACAAAACTCGACAACGCAACTTGGCAGCCAACGGATTGGGGCAAGCCGCCCGAGTTGCCCGGCGGCTCGTGGGATGGCGTACCCATGACGGCGCCGATCTCCGGCCTCAGCGGCGAGGGTCCCTACCAGCCCAATTGGGATTCCATGCTGCAGTACGACGCGCCCGAGTGGTATCGCGACGCCAAGTTTGGCATTTGGGCGCACTGGAGCCCGCAGTGTGTGCCCGAAGATGGCGATTGGTACGCGCGCAACATGTATGTGCAAGACCAGCCCGGATTCGCCTATGACTACCAAATCGAACACTACGGTCACCCGTCGCAGTTCGGGTATAAGGACCTCACCGCCCAGTGGACGCTTCTGAACTGGGAGCCCGAAGCTCTGATCCAGCGCTATAAAGACGCTGGCGCGCGCATCTTCATCTCGCTCGCCAATCATCACGATGGATTCGACTGCTGGGGCTCAAAACACCAGCCGTGGAACGCCGTGAATCATGGCCCGCATCGCGACGTGGTGGGCGAGTGGGCCGCGGCGGCGCGCAAGCAGGGGATGCGCTTCGGCGTCACGGTTCACCAGGCGCGCAACTGGTGGTGGTTCCAAACCTCGCATGGCGCCGACAAAACTGGCCCACTGGCGGGCGTTCCTTACGACGGCCGCATGACCATGGCCGACGGAAAAGGACAATGGTGGGACGGCCTCGATCCGCAGCGGCTCTATAGCGTCAAGCATCCTCAGGACGCGCTGCCCGACGCTTCGTATGTGAAGAATTTCTACGACCGCACGCGCGACCTGATCGACCAGCACGATCCCGACCTGCTCTACTTCGACAACGATCTGCTGCCACTCGGCTGGGCCGGAATGAACGTCGGCGCGTACTTCTACAACCACAATCTGAAAACGCGCGGCAAGATGGAAGCAGTGCTGACGGGCAAGAATATTCCCGACAAACTTGCAAAAGCGCTGGTCGCCGACTACGAGCGCGGCCTCACCAGCGGCATCATGCCCAACGCATGGCAATCTGAAACCTGCATCGGCGAATGGCACTACAGGCGCAGTCTGTCCGAGGGGCCAGGCGCGTTCGGCGGTTATCTTGCGCCTCGCGACGCCATTCACTGGCTGGTCGATACCGTCAGCAAGAACGGCACCTTCATTCTCAACGTTCCGGGCAGGCCCGACGGCACCATCGACAGCAAGGAGATCGCGGTCATCGATGAGATCGCCGCGTGGCTCAAGGTGAACGGCGAGGCCATCTTTGAAACGCGCCCGTGGACGGTTTACGGCGAAGGTCCGAACTCCATCACCAGCGGCGCGTTCCAGGGGAACAGCATTAGCGCTCTGGGAAGCAAAGACATTCGCTTCACCCGCAACAAGGCCAACAACGTCATCTATGCCATCTTCCTTGGCTGGCCCGGTTGGCGACCGCAGATCGCATCGCTCGGAACTTCGAGCAAAACCAATCCCGGCAAAATCCAGAACGTGACTTTGCTCGGCCTCGACTCGCCTATCAAGTGGACGCAGGATGCGGACGCGCTGCATTTTCAGTTGCCCGGCGGCTCGCCCGTCTCGAACAGCTACGGCGCCGCCATCAAAATCGCCCTGAGCTGAAATTGCACTCTCGGCCCCAACACAAATCTCGGGTGCCCCGTCCAAGCTCCGCTTGGGCGGGATAGCACAAATCTCCGCGCCTCAGCCCCTGATGCTTGTTCGTCGCATCACTAGGGTACTGAGACTGAAGTTATGAACTGATTCCCGATGTCATTCTGAGCGCACGGGGCCCCAAACGCCTTTCAGTTTGGGGGTGGTAAGCGAAGAATCTGCGGTTGCCTTTCCGTTTTCTTGATACGAATTTCAGACTCACCACACTAGATCGACTGATGCACAATTACTCTGCATTTGCGGCAACACGCGCCGGCCCTCGCCGCTTCGCACTTCGCGATCCCTTTGCGCCTTCCAAATCCGCCCACTGCGGTCGCCGCCCCGTCCTCGCCTTCGCAATCAGGAAATCTGCGACGTTCTCCACGATCCACTCAAAGTGCTCTTCGCCCACCGAATGCACATCCGCGTCGGGCACCGGATTCAGGAAATCGATCGCGTATGGAATCCCGTTCTCAACTGCGAACTCCACCGAGTTGATCTCGTAGCCAAGCGCGCGGCATAGCTTCAGTGCGTCCTCTTCCATGCGCCGGCAAAGACGCTTCGCCGCAAGCGTTCTCGCCCGCCCATCGCTCTTCAAATACCGTTCCGCGTGCGGCCGCCGCGGATCGTATGCCATGATGCGCACTTTCTTCGGTCCCGCCACAAAGCACCGGAAATACTCCGTGTGCTCCACTGCTTTCTGCGCCACCATGCACAAATCGCGCGACTGATCATAGGCGCGGAAAAACTCGTCGCGTCCTCGGAACTCATTGACATCGCGCCAGCCTCCGCCATCGATCGGCTTCAGGAAGCCGTGCTCGCCAATCGATGTGAAAACAGCCTCCCAATCGAGCGGGAATTCAAGGTTGCGCAGCGACTTTTCCGTGATCCCGTTCGGGTATAGCTTGTGCGGCAGCAGGAAAGTCGGCGGCACTGCCACGCCCAGCCGCGCGGCAATCGCGTAGTTGTGGAACTTGTCATCGGCCGAGCACCGAAAGGGATCGTTCACAACCGCCGTTCCATTCAGCGCAGCGTGCTTCAAAAATGCGCGATAAAACGGAATCTCGTGCGAGATGCGATCCAGAATCACTGCGTACCGCGGCGCCTGCCTCAAATGCACCGCGCCCGTTTGCACGAATTCAGCCTCAACGCCGCCGGGATTGCGCGCGCCCCCCGGAACACGAGTATTGATCCGCTCGACCAGCGCGCTCGGAAAGCTGTTCTCCACGCCGAAGAGGACACCGATCTTCTTCACGCTTTGTCCTCCGCGCTGAATCGCACCGAACCACGCGGCGCGCGCCCGGCAACAGTGTATGTCACGTCGCAGTCGCCCGCTGTCAGGAAATCTGGCCCGCAATCTTGCGCAGCTGGCCCAGATGATTCAAATCGTGCCCGGCCATGGTTTCGAGAACGTTTTGGAACGTCATCGTGCCGCGCTCGGGATGCGTCATCGTTCGGGCTGTTGCGCCCGGCGGCGCGGCGTCGAGCATTGCAAGGTTCCAGTTGCGGATAGCGCGGAATGCTTCAAGCGCTTCGGCCGCGGGAACATTGCGATACCAACCCGCCCAATTGTCCTGATCGAACGGCTGGATGGTCGGCCCGTCTTCCGCCAGCGTTTGCCGCAGCCTGAAGGCGAAGACAATTTCGCAGTCGGCCAGATGGCAGATGATCTCCGCCGCGCTCCACTTGCCCGGCGCGCGCGGTTGGCTCGCCTTTTCCGCGCCCATCGCCTCCAGTGCTTTCGAAATCTCATCCGCCGTCGTGCCCAAAATTGCAATCACCGGCCGCCCATCCAGAAAACTCTCATACGGATTCAACTTGCTCATTGAAGGCCTCCCTCTCTCTGTCTCTTTTCCCTGTTCCCTGTTCCCTACGTCCCTGCGTCCCAGTTCCCTGCTGCCTGTTCCCTGTTCCCTGTTCCCTGACCCCTGACTCCTGATCCCTGATCACTGATCACTGACCACTAACCTCTGCTCACTAACCACTCGCCTCACACGTACTCCACGACCATCTTCTTCCACACCGGCCAGTCATGCGCGTTCGGCGCATCCCACACGTGGAACTCGTGCGCGATTCCCTTCTCGTTCAAAATGCGGTCGAGATTCTGGTTCTGCCCGAGGCACTGGTCGTCCCACCCCGTCGCCAGCACAAATCGATTGCGCCGAAATCTATCGAGGTAGCTCGGATCGGTGAGCCGCGGCAAATAGTGCGTCGGCAAATTGAAGTAGCAGTCCTGGTCGTAATACCCGTCAAGAAAGCCCGTCAGATCGAAGGTCCCCGAGAGCGACACGAATCCTGAAAAAATCTCCGGATGCCGCAGCGCAATGTTCACGGCGTGATATCCGCCGAAACTCACGCCCAGCGCCGTCAGCCTTTCATCGCGATTCTTCTGCCGGATCAGTGGCGCCACCTCATTCAGCAGGTAGCTCTCATACTGCATGTGCCGCGCAATACGTTGCCGCGGCAGCGCCCGCCGGTTGTACCAGCTTTCCTCGTTCACTGAGTCGACGCAAAAAAACTGCAGCTGGCCGGCCTCGATCTTCCCCGCAACCGCTGCAATCATTCCGCAGTCTTCAAACTCAAAAAATCGCCCGCCCGACGTGGGAAAAACCAGCACCGGCAACCCCGCGTGGCCGAAAATGAGCAGCTCCATCTCGCGGCCCATCCTGCTCGATCTCCACTTGTGATATTCGCGATTCATGCTTACAGTCCAGCGCGAGCACCCGCATAATTCGGAGCCCGAAAAGTCAGCGCCCATGAGCCAGGCGCAAAATCCTCAGCCGGTGCTGCCATCATAAGCGAGCGCACACGCCTCGGCGTTCACCGCCGGCCGCCCAGCCGTCTGTCCCGCCACCGAAATCCGCCTCGTTTTCCCGCTACCCTCATCACCGCCCCCGATTTGCTTCAATCGCCCTGTTTCGGCGATACTTATACGTGCTGCCGGGCGCATCTGTCCGGCCGAATTGCTGTGCCGGATCGCCTGTGCCAAACGGCCTAATTAGGCGTATTCATATGAAATGCCGGCCGCGAAACACCCTGCATCACATCGAGTTCTCTAAGCTGAAAGGAAACTGTTCACCGTGGTTATGATTCGTTTGGCGCGCGTCGGCGCCCGCAAGCAGCCCTATTACCGCATCGTCGTCATTGAGAAGGACCGCGCCCGCAACGGCCGCTCCATCGAGGTCGTCGGCACCTACAACCCCCGCACCAGCCCGGCCACCGTCGACCTGAAGCACGAGCGCATCGCCTACTGGCGCAGCAAGGGCGCAAAGCTTTCGCCCACGATGGAAAAGATCGTTGCGAAAAATCCTGTCCCCGCGGCAGAACCCGCAGCCGCCGAAGCGGCCAGCCCCGCCGCCTGATTGCGCGGCCTGAATGCGTGACCAGAATGCGTGAATTGACTCGGGGCGCACCCAGTTTGGCCCAGCTCTTTGCTCGCGACAGCTTTCAAATGGTAATATTCGCGCACAGTTCCAAGTTCACTCAAACCAAACGCAGAAGGTCAGGGGCACGATCATGACCCAAGTCGATACGGTGCAAGTTGACGAGTTGGTCCGCGAAATCGCGCGGGCCCTGGTGGATGAGCCGCAGTCCGTTGAAGTGGAAGCCGTGAACCGCGATGAGAACACCATTCTCAAGCTTCGCGTGGCGGCGCAGGACGTGGGCAAAGTGATTGGCAAGCAGGGGCGCACAGCCCGCTCGGTGCGCACCATTCTGGGCGCGGTGAGCATGAAGCTGCATCACCGCTACACGCTCGACATTCTGGAAGAGGACGACGAGGAATAAGTGCCTCGCGCCCGCGCCGCCCGATTTCGGAGCCGGAGGTAATTGTGCCGGAGGCGACCGAGTCCTGGGTGTGGCTGGCACGTATTCGCCGTCCGCAGGGGCGCAAAGGCGAAGTCTTTTGCGACATCCTCACCGATTTCCCTGAAAAATTTTCCGAGCGCCGCCAGCTTTGGCTGATCCCGGCCCCTGAATCGCATCAGAAAACCCGCCCTGTGCCCCATCCATCGGGAGCCTCGGCGACCGATGGGTGGGAGAGCACGAACCTCCCGTCCTCAGCCAACATCCGCGCCGTCTCACTCGCCGCGCACTGGCTGCACAAAGGCGGCATCGTTCTCCACTTTGCCGGCATCGACTCCATCTCCGCAGCCGAAGCTCTCAAAGGAATGATCGTCGCCATTCCGCGCGCGGAGCGAGCCGCGCTCCCTGAAGACGAGGTCTACGTCGGCGACCTGATCGGTTGCGTGCTTGTTGACCTGGCCGGCGCGGAGCCCGCGACCGTCGGCGAAATCGAGGACGTGGACCGCAGCGGAGGCGCCGCGCCATTACTAGTCGTCCGTGGCGCGAAGGGCGAAGTGCTGGTCCCGTTTGCGAAGAGCTACCTGCGCAAGATCGATTTGGCCGGGAAGCGCGTTGAGATGGCGCTGCCAGTCGGTCTTGTGGACCTGAGCGAAGCCGAAGAAGCGTGAGCGCGCACCGAGCCCGCCAGCCCCGAACTAACTACTCCAGCGGATCGGTGCAATTGCTTCCGCCGTTGGGATCGGCGAGAATTACGCCGGTCTCATCGCTGCAAAATCCACGCGCATGCCCTTGTCGTGAGTCACTGGGCACCGCGGTCACCTGAAAACCCGCCCCCGTCTGTCCGCCGTTTGCGGCCAGCGGCACGCAGTGAGTGATGGTGAAGGTGTAACCCGCCTTGTGACCTGACGCTAGCACATTGTCGATCAATTGAGCGGACTGTGGACTGGGCTGCCCAGCCTGCGGGTCGCCGCCCAGTTGGGAAAGGCTACACGCATATCCTTTGGCCGGGTAGGTCGATTCGTACATGACTTCCGATGTGACGATGGTGTGGAGCGATGCCACGGCCGAAGCCTCGTCAGCCTGTCGCCTGGCGCGCAAAAGGGTCGGAAGGGCGACCATCACGGGGATGGTAAGGCTGAGGAAGAATGGAAAAATGGAAGCCGCCAGCACGAAAGAAGAACGCAACGCGGCTGCCCGGTGCCCCACGCGCGCCAGGCGGGCGATCCGCGCCACCGCACGCAACATGGCTGCGGCAATAATGACCAGCCCCAGCAGTGCGAGAGGTCCGAGCACGGCGATTTCAATGCTGCGCGGCAACAAGCCCAGGCACACCGCGAGTACGAGGCCGGCCCCCGCGCCGAGCACAGCCGTCAGCGACAGCCGGCGGCTCTTTTTCAGCTGCTCTTCGGTTACGTGCGCAAGAATAAACTCCCGGCCCCGCCCGGTCGCTCCGGGCACTCCTTCCGGCAACATGTCCAGGCTTGCCTTCAGTTCAGAGGCCGTCCGCCCGGATCGTATGCTCTCCGGGTCGCCATGAAGCAGCCGGAACGGCACATCCTGGCTCTCCGGCCCGGCGACAGACACGATGATCCGGCGCCATTCCTCGTCTGATTTTTGAGGGTCGACGATGAAAAGGCACCGTTCCACTCCCATTGTCTGCAAGGTCATCTGGATTTCGAGATGCACATGCGTCGTCAGGTCGCGGCAGTCGATAAAGACCACCCGCGTTTGCTGATACGTCTTCCAGAGCCGCGCCATCCAGTCGTCGCCTGCTTCCAACTCCATGAACTTGCTCCCGGCATAGCGAAGGGCGACGAGACCCGGCACAAAGAAGCGCAGGAATAACGATGTCTTCCTTGTCGGCGGCCTTATGCCCGAGAGCCTGTAGCCGGGACCGAGGATAGCGGCGAGTTCGAGCCGCAAGCGGGCGGTGGCGCGGTCGGTCCTGAACGCACGAAGATAGATCGCATTCGGCTTGCCCGAAGGCAGGGCAAGAAGCCCAACGCCCAGCAGGCCCGTTGCCGGAGCGAGAATGGCGAGCGCGGAAATCGCGGCTGCGGGCCCGGCAAGCGCGGCATTCGTAAGGGCGAATACAACGCCCACCAAAATAAGCACACCTCCTGCCCCAATCATGAGTCGTGCGATCAGGCGACCAGGATCGGCCAACTGTTTTGTGAGTGAAAGCGGATCGGGCTCAGCAGGCATTTCCTTCATCTCGGCAGCATCCCGCAACAGAACTCCTCCACTATTGAAATGCCAGCGGCTTCCAAACGCCGTTGTCTTTCACCGCGAGCGCGAGCGGGCGCGGCGGCCCTTTTGGCGGCACCGTCACCTCAATCCACAATTCCCGCCCCGCCGTGAGCGGCAGCGGGCTCTTCGCGGTGTCGGCGATGTAGAAATCAACAGGATCGGCTACCTGCATCTGGTTGCAGGGCGCGCCGGGCGGAGCAGAAATTTCCTGCCCAACAGTCGAATCTTCCGCGCCGCCAAACTCCACGCCTTCAGGGCGAAGAGCTACGAGCTGATTGTTCTCCACTTTCAAATTGGCGCGGAAGTAGACCGGCTGCGGACGCAGAACGTAGGGGCCGGGTTTGATGGCGCCGTTCACATCGCGCGGGAAGTTTGCGAATTTAGCCGAGGGCAGCGTGCTCTGGCATCCGTCCACTGTCAGCCGCAGCGAGAGGTACCGCCCGCGCATGGGCAATACGGGATCGAAGGCCGCAGCACGCGTCCACACCCGCGGGCAGCGCCACCGCTGCCACAAATATTTGCCCGCAACAGACGAAACCACCAGCAGCTGAAAGACGAGCAGCGCAACCGAAACGCCGGAGAGCGTGAAGCGGCCGATCTTCATTGTGCGCCTCCCGTCTCATTCCCGTTCTGCGCGGCGCCCAACCCTCGCCGGGCCTCTGTTTTTCCGGCCAGGGTGGGGTCCGCCATTCCCGCCAAAATCCGCCTTCGCATTTTTTCGAGAGCCCATCCGCCCGCGAGAAAGAGAATACCCAGCCCGATGAGCCCAAGCGAGCGGTTCATCTTGTTCAGAATGTCGCTGAAGTAGAACCACGCGACCGTCGCCGCGAATCCCACGATGCCTAGATTCACGAGCGCGCGGGAAACGGTGCGCACGCCCCAGCCGCAGAGGAAGACGGCGAACGCGGCGACCAGCAAATATGCCAGCAAGTTCGGTTCAGTGCGGACCCAACTGCCGGTAATGCCGTTGGGCGCTGTGTAGCTCCCAGTGATTGTCCGATAGCACCACGGCAGCGCAACCGCAAACCCAATCGCCGCGGCAATCGGAACCAGTCCCTTGTGTCCGTGGAACGCCGCGACGATCAGCGGAATGGCCGCAATCGCGATCCACGCCCACACGCGCGTGCCGAAGGGGATAAACGTCTGAGTGGCTGTGTAGGACTCCCACGCGGACAGCATTGCGTAGATAGCCAAAACCGCTTCGACGACACTGGCAGCGAACAGAATTCCCTGCACCGCTTTGCGCTTCGACCCGATAAAAAACGTGATGTAGAGAATGGACCACACGAAGACGACGCGACCCATGTAGACGCCCTCGCCGATGTGGCCTCTCATTCGATAGTCGAGCTCGCAGATGATCCACGCCGGCACAAGCAACAAGGCCAGCGTCTGTTGCGCCTGGTCGCGTAGCAGCGCCCACCCTGCCAGCGCGCACAGCGCCCAAAGCAGCACGGCCGCCGGCCAGTGCTCTTCAATATTGAAGATCTGCCCCACCAGCGCGATGGCCACGCCCGCCGCCACCGTTCCCACAGCATGCAGCGCCGTCGAAAGGCCGAGGAACCTGGGCCGCGCGAAAGCGCCGGCCTTGTGAAACACCGACACCATGGCGATGACGATCACGAAGCGCGCCACGGGGCCGAGCTGGTCCCAATGCGCGGAGACAAACAGCACCACGCCGCAGGCCAGCAAAATCGCGCCAAGAATCAGAGCCGTCACGCCCTGCCAGCGCATGCCGCTCTCAGCTGCGGAAAGATCCCGGCCCGTGGAAGAGCTTTGCGCCTCGTGTGCGCGGATGCGTGCGGCCGTTTCCCCATCGACTACGCCGGCCGATTGCCAGCGCTTCAAGAGCGATTCAATGTCAGGCATGGTGTTTGGCACACATCATAGGCCCGCGCGAGCCCCGCGGCAAGCCACGCCCGCGGCAAGCCGGCTCGGAGCAAGCCGCATCCAGGTGTCAGCTATTCCCATGGCCAGCGCATGGGCACGCACCGTTGTCCGCAAAGTCACTGCTAGGTGGGTGACTAACTGCCCGGAACTTTCAATGAGTGCTTTGGCTTGTTATCGCTCGTCGGACGAAGTGATTGCTTGAGCTTCTCGCTGCTGCAGGATCGCAAGCAAAGGGACGAGGAATGGAACAAGAAGAAAAAGCGATTGCAGGCGATATTTCCGAAAGGCAACACGGCGGTCCGAAAGCTCGTCAGCGATCTCAATGGATGCGCTGCGGGAACGCACCAGGCCTATCGCATGCAGCAGCATTGGAATATAGTTCACGCCTAGCAATAGCAAATATCCTCCAAACAAGGTCAGGCCCAGCGGCCATACATGCCTCGACGCCATTCGGAGAGTAAGCACGCCCAGCGCTATAGGCCCAGCCACTCCGAGAGCAAACTCGGTGACAATCACATACGGCCCAAGAAAATAAAGGTCAAGCGCCGCCAGCTTGCGAACGTTCATCATCATCGCGCGCCTCGGGGTGTTCAATCGAGGGGTCCGTGGTGACTTGTATTTTATGGTTGCGTTTATTGGATTTCAAACAAACGGCGGATGCGATCATCGACTGTGCCAGCAGACGCAGCAACCACCTTGCACCGAATTCCGGTCGGTTGACCATCAACCTGGAGATAACCAGTTGATCAACAGCTGCTGCGCCGACGTTTCCCTGATGCCGTGGGGCTGCGGCTTTGCGCGGCGAAGCGTCTAACGCAAATCTGGGGACATGCTTTCAGGCGCTGGGGGAGCGCCGCGCGGACTTGAGCCTATCGCCGCTGCCTGGTGCCGGAAGTGATGGCTGCCACGACGCCCATGCCGTCTGTTCCCCTGGCGCCGCGCCGGGCAATGAATGTCGCTCACAAAGTAACTGCCGAGTAGGCGACGATACGCCCGGCGACACGTAGTAAATTGTTGGCGTGAACAATCTCATTCGAATTGCACTACTGGGCGTCGGGCTTGTCTGTCTCGTCTCGGCGGCGCATGGGGAGCGGCCAACATGGGCCAGAAAGGCCACAGCATTTGAAGTGGTGTGCACGGATCGGTCGGAATACCACAAATGCAAACCATTGCGTATTCCCTCTCCAGACGGCAAAAGCAGCCTCCAGGTTTCCTATCAAAAAGACAATGACATAATGTACGCGTCTGTCCGACTCGTGACCTCTGGAAGGGGGATACAAGAAATCGACGTGCCCTGTCCTTGGCGAGTTGGCAGTAACGACTTGCTCTGGTCACCAAACTCAAAAGCGTTCTTTATCAATGCCGGCTGTGGCCAGGCTATCTCTGGCTTCGTTGTCTCGATTCACCTCGTCGATTCCGAAAACGTTGAGGCGGGTCTCGACCTTACGCAAGAAGCTTGGCACGACATGGTGAAGTCGTTTCCACCTTGCAGGGCGGTGAACCACGACCCAAAGGAATGCAAGTTGATGCAGACCGACCACGAATACTACAACATGAGCGGAGTCGATTGGCTTCAAGACTCCTCGGGCGTTGTTGTCATGTCCGAGGTGCCCCCTACTTCACGCTATGGCGGGATCATGGGTCAGGTAATGGGCTACGAACTAGAGGTGCCATCGGGCAAGATCTTGCAACGGCTTGACGCAAAGCGGTTCAAGATGAAGTGGCAGAAAAGCATGGCGTGGAAGTTCAGAGTGCCCGGTCCCCCAGAGTACGATCCGAGTCCGTGACATCACATTTTTCTTCAAACAGGGAACCGCAGCACACTGGTCGAATCGGTGAAATCTAGTCGCGATTCGGATTCGTCGACGAATGACCGCCAACCCGGAAATAACCAGCTGATCAACAGCTGCTGCGCGGGCGTTTCCCTGACGCCTTAGAGCTGTGCTCTGCGCGGCGACGCGTCCTAACACAAATCTGGGGATGTGCTTTCAGGCGCTGGGGGAGCGCCGCGCGGATTCGAGGCTATCGGGCCCGCTCGGTATGCGATGTGGCGGCGGACACATGAGAGTATGGCGCGACGCGTAGGTCCCCGAGCGGGTAGCCTGCTCTTGCGAGCTCATCGTTCTCAAGCTGCGCCAGCACAAAGCGCAGCGACTTCCATTCCTTGAGTGTGGCATCCCATTGGTGGGCGATGGTCAGTTTCTCATCCTTGGAAAGTGTCTCCCGTTCGAACTGCTTGGAAAAGGCGTTGCAGGCGATCTGCAGCGCGGCCACGCGGCTCCTCAGGGAAATGATCATCAGCTTACGGGTGGCTCGGTCCATGGCCCAACTCCTGTGCGCGTCGATTCCGGAATTCCACCGGGGTCTCTGTCCGGGCCGGCCAGAGCAGCGCGCATTGGAGAAGCATACCTTCACCGTGATAAAACACTGTGATTTAGATCACTCAATTCAGGGCGCTGCCAGCTCCGTCACGGGGTGTCGCGCCGGTCGACGATGAGCGCGACAGCT
The DNA here is from genome assembly GCA_035541975.1 of Occallatibacter sp. Classification (GTDB taxonomy): domain Bacteria; phylum Acidobacteriota; class Terriglobia; order Terriglobales; family Acidobacteriaceae; genus Telmatobacter. Next base: position 32,417 of record DATKMH010000002.1, on the reverse strand, counting down.
CCCCTCGTCTCCGCCCCATGACGCCCGCCGGCGACAGCCAAAAATCGACCCGCCATTTTTCTTGTCAAGACCCCCCTTCCCTCAAAATCCCATCCATCCTCATCATTCCAAACCAAATATAAATTTCCCCAAGTTTGCCGGTTAATTCAACAAAATCGCTAACCTTAAACCTATAGAAGTGATTCCAAATCGATCCACGAGGAGCGACTCAATGATTACCGAGGCCGTGACCACCATAACTAAAATCCACCAGCACGAAATCGAAGCTGAATCGAACCACCAATCCTCCGGCGAACTCGCAGTTCTCGAATCAAAGCCGGAAGACGCGGCTCTCGAGCGCGTCAGCGAAGAGCGGGACGGCGAAAGCGGCGACCTCGAAGAGCCGCCGGAACGCCTCATGGACAACAAATCGGTCGCAAAGTGTATCCGCGCCTGGCACGTCGCATACGAAAACGAATGTGCAAAACTTCCCCGCGGCGAAAGCGATGAGGACGCAAGGGAAACTGCCAATCAGGCCTTCCTCGACGCGATGCCTCCTGTAGCCGGATATGAAAACATCTGCGATTTCATCGCTTGCGTCAATCAGGCTTACATGTGGGACGTTGTCTGCCTCACCCGCTCCAAGCTGATGTTCACGGCTGCCAAGCTTGCTCTCGCCGCCATTCACGCTGCGCCGAAACCGGCCGCGAGACTTGGCCGCCCACCTAAGTACCCAGTAACTGAAATGACAACATCGAAGGGGAAATCGAAAAATAATTGATTTTGTTTTTTTGGCACTCGGCAACTGGCTCCGTCGGCTTAAGTCCTTTGAATCCCACCACAACTGCACCGAAAGTTGGGCAGTATTACTACTTAATTAACGCTAATTTTCTGGTAAACTTTGGCAGCACACGCAGCCACATTCCCCGAGATCGAGAGGCAGAAGTGGGCACAATCTTACCGCTGGGAGATGCTTCGCGAAGGGGGCGCGGATTTGCGTGGATGACGGCGCTGATCATCGCCGCCAACGCCTGGGTTTTCTTTCTGGAGCTCGAAGGCGGCAACGAGTTCGTTCGTCACTGGGCGGTGATTCCCGCGCGCATCGAACATGGCCATCGGCTTATCACCATCGTCACCGGCATGTTCATGCACGCGGGCTGGCTCCACATTCTCGGCAATATGGTCTTTCTCTGGGCGTTCGGCCCTGCGATTGAAGACGCAATGGGCCGTGTCCGCTACCTCGCGTTCTACTTGATCGGCGGCATCGTCGCGATGCTGGCGCAAGTGGCTGGCCTGCCGGGCTCGCACATTCCCTGCCTCGGCGCCAGCGGCGCCATCGCGGCGGTGATGGGCGCGTTCATCGTGCTCTTTCCGCGCGATCGCATTCGCACGCTGGTCTGGATCTTCATCTTCATTCAGGTCACCTACATTCCGGCGGTGCTGCTCATCGGCGTCTGGTTCCTGATGCAACTGCTCAACGTCGTGGGATCGGTGGCCGACGTGCAGACCGGCGGCGTGGCTTACCTGGCGCACGTTGGCGGCTTTCTTTTCGGAGCGCTCACGGCGCGCCTCTGGGCGAAGAAAACGGTTCCTAGCTACTACTCCTAACCGCTGGCTGCGGTGCGCCAGCGCGCAACGCTACTGCCGCTCGGTTTGCAGGCCGCCGTTCGGCACCAGAACCACATTGCACTTGGTTCCCATCGAACAATCGATAACCGCACTGAGCAGGAGATGCGCTTTTGAATTCGGCGGAAAGAAGTCGGAGAACTTCATGGCGGCTAAGGCCGGTTTGATGGCGTCGAGCGGTTTCTCGCCCGACATTTGCTGCGATTCAATCACACCCGCCGTCGTCACCTCCAGCCGGAACGCGCCCCAACCACTCGTGTTTTTCGGCCGATCGATCTTGAAGGTGCGAAGATCCTGCAGCGCTTGGACGCCGGTTTCCTTTTCTGAATCGAATGCCTCAGCTTCCAGGCGATCGAGACTGTCTTCAATGTGGCGACGCACGTCGGGATCCGAACTCTCCTTCAGCGCTGTCTCGGCCAGGCCATAAGCGATTGCAGCTTCTTTCTTCTTCTTCTCTGCTTCGTAAACCTGCCCGAGATGGTCGCCGCATTCGGGCTCCAGAGAGACACGCCAAGCAGGTGAGATGTTCGACTGCGCATCTTCAAGCTTGCCTTCCTTGAAGAGAATCCAGCCCAAAGTGTCCCAATAGGCGGCGAGAGTGTCTGTTAAACGAAATGCGCTTTGATTTGCCGACTCCGTGGTGAAGGCAGCGCTCTTTTCCTCGAGCGAAGCAATGCTCTTTCGCGAAGCGGTTTCAGCGATATCGAGATTGAGGCCAGTTTCACTTAGAGCAAAGGCTGCGTCGTTCAGAACGCCCGGATCGTCGGATCCATCGAGTGCGCTTTTGGCGGCAGCGGCGGCCTCTGGCATGCGGTCCAATGCAACCAAAGCGAAACTCATGTAGGCGCGAAGATATCGGTTATCGGGATTGTATTTAGCGGCGCTTTCCAGGGTTTTGAGCGCGTCTTGCTTGTCGTCGGCATGAGTTTCAAGTTGGTAAAGATAGACTGCCGCCTCAGCATCGTCGGGGTGGTGATCAAGATACTGCTGAATCGTCTTGCGCGCGCCTTCAGGATCGTGCGCGCGGGATTCGGCATCGGCCAGTTGACGCACGACAGCTTTGTTGTCGGGATGCGCATCGACCTCCTTCTGAAAATCCTCCGCTGCCTTTTCGAAGTTCCGGTCCTTAACTTCGTCGAGCACGCCGTACAAGCTCCACAGACCTTCTTCGTTGGGATTCTTGGCTTTCACCTGGTCGAGTGTTTCCTTCGCTGCGCCCATGTTGCCGGCGCGCAGTTGCTGCATGGCTTCGGCCATCAGTTCGGTTGCTGACTCACTGGATATGGGCGCGGAATTATCTGGTGCAGAGGCAGACGGGACGACGTCGACAGGCGCGGGCTTGTTGTTCGAAGCCCGAGTCGAGTCGTTGTTCGTCGCGGGCGTCGTCGCGCTGCTCGATGCCGGTACCGGCGCAACCTGCACCGCCCCATCACCTCGCTTCTTCAGCGTCGGTTCAGGCGGGGCCGCGTTTTTGTCTGGCGCCTCCAATTGCAACTGCTTCACTGAAACCGTTCCCCCCGCTTGGTCGTTCCGTGGCGCCGGCATCTGCACCGGCTTGTTCGCAGCGACAGCTTTATGCGGCGGCAGGAGTTGAATCCAGCTTTCGCCGGAGAGGCTGATGTCCTTTGTAAATTTCAAATACTTTTGCCAGTCTGCTTTCGGCACCTTTTCTTTCAGCACTTGGATGTCGCGTTCCGCGATGACCTCTCCCTGGTCGTACCGGTATGTCTTGTCGAACGTGGCGAAGTCGCTCTTCACGTGCACTGGATCTGGCAACTCGACCTGGAAGCCCTCGGGCAGATGAATTTGCGAGACGGCGGTCATCAAGCGCGGTGCGCCGAGTTGAATGTCTTTATCGGGCGCGGTGGTTTCGCTATCGAGCGTTGTGAATTCGGTCTGCGGAAACAGCGGAACAATGCGCCTGTCGTCCCAGTCGCCGTAAGGATGGCGCGTGTAGTCGTAGCTCATTCCGATGGGCTGCATTATGTCGGTCACATTTTTGAATTGCGTATCGCTGGTGGTGCCCCCAAAACCTGTGACCGACGAGATGTATTGCGACGCCTTATCCCACTCCGCGGGCGCGACGCCAACTGCCAACGCGCGCACGTAAATCTCATTGTCGTCGCGATAGAGCGCCGTCATCTTTGCCGTCAGCTTGCCCTCTGCATCCAGCGTTCCATCGGCAACAAAGCTCTCCATGAAGGGATACGGTGCATTTGCAGGGGTCGATTGCAGAGATGCAGGCGCATTGGGTGGCACGACGAGCGCTTTCTGGTCGCGAATGGCAGCGCTCAGGTAGCGATAGGGCGCAACCATCGGAGTGCTATCGAGCCAGATTTGGCCGCTGGGCAAATCCACTGTGGTGATGACGTGGTTGAATAGCGCCGGCGAAGGAATGTCGGGGACGACAGCGATGCCTACACCGATGAGCGCGGGCGCGGTGGTGAACCCTTTGGCGCGCAGCAGCGCTTCGAGCAGCGTGTCTTTGTCTTTGCAGTCTCCATATTGGTCGGCGAGAACTTCAGAGGCGGTGTGCGGCTGATAGCGCCCGATTCCGAAATCGATTCCCACATAGCGCGTATGCTGCGAGACGAAAGCGTAAATGTCGCGAATCTGCTGCTCCGGTGTCTTGGCGTCCGCTGTGAGCTCATCCGCGCGGGCACGCAATGCATCTGTGGGCTCGGCTTGCTTCAATGCGAGGCTGCGATACCAATCCCCCACCTCGGTCCAGTTGTGAAAGGTGGTCCAGGCCACGCTCGGGAGCTTGCGGCCTTGATCGTCTTCGTCAGGATCTTTCGGCGGCGTGGGCTTGCTCGAGTCGTCGCTACTCGCTTTTGGTGCTGTGACCAGTTGCGGCACGTTCCAGGTGTATGTCTTTACACCGTTCTCATCGGTAATCGTGGGTTTGTGATTCGGGCTCCAGACTTGAACGTATTTATCTGACGGCACCTGGAGCGTGAGCACTTCTGACAGAGCGACAACGGTACCGGGAGCAATGAAATGATCCACTCCCCAGAATTGGTCCGGCGCCTCGGGCTTGTTGATCTGGGCGTCAACCTCATATTCGAGTTTGTCGCCGGGCGAAAGCGACCGCACCGGAATGTGCTTCTCTTTCAGGTCGCTGTAGAGCGGCGCTTCGCGCGTGACTTCGGCGGACAAATCCATGGCGTCGGCGGAGGGCGTTTCAACGGTTGAGCCGTCGGCCTTGTGCACACGGACGTATCTGATTTGCAGTGATTCATTGGCCGCCGCATAACCGAAGGTCAGCACGCCAAACTGCTGCAGCGCACTATCGGACTGGACGCGCAAAACGACGTGGAGATCGCGCTCTCCGGTGCCATCGGCGTGCATCTTGTAGGTGGTTTCCGATCGCTCGATGACAACAGCTTCGTTTTTGTAGGCATCGGCAGCCGCCGGCTCGGTTGGCGCCTGGGCCCAAAAGAGCCCGGAACCACTGGCGAAAACAGACGCCAAAAACAGCCTCTTGATCTGCATAGGTGGAATAGTAATACGGAACTCGCGTATCGGCGGGGAAATTGGTTTGCGGGGGGCGATCGAGATTGGCCGGGCGGCCCTCTATCATCTGAGCTATGCGGTTCGACATCGTCACCATCTTTCCGGGATTCTTTGAGAGCGTGTTTGCGCACGGCATTGTGCGCAGAGCGATGAAGGAGGGCCTGGTGACAGTCGAGGCGCACGATCTGCGCGACTACGCCCACGATCGACATCGCACGGTCGACGATCGCCCGTTCGGCGGCGGAGAAGGAATGGTGTTGAAGCCGGAGCCGCTGGCTGAGGCGCTTGCGGCACTTGGAGTGAAGACAACGGAACAGGGATCAGGGAAGAGGGATCAGGGGACGAGGGTGATTCTGCTTTCTGCGCAGGGACGCCTTTTCAATCAGCAAGTGGCCCGCGAACTCGCAGCCCTCGAACGCGTCGTACTTGTCTGCGGCCGCTATGAAGGCGTGGACGAGCGTATCAACGAGCTCTATTGCGACATGGAGCTTTCGATTGGCGACTACGTGTTGAGCGGCGGTGAGCTGGCGGCAGCGGTGGTCGTCGACGCAACGATGCGGCTGATTCCGGGCGTGCTGGGCAATGAGGCGTCAGGGCAGTACGAGAGTTTTGGCGCGCCCGATGACGAACTCGCAGCGGAGATCGACGAGGGCGCGGTTCCGCGCTCGCAACACGGCGCCGGAGGATTGCTCGATTATCCGCAGTACACGCGCCCGGCCGAGTTTGGCGGACTGCGCGCTCCCGAGGTGCTGATGAACGGCGATCATGCCCAGATCAGGCGCTGGCGGCGTGAGCAGCAACTGCGCAAGACGCTGAAAAACCGGCCTGAGCTGCTGGAGCGAGCAGCGCTGAGCACGGAGGATTTGCAAATCCTTGACGCGATTCGTGGCGCCGGGAAATTGTGATCCCGCAAGGATGCTGCGCTGAAGATAGGGCTTCCCTGTTGACGAGCTGGTTGGGCTCGACAGAAAAGGATTCAGCACAGCATCCCGGCGGATTGTGAGTGTTTGTTGCGGGCGATTAGCGGGCGATGTTGATGGTGAGGTTCATGTCGACCGCGGTTGGTTGATCGTCGACTGTGGCGGGCTTGAATTTGAACTGGCGGACTGTGGAGATGACGCGAGCGTCCCAGAACTTGCCGTAGGACTTTGTGACCTGGATATTCTCGGGCTCACCTTTTTCGTTCACGGTGAGGCTGAGTCCGACCTGGGCATCGTCGGGGATTGCATCGATGGAATAGCCGGCGGGAATGTCGAGGTAAGCGGAGTTGACGAGGACCGGCTGCGTAACACCGGAGCTGACGCGGATGGGGGTTGGGGCAGAGGCGTCGTCGGCGGGCGTGCTGGCCAGAGCCGCTGCGGGGAGAACAAGCGAGGTGAGCAGTGTGCTGGTCGCGAGTATACGGCGCATATAAAACCTCCATGGCGACGATAGTCACCGTCATCATTTTTATCCAAATAAATAACGATTGTCAAGAATTATTTTGTGATGCTTTATTTTCAGCGGCTTGCACCGGCGAAGAACGTTTGTATGAATAAGTCATGAATTACCAAGCTCGTCCTGACCGTGAAGCTGCGTGCGGCCGTCTTTTGGTGCGCGGCAGCTGGGCAATTCGGCCGCCAGTTCTGCGAAGGGGCCGCTTGCTCGTGGCTGCGATCTGGATTTTCCCAGCCGTTCGTGAATTCTCGGGAACAATGGCCGCGGGCCCGGTGTCCAATTCAAAAGGTGACTCGTGCTCGAACTGCGCCATATTTCCAAACACTATTCGGGCATTGCAGCGGTCGACGATGTCACCTTCACTGCCCGTCCAGGAGAAGTGACCGGATACCTCGGGCCAAATGGATCGGGAAAATCCACCACCATAAAAATGGTTGCGGGACTGATTGATCGGACGAATGGCCAGATCCTTTTCGATGGCCAACCGATTGAGAGCGATCTCCAGGCCTACAAGCGAAGGATGGGGTACGTTCCAGAGGAGCCGTATCTCTACCATCATCTTTCCGGCGCCGAATACTTGGTAATGGTTGCGCAGCTGCGCAATTTGCCGGCGCGCGAATCATCGGAGCGCATCGACGGAATGTTGCGCATGCTGGCGCTTTACGACGATCGGCACGCATCGATCTCCGGCTACTCGAAGGGCATGCGACAGAAAGTATTGATCGCCGCCGCGCTTCTGCACAATCCGGATCTGGTCCTGCTCGACGAGCCTTTTTCCGGCTTGGATGTTGGATCGGCGCTGGTACTGCGGAGCCTGATCCAGGAGCTGGCGGCGCGCGGCAAAGTAATGCTGTTCAGTTCGCACGAACTCGATACCGTTGAGCGCGTGTGCTCGCACGTGGTGATCCTGCATCACGGCAAGGTCGTGGCCGACGATTCAATCGAGCGCCTGCGCACGATGATGGCGCTCCCCACGCTGGAAAAAATCTTTTCGCAGCTGGCCGTGGAGCACGATACGGACACGATCGCCCGGCAGTTCGCGGACCTGATTCATGCTTAGGATCGTTCGCACTGCCGTTTCAAGGCTGCCGCTCGAGTTTCGCGTGCTTTACCGCCAGTTCCTTATGCGTGTTGTGGATCTGGAATCCCTTTCCATCGACGCCGATGTCCCGGCTTTTCTGGGCCAGTTCGCCGGCCTCTTAATCCTGGTATCTCTTGGCCAGGCTTATGGCGGCCTGATGGTGCCGCCGCCCCCGAACCGCATGTGGCACATCGAGCAGACCGATATCGCTCTCACCATGCTGGTCGTCGGACTCGTTTCAGTCCTCACATGGGAAAACACGTTTCCCGACCATCGCGATGCCATGGTCCTCGGACCGCTGCCCGTAAAGCCGCGCATGATTCTCATCGCCAAAATCGCGGCGTCGGCCGCGCTGCTGCTGTTTGCGGTGGTGTGCCTCAACTTCGCGTCGAGCATTGGATGGTCGCTGCTTTTTGCTGCGTCCCATGGGATCGCAGCGTTCGCGCGCTTTTTCGCCGCCTTCTGGATCACGATGATTGCATCGGGTGCATTCCTATACGGCAGTTTGCTCACCATCCAGGGGCTGACCGCTTCTGTGCTTCCACGCAGACTTTTTCTTCGCTTTTCGGCGGTCGTCCAGGTGGTCGCATTCGCGGTCCTTTTCGCGGTCTACTTTTTGGCCCCATACATCGAAACCCCTGCGGACCTGGCCGCATTGCGCGTTCATCCCGCGCTCGCGGCCTCGCCGGTTTACTGGTTCTTCGCGCTGTTCAACCAATGCAACGGTTCGCTGCCGCCCGATGGGCTATGGCTGGCTCACCGCGCCTGGATCGGGTTGGCTTGCGCCGTGGCTGGCGCAACCCTGTCGTTGCTGGTGTGCTATCGGCGCACAATGCGCAAGACAGTGGAAGAACCCGACTTGATTCCTGCGCGACGGAACCTGAACTCGACGCCGCAGATCGGCGGCGGCCTTCAGTCAGCGCTACTTCTCTTTATCTTGCGCACGCTTTGGCGCAGCCGTCAGCATCGCGTGATCCTTGCGCTTTTCTATTCGATCGTCTTCGCTTGCCTAATGAATCTTGTGCACCTGGCGCCCCGCATCGGCTCAATCATCCCGATCACGCCCGATTTTCCGATCATCACCTGCTGGATGATGGTTTTTGCAGTGCTCGGCTTTCGTGCCATCTCGCCACTGCCTATTTCGCTCACAGCCAACTGGATCCTGCGCGTGACCCAGCTTCGTCCTCCCCAGGATTACATCGCTGCGGTCTGGCGCTCGACGATCCTGCTGGTGGTGGCTCCCGTTTGGGTCGCAGCAGCGATGCTTTCATTTTTCTACAGGCCCTATTTCCCAGCCGGCGCGCACCTGGCTCTACTGTTGCTTATGGGCTTCATCCTCGTGGACATTGCCCTGATCGGGTTTCACAAAGTTCCGTTCACGTGCTCCATTCTTCCGGGCAAGAAGAATTTTCAATTCGTCTTTTGGGTGTGCCTTGCGGCCATCGTTCTGTTGACTCTATTTGTGCTGACGGTTGAGTTCCCTGCCCTTCAGCACCCGGTTCAAGCGGTGTCGATGGTGGGTGTTTTTGCCGCAGTCGCCGCGGGGCTGCGCCTCTTCAATCGTCGCCGCGCGCAATCTGCCGTTCTTTACTTCGAGGAGCCGCCAATAGAGATCATCACAAGCCTTGGACTCTAATCCTTCCCGCTCTACCACGCAAAAGCGAGCTGCTCTCGTCCGCCGGATCCGCGTCGTCGGCGCGTTGAGAAGATCGCCGCTAAAACGGCTTCACCGGTTCAGGCTGCACGGAATTGACCTGCCCGATGGCAATGGCGGCGACGTAGAAGTTTTCGCCGCGCGTGGGCGAACCGGCGAGACGGCGCAACATGGCAAGCTGGCCGGCGTGGGTGAGCGCGTCTGCAACAGGACCTTGGAAGAGGCGCTCGACGGGCGCGTGCAGCGGGCTCGATGACGCGAGATACGCATCGAACGCGGAGAGCGCGGCAAAGAAGCGTTGCTGCTCTTGCGGCCAGGCCAGCGGGTGCGAGTTTTGCCATGCGGGATTGCCCTGAGCCATAGAGAGTCCCCACTGGAGCAGGTCGCCCATATGGGCGAGAATCCGAATGGGGCTGCGGCCGGCACTGTCGAACTCGGCGAATGAGGCTGGTGCATTTTCCAAGGCGCGGGCGGTGCGGTAAGCCAGTGTGGCAAGGGTGTGGCGCAGCATTTCTCGTTTTTCATCCATGGCGGAACTATATCCCACGGGATGGACGACTTAGCACTGTGGATTGAGGGGACGGAGCAGGAAAATTGAGACCAGGAATGGGGCAGTTTGGGGGAATCTTTGATAAACTAAACATTCTGACTTCAACAGCAGGAAACGACAATGTCTATTCATCCCGTAATGCAGCGCCTGGCCGACAAGCTGAAGCGCTCCGATTTGCCGGCGTTTGTGCCGGGTGACCAGGTTCGCGTTCAAGTGAAGATCAAGGAAGGCGACAAAGAGCGGCTGCAGGCCTTTGAGGGCCTGGTGATTGCCGTGAACAAGGGCCCCCAAGGCACCTTTACCGTGCGCAAGATGAGCTTCGGGCAGGGTGTGGAGCGCATCTTTCCCTTCAACTCCAAAGTGGTGGACAAGGTGGATGTGGTGCGCAGCTACAAAGTGCGCCGCGCAAAGCTGTTTTATCTGCGCGGACTGCGCGGCAAGGCAGCTCGCCTGAAGGAAGTGGAGCGCGAGACTGCAAAGGCGAAGGCGTAGAGGCAGTCGTCAGCCAACGATGATCACTGGTCGGGAAACCGCCGTCGGCAGACAGTAAATAGCCCGCGTTTTCACGACTCAAAAAGAACCCCGGCTAAGCCGGGGTTTTTTGCTGCGCGACAGTCTGCACGGATCGTTGGCCGCGGTTGCGAAAATCAAACTGGAACTTCCTACTTCGACTGCACCAGTTCCGCGATCACTGCTGCAATTTTATCGAGTATCTGGTTCCAGCCCTCCAACTGACCCGTATTCTTGGCGTTCTCCATGGTCTCATTCCCAATGAAGGTCAGTTTCGTCTGGCCATTTTCAAGATCCTCAAAGATCGTCACGTCGTACGCATCTTCGATGGCCTCATGTTCTATTCCATACTGCGCCGGGTGAACCTTGTTTCCCTCCGGATCGGAAAAGTACATGGAGGAAACAATCTTCTCGTGCGGAATAATCTCGTGGTATTCACCACCATTCCAGAACTCCTGCCCATCCGGCGATCTCATGCAGCAGAGAAATCTTCCTCCGACGCGAAAATCAATCTTGCAAACAGGCGCCGTAAATCCCTTTGGTCCCCACCATTGCATGACATACTTCGGGTCGGTCCACGTCTTCCAAACCAGTTCGCGTGGGGCATCGAATACTCTCACTACAACCATGCGGTCTGTTTCGTTCACTGTTCTTGTCATCTCTGACCTCCCTCTTTTTTCATTTGCTTCACCACCACATCCAGCTTGTCGAAACTTTCTTCCCAGAATCGGCGATAGTAAGCAGCCCAGTCGCTCACCGTCTTTATCGCCTCTGGCCGAAGCGTGCACACGCTCTCTCGTCCATGCTTTGTCTTGATCACAATCCGCGCCCGCACCAGGCAGGCAACATGTTTTGAAATCATCTGCTGCGAGAGTGCAAACGGTTCGATCAAGCCATGCACGGAAGCAGGCCCATGGCTGAGCCTCTCGATCATGGCCCGCCGGGTCGGATCGGATAAAGCCGCAAAAGTTGTGCCCAATCGATCCACAACCAAATGGTAGTGGATTTTCTGCCGTTGTCAAGTCTGTGGGATTTCCCAGACGGTTTAACAAGCCCCTGCGCCAAAGTGGTCCTACCAGCGCTTCCCTAGGCCGAGGCCTCGAACACCCAGATATGTAAAAAATATTTGACATAGTTCGAAACAGGAGATACAGTTCTTCATGTCAAATATTTTTGACATGAGAGGTCGAGTATGGCGGCACTTTCTTATCGGGAGAAGACACTCTACGCCTCGCTGGTGGTGGAAATCGTTGTCTACCTTCCCTATTTCTTTTTGCATGGCGGCAATTCGCTTAACAAAGTTGTGGGGATGATTGGGGCAATCCTCGCGCTGCAGATCCTGCTCCAGGGCCTGATTGCGCTGATCACGCGCAACCGGATGACCGACGAGCGCGACAAGCTGATCGAATTGCGCGGCTACCGTGCCGGCTATCTCACATTCGCCACGCTGATGCTGCTGGGGCTCGGCATGCTGTGGGCGCATGCCGCGGCCGGGCGGCTCCACATCGACGGCAGGATGATGGGGCTGCACTTCCTGAGCGTCTTCTTCGGCATGCTGGTGATTGCGGACATTACCAAGACGGCAACGCAAATTGTGTCGTACAGGAAGGCGCTCTAATGGCGGCGATCAAGAATCAGATTCGCGAGCTGAGGGCCGCTCGCGAAATGACGCAGCAGGACCTAGCCGATCGCGTGGGTGTGACGCGGCAGACGATTATCGCCATGGAGCAGGACCGGTATTCGCCGTCGCTCGAAACCGCGTTCAAAGTGGCGCTGACGCTCGGAGTTGGGATTGAACAGTGTTTCCAGTACGATGCGCAAGGGAAGCGGTAGAAACACAGGGAGCAACAGAGCGAGGGAACAACCGAGCGAGGGCGCAGACAACGCGCCCTATACTCGGGTCATGACGATTGCACAGACCCCGGCAGCTCCATACTTCGCGGTAATCTTCACTTCCCTGCGCACGCAGGGCGATAACGGCTACGGCAAGATGGCCGAAGCAATGGAAACACTGGCAGCCACGCAGCCGGGATTTCTGGGAATTGAATCGGCGCGCGATGGACTCGGCATCACGGTTTCGTACTGGGAGAGTCTGGAGTCAATTGCAGCTTGGAAACAGAACTCGCAGCACCTGGTCGCTCAGCAGCGGGGCCGCGACATCTGGTACGAGCAGTTCAAGGTGCGCATTTGCCGCGTGGAGCGGGATTACGGATACAGTTCTTAGTCCATGGGGGGCACAAAGCAAAGCAGGAAGAAACGCCCCAAGCGACGACAAGCAGCCACCATACGCGTCTCGATGCCGCTAAAAGGAAAAGCGGATTGCATCCACAGGCGGAATGGTTCTTATACTGTCTCAGTGGCGAAGAAGATTGCGTGCGGGTGGGCGCTGGAGAACGCGGCGCGGCGGATGGGCGCCCTCCGCATCGCAGGCCTTGACGAAGTGGGGCGCGGACCGATGTTCGGGCCGGTGGTTGCGGCAGCAGTGATTTTTCCTGAGCGGCGCCGCCTGCGCGGGCTGACGGACTCAAAACAACTGAACGAAAAACAGCGGAATGAGTTCGACGCGGCCATTCGCGAATGCGCGGCGGCGTGGGCCATTGCGGCGGTGGACGTCGAAACGATCGACCGCATCAATATCCGGCGCGCATCGCTGCTGGCGATGCGGCTGGCGGTGGAGCAGCTGGCTGCGACTCCGGATCTGTTGCCGGACTACCTGCTGATCGATGGATGCGACACCATTGACTGGCCCTGCCGGCAACAGGCTGTGGTCAGCGGGGACGCGCGCAGCATCTCGATTGCGGCGGCGAGCGTGCTGGCAAAAGTGCATCGCGACCGGCTGCTGGTGGAGCTTGATGCGGTGTATCCCGGTTACGGATTGGCGCGGCACAAGGGTTACTGCTCACGAGAACATCTTGAAGCGTTGCGGCGGCTGGGCCCCACGCCACTGCACCGGAAGAGCTACATGCCGGTAGCGCAACAGATGCTGGATTTTCCGGAGACGCTCGATCTCACAGAGGTGCTGGATTGAAGTTCCGCGCCGCTCTCTCTATCGGGATCATCTGGCAGGCCACTGCACTTGCATGCGGGGCGCAGAATGCACCGCCGCCGCAGGCGCAAGCGGCGCCAGGATTATCCACCGGAACAATTACAGGGACGATTTACTGCGCGGACACGGATCTGCTTGCGCGCCTTGCCGTTGTCGCAGTGGCCTGAGCTTTGCGGCGCTGGATGGAGGCGACGACCGGCCGTACGAGCAGCAGCGCGCCGACCACAACCGTGATCGCCAGCGGCGTGAGCACGCCGGGCTTCATTTGCCACCAGTAGTGAACCACCCCGCAAATTGCGGCAACGTAGATGAGCGTATGCAGGCGGCTCCAGTTTTTGCCGCCCAGCTTGCGGATAGCCCATGCGGTTGAAGTGAGCGCGAGAGGCAGTAGGCAAAAATAAGCAGCCATGCCCGCTGTGATGTAGCGGCGCTTGGCAATGTCCGCGGCCATAGTCACCGGATCAAAGCTGACATAAAGCCCCAGCCATGTGAGCAGGTGCAAGGTCGCATAAAAAAAAGCGAACAGGCCGAGCAGGCGGCGAAATCGGATGAGCCACGCAAGGCGCGGAATAAGACGGCGAATAGGCGAAATGGCCAGGGTGATGGCCAGCAGGCGCAGTGTGGCGCGCCCGGTGAAAAATGCAATGGCGCCGGTCTGGTCGGCGCCGAGGTTATTTGTGACGGCCGCCCAGACCAGCCAGCAGAGAGGTGCTAGGCAGGCGATCCAGACGAGAGTCTTGAGGACAATGAGAGTCGAGCGGCTCATAGGTGAGTGGGTAGTTCGCAGTCCAGAGTTAGAAGTTCGCGGTTTGTTGCTGTTCGCGTCTCAGTAGTATTTGCGCAGGTCCATGCCGGAGTACATCGATGCCACCTGATCGGCGTATCCGTTGAACATGAGCGTTGTGCGGGTTTGTTCGTAGAACGGCAGGCCAATGCGGCGCTCGGTTTTCTGGCTCCACGGCACGGTGTCCACATTGGGATTCACGTTGGAGTAGAAACCATACTCGCCGGGGGCCTGATCGTTCCATGTTGTGTTGGGCTGCTTTTCGACAAAGCGAACAGCCACGATGGACTTTGCGGACTTGTAGCCGTACTTCCACGGAACGACAATGCGTACAGGCGCGCCGTCCTGGTTAGGCAGTGCTTCTCCGTACAGGCCGAAGGTAAGCAGGGTCAGCGGGTTCATGGCCTCGTCCATGCGCAAGCCTTCGGAATAAGGCCAAACGATGGAGATGTCTTCACTGGCCCACTTATCAACCTTCCAGTTGAAGTAGGAGAGGAACTGGACATACTTTGCGCTGGGCAGCGGATTGCATTGCTTGATGAACTCCGAGAGCGAGTAGCCCACCCAGGGAATAACCATGCTCCAGGCTTCCACGCAGCGATGACGATAGACGCGGTCCTCTAGAGGGCGGAGCTTGAGCAGATCGTCGATGTCAAAGGTAAGAGGCTTCGCGACTTTGCCGTCGACTTTCACAGTCCAGGGCCGCGTGGGCAGAAGGCCGGCATTTTTCGCGGGCGCCCCTTTATCCACGCCAAACTCATAAAAGTTGTTGTAGTGAGTGATGTACTCGTAAGGCGTGAGCTGTTCGCCTGTGGTAGTGAGCGGCGATGGCACGGTTTGCAGTTTGGTGGCATCCGCATGGACGGCAGTGGGCGGTGAGATGAGCCGGCCGAGACGATTTGCGCCGAGGCCAGCGGCGCCTGCGGCAGCAACGCCCTTCAGGAACTTGCGGCGATTGAGGTAGCGGTTGTAGTCGTCTTGTGAAGTGATTTCAGACGATGGAACGTCAGGCGGTTTGCCGATGAGCATGAAGTGACCTCGCGATGGAGAAGGGCCGTCGCAATCATTAGACACGATAGAGGGGGCTTAAGTTACACGGAACCGCGGAAGCAGGTACATAAAGGACAGGGACATAGTGACAAAGGGACGTAGGGACATAGGGACAGCTGCGATCAGCGTGTGCCGGCGCGCGGCGCCAACGCGAAGGGCCACTGGCGGAGGCGATGGGCGCGGAAGAGATAGATGGCGCTCCCGCTGATGGCGATGGCAATTGCCCCGTAGAGCTCGAGAAGGCCGCCGCCTGTTGCATGGGCTCGTCGGGGATCGAAGAGCATGAAGGCAAAACCGGCCAGGGCAACCAGAGGCGGAAGCGGGTAGAGGGGAATGCGGAAAGGACGCGGGAGGTCGGGACGGCGGATGCGAAGAAGGATCACGCCAACCTGTTGCAGCGAAAACTGCAGCAGGATGCGCGTGACGACGAGCATCGTAATGACCTGGGCGAGAGAAAAGAAACAGAAGAACGCGCCCACAAGGCCCAGCGCGACCAGCGAACGATGTGGAATGCCGTGGCGGGGATGGACTGCAGCCAGATAGCTGAAGTAGTTGCCGTCACGCGCGGCAGCGTAGGGCACGCGCGAATAACCAAGGAGCAGCGAGAAGACACTGGCAAAGGCGGTCCAGACGATCAGGGCGGCGATGGTGTAGCCCGCCCAGCGGCCAAAGGCAGAGGCTGCGATGTTGGCGACGAGCTGCACCGGGAGCGCGCGAGACGAAGATCCTGACATGCCTGAGTGCATTGCTGGAGCGTTCAGCGACGGCAGCACGGCCAGATTCATAAGGACATAGAATGTGGCAACCAGGAGGATGGAGATCAGGATGGCGCGTGGGATGGTGCGCTCGGGCCGGCGCACTTCGCCCCCGAGAAAGCAGATGTTGTAGTAGCCCCAATAACAATAGGTGGCGAGAAGCGTCGCTTGCGCCAGGCCGCCGAAAGAGGCCATGTTCGAGAGTGGCGGCGCTGGCGGGATGTGCCATCCGCCTGTCGAGGCCGCGTGAGTAAACCCGGAGACGATCACTCCGGCGAGTGCGGCGATGACCCCGGCGAAGAGAACCCATGCGAGTCGCGTAATGGATGTGAGGTTGCGATAGAGGAGCGCGGTGACGAGCAGGCACGCAGCGGCGGCGGCGAAATTCGAATAATGAAGTGCGGGAAGAGCGCTGATGGGTGCCGTGTCGAGTCCAGGCCAGAAGACCGCGAGAAATCCCGACAGGCCGATGCAGCCGGAGGCGATTGAGAGGGGCGCGGTGAATCCGACCTGCCAGACATAGAGAAAGCTGAGCCACCGGCCCGGGCCTTGAGGGCCATAGATCTCTTCAAGAAAGGCGTAGCTGCCTCCTGCGCGTGGAAAGGCCGCACCGAGCTCGGCCCACACGAGTCCGTCGGCGACGGCGATAACGGCGCCAACCACCCACGCCCATACGGAAAGGCGAAACCCGGCTGCGGCGATGACCAGCGGCATGGTGATGAAGGGGCCGACGCCAATCATCTCAAGCATGTTGAACAGCACGGCGGAGCGAAGGCCGATGCGCCGGGCAAGGGGCGAGTCGAGAGGCGCGGCAGATGAAGAAGATGGAGACATTTTGCGGCTGGTATTGAGATTACATTTCCCTGCCTCGCTCAAGCGAAGCTTAGATTAGAGCGCCGCCAGTTGAGCTGACATTTGCCATTGACGAGTGCGCGGGCGTTCGGGGAGACTGGTTGCTGCCGCAAACGTGTGCATAGCGGGTTTTTGAAGAGATGCCAGAGAAGGACGCGACAAAACGGACAGGTGCCCCCGCGCACGGTGAGGGTCGGCGCGAGCTCCGCAAGCCGGAGCGGCAGCTTTCACGCCAGGTATCCATCAAGGACATTGCGCGCCTGGCACGCGTGTCGCACCCCACTGTATCGCGGGCGCTCCAGAACAGCCCGCTGGTCAATCGAGCGACAGCGGCGAAGATCCGCAAAATTGCCGAGGCGGCAGGGTACCGGCCCAGCGCAGTGGCGCGCGGACTGGTGACGAGGCGGACGAAGACCATTGGGCTGGTAGTCACCACAGTCGCCGATCCGTTTGCCGGCGCAGTGGCGTGCGGCGTTGAGCAGTCAGCAAACGATCACGGATATGCGGTGTTTTTGGCCAACTCGAATGCCAATGCCGAGCACGAACGTAAAATGGTGCAGGCACTGGCGGAACGGCGCGTGGATGGAATGATCGTGACCTCATCGCGCGTGGGCTCGGATTATTTGCCCATGCTGGCGCAACTCAATGTTCCCATGGTGCTCGTGAACGATCAGTACCCGGGCGAGTTTGTGCATTCGGTCATGATCGCCAATGAAGACGGAAGCCGCGCGGCGACCACGCATTTGATCCAATTGGGCCACCGGCGGATTGCTTATGTTGGCGACCGCAGCGGCTACCAGACGGAAACGGAAAGGCTGGAGGGATACAAACAGGCTCTGGCCGGTGCGGGGATCGAGATCAATCCTGAACTCGCGGTGCATGGCGATGGACGGCCCGATGGCGCTGCTGAAGCGATGGAGTCATTGCTCAAGCTGGCCGAGCCACCCACGGCCGTCTGCTGCTACAACGATATGACGGCGCTGGGAGCGATCCGTGCCATCCGCGCTCGCGGGCTGCGCGTGCCAGAAGATATTTCCGTCACGGGATTCGACGACCTGTTTTTCGCGCAGTATTTGGAGCCTCCTCTGACGACGGTGCGGCAGCCGATGTATCGCATGGGCGAATTGGCCATGGAGAACCTGCTGACGCTGATGTCGGGCAAGGATTCTGTGGCGCAAGTGAAAGTGGAAGCGGAGCTGATCGTGCGGAAATCGACAAGCAATGTAAACGGACGCGGTGCGGGACGGCGCAATGGGTAACTGGGGAACAAAAAACGGCGGACCCGAACAGCTGACCCCATTGAGCGTTTTCTGCAAAGACACGCCCATTCTGCCCGCGATTCGCAAGCCGGAGTTTGTTGAGCAGGCGATTGCATCGCGCGGCAAACTGGTTTACCTGCTTACGGGCGATCCGGACAATGTGGAGTCGATGCTGAAGAAAATTTCCGCAGCAGGCAAGATTCCTCTCGTGAATCTCGACCTGCTGAACGGATTTTCGCGCGACCGATATGCCGTGAATTATCTGAAGCGGGTGGGCGCGCAGGGAATTATCTCGACGCATCTCGATCCGCTCCGTCACGCACTGGCAATCGGGCTTTACGGCATCCAGCGCACGTTTCTGCTGGACTCGGGCGCGATGGATACCATCAGCAATCAGCTGAAGAACACACCGGTGCATGCGCTGGAAATTCTGCCTGCGCTGGTGGCGCCGAAGATGCTGGCGCGTGTGCGCGCGATCTCGGCGGATCTGCCGGTGGTAGGCGGCGGCCTCATCGAGAACATGAAAGAAGTGGAAGAGTTGCTGGCCGCGGGATTAAGCGCGGTTTCAACGAGCAACCCGGTGATGTGGCTGAAATAGAGACCATACATTAGGGAATGGCAACGTTCATCGCCAGCGGGCAAATGCTCGTCCGTCGATGCGAATTGCAGAACAACTCCAGCCAATTTCCTTGAAAACCTGGGAGAAATGACAGAGACTGGTGCTGTCATTTCTTGCGATTTATTCGTGTCCAATCCCTTCCCCGGTCCTTCGTGCCCTTTTTGCCCGACCGGCCCGAAGGTTTTTGAAGCAAATTGAGGGCTGCGTCAAGCGGCGCCACTGTCGATCCGATTTCCCCGGAGAAACCATCATGGAAGATCCGCCCAAAGGGAGCCTGGCTGGTGCAACCGCGACGTCGCGGCGCCAAATCGGGCAGTACGAGGTAATTGGCAAGCTGGGCGCGGGCGGGATGGGCGAGGTATACCGCGCGCGTGACGCGAGACTGGAGCGCGATGTTGCGCTGAAGATCCTTCCCGCGTCGTTGGCACAGGACGGCCACTCGCTGGCTCGACTGGAGCGGGAAGCCCGCACTCTTGCTGCGCTCAACCACCCGAACATTGCGGTCATTTACGGGCTGGAAGAAGGGGAAGGCCTGCGCGCACTGGTGATGGAACTGGTGGAGGGCGAAACCCTCGCGGAAAAAATCCATGGAGTAACGGGAAGGAGCGCGAGATGCCTGTCTGCTGAAGAGGCGCTGCCGATTGCGAAGCAGATAGCCGAAGCGCTTGAGTACGCGCATGAGCGCGGCGTGATCCACCGCGACCTGAAGCCTGCGAACGTGAAGATCACGCCCGAAGGCACGGTGAAGGTGCTGGATTTCGGACTGGCGAAAGTGCTCAGCGATCAGGATTCGGTGGGGCCCGTGAGCGCGGCGAACTCGCCCACATTAAGCGTGATGGCGACGCAGGCGGGGATCATTCTGGGCACCGCTGCCTATATGGCTCCGGAGCAAGCTAAGGGCAAGCAGGTTGACCGCAGGGCCGACATCTGGGCGTTCGGCTGCGTGCTCTTTGAGATGTTGGCGGGGAAACAGCCATTCGAGGGCGAGACGACTTCGGATTTACTGGCCGCTGTGATTCGCGGCGAGCCGGAATGGACGGACCTGCCGGAAAAGACGCCGCCGGCAATCAAGAGACTGATTCGGCGCTGCCTGATGAAGGATCCGAAGCAGCGGCTGCGCGACATTGGCGACGCGCGGATTGCGATCGAGGAGGTGATGTCGGGCGCGGGCCTGGATGCCGACAAGTCAGGCGCGAGCGGGATCCAGCAGAACGCGCAGGCTTCGCGCGTGAAGCGAGCTTTGCCGTGGGCGCTGGGCTGCATGGCGGTTTTGTTCGCCGGCCTGGCCGGTTGGCTGCTACTCAAGCCCAAACCCCCAGCGAACGTGATTCGTTTCCCGGTTCCTCCGCCCCAGGGAACGGATTTTCTTTTCGGGGGGACGTTGAGCATTTCTCCAGATGGACACACGCTAGCATTCATTGCTCAGGATGGGCCCGACAAACCAGGTGTTCTGTGGCTGCGCCCGCTCGACAGCATGATCGCAGTGCAAGTTGCGGGAACCGACGGAGCTTTGGGGCCGACGTGGTCACCGGACAGCCAGCAGATCGCGTTTCAAGCCAACGGAAAACTTGAAAAGGTGGTTGTAGCGGGCGGCGCACCGCAGACGCTTTGCGACGCAGACTTCCCGGGCGCCAGTTGGAACAAAGATGGTGTGATCCTGTTCAGCAACCACAACAACATTTACAGTGTGCCCGACACGGGCGGCGAGCCAACGCTGGTGGCTGCCCCGGACGCCGCGCATGGCGAGTTTTTCCAATTCCCGCAGTTTTTGCCCGACGGGCGCCATTTCATCGTCCAGGTACGCACCGGTACAGCAGGCGCGGACTACATTGCGACGGGCTCGCTGGACTCAAAGACAGTGGAACGTTTGACTCCGTCGACCACTGACGCACTCTATGCTGCACCAGGTTTTTTGCTCTATATGGACCAGAGCACGCTGATGGCGCGCCCATTCAATGCGAAAGCGCTGCGCTTCACCGGAGGAGCCGTGCCGGTGGCTCAGAACGTTGGAATATACTCAAATGTCTTCTACGGATTCTTCACCGTCTCCCCGGCTGGCATATTGGCCTACCAAACCGTGCCGGCCGTGTCGACGAATCAAATGACGTGGTTCAACCGCACAGGCCAGAAGCTGGGCGCGGTGGGTCAGCCGGATGTTTACGCAACGCCAGCCCTCTCGCCGGACGGGACCAAGCTCGCGGTGGCGGTTGGAATCCTGGCCAAGCACAACATCTGGGTTTACGACCTGAAACGGGGAACGGGATCGCGCCTTACGGCCGATTCGTCGGACGATCTGAATCCCGTGTGGTCTGCGGACGGAAAGCAGATCATGTTCAGTTCGAATCGCGCGGGCCAGTACGACATTTACCAGGAGGCCGCGAACGGCCTGGGCAGCGCAGAAATCGTGCTTCAGTCGAAAGACCACGCCAAATATCTGAACGACTTGACCGCGGATGGCCACTATGCCGTCTTCGACAACGGGGGCGACTCAAACGAGACAGCGCTGTGGGCGCTGCCGATGCTCGGGGACCACAAGCCGTTCGCTTTTCTTAGCGGGGAAATCAGGGCTTTCAGCGCGCAGTTCTCGCCCAACGGCCACTACGTAGCCTACAGCTCAACAGAGACGGGAAGAAACGAGATTTACGTACAGACGTTTCCACAACAAACCGGAAAATGGCAAATCTCAGCGTCGGGCGGGACAGACCCCATGTGGCGGCGGGATGGCAAGGAGCTGTTTTTTCTCACGCCCGATCAAAAGCTGATGGCGGTCGACGTGAATACCGGTGCCGGGACATTTCAGGCCGGCATTCCGAAGGAGCTTTTTCAGACGCAGACTATCCCACCCTGGTATTGGAGAAACATTTATGCTCCTTCGGCTGACGGCCAACGGTTCCTGATGCTCACACCCGCAAGCGAGGCCAAGCCCGAGCCCATTACAGTGGTGGTGAACTGGCCGGCCACGATGAGCAAGTAATGATGGAAATCAATTGGCGAGAACTCCGGACCTTGCTTCCGGCTTATTCCGTGTCGGGGTTGGGCAAAATCACGTCGCGGATAACCGAGTTCATTTCCGCAACCGCGGAGATGAACTGGCGCAACGTGCGGCGGGTGGCGCCGAAGTTGTCAAACTCATCGGTCGTCATGCCGTCTTCCATATAGGCGCGCTCGAAGTCGGGGAACTTGTTGAGCAACGTGTCGACGACGCGCGGGTCGACCGGCGTGTCGATGCGGGGAATCACCTCAATGTCAGACTCGTTATACCGCTTTTGCCAGACGCAGGGAGGCGAGATCACGACGTTGCCGCCGATGAACTCGCTCCAGTGCATGTGATTGCGAAAGGCTGCCGAGAGCAGCCGCAGGCGGTAGCCGCGCTCGCGGTAAATCTTATAGGCCTTTTTGAAGACGGCGACGCCGGCCCATTCCAGGTAGCCGGGATCGACAGAAAGATTACGCTTGTCGTGCAGCACCTTCAGCCAGTCGTCGAGTCGGCCGACCATGATGGTGCAGATGGGGCCCATGGTCGAGATGTCGAGCCCTTCGGCTTCGCGCCGCTTGAGTCCTCGCTCTACGGCCTCTGCAACGGCGATGGCCTGAGGCAGCGTGAAGCTGACGGTGGCGTTGATGCTGATGCCGCGATAAGTGGCTTCTTCAATGGCGGGAATGCCCGCATGCGTGGCGGCGATCTTGACGATCATGTTAGGCGCGAGCCGCGCAAAGCGCACGGCCTGCTCGAGCATCGCGGCGGTGTTGCGATAATTTCGCGGGTCAGTCTGGATGGACAGCCTGCCGTTGCGGCCGTTTTCGCGCTCGAAGATAGGCAGCAGCAAACGCGCGGCTTTGGCCGAGATTTCTTCGACAATGCGCCAGGAGAGCGCGTCTTCGGTAAGCGTGGGACCCGACGCGGCGAGCTCAAGGATGCGCGGCTTCCATGTGGCCAGTTCGTGCTTCAGAATCGTGACGGCGATGGAAGGATTGCACGTCGCGCCGACGGCCCCGTGATCGATTGAATAAGCGAGCTCTTCGATGGAAGCAGAGTCGTTCCACAGGCAAGTAGCCGTGGTCTGGGTCATCTTGTGGAGCGGGCTTTTGTAGTTGGCCATAGATGGGGCGGAAGTCCTGCATCCTCCGGTAGATGCAAACGTGTGCAGAAAAACCGTACCACCCCCGCTGTTGGCGGTCAAGAAGAGATAAAAAGGAAACTTATTAACAATTGACAGCGACGAGCTTTTTCTAGAGAATCCTAGAGGTGCACACGTGTGCACACATTGCTGTATTTTGTTTGCGATTCGAAAAATCCGGTGCGGGCATAAGCCGGACTTCCCCCATTACTTTGGACAAATTTAGCCCAGGAGAGATGATGAGTGAGTTGTTGATCCGGCCGGAGAAATTCCGGAACCGGACTGAAGATTTTGGGTACGATTTTCTATCTTTTGAGACACGCAAGCTGGAGGGTGGACAGACATACAAGAGCGAGACTGCCGGACGAGAACTGGCCATGGTCGTATTGGGTGGGGTTTGTTCGGTAACCAGTTCGCGAGGCGAGTGGCAGGGAGTTGGACAGCGCGAAACCGTATTCGACGGGCTGCCCTACACGCTTTACCTGCCGATCAAAACCAGCTTCACGGTCACCGGCGATACGGCGTGCGAACTGGCGTTTTGCTACTGCAAGGCAGAAGAGGAATATCCCGCGCGTCTGGTGACTCCGGCGCACGTGGGAATCGAGATTCGAGGCGGTGGAAACGCGACGCGGCAAATCAACTCCATGTTGCCGCCAGGCTTTCTGGCGCAGAGGCTGATGGTTGTCGAGGTCTTTACTCCGAGTGGGAACTGGTCAAGCTATCCTCCGCACAAGCACGACGTGCACAATTTGCCCGACGAAGCCGACCTCGAAGAGATTTACTACTACCGCATGGAACGGCCTGAGGGATACGCGGTGCAGAAGGTGTACACGGCGGACCGGCGCATTGACGAGACCATGACCGTGCGCGACGGCGAACTGGTACTTGTACCGGAGGGCTACCATCCCGTAGTGGCCGCGCATGGATACAACGTGTATTATCTGAACGCGCTGGCGGGCTCGGCGCGATCGATGGCGTGCTCCGACGATCCACAGTACGCGTGGGTAAAGAGCAGTTGGAAGGAAAAGGACCCGAGGCTGCCGATGGTCAAGCGGTGAGGCAGCTCGTAGCTGATAGCCATTAGCTTTCAACTCGACGTGCTGAGTAGCAGCGTCGACGGGTGCGCGGAACTGAAGGTTTGCGTGGGGGAACTCACATGAAGACGCGGCGCATGACGATGGCCCAGGCGCTTATCGAGTTCCTGAAACAACAGCATGTAGAACGCGACGGCCGCGAGCATGCGTTCTTCGCAGGAATGGTGGGAATCTTCGGTCACGGAAACGTGGCGGGGATCGGACAGGCCCTCCAGCAGAGTCCCGATTTCCCCTACATTCTGATGCGCAATGAGCAAGCCGGCGTGCACCTGGCGGCGGGATTCGCCAAGGCGTCGAACCGGATGCGCACGTTTGCGTGCACGTCCTCAATCGGACCGGGCGCAACGAATATGATCACCGGGGCGGCGCTCGCCACCATCAACCGGCTGCCGGTGTTGTTGCTGCCGGGCGACATTTTCGCGCGGCGCAATGTGGCGCCGGTGCTGCAGCAACTGGAGTCGCCTGCCACGCAGGATACGGGCGTGAACGACTGCTTCAAGCCGGTGTCGCACTATTGGGATCGAATCTACCGGCCCGAGCAGCTCATCACTTCCCTGCCCGAGGCGATGCGCGTGCTCACCTCGCCTGCGGATTGCGGCGCGGTGACACTGGCGCTGCCGCAGGACGTGCAGACCGAAGCCTTCGATTACCCCGAACCGCTGTTCGAAAAGCGCGTGTGGCTCATCCGGCGCAGCGAGCCGGACCGTGAATCGCTTGGCCGCGCAGTGGCCGCCATTCGCAATGCGCAGCGGCCGCTGATTGTGTGCGGCGGCGGCGTGCTGATGAGCGAGGCGTCGCACGCGCTGAGCGAGTTTGCAGCCCGCACCGGAATCCCGGTTGCGGAGACCCAGGCGGGCAAAGGCGCGCTGCCCTGGAATCATTCGCAGGTTGTGGGCGCGATCGGAGCCACCGGCTCGCTGGCGGCAAACCGCCTGGCGCACGCGGCGGATCTTGTGATCGGGATCGGTACGCGCTATTCCGACTTCACGACGGCGTCGATGACGGCGTTCCAAAATCCAGACGTAAAGTTTGTCAATATCAACGTCGCAGAGTTCGACGCCTACAAGGTCGCCGCAATTCCCGTGGTCGCGGATGCGCGGGTGGCGCTGGAACGGTTGACCGCGGCGCTGAGCAGCCATAAGGTGAGCGCCGCATATGCGTCCGAAGTTGCGGAGCTGAAGGCGAAGTGGGATGCGGAAGTGGATCGGCTGTTCCATTTGAGCAGAGGCGATGCGGGCGGCGACAAGAAGCCGGCGCAGAGCGAAGTGATCGGTGCGATGGTTGAGGCGACAGGTGAAGCGGGCGTGCTGGTTTCGGCGGCGGGCAGCCATCCCGGCGACTTGCACAAGCTGTGGCGCACGCGCACGCCGAATGGATATCACATGGAGTATGGCTACTCTTGCATGGGCTACGAAATACCTGGCGCGATGGGCGCGAAGATGGCCGATCCCGCGCGCGAAGTTTTCGTCTTTCTCGGCGACGGAACCTATTTGATGGCGCCAAGCGAGATCGTGACAGCCGTACAAGAAAACATCAAGATCGTCATCGTGCTCGTGGATAACGGTGGATTTGCGAGCATCGGCAGCTTGAGCCGCTCCCTGGGGCAGGGCGGATTCGGCACGCGGTACCGCTCTCGCAACAAGAAAACCGGACAATTGGACGGCAGCGAGTTGAAAGTGGATTATGTTGCCAACGCGCGGAGTTTGGGCGCGCATGCGATAAAGGCAGAGACCATTGCGGATTTGAAGAAAGCGCTTGCAGAAGCGAAGGCGCAGGAGCGCACCACGGTGATCGTGATCGAGACGGATACCACCGAGAGCGTGCCCGGATACGAATCGTGGTGGGACGTTGCGGTAGCCGAGGTTTCCGAGATCGAGAGCGTACGCGAAGCGCGCGCGAAGTATGAAGATGCAAAGAAGAGGGAACGGCATTTCGTCTAAGGAGAGGTCGAGATGGAGCGGTTACAGAATTTTATTGCGAACGATTGGCGCACTTCGAGCGCGACTGAAACGCTGAATGTGATCAACCCGGCATCGGCCAAGGTGCTCGCGGAAGTTCCCCTTTCGCCGGCGGCAGACGTGAATGCCGCGGTTGAAGTGGCGCAGCGCGCGTTCATCGAGTGGCGGCGCACCCCGGTCGTGGATCGTGTGCAGCCGCTGTTCAGGCTGAAGACGCTGCTCGAGCAGCATCGCGACGAGCTGGCGCTTTCAATTACGAACGAGTGCGGCAAGACGCTGACCGAGAGCAAGGCGGAGATTCTGCGCGCAGTGGAGAACGTGGAAACGGCGTGCGGCATGCCGATGCTGATGCAGGGAACGAACTGCGAAGACATTGCGTCGGGCATCGACGAGCACATGATCCGGCAGCCGCTGGGCGTTGTGGCCGCGATCGTGCCATTCAATTTTCCGGGGATGATCGCGTTCTGGTTCTTTCCCTACGCGGTAGCTGCGGGGAATTGCTTCTTGCTCAAGCCATCCGAACGCGTACCGATTACTTCGCAAAAACTGTTTCAGTTAATTCAGGCAGCCGGCTTTCCGCCGGGCGTGATGCAACTGGTGAATGGCGGGCGCGATGCGGTGAATGCCATTCTCGATCACCCAGGGATTCGCGCGGTAAGTTTTGTTGGTTCGACGGCGACGGCGAAGTACGTTTACAGCCGGGCGGCCGCTGCGGGCAAGCGTGCGCAATGTCAGGGCGGGGCGAAGAACCCTGTGGTGGTGATGCCGGACGCCGACATGGAAATGACCACGCGTATCCTGGCTGACTCCGCATTCGGATGCGCAGGACAGCGATGCCTCGCGGCCAGCGTGGCCATCACGGTGGGCGCGGCGCGGCCGCATTTCACCGAGCAGATTGTTTCGGCGGCGAAGAATCGCAAGACAGGCTATGGCGCTGCACCCGGAGTAGAGATGGGACCGGTGATTTCAGCCGAAAGCAAAACACGCATCGAGGGCCTGATCGCAAAAGGCGAGCAGGCGGGCGCTCGCGTGATCGTGGATGGGCGCGGAAAGAAGGTTCCCGACTACGAAGACGGATATTTTGTGCTGCCCACTGTGCTCGACGATGTCCCTCCCGATTCCGAAACAGCGCGGACGGAAATTTTCGGGCCGGTACTGAGTTTGATCCACGCGCAGACCATCGAAGAAGCGATCGCGCTGGTGAATGGGCGCAGCTACGGCAACATGGCATGCATTTTCACCACCGACGGCGCCAACGCGCGGCGATTCCGCTACGAAGTGCAGGCGGGGAATGTGGGCATCAACGTTGGCGTAGCCGCGCCCATGTCGACTTTTCCGTTCAGTGGATGGGGCGATAGCTTTTTCGGCGATCTGCACGCGCAGGCGCACCATGCGGTGGAGTTTTTCACGCAGACCAAAGTTGTGGTTGAGCGCTGGCCGAAGGAGTGGAGCAGAAAGTTCTAGCTTTCAGCCCTCAGCCATCAGCTTTCAGCCCCTGCATCGGGAAGGTGAGAATCTCAGTTCCCGCTGAAGAGAGGCTGAGAGC
This sequence comes from Occallatibacter sp., assembly GCA_035541975.1. Taxonomy (GTDB): domain Bacteria; phylum Acidobacteriota; class Terriglobia; order Terriglobales; family Acidobacteriaceae; genus Telmatobacter. The sequence goes on along the minus strand of DATKMH010000002.1, from coordinate 4,983 downwards.
TGACGGCTGACGGCTGACGGCTTGTTTTTCCAAGGAGCATATATGAAGCAATTATTGGTAGGAAATGCGCCCTGTTCATGGGGCACGCTGGAACATCAGGATCAGAGCAAATCGATTCCCTTTAACCAGATGCTGGATGAGCTGGTGGAGACGGGATACACCGGAACGGAGCTGGGCGATTGGGGTTATATGCCCACCGATCCGGCGCGGCTGGGCGAGGAGCTGAAGAAACGAAACGTAGTGATGCTCGGCGCATATGTGCCGGTAGCGATGAAAAATCCGGCCACGCACGCCGAGGGCCGCCAGCGGGCGGTGAAGACGGCGAAGTTGCTGGCCGCCGTAGCGACGACACAGGCGCCTTACCTTGTGTTGGCAGACGATGCGGGCACCGATCCGGTGCGCACCAGCCGTGCTGGGCGCATCCGGCCGGAGGACGGCTTGAGCAAGGATGAGTGGAAGACGTTCGCTCGCGGCGCCGACGACATTGCGCACGCGGTATTCGATGAGACCGGATTGCGGACAGTCTTTCATCACCATTGCGCGGGATATGTTGAGACGCCCAACGAGATTGAGCAGCTACTCGACCGCACACATCCTGATCGGCTGGGGCTCGTTTTCGACGCCGGGCACTACGTGCACGGGACGGGTGGCGAGGATGGCAATTTGATTCCGGCGCTCAATCGATTCAAGGAGCGGATCTGGTACATCCACTTGAAAGACCTGGAGCCGAATGTCGCGCGGCAGAGCCGGGAAAAAGGGTGGGATTACTTCACGGCGATGCGGAACGGATTGTATCCGGAGCTCGGCAAGGGATGCATCGACTTCCCTGCCCTGTTGCGCTGGCTGGCTGCGCGCGACTACAAAGGATATGCCCTGGTGGAGCAGGATATTTTGCCGGGCATGGGAACGCCGAAAGAAAGTGCGGCGCGGAGCCGGGGGTATCTAAGATCGATTGAAGCGAATTTCACTGAAAAGCAGCTTCTGGCTACTAGCTTCTAGCTGCAAGCCCAATCGTGGATGGGCCGATACTGTTCTGAAAACCCGTAAAGAGCTAGAGGCTAGGAGCTGCATTCGATGAGCGGAAAGAAGTTGCATTTTGGAATGATTGGTGCGGGACGGATTGGGAAGGTTCACGCGGAGACCCTGGCGTTCCGCCTGCCGCAGGCGGAGATAGTCTGCGTCGCCGACGTGGACCGGGAGGCAGCCGAGGCGTTAGCGGCGCGCTGCGGAATTTCCAAGGTGGTTGCAACGGCCGAAGAGGTGATCGGCGATCCCAACGTTGAAGCGGCGTTGATTTGCACGCCGACGGGGACGCATGCCGACCTGATTGTGAAGGCGGCGAAGGCGGGCAAGCAGATTTTCTGCGAGAAGCCGATCGCATTCAGCCTCGACAAAATCGACATGGCCCTGGACGCGGTGAAGAAGGCCGGAGTGAAGTTGCAGATCGGCTTCAATCGGCGGTTCGATTCGAATTTCAGGCGCGTGCGGCAGGCCGTCGCAAAGGGCGAAGTCGGCCAGCCGTGTCTGATGCACCTGATCAGCCGCGATCCCGCGCCGCCGTCGATTTCCTACATCCGCACCTCGGGCGGAATTTTTCTCGACATGATGATCCACGACTTCGACATGGCGCGTTTTTTGATCGGCGACGAAGTGGAGGAGATTTATACCGTGGGAGGCGTGCTGGCCGAACCGGAGATCGGCGCCGCGGGCGATCTGGATATGGCCATCGTTATGCTGCGGTTCAAAAACGGAACCATCGGCACCATCGATAACAGCCGCAAGGCCGTGTTTGGCTACGACCAGCGGGTTGAGATTCTGGGCACGAAAGGCAAGATCGCGACCGAAAATCGTTTCCCGAATGAAGTCGTGGTCAGCACAGGCGAAGCGGTCTATTCTGATTTGCCGCTTAAGTTTTTCATGGATCGCTATCCCGAGAGCTTCGCGCAGGAAGTTGCGGAGTTCGTGGATGCCGTGATCGACAACAAGCCGACACCGGTGACGGGCGCCGACGGGCGCGCGCCGGTTGTGATGGCGCTGGCGGCGAAGAAGTCGTTTGATGAACACAGGCCGGTCAAGCTTGCCGAGGTGTCGGCGTGAAGAGATCGGCTCTGGTTTGCATTCTGACTGATGTGCATCTTTGGGTGCCTGTGGTTGTGCTCATTCTGGGAACCACGCTGCTGATGATGCTGAGGTAAACGGATGAGCGACACGGCCACCACCGCGGGGCGGCATTCGGGAACGCGGTCGACAATCTCGTTGCACATGCTGGGCGTCTTTTGCGGGCTCTCGGCGGCGGTATGGCTGGGCAGCGCTGAGGCGCCGACGAAGCTCGTCAACGAGGGCTTTTCGCCATTCCTGATTTCAATGGGCATGGTCATGGGCGCATTCGTAGCGCGGTGGACGATTCCGACGCTGCTGAAAGGCACTGCATTTGTTTTTGTCGACCTGAAGGAAAAACCGCACCTCATGGTTTGGGCGCTGGTGGGCGGAATGCTTTGGGCGGTAGCGAACACGCTGACGATCTTTGCGGTGCGCAACGTGGGCCTCGCAATTGCGTTTCCGCTGTGGAACACCAACAGCCTTGTCGGCTTGTTCTGGGGCTGTTTGCTGTTCAAGGAGCTCCGCGGCTCGCGGACAAAAGACTGGGCGAAAGTGATTGGCGGGGCGGCGGCGATCGTTTTTGGCGCAGCTGTGCTCGCCATCGCGACGGCGCAGCAGAATGCGGGCACGCCAGGCAAGGCGGCCATCGGAATCATAGCCGCCCTGGGCGCCGGAGTGCTGCTGGGCACCATGTACATTCCTTATCGCAAGGCTTACATCAGCGGCATGAATCCGCTGTCGTTCGTGACGATTTTTACTTTTGGCGAACTGGCAACGGTGCTCGTGCTGGGCCTGGTCTTTTATGGTGGCGCCCGGCCACTGGCGGCGGAACTCGAACGCGCGCGGCCGATGTTGTTCTGGCCATTTGTCGGCGGCTTCTGCTGGGTCATTGGCGACCTGTTCCAGCAGTACGCAGCGAAATACATCGGCATCGGGCGCGGCATTCCCCTTTCGAACACCAACCAACTTTGGGGACTGGCGTGGGGCGCGCTTGTCTTCGGCGAATTCGCCGGATTGACTGCGGGCGGAAAGCTGACGATCCTGGTCGGCTCGACGATCATGATTGCCGGCGCGGTCTCGATCAGTATGGCCGCCCCACCGCCTTCGGAGATGCAAAACTGGAACGCGGCAATGCATCGCGAGTGCGATCGCTATGGGCTAAATAAGGAGAGCGTAGCCGCTGTCGTAGCCGGCAACGATCCGCTCGCCGACAATAAACATCCACGGCGCTGGTGGGAGATTCTGATTGTGTGCGCGGCGAGCGGGATTTTCGTTTGGCTCGCTGTCGGCACGCGCGCGCAACGCATCCCTGTGAACCTGCCCTGGATGATTATCCTCATTGTGGGCACGCTCATTCCGCTCGGGCTCTGCGGGTCGCTCCTCTGGAGAAGGACGCGGTTCTCGTAGCCTCTAAAGTCCGAAGCGCCATCCCTCGCATCTAGCTGAAATCGTTCGTGTTAGGTCCATTGTCCCGCTTGCCCCCGGCTCGGGATCATGCGCCACAACGCGCCTCGCCGCCCTGCCATATGCGAATTATTCTTCCTGCATTTCATCGGTGAAGTTGGTCACATCTGGCTACGCATGTCGAGGCATAGAATGACGGCGGTGCGAAGAAGGCACTCCGCGTTTTCTGCGTTGCATTGTTGCGGAGTTTCCCCAGGGATCCCCAGGTATGAAGATGCCGGCCCAAGAAGAGATCGAAAAGAAAAAGACGATTGAAGACAAGATTGCGGAGCTCGCAGCCAGGCGTGCGGAGCTGGAGCTTGGCGGTGGCAAGGATCGCATCGACAGGCAACACGCGACGGGCAAGCTCTCGGCCCGCGAGCGCGTTGACCGGCTGGTGGACCGAGGGAGCTTTGAAGAGATTGGGCTGTTCAGTCGCCATCGCGCAACATACTTCGGAATGGCCGAGAAGGAACTGCCCGCCGACGGTGTGGTGACGGGATGTGCGACTGTCGATGGGCGGCTCGTGCACCTGGCGAGCCAGGATTTCACGGTTGCCGGCGGCGCGGCGGGCGAGACGCACTGCAACAAAGTGGCCGACATGATGGCCATGAGTCTGAAGACGGGCAGCCCATTCGTGTTTATCAACGATTCGGGCGGCGCGCGCGTTCAGGAAGGCATCGATAGCTTGGCGGGATACGCGCGGGTCTTCTATCACAATGTGATGCTGTCTGGAACGGTGCCGCAGATTTCGCTCATTTGCGGGCCGTGCGCGGGCGGCGCTGCGTACAGCCCGGCGCTGACAGACTTTGTAATTCAAACTGAGCAAGCGCGAATGTTCATCACCGGTCCCCAAGTCATCAAGCAGGTGACGGGCGAAGAGGTGAGCGCCGAGGAGTTGGGCGGAGCGCAGTCGCAGATGCACTATTCGGGCGTGGTGCACCTCATCGCAAACGACGACGATGAGGCCATCGGCCTTTGCCGCCGCCTCTTGAGTTTCCTGCCGGAAAACAATATGGAAGATCCTCCGCGCCTGCCGTTCAGCGGCCGGCTGCGCGCCGACGCCGAAATGAACGATACGGTTCCGGTGGACGCGAAGATTGCTTACGACGTGCGCGACGTAATTGTGCGCGTCGTGGACAACCAGGATTTTCTCGAGATTCAACCCACGTTCGCGGCGAATATCGTCATCGGTTTTGGGCGCTTGCAGGGCCGGCCCGTAGGGATTGTGGCCAACCAGCCCTGCGTGCAAGCGGGAGCGCTGGATATCGATGCGTCAGATAAATCGGCGCGGTTCGTTCGCTTCTGCAACGCATTCAACATTCCTTTGCTCACGTTTGTGGACGTGCCGGGATTCTTGCCGGGCGTGGAGCAGGAACGCGGCGGCATCATTCGCCACGGAGCCAAGCTGCTGTTTGCATATTCCGCGGCCACGGTGCC
>DATKMH010000001.1:0-165494 GCA_035541975.1 Occallatibacter sp. | reverse complement strand
TCAAAGTCGGTAATCGGGCTGGTAAGCTCAAACGGGTTCGAACGGAACAAGGCGACCCTCCAATTTCCCAGCTATTAGCTTCTGGCTACTAGCTTCTTGCTTCCCGGGTTTGGGAAGCGATTCATTTTCGAGCGAAACGTGCCGGTCCAAATGAGCGGCCCGCACATCCCGCAAACTCTTTTTTCGGCCTCCGCCGCCAGTTCACCCTCAATCAAGCTAGAGGCTAGAAGCTGGCAGCTGGAAGCTGTCTTTAATCCGCCACCGCGGCCACTTCAGCCGTCGGCGCTTTTTTGATCAGGTCCGCGCGCTTGATCAGCTCCACATCCAGGCAGAGCGATTGCAACTCGCGGATCAATACATTGAAGGACTCAGGCACGCCCGGCTCGATCGCCGCTTCGCCCTTGACGATGGCCTCGTAGAGCTTGGTGCGGCCATACACGTCGTCGGACTTTGCGGTAAGCAGTTCCTGCAGGATGTATGCGGCGCCATAAGCTTCGAGCGCCCACACTTCCATTTCACCGAAGCGCTGTCCGCCGAACTGCGCCTTGCCGCCCAGCGGCTGCTGCGTAATCAGCGAGTACGGACCGATCGACCGTGCGTGAATCTTGTCATCGACCAGGTGCGACAGCTTGAGCATGTAAATGTAGCCAACCGTCACCGGCTGCTCGAACTGATCGCCCGTCAGGCCGTCGAAGAGCATGGTCTTGCCAGAAGACGGCAATCCCGCCGACGCCAGCAGCGCCTTGATCTCGCTCTCCTGTGCGCCGTCGAACACCGCCGTTCCGAACCAGATGCCCTTGCTCATGCCTTGCATCACGCGGATCAGCATTTCGTCGTCCAGCTCCAGCAGTTGCCGCAGCACCGCGGTTCCGGCGAACTCCTTCTTCGCCATCTCGCGCGCATATGCAGCCTCGGAGTTGTCTTTCAGCAGCTTTGCCACTTTTTTGCCCAGCTCGTGCGCCGCCCATCCAAGGTGGGTTTCAAGAATCTGGCCCACGTTCATACGGGAAGGCACGCCCAGCGGATTCAGCACAATCTCCACCGGCGTCCCATCGGGCAGATACGGCATGTCTTCGACTGGAAGAATGCGCGAAATCACGCCCTTGTTCCCGTGACGGCCGGCCATCTTATCGCCCACGCTCAGCTTGCGCTTCATGGCCACGTACACCTTCACCAGCTTGATCACGCCTGGAGGCAGCTCGTCGCCCTTCTGCAGCTTGGCTACCTTCTCGTTCGTAATCTTGCGCAGCACCTCGATCTGCCGCGAGGTCATCTCCTCAATTTCATCGATCTGCTCGTTCACCCGCGGATCCTTGTCGTTGTAGCGGATCCTCTTCAGGTTCTTCGTCGAGATGCGCTCGATAGTGTCGCGGTCGAGAATCGTTCCCTTGGTCAGCAGGCGCTTGTTGGTGCGCTCGTCGTGCAAATCGGCCAGCACTTCCTTCGCGCCCAGAATCGCTTCCAACCGCTTCAAGCGTTCATCGGTCAGAATGCGGATCTCGTCGCCCAGGTTCTTTTCGAGCTTGGCAACATACTCGGCCTCGATCAGCTTGGCGCGCTCGTCCTTTTCCTGCCCCTTGCGGCTGAAGATGCGAACGTCCACCACCGTGCCTTCGATTCCCGGCGGGCAGGTCAATGAAGCGTCGCGAACGTCGCCGGCCTTTTCGCCGAAGATAGCGCGCAGCAGCTTCTCTTCTGGTGTCAGCTGCGTTTCGCCCTTCGGCGTCACTTTGCCCACCAGAATGTCGCCGTGCCCGATCTGAGCGCCGATGCGGATCACTCCGCTCTCGTCAAGATCGCGCAGTGCATGCTCGCTTACGTTGGGAATGTCGCGCGTGATCTCTTCCGGTCCCAGCTTCGTGTCGCGCGCCTCAATCTCGAACTCCTCGATGTGCACGCTGGTGTAGTAGTCCTCGCGCACCAGCTGTTCCGAGATCAAAATCGCGTCCTCGAAGTTGTACCCGCGCCACGGCATAAAGGCCACCAGCACATTGCGTCCCAGAGCCAGTTCGCCCTGCTCCGTGCACGGGCCATCGGCGATCACCTGCCCCTTGATCACACGGTCGCCCTGCCGGACCACCGGTTTCTGGTTGATGCAGGTGTTCTGGTTTGACCGCTTGAACTTGATGAGCTGATAAATGTCCGAACCCACCTCGCGCGAAAGCTGCATCGGATGGTGCTCGCCTTCGACGCGCACAATGATGCGCTCGGAATCGACCGAGTCCACAATGCCGTTGCGCTTGGCCAGGATCACCGCACCCGAGTCGCGCGCGGTTACGCCTTCCATGCCCGTGCCCACCAGCGGCGCTTCAGCCGCCAGCAGCGGCACACTCTGCCGTTGCATGTTCGCGCCCATCAGCGCGCGGTTGGCGTCGTCGTGCTCCAGGAACGGCACCAGCGATGCCGCCACCGATACCAGCTGCTTCGGGCTCACATCGATGTAATCCACTTCGGTCTTGTTCACCAGCACGAAGTTCCCGAGCCGGCGCGCGTTCACCAGGTCTTCCAGGATCACGCCATGATCGTCGAATTCGATGTTGGCCTGCGCGATGGTGTGCTTATCCTCTTCCCACGCGGAAAGATAAAAGCTGAAGGGAATCGAGTCGATCGGGCGCTTGCCTTCCTTCTTCAACTTGGCATTCAGGCGCGCCGCTTCATCCTTCTCAATGTGGTCGCCCACACGCAGTCCGCTCTCGCCCGCGTTCACAATCTCAACGAAGTCAAGAATCCTCGAGTCCTTCACCTTGCGGTAAGGCGACTCGATAAACCCGTACTCGTTGATGCGCGCAAAGCAACTGAGCGAACTGATCAGTCCGATGTTCGGACCTTCCGGCGTCTCGATGGGGCAGATGCGCCCGTAGTGCGTCGTGTGCACGTCCCGCACTTCGAAACCAGCGCGCTCGCGGCTCAAGCCGCCCGGCCCCAGCGCCGAAAGCCGCCGCTTATGCGTGATCTCCGACAGCGGATTGGTCTGGTCCATGAACTGGGACAGCTGCGACGAGCCGAAGAACTCACGAATCGCGGCCATCACGGGCTTGGCGTTGATCAGGTCGTGCGGCATCGCCGTGTTCAGCTCCTGATACACGCTCATCTTTTCCTTGATCGCGCGCTCCATGCGCACCAGGCCGATGCGGAACTGGTTCTCCATCAGCTCGCCAACCGCACGCACGCGGCGGTTGCCCAGGTGATCGATGTCGTCCACCATGCCGATGTTCTTGCGCAACTTCAGCAGGTAACGGATGGTCGCGTAGAAGTCCTCGGCCGTCAGAGTCCGGTGATCGAGCTGCGTCGCGTCCTGGTTCTCATACAATTTGATGTTGAACTTCAGCCTGCCCACGCGCGAGAAATCGTACTTGCGCGGATCGAAGAACATGCCCTCGAACAGCGCCGTCGCCGTATCTAGCGTCGGCGGATCACCCGGCCGCAGTTTGCGGTAGATCTCGATCAGCGCCTCTTCCGGCTTGTGCACTGAGTCGCGCTTCAACGTGTTCGAAATGATGTTGCCCACATCGTCGCGATCCGGGAAGAACACTTCGAAGCTCGCAGCGCCCGACGCCATCACCTTGTGCAGGCGATCGGCCGTCAACTCCACGTTGGCCTCGACAACCACTTCGCCGGTGTTGGTATCCACAACGTCTGCAGCCGTCAGCGCGCCGTCAAGCTCCGCCGCTTCCACTTCCACGCGCTGAATGTTCGCGCCGCGCAACGCCTTCAGCGAATGCGCGTTGATCTTGCGCCCCGCATGCGCAATCTCTTCGCCGCCGTGCTTGATGGCATGCGCGGGCTTCGCCCCCACCAGGTGCGTGCCCTTGGCCGCATCCTGCTGCACTTCCCACATCAGCTTGCCGTCATCCTTGTGAATCCGATCGACCGTGTAGAAAGTCTTCAGGATCTCTTCGTCCGAACGCAGGCCCAGCGCGCGCAGGAAGATCGTTCCCAAAAACTTGCGCTTGCGGTCGATGCGAACATAGAGCGTGTTCTTCTGGTCGTATTCGAACTCCACCCACGACCCGCGGTAAGGAATGATCTTTCCCAGGAAATAGGTCCGGTTGTTGGCAGTCTCAAAGAACACGCCTGGCGAGCGGTGCAGCTGCGAAACAATCACGCGCTCCGTGCCGTTCACAATGAACGTGCCGTTCGGAGTCATCAGCGGAATGTCGCCGAAGAAAACCTCCTGTTCCTTGATGTCGCGAATGGTCTTGTTGCCGGTCTCGGCGTCCTTGTCGTAAATCGTCAGGCGCACCGTTACCTTCAGCGGAGCCGAGAACGTCATGCCGCGCTCTTCGCACTCCTGTTGGTCGTACTTCAGTTGCAGACTCACCGGGTCGCCGCACTTGTTGCAGAAGTCCGGCGTGTTCTTGTTATAGGTGCCGCACTTCTGGCAAAGTACGTCGCTGGGCAAAAACGGATCCGTGATCACCATCGCGCCGCAATGCACGCAGGCAGTCCGCAGGTGATGCAGTCCCTTCAGGTGGCCGCACTTGCACTCCCAGTTGCCGATTGAGTAGTCGACGAAGTCAAGCTGTGAGATGCCGCGGAAATCCGTAATCGGAAATACCGAAACAAACACCGACTGCAAACCCGAGTCGTCGCGCTCATTCGGCAGCTTGTCCATCTGCAGGAACCGCTCGTAGCTGCGGCGCTGCACTTCAATCAGGTTAGGAATCTGGGTTGCAGTGGGAATCTTTGAAAAATCGAGCCGGCTGCGAATCGCGCGCTTCTCGTTGGGCATGTTCACTCCTGAGCCTCGTCGCTCCGGCGCTGCCACTTGAATCGCGGCTCGGCCGGCCGGACGCCTGAGTCTCGTGGGCGTCCGTTTGGTTCCGTCACTCCGAATGCATCCGAAAGTGCGTGGGAGCAGGCTTTTGTCAGCCCGTCCCTTTTGTTACCGGCATGCGGGAATCTGATTCCCACTACCGGAAAGAACCCGTGTCAGGCAGGTCCTGTGAGAGCTTTGTCAATAACGCGTGACCGATATTGCGTCCGACGGGCAGGTGCGCTAGACTGCGCACAATTGGAAGATGCAAGCACAACGGCAGAACCCGAATCTACGGGAGAAACCGTAAAGGGAAGTTGTGCGCATGTCGCTGTCAAGGCTCTGAAAATCCCCTGCTCAGCTCAACGGGTAGACACAAATAGCCCGTAAGGCGCAATGCCTCACGAGCGCAGCTTAACGCCTGTGCCCCCATCCGAATTTTCTTCCATTACCCTCGCCGATCGCAAAATCCGCATCCGCCGCGAATTGCCGCTGCCCGACCACCATCAACAGCCTTCCCGCCTGACCGTGAGAAAACCATTGACTCAATAGAACTTGAATCGAAACATCCGCCTTCAGAATCGCCGCCCTGAACCGCGGAAGCTTGCGTGACCGCCACGCCCCGCACTTTGCGCCGCCTGGCTGCCTTGCTCGCTCGAACACTGAACAAAGGCCCCGGAACGCGCACTCTTGATCATAGCGCGTCCCGGCGTCCCTTGCAAGTCTCGTGCCGTTTGCCCCAGGCTACTTCACTTCGATGGTGGCGACGCCTTCAAACTTCTTCTTGATGGCCTCGGCCTCATCCTTGGTTGCGTTCTCCTTCAGAGCCTTGGGAGCGCCGTCAACCAGGTCCTTGGCTTCCTTCAGGCCGAGCGAAGTCACTTCGCGTACCGCCTTGATGGTGTTGATCTTATTGGCGCCAGCGTCCTTCAGGATGACCTGGAACTCGGTCTTCTCCTCAGCCGCCGGTGCCGCTCCGCCTGCCGCCGCGCCGCCGGCCACCATCACCGGTGCCGCTGCTGCCGCCGAAACGCCAAGCCGCTCTTCCAACTTCTTAACCAAAGCTGCCGCTTCCAGCAGGCTCAGGCTTACGATTTGCTCTTCCAATTGCGCGATATCCGCCATTTTCCCTCTCCAATCGAAATCGTTTGAATTCGTCTTTCCCCGGCCGCCTTCTAAGCTCGAGAGTTTCCGTTGCGCCAGACGTGCGCACTCTCTCGCTTACCACGGCCAAAACCTTTTCAGTTCTCAGTTCGTAGTTCTTCGTTCGTCGTTGCCCCGGTGGGGCGTCCAACTGTGAACTAAGAACTGTGAACTCGCGCGGCTATGCCGCCGCAAACTTTTCCTTCTCCACACCCTGCCCGATCACGACGGCCAAATCGCGGCCTGTCGCATTGATCACCGTCGCCAGCCGCTGCGCCGGTGCGTTGATCAAGAACAGCAGCTTCGAGAAGATCTCTTCCTTGCCCGGCATTGTCGCCAGCGCCTTCACTTCGTCCACGCTCAGCAGCTTGCCGTCGACAATTCCCAGCTTGAAGTGAAACTCCGCCGCATTTTCGCCGGCCCACTTGGCAAACACCTTCGCCAGCGCCACGGGATCGCCCGCGGTAAACGCCACCGAGTTCACGCCCTTTAGGCCTTTCAGCGCCGCTTCAACTTCGGTCCCTGTTCCGGAGATCGCGGCCAGCTTGTTCTTCACCACGCGGTACTTCCCGCCCGCCTCGCGAATCACCTTGCGTAGCTCGTAATCCTTGGCCACGGTCAGCTTGCTGAACGAACCCACAATCGCGGTGGTCGAACCTGCCAGCTCCGTCGCCAGCACTTTCACCTTCTCCGCTTTTTTTGCTTTCGAAATCGCCATATCCGCCGTCCTGATCTTTACGTCCCTACGTCCCTGCCTTACCTTTTCACCGCCGCGTCCGCAACCTGCGAATCCAGCGGCACTCCCGGTCCCATCGTTGAGCTGAGCGTCACGCTCTTGATGTATTTGCCCTTCGCCGCCGCGGGCTTGGCGCGCACAATCGATGTGATTACCGTAGTCGCATTGTCGATCAGCTTCTGCGGCTCAAAACTCAGCTTGCCCACTGGAACGTGCACCAGGCTGGTCTTATCGGCGCGAAACTCCACCTTGCCGGCCTTGATCTCCTTCACCGCCGCGCCCACATCCATGGTCACGGTTCCGGTTTTGGGATTCGGCATTAGGCCCTTCGGCCCCAGCACCTTGCCCAACCGGCCCACAACCTTCATCATGTCCGGCGTCGCAATCAGCGCGTCGAAGTCGGTCCAGTTCTCTTTCTGGATCTTCTCCACCATCTCCTCGCCGCCCACAAAATCCGCGCCCGCTTCGGTCGCCTCCTTCTGCCGGTCGCCAGTCGCGATCACGGCCACGGTTTTGGTCTTGCCCAGCCCGTGCGGCAGCACGACTGTTCCGCGAACCATCTGGTCCGCATGGCGAGTATCCACGCCCAGACGCATCGTCAAATCGACGGTCTCGTCGAACTTCGCGTACTTCACTTGCTTCAGGAGATTCACTGCTTCAGGCAGCGGATACGCCGGCTTGTTGACAGCGGCGCGCGCCTTAGCAATATTCTTGCCAGCGGCCATCGTTTCCTCGTCTCCCACCGCCCTTACCAGCCCGCCTCAGCGGGAGCCCCTTCATCCAGTTGCGGCTGCCTTCCAAAACTGTGCCGCCCTGCAGGGGTCTAAGAACCGTGGTGCAATTGACAGCGCAGGGCTTCCCCTACGCATATACCTATTTATCCTACCGAATTAGTCCCTGGAATGCAATGGCCGATGGCGAACCCAATCTCGCCCATCGCCCAAACGATACACTAGACTCAGGACCCTGTCCCCACAGGACGCTCGCTTTGCACCCTCTCCTCGCCGATCTCAATCCCGAACAACGCGCCGCCGTCGAAGCCGCCGAAGGCCCCCTGCTCATTCTTGCGGGCGCGGGCTCCGGCAAAACGCGAGTCATCACGCACCGCATCGCCTGGCTCATCCAGGAGAAAAACGTCGCGCCCGACTCCATCCTCGCCGTCACCTTCACCAACAAGGCCGCCGGCGAAATGGCCGAGCGCGTCAACCAGCTCCTCGGTCATTCCTCGCTGGCCAAGCCCCTGATCTCAACCTTCCATTCCTTTTGCGTGCGCGTGCTCCGGCGCGACGTCGAGGCGCTCCAGATCAACGGAAAAGGCCTCACCCGCGCCTTCACCATCTTCGACGAAAACGACCAATCGTCCCTCGTCAAGCAAATCATGAAGCGCATGGGCCTCGACACCAAGCAGCTCACCCCGCGCACCGTGCAAAGCCGCATCTCCTGGGCCAAAAACCACATGGTCGATCCGCAGGACTTTTTCCTCGGCTCTAAAGACCCAACCAGCGAGCGTGTGGCGCACATCTTTCAGGCCTACCAAGCCGAGCTGCGCAAGAACAACGCCGTCGACTTCGACGACCTGCTCCTCGAGGCCGTCCGAGTGCTCAAAGCCTCCGGCGAAGTGCGCGATCGCTACCAGCGCCGCTATCAATATGTATTGGTCGACGAATACCAGGACACGAACCGACCGCAATACGAGCTCATGAAGCTCCTTGCGGGCGAGCACAAAAATGTTTGCGCCGTGGGCGACGAGGATCAAAGCATCTACTCTTGGCGCGGCGCCGACATTCGCAACATCCTCGAATTCGAGCAGGACTTCCCCAACGCCCGCATCGTCCGCCTGGAGCAGAACTACCGGTCAACGCAGACTATTTTGGAAGCCGCGGGCGCCGTCGTCGCCAACAACCTCCGCCGCAAGGGCAAAAAGCTTTGGACCGAGCGCCAGGGCGGCTCGCTCATCGGCTACTACGAAGCGCCCGACGGCGAAAACGAAGCCCTCTTCATCGCCGACAAGATTCAGGCCTTTGTCCGCGCACAAGCCTCCTCCGAAACTCCAAACCCTGGAGGGGTAGCCGTTCTGTATCGCACCAACTCGCAGTCGCGCCTGGTTGAAGAAGCCTTGCGCCGCTACAACATCGGCTACACCATGGTCGGCGGCTTCAGCTTTTACGAGCGCGCCGAGATCAAGGACCTTCTCAGCTATCTCCGCCTCATCCGCAATCCGCACGATTCGATGGCTCTGCAGCGCGTCATCAACACGCCAGCCCGCGGCATTGGCAAAACCACGCTTGAGACCATCGAGCGCCTCGCGCTTGAAACCAATTCGTCCACATGGGATGCCGCTGCCGCCGCAATCAAAAACCGACTCATTCCCACCCGCGCGCTCATCGCGCTTGAATCGTTCCGCCAGCTGATTCTCGACGCGCAAGCCATGATGGATCCCGACTTTGCTGGCAAGCTCGCCACCGACGTCGCCGAGTCTCACGCGGACGACACAGACACCGGCTTCGGATTTGGCGCCGAAGCGCCAACGGACGAGCCGATTCCCGCCGCCGACGAGAGCCAGCTTCAGTTGCTTGATGCTTCGCATTTTCCTTCCGACCGCCCCGAGCAACAGAAAACAGATCACGAATCACGATCCACGAATTGCGAACCACTTCCCCCTCCGCACGAATCCAGTCCAAAACCAGAACAGCCCGAAGGGCGCTTCCGTTCCCCCGGCGACTCCGCGACTCTACCCGAGCTCATCCGCTTCATCATTGACCGCTCCGGCTATATCAAGGCTCTCGAAACCGAAGGCACGCCGGAGGCCATCAGCCGCATTGAAAACCTGAAGGAGCTGGCCAACGCCGCGCACGATGCAGAGGAGCGCGGCGAAACGCTCGCCGAATTTCTCGATCACGCCGCTCTCGCCTCTGACACCGACCAGTTCGACCCCAACGCCCGCGTCACGCTCATGACTCTCCACGCCGCCAAGGGACTCGAATTCCCGCTCGTCTTTCTCGCCGGCCTTGAGGAGGGCCTCTTCCCGCACTCGCGCACGCTCAACAACCCTGAAGAGCTCGAAGAAGAGCGCCGGCTTTGCTATGTCGGAATGACTCGCGCCATGGATACGCTCATCCTCACCCGCGCCCACTATCGCCGCCGCTACGGCGCCGATGTGCCCGAGGCCAGCGTGCCTTCGCGCTTCCTTGAAGAAGTTCCGCCGCCGCTCATCGAAAATCTCGGCAACAGAAATCCAGCGTGGTCCACACCGGCGTATTCGTCCGGCTATGCATCGGGGCGCCGATTTGGCAGCGCCGGCTCCGAGCGCGCGCACTTCAATTACGAAGACGAGAGCCAGGAAGTCCCCCACGTGAGCCCTCCATCAGTCTCGTCTCGCCAACACTATGCTCCAAAAGATCAAAACGCGGGAGCGTCGGAGAGCAACATCGCGCGCTTCTTCGGCGCGAAATCCGGGGTCCCCGCGGACAGGTCCACGTCCGCGGGGTGGAAATCCGGCCGGGTGCCCCCGGTTTCGAATCTGAGACCGGGGAGCGGCTCTCGGCCAGCCATGGACATCCCCGCCACCAACGGTGCCTCCGGCCTCAAGAAAGGCCAGCGCGTGATGCATGCAAAATATGGTGAAGGAACGGTGCTTCAGCGCGAAGGCGATGGCGAAGACGCCAAGCTCACGGTGCTCTTTGCGAACCACGGGATCAAAAAGCTGATGGAAAAGTTTGCTAACCTGCGCAAGCTCTGATCCGCATAAAGGGGACGGCGCAGTTTTCCCCGCTATCCCGCCGGCTTCTTCAGCACCGCAACATCGAACAACGTGTCCAACTTCTCGGTCGTTTCCAGGCTCTGCAACGTCGCGTCAAAGAACATTTCGCGGAGCCCTTGTCTCAGTTGCTCATGCTTCAAAGGATCGTTCGCAAATCCAGGAATGAAGTACATCTTGAACCGCTCTATCTCTTTTTGATAGGAGAGAGGAGTTTTAACCAGGTAACCGAGAAACGCCGCAACAAAATGGAGGGCCTCCTTCGCCTTCTCCGTTTTCAGCTCGCGCTCCAAATCTCTCCTGCCGAAAAACCCGGCTTTAATCACAATGTTGCCCCTCGACTTGTTCATCCGCGCCTGCAATAGCGCCTGCACCAGGAAGTCCTCATCGGTCTCATCCACTCTGGGATCGTGCAAGACCCTGTTTTCGCGCAGATATTCCCGGAAAAATGACATCGAGATCCTTCTTTCGTCACCCCTTGCAGTCAACTCGAATAACTACGATTTTGACAAGCGCACAATTGCGAGTCAATCCGATTCTCTCTCCAGCGCCAACTCAGTCACGGTCGCGCCGCGCTCGCATGCTGCCCTCGCAACGCCGCCCGGTCCATTAGACTGGAATCGCTATGCCGCCAAAAAAAGGGCTCCGCGCGTGTCGTTACTCCGCGATGCAACTTGCAGTTTCCGCGGCTCTGCCCGCGATCCTTGCTCTTTCCGGCTGCGGAATGCCCGGCGCGCCTCTGCCGCCCTCACTTAATCTCGCCGCTCCCGTCTCCGATCTCTCCGCGGTCCGCACCGGCAACCAGGTCGCGCTCAGCTGGACCATGCCGGCCAAAACGACTGACAAAGTCCTACTCAAAGGCGATATCAGCGTCCATGTTTGCCGCAATGAATCCAGCGCCGCGAAGTGCAGCGTTGCTGCCACGCTTTCACTTGTTCCCGGTTCCAACGCCACATTCACCGACGCGCTTCCATCCGCGCTGGCCTCCGGCTCTCCCCGCGTGCTTGCTTACTTCGTCGAGCTCGTCAACCGCAAAGGCCGTTCCGCCGGACTCTCCAACCCTGCCGAGATCCTCGCCGGCCTGGCCCCTCCGCCTGTCGATAACCTGACCGCGGAGATTCGCAAAGATGGTGTGCTCCTTCGCTGGGCTCCCGCTCCAGCCGAATCATCGCCCGTCGTCATTCGTCTTGTGCGCCGGCTTCTCACGCCTCCCGCTCACAAATCGGATGAGAGCCAGCTCGCGCAGCCCGCCGAACTCCTTGAGCAGACCCTCATCGTCGAACCAGCCGGCAACTCCGATCGTGCCCTCGATAAGGACATCCGCTTCGGCTCGTCCTACGAATACCGCGCGCAGCGCGTCGCCCGCGTCGCCATCGACGGCACAACGCTTGAGCTGGCCAGTCCGCTCTCGCCACCGCTGCGCATCGAGGCCATCAATATACATCCGCCCAGCGCCCCCCGCGGCCTTGAAGCCGTTGCCACCGCCGGCGAAAACGGCACCGGCCCCGCCATCGATCTCAGCTGGCTACCCAACACGGAATCGAATCTCGCCGGCTATATCGTCTACCGTCGTGAAAAAAGTCCGTCTGGCTCGGCCACTGAATGGCGGCGCATCTCCACTCAACCAGCAGTTGGGCCCGGCTTTCACGACGCCAACGTCGAGCCCGGCCACATCTATATATATGCGGTCACCGCCATAGACAATGACGGTCGCGAGAGCGCCCGTTCCGCCGAAGCTTCAGACACAGTCCCCGCATCCTAGCCAATCTCATTCCAAGGGAGTCACGATCCATGAAGTATTGCCGCTTCAACCTCAATGGCCAACCCCAATACGGATCCGTCGAAGACCGCAATGGCGAATTCTGGATTACTGGATCCGCTCCCGCCACCGAAGAAGATTTCGCCTTCAGGTTGCAGCGCGACAGCGCCCCATCCGCCTTTGAGCCCATGCTGCTCTCTGCCGCCCAACTTCTGCCTCCCGTTACGCCATCCAAAATCGTCTGCGTCGGCCGCAATTATCGCGCACACGTCCGAGAGCTCGGCAACGAAATGCCCACCGAGCCGCTGATCTTCCTCAAGCCTCCCTCTTCTCTGCTCGCACCCGGCGGCGTCATTCGCCTGCCTGCCATCTCCCAGCGCGTCGATTTCGAAGGCGAGCTTGCTGTCGTTATCGGTCGCCGCGCCCGTCACTTCAAGCCCAATTCCAACTGGCGCGACGTCGTCCGCGGCCTCACGCTCGCCAACGACGTCACCGCTCGCGACTTGCAACAAAAGGACGATCAGTGGACGCGCGCCAAGGGCTTTGACACTTTCTGTCCCGTCGGCCCATTCGTCAGCGACGAGCTCGATCTCGATGCCGGCCTCACTCTTGAAACGCATCTCAACGGCGAGCGCCGCCAGCACAGCAATACGCTCGACTTCATCTTTTCGCTCCCCGTGCTCCTCGCATGGATCACGTCCGTCTTCACTCTCGAGCCGGGAGACTTGCTGCTCACAGGAACGCCCTCCGGCATCGCTCCACTATCTCCCGGCGATCGCGTCGAGGTTTCCATCCCCGGCCTCGGCAAACTTGTAAACACTGTCGAATCGGAGTAGCGCAGCTGCAGCGCAACCACGCAGCTTTCAGCGCATCTTAACGAAAGGGCGGTACACTGGAATTGCAGGAAACGAGTCGAATCCCCGCTTCCCCGCTGGAGGAATCATGCCCAATCTTCTCGAACAATTGCGCAAATTTACCGTCGTAGTAGCCGACACCGGTGACATGGAGGCGATGGAAAAGTTTCATCCTCAGGACGCCACCACCAATCCTTCGCTCATCACCGCGGCCGCGCAGATGCCGCAATATCAGCCCATCGTCGACGGCGTGCTCACCGAAGCCCACAAGGAACTCGGCGACAGCGCCAGCGACAAGGACGTCGCAAATCTCGCCTTCAAGCGCCTCGCCGTCGCCTTCGGCAAAAAAATTCTTGCCATCATTCCCGGCCGGGTCTCCACTGAGGTGGATGCGCGCCTCTCCTACGACACGGCAAAGACCATCGAAATGGCACGCGACATTATTGAGATGTATCGCAAGGAAGGCATCGGGCGCGAGCGCGTCCTGATCAAAATTGCGTCCACGTGGGAGGGCATTCGCGCCGCCGAGGTGCTCGAGAAAGAAGGCATCCATTGCAACCTGACGCTGCTCTTCGGCCTGCATCAGGCCATCGCCGCCGCCGATGCCGGCGTCACTCTTATTTCGCCCTTCGTCGGCCGCATTCTCGACTGGTACAAGAAGGACACTGGCAAGGATTACCAGGGCGCCGACGATCCTGGCGTGCAATCGGTCACGCGCGTTTACAACTACTTCAAAAAATTCGGATACAAAACCGTCGTCATGGGCGCGAGCTTCCGCAACATCGGAGAAATCAAGGAGCTCGCCGGTTGTGACCTGCTCACGATCTCGCCGCAACTGCTCGCTGAGCTCGAGTCCACTCAAGGCGATCTGCCGCGCAAGCTCGATCCCGCGAACGCCAAAAGCATGGCCATCGAAAGAATCGCCATTGATAAAGCCACTTTCGATCGCATGCATGCAGCCGACCGCATGGCCAGCGATAAGCTCACCGAAGGCATCGAGGGCTTTTCTTCAGCGCTGGTCAAGCTCGAGTCGCTCCTCGCCAAGCGCCTTGCCGAGCTCGAGCAGCGCACTCCGGCCACAGTCTGAAACCAACGCAATAAGAATCGGGTGCCCCGGTCCCTCATCCGCCGCGGCGGAAGGATCGGGGATGTGCTCTGTCTCTGACTCGGCCCTCCCGCATCATTCGCACTCTCGTCGCTTCTCTGCCAACAAAGTTGCCTCTCCCCTCTTGCCAAACGCAACTCTTTCGCTAAGCTCAGTGTTAACGTTTCATGACTCGGCCGTCGCTCGTACCTTCCCCGCGCAGCATCCAATGGAACAGCGGCGGCTAGAAAGCGAACCCGGCTGTTCGCGCGCAGCCGCTTTTTTGAGCAGGAGGCGGACAAGATGCCTCCTTGCGAGGGAGGTGTGAATGCAGGCCCAGCCTCATCCGCTCGAACCCTTTTTCCGGCAGATCGTGCGCAATAGTTACGAAGGCAAACTAGGTCTGCACGATCCCGATTTGAGTGCGTATGTCGCGCACATTCTCTGCGAGTTTTCTCAGGCCGACAAGCTTTACAGCATCCGCGATGCCGACGGGCGGCCGATCGAGCGGCTCGAAGAGATGGAGCGCGCCGCAGATCCGGTCAATGGCTCCGCAGCATCCTTTGACGCCGAGCGCGCGCTGCGCAAACATATTGGCGACTATGCGCTCTTTGTCGCCGGCATGTACCCCCAAGCCAACGAATCAGGTCACCGAGCGCGCCGCCATCAGGCCAGCCGCTACTCGAGTATTGAAGAGCTGATTCGCGCCGGAAAGCGTAGCTACTTCATCGTCAGCCAGTTCAATCTATTTGAATACGAGCAGGAAGCTCCGCTTTTCGCGCGCCTTTCCGATAGTTTTGAACGGCTTCTCCTCGGCCTCACACTTGTGCGCGAAGAGCTCGGCCCGCGCAAGCCTCCGCAGCTTCCGTCGCACATCAACTAGGCCAGGGAGACGCTCAGCCTTTGCTCGCGCGATTCATCGCCGCTTGAAACGATCTTCTGGCCCGGTTGATACTGGAAGTCGAGACCACCAGCTCGACTCCCAGTTTCGCCGGCCACGAGATCCTTTCATGAGCGAACATTTAACACTGCGTGCTTCCGATGGGCACTCATTCGGCGCCTATGTTGCGCGTCCGCAACGCGAGCCGGTCGCCGGACTCGTGGTTATCCAGGAAATCTTTGGCGTCAACGGGCACATTCGCTCCGTCACCGACGGCTGGGCGCGCGATGGTTTCCTCGCTGTCGCTCCCGCGCTCTTCGATCGCATCAGTCCCGGAATCGATCTCGGCTACGATCCCGAAAGCATGAAAACCGCGATGAGCCTTTTCCCGAAGTTCGATGTTGATCAAGCAATCCTCGACGTAGGCGCAACCATCGACTACGCCGCCGGAGCGACGCACAAGAAAGTTGGCGTCATCGGATACTGTCTTGGTGGCACAGTCGCATGGCTCTCAGCCACACGCCTTCACCCTGCGGCGGCTGTTGGATATTATGGCGGGCGCATCGGCAACTACGCCGGCGAAAATCCGAACTGTCCGGTGATGCTCCACTTCGGCAGACAGGACACGCACATTCCCGCGAGCGAAGTCGAAAAGGTCCACTCTGCGCATCCTGAAGTTGAAATCTTCTGGTACGACGCCGGCCACGCCTTCAACTGCGAGCCACGCCCCAGCTACAATCCCGCAGCGGCAAGCGAAGCGCGCGAGCGCTCACTCGAATTCCTGAAGAAAAACCTGGCCTGATCCGCCGACGCTCGTGGCGGCACCCTCTGTTCTTCATGTACTTGCGAGCCGAGCCCGCGACATCGAGCAAAAAACCTGGCCTGATCCTCCGACGCTCGTGGCGGCGCCCTCTATTCTTCGTGTACTCGTGAGCCAAGCCCGCGTTAGCGGGCAAAAGATGGTAGCCCCAGGCGCCAGCCTGGGGCCAAGTTATGCGATCGAATCACAAGCCCGCGACAGCGGGCGAAAGAACCGTCGAGCGTTCCTTTCCTGGCCCCTGGTCCGCATATCTCAGTCTGTTCATTCCGACCAGACTGCCAACGCATTCCCCACTCCATCCGAGAAGTGGAAACGCCTGCCGCCCGGAAATTCGAACGTCGGAACCGCGATGCTGCCGCCGGCGGCAACAATTGCAGCTTCCGTCGCTTTCAAATCTTTGGAGTAAAGCACAACCAACGGAGCCGGAATGCCGCTGGTCTCTTCCGGCTTGGCGACGCGAAACCCTCCGTGGACGCCAGCATTTGCTCCATCGAAGCTGACGTAATCGGGTCCCCAATCTTCGAACGTCCAGCCAAACACGCTCGCATAGAATTGCTTAGCCCGCGAAACGTCTGACGCCGCGAACTCGATGTAGTTGATCTTGTGGTGATTTTCCGTCTGGCTCATGGCTCATCTCCTCTCGGTTGGATCGCGTTTAGGCGAGGGAAGGCTGCTCGCGAATCGAAGCGCGGGCACACCTTCCCGGTGTGCTCCTGATCGCCTCCATCCGCAATCCCTCAAGAGCATGAGAGTGCAGGTAGAGCCCGCTGATTGGGTTTGCTGCGCGGGCTGCCGAGGTACGAGTTCAAGTTTGCCCAAGATGACGGCTGAAGTACAAGAGGTTTTTCTCAATGGCCGTTTTCGCGATCAAGCTCGATCGCCACGCCGCCCATGATCGTCCGCGGCGGCATGTTCACGCCCGTAATCTCCTGGTAGCCGGTGTTGCTCGCGTTCATCAGCCGCACATACGGCCGCACCTTCCACGCGTTCCGCATCAGTGTCGCGTTCCAAACCGGGTAAACCGTCTGCTGATAGCGCTGCGCAAGCTCTACCGCATTCGTCAGTACGATCTCGCGGCCCAACGTCCAGGCCCACGACGCATGAACATTCTCGATCGGATAGTTGAAAACATACTCCGACTGGAGCCCGTGCAGCGCGGTTTGCGCTCCGTGCAACGCCGTCCACCCGATGCGAATCGCCTGCGATTTGTTGGGAATCCACGCGAAGCTGGTTTCCACTCCGGCAAAGTGCAGACCGTTCAGATTGTCCGCGCACCAGGTGCCAACTGGGCATCCCGCCGGAAGATATGGGTTCGTCCCGTTCGTGATCTTCACATAATCGATGGTGTCGTGCTGCTGTGAATAGAAACCCGTCGCCGAGAACGCAAGCTTCGTCGAAGGCGTCCAATCCACGCCTCCGTCGCCCGTCCATGCCGACTCCGGTTTCAAATGCGGATTACCCAACGTGGACGGATCGGAGTAGTAGAGATCGGTGTAGGTCGGAATCCTGAATCCATAGCCGCCGGTGGCTCGCACCTTCAGGCTGCTCGACACGCGAAAACTCCCCGCCAGCTCTGGAGAAAACACGGCCTGCGCTCCGCCCGAGAAGATCTCTTCGCGCGCGCCCGCCGACAGGCTCCAGCGTTTCTCCGCCGGCCGCAAATCAACATCCACATACCCCGCCCCATAATTGCGCGCATGAATGCCCAGCGCGGGCGAAACCTGAACCTTGCCGGAAGCGTTGAGATTGGAGAAGTTGAAACTGTTGATGCTGTCGCCGTTCGCTTCCAGGCCCGCCAAAAGCGCCGATTGGCCGCGGATTGAAAATGCGCTACGCAGCGTGCCCTGCCATGAGCCATCAATATGATTGTTTTCATACGCCGCCGGGTCGTTGCGCCACAGCACGAAGTCGTCTGAATGCCGCCGATAAGCGAACGCTGCCGCCGTATGGCTGCCGAGCTCCTGCCGCGCAGAGGCAAACCAGCCCTTGGTCCGCTCCCACGAGTTGTAGTCACCATAAAACTGATTCGCGCCAAACGAGCGATCAGATCCGGCAAACATCAAATCTGTAACGCCGAGCCGCGTCCCCAGCCAACTCTCCACCGACGCATCCTCGTTGCGATAATCGCGATCGTCCTCGCACACCCGCACCATCGACTGCTTACTGCAAGCAGTCGTGTAGGCCGGCGGAGTAAATGTCGGCGTCGCCACAAATCCGGTTGAAAAATTCCGCTCCGCGGTGGCGCGGCCGCTCCAGCGGCCGTGCGTTGCGCCCGCCATCATCGTCTCTTCGTTCGATTCCAAACTGCCCGCGCCGCCGCGCAGGAAGATCGAATCGCGATCCGGCGCTGCCGTCAAAAAGTCCACCACACCACTTAGCGCGTCGATCCCGTGCAGCGTCGATCCTGCGCCTTCCAGCACCTGAATTGAGTCCATTGCCTCCAAGGGAACCGGCAGATCGAGATTGTGGTGCGAGGTCTGCGCATCGTTGATGCGAAACCCGTTCAGTAGCACGAGCGTTTGCTCAAAGCTGCCGCCGCGCAGAACCAGATCGGCCTGGCCTCCGCCGGCACCGCGCTCTTCCAGAAACACCGACGAGTCTGCGCGTAAAAAATCCTGCGGCGACTCCGCCGCCAGCGACAAGCCCTTCACCGGCAAAATCTCCACCGAGCGTTGCGACTCGGCCAGCGGCACCGGCGTCGCCGTGCCCAGCACGACCATCGTCTCCGGTTTGCCCTTCGGTTTCGCGGCCGGCGGCGCTGGCGCGTTCTGCGCGCTTGCAGCGGGCATCATTCCGGCCAACAGCAACAGCAGCCAAACCCGGCGAAGGTCAATAACACTCAATCTGCGCATTCACTCTCGATCGGTCCGTCTCCAAGCATCGCTGCCAAAGGCCGTCTCAGGCAACGACGATTTTGTATCGTTTTGAATAGTTGAGGTAGTAAACTAACTCCGCCGCCATGCGCATCGATGCCTTTCTCCGCGAGAGCCCCATGTTCGCCGTCAATCGCGCGGCGCGCCGTTTTGAAGCGCTCGCGTCGCGTGTTCTGGCCGCCGACGATCTGGGCTTTCTTGAAGCCCTGGTCCTCGCGGCCCTGTTTTTCGAGGCGCCGCGGCCCGTCAAGCCCTCGCAGCTTGCCGAAACCTTCTCCACAACCCGCGGCAACCTCAGCCATTGCATCTCATCGCTCGAGGCCAAGGGGTTCCTTTTGCGCAAAATCGATCCCGAAGATGCGCGGGCCTTTTTGCTTTCGCTCAAGCCGCAAGGCAGGCGTTGCGCACTGCGCGTGATCGCCGCCTTCGATCGCATGCAGAACGAATTCGAGCGCGAGATCGGCAAGACGAACCTGGCCGAGATGCTCAAATGCATCCGCAAACTCGAAGCGCGCGCGGCGGTCCACTAGATAGATGTGGGCCGAGCCCGTCTGACCAGAATTGCCTCCTAAACCTTGTCAAGACCTCCCGCCCAAAATAAATCCGCCCGCCTCCTGTAACTCCTTCATTCTCTTGTATCTGTTCTCTAATCTCTCTTTTACCAAGTTTGCCGGTAATTATCCCCAAAAGGCCCATAATGGTTCCATGCTGAAACTCAACCGACTTCCCGCCGGCCCGCGCAGACAGGCGCCTCACTGCCAACAACCCGTGTTTACTGATCAGTACATAGAACCCGCCAAGGCGAAAAATAAGATATCTCTTTTTCTCTGGGGGGAGTGTACATTTGATAAACACATAAGTCATTTAGATTCATAAGATGCTGCACTAATTTTGGTGCAAGTTTACTGGAAAAATAACGTTATTTTTCTCGTAAACTTTAGCCTTGGGCTGCCTCCCAGTTCACCGGCTCCACGCGCCGCACCAGAAGCGCAAACGAAAGCGCGCCCGCAAGCGCTACGCCGCCGGCCACCACGAACGCCAGCCGCGCGCTGCCTCGTCTCTCGACGATCAGCCCTGTGAGCCACGGCGCGGCGATGCCCGCAAAATTTGCGACACCATTTTGCAAGCTCGACCAGCGCCCCGCCATTGCCGGACCCGCGAGCGTTTGCGCAATCGCCCAATGGTTTGAAGCGTATCCCCCGTGACCAGCGCACGCGACGGCCAAAATGGTGAGTGCGATGAACGGATGCCCATGAATGAGCGTGAGTGCCAGCAGGATAGAAGCGATACCCTGCCCGCCGACAACAAGCGTGAGCCGAACCGCGGTGGATGAAACACCGCGTGCAATGAGCCGATCTGAGATCCATCCGGCCAGAAGCGTCGTGCAGGCAATCAACAGAAAGATTGCCGCGGTGAGCCGGGACATGTTGCCGATGGAGAGATGTTCTTCCTGCACCAAATACGTCGGCAGCCACGCCAACAGAAAATAGTAGAAGTAGTTCCCGCTGAAGTGGCCGATCGTTGTTCCCCATGCGCAGCGCAGACGCACCATCTTTGCGATGGAGCCGGAGGCCGACGCTGGCGCCACCCTCTCCGGCGTGTCCCGCGCGTTGCGCACCGTAGGCCCGCTGCGCGGCATTGCAAAATACCAGGGCAGCATCCAGACCAGCGCGCCCGCTCCAAAAACCAGGAACAGCATGCGCCATCCCCAGTGGACTAGCACCATGCCGCCGAAATAAGCGCCCGCCGCAGGTCCTACCTTGGTGCCCGCGTCGATGAATGCGTTTGCGCGCCCCCGATGCTGTTGCGGCATCGCTGCGAAGATGCGTGAATAGCATGGATAGGCGACCGACTCGCCGAGTCCCAGAACCAGTTGCAGCGTGAAGAGCGCAGCATAACTAGTGGTGAGTCCCATGAATGCGGTCGAGGTGGACCACACCAAATATCCCAGCATCAGGACCCAGCCTACGGGGAAACGGTCAGTGAGTTCGCCAGCCAAGCCAAACAGCTGCACCAGAGCATATGTCCAGAAAAATGCCGACAGCAATTCTCCCGCGCGCAGCGAAGAAAACGAAAACTGCCTCTCGAGCAGCGGCATGGCCAGCCCAAGGTTGCTGCGGTCAACATAGTTGATGACCACGGAGAGAACCAGTAGGAGAATAACGATCCATTCGCGACGTGAAATCTGCACATGAATCGGGCGAGCCTTGGCCATCCACTCCCTCGCAGTCTGGAGCAAATGCTACCATGTGCTTCTCGTTTCAAGGGTCGCGATTACGGCGGCTGGCGCAGGTCGAGAAGAAGCAGCATTTCCCCAAACGTGATTGCGGCGATCGCCGCCGTGGGATACTGTTTGGGCACGATTCAACGAAGATTGCCGCGAAGGAGAATGCCAATGCCTTCAGAATTCTCAGGAAAAATCGTTCTTGTTGCAGGCGGCACCGGCGGTCTGGGCCGCGCCGTCAGCCTGGCGTTTCTTGAACAGGGTGCTCAGGTCGCGGTTACCTTTCGTCATGAAGCCGAGCTTGTGTCTCTGAAGGACACAGCGGCAATCAGCGCGAACCGGCTCACGGGATTCAGTGTCGACGTAACCGATCCCGCACAAACAGCCGGCCTCGTTAAAACAATCGTCGCGCAGTGGGATCGTCTCGACGTGCTTGTGAACACCGTGGGCGGCTATGCCGGCGGCACGCCGCTGTGGGCGCTCGATGTTGAAATCTTCACTCGCATGATCGATTTGAATCTGCGCGCGGGCTTCGCGCTGGCCAAATCGGTTGTGCCTGCAATGCTTGCCCGCAAACGCGGCGCCATTGTGAACGTTGCTGCAAAAGCCGCATGGGACCACGCCGCGGGCGCATCGGCTTATGCCGCCACAAAAGCTGCCGCTGTGGCGATGTTGGATTCGCTGGCAGCAGACCTCGTTGGCACCGGCGTTCGCGTCAATTCGATTTTGCCCAGCATCATTGATACCGCGGCGAATCGCAAAGCGATGCCCAACGCAGATTTTGCAAAGTGGCCCAAGGCCGAAGACATCGCCGAAGTCGTGCTGTTCCTCGCAGGCGATCGGGCGCGCGTGATTCACGGCGCATCGGTTCCCGTGTTCGGCAACGGCTAGCCCCCGTAAGTTCACATCGGGTGTTCGGCATCTGCCGCGCCGCCGCAGATTCACAATTTCCGTCAGAAATGGTAGTCAGGCTTGAGCTCGCATTGGTAGACCGTCGATTTGGCCTGGCTCGATCGCTCGGCACAACTTGCCCAGCTCAGGTAGAGTTCGGGCCCGAGCGGGAACACCATGTCCACCCCATTGAGTTCGGCTTCAAGGCTCACTCCTTCGGCGCTTCCCGGAAGCGTGAAGCTGAGCGAGCGCCCAAAAACGACGGGGAAGGAGCGGCGGACATTCGAAACCACGGCCGTGTGGAAGACCTCGGCCTCAACCAGGAAGGTCGCGGTGCCGGACCAATCCAACGCCGAGACGGTGAGGGTACGGCCGGGATTGACAAAACCGCTGGTGTCGATGCGCGTAAAGGGGCATGGCCCGGCAATGCAGGAGGCGCGCGCGTCACGAAAAATGTTTCCCACGCCCGCATCCAATTGAATCGATCCTCGGGCAGCCTTCCAATAGCCGTCGGGCGAGCACAAATTGTCGTGGCGGCAAGGGACGTTGCCCTGATTCTCAACCTGAAATGTTCTGGCAGCGCTGCCGATATTCTCTTCGTTCTGAGAGTTGACGGTATATCGCACACGGATGTTTGTGACGGCAGTGGCCGGCCGCGCTGGGCCGGTGTTGGTTTGCGCGGCTCTCGGCTCCATTTGTACGATGAGCAGCTGCCGCAGCGACGACCGGAATCGAATCGTGTCGCGAAGCTCGAGCGGCTTGAAATCGCTATGCTGGAAATCCAGAATCACGGTCTGGCCGGGCAAGACCGTGCCTGGAAAGGCGATCCGAAAATAGCCTGAAGCGTCGGACTCGGCGCTCAGATGCTCGTTGCCGGCAGTGGCGTTGACGGTGACGCCGGCGATGGGGGCCTGCTTCCGCGAGTCAGTGTCGCGCCGGATGACCGCGCCCTGGATGACCGACCACCGCGGACGCCAGTGGCGAATGCCCAGGCCGATGAGCACAGCCGCCACCCCGGCGCAGATGGCGATCCATATCGCGATGGATTTTCGGGACATCGATTGCCGTTTCTTCGCTCTCAGGGTGCGCGATCGATGCACTCACCGACGCCTTCTGTGTTGACCTTCGGCCCAGCCCGCGCATCCAACCTATGGCCCACCAAAAAAATAACGCTGCGGGCGCCGCAATCTGCTGCATCGAAATCGAAACGATGAATCAGGCTGCAATAAAAAAGGCCATTGCTCTCGAAGGATGCTTAATCTCCCGCCGGAGATTGCTGCGCCAATTATCGTGCATCTCACTTGGACTTCCGGTTACGCGCATTTTGGCGCAGAGTTCCGCGGGGCGGCCGCCGGCTCAACCTCCGGTGCGTCACAGAGATACGCTGGTGGGGCCGTCGCCCGTTCCGGAGTCAATTTCCGCAGAGGACGACCAGTTCTTGAATCAACTGGAGCGGGCCAACTTCCTTTTCTTCTGGGAGCAGGCGAACGCTCAAACCGGACTCATCAAAGACCGCTGCAACGTTCAAATCGACGACCGGAGTTTGAGCGCCAGCATTGCTTCAACTGGCTTTGGCTTGACGGCGATTTGCATTGCCGAAAAGCGCAATTTCATCAGCCATGCGATGGCAAGGCTGCGCGTGGTGCAGACCTTGTCATTCCTGTGGCACAAGCTCCCTACCCACCGCGGCTTCTTTTTTCACTTCGCCAATATGAATACTGGCGAACGCATATGGGATTCCGAGGTCTCTTCGGTCGATACCGCGATCCTGCTTTGCGGGGTGCTGACCTGCCGGGAATATTTTCAAGACAGAGAAATCGACGACCTGGCTCACGCCATCTTCGATCGCGTGCAATGGAATTGGCTGTCGGAGGACACAAGTCTTCTCTCCATGGGATGGACGCCGGAGATGGGATTCATTTCGTCGCGCTGGGATTTATACAGCGAATTGATGATGATGTACCTGCTGGGAATGGGTTCTCAGACATACCCGCTCGATAGCGGCGCGTGGCTGGCGTGGAAGCGCACGATCTTCGAATACGACGGGCTGCGGTATATCGGCTCGTTCGCTCCGCTCTTCGTGCATCAGTACTCTCAGGCATGGTTCGATTTTCGTGACAAGCGCGACCGATTCGCCGATTACTTTGAGAATTCCGTGACCGCAACCGAAGCGCATCGGCGATTCTGCATTGAGCTGCACTCGCAATTTTCCGATTACAGCAACAACCTGTGGGGCATCACGGCGTCCGACTCCGCTCACGGCTACGTGGTGTGGGGAGGCCCGCCTGCCATGGGACCGATCGACGGCACGGTGGTGCCGGCGGCGACCGGCGGCTCGCTGCCATTTCTGCCTATTTCAACCGTGCGAGTGCTTCGGTATATTCACGACCACTACCCGAAAGCATGGTGCCGCTATGGGTTTGTCGACGCCTTCAATCCATTGACGAACTGGTACGACAGCGACGTAATCGGGATCGACACCGGCATTACCATGCTGATGGCCGAAAACCTGCGTTCGCAGTTCATTTGGAACACTTTTATGAAAAATCCCGAGGCGCAACGGGGAATGCAGAAAGCCGGCTTTATCGCTTATAAGCCGGGCCTCATGCCGTTTGAATAATGGCGTTGTGTCGTGGTGGCGCGGCCTTAAATCACAGGAACGGAGCCCGCGGAAACAACGTCCAGCGAACGATTTGCATCTTATTGCCTATAAAAGTGTGACACCGCCTCGGACGGATCGGCCCGATGGTTCTCTTTCCGTCAGCACCTTGGTTTACCTACAAAAAGTCTCCTCCGCCTGTGGCGAGTGTCCGCGTCAGGCAGTGACACCAAGATGCGTTCGAGCTGCTCACCAGCGCAATCCGAAAAATCTCCGGCTGAATCGCCGGCGCACGCCGCCAATTCATCAGGTACCGGCCACGGCGCGTGGGCAGATCGCGTTGCGGCGCTCAAAAACATTCCTCCCGTGCTTCATTTCGTTTGGGAATCGGGGCCGGCGGTCGTCTTCTGGAACATTGCTATACGAATCGTGGTGGCGTTACTTCCGGTGGGCATCGGCATCATTGCTGGCCCCTACATTATCAACGGCATCAATCAAATCAGATTTCATCAACCCCTGCCCGGATATTTCTGGTGGCTTGTAGCGGCAGAAGCCGTACTTGCGGTCCTCATTGGCGTCCTTTCGCGCGCAGTCGATTACTTCGATAACCTGCTTGCCGATCGCTACACGCACCACGTGAGCGTTGAAGTGATGCGTAAAGCGGCGTCGCTTGACGTGACGGTGTATGAGGACCCCATCTTCTATGACCGCCTGGAACGAGCGCGCGTGCAGGCCACTGACCGGCTGGCAATGATCCAGCAGATGGGCCGTTTGATCCAGCAGACGGTGACAGCGGTTGCGTTCTCGGCGGTGCTGGTGTTTTATTCGCCGTTACTACTGCTGCTGCTGATTGCCGGAATCATTCCGGCGTTTCTTGGCGAAAGCCATTTTGCGTTCCTGACGTATGCCAAAAACTTTCGCCAGACGCCGGTGCGGCGGCAAATGGATTATCTGCGCCAGGTGGGCGGCAGCAAGGAAGCTGCCAAGGAACTGAAGCTCTTCAATCTTAGCGACTATCTGACCGGCCGGTTCACCGTGCTTTCGCAACGCATCTACGAAGAGAACGTCGCGCTCAATCGCCGGCGGCTTTTTTGGGGTGGGCTGCTGGCGATTCTCGGCCAGCTTGGCTATTACGCCGCGTACGTGCTGAGCATTTTCCGCACCATCGACGGCATCTACAGCATTGGCGCCTTCACTCTCATCACTGCGGCAATCATGCAATCCATGAGCAATATTCAGCAGGCATTCTCGACAGCTTCCGGCGTCGCAGACCAGGCGCTCTTCCTTACCGATCTGCTCGCATTCTTCGCGATGGAGCCCGCTGTGAAATCGCGGCCGGACGGACTGCTGGTACCGCGCCCGATCGCGATCGGCTTTGAATTTCAGAATGTTTCGTTTGCTTACCCGGGAACTGACAGGCATGTTCTCGATGGTTTCAATTTCATTCTTCGGCCGGGCGAGCGCATCGCGTTGATCGGCGAAAACGGCCAGGGCAAGACGACGATCGTGAAGCTCATCACGCGTCTCTACGATCCCACTGAGGGCCGAATACTTCTGGATGGCGTGGACTTGCGCGACTACGATCTGGCCGATCTTCACGCCGAAATTGGCGTCATCTTCCAGGATTTTATGCGATATGAAATGACGGCGCGCGAAAACGTTGCCGTGGGACGCGTGGAACTGGAGCATGCCCAGGAAGAAATCGATTACGCCGCAGAGAAAAGCCTGGCCAGCGAGGTAGTGGCGAAGCTTCCGGCCGGCTATGAGCAAATGCTCGGGCGGCGCTTCGAAGGCGGGGTCGATCTCTCTGGCGGCGAGTGGCAGAAGTTTGCGCTGGCGCGCGCCTATTTGCGCGATGCGCAGCTCTTGATTCTCGACGAGCCCACCGCTTCGCTGGATGCGCGCAGCGAGCTTGAAGTCTTCGAACGTTTCGCGGAGTTGACTTCAGGCAAAATGGCGCTGCTGATTTCGCATCGTTTTTCGACCGTCCGAATGGTCGACCGTATCGTCGTTCTCGAGGGAGGACGACTGGTGGAAGAAGGGACGCATGATCAACTTTTAGCGCTTGGCGGCCGTTACGCAAGCATGTTTGAGATGCAGGCCGCAAGCTACCGTTGAACGCAGTTTTATTGAGGGACACAATGAGCATCATTACTCCCATCTCCGGGGGCCACGAAACTTCCACGATCGAGGTCATTCCTGGCGAGATCAAAGCCCGTCTGCATAGCGCTGCCGATGAGGCTGCTGCATGGGAAGTGATTCCGCGTCCGCGCGGCGATAGTGCTTTGCAAAGAGGCGTCCAGTCGGCTCGGGTAGCGCTCCGCAAGCTGGAAACTTCGTTGGCTCGCCAATCGCTGGCGGAAGTGCCGGCCAATCCGCAGTTGGCGGAGCGGCGCTCCGCGCTGCTTGAGCTTGCGGCCCGTCACCGCATGTTTCGCTCGATCGTCAGCGATGTGGATGATAAGCGGGAGGAGCTGGGCCAACTGCCGCGCCTGGTTCGCGGCCGACGTCGCCATGATCCCCGTGTTGCCGCTCTCGCTCGCCTTTACCTCGATGCCGTCGATGCTAGGTTCACCGCTTTGACGTTTCGCGAATTCATTCACGCAGTCCAGAACCATGAACCGCTGAACGTGGATGAACTGTGGAGCATCGGAACATTTTTGAAATTCGCTTTGCTCGAAATGATTCTTGAAGAGGCGCAGGACGTTCTCCGCTCCCGCAATAGCAATGCCGTTTCTTCTCTCCTCGCTCACATCAAGGGCCTGCAATCCATCAGCAATGCCGACTGGGTCCATCTTATCGAGCCGCAAATTGCCTTGGATGCATCGCTCCTGCAAGATCCAGCAGGAATGTTTGAGCAGTCGGATTTTGAAACGCGCGAGTTATACCGCAAGCGAATTGCACTTGTGGCGCGCCGGTCCGATTGCAGCGAATCGCAAGTGGCGCAGATCGCCTTGGAACTGGCCCGCGAGGGCAATGAAGCATACTTCGCCAATCCACGCATGCATCTTCGTCACTCACACGTCGGCTATTACCTGATTGGCGATGGCTTTTCGCAGCTCGCATCCCGGGTCGGCTTCCATCCGAATCTTGCCTGGCGGGCGCGCGCATTTGTCTGCGCCAATGGCGAGGATTTCTTTCTGACCGGCGTTCAATTGGCAACTTTGCTGTTCATCGCCGCAGCTTTGTTTCCTGCTCTTCCGGCCGTCTCGGGCCTCCTGGGACTGGCGGCGATCATCGTCTTTCTCCTGCTTCCGGCTTCTCAGGATGCTATCGACTTGGTCAACAGCGCCATCACGGCGTTCTTCGATCCCGAACCGCTGCCCAAGCTCGACTTTAGCAAGGGCGTTCCGCACGATTGCATCACTCTGGTCGCAATTCCCTCTCTCCTGATCAATGAGAAGCAGGTGCGCAAGCTGGCAAACGATCTTGAAGTGCGCTTCCTGGGTAATCGCGATCCGAATATCCACTTTGCGTTGCTTACCGATCTGCCCGATTCCGTAAGCGATCCGCACGAAAAGGATTCCCATCCGCTTGTCGATCTGGCGTCGCGTTTGATCGACGAGTTGAATGACAAATACGCGCCGGCAGGCGATGGCGCATTTCTTTTGCTCCATCGTCATCGTGTTTACAACGCACGACAGGGCGTGTGGATGGGGTGGGAACGAAAGCGCGGCAAGCTGCTGGACCTGAATAAGCTCCTAGCAGGAACCTTCGATGCGTTCCCGATCAAAATCGGACCGATGGAAGCGCTTCGCAACATTCGCTTTATCCTGACGCTCGACAGTGATACGCAACTTCCGCGCGGCACGGCGGCACGTTTGATTGGCGCGATCGCGCATCCGCTGAATCAAGCGATCGTCGATCCCAGAAGGCGCATCGTCACTGCGGGCTTTGGAATCCTGCAACCTCGCATTGCGATCACGGTGCCCTCCACCATGCGCTCGCGGCTCGCCGCTTTCAATTCGGGCCAGGGTGGACTCGACATTTATACGCGCGCTGTCTCCGACGCTTATCAAGATCTCTTTGGCGAAGGCATTTTCACGGGCAAAGGAATTTACGAAGTGGAAACGCTGCACGAAGTGCTCAACAGGCGATTTCCACGCAACGCACTTCTCAGCCACGACCTGATCGAGGGAGCCTATGCGCGCGCAGGACTGGCCACCGACATCGAGCTGATTGAAGATTACCCGTCGCAGTTGAGCGCATACATGCGCCGCAAGCACCGCTGGGTTCGCGGCGATTGGCAAATCGCGCAGTGGATGTTTTCTCGTGTTCCCGAAGAATCTGGCCATTGGGTCGTGAATCCGATTTCGAGCATCTCGCGCTGGAAGATCTTTGACAACCTGCGCCGTTCACTGGTGGAGCCGGCCATCTTCGCGCTCCTTATCGCGGGCTGGCTTCGTCTGCCAGGCGGCCCGCTTTACTGGACCGTCGCAACGTTACTGTTGCTGTTCTTCCCCGCCATTGCGCAACTGGCATTTGGACTGGGCCGGTGGATCGTGGAGAAACGCAGGGGGCAGGTGATGGACACGATGGTCCATTTCCGCCAAGCCCTCGTCGTGGTCTTTGTGCGCCTTGCCCTTTTGCCACACGAAACCTTGCTGGCCTTCGATGCCATCATTCGCTCGCTGGTCCGGCGATTCATCACAGGCGAGCGCCTGCTGGAATGGGAAAGCGCGGCTCAATCTGAATTGAAGTCATCGGAGCGGCCGCAAGTTGACTGGTATCTCGCCGCCACGCCGCTCGTAGCGGTCTCGCTGGGCGCGATCATATGGCTCTTCGCCGGCCAACGCTGGGCGATCCTCGCTGCCGCGCCCGTGCTCCTGCTATGGGTGCTCGCAAATCCCATCACGTTTTGGCTCAATCGCCCGCCGCGCGATGAACGCTTCATCTGCAAAAGCGACCGGGACTTTTTGCTCGCCCATGCGCTCCGCATCTGGCGTTACTTTCGCCAATACGGCGCCGAGCGCCACAATTTCCTGATCCCCGACAACGTGATGGAAAAGGGTTGGCAGGAAGCTCCGCGGGTTTCGCCGACGAACATCGGCCTGCTACTCAATACTCGCCAGGTGGCATGCGAGCTTGGATTTCTCACCGCTCCGGAGTTCGCTGCTCTCACCGGAAGTACGCTGCGCACCATCGAGCGCATGGAGAAGTTCCGCGGCCACCTCTACAACTGGTACGACACGGAGAATCTCGCGCCGCTGGACAAATCTCCATTCGTCTCTTCTGTCGACAGCGGCAATTTTGTGGCTTCGCTGTTCACGCTCAACGCGGGTACGCGCGCCTTGGCTAACAAGCCGTT
Organism: Occallatibacter sp.; assembly: GCA_035541975.1. Lineage (GTDB taxonomy): Bacteria > Acidobacteriota > Terriglobia > Terriglobales > Acidobacteriaceae > Telmatobacter. The sequence continues at coordinate 135,810 of DATKMH010000001.1, read as the reverse complement.
GCTCCGGCCTGAACTTTTCATCGGCCTTCGCGCATTCCTTTGTCTGCTGAAAAAAGCAAAGCACCTGCCAGACGCGCTTTCGCATAGCAGGGTTCCGTCAGCTACGGCGGGAACTGAGGAGTGGATGGCGTGGCTGCCCGACGCCCGCACGGCACTAGCTGCAGCATCCGCCGCCGCACGCGAGCAGCATCGCGATGCATGGTGGATTGAGGAAACGCGGATTCGCGTCGACGCGATTCTCGCTCTCTTCAAGCAGTACTCACCGTGGCTGCTGCCGGAGTTTGCTCCGCTGAGGTTGCGGCTGCAGTTGCCGCGGAGCGACAAGCTTACTGAGCTCTCGGTCAACTCTGCTGCGGAGTTCGCGGATGAATTGCGGTCCATCTTGGCGAACGCTGACGATCGCCTCGCCGGCGATCCATTGCTTTTGCCTGTTGCCGAACAATTGCATGAGCTGCTATCGGACGCCATCCAGAATCTTTGGTCTCTCACTGCGAATCTCGAGAAGATCGAGCGCACGGCAGAACGACTGGCGCAGGACACCGAGTTTGCTTTTCTCGTGGATACCTATCGGCAGATTCTCTCGATCGGCTACGAGATGGGCAAGAAGAAGCGCCACGAGGCCTGTTACGATTTGATCGCGTCAGAGGCTCGGATCGCCACCTTCCTCGCCATCGCGCGCGGCGACTTGCAACAACAGAGCTGGGGCAGGCTGGGGCGGGACCATACGCGCGTCGATGGGCACTTCCTGCTTCTTTCCTGGTCCGGAACGATGTTCGAATACCTCATGCCGGCGCTGTGGATGCGCAGCTACCCAGGCACACTGATCGCGCGCACGCAGGACGCGGTTGTGTCCGTGCAACGCGCTTTCGGGCGCGCGAACAGGATTCCGTGGGGAATTTCAGAGTCTGCGTCCTCGAAGAAAAACGATCGCGGCGATTATCACTACTTCGCTTACGGCCTGCCGAGTATCGCGCTCTGGCCTGAGGCCAACGCCGGACCTGTGATCTCACCCTATTCCACCTTTCTCGCGTTGCCTGTCGATCCGGATGAAGCCTTGCATAACCTGCGCCGCATGGAAGCGGAAGGCTGGGTGGGCCCGTTTGGTTATTATGAGTCAGCCGATTATTCAGTTTCGCTGCGCAAGCCCGTCGTGGTAAGGGAATGGATGGCTCATCACCTTGGCATGTCGCTGCTGGCGATCGCAAACACATTACGCAATAATGTTGTCCAGCAGTGGTTCCATGCGCATCCCATGATCCAGGCAACCGACCTTTTGCTTCAGGAAATTCCTGTGAGCAAGGCGGTACTGAAGGCGCGCCTGAAGAATCTTGCTCCCATTCATTTTTCCGCGCAGGCGGTTCTGCCTGAGGTATCGCGCGGCGCTACGGCTGCACTTTGATCAATGCCAGCGCATTGGCGCCGAGCTTCAGCTCGAGTTTGCCAGCGTTAAGCGTTTGCTCGACTGGCGGCGGCAATGCCGTTTCATCGTTCAGCCTCTTCACCTGCTCGGGTGTCGGATCCAGCGGACTTCCCATCGCGGCATACTTCGCAAGAACGTTGCCGTGATCCGTATCGAGCTGCTGGATGCTGACGCGCGCATCCTGCGGCACATGCCGGAAGACCACGTCAATGGTTTTCTCTGACGCGGGCGATCCTGGATCGACGAGATTCCACGCGGCTAGCTGCACTTCCCCGTTCGCGTTCTCCGTGGCGATAACATCGGTGGCTGGGTTGGTGAGCCGCTCGCTGCCAAGCTGATGCAGCAATTGGAACGCGTAGTAGCTTGGCTTGTTGATGCCTCCCTTTGCTCGCAATCCGAACATGTCAACGAATGGCCTGGAAATCGGCCCGGATTCTTCAAAGACGTCAGAGAAGGTCCAGAACGACATCATTTCCGCCATACCATCGCATTGGCGCACGGTGTTCGCCAGCGCCGGCCCCATAAAAACCGTGTCGCGCGCGTCATCCATGCCCTGCACGTTCCATTCCGAGAAGAACAGCGGAAGATCGGGCATCGCCGACGATTTGATGTCGTTGTGAACTTTTGCAACGGCGCGGCAAACGCGCTCATCCATCGGAATTTGCTCGTCGGTTCCGAACAGATTTTTGACAGTGTCGTCCGCATAGGCGTGCGTCGACACAAAATCGACCGGAACATGATTCGTGGATGTGAACTTGATGAAGTCGCCTACCCACGCGGCGGCCGCGGTCGCCGGGCCACCGACCCGCAAACGTGGACTTACGCTTTTGAGCACGCGCGCGGTGTGCGCATAAAGATCGAAGTATGATCCCTTGCGCGGAACCCCACCCCAGAAATCGATATTGGGCTCATTCCACACTTCGAAGTACCACTTCGATACCTCATCGATTCCATAGCGGTCGACAAGGTGCTGCGCAAAGTGCCGGATGAGATCGTCCCAACGGTCCATGCTCTTCGGCGGCGAAACATTCTGCTTGTACCAGAATGCATGCAGATCATCAGGATTGAACGCAAGCTTGCGCGGCATGAAGCTGATTTCAACGAAGGGCCGCACACCATTTTTCAGGAGCCCATCGTAGACCTGGTCGACGTAAGCGAAGTTATATACAGGATTGCCGTGTTCATCCTCGTTGTAGACGCCGACTTCGTCGTGAAAGATTGCGTGGAACCGAACATACCGGAAGTCTGTGACCTGCTTGACCGCACGCAAGTCTTCCCGATAGCTCTCACGCAAGCTGAGAATCGCGCGTCCCGAGCCGAACATCTGCTCCCAATAATGCGGAAAAGGCGTATGGGGACCTTGGGCATCGATCACAACCGTTTCTTGCGCTTCGACTCTGAGCGCCGCAAATGAAGCTAACGCGAGCGCACACCATAGACAGATTCCGATCCTAAATCGCCGCATACAAGGGCCTCTTGCCGGATCATATTTTAGAATTCGGCGTTAATCGTGGCTCAATTCTGAAAAAGCAATCCCAGTAACCTCAGAACTCAATTCTCCCGAGGAATTCCACCACCCTGCCATTATCCGCCGCGGGTGCCAATCCAAAAAGCGGATTGATCGCATGAGTCCCGGCTGTGGTGACGTTCGAGATGGTCGTTTCGGGACTGCCAAACGAAAGTGGGGTGAGATTCGTGAGATTGAAAATGTTGTAAAGGTTGGCCTGGAAGCGAATAAGCGTCGAGTGTTCGCCCACACTGAGTGTCAACTGCTTGGCGAAGCTCATATCCACGTCGCGGTAGCAAGGACCGTTGAACGAGTTTCTTACGACTCCCGGGGGGCCGGGAGTTCCGTAGACAAAGTAATTCGCGCCTCCGAGCGGAAAATTCGAGCCGTGCTCGAACGCGTTGTTGGAGCAGCCGTTGAGCGCCGGACTCGCTGCCGGGGCTCCAGAGTTCGGCCCGTAACCCGTGGGGCGCGTCGGCGCGATTGTCGAAGCGCCGTTCACCAGCGCAACTGACGGCACGCCGATGACGGGCGTCCACGGGAATCCGCTGTGCGCCGTGAAGACGCCATTCGCCTGCCAATTTCCAAGCATGTTTTTCAGCAAACCATTTCGCTTCGGGTCCGGCAGGCTCCACGTGGCTTCCAGCGAGAATCGGCTGCGCAAATCGAAGTCCGATGGGCCGTACTCCGCGCGCGGATCGGCTGGATCCGTTTGGTTCGATTGGAATCCTGGGCCTTCTTCGGACGCATTGTCCATGCTCTTTGACCATGTATAGACGGCGCTGAAATCCAGGCCGTGCTGCAAGCGCTTTTCCAGGTGAAGATTCATCGCGTTGTAGTCGGTGTGCACATCCGAGGTGGGCACATAGGCCGCGAAGAATGGCGTTTGGTTCACGCCAGGCATGCAGGCTCCGCCAGTTGCGCAGGTGCCATTCGCCTGCGGATAAAGAAAGTTCTGGTTCACGAGCCGCAAAAAGTGGAAACCGGATGAGCCCTGATACTCAACTGTCCACGCCATCTGCCAGGGCAGCGCAAATTGCGCGTCGAAAGAGTACGTGTAGAGCGGCGATTGTTTCATGTGCGGGAGCACGCTGTAGGTTTCAATCTGTGGAGTGGAAGGCTTCCCGCCGGGAGGCGTGAATGCATTCGGAGTGCCCGTGGCCGGATTCACGCCAACGGCAAGATTCGGATTGGGCGCATAACTGAAGGGCGAGTCGCTGGTTCCATACTCGAAGACGATTCCGGTTCCAGTAGCTGTGGGCGCAGTGGACTGCAGGCCGGCGCAGCAAAGACCGTAATCAAAGTATCCTGGCCCGTTCTCGTATGCCGGCGAAATCGGCTCTTCGTCGAAATTATCGAAGCTGACGCCGAACCCGCCGCGGAACACCACGTCTTCTTTTGCGGCATTCGGTTGCCACGCAAAGCCGATCTTCGGCGAAAAAGCGTTGGGCGTATTCGGGTAATAGTGATTGACGAGCGCAAACTTGGAATTGATGATTTGCAAACCCGGCGCGCTTGACAGCACAAGGTCGTTAACCGCGAATCCCTTGTTGCTGAGCTGGCCGAAAAACTCATAACGCAGCCCAAGGTTAACGGTAAAGTTCGGCCGCAGCTTCCAGTCGCCCTGCACAAATCCCGCGTAATAGTAGCGGCGGAAATAACGCTGCGCGTTGCCCACGCCTCCCGAATTCGGATTTGCGGCGATGCCTTCATAAAGAGGCGCATCGTTGGCTGCGTCCCAAATTCCCTGGAAGGCATAATTCGGCCGCGCCATGCCGGAGTCGTTATCGTTGTCCTGCTCCTCGCGCGCCACCACACCGATACGCAACGACTGCGCGCCGAGAATCTTGGTGAGCAAATCTCGGACTTCGTACGTGTTCTCCGCCGCCTTGTAAGGAATTGTGGGTGCGGCGCGAATGGTGAAGTCCAACTGCCCGAATCCATAGTTCTGCACGTACATTCCGGGAACGCCCCAGTTCACGATGCCGGTGGTGTCTGCAATCTGGTTGTCAGCAAACCGCGTGTTGTTCGCACGCACCTCGTTGATGAGCGTGGGACCGAAGGTGTGAATATAGACTGTGCTGATCGAGGTGTTGAAGGGGCGGAACGGCAGAAGCGTATCTCCGGCTGCGCCGGAGGCAGCATCGTACGAGTCTTGATCCAGCTTCTGGCTAAAGAACTCACCGAACAATTGATCGTTAGCGCCGATATGCCAGTCTCCCCGTGCATGAAACTGGTTACCGCGATACGTGCTTGGCGTTTGGATCTGCGCGAATTCTAGATCGGGCACGCTGTCCAGACCGGCGCCGGTAAAAAGATTAGGGGCCGCAGGAGTCCCATTGGCATTTACGTTCGGCAAGTATTGGCCTTCCGTTCCGCCAAACGATCCAATATCGAACCCGCCGGTGACGGGCGCGCATTGTTTTTGCAACGCGCTGCAATTGCCCGGCAAAACTGCGCGCACTGTGGCTTGTCCTCCCGGCTTCGTAACGGTGCCTGCAACAAGTCCGGTTGGCCGTGCAGCTTTCAGGCCTGCGTACCATTCAGATGTGGGCACATAGGTCTCGCTGAACGACTGCAATCTGCTCGTGACGCCTTCGTAGCTGGCAAAGCCGAACAGCTTGTCCTTCTTGAACGGCCCTCCCAGGCTAGCGGCCCATTCACGCTGCTGCAGATCGTCGCGAATCGGCGGCGCGAAAACGCCCGGTGTGCTGGTTGGCCCGCCATAAGACTGATACGCGTTCAAGCCCGGTTCGTCGTATTGAAACATCGCGCTGCCGTGCAAATGGTTGCCTCCCGCCTTGGTCACAGTCAGGATGTGTGCTCCAACATCGCGTCCCAGCGTGGCGTCGTAGTTTGAGGCAACGATGCTGATCTGCGCTACCGACTCGATGCTCGGCGTAACAATGGTCGAGCCGCCATGGAGAAGGCTGTCGACGGTGACTCCGTCAATTTCATAGGTGTTCGAAGTCACGCGCTGCCCGGCCGCGGAAATCTGGATCTGATTCTCAGTTTGGAAGATGCCGTAATTTGATTGGTTCTGGCTGGTATTGTTCGGCAGCGACACTGCGCCTCCGCTGCCCGATCGCGCCGCATCGCCCGTAATGCCTACGCCAGTCCGGAGCAACTCATAAGGATCGCGCCCGAACGTGGGCAGCCGAGTAATTTCCTCCGTTGAGATGGTGCTGGAGATTCCCGCGTCGGAAGTGTCGAGAATCGGAGTCGCCTCGCCATTCACTGTGACCGATTGCGCAGCCGGACCGATCATGAGTTTCAAATCCAGGTTGCGCGCCAGCTCCGCTGAGATTGCGATATTGGAGTAGGTCTGCTCTTTGAAGCCGGTGGCAGCAGCTTTAACTGTGTAATTGCCCACCGGCAATTCGCTGAACTTGTAGAAGCCCGTATCACCGGTCACGACTGTCTTTTCTTCTCCGGTTGCCGGATTCGTCAGCGTGACCGTCGCGTTGGGGATGACCGCACCGCTGGTGTCGGAGACGGTTCCGGATAAACTGGCGCCGAATTGCGCGTAGGTCGGCAATGCCGCGAGCAGTGCCGCCGCGCTAAGGGCGAGTCGCGTCCACTTTATCAGCTGATTGTTTTTGAATGACGATGGGATCCTGGCCGAGCGATTGACAAAACTGTGAAGAAGCCTGGCGGGAAAGGGCATTTGACACTCCTCATGATTTGCCGCTTGCCCTGTCTTGAATCTGCAATGAAATCCTACTCTGGATTTGGAGTCGTTATAAGGCTGCGCGTCGCGATTCGTGATGAAGTATGCCTGGCCCGAAATTCCGGCAGGTTGAAACCCGATTCACTTGGCTCCCCAGATTGCCTTGCAGTTATTTTTCTCTATTCGTTCAAGCGGCCTTTCCAAGGCGAACGGCTAACATAAATATCAAAAAAGCGTGGTGTGTATCGATCCATCCCAGCAAAAGTAATAAACGAACCTCGAGCGTCAACTATGCGGCATCTCGTTCATGCCACATTTGTCCACTCCTCACCTTTCTAATCGCGGTGGGGATTTCGTCTAGTGAGCATTCTGTCTGGATGATTCCCCTGGCTCCGCATCGCACCGCGGTATCAAGAAACTCGCGGTCCTGATGGCTCGTAATTACGATGACCTGCGTCTTGTGATTTTGCCCGACGAGTTGTTTAAGAGCTCCCAACTGATCGCCGAGAAAGCTCGAATTCACCAGCAGTACGTCGGGATGGTGCCGAACGGCCTCGGCGAGGCAATGCGGATCTTCGCATTCGGCCAGAATCCGAATGTCACGCTGGCCGGAGATCGCACTGCGCATCCCCAGCAGAGAAAGTGGCTGATCGTCCGCGAGAACAACATCAATTTCGGCCATTTGTTTTGTTCTCCGATGCTGAAACTGCCAGCGGCACCATACGTCTGGTTGCGAAATCAAAATGAATTCCAGAATGATGAATAACTCCGCAGCGAAAGGACGGGGCCGCTATGCTCTTTCGGGGTTTTAGAAGCCTGCGGACAAGAATTGGTTGGTTCTCTTCGCGAGTGCGTCAGGCGGGCATCTCATTCGTGTTCATGGTCATCGAATTGATTGCAGCACTATTTAGAAAGCGATATCCATCTTGCACGACCGTTGCGCAAGCGAGAAATAGTCGGCGTCGGAACCGAACAGGATCAGTCGGTTCAGTTGAACTCATATCAGGGGTAGATTCTATGCGGTCAATGATCAACGATTTCACTTCTGTCGCGGCCCTTGTCGTCGTAGTGTTCATTTTTGCGCTGGCGTGGAGAGGGCCGTTTGTGAAGGCCGATGCGGCTCAGGCGCCCCTGCAGGCCCAGATTCTGCAAGAGCTCAAATAGGCGATCAAGTCGCAGGTCCAGATCTTCAAGGCTCTTGAATTGAGGGCAGCTCGTCGCCGGCCGTCACATCCTGAATCTTCGCCAGCAGATCGGCCGGATGCACAGGCTTCAGCAGAATCTCAAACATGTATCCCATCTGCCTTGCGGATTCGAGAAGCTGCGCTGTGGCCGCTTGGCCTGAAAAGAGCAGCACTTTGCACTCGGGGCAGGATTCTCGCATCTGAATCGCCAACTCGATCCCCGAGAGCTGCGGCATCACTACGTCGGTGATGAGCAAATCGGGAGCATCTGCTTTCGCGGCCCGCAACGCCTCAAGCGGATTGTTGAACGACCTGGCGTGAAAGCCGCCCTGGAAGCGGAGAATCATCGCCAGACTCGACGCAATTACATCTTCGTCGTCGACCACAAATACGCGGAGTGGCTTGAGCGGTTCGGGCATGGGTAAGTCCGTCTTGGACAGCCATCATATACGTTGGTTCCGAACGCCAGTCAACAAATATGTGAAGTGGGCGCGATAGATAAGCGTTCGCCTTTGCGTCGAACGGAGGCGGATGCTGGAAGTTACCTTCCCTTCGCCATGTTTGCAGCTCTGCGGTCCGAAAGGCGGGTCAGGCTTCGTACGGGCTACGGCGAAACCCTGTATGCAGGGGCAACGGGGCGACCTGCAGACGCACTGGCAATCTGGTCCATCGGCAGCTCCAGCGCGAACAGCGATGCGTTTCCCTGGTCAGCGTGCACCCATATGCCGTGAAACGCCGACTGCAGCTCGGGGTGCATTTTTAGCAGCGTGGACATGACTGCAGTGACCTGGCCGCGCGCGGCTGCCGGATCGCGTAGCTGGGCCGCCTGGGTTCCATCAGGCGTGTAGTGGACGTCCAGGTCCAACCCACCCAGTTCTGTCGATGTATCGATCGCAGTCACCGTGATCAATTGGCCCTCGGCGTAGAAAGTCATCGCCGATTTGCCCGGCAAGTCAGTGGGGCGAACCTGGTCGGCCTCGCGTTGAAGCTTCTCCAGATTTGGGCTCGACAGAAAATCCAGCGGATCAAGAAGATTTGTAGCGATACGGTAATAGAACCATGCGTCCCAGTTCGATCTTGTCTGGGCATATTTGCGCGCCGCGACCCAGTACCACAGTCCGTCGTGGCCGCCTTCGGTCATCGGCCGGTCAAACATGCCGCCGAGCACCCAGCGCCCGTCAGCGGACTTGGAGAGGATTAGCGAAATCTGTTGCGGATGCGGAACGCCCGTGGCGTGAACGACAGCCAATGCGTAGGTGCCCGCCGGCAGAGCGGGAAAGCTGATGGCAACAACTGGCGATCCGCAGAAAAAATCGGCGGGTGCGGGGGTGGCCGAGCCGTCCGAATCGTCAAGCAGGTAGAGCTCGTCCACGGTAATCGCTGACGCTTGGACCAGCGGTTGCAGGTGATTTAGAGAATTTACGATGCCATCGAAATTCGCGGCCAGGCTGGGAATCACATTGCTGCGCAATGCCTGCGTGTTGTTCATCTGAATTTCAGAAAGCAACGTCTGCGCTGTGCTCGCCAATTGATTGCGCTGGCCTGCCGTCATTTGCGATTGCGTCGTGCAAGAAGCAGCAGTGGCGCCCTGGACTTCGGAAAGGAAGACCACTAACGCCGCTAAACATCTCAGTCGGGCAAGTCTCATACCCATATCTATTCTCACTTTCGATCAGCGTTCAACTGGAGAGCGTGCGCCGGCGCCGTTTCCGGATTCATCGCACACTCTCCGCCAGATTTGGATTGCGATTGATCGTCTGTTGGCCCGTTGCCACAAACGCGGCCTCGACATGGCTCAAAACCTGTTGTTCCACCTCGTTGGCATTCGCGGGAGCAATTATGTCGATGCAGCCTGCAATTTTGCAAAGAGCTCGGTAGTTCTTCCGGCTGAACTCGAGAAACTCCAGCGGATATTCCGGTTTGCGGGCCCGTGCTTCCGCAGGCTCGGCGTCGACCAGGAAACTCACGTCCGGTCGCGGAACCAGCTTGAGGAGCGTGCGCGCGTAGGCACGCATCACGGCGTTCCTGAGATTCAAATTCGCCAGCTCGTCGTAAATAAACCGGTCGAAGATGACGACGTCGGCCCCGGACCGGGCTAACTTTCTCATCGACAATCTTGTCGACAGCGCGTCTACCAGATAAATGCAAAAGCGGACCAACGTCATCGGCGCAGAGCGGACGTTCTTGTCGCGGCGTGCGATTGGAGCTTCGGGCGATCCCACGCCGCGGTCGCTCTTGAAGATTTTGTGCGATGCGCCTTCGCGAAGCCCCTTAAGACGCGCCACGTCGTCCCAGAAACTCACGACCGCGCAACGCAGGCCGGCCTGCTCAACCTTTGCGCACAGCCGCAGGATCTGCGTGCTTTTTCCGGCGCCGTCAATCCCGGAGAAGCTGAAAAACCTTGTGGTCATGGTTTTCTGGTCTGTGCGCATCGTCGTTCTCGCCTCTGGAGCGATCGAGTCATCCCTCACTGGGGCTGGCTTGGCGTCGCGTGCGTCAGCGCCACCACCGATCCCAGGGCCACGCACACTGCCGCGACTATAGCTACTCTGATCACAAAAATGTGCACGCGCTTCTGCTTTGCAGGCGCGATTGCTGCTCCGCTCACTTGAGATCCTGAAACGCCCGTGCCCTTCACAGCCGGAGCCGCAGCCGTTCCAACAGGTTGCTGAGCGTTGTTCTGTTGCTGATTCTGGCCCGGCTGCGAATTTTGGCTTTGTGGATCCGAACCGTTGCCGGACGATTGTGCGATTTCCGGCTCAGGCGCATCGGGCAGCGTCTCGTCGGGCTCGGTCGACTTGACGACCGGATTCCTGCTTCCATTGTCGGCTTCCGCATTCTGCGCTCCGCCGGCGGGCGAACTCTGATCCTGCTCCGCAGGAGTTAGGCCTCGCGACGGAGTTGTTGCTGCTTTAGCGGTCGGGGCGGCCAGCATCAAAATCAGGCAGCTGCCAATCAACCTTTCTCTCAGGCATCCAGTGATTCTCATCTTCATTTTCGAATCAATGCCCACTTTCTGTCTTAAGATCGCGGCAATCGATCTTCACGCCGCGTTTTCTGAGACCTGCCCATCTGCTTCCTGCGCATATTGGATCGCACCCAAGGCCGGGGAATATTGGTGAAAGCTGTCTACCGCGTCTGCGCTCGAAGGGAAGATTTGGAACAGGCGATCTGCTCCGATCGATTTCAGCATCACTTGTGCCGAGGGACACACCGCTGCAAGTTTGGCATCTCCATTGCGTTTCATCGCTTCTTCCAGGCACGACAGAAGCAATTGAAGGGCGGGTTTGTTGAATCGAATTAGCCCGGAACAGTCAAGCACTAACCCGGGGCGCGTAGGGCTCATTCGGTCTTGTATCCTGCCGAGAAAATACCTGCCTTGGTCCTCGCTGGCTATCTCCGGAAGCTGCTCGATGGTTACTGATCGTCTGATCGCCATATTTAGCACTCCTCGTCTATGTTGCTTTCGTTCTGCATCTAGCGTTAAGGTCGAATGTCGTTGGACTCAGCCAACCGAACCAGCGCGCCTGCTTGTGCGCCCCCCAACTGCGGAGGTTTGATGGGAGGTTTTGTCACTTCGCTGTAGTCGCCGAAGACGCGCTCAAGTTCTCCCTTGGGATCGCGAAGCGCCCGCGCCGCGATGTGTCTTGCATAACGCATCAAGGTCGCTACATTCGTCTTGTACCAACAGCATTCGGTCATTCGCGGTGAAAAACCGCACATGAATCGAAGTTTCGAAAGTGCAGCGGGAGAAGAAGACAATGCAGCTACTAATCTGTGATTACCATCCAGAACCGTAAGGGGACCGCGCTCGTCGATGCCTAGAAGAATCACGGTGCCGAATTGGCCATCTCCTTGCGACAATTCCTCGCCAAGAGCAGCCATTTTGGAAAGGAAACGATCGTCAAGAGTATGTTTGCCGGACAGCAGGCCCTCAGTCACTCGAACCGCCGAATAGTTACCCCGTGCCAGCTTGCGCCAATGGGATCGGGGAAACATTCTGATCAGGTCGAGGCCGTCCTCATTGACTTTCACCTCGTGCCATTCGGTCTCGGCCGGGAGTTCCTCCCACAGCGAGCGGCGCTTGGCAAGCAGCAGTGCATGGCGTTTGGCGACCGCCTCGGCGTGGTGCCGGTCGGCTTCGGATTTGAGTCCGAGCGTCTTGTCCATGCCACGAAAATCGGGATGATTCAAGTCGCTGTTCAGGAACTCGGCGATCACCTCGTTCTCAGTCACCGGGTGCAGCAGGCTGACGGGACAACATGTCGACGCCGAAAGCTCGGTCTTCGAAGTTCCCAAAGCGTCAATGAGAAATGGGATTGCCACGACAACGAACAGCACCAGCAGCACCGCCAATTGAATCATGATGACTTGGTGCAACGACGAATGGAAACGGTAGATCCCCGCGATCAAGGCGCCGCTGAAAACCAGCTGAATCCAGCTCGTGTTGGCAATCTTGTATGCCATCTCAAACGTGATGACCACCGCGCTCATTGAATAGACAACAGTTTTAAGTGCGTAGAGCGCAGAGAGGTAAGGTATGCCGTACTTTCCCGCGATCCGGAATCCCGGCCCCAGAATCGTCGTCCAGACGCTGGCCGGCGCAATCCACATAGCCACCGCGACAAGCGAGCCAATCCCGAGCACTAGGCAAAGAGAAGTAGCAATCACGCGCAGGTCTTTCCGCTCCTCCGCGCGAGTGCCGGCCACAATTGGAAATGTGGAATTGACCACGGCCGCGGAAAGAACGAAGATTACGCGGCCCACAAGTCCCACAGCCGCGTAAAGGCCGGCGTCCTGCGCCGAAAAAATATGCTTCACCACTACGAGATCGCAATTGTTGATGATCATCTGGCCGGAGTAAAAGAGAAACGCCTGGCCTATCTCTCGAATGCCGTCAGAAAAGGGGATCGGATTTGGCGCCCGGCCCGGCAACTTTTGTGTCATCGCAAAATAGGAAACAACCATCGCCACGGCATTTGCTGCCACGACTCCTTGCACTCCATATCCGGCAACGACCAAGGCGTACGATCCTCCCAGTCGCACTGCGCCCTCGATGACCAAGCTCATCGCGAGGCGATGGAATCTGCAGCTGCCTTGGTCGTATCCGCGGCGGGCTCCCAGCGGGATATAGAAACCTGCGGCAATCGCAAGCATTGCGATCAGGCTTGAGTCGGGCAGATTGAGATACCCCGTGATTCCCTGGCGGAAAAGAAACAGCACCAGTGCGACGGAGAATCCGCATCCGATGGCGCTGCGATGAAAACGCCGGTAAACCTCCGCCTTCAGTTCCGCGGATGGTTGTTGCGCCACTACCTTCGTAGCGACAATCTGAAATGCGAACGAAATCGCCGAGAGAAGAACAAGCAGCGAATAGACGACCGTGGCATGGCCGAAACTCTTGGGGCCCAGATACCAACCGATGACGATGTTGTAGGCAAGGCTAAGGATCGTCGCGAGACCCGAGCCACTCAGCAGTACCATGGTGCCCGAGACAATTCGGGACTGTAATGTTCTTCCCATTTAAATAGACCATTCGAAGCGCTGCTGGCCCGTTCGCCGCGCCAGAAGATTTATTGAAGCGAGCAGGCACACCGTAATACCTAATCCGATGCCAAAAAGCGACTTCTGGCTGCTCAACTGGGCGGATGGGGTCGTGAAAGACGACGGGTTTTTGTAAGACGCTCATGACAACCCCGGCATTCGTCCGGTGCTTCTAAATGATTGAGACCATGCTCCATCGCATAGGCGCGACATTCTTGCTTCTCTTGCTGCACGGGTGTCCAAATCCCGGCTCAGGTCAAAATGCGCCTCTTAAGTACCGCGCCGTTGGCTCATCCCCCGAGGTCCTTGCGGTATACGAGGGGTGGTTTGGTCATCCCTCCCACATCGCAGTCAATTACAACTCCCACGATCCGTCGGTCATTAAAAGCCAGATTCGCCGCGCACAGGCCATGGGAATCTCCGGATTTGTCGTGGATTGGTATGGCGACCGTGAGCCCTTCATCGATCAGAGCTATGCATTGATGCAGAAGGCGGCTGCTAAGGAGAAGTTTCACGTCGCCATGATGTACGACGAGTCCAACGAGGCCGTGGGCGCAACTGACGAAGCAATCGCGGATTTCAAAATGTTCCACGACGCTTATCTCTCTCCCGATTCGCCCGGTCATGAAGCGTACTTGACATACGAAGGCCACCCTCTCATCTTCATCTTTCCCAAGGGTATGCACACCGACTGGAGTAAGGTTCGCGCATCAGTCAGTTCCTGGAGCCCTGCGCCGCTGCTGATTTATGAAGCGCCCGCCGGCCCGGACGCCAATTCGTTCGACGGCTTTTATCCCTGGTTCTATATCGGAGCCAAAGGGTGGGCAGCGGACGGGGGCAATTGGGGAGAAGATTCGCTTACCAGTTATTACAAAACCATGCGGGACAAATATCCTGACAAGATCATCGTGGGCGGCGCATGGGCGCAGTTTAACGATCGCAAGGCCTCTTGGGGTCTCAATCGTCAAATTGCAGCGCGCTGCGGCCAAACCTATCAGGACACATTCAATTTCTGGCGCAGAGTGTTTCCGGCCGATCAGCCCATTCCGTTCATCTTGATTGAGACCTGGAACGACTATGAAGAGGGATCTGCAATCGAGCCGGGCCTGCCCACCTGCAAGGCCCCTTCCCCGACGAATAGCGCGAAGAATTTGGGCCCCGCCTCATCGGAAACACCGCAGTAAAGTTGCCGGCAACTCGGCCAAGGAGGCTTCCGTCGATCCGTGGGACGAGCAACACCACAGTGTTTGCGGATTCATGAATAAGGCGCGCAGCTGGCCGTGTAGCTATGCAGCGCAGCTTTTGGCTTTACTTGAATAGACTTCGGACTGGACCGCATAGCTCCCATTCTGCAGCGATCGCACGCCCGCTTGAGCCGCCAATTCGGCAGGGGCGCGGTAAACCTGGCTGATGAGTGAGAGGGGCCGGCCGCGCACCTGATCGAATATGCGGACGATGTACTCGCCCAGCACTCCGATCGCAATCAGCATCAGGCCACCGACGAGAAATATCGCGCATCCCACGCCGAGCGCTGCCGCCTTAATCGGGGTCGAGGCAATCAATGCTCCTGCGCCCAACAGAAACGCTACAATCGTCGCCACGCAGCAAAGCAGGAAGCTAAGCCGTATCGGCTTGTAGCTGAAGCTCATAATGGCATCGGTGGCGTACTTGATCCGGCTTATGAATGACAGCTTGCCTTCGCCGCCGAGCCGATCCTGTCGATCATAGTAGACGAGAGTGTTGCGATAGCCTACCCACGCCCGCAGTCCGGGCAAGTAGGGATTCTGCTCACCCATGGCAAGAATGGAGTCAACCGCCTTCCGGTCCATCAGCCCAAACAGGCCGGCGTTGAGCGACATTGGATAATCGGAGATCGCTCCCAGCACGCGATAAAACAGAGGGAAAAGAAACGCCAGAACCCTTCGCCGCTCCTGACGGCTTCTGCGAACTGCGGTCACAACCTCTGCGCCGCCTCGCCATGCGTCGATGAGTTGCGGCACAACCTCCGGAGGATCCTGAAAGTCGGCATCCATCAGAATCACGGCGCGCCCCCTTGCGGTGCGCAGCCCGGCAAAGATCGCTCCCATCTGCCCCCAATTGCGCGAGAGCTCCACGACCACAACATGAGGATCGAGAGCCTGCGTGCTTTTCAGCTGTTCGAGCGTCGAATCGGTCGAACCATCGTTGACATATACCACTTCCCAACTCTCGGAGGTGGTTCGTAAGACGCTGGACACTGCCTCATGAAACTGAATGATGAGATCCTCTTCGTTATAAACGGGCACAACGATGGAAACCATTCTCGACTCCTCGTTTTCGGCTGCTATAGAGATCTCTTGTGCTTTGCCGAACCGTCTCCAGCCGCCAATTCTCAACTGCTTTGCTTCGATCGGTCTTTCTATTTACGTTTTATTGCGAACTTGCCTGCATAACTCTCACCTTCCATCGAACTTCAGCGGGAGTTAGAACCACGATGTAGCGCGCGCTGACCGGAACTTTCGATATCGCCTTGTCATGATCGAAAACCTGCACGTCATAGTCAGCGTCGTCAATTAATTCGATCGACAGTCCTTCCGGTGAGTAGAAGAGAAACTGAATATGGTGTGCGCGGTCTTGATAGAGCGTATGGATCCCCGCTTTGGTCTGTTCGTCGACCGCCTCCGCCAGCTTTTCCTTTGCAGTGCCGATAAAATCCTCATCGAGACGGCCTGGCTGGTCTCGCTGAAAAGCTTCATCCATTGCTTGCCAGGACTCGAGATAATCGCGAATTGCTGCGGCTTTGGTCTCCTCCTCCAAAGGCCGCGGACCCTTTAGCTGGGATGTGTCCACGGTAACGTCTGACTGGGCAGAAACCACGCCACTCGCCAGGATGATGCTCGCGCAAATCAGTGCCGAATATCTGAGCATCGTCACTTCCCCCATCGGATCTGATTGCCCAAAACAACTCCGCTGGCCACGGAAATAGTCGCTCCATCGTGGGCAGGCATCTTCACCTCCGCAATGTCTCGCTTCAGCGGTACATCCACAGTGGATTGACCACCCGGAAAGTTTTCAGTGAACGTAACAATCGTTCCATCCGGAACTGCATTTCCGCTGCAGTCGCGCACCGGATCCGTGTGGAGATCGAGCAGCTGTCCCGCAGGCGTCGCGCTCATCTTCAGATCGCAGGGATCGCCCGGCACCTGGCGAATGACCGCGGTGCTCGAGACGTCACCATCTCGGGCCACGAACTTGCTGTTGCCCTGCTGGCTCGTGGAATCCATCTCTGTCCATGCCGCTCCAGCGCGAGTCGCTGCCAGCTGCTTTTGCACGGCGCCGGACGGAGTGGATAGCTCAAATGACACCGAAGCCGGCGCAAAAATCAAGTTGTGATAAACATCGAAAACATAAACCGCGCCGGTGATTCCGTCGTGCAAACCCACAGGAAGGCGTGATGGCTTAGCCAAAAAGCTCAGGCTGCTGGGGGCACTGACGGGCGTCACATCCAGTGTTCGGGTCGTGGTCCCGCTCGCTTGCGCAAGAATCACGATGTAATGGCCGGCATTGTAGACCGATCCCGCGGTAAAGTATGTCGGAGTTCCCAACTGCACCGTGCGCTTCAGCACTTGGTCGGGGCCAACAATGTACAAAGTGCCTTCTCCGCTGCCGGCGCTCTGAACCGAAAACGCGCTGCCTGCCACGATGCTGCTGGGCACGGTGAGGGCGTCATCCTGTGCGTGCGCTCCAAGCGTCAGCGCCAGGAAGAGGCCACCGAATAGGAGTGTGAGCGTCTTCTTCAAAGCGCTCCCCCAAAGCTAAATGTCGATACAACCGTGCGCTCGCTGCTCACGTTCTTCGCGATGTCCTCGGGGATCGGAACATTGAACGCAACAGGAGTCTGGGGCAGCAGAGCCGTGTCGACATATTTGTCTGCGACCCACACCAATTGCCCCGTTTTGTCGTAAAGAGTTCCGAGGACGTGCGCCACGTTCACCACCTGTCCACTTTGATTTACAAGCTGTCCGGTCAAAGAAGCATCGGGCGCGGAATTGAATTTTTGGTTGTCGATCTCGATCACAGGGTCGGCCGATGCCGGCACCAGGATGGCGAACGGGTTCATGTTGATGCTGTCAACTTGAGAAAGCTGTGCATCCGGAAACCGAATGAGAAATGGAGTGACCTGTTTGGGCAACAGAACGTGGGAGATCTCGTCAAATGAACCTTCGGTCGCAATCGGCGCCTTGTTCTTGTCCTGCAGTGTCGCAGTCACGGATACATATGCAGGCACAACGTCGTCGTTAATCAGTTCTCCCATGACGAAGACGCCATCGGCGCGCTGCACAGGATGCATGTCCACAATCCGGACTCTAGGCGCATCCACGTCCTGCGCGCCCCAGTCGTCTCCCGCGCTGCGGTAAATCACATCCCAGCGAAGATAATTCACGGGAATTACCTGCGGAGGAACAACGGGCTGCTTGGTGAATGGCCAGTCGACATTCCAATGATTGCCATTTTTCACTACATGCAAATCACGTGTGTCCACTAATGTGCCCACTACCGTGGCCCAATCCAACTCAAGACGCACGTCAGCATCATTGTCTGTTGCATGCAGCGGCCACACGCTGAAATGATCCAGCATTGAATATGTGCGCAGATTGGTCGTGTAGCCGGTCAGATCAAGCTCAAATTGCTCTTCGGTGAACTCAGCCTTGTTGGCAAAGCTGTCGTAGGCCTTTTGCCAGTCGTGTGCTTCGATGTCCTGGCCAAGATTCTCCGCCGCTTCTTCGGGCGTTGAAGACGATGTAATCAGACTCTTTTTAATAATGAAGGGCCTCGCGGCTGCCACCGGCCACACGCACCCGATCACAATCAAAACTACGGTTGCAATTGCAAGGGAAAACGCCAGTAATCCACCTTTTCTCACGACGCAACCCTCCGTGTATTCACTTCCTCGTCGGCGACGGGTTGCTCGGCTTCCAGCTCCCTCCGTTTTCGTTCGGGGATCAGGAAGACGAGAATAGCCAGAACGCTGCTTCCAAATGGCAACGTGCCCCAAATCACACCCTGCCAATGCGGGGGTCGCTGCGACGCGTTGACCGGAGTCGCCGGCGGCACGCCGTCTTTGGCCCACACTGTGATGGTCTTGTTATCGAGGGTGTCGACCGGACGCCAACCGGCAAAGGATAGCAGTGGATCGTAGTATGGATCGGTCGAAAAGATCCACTTCAAACCATATTTGTCCGCGTGCATCATGATTGCGCGAAGAGATTCGAGACCACCCGTGCCGAAGTATTTAGCCTGAGTGAGCGATGCACCGCCGTAGCGAGTGAGTTCCGGCAACAAGCGCCCGGTGTACCACTCGCCGTCAACACTGCTTGCATTTGTCAGCACTGCCAGGCGTGAGATGCTGTTGCCGAAACCAAGCGTGAAGTAGCGATATTGATCGTGGCCGCCGCGGTTGAGCCAGTCTGCCACAATCTGAACGTTGACATCGCGTGCATTCGTGATTCGATACGTGCCCCACGCGACTCCCATTCCACAGGTCCACGCTGCGAGAATTGCGAGCACAGTGACCGCCCAATAGCGATATCTGTCGACGAGTTTCATCGTCAACAATCCCACAAACGGAAGCGCGAGCAAACCGGCCCAGTAACTGAATCGCTCCATGGTCAGCACTTCGAATGCATGGCCGAGAAGCCAGTGCCCCAGCGGCGTCGTTCCACCCAACCCGAGGATGAACGTAACCCAGAAGCCGATCAGCAACGGGCGAAGGCGGACCACGCTCGCTCCGCGAATGAGAATGAATGGAATGGCAAGGATCAAAGCGCCATAGGGGAGAATGAAGTAATTGAGCCCCCATTGAGGACTGAGAATGAAATTCGCGCGGCTGGCGTGGGGAATCGTGGTCTGGTCGATCGGATGATGCAGCAGCGAAAGCCAGAACGGCAGCAGCACGACGCCGAGCACGACGCTTACGATGAAGACGATGCCAACCGTGCGGCCTAGAATCGAGCCCGCTGAAGCCGGCTTGCCGTCGCGGCGGTCAATCAAAGCAAGCGCCACAACCGGAAGCGCGAAAATGAACGATCCGAATAGAAGCGTGAGATGGTGGCCGGCAGCCGCCGCGATAAAAAGCACTGAAGCCTTCACGAATGCCCACCCGCGGCCATACCGGATCCAGTCGTAAAGATAGGGCAGCGCGATCAGATAAAGCGGTGCCGCCAACGTAGTTGGCAGCTGGCCGGCGTTGTAGACCAGAAAACTTTCAGAGCCGAGAAATACGCTTGCCAACGCTGCAATTGAAGCGGCGCGGGGGTTCACCCACAGCAGAGAAAACTTGTAAACTCCCACCACCAGCAACAGAATGGCAGCCAATTGCACGGCCATGTACGCCAGATCCAAACCCATGATTCGCGAAAGCACTGCGATCCAATAGTGCGGCATGGGTGGATACGTGGCTTGGCTAAAGCCGGCAAACCACTTCGTATTCCACGGATCGAACCAGTGGTAGACATAATGCGACGAAAAAAAGATATGGAAGTTGGTGTCGTAGGACTGAAGTGGCAACTTCATCAGCAGCAGCGGAAGATTGATCGCCAACGCAACCATGAAGGCCACGGTGAGCGGTATCGGCCGCGACAAACATTCAATGGATTCAGATTTCTGCACAGTTGGACTCTCGAAGGACCGTACCGCAAGGCATTAAATCAAAAGCATCGGAATTGGCGCGTGGTTTGACAGCAAACCCTTATCTCGTAGGAGAAAAAGAGAAAGAATCCTCAAGGCAAATCTCATCAACTTGGTTCGATTAACAAAAGTGCAATTCAGGTTGCTTCTATGAAGTTTTATTTCATGGCGTTGCATCCGCCGCACCGTTATGCGCAGTGCCTAAATGGGCAACAGCACGAATTTTGCTGGCATCAAACTGGTCATTTGAATTCTTGAAATGTGGTGACTCGCCTTGATTGCTAGACTTGGATTTTTTAAGGTGGCATTCGGATGGGTTTTCGCTGCGTTTGCCTGCTCCGCCTTTGCGCAAACTTATCAAGTCGGGCCTGGGGGTTCCACAGGATCTGCTTCGCAGAATAGTTCACCATCTCAAAAAAAGCAGGCGCCAAGTCAGAACCTTGGATGGGGATCCAATATCCAGAACGCCCGCCTCGGCCGTGCCGCAGAATCCGCTCTCGAGCATGGCAATCACGCGCTCGCCATGGACTACGCGCAGCGCGCTGTGCAGGCTGCCCCAAATGATCCGCAGCTGTGGTTCCTGTTCGGCTATGCCGCACGCCTCGACGGCAAATATCAGCAGGCGGTAGATGCGTATTCGCACGGCCTCCGTCTCGACCCATCATCGCTTGACGGGCAATCCGGCCTCGCGCAAGTTTATTCGCTGACGGGCCGGACGGAAGAGGCCGAGCGCATTCTCAAACAGGTGGTTGCGTCCAACCCAGACCGTGTCGGCGACCTGACAATGCTGGGCGAAATGTCGATGCGATCAAAGGAATACGCGGGCGCAATCGATTGGCTGAACCGCGCAGAGAAAGTTCATCCTGACGCTCGCGCGGAGCTGCTGCTCTCGCTCTCTTACCAGCACACGAATCAGACAGACTTGGCAAATCGCTATCTCGAGCTCGCCGAGCATCGTTCGCCGAACAACCCTGAAATCCAACGCGCCATGGCTGGTTTTTATCGCGACACTGGAAACTTTGATAAAGCCATCGAGGTTCTCCAAACCATTCGCAACCCCAAGCCCGATGTAACAGCGGAGCTGGCCTATACCTATCAACTCGCGGGAAAACCAACCGAATCAGCCAGATTCTTTGCGCGCGCGGCGAATGAAGAGCCGAAGGATATGACATTGCAGCTGTCGGCTGCACAGGCTGAAATCTCTGCCGGCTCTGTCGCTGAAGCCAACTCATTTCTGAAGCGCGCCAGTGCGATAGATGGCAACTATTACCGTCTGCATGCCCTCAACGGCGAGATTGCCGAACTTCAGGACCGTGACCGCGACGCGCTTCGGGAGTACAAGGCCGCTTTGGCAAACTTGCCAGAAACTCCTGCTGAGGGGCGGCTTTACGGCATCCAACTGCACATGGATTTGGTGGCGCTCGATCGCGATCTGGAAGACGAAGCCGATGCGCGCAGTCAGCTTGCGACCGCGCAGGCTGAAATTAGCGCTGTGGACGGCTCGGGCCCGGATCGAGAAGAGTTTCTTCGCCTTCGATCGTCAATCAAGCTCGCTGCCGGCGATCCCAATGGAGCGCTGGCCGACGTGAGAGAGGCGCTCGCAATGAACCACGATGTCGGAAATCTGCAGCTCGACGGCGACATCTTGATGAAACTCGATCGTACCAACGAGGCGATCGGCGTTTATAAGCAGGTTCTCGCCAGCAATCCCGATAATCGCCTGGCGCTGACTTCGCTGGGTTATGCTTTGCGCGCAGTTGGTCAAGAGGATGAAGCGGAAAAATACTTTGAACATTTGGCAAAGGTCGATCCTTCGTCTCACGTTGCCTATCTTGCTCTCGGCGACCTATTAACCGCACTCCGCCAATTCACCAAAGCGCAGGCTGCATACAGCAAAGGATATGAGCTGGATCCGCAAAATGCGCCCATCGTTGCCGGAGGCATCAATGCCGGGATTGAGGCGCACGATCTTCCGGTCGCCGGCCATTGGCTCGCCCGGGTAACTGACTCAATGAAAGATGACCCCAAAGTTTTGCGCGAGACCGAGAGATACCTTCGCCTCACGGGGAAGTATCAGGAATCGGAAGATGTAGCTGAGAAAGCGATCAAAGTGCTCCCTGACGATCGTGAGGTGGTTGTCTATCTCGGGTACGATGAGCTCCTTCTGAAGCAAGATGACGATCTTCTTGCTCTTACATCGAAATACTGGAACATTCTGCCGAAGGAAGCCGATATCCCGCTTCTCGCCGGCTACGTTCATAAAATACGAGGGCTCAACGAACAGGCGGTTGCCGACTTTACTGAGACCATCCATCGCAAGCCGGATGCTGTGACGGCATACGTCAATCGCGGTTATACCTATAACGATCTTCGCGAGCCGGCGCCGGCTGCATCGGACTTTGAAGCTGCTCTCAAGCTGGAGCCAAACGATGGCGAGGCGCATCTGGGGCTCGCCTACGCGTACCTGGCATTGCGTAAACCGGATGCCGCTCTCAAACAGGCAAACCTGGCTGAACGCGATTCTGGTGATTCACTTGGGCTGCATGTCATTCGCGCCACAGCCTACGGTCGCATGGACATGCTCACCTTGGCTGCTCGCGAATATAAAGCGGCTTTGAAGTTCGCGCCCAACGACGGCGAGCTTCACATCGGCTTGGGCAATACATATTTTGCCGAGCGCCGATACCACGAAGCCATCAGCGAATTGGAAGTTGCCAAGAAATTCTCCCCTGATAATCCGCAAATCTACGCCTGGCTCGCGCGGTCTTATGCCAGCCTACAGGACCGGGAAAGAACCTATCTGAACGTTCGGCTGGCAGAGCAATACGCCCTGGCAAAGCCCGTGCGCGTTGCAGCGAGGAAGCCAGATCAGATGGAGGATTCCGGATCTCAGCTAAGCGAAATCCTGATCTCAACCGGCGAGGCACTAAGCACCCTGGGGGACCAGAACGGGGCGATGGACAGATTTCAGAGGGCGCTCGTCGCAGCCGGCAGCGATCGCATCAGTGTTCGGCTGGCCATCGCGCAGATTATGACGCAGCGCGGGCATGAAGACGATGCACAACGCCAGATTGCACTGGGATGGATGGAAGCAGCGGCCGGAGACACGGTGCCGCCCAGCGGACCCCAGTACGTTGAAGCCGCGGGCCTGTTCAGCTCCATGCATCAATACGATCTGTCGGAAGATTATCTCGGCCGCGCCAAGGCCGCGGGCGCTTCGGATGCCGAAGTCCGCATCGCGTTGGCCAATGACGATCTCGCTCTCGGTGAAACCGTCAAGGCCAAGGCCGAATTGGCTGCGATCAGCGACCCGGCGGACGAGGGTCAGAATTATCAATACCTGCTGGCCGAAGGCAACGTCTACAGCCAGGAACATCGGAACGCGCAGGCACTCACGGCTTTTGCGCAGGCAACTAATGGAGCGGGTGACGACCAAACCGCGGAACAAGAAATGCTGATCACCGGGGCCAACGAGGGTTTGCGGGTCAATCCGCATTTGAGCGTGCTCTCGGATTTCTCGGTCGAGCCTCTCTTCGAAAATTCGACGGTTTACGTCCTCGACTCAAAGACGCTGGCAACATTTGCAGTGCCGCCCACCGACACGGCGCTCCTGCCGCCGCCGCGTTCATCAATCCAAACCCTGTGGACCGGCGCATTCCATCTCCATTTTCCCGTAGTCAACGCTGTCGCGCCGGGCGGATTCTTTCAGGTGCGCAATGCGCGCGGTTTGATCTCATTGCCGGCGACGAACTCAGTTCTCAACCGCGACACCACGGACTCCACATTCAATTTGTCGCTGAATCCCACAATTCACCTCGGCGACAACGTGGTCACATTCAATACCGGAGCTCAGGAAACCATTCGTCGCGATTCGAAGGATCCGTACGACATGGATCAGAATCTCTTTCGCGTATACAGCTATATGTCTACGAGTTCGTTCTTTGACGCAATCTCGGTCACCGGGTTCGCCATGCGCGAAGCAGGCCCATTCACTCAGAACGGATTTTATTCACGCGAGCTTGCCGCAAAGCTCGACTTTCGCGTGGGCTCACCTTGGGGGAAGACTGCGCTTTTGACCGGTTACGGAGTTGACGATCTGCTGTTCAAAAGTGCGTACATCGAATACTACTTCACATCCTCTTACGCCGGCATTGAACACAGGTTCTCCCCCCGTCTCGACATTAAAGCACTGGCGGAATATGTGCGTTCATGGCGCATCTATCAATCTAAATGGGGCATTTCGCAGAGCCTGCGCCCGGCTGGGAGTATCGACTTCATCCCCAAGCGCAACTGGAATCTGCAAGTTTCAAGCGCCTTCTCAAGTGTTAGAGGGTTTCACCTCTACGACGCGACGCAGAATAGCATCTCACTCTCTTATTCGCGGCCATTTCACCGCACCTTCAACGAGAATTCGACGCCCCTCTCGTTGCAGTATCCTATTCGCTTTTCAGCGGGCATTCAGCAGGAAACTTTCTTCAACTTTCCCGGTGCGCAAAGTTCCACTTTTAGACCCTATGCAGAGATCACTATCTTCTAGAGGCATATACGATGAAAATTTGTCTAGTTGCTACCTTCCCTCCCAGCGGACGCCAATTGAACGAGTATGCGTTCTATATTGCCAACGAACTCAGGCGCCACCGCAATGTGGAACTGACAATTCTCGCCGACGAGATAAGTGATTATGACTTCGTTACCGACGAGAACGGCAAGCGGATTCCGGCCAACGAGCTCCCAGAGCTCGAAGGATTTAACCTGATCCGTTGCTGGAAGTTCGGAAGCATGTCAAGTCCGGCGCGACTGCTGAACACCATCCGCAAATTGAAGCCTGATGTGGTGTGGTACCAGCTCGTCTACTCAACGTTCGCCACTCCCGGTCAGCCCGTTACTGCGTTTGCGGGCCTGTCGGCGCCGGCACTCACTCGGAGTGCGGGTTTTTACACGCATGTTACTCTGCACCATATCATCGAGCACGTCGACTTCTCCGCCGCCGGGGTGCGCCGTGAGCGGCTCTTTCGCTTTGGCGCCCAGATGGCTACCCGAACGCTGCTGCGCGCAAACTCGGTTTCTGTTTTGCTACCGGGTTATTACCAGACGTTGGTAACCAAGTACCGCGCGCGCAACGTGCTATTAGGTACTCATGGAACTTTTGCGCCGGTTCCCACGCCGCCGGACTTTTCGAAGCGCGGCAATCCCGATCAGCGTATTCTGGCCTTCGGGCACTGGGGAACCTATAAGCGGCTCGAGACCTTGATGGAGGCCTTCCCCCAGGTGCTGAAGAGAGCGCCGCGCGCAAAGTTGATTGTTGCCGGAGCTAACCATTACACCACGCCCGGGTACTGGGAATCGATTCGTGCGTCTTTGCCGCCGGGCCTGCCGGTCGAATTCCGTGGCTATGTTCCTGAAGAAGCGATTCCCCAGCTGTTCCAGACCGCATCTATCGTGGTTCTGCCTTACGATTCAGCAACCGGCTCGAGCGGACCGGCTCATCAGGCATGTGAATTTGGAGTTCCGATCGTAAGTGCAGGTATCCCGGATTTTCGCGCCATGGCGGAAAACGAAGATTTGGCGATGCGCTTTTATGAAGTCGGAAATGCAAACGATCTCGCCGACCAACTCGTAGCGGTTCTACGCTCTCCGAAGCTCGAACACATGATGGCACAGCAGAATTATGCTGCCGCAGCCGAGATGAACATCACGCAGGTTGTCTCGAACTATCTTCGCTGGTTCGATTTAAGCAAATGCAAGATGCTCTTACGCGACCGCAAAGAATCTCCACGCCCGCGATTCTCGCTTGAAGCACTGCGGCAGCGGACCCCCGCCTCGTTGCAGCCCGACGACTCTTCGCCTATGCAATAACTGCTGACAGCGGACGCAGGCAGCGATTTAATCGACCTTAACCTGGTCCGCTTCGGATCAATTTCCGCTCGCTAACAATCTTGTTTGACTAAAGTAAACGAACCCCTTGGTTGCTCGCCATTCGCACAATAGCCTTGTCATCTGCGTCACCGCAAGCAGTCGAGCCAATTGGATATCGACTTCCAGATGCCCGAATCGCCGATCGCGGAACAACCTGGCGAACTTTTCAATGCATCGTAATGGAAGGGACGGCAAGAGTAATAGATCGATTTCTTCGTGCTCGTTAATGGTTGTTCTACCAGAATTTCATTGATTATTTTGAACCGCTCTAGACCCGGGTGACCGGCCGGCACGAACTTTCCTATGCAGGGAATTCAATGCGCGTTTGCCTGATTACAACGTTTCCTCCAAGCCGGCACCATCTCAGCGAATATGGCTTTCATCTGGCCGATGAGTTGCGCCGCCAGAATGTCGAATTCACGATTCTTGGCGACGACTACCTGCCCCACGAGCATGGTCAATCCGAATTGCCTGGCTTCACGGTTCGCCGATGCTGGCGGGTCGGCGCCGTGGATAATGCACTGCGCATCCTTACCGCGGTGCGCGAGATTCGGCCTGATGTGGTTTGGTTCAACCTCGTGTATTCGACATTCGGCACGAATCCATTTGCGGCTTTCGCGGGCCTTTGCACGCCTGCACTGGTTCGCGCCGCCGGTTTCAAGACGCATGTCACTTTGCATCACCTCATGGATCTCTGCGACCTGCGACATGCCGACATTTCTTTCCCTCGTCTCTATCGCTTCGCCGGCTCCTTCGCGACGCGGATGATACTGCGCGCCAATTCCGTTTCTGTGCTGCTTGAACGCTACCGGCAGATGCTGCAGAAGGAGTACTCCGCCAGGAATATCGGCGTTCGCCCGCACGGCACATTGGGCATGCCGTTCGCGCCGGATTTCGGATCGCGCCCTCCAGGCGAATTCCGGATGCTCGCCTTCGGCAAATGGGGCCGCTACAAGCGCCTCGAGACGCCGCTTGATTCCCTCTCCACGGTGCTCTCCGCCGTGCCGAACGCGTCTCTGCTGATTGCTGGATGCGATCATCCGAATCGCCCGGGCTATTTGGCCGCCCTTAAGGAGAAATGGGGCACTCACCCGCGGGTCAAATTCCTCGGCTATCTCGAAGAGAATCAGCTCGACGAGGTCTTTCGCACGGCGCATGTCGCGGTCATGCCCTATCTTTCGTCTGGCGGACCCAGCGGAGTCGCGCACATCGCGGCTCGCTTCGGCCTGCCGATCGTGGCCGCCAAGGTCGACGATTTTGTGCAGCTCGCGGAAGAGGAAGGCCTCGCAATCGATACGTATGAGCCGGGCAATTCGGCTGACCTGGCTTGGCGCCTGATAACCCTCGCACGCGATCCTGCACGCCAGGCACGTATGGCCGAGCAAAACTATCAAGTGGCTGTGCAGTCCACAATGCCCCGCATCGTCAGCTGTTACATAGCGGAATTCAAGCGGCTGCTCAGTGGATTGGAGCAACTCCCAGACCGTCGGACGGCGAGACATCTGCAACCCAAAGAGATTTCCATGATGGCACTCCAAGAGCGGGTACCGGAAAGGAAGACGGGCTAGTCAGGCAATTATCGAAGCCGATATCTGCCGAGTTTTACTTCCAGGAGTGTCCATGTCGCGACCTAGTTTCAGCTTTGTGATTCCCGCCTACAACGAAGCAGCCCGACTTGCCCCCACGTTGAATGCGATTGCCGATCTTTCGGTTTCTCATCTGGGCGAGTGCGAAGTGATCGTTGTTGACGATGGATCAACGGATCATACCGCGGATATCGCAAGTAGTTTTCAGGCGCCCCATTGTCGCGTGAGTGTTTTGCGCCTTCAGCATCGCGGCAAGGGTGCGGCAATCCGGCATGGTGTGAGCGTCGCAACTGGTGAGATTATCATCCTTTGCGATGCCGACCTGCAGGAGTCGGTTCGCGAAGTTCTCTCGCTTTTGGTGGCCATGAAAAATGGAACAGATGTCGCTATTGGATCGCGTTGGCTTGCACCGTCTGAATCCCGTTGTGCGCAGCCTTTCCATCGGCGCGTGGCGAGCCGGGTTTTTAATCTCGTCGCAGGTCGCGTTCTTGCGTTGCCTTTCAGAGACACACAATGTGGTTTGAAGTCGCTTACGCTTGACGCCGCCACTCGCATTTTTCCGCTGCTGAACCTTGATGGCTGGGGATACGACAGCGAGTTGATCCACGTCGCGCTCACGCGCAGTCTGCGCGTAGAGGAAGTGGATTTGCGCCTAGTGCACGATTACAGCAACTCTCATTTTCGTCCTCTCGCTGACGGCTTTGCCACCTTGCTGGAATTGTTTGAGATCCGCTGGAACGATGTTCGCGGTGTTTATGGCCGTCCGACCCTTGGCCCCGTCTCGCTACGCGACAAAGCCAAGCTCCGCCTGAACTTCTTTTCGGAGAGCCCGTCTCCCGAGCAGTTGGAGGTTCCAGCAAGTTCACCTCGCAACGATTTAGCAGCGTAAGTGTTCCTTCTCTGCCGTGATTGCTGACATGTGATCCGGGATTGGCTGCGATCGCGCGTCAGGTGCTGACTCTGCAGAGAAAGCGCCTCGACTGGACTCACCCCCGCCTGACAGATCGATCGTTCGCGAAAATCCGCATACCGCGTAAAACGGTGGAGATCGTGCGCCCCCTAGCGGGCGTCACTGCTGCTGGGTGAGTGCGCTGAAAGCAACCAGTTGCAGGGCCGGAAATTCGCGCAGAACCGGAAGGGCCTTGCGCTCGATATCGCGCGAGGCGCGAAGGCGCGTGTGGACGCGGGCCAGATCGCCATCGTTATAGCCGGGGTGCGTCACCAATTCCCAGGTGCCGGCAGGAACGCGATCGACAAGACGATGCAGAGTCACAGCGTTCAGCGCGCCTGTTCCGGATACGCCGAGTGTGCCGCCGGTGGTCGCAAAGCCTTCTTCCGCAAGAATGCGGCGCCAGGTAGTCTGCAGGCAGCGGAGGCTGCTCACCTGCGCCCGGCGAACCAAGCTCGCGCCTGCGCTGGCGCGAATGGCCCAGATCGGCTCAAACGGATTACGGACTGTATGAATGCCGCAGGCGCGCGCTCCTCGCAAAACCGAACGCAGCACGCGCGGAAACATGTGCGTGTGCTTATGTGTGTCGACGTGCGTCACGTGAAGGCCGCGCGACTGCAGATATCGAATCTGGGCCGTGGTTTCCATCTCGATTTCCTCGGGACGGATGCGGCCCGTCAGCAGGCGGCCGAGGAATGTGCCGAGTCCTGGAATAAAGCGACTGCCAGATCCGTCGATCAGTGAAGGGATCCGGGCAGGATCAAGGATAGGTTCGCCGTCCGTGAGAACGATGTGGCAGCCGACGCCGAGGGTCGGCATGGCGCGCGCGATTTCAATGGCTTCGTCGGTAGCAGCGGCGCGAGCCATCAAGGTCGCGCTCGTGACGACGCCTGCCTTGTGCAGCTCCAGCACCGCGCGGTTAATTCCCGCCGTCTGCCCAAAGTCATCGGCATTCACGATGAGACGTGTCATTGGTTCGGTGATCGCATTCCACCACAAACTGGGCGCATCGGGCCCGCCTTTTGGCCGGCGTCGAAACACCGGCCGCTCAAATCAGGGCGTTTGATTCACGTAACACGCGCCGTTGGTCGCTTGCGCCGGTGGCGAGGGTGGAGTCATCCATGGCGGCGAGGCGAAGTTGAAGAACTCCGTCATATCCGGCTGCGCCGCATCGCGTTTGGTCAGTGCTGGCAGGCCGAACCTGGTCTCAATCAACTTCAGAATTGCCGTGGTATCGGCGACAGTGTGGTCCACGTAGTTCTTCTTCGCGAAGGGCGAAATCACCAGCAGCGGTACACGGTACCCGGTATAGACAAAGTCACAGGTCGGGCCCGAGCTGGTGGTGCAGATATCGCCGGGCAGCAAGTCCACCGGCTTGATGCCGTCAGGGCTCACCGCCGGCTGTGGTGCCACATGATCGTAGAGTCCGCCATTTTCGTCGAACGTGAGAATGAAGACGGAACTCTTCCAGTAAGGGCTCTGCATCAGTCCGTTCACCAGCGACTCGACGTATTGCGCTCCCAGCTGAATATCCGAAGGATAGGCATCGTCAACACCGGGATGCTCATCCAGACCCGCATCCGAAGCCGGCTCGAACTGCGCCACCTGCGGCAACGTGCCATTCTGCAGATCGGCAAAGTACTGCGAGACCGGCGCGATGTTATTCGGATACTGCGACACGATAGTGCTGGCGAAGGTGAAGTTTTGCATGTAACTGAGTTGCATCAGGCACGACGCCTGGTACGGCGGCCCCGTGCAGCCGCTATTCGTGGGGTCGACATAAATCTTCCAGCTGATGCCCGCATTCTGCAGCGCTTGGAAGATTGTTGTCTGGCTCAGCTGCGCTGTGTCGTTGGCGTCGGTCCCTTCTGGGTAAACATAACCGCCCGATGTTCCCGCGACGAGGTACTCGCGGTTCGATTGCGTGCGCGTCATGGTTGGATTAAAGAAGCGGTCCGATGTGCCAAAGTTCGACGCCATCCAGTAGTAGTAATTCAGGTCCGTGCCGTCGTAGTAGCCCATCGCGCGTCGGCCGTCAGTGTCGAAGTACGGCGGATCGTAGTTGCGCGCATCATGCGCAGCGGAGTAAACAAACCCGTTGAGTGTAGCTGCGCTTTGACCTGTGGGATCATAGTAGTCCCAATCGACGTGCCCCTCATTCCAGGCCGGGCTTGGGTTTTCGATGCATTGCGTGACCAGGTGATACGAAGTGACGGGATTGCTTGTGTCAAAAGCGCAGTCGGCCGGAGGTGGTTGGTTCGCGTTGCAGCCTGGATTCTTCGGCGCCGGCCCTACCAATGGCGCTGCTCCGGTGGTGGGGTTAAACTGCGGCAAGCCATCGAACGACCGGTCGGGATAACCGTTCTGCGCCCAGTATTGGCGCAACGCGCCGAAATAGTGATCGAACGAACGGTTCTCCTGCGCGATGAAGATGATGTGATTGATTGACGTCGCCAGTGACGCCGACACGGTCGTGAACGACCAGGTATAGTTCGCCGCCAGTGCGCTTCCCAGCGAGCTCTGAGCTCCGGTTGTAATCGTGGCCGTGTAAACCGTGTTGTTGGTCAGCGATCCGGACGGCGTAAGAGTCGCCACATTTCCAGAATAGGTAACGGTCGCTGTCACTGCCGACCCGCCCGCCGGCGCTAGCGTGAACGTCGAAGTGTTAAGGGTCGAGGCGTCCATGGCCTCGCTGAAAGTTGCAGTAACAGTCGTCGAGATCGCCACCCCTGTGCTACCATTCGTCGGCGTCACTGAAGTAACTGTCGGTCCCGGAGCTGCCGCGGTCGTGAACGACCAGGAGTAATTCGAGGTCAGAGCGGTCCCTGTCGTGCTTTGCACGCCCGTTGTAATGGTTGCTGTATAAGTCTTGCTATAGGCCAGATGACCGCTCGGCGTAAACGTCGCTGTGAAGTTGGCGCTGTTATAACTAATCGTTCCAGTGACCGCCGCGCCTCCCTGGGGCGTCAGCGTGAATGTAGCCGTGGTCAGAGTCGACGAAGTCACATCCATGTTGAACGCAGCAGTTACCGTTGAAGTGATGGCCACACCCGTTGTCCCGTTCGCAGGCGTGACCGCGGCCACCCCGAGCGTGCTCTTGTATCCGTTCGTTGAGAGCGCGCCGCAACCGGAAAGTGCAATTGTGACGCAGGTCAGAAAACCAATAGAAAGGACAAACTTTACGGAACCAAGCAGGCGCATGACCACTCCGGACTTTATGCTGAGACGGAAAAGAAATGCATTAAAACAGCATCGAATGCTTCGCGAGAAGCATTCCGGGAGCCGCTGCCAAAAAAGCCGCCGCGACCATCACTTTCTTGCGCAAATCATTTCCGCCGCGTTCATAAACGCGATTCGGTATTGATTCCGCTGACCAACAACTCGTCTATGCTTTTCAACAATCAATTTGATGCGTCTGGAGCCGCAAGGCGCTGCCTGCCGGGCAGACAACCAGCCGCACGGCGCGCGCATCTACTAAGATCGACCCCAATGAAGCGGAAGTGTGTCGTATCGGTCATCGCAGCCCTCTTGTGGCTGGAGTGCGTCGCGTTGACCGACATCTTCGGAGGCGTAACGAGAGCTTTTGCTCAATCGGCCTCATT
Organism: Occallatibacter sp.; assembly: GCA_035541975.1. Lineage (GTDB taxonomy): Bacteria > Acidobacteriota > Terriglobia > Terriglobales > Acidobacteriaceae > Telmatobacter. Next base: position 103,766 of record DATKMH010000001.1, on the reverse strand, counting down.
CGACTCGGCCCCACCGGCAGATTCAGAGCCCCCGGTTCTCGTCAGCTCCAACCACGTTCTCGACCTTCTTGTGATCGCTGAATCGGCGAAGATCGCGCTCGGCGACCGAAATCCGATTGCCTGGGTCTTCGAAATCTGCCCAAGAGCTGTAGCCCCCGATGACAACTGCCCAGCCGGCTCGCAGACGTTTGCCCCTTATGGCGGCATTCGCCTCCAGCTCTTTGCAGGCGATCACCTGCGCATGCGACTCATTAATCGATTGCCCCCGGTGCCTGCCGATTCAATCTATGCGCATGGAAACAACGCGATGATGAGCGAGATGCTGCGTGCGAACCCAGTGAACATCCACACTCATGGGCTGGTTGTTGAGCCGAGAAAAGCAAATGCAAAAGATCCATCTTACGGCGACTATGTCTTTGTCATGGAATATCCGAAAGGCAAGCTGCCGCCGATGGTAGCGCCTGGCGACACGGCTACCGACAAGCCAATTCAATACGACATCTACATCCCGCCCAACCATCCTTCCGGAATTTACTGGTTCCATCCACACGTTCACGGGCTGAATATTAACCAGCTCTCCGAGGGGCTTTCGGGCTTGATCACCATCGGCCGCGTCACTGATTACGTGTCGGCGCCCAACCACGCGGCAATCCCGGAACGGTATTTCGTTTTGAAAGATATGCAGGTCATGGGAGACAGCCAGGTGGTGGATCAGGAAGACTCGGCGTTTTGCTCGCCTTACGATCTTGCGTACGTGCAGCGGAACGGCTACTGCCAGGGGCGAAACAGTTCCGGTGGCGACGGCGATTTTCGTCTTCCGGCCGGTCGCGCGTTTCCCGGAATACATCATCTCGGCAGCACGGGCGCAGACTACACCGGAGGGCTGTGGTTCTTCACCGTCAACGGAGCGGTCTATCCCCAGTTGCCGGCGCCCACAGGATCGGGCGAACTATGGCGCCTGCTGAATGCCGGAGCAAGCCGCACTTACGATCTTGTTCTGCGCGACGATCAGACCAAGACTCCAGTCCCGTTTCAGGTCGTCACGCTGAACGGCGCTGCGTTGGCTCCTCCCGCTGGAACCACAGCCGTGGGTGAAGGAGCCGCGAAGGACACAGTTCCCTCTCCCGGCGCAGCGTTAGGTGCAACCATGCAAGCATCGCCTGCGCCTGCTGAGGAAAATCCGGCGCAGGCGCTTTCTGCGCCTCCCGTTTGCGCCACGCATCTTGTATTGTTCCCCGGCGCGCGTGCCGAAATCTGGGTCGCGCCGCAATTGCATTCCTCCACGCTGCTCACGGAGATGGTCTCAACTGGACCGGCGGGTGACCGGTGGCCCCAGGTGAATCTCGCGCACATCGCCGCGGGACATTCCGATGCTGTCCCTGTTCTGCTCCTAGTGCGGGCGTCACAGGCCGCTTCAACTTCGCCCGCAAATGACGCGACGCTGAATCACCATGGGAGATCCGAAGATAACCTGTTCCCGACGACGCCGACGCAAACACAACGGGTCGTTACTCCAACGCAGCAACAGGAACCTAATAGCTCTGCAACTCCCTCCAGGTGCTCTGCTTTGCCCAAAGGCCATCGGCGGCGCATCTTCTTCGGAGTACCAGCCACGAACAAGAACGGATACGGGCTCGGGTTAGAGGAAGTCGATGAGAACGGCCAGCCCGTGCCCGGCTCATTCCGAGATATAGCTCCCTTCGATCCATCAGCCGTCGGCGTTTGTCTGCCGCTTGGTCCCGGCAATCGACCTGTAACTGAAGAGTGGGAGTTAGTGAATGTGTCCGGCGAAGCGCATAACTTCCACATTCACCAGGCCCGATTCTATGTGCTGCCGCAAAATGCGCCCGAGGGCGATGCGGGCAATCTCATGGATAGCGTCTCGCTCCCCAACGGAGGAGCCGCATGCGACGGCACGGTGGCGACCTGGCGAAGCGGGCGGTGCAAGGTGGCAACCGTCATCGTTAGAATTCCCTTCTCCGAGCCCGGCGACTTCATCTATCACTGCCACATTGGCGAGCATCAGGACAGCGGTATGATGGCGCGCATTCGGGTTATCCCTTTCAAAGATCATTGAGTTGGGCATTGAAGAGTCATCGAATCGGGCGCGTCGCATCGCAGTTTTTGTGAGCTATTCCCCTTCGAATCGCATCTGCTGACAACCTTTGACTCACAATCAGCACCTTAACCCAAAGGGCGGCCACTCGGCTCTCACAGGCCGGGTCTGCGTTACTCGACCTTTCTTCGAGGTGAGGTACTAGCAGTGACTAGCCTAATGCGTAAGCCTAGCGTCCGAGTGACGCTTTCAACGCTTTTTCAATTTGTGCAGGACGGGCTCGGCGTGAGCGTTACTCCGCAGCATTTTTACTTTCCCGTTCCCAGCATAAAGTCGTTTCAAAACAAGAACTGGCACGCGTGCCGGCCCTGCGGGGCACTTGACTTCCGCTTCCAGGATCAAATTGATCTTCTGCACAACCAACTTCTTCCCTACATCAAGGAATGCAACTTTACTGACAAGCCCGTCCCCACCAACGGACATGGGCCTCAATTTCATTTCAACAATGGATTTTTCGAGCGCATTGATGCGGAGATTGCTTACTCTCTCGTCCGCCAGCGCAAGCCCAGGCGCATGATTGAAGTCGGCAGCGGCAACACGACGTTGGTAAACGCTGCGGCGATGCGCAGGAACGCTGCGGAAGGGTCCCCCGGTGAGCTATTCGCAATTGAACCTTATCCTGCTACCTATCTCAAGCAAGCTCTTCCTGGACTCACGCAGCTTATTCAGGCCAAGGTGCAGGATGCACCGTTCGACCTGTTTCTTTCACTCAAGGCGGGCGACATTCTCTTCATCGATTCCAGTCACGTGGTTTCAATGGATAGCGACGTCCTCTACGAGATGCTTGGCATCTTGCCCAGGCTTGCACCCGGCGTGCTCATCCATTTCCACGACATCTTCACGCCGCTCGACTATCCCGAGAAGTTTGTAAAAAGGAATCTCTGCTTCTGGGGAGAGCAGTATATGCTCGAGGCCTTCCTGTCGTTCAACTCGTCATTCAGAGTGGTATGGGCAGGCAGTGCAATGCAGCACTTTCACCCCGAGGTGTTGCGCGAAGCGTTCCCGCAATGGGAGGACAGTTTCACCAGAATGCCCTCCGATCTGCGGTTGTTCGCACCCTCCCTCGATGGCAAAAATGTCTGGCCTTGCAGCTTCTGGATCACTCGAAACGAGTAAACCATAACCCGACAACCGGCTGCACGCGAAAAACGCGCCCTACCAGCGTGAAATCGTCAGGTTGTCGAGATAGACGTTGCTTGAAGACCAGCCGGCATAAACACTGTCGACTTGGAAGTTAGTGACGAGCGTGGGGGCCCAGCCCAGATAGAACGCCGATGGCACGGTTGCGTTGATCTGCTGCTGGTTTCCATCCAGCCACACCGATTGATAAGTGACATTCCCGTAGTCATCCCGCGAATAACTGGCTTGAACGTGATGCCAGGTGTTTTGTGCCCAGTTTCGTGGATTGCAGCTGGCGCTTGAGCTTACCCAGCGATCCACAGGTGCGGTGCCGGAGCCCGCATTTTCGGTGAAATCCCAGGTTCCATTCCAACCATCGCATTGCAGGCCAAAGATGATGGTATAACCATTCGAAACCACCTGGTTCATATCCATCTCTAGATTCGCGACGGAACCGGAAGAGCCATCGAGATAAACCCAGCCGTCATAGACGAAGTTGTGGGCGTTGGTGTCGTCGCCGAAGGAAGCGTAATAGAGTTCGCCGCCGTACCAGGAATAGGTGGTATAAAACTCAAGCGCGTTGCCTGTGAGGGATGGAGAACCGACCATCGCCATGGCCCCGCCGGCGGAACCCCCGGCTCCGGGGTCGGGATTCGAAATCCAGTCGCCAAATGCCTGAATATTGCTCACGCTGGCGGCGCCCGAAGGAACATATGGCCCGCTTCCGCCGGAAGGCGCCGCGCTGGAACTGCTGGTCGCCGACCCACCAGATCCGGTTACATTGATGTTCACGTCGGTATCGCAGGCCGCGCCCTGGTTGCCCCAGGATTTTACGTGAACCACGTGTGCACCCGAGGAAGCGGTGACGGATGCAGCGATGGATGTGTTGTATACGATCGCGGTCGAGGTGCTGTTATCCAGCGAATATCCCATGGCGCTGACCGCTTGGGAATAGCAGGAAGGAGAAGCAGCATCCAAAGCGAAGAGCGAGTCAACGGTGGCATTGTTCGCAGGCTCGCTCACGCTGACGCCGTCGCTAGAAGTTGGAGCTGCACCCGCGATATTCAGCGCCACATCCGTGTCGCAGCCGGAGCCTTGGTTGCCCCAGGATTTTACGTGCAGGGTCTGCGCGCCGCTGGGTGCGGTCACTGAACCATTCATTGAGTTCCCCGCCACAAACGCGGTCGCTCCGTTATCAAATGAATAGCCCATCCACGAGACAGGCTGCTGGGAACATGTCGCGGAGTTCGCGACAAGAGTAAAAGTCTGCGAAATGGGCGCATTGTTGCCGGGAGCAGAAACCGAAACGCCATCGACAGTGATGGCCACGTCGGTATCGCAGCCGGAGCCGGCGTTACCCCAGGCTTTAACGTGCAGAACGTGCCCCCCCGCCGTCGCATTCACCGTGGAGTATATCGAGGTATTGTAGACAAAAGTGTTAGTGCTGCTGCTGTCGAGCGAAAAGCCCATGGCACTTACCGGCTGGCCTGAGCACGTGCTGTCATACGCTGAAAGGGAAAATTGCGGCGCCACGACCGCGCCATTGGCGGGGTAGTTGACGATAACCTGCGCCCAACCAGGAAGCGAGCACAGTGCCATCGTGAAAAAGATGAAGGCGAGTTTCTTGATAAGGTTCATTCGTATCGAATCCCTTTCGCAGGTAAAGTGTTTGCCATTTCACTCTGAGCGCTGCTCAGCAACCTATTCCCCAAGTCGAGCATCTATGTCTGCAGTGCGGTTTCTGCGTTGTGCACCCGAGCCTTGGTAAGAATCCGTACAAAGGTGCTGACTGCGAGGTGCGCGCCGTGACGTGCCGCCTCGCGTTCGCTGACTTGTGGATTGATTGAGTCGGGGGTGGCTTGAGATACAAGGTGCCGCGCACCTCGTTTCCTCTCAGCAACCTCTTCGCGTACAGCTTGGCGAGGCAGAGGTCTTGCACTCCACTACAGCTAAGCATTTTTTCGGGTGTACCGCAGCAGAATACTCGCTAGGAAGCGGGCATTTAGCCGCGATCTCCTAGCAAACCACCCTTGCCGGGGTTCCCGAAGGCAACAATTAAGGAACTACTAACGCATCATAACCAAATCGCGCTCGGCAGAGCACGGACTTTTTTAACAATCGTCACTCATTTCTTAAATCCGATCTAATCTCATAAAGTTTCTTTTCTCTCCAGTCAAAACGTTAACCTGTTATACCGCCCTCATCCCGGATATCAAAAACACTACCTCAACCCAAATGCAAATATCCCCGCTCCCGAACGCCGCGCACAAATGGGCCGCAATTCTGATCCCGGGAAACGATTGAGCGAATGGATCGCAGGCCGAGTGAGGTCGCCCGAGAAACCAGGTCTTGGGTTTGGTTGGCAAAAGCGACCGCTGGCGAGATCAAACGAATCAGGCTGCTGCCAAATCTAAGAAATTGATGTCCGCGAATTCGAACCGTGAACGGCCCCTCTGCGCTCGATTGCAAGTCCGGCCAGCTCTCAACCGATTACTTCAATCCATAGACGTCAATTTCGCCGCGCGGATTCGAAGCGGTCGTCAGATCTGTGCCCGTAGAAATGTACACCTTCCCATTTGCCACGACTGGAGAGCTGAATTTTATCCCGTAGCCAGGCGTGTCGGCGGCGTTCGCGGTGCTGCTATAAAGCAGGGTCGGGTAATTCGACGCGTCGTACGCGACCAGCGAGGCGCTCGTTGGGGCAGCGTTCAGCGCATTCTGCAGCGGATTTCCCTGGTTGATGTACCAAACGATGCCATCGCTCGCGCCATTCGCCGAAATGAAGGCCGTGGTGCCATGGGTGCCTTCATTCTGGAAGTTGGACGAATCGCTCTGTGCGCTCAACGAGCTTGCGTAATCAAACTGTCTCACCCCGCCAGGGGCGTTCGTTGACGTAGGCGTCACGCCCACATAAACGGCGCCGTTGAAGTAAGCTGCTGATCCAAAAATCTCGTACGACGCGATGTTCGCGTAGTTGGTTCCCGTGCTGTCCTGACAGCTCTGCTGGTATGTGCTGCCATCCGTCAGACCCGCACCCCAAACTTGTTCCTGGATCGCCCCGGCGTCGTTCGACGTTTCGTGCCCGAGGCTCGAGCTGTTAACCAGGTACAAAGCTCCTGTCTTGCCTCCTGCAATCAGGGTGGTAGTTCCGGGAACCAGCAGCAGGCCCCCGGCCGCGAGGTCCGCGTCGAAGCAATCCATGAACTGGTAAACCGACGGAGTGAAATAGTCGATGGGTTGCATGGTGCCGTTGGCTCCCGCAACAGGCGTGGGCCCAAACTTCAACACTGAATCGCCCCACGCCGATTGCCCATCCCATGGCCCATTTCCCGTGGTGACATAAACATTGCCGGAGCTATCGGCCACCGGTCCGGCCCCGCCCATCCAAATTCCGCCGGCGCTGGCAAAATTGCCTTCTCCGTTTGCATTCGGGCTGGCATTGAACACTCCGACCTGCGCAAGAGTTTTAGCGTTGTATGCCAGTAGCCATCCGCTGTGGCAACCGCCAAAACCGACATAGATTTTTCCGTTGGCTAGCAGCAGTGCCGTCCGCTGCAGACAAGAAGTATCCAGCGTCTGCACTCCGTTCACTGAGTCTGAATTGGTTGCTGCCACTGAAGCGTTGATCGTTACCGGCCCACCGAACTTCTCCGCGCCAGTAGCGATGTCGAGTGCGCTAAGACGGAATGTCCCTCCTGCACTCGATTCCTCAGTCGATACCACATAGAGCGTCCCGGTGGATGTATCGATCACCGGCGTGGAAGTAATCCCCACATAAGGCAGGATCGCCTCGTCCGCAAGGGGAGTCTCTCCCGCCTTAAGGACCGAGACTTTCCATAACGGAGTTCCGCCGCCGCATGTGTCAGCATCGTAGGCATACACGCTGTCATTCTCAGTGGCTACATAAAGCACGTTGTGCACGGCGCCGTTGATGGTCTGCTTGGAAAGGATCAGCGGCTCGCCGTACACGTAGCCATCGACGGGGCAGGAAAAGAGCTTGCCGAAAGTCGTTGGCGACACATTTGAAGGCGTCAGAATTGTTTCCTTATCGTTCAGGCCGCTGCGATTGTTGTCGACGTGCCAGGTTGCGATGTTTACTGCGCCGCTCACCGTCACAGTCGCAGTGGTGCTTCCTGTGACGCCGTCCATTTTTGCTGAAATTGTGGAAGTGCCGGAGCCTTGCCCGGTGGCCAGGCCACTCGACGAGATTGTTGCCACCGCGGTGTTCGACGAGCTCCATGTAACGCTCGAGGTAACATTTGCGGTGCTGCCATCGCCGTATGTCGCGGTTGCGGTGAATTGCTGTGTGGATCCGTTGGCGAAGCTGGGATTGGCGGGAGTGACTGCAATGGATTTCGGCGTAGACGAAACTACGGTCAATACGGCGCTACCCATTTTTCCGCTCAGCGTTGCCGAGATGGTCGCGCTCCCAGGCGATGCGCCAGTTGCCAGGCCGGAGGAATTGATGGTGGCCACCGCCGGGTTTGACGACGCCCATGTTGCCGTCGCGGTCACATTGGCGGTCGAGCCATCGCTATAAGTCGCGGTGGCCGTGAATTGCTGCGTCGCACCCGAGCTGATGTTTGGTGTTGCGGGCGAAACTCCGATCGAAGTCACCGTCACGGCCGCAGCGGTCACGGTGAGCGTTGCAGAGCCCGTCACTCCGCTCATCGTCGCCGTGATCGTTGTGCTGCCGGCGCCGACGCCTGTCGCCAAGCCGGTTGGACTCACGGTGGCGACCGATTGTTTTAAAGAGGCCCATATCACCGAGCCGGTCACATTGCCGGTCGAGCCGTCGCTGTAAGTCGCGGTGGCCGTGAATTGCTGCGTCGCGCCCGCGCTGATGCTTGGCGAGGCGGGCGAAACTCCGATCGACGTCAGCGTCACGGCCGCGGCGGTCACGGTGAGCATTGCAGAGCCCGTCACTCCGTTCATTGTCGCCGTGATTGTCGCGCTGCCGGCGCCCACGCCTGTCGCTAGGCCGGTTGCACTCACGGTCGCAATGGATTGGTTTGAAGAGGACCAAATCACTGAGGCAGTCACATTGCCGGTGGTGCCATTGCTGTAAGTCGCGGTAGCTGTGAACTGCTGGGTCGCACCCGCGCTGACGCTTGGCGAAGCCGGTGAAACCCCGATGGATGTCACCGTCGCGACCGGAGAAGTCACGGTGAGCGTTGTGGATCCCGTCACTCCGCTCAGCGTCGCTGTGATTGTTGTGCTGCCGGCGCTCGCGCCTGCGGCCAAGCCGGAAGCACTCACTATCGCGACGGATTGCTTTGACGAGGCCCAAGTTACTGAAGACGAAAGATCCGCCGTTGATCCATCGCTATAGCTCCCTGTCGCAGTGAGCTGAGCGTTGGCACCGACTGCGATGCTTGGATTCGACGGGGTGATGGAAATGGAGACCAGTGCCTTGGACGAACTCTTAGGAGCAAGCGATCCGCAACCGGCAACCGAAATCAAAATAAAAGGAAGAGCTACAAAAGTGAGCTTAACGTTGAAACTAAATGAATTCATATTGGCCTTCAGAAGGGATATCTTTATGTGTCGATCGCTGAATCTCGACAAAGAATCTGAAGAGACTCCGGCTGACAATTTCCTGACGGCTTCGGGGCACACAACCTCTATGCCTATTTGTGGTGCGAGAAGACATATGAGGGTTGTCTCGCGGGCGTGAGTTTTGGGCCAAGCCGCCGCAGAATTGTTACGAACGGTTGGATCTGATTCGGGCCGCGAGAAAATCGATAAACGACAGGGCGGCAATGCTCTCAGCTACGTGACTCGAGTCACATTCAAGCGTTTCAATTTCTGTGTAATTTAACTCCCAGTTAATCTGAAAAACTTTCCGCGGCGCAAAGCAGTGTGACCGCACGATGATCGTCGCCATTCGTGCCTTTTAACTCCGAACGCCCGGAGAAATTTTGTAAGTACTTTCGTAATGACGCGGATACAACTTTCGAGCAGGCACCGGTAATACGAATGTCTGCTACGATCCATTCACCTCGTTACTTATAGGTAAGTCACAGCGCCTCGTTGTGAGCCTACAGCTTAGTGGATCGTGCGGTTAATCGAGCTCTCAAAACTGCCACGAGCACAAGCTGCCATAACAACAATGTCGCGTTAGTCCGAAGTGACCCACAGAACGACGCGCGCGCGCCGGCAGGATCAGTGTGCGCGCCGGCCGAGGTGAATGCATGCCAACTCCCGCCGTGAACGATCGGCGGAGGTGCTGGCCGATTCGGCGGAGGAATCGATGAAGCACCGTCGTTCACAGTTTCTCTTGGGCCTCTTGAGCCTCTCTTTGTTTTGTCTGTCTGCTTGTTCAGCAGGCATTGTGTCCACGAGTTCGGGATCAGGGTCCGGCTCATCCAACACCGGCGCCCCCGGCTCCGGCTCGAACGGCGCCGGCGTGGGTTCGGGTTCGGGATCAAACGGCTCGGGCGGCTCAGGCTCTTCGGGTTCAGGCTCGTCAGGTTCCGATTCCGGCGGCTCAGGTTCCTCATCTGGATCTGGTTCGGGCGGTTCGGGCTCTTCATCTGGATCCGGCTCAGGCGGGTCAGGCTCTTCGGGATCAGGATCATCGGGGTCCGCCGCATCTGGACCCACAATTCCGTCAAACGCCGTCAGCATCAGCGGCATTCAAGCGCTGAATAACTGGATCACCCAGGGCGATCCCGGCACCGCCGGCTCCGCCTCTGGCGCCATGACGATGACCGGTTCTCCATCGCTGAGCGGCAACGCCCTTGAGTTCTATACCACCTATTCGTATTACGGTGGCGAACTTTACTACGTCTCCTTCGGCAACGACACCACTTCAAGTAATTTCGTTTATGACGGCTGGATCTATCTCGATAACTCCTCCGGCTCTATTGCCAACCTGGAAATGGATATGAACCAGGTGATGCCGAACGGCCAAACAGTGATTTTTGGATTCCAATGCGATGGCTGGGCCGGCACCTGGGATTACACCGAGAACGTAGGCACGCCTATCTTTTATCTCGATCACTGGGTACACTCCAGCGCTCCATGCAATCCGCAGAATTGGGCTCAGAACAGCTGGCACCACGTTCAAATCAGCTACTCGCGCGATGACGACGGCAATGTCTCTTACCAATCGGTGTGGCTCGATGGCAATCAGCAGCAGATCAACGCCACGGTGCCTTCCGCGTTTGATCTAAGCTGGGCGCCTGCCCTTGTCACCAACTTTCAGGTCGATGGCATTTCGCCCGGCTTGTCTTCGAGCACCGTCTATCTCGACAACCTCACCATTTCGCACTGGTAAGCTGTCGCTATTCAATGGACGCCGCTGCGCAGGCGCATGTCCAAATGCAAGCCTGCCAGAATCTTTAGTTCACTGAGATTGCTTTCGCGGCGTATCCCGTTCCATCGTAAGTTGCCGTCACCATCACGCTGGCCATAGGGCGCAGAGCCTCGCTTTTCGGCAATTGTGCGGAACTGAAATGAATCTGGTAGCTTTTTTCGTCGCGCGGATCCACCAGAACCAGCGTGCCCCCTTGCATGTCAAGAAAAGCGACGCTCCCGCTGAAAACAAACTCGGCGCCCGGCACAGCCTCGACTTCGATTTTTCTTGCCACGTTACGCCGCGACGAATCGGCGGCGAACGACACGGAAACCAAGGCTCCCGTTACAAGATCGGACGGTCCTGAGGTCCCTGCTGTGAATCTCGGCTCGCCTACGCGAACAATACTTGTGTTCGTGGGAACCTGAAACCTGATAGGCGCGGGAGACATCGACGTAGCCACTTCGAGCTCGCCTTTGTTGGCGTCGTACTTCAGCACTCGTCCCTCACAAGCGCCTTCCGGCGCTCCCGACAGAATATGAATGCTGACCGCAAACACATTCGCTCCGTCCAAAGTCGTTTCGACGGATGCATGGTCTTCGGGGCCGAGATCGCGCAGGGGAACCTTGACCCCGTCCCGATAAGCCTTCGTTCTTTCATCGAATAGGATCTTCATCGGCCGCTCACCGTAAACTCGGAGCGAAAACTGATCGCGCACTGGGTCGAAATTGCGGATTTCACCCCCCAGAATCGTGGTTTTTCCCTTGGGAGGGGGCGGAAGAGTATAAGAACCTGCGTTGGTATCGGGCTCCGCCGATGGCGTCACGCTCGCCAGTTGTTGTGGGCGGGCACTTATCGTCAACCATATCAACCCAGCGCAAAAAAGTGCCGCTGCCGCCAGCAACTTCCTCATATCGATTCACCCTTATCCAAACAGATTTCCATCAGGCTATTGGGTTTAGATGTTCCTTGTTCCGTCGCGGTGGCCTCGCGTTTCGGGCTTATGGAGGCAACGAGGGTAGATCGGTCGCATCTAAAGGAAATGTGCCACCGTTAATGCTCGCAGGCTTCCCTGCCCCGCAGCGAGTATGAGAGGAACCGTGCGTTTCAGCTCATGCCACACCGCGCTAGCTCTAGCCTCGCTCTTCAGCCTGGCAGCCCCCGCATGGTCGCGTGACACTCTCACCATCACTGTTCCCAGGCATAGCAAGCTCACCGTTGTTCAGCGCTTGAATCGGGAGGGCGTCGAGGCGGTTAAGAAACACGATTACGCAACTGCCGCGAATCTGTTCTACAAGGCTTATCTCTTCGATCCTTCAGATCCTTTTACGTTGAACAACCTCGGCTACATTTCTGAGTTGGAAGGCCAACTGGATCGTGCGACAAAATTCTACAAGCTCGCTGCCGAGCAGGGATCGAATGCAAATATCGAGCTGAGCAACGTGAAGAGTCTTCAGGGCGAGCCGATGCAAGCGGCATTCACTGGTCTGCAAAACGGTCCCATGCGAGTGAATCGCCTCAATCTCCAGGCCGTGAATCTATTGGCTCAAGGCCGTGACTTCGAAGCCGCCGGTCTGCTTCAGCAGGCGTTGACCCTCAATCCCCACGACCCATTCACACTGAATAATCTCGGCGCAGCAGAAGAAGCGGTCGGTGACCTCGGCGCTGCGATGAAGGACTACACTGCCGCTGCCGACTCGCGCTCTCGCGACGTTATCGCTGTCAGCCGCGATCGATCGTGGCAGGGAAAACCCGTGAGCGAGATGGCGACAGCCAATGTCATGCGGCTCGAAAGGCGATCGCAAGGGTTCGGCCTGCGCGAGTCGCAAGCCGCCTTGCTCAGCGAGCAGGGGGTATTTGCGGAAAACGAAAATGACTGGGCCACCGCCAGAAACGATTTCATGAAGGCCTACGCGCTCGACCCTAGCAATGCGTTCTCCATCAATAACCGTGGTTATGTGGCGGAACGCGAGGGCGACCTCGAGTCAGCCCAGTTTTTCTACCAGAAAGCGCGACAAGCTTTCGGCGCCGACTCTCCTGTGGGGATCGCAACCAATCCCTCGGCAAAAGGGCAGGCACTTTCAAGAGTAGCCACCGAAAGCACCGAAAACGTCGATGGCGCCCTTGAAGTGTATAGCCGCGAACGCCGCGGACAGCCCGGCTCTGTAGAGCTCACGCCTCGCGGTGCCGCAGCCGGCGCGCCAAATGCAGCCCCTCAGCAACCTTCCGTTCCCAGTATGCCGAACGATGCTGCACCCAACGATCACCCTGACCAATAAAGGACCATCAGCTATGAACCGACGCGCCGCCGAATTTCCCCCGCTCAGCTCTCTGACGGTTCTTTCTCGTCTATTGCTGCAACCGCCTGCCTGCCACACGTCGCATCCAATTCCTGCGCCTATTAGCGATACGACGCCACTCAGGCTCTCCCGTGATGAGTTCGCAGATGTTCTCGCTTCAGCCCACCTGAATCACGTCGTCGTGCGCGGGCTGGAAAAATTGCTCTCGATGGCTCGCGAAGAAAAAAGCCTTGCCTGGGTTCCGATGGCGCATACCGCTCTCTCCGCGGAGAAGGCCCGCATTGCAACCGCGCTCTTTCGCCTGCATGAAGTTTGCGCCGCCTTTCAGAATCGCGGATACGTCGTCACGGTGATGAAGACCCTCGATCATTGGCCCGACTTCGGCAGCGACATGGACCTCTTCACCAGCGCCCAACCCGATCAGGTCATCAAGCTCATGGTCGAGTCGTTCGGCGCGCGCGTCGCATCCCGAAGCTGGGGAGATCATCTTGCAAATAAGTGGAACTTCAATCTTCCCGGCCTTCCCGAGCCCATCGAGATTCACGTTGGCCGCCTCGGGCAGACCGGCGAGCAAGTTGCAATTGCTTCCTCTTTGGAAATGCACACGTGGCAGTTGGATGCCGGCGGTTACCGGTTCCGCGTTCCGTCGGTGCCTCATCGCCTAATCATTTCCACACTGCAGCGCGTCTACCGGCATTTCAACATCAGGCTTTGCGACATCGTCGACACCACGGCCATCGCCGATGCGGGCCTCATCGATTACGACCAGTTGCGCACTCTGGCTGAATCCGCGGGAATCTGGGAGGGAGTCGCGACCTATCTCGCGCTCATTTCGGACTATGTGAAGTCCTACCGCGGAACCGGCCTCGACTTGCCGCCTTCGGTAATCTACTCCGCGCGTTTTCGCGGCGGGGAGATTTACTACAACAACGGTTTTTTGCGCGTTCCAATCATGCCGCATTCCGCGCGGCTCTACGGATCGGAATTAGCTCACGTCTTGGGTCGCGGCGAACTCGAGAACTGCGCCAGGCTAAGCCTGCTGCCCTTCCTCGGGGCCGCTGCTTTAGCTGCAGAGAGAATTACGGGAAGCGATAAAGGCATTTGGTAACCAGTAGATAAAGGTTTTGGTAAGCAGGTAGATGAGGAGCCGATTCCTCATAGAAACGGGCAAATACAATGGGCAACTTGATCTTGAAACTTCAGGGACCAGCATCGCGCAGTAACCGATCTACTGACCGCTCCCGCGCCAGTGCGCGTGTGGAATATGCATATACCCGTTCATCAGCTGCTCTGGATCTCCGCGAGTTCTCTTTTCCCGATCCGGCGCCGGCTCCCCAGCCCATTTCTCCCCGTGGCCGCACCGCGCTTGTCGCGCGAAACAATTCCATGTTTCTCAGTCTCGATCAGCGAATCCGCCGCCGCTCGCGCGGATCGACCGTTCTCTCATTCTTCGTTCACGGTGCTCTCATCGCGGGCATTCTCTACCTCGGCATGCTGATCCACAATCCGGTCGTCGATACTTCCACCACCGTTGCGCCCATCCAATTCACGCTTTACGATCCTCCTCCGCCGCCGGTGATGCCGGTTGCGAAGACCCAGGGAGGCGGTGGAGGCGGAGGCGCGCATCAGCTGGTCGCACCAGTTCGCGGATCGCTGCCCAAGGTCGTCGAGGTGAAGACGCCGGTCATTCCGCTTGAGCCCCCGAAGATTGAACGGCCCAAGCTGCTCGAGCAGCCTTCGGCTCCTGTCCGTTTGCCGCAGAATAACCCCATGCCGAACCTCGGCGCTCCCAATTCGCAGCAGGTGGCAATGGCTTCCACGGGTCAGGGTGGTCCCAACGGATTCGGCACCGGTCTCCTGGGCGGTATGGGATCCGGCCATGGTACAGGCCAAGGTCCGGGCAGCACCAGCGGCTACGGCGGCGGCATCATGAGCGTCGGCGGCGGCGTCAGCGCACCTGAAGTCATCCACTCCGTGCAGCCCCAATTCACCGCGGAAGCGCGCAGCCAGAATCATCAGGGCGTCGTGGCCGTTCAGCTCATCGTCGACTCGCAGGGCTCGCCGCAGGATGTTCGCGTCGTCCGTTCTCTCGGCATGGGGCTCGATGAAGAAGCCATCGCAGCCGTGAAGCAGTATCGCTTCAAGCCGGCGATGTACGAAGGCCATCCAGTCGCAGTGCAGATGGTCATCGACGTGGACTTCCGCCTCGACTGATCGCCCGCAATCCTAGACCCTCATCAGCCGGCCGTCTTGGCCGGCTGTTGTTTGTTGTAGCGCTGAGCTCCGCGGGCGGAAGAATGGCGTTGCGACAATCTTGGGCCAGGGTGCGGCGAGTCTTGTATCAGCGCATAACTGCGCATCTAGTCTTGTGTCAGCCGTGGCGAGTCTTGTATCAGGGCACGACTTCAGTCATGCCGCAACGATCAACCAAAACCTTCGGGCTTTAGCCCCTGCGGAAGCCTGCTCGAAAATCCCTCGTCGATTGCGAGCCGAACAGCGCCCGCCGCCCTACTGCTCTGCGTCCTGCGCCGGCTGCGATTGCGCCGCTGCCACCGGCTGCGCCTGCTCCTCAGTCTTCGGATAGTATCCGCGCTTGGTGCGCACCACCAGCGGACCGTGCTCGCGTGAAATGGCTTCAACGCGCACGGTGCGGTAGCCGCCCAGCGTGAATGGCTTCGACGAGTGATAGTCCACGACGTACTGCTCGCGAATATCGCGGGCAACCTCGGCCGCAATGCTGTACACATCGTCGAGCGAGCGCGCAAAATAGGCCACGCCGCCGGTCTCCTCTGCCAGTCTGTTCAAATCGTCTCGCGCCTGCTGCGCTTCCTGCGGCTCGTCATCGAAGAGCAGCCCGATGGAATAGACAACCGGCCCGGCCAGGCCTTGCACGCGGCGAATCGCTTCCTGCAGGCTGAGCCTCGACGCGTTGTCCGCTCCGTCGGTAATGATCAGCAGAACCTGCTTGCGATTCCTGCCATGTTTCGCCAGCTCGTTTGCCGAAGCCGCAACCGCGTCATACAAAGCCGTGGTGCCTGCCGGATCGTATCGCGCCATGCTGCGATTCAACGCCACACGGTCGGTCGTGAATCCCTGGTCGAGATACGGGCGATCCGCAAAGTTCACCACGAACGCTTCGTCGCTGGGATTCGAAGCCGTGAGCAGGTGGAACGCTGCGGCGTTCACCGTGGCGCGTTTGTCGCGCATCGAACCCGAATCGTCAATCAGGATGCCCATCGACACAGGCAGATCCAAATGTTGCGCCGCATTCACCGTCTGCGGAATTCCATCTTCCCAAACGCGAAAGTTGTCGCGGGTCAAATCCAGCACCGGCTGGCCCTTGTCATCCATCACCGCGCAGTTCAGCAGCACTTCGTCGACATTCGCATGCAGAATGTACATGCCATTCTGCTGCTTCTCGATTCCCGCAGCCTGATTCGAACTTTGATTTCCGTTTCCGGGCAGGTTGCCGCTGCGGTTCGCGGCATTCGCTCCGCCCGGCGCATTCGGTTCGCCCGGCTGCACGGCGGTGTTCGAAGGCGGCGCTTCAATATCCGGCGATGGGATCGGGTCGCGGTCCACATCCAGCGGAGGCTGCGTCTCCGGCCGCGTCGGATCGTTGAGACCGGGCGGATTGCCCGCCTGAACGCCGGCCCGGGTCTGCTGCCCTGGGTACACGGCCGTCTGCGCGTGCAGATTTGTTCCGGTGAGTGCCGAGAGCGTGCAGGCCGCGAACACAACCGCCGGCAGGGAGGGCCTTCTGAGAAAGGGAATCAATTGCATAGTCGTCAGTGGTTTCGAGGGTACGACAACTATATAGATGCAAATTGCGGAGGGCGCAGCCGATCGGCGTGGTACCCGGCGCAAAAGAGAGTTGGACGGCCTCTCGGGGAACAGAAAGTGGATGCCGGCCCCGAGGGCCTCTTTTTTCCCCTACCCGCCATTCGGGGGTTATGAGGGTACCCCCCTCCCCCCTAAATCGAGGTAAACCGTTTGTTTTCAGCGGGTTGTACCTTTTGAGGGTATCTGTAACCGGCTGATTCCAAAAGGGTTACACGCAACCTTAGCCTTCTAAAAGACTTAGCACGCTTTTGCTCCCAAACCGTGCCTGCAAGGGGCAGTGCGGGAGAGCCAGCCTCTCGAAATGAGCCTCAATGGACCCTCATTCGAATCCAGTATGCGCCTGAAGGTGAAAATTACCGGCAAACTTGGGGGGAAAAAAGTGAAGGAGTGAAGAAGTGAATAAGTGAAACTGTGTTAATGAGTTAGGGGAACGGGCAGTCCGCGGTGGTTGGGGCGAGGGGGCTTGACAGGGAAAAACCGCGGAGCTAGCGGAGTTAGCGAGTTATCGAGTCAGCAGGTCGGCCCGCCGGCATCTGGGGGCTTGACAGCGATGCGGGGGGCGCTAGAGCAGCGGGACTACTCGTCAGAACCGGGTTCAGCTAGGTCTCGGACTGGTCGGAATGGCAATACGAAATCCGCACCAACGCCAGTGCGCAGAGTCCCCCAGGCCCGGAGCTTGGGTCGCCAGTCGAAATCGGCCAGTAAAACAACATTCGCGGCGTAAACTGATTTCCAGTTGCTGCCGTGAAATTGTCCGAACGCACACTCGAGGAACTGGCGAAGATGGTCGTCGGTGATGCTAAGCATTTCCCTTACAGGAGCAGCTACCACATCACACGGTTCTTCGAGCGTTGCGGCTTACCGTTCAAGCACGACGGATCGACGCGGCCGGTCTGGGCGCGGGAGCGTCTGGCCGAGCTCAATCTTGGAATGGCTGCATCACACGATTTGCCCTCTGACGATTTATGTCGCGTCATTTCCGAACTCTTCGATCCAGTCGACTTCGAGAATTTCAATGAGAGGCTGGGCAACGGGAATGCGACTGTGGACCCGGATGCCTGGGCCGACATTTCCGAGGCATTGGGCTGGTTCAACAAGGTCTTCTTGCGGGAAGGGCTTGCGGCCTATATCGATGACTCTGGTCGCTGCTATCTGCGGAGCACAGGGACCGGCGTGAGCAGCGCGACCTTCTCGCAACACAGTCGGCCGCTTTCGCAAGAGGAGATTGCACAACGGAAGAAATTGGCGAAATTCCTCGATGAGGCCAGTGAGGATGACATTATCGAGAAAGTACTGGTGCCTTTGTTTCAGCGGTTGGGATTTCGCAGGGTAAGCGCGACCGGACACAAGGATAAGTTGCTCGAATATGGGAAGGACCTATGGATGAAGTTCCAGGTTCCGACCGGCCATTGGCTCTACTTCTGCGCACAGGTGAAGAAGGACAAGATTGACTCGAATAACGCGAGTGGTGCGAAGAACGTTGCCAATGTGCTAGCTCAGGCACGAATGGCCGTCGACCACCCGGTTTTCGATCCTGAGGTAAACCGAAAGTTCCTGCTCGACCACATTTTCATTATCTCGGCCGGAGAAATCACAAAGCCCGCCAAAACGTGGCTGGTGGGTGAACTCGATACAAGCCAACGGCGCCACATCATCTTCATGGGCCGGGAAGAACTTCTCGATCAATCCGCGCGGATTCTGCTCGATCTGAAGATTGAGGATGACCTGCAAATATTGAGCGACGACGACATACCGTTTTGATTCCCCACAACGAGGCGCCCTCGGGGTCTATGGCAATCGAGAGGGTCTGGTGAACGGACGCAAATCTCAGAAGTAGTCGGGGCTGTATTCGCTTAGCATTTCGTGCCTGAGGTCAACAAGTTCGCAGTAATAGGAATCGTAACCTTCCAAGTAGTTGCAGAGACTCTCCATGTGCTCGCTAAATCTGACGAGATTGACGCGCTGTAAATCGCCAGCGGAAGCCTCACCCTTCTTTGTTAGTGGATAACGAAATGTGAATGATCCAGCATCAACTGCATGGAGTTGCTTGATGTAGTCTTCAATTCCTGCGATATGCTCTTCCGGAGGCGGGTCGATTCCAGTTTCGGTTTCGACTTCCCCTGCAATCGTTTTAAATACCTTCCAAAGCTCTTGTAGGTTGTGCGATCCGTTTAAGAGGCTCGATTCCTTTGCGTTTAACTCTCTTTCAGCAAGGGAACTGCCCACACTGATGAGCCTCTTAAGCGTAAGTTCGACAAAGTGACGATAGGCATGGCAGATCGGATAAACGAGAAAGTCCACGCCATGACGATTGGCCGCTATCCACTCCGTCAGTATTTTTCCTGCTCGCCGGTAGCCCTGCCGATACGGATAATCGTCGCCCGGCCTGTGGTTGAGAATCGCATCCATCTGCCACAGCGAACTATCAGACGCGAAGAGCACGTCCCCCTTCTTGGGATGGGTTACCTCAAAGACGAATCCTTCCTCCTCTTCCATGCTTTCGCCCCTTTCGGCCTCGGTAATATACATTTTAGAGCCATTTCAATTCCGCGCTGCTCAAACGTCTGTGACGCCAATACTCGCGGAACACATTCTCCGCGACCGGTGCAGGACCCCTTTCGTAAGCGGAGCTCGGATTGTATTTACTGACTTCAACCTCGGTCGGCGCAGGCGCCGACGAGTCTGGTTCGCTCGATTCGCTCCAAAGACAGAAACTGGAGCAGAGAAGCCTCTGCTCCGGCCAGTGAGGCGCGCGATTTTCTGCGGTGAGTGGGGATCGCGAAATGCAACCGCAGATCCCTCGTCGCGCGGCTCCTCGGGATGACGAACGAAGTGCGGGGCCTTGTTGCAGAAGCCCCGTCGAATCGGCCGGAGAGCATCCCCCAGGGGCTAAAGCCCAATGTTTATGCGGCTCTTGCGTCAGGCGGGGATAAATCCCCGACCTACCAGCCGTGCTCCTTCAAGGCGCGGTCGAACCGACCCACCACTCAATCTCTCAGCTGCACCCGCTGGTCGAGCCGCAGCTCATGCAGCGGTAGCAGCTTCCGTTGCGCACCATGATTGCGCCGCAGGTTCCGCAGCTCGGAGCGTCGCCCATGTCATACATGCCGCGCCACTCCTTAGCGCATCACATAGCCGCCGTCGACCGAGATCGACTGGCCGGTTACGTAGCTGGCCGCGTCGCTGCAAAGCCAGAGGACGGCGCTGGCAATCTCCTCCGGCCGGCCCAAACGCTCCATGGGGACGAAAGTCTTGAGCATCATGTCCAGCTCCGGCCCCTGGCCTTCGGCGATCATCTTTTCCAACATGGGGGTTTGGATCATGCCGGGGCAGACGTCG
Source organism: Occallatibacter sp. (assembly GCA_035541975.1). Taxonomy (GTDB): domain Bacteria; phylum Acidobacteriota; class Terriglobia; order Terriglobales; family Acidobacteriaceae; genus Telmatobacter. Next base: position 83,749 of record DATKMH010000001.1, on the reverse strand, counting down.
TTCACGCGGATGCCTCGCGTCGCATACTCGAGCGCTGCGCTCTTGGTGAGCCCGATGACTCCATGCTTGGCAGCGTGATAGGTGCCGCGCTTGTTTCCGCCGATGAGGCCGCCAAGCGAGGAACAGTTCACGATGGCGCCGCTGCCCTGTCGCCGCATTTGCTGCAGCTCGAACTTCATGCAACTCCACACGCCGCGGAGGTTGACTGCCATTACGCGATCGTAGTCGTCGCGCGGGGAGTCGGCTGTTTCGGCAATCACATTCTGGATGCCGGCGTTGTTAAAGGCGGCGTCGAGCCGGCCGAATGCCGCCACGGTCTGCTCGACCATGGCTTCGACCTGCGCGTCGTCTGACACATCACAGGTGACGGCGAGCGTCTTGTGGCCCTTTCGAGCAAGTTCGCTCGCTGCCGCCTGCACATCCTTCTCGTTGTAGTCGGCCAGCGCCACAGCTGCACCGGCCTCAGCGAAAGCTTTGGCGGTGGCGAGGCCAAGCCCTGAGGCTGCACCTGTTACCAGGGCAACCTTGTTTTCAAACGTGATGTTCATTCATTACCTCCACAGCGGGAGCTGAGAGCGGCAGGTTTTGCTTACCGGTCAATCAACTTCAGGTGCGTTGCTGAGTAGCGATCGCCTGCGACCCTGATTGCGGATGAGGCATCTTCGAGCGCGCGCACATCTGCGTGAGTGAGCGCGAGGGTTGCGCCGCCGAGATTCTCATCCAGCCGCGAGAGTTTTGTTGTGCCTGGAATGGGCACGATCCAGGGCTTCTTTGCGAGCAGCCATGCAAGAGCGATCTGCGCAGGCGTGGCTTTCTTTTGCTCGGCGAACCTGGTGACCACGTTCACGAGCGCCAGGTTTGCCTTGCGGTTTTCTTCGCTGAAGCGCGGCACGGTGGCGCGGAAGTCGGTGCTGTCGAATTGGGTCGACGCGTCGATTTTGCCGGTGAGGAAGCCTTTGCCGAGCGGGCTGAATGGGACGAAGCCGATGCCGAGTTCTTCCAGAGTGGGCATGACGGACTGCTCCGGCTCGCGCCAGAAGAGGGAGTACTCGCTTTGCAACGCAGTGACGGGCTGCACGGCGTGAGCGCGCCGGATGGTTTTTGCGCCTGCTTCGGAGAGCCCGAAATACCTTACCTTGCCTGCCTTGATGAGGTCCGCGACGGCGCCGGCGGTTTCTTCGATGGGAGTGTTGGGGTCGACGCGATGCTGGTAAAGCAGGTCGATGGTGCCGGTCTGAAGGCGCTTGAGTGAGCCTTCGACGGCCTGTTTGATATGTTCGGGACGGCTGTTGAGCGCTATCCATTTGCCGTCGCCAGGGTTGGGTTCAAATCCGAACTTGGTCGCGATAACGACTTCGCTCCGGAATGGAGCGAGCGCTTCGCCAACCACCTCTTCGTTGACGTAAGGACCGTAGACTTCGGCCGTATCGAAGAACGTGACGCCGCGCCCGAAAGCGCCCCGGATGAGCTTGATGGCTTCAGATTTTTCAGTGGCGGGGCCATAGCTGAAGCTCAGGCCCATGCAACCGAGGCCGAGTGCGGAAACTTCGAGGCCGCTCTTTCCCAGCGTGCGCTTTTGCATGATTGCTCCTGTGTGGCAGATGCGTTGACCGATCTTAAAGACAAGCTTAGGCGCGACCAGTCTATGAGTCTAGATGGTTTTCAATTCATATGGTTATGAGTAGAATTCATAAATCATGAAGAACGATCTGGGAGAACTCTCGGCTTTCGCAATCGTGGCGCAGGAACGCAGCTTCACGCGTGCTGCCGCGCGCCTGGGTGTTTCGCAGTCCGCCTTGAGCCACTCCATGCGGGGCCTTGAAAAGCGGCTGGGGCTGCAACTTCTCGCGCGGACCACGCGCAGTGTTTCACCCACTGCGGCCGGAGCGGCGCTACTGCAGGAGCTTGCGCCGGCGCTGGAGCGGATTGAGAAAGCAGTGGCCGAGACGCGGAAGCGGAGGGAAACTCCCTCCGGCAGAATCCGTCTTGTCGTCCCACGAACCGCCACTCAGATGGTGATTCTCCCCAGGCTGGCGCGGTTTGTTCGCGCTTATCCCGAAATCGTTTTGGAGATCACGTCTTCGAACGATCCGGTAGATCTTGTGGCCGGGGAATACGACGCGGGCATCCAGCTCGGCGAGTTCATCCAGCGGGACATGATCGCGGTCCGTGTGACCAAAGATGTGCGTCTTGCCGTGGTTGGCTCTCCGGAATATTTCCGATCAAATGCCATCCCCCGGCACCCGCAGGATCTGAAAGACCACGCCTGCATCGGCTTTCGCTTCAGCAATCGCTTATACCGGTGGGAGTTTGAGAAAGGCAGAAAGGCGTTGACGGTCAGCCCTCAGGGGCCTGTATCCTTCGACGATCCAGACCTCGTGATCCAGGCGGTGATGGGCGGAGTTGGAATCGGGACCGCGATCGAAGACATGCTCGCGGATCGAATTGCAGCGGGCCGATTGATCCAGGTCCTGAAGGATTGGTGTCCGTCGTTTCCCGGATTCTTTTTGAACTATCCCAGCCGTCGCAATCAGCCTGCCGCTTTGGCTGCTCTTATCGAAACACTTCGAATCTAGAATCCCGATAAGTCTGTGCGCCATTCATCGCAGCTGTATCGCGATGAGTCGGCCGCGATCAAGTATGCGCCGGAAGGTGAAGATTACCGGCAAACTTCGCAGGCAATATTTCTGGCGAGGAGCGGCTTTGGAGTGAGCGAGCTAGCGAGTCAGCCGGCCAGCGTTCCGGCCGTTGGGGGCTTAACGGCAATGCGGCAGGCGGACTGATTTGGCGATTTTGCACGAATTGAAAAGCGCAAAGTACGATAAGGGCGTTTTCGAGGACCTATTTCGTAATTGGCGCGTAACCCACGATCATCGAGCAACTTAGCAACTCAGAGCATCCCACGAACTCCGCGCTCGAGAGTTTCGCCGCGATAGGCTCTGTGCGTTTCAAAAAGGTTCTGAAAACTGCCTTCCTAAACTCTGTCAAATCTCTCCAATCGGAGAATCCTAGCGATTCAAAAGGTGTGGGTTGTGATACAGCAATGCCTTCCACTATTCCTGCGCCGTTTAAAGCTCCAGTAAAACTTGAAGCGTGGGGATCGCGACATCTAAGAGTTTCTGGATGACCAAGTCCGCAAATAGATGCGACGCCTCACGCCGAACAGCGATTAATTCACGGAACCTTGATCACCCTTTCAAGTTCACTGCCTAATCTGCGCGCAGGCTCGCACGGGTTTCCGAGACAAGATGATTTCTGTTCAGATCGTCGGCACTTATGCCGCTTTGAGGAGTGCTATGCGCAGACTAATGCTCTCTCTAGTGTTCTTCCCTCCTTGCCTCATTGCTTCCTCTCCATTATTTGCTCAGTCGGCTACGGGTATCGTTAGCGGCTCTGTCACGGACTCCGGCGGCTCTGTCCTGCACGGCGCAAGGATTGTATTGCAGCCGCAAGTCAGGCCAGTATCGACAGATGAGTTGGGGGAATTCACCGTCACTGAAGTTCCCCCCGGCAACTACTCAGTAGTCATCTCGTACATCGGCTTTGAACCATTTACGACGAGTGTAACTGTAGTTGCGGGCCAGACCTCGCATGTTGACGCGGTTCTCAAAGTTGGAAGCAGGAGTGATGAGGTCGTGGTGACCGCCGATCGTCCGCATGGCGAAGCGGAAGCAATCAATCGGACGCTCGCTGCGGAGAATATTCTTCAAGTGCTTCCAGCCGACGTGATCGTTTCTCTGCCGAACGCGAACATTGCAGATGCACTTGGCCGAATGGCATCGGTTACCATCGAACGCGACGAAGGCGAGGGCAAATATGTTCAAATCCGCGGGACCGAACCTCGTCTGAGCAACACCATGGTCGACGGCGTCACCATTCCCTCGCCGGAGCCCGGCGTCCGCCAGATCAAGCTTGACACCATCGCGTCCGATCTCGTCGAATCCGTCGAAATCAACAAGACCCTGCAGGCCAATATCGACGCCGATGGCATCGGTGGCTCCGTCAACCTGGTCACTAAGACCGCCGGCGAAGAACCAACCGCAACTCTGTACGGCGTAGGCGGATACACGCCGATCGTCGGCGGCCGCCAAGTAGACCAGACGGGCGGCACCATCGGACGGCGCTTCCTCGCCGACAAGAAACTGGGAGTGTTGGTTGGCGGCACTTATGACTACAACGGCCGCGGCATTAACGATATCGAACCCGATCCGCAACCCAATCCGGATGGAACAGTGAAGCCCTACTGGGACACCATGGATCTTCGCGATTACGTCTACGACCGCACGCGCTGGGGTGCGACCGGCAGCGTGGACTACAAGCTGGGGGAAGGGTCGAGTATCTCTGTTCGCACCCTCTTCTCCACCTTCCGCAACTGGGGACATAAATGGGTGTACACCATGGTCGATGGCGGCAATCCACAGTTTGGCCAAGACTGGCGGCGCCCGAATCTTGCAGTGGGAAACCTCGCATTGGAAGGCAGGCACGTCTTCGGCTCCAATACGATCTTGTGGAGCACTTCGGTAGGGCGTTCCCGCTCGCTCGGCGGCAGCGGCGGAGCCAATTACCTTTGGGTAGGCGACCAGAACAACAACTGTGCCGAAGCGCCGGGCGCGAGCGAGTTCCGACCGGGATTTGCGGGTTGTTTCGGCACAGGCCAGGACAATGCCCTGGATGTCAACAATTACGGCTTCACCGAGTTCGACAACCCGACTTATGGCCAAAGCGTGCAGCTCAACCTGCAGGCTTCAGCCTCCTACGCGCGGTTTTATCATGTGGGCACACATTATGGGACCTTCGAATTTGGCGCCAAGATCCGCAATGCCCACAAATTCGACGATACCTACGACACCTTCTGGACCACCGCCGCTTACAGCGCTTCAGATCCGGAACCCATCGTCAACGGGAACACCCTTTCGTTGGGCGATGGGGATCCCATTCCGATTCCGGTTTCGGCGCATCCAGAGTGGGACGGAAGTTTCACCGATCCGAACTATTACGACGGCACTTACAAGTTCGGCACAGTTGTCGACTATGGCAAATTGCGGGGTTGGGTTAACACCCATCAAGACCAGCTCGTGTTCAACACCGACCAGGGTCCGAACAAGGGGAACTTCGATCTCATTGAGCGTATCCCTGCTGGTTATTTCATGAACACGATCGACCTCTCCAGCCGCATTCGCACGGTGATTGGCCTGCGGTTTGAAGCCACCCACGTGGATACGACCAGCTTTGACAAAAGCACGAACGCCTTGTCGTTCAAGGCTGGCGGCGATTACCTGGATGTTCTGCCCAGCGGCTCTGTGCGATTCGGCTTGACCCGGGATTCGGATCTGCGCCTCGTCTATGGCCGCGGCCTCTCGCGTCCCGATCCGGAGGACATCACTGCAGTCATCGGTATTCCGGTGACTAATCAGAATCCAAACACCGTAAGCGCCGGCAACCCTGATCTGAAGGACGAGCACGCCAACAACTACGACATCCTCTACGAGCGCTCGTTCAACAACGCGGGCCTGCTTCAGGCGGGCTACTTCTACAAGGACCTCTCGGACCCGATTATTACGGTGACGACTCTGGTCAGCAGTACCCCGTATAACCCCAACCCCAACCCGCCCGGGGCGAAAACTCAAGTCACGCAGCCCGGTAACGCAGGCTCCGCGCATGTGCAGGGCGTGGAGTTTAGCTATCAGCAGCGCCTGACCTACCTGCCCGGCGTGCTTGGCGGCGCGGGCATTTCAGCCAACTACAGCTTCACCGAGTCGCGGGCTAACGGCCTTCCCAACCGCTCCGATTCGCCTGCGCTACAGCGCGACGCGCCCAATAGTTGGAACATCAGCCCCACCTACGACACCAGGCGCTTTTCGATGCGTGTTGGCATGAGCTTCGACGGCGCCATGATTTATCAGTACAACTGGACCGACGGCGCAGATCCAGTCGGTGGAGTCCATGGCCCCTTGGGCGACAACTACCTCTATGCCCACTTCCAATTCGACACCCAGGCCAGCTATAAGCTTCCCGCTGGGTTTCAGGTGTATGCCTACGGCCTGAACCTGAACAACGAAGTCTTCGGCTTCTACAACGGCAGCCCGCAATATGTGGTTCAACGCGAGTATTATCACCCCACCTATGCGGGCGGGATTCGCTGGACCTCGTCAAACGAGAAGTAAAGCAAGGCCGTCGCGAATTCGCACACCCGTCAGCGCCGGCCAAAATGACAGTTGCTGTGACGGCGTACTTGTGGTTTGCGCCGTTATCGATCGATTGTGCGCGAAGTCTATGATGCCGGCAATTCTGGAGAAGAGATGAATCCTTGCGGCGCAGGTCGCTTCAGTCCGGTTTTTTTCTCCGCAGCATTCTTGATCTTCGTATCACCCGCTTCGTCCTTGTGGGCTCAGCGTCCAGCCGAGGTACCGCACGCGAATCACGGTAGAGAAGCACCCAGGTTGAAGTTTGTTGTCATCCTAAGCCGCCATGGAGTTCGTCCGCCAACTTGGACCCAGGACCGTTTAGACGCATACTCAGCGCAACCTTGGCCGCATTGGAGTGTACCGCCTGGTTATCTGACCCCTCATGGTTACGAGTTGCTGAAACGCTTTAGCAGCTTCGACCGCGCGTCGCTTGCAGCGGCCGGGCTCATTGCAGCGGACGGATGTGCAGATGCGGCGCATACGTATATTTGGACGGACACAGATGAGCGCACAATCGAAAGCGGACGCGCTTTGGCGGAAGGCCTGTTTCCAGGCTGCCCGCCTCTAGCGCATAGCCGCGTGGCCGGTGAAAGGGACCCATTGTTTCATCCGGGTGCGCGTGATGCAATACCCGCGGGCGCACAGGCGGAAAAACACGAACCCGAGACACAGGCGACTTCGAAGCCGGACGCAGAGCAGGACCGGCTCCTGGTTGAAATGCAGAATGTCCTCAAAGGCTGCTCGCCGGCAGATCCTTGCACACCGGCGCGGGCTCCTGCGATGTTGCTGCTCGGTGTTCAAGGTGCTGAAACGAGCGACAAAAGTGGCATGAGCTCCGAAAGCCGCCAGCCGCTGTCGCTGGGCGCAAGCTTCGCAGAAGATTTTCTGCTTGAGTATACGGAGGGTATGCCGAGCGATCAGATCGGGTGGGGCAAGGTGGACGAACCTCAAATTCTGAGATTCATGACCTTGCATACTGAGCATACTGAACTCTCGGACCGCGCACCGGTGCGCGCCCGCATGGGAGCGTCGAACCTCCTGTTTCATATTGAGCGCACACTGGAGCAACGTGTGGACGGGGGCACAGTTGAAGATGCGATCGGCGCGGTCGATAGCAAGATAGTGCTCATCGTTGGGCACGACACGAACATTGCCGAAGTTGCTGCGCTACTCGGAGTGCATTGGACGATTGATGGTCGTAAGGATGATACGCCACCTGGAACTGAGCTGGCATTCGAGCTTTGGCAGAGCGAAGGTGGGGCTTATTCAGTTCGCGTGACGGTCTCTATGCAGACGCTGAGGCAGATGCGCGAGATGCAGGATCTCACTCCATCTGCCCCACCAGCCCGTGAGGCGCTGACGCTTCAAGGATGCGAGGCAACGACGCAAACCTGTGGATGGAAGAATTTTATGCAGATTGCGGATGCGGCTATAGACAAGACGTATACGATCACGGCAGGTTCGAATTAATTCTCAGTTCCAATCAGGGAACAAAAGGGTACTTCATTTCCCTCCTTAGAGGCTGTTCTGTAACCCATACATATTGAAACACTCGCTGGGCCTCGGTCCCGGCGTGTGTTCTGAATGACGTACGACTCGGTCGGCGTCAACACCAGCCTTCCTGCCTCGTGCCATTCGCCCCCAAAAAGAAACTGGAGCAGAGAAGCCTCTGCTCCAGCCACTAAATCCAAGGTTCGCTGAAGTTCCTAGCTGCACCCGCTCGTCGAGCCGCAGCTCATGCAGCGGTAGCAACTTCCGTTGCGCACCATGATTGCGCCGCACGTTCCGCAGCTTGGCGCATCGCCCATGTCGTACATGCCGCGCATGGCGTCGGCCGCGTGATAGAGGCCGCGATCCTGCATGCTGGGCACCTGCGCCGCGCCGGCCGCCGTCGTTGGCTGCGCCTCTGCGGTTCGCCGCGGCGCGCCGCCCGCTTCCGGCTCCGGCGCAATGCCGCCGCCGGAATGCCCGGTTGCCGTGACCTGGTTGAGCCGCTTCGCCACTTCCTCAGCCAGACGCGCAATGTGCTGCTGCGTCGTCGGCGGCTCATCTTCCTCGAGGCCGCTCTCGGCGATCATGCTGGGCGGCGCCGCTAATTGCGGAGCCTGCTGACCGAGGCCCGCGAACAGCGTCAACTGCTGCCCGGAAAGGAAGCGCAGATTGAGCCAGCGGAAGATGTAGTCCATGAGGCTCTTGGCGTAGCCGATCTGCTCGTTGCCCGTCCAGCCTGAAGGCTCGAAGCGCGTGTGCGCGAACTTTTCGCACAGCACCTTGAGCGGCACGCCATGCTGCAGCGCCAGCGAGACCGATGTGGCAAACGCATCCATGAGGCCGCTGACCGTGGAACCTTCCTTGGCCATGCGGATGAAGATTTCGCCCGGCTGCCCGTTGGGATAGAGCCCGACCGTGATGTAGCCTTCGTGGCCGGCGATGGAGAACTTGTGCGTGATGGACGCGCGCTCCTCCTGCAGACGATGGCGAATGGCGCGCGGCGGAGCATTCAGGTCCTGCTCTTCGCGCGGAATCTCGCGCACTTCGCGCATGGCGGGCGTAGGCGTGAGCACGGGAACCGCTGCTGCTGCCGCGATTTCGTCGAGCGCCTTCTGGAACGCCTGCGCCGTTGCCAGCAGTTGCTTCGCGCTGACTTCAACTTTGTCGGCCGCGTGCGCTTCAAGCAACTTCACGTCGGCCTCGGCCGCAGCCTGCGACGCCGCAAGATTCTGGAGCAGCCGACCGCCAACGGCGTCGAGCGCCGACGGCTCCTTCTTCTTGTCATCCATGCTGGTGTTCAAGGGCTGCGTGCCCTTCGATCCGTCGCGATAAATGGCAACGGCCTTGATGCCCTGGCGCCAGCTTTCCGCGTAGGCCTCGGCCACGTCTTCAACCGAAGCTTCGTGCGGCAGGTTCACCGTTTTTGAAATCGCGCCCGAAAGGAACGGCTGCGCCGCCGCCATCATTTTGATGTGGCCCATATAGTGAATGGACCGCGTGCCCTTGGCCGGCTTGAAGCTGCAATCGAACACGGCCAGGTGCTCGGGCTTGATGCCCGGCGCGCCTTCGATGGTGCCCGTCGCGTCGATGTAGCTGACGATCGCGTTGACCTCTTCGTTGTCGTAGCCGAGCTTGAAGAGCGCGGACGGCACGGTGTTGTTGACGATCTTGATCATGCCGCCGCCCACGAGCTTCTTGTACTTGACCAGCGCGAGGTCGGGCTCGATGCCGGTGGTGTCGCAATCCATCATGAAGCCGATGGTGCCGGTGGGCGCCAGCACCGTGGTTTGCGAGTTGCGATAGCCGTAGCGCTCGCCGTAGAGCAGCGCCATGTCCCAGCACTCGCGGCTGGCTTCGATGAGCGCGTCAAGCTGCGGAACGGTGAACGGCTCCGTGCTTTGGCGCGATTTGCCGATGTTGTTTACCTCGGCGCGGTGCATGCGGATGACGTCGAGGAACGGCTCACGATTGACGTAGTAGCCGGGGCATGCTCCGCCCTGGTGCTCAACGCTCGCCGTGAGCGGCGTGGCCGAGCTGAGCGGCGGGCACTGCGCCGCGATGATGGCCGACTGCAGATAGGCCTGGCCGGTCATCATCGCCGTCATGCTGCCGGCGAGGTCGCGGCCGGCTTCGGAGTCGTAGGGCAGACCCATCGACATAAGCAGCGCGCCCAGGTTGGCATAGCCGAGGCCGAGCGGCCGATAGTCGTGCGAGTTGCGCGCGATGGCTTCGGTGGGATATCCCGAGTTGTCCACCAGGATCTCCATGGCCGTGATCAGCACGGAGATTGCATGACGATAGGCCGCGATGTCGAACGTGCCGGCGGGCGTGACGAAGCGCATCAGGTTCAGGCTCGCCAGGTTGCATGCCGAGTTGTCGAGGAACATGTATTCGCTGCACGGATTCGACGCGTTGATGCGCGCCGTGTTCTTGCTGGTGTGCCAGCGGTTGATGGTGTCGTCGAACTGCATGCCGGGGTCGCCGCAGAGCCACGTCGACTCCGCGATCTTGCCCATGATGTCGCGCGCCTTGTAGGTCTTCACGGGCTGGTGGCCCTTCACCGTGTACGTGGTGAATTCCCCATCGGCCTCGTAGCTGCGCATGAACTCGTCACTGACCCGTACGGAGTTGTTGGCGTTCTGGAAGAAAATAGATGAAAAAGCCTCGGAGTCCGGACCCGATCCGTCGTAGCCCGCCTTGATGAGCGTGAAGGCCTTCGCCTCTTCCTTCGCTTTGCACTCGATAAAGTCCACGATATCGGGATGGTCGACATTCAGGATCACCATCTTGGCCGCGCGCCGCGTTTTGCCGCCGCTCTTGATGACGCCGGCAAAGGCGTCGAACCCGCGCATAAAGCTCAGCGGGCCGCTGGCCGAGCCGCCGCCCGAGAGCAGCTCCATCGATCCGCGCAGCGACGACAGATTTGTGCCCGTGCCCGATCCCCACTTGAACAGCATGCCTTCGGTCTTGGCCAGGGTCAGAATCGAATCCAGAGAATCGTCAACCGCGTTGATGAAGCACGCCGAGCATTGCGGATTCCGGTAGCCCGTCGCCGAGTATTGAATGCCGCCGGTAACCGGGTCCCAGTGCCAGTTCTGCCCGTCCGCATCCGGCTCCAGCCGGTCGCAGCCCACGTTGAACCACACGGGTGAATTGAACGCGGCCTTTTGCGTGAGCAGCAGGTGCGCCAGCTCGTCGTGGAAGATGCCGGCATCGAGGGCCGTCGCAAAGTATCCGCCGGCCATACCCCAGTCGCGAACGGTTTCAGCCACGCGGGCCACCAGTTGCCGCACGCCAGTCTCGCGCTCCGGCGTGCCGATTTGCCCATGCAGGTACTTTGAGGCCACAATGTTGGTCGCGGTCATCGACCAGTCCACGGGCACCTCCACGTCCTTTTGCTCAAAGATCGTGTTGCCTTTGGTGTCGGTGATCGACGCGGTGCGGCGCTCCCACGCCATTTCGTCGTAAGGGGAAACGCCCTCCCTGGAAAAGCGGCGGGAAAAGGTAAGGCCCTGCGTGCGGGTGGTGGTGGTCTGCAAGCCAGCGCTCGAAGTCTGAAGTTGAGCCTCGTTCATCGTGTTACTCTCCCTGGGTCGAAAAATCGGTGTAAAAAGCCCTATCACCGGCCACGCGACCGGAGCGCGGGACAACCCGCAACTATTTGGAAACAAACAGAATATGAGGACGAAAGTTCCAGAAACTGTTTGAATCGGTTGCGGCCCGCCGGCTAGCCCGCGCTTCCCTCGCCACCTCTACTCGATCCGTCTGCGCTGCCTGCTGATTTGATTCGGTTCGATGGCCGCGTGACGCTGGATGGAGTGCTTTGACTTGGGTTTTGCCCGGTTCCTTTAACAGCCTGTTTACAGCCGCAGATGAAAACTTACCGCTGTCCATGGTGCGTGTCAAGAACAAACCACAACATCTAGTATTTTGGTCACATTTCGTGCATCTGCTCTCTAAACCCCGGCATTTGTTTGTGGAAAGTGCGATTCGGCCACTCAGGTCGCGGGTTTGAGGGGTCAGAAATGCTGGAAATCCACATTGCTGGCGGCTACCGGGTCAGCCGGCGAGCGGCGTGCCTGACTTTTCAACCCTAGTCCCCGCTCAGCCGCGGCACAAGGCGCAGAAATGGTGCAGGTCGCCCGCGCTTCTGTTCAAGTTGTGGAGATTTGGATCGGAAAATCGTCGCTGGGTCTCAAGGCTCAAAGCGCCACTTCGCCGGGACCATCCGTTGATGCAGAACGCGGGAGACTCGTATTCCGGCGGTCACAATGCGATAAAACACGACATGTTTTTCATGTTCGAATCGCCGCAAGCCCGGACTGACGAGGTCGCTAGCTCGGCCGATTCCGGGATTCCTGGCGAGCATCCGCATGGACTTTCTGAGCGCTGCCATGTATCGCAGTGTCTGCGCTTTTCCCCATCGGATATGGGTGTAGAGGATGATGCTGCGCACGTCGGATGCTGCGTCGTCGGATAAGAAGTACTTAGGCAATCTTTTTACTCTTCCGTTTCGCTGCGCCCTCGATGGAAGCGAAGAGCTCATCGAAGAACTCTTCTCCATCAACTACGCCGCCGGCGTCACCTGCGGTGATTGCTGCCCGCAGCGCTGCCAGTTTCCCCTCGTCTTCTCGTTCTTCCCTTTTCAGCAGCCGCAGCGCCGTACGCATGACCTCGCTGGCATTGGCGTAATTTCCGCTTTTAACGCGTGAAGCGACAAACCGATCGAGTTCTTTGGGCAGATTCACATTGCGCGTCGGCATCGTGGCACCTCAGCTTGAGTATAGGTCCATTGGCCAAGTTTGCCAATTTCATTTTGGGGCCGTGGGCGCTCAAGCTCTAAGCCCGCGAGTTACGCGGTTTCCGCGGCAGCGTCATCTCGCTCAGCGGCACAAATTCAAAGCCCTCTGCGCGATAGCGAGTGATCAGGCGGTCGGTCGCGTCCACCGTCGCCGAGCGATCTCCCTTCGGGTCTTCGGAGTCGCCATCGTGCAGCAGCACAATGCCGCCGTCGCCATCGGAGCTCTCGATCTGCGCCGCGATCTGAGCAACGATCTCCTCGGGCGTCTTCAGTTTCCAATCCAGCCCGTCAACATCCCACATCACAAGCTGCAGGCCGTGTTGTCGCAGGTATTTCAGGACCTCGTCGTCGTAATGGCCGCCGGGTGGCCGGAAATATTTTCCCCAGCGACCGATTTCGTAGTCGATCGCCTCGGGCGGCGCGCCGCACAGGTTGCGATGCGTCCGCGTGTGATTGCCGATCGCGTGCCCCGCCTCTTCGACGCGCTTCACCGTCTCCTCATGCGTCCGCATCTTCTGGCCGATCATGAAAAACGTCGCCGGCACGGAGTGGCGAGCGAGAACTTCGAGCAGCGCTTCGGTATGCGGAGGCGCCGGCCCATCGTCGAAGGTGAGCGAAAGTTTCTTCATCGCGTGGGGCCAGCATATCTTGCGGTCCGGCAGCCAGCAAAGTTTTTCTATCGCTGCCGTCGTCGTTTGTGCCAAGAACAAATCGGCCTCGCACGCCGTAGCGCACGAGGCCGATTTTAGGGAGAGGGCTGCTCGATCAAATCGAAATTCAGTTCCCCTTGTCGATCTTCATCCCGTAGAACGATCTCCACACAAAGAACACCGAGATCAGGAAGAACACCACGGCCAGCGCATGCGCAAGCTGCGGATTGCTCGCGCTGAGCGTCACCGCCAGTTCCACAGCAAGCAGCCCGAAGAGCGTGGTGAACTTGATCACCGGATTCAGCGCCACGGACGACGTGTCCTTGAACGGATCGCCCACCGTGTCGCCAATGACAGTTGCATCGTGCAGCGGCGTGCCCTTCTGCTTCAGCTCCACCTCCACGATCTTCTTCGCGTTGTCCCAAGCCCCGCCGGCATTCGCCATAAAGATCGCCTGGTACAACCCGAATGTCGCAATCGAGATCAGGTAGCCGATAAAGAAGAACGGCTCAACAAACGCAAACGAAAGCGTCACGAAGAATACCGCCAGAAAGATGATGAACATTCCCTTCTGCGCGTACTTGGTGCAGATTTCCACCACCTTTTTGCTGTCTGCGACCGACGCCTTCTCCACGCCTTCGAGCCTGATGTTCGCCTTGATGAACTCGACGGCGCGATAAGCACCCGTGGTCACGGCCTGCGTAGATGCGCCGGTGAACCAGTAGATCATCGCACCGCCGCTGATTAAACCGAGAAGGAACGGCGCATGCAAGAGCGAAAGGCTCTGGACGTCGTGCGTCAGTCCACCCGTCAGCGCCATGATGATCGAGAAGATCATCGTTGTCGCGCCCACCACAGCGGTACCGATCAGCACAGGCTTCGCCGACGCTTTAAAGGTGTTGCCGGCGCCGTCGTTCGCTTCCAGCAGATCTTTTGCTTTCTCGAACTTCACGTCGATGTTGTAGTTCTTCTTCAGCTCGGCCTCGATGTTGGGAACGTTCTCGATCAGCGACAATTCGTAAATCGACTGTGCGTTGTCCGTGACCGGCCCATAGGAATCGACAGCGATTGTTACCGGTCCCATGCCCAGGAAACCAAACGCTACCAGGCCGAATGCGAATACCGCCGGCGCCAGCATCAGGCTCGCCATGGATGCGCCCGTCGAGAAGAAGTAGCCCAGCGACATCAGGCCGACCATGCTGAATCCCAGCCAGTAGGCCGAAAAATTGCCGGCCACAAATCCCGACAGAATTCCCAGCGAAGCGCCGCCTTCCTGCGCGGACTTCACCACTTCCTTCACATGGCTCGAATTGGTCGAAGTGAACACCTTCACCAGTTCTGGAATGATGGCGCCCGCCAGCGTTCCGCACGAAATAATCGATGCCAGCTTCCACCAGAGCGTCCCATCGCCCAGCGTCGGGATCATCAGGTACGTCACCACATAGGTCAGCGCGATCGAAACGATGGACGTAATCCATACCAACGACGTCAGCGGGGTCTCGAAGTCCATCTTGTCTGCATTGCCGTAGCGCGCATGCGCGATGGCGCCATTCAGGAAGTATGCGGCCGAGCTCGAAACCAGCATGGCCACGCGCATCACAAAGATCCACACCAGCAACTGAACCTGTGTCGTGGGGTCCTTCACCGCCAGCAGGATGAACGTGATCAGCGCCACGCCCGTCACGCCGTAGGTCTCAAAGCCGTCCGCGCTGGGGCCAACCGAGTCGCCCGCATTGTCGCCCGTGCAGTCTGCAATCACGCCCGGGTTGCGCGCGTCGTCTTCCTTGATCTTGAACACGATCTTCATCAAGTCCGAGCCGATGTCGGCGATCTTGGTAAAGATGCCGCCGGCAATGCGCAGCGCCGCCGCGCCCAGACTCTCGCCGATCGCGAACCCGATAAAGCACGGACCCGCGTAATCGCCGGGAACAAACAGCAGGATGAAGAGCATGATCAGCAGCTCAACCGAGATGAGCATCATGCCGATGCTCATGCCGGCCTTGAGCGGAATCGCATATACCGGGTAGGGTTTCCCGCGCAGGCCCGCAAACGCCGTCCGCGAGTTCGCGAATGTGTTCACGCGAATTCCGAACCACGCCACGCCGTAGCTGCCACCGATGCCAACCAGCGAGAAAATCAAAATGATCGGCAGTGTCACTGCGACATTTCCCACCGGCTTCAGGAAACCGAAGTACATCGAGATAATGACCGCGATGAAAACCCAGAGCAGCAGAATGAACTTGCCCTGCGTGATCAGATAGGTTTTGCACGTCTCGTAGATCAGCTCTGACATCTCGCGCATGGTGCGGTGCACCGGCAGATTCTTCAACTGCATGAAGATCACCAGCCCGAACAGCAGTCCGCCTGCGCAAAACAGCAATCCAATGCTGAGCAGCTTATGCCCATCCATGCCCATGAACGACACTTGCGACAAGTCGGGCACCTTCAGGCTGGCTTCTCCGCCTGCCTGGTCCGACTGCCCAAAGGCCAGTGCCGGCATCGCCAACCCTGCCAGCACCATTGCGGCTTTCGAGTGCCGCATCAGTGCCGCCGCACCTTGCCGAATGGCCAGGGAAATCTTTCCCATCCCGACCATCTCGATTCCCAACTCCTGCCGCACAAAAAATACGGCAACCAAGAGCGTCAAAACGCTCAGACAGAACTCCATCGAACCCAGTACAGTCACGCTTCCTCCATACAGTAGGTTTTGAGGCCGCTAGAGCGGTGCCATCGGCCCCGGAACCGGCCTCGCGAACACCGGGGAATTGCCACCGGGAAGGCTATCATCCGAATCCACCTCTGTCGAGTGATTGCTGTCACGGGGTCTCACGCGGTGCGTCCCGTAGTGGCTTTGGCCCGATTCGGACCACCGTTGCGTAGTCCGCGTTGCACCCGCAGGGTCCGTCCCCGCAACGCAAAAACGCCGTTCACGGCACACCTTTGCTCCAGATGCCAAAAAGTTATTCAGTTGTCCGATGAAATCTGGCCCCGGCGAGTTGTCTATCTATTCCCTATTCCTCCACCGTCGCCTCAATCCTGTCCTCGGGCAGCACATCGCTCATCCCCGGCTCGCTCTCGCTTCGCACCCTGCCACCCGGCAGCGGATGCAGCTTGAACAACACCAGCACATCTCGATCCGGATCGTCCAGCGCACTGAAGCTCGCCACCTGTTCCAGCGAATACCGCGTGTGCAGATCGGCGAGCGTACTGGGGTCGACCTCATTCCATGTTGCGAACCACCCCGGCTGGTAGCGGCTCACCTTGTCCGCCAGATCATCCGTGCTCAGCTCGTCGCAAATCGCCGGCAGCCCGGTCATCAGCATAATTTCATCGCCGCTGGTCGCCACCACGAGCCGTTTTCCGTTGGGATGCGTATCAATATACTGTGTCACCTGCGTCGCCGCGTTCACCCACGTGTACTCGGGGTGCCTCGCGTAGGCATTCGTCTTCGCTCCATGGACGCCCGCGGCCACTACCGCTGCCGCAACCGCGAGCCATCCCAGCCGCCCAGCCCAGCCCGCACGCTCCACCAGCGTCTCCGCGCCAAGCGCCACCAAAGCGCACACCAAAAATGCCGGCACCATAAAGTAGCGGGGCTGGGGATGATCCTGAACCGTCATAAACAAAACGAATCCCAGAATTCCCAGAATCGCCGCGCCAAACACCGGTTCGCGCCACATGATCCTACCCCATTGAGTCCGCCATGCTAGCGCAGCACCCGCGGTCAGCGCCCCCGCCAGCACCACCATACTGTGATCGATCCAAAGCAATCCGTGCAACGACCACCAAAACGCAACCTGCGGCCACCAGATCTCCGGCGGTTTGGCATAGGCATTCGCCGAAAGGAAGAAGAAGCGGTAATCGCCCATCAATCCCGCGCGCGCAATCACCGCAATCCACGCGCCGTACACAACTGTCGTTGCCAGCCCCGCCGCCAGCACGCATCGCAGCGCCAACTTCCGTTTGCTCCACAGCGGCGCCGCCACCGCCCAAATCGCGGCGGGCGCTAGGAATACTGCGTTGGTCTTGGTCAGCATCGCCAGGGCAAACAGAATGCCGACCGCAATTGCGCCCAACATCGGGCGCTTCATGCGCGGCAGCCGCACGGCCACGTTCAACATAGCCAGCGTCAGCGTCGTCTCGAGCGGCTCCAGAATCGCCAACCGGCTAAAGGAATAAAGAAAGGGGCTCGTCACCGCAAGCGTTACGGCGAGCAGCGCCGGCCATCTCAAAGTCCCGGCAAATCGAGTATCGTCTGCTCGACCGGCCCGCGAGCCCGACCTGCGCAGCAACAGATAAAGCAGCCCGAGGCTCGTGAAAAAACAGCCGACCGCCAGCCCGCGTGCCGCTTCAATTTTTACGCCCGTGATGAAGAAAGCTACCCACTCCACAAATGGCCACGCCGGAACCGCAACCGCCGTATTGAAATCCCCCGTAAAGTACCAGTGCCCAAACAAGTGCGCGCGAACTGCCGCAGCCCCGTACCAACCCTCGTCTGTGTACTTTGCCCAATCAAGGATCCACGGCGAGCCGTTCGGAAAATCCGCTCGCAAATGCCAGGCGTGCAGCGCTGCGAATCCAGCAATCGCCGCCACCCACGCTGCAATTCCCCAACGGCGCAACATTTCAGCACGCCCGTCCAGCAGTCTCACCGCCCGCGTTGCCGGCTCCGCCGCCGGCTCTTCGGCGCGCGTGCTGCGCCCCGCATTTGCCTGGGATGAGTGCTCAGCTGGCATTCGGTTTCCTCAGATTCTTCAAAAGAACCAAAGATGATTTCAGGCTTCTTACCCGCTGGAATGTTCGAGTATAACGCGCCCTCCGTTCGCAGCATTCCCAGCCACTATGTTGCCCCTACGTCCCACAGTCCATGGGCACCTAAGTCCCTTGTCTCTACGTCCCTAGCGCCTACTTCCATGCACTCCTGCATTCCCTGTTTTCACTTGATTTGCATTTGCCCCTGTGCTATACCGTCTCAAGCTTCCCAAAACAATTTGACCGGGGCCCCAACCCTTCGACACGAGTGAACGAAAGGAGTTCTCGCCGTGCGTACCCTCTGGGCTATTCCTTCGCTATCCGTAGTTCTTCTCATCTCTGGCTGCCTCAACGCTCCACTCGTCACAACGAACCAAAACACATCCAATCAAAATCAGGGCACTGCATTCTCCGGCAAAGTCCACGGCGGCCAGCAGGCCGTCACCGGCGCAAGTGTCTATCTCTACGCCGCCGGCACCAGCGGTTACGCCGGACCCGGCATTGCGCCCACGGCGAGCAACGCCTCCGTTTCGCTGCTCAAAAGCGCCGCCAACACCAGCCAGGATGGCAGCGGCAACTACTACGTCACCACCGATTCCGGCGGCAACTTCTCCATCACCGGCGACTACACCTGTCCGGCGAATGCGCAGGTCTATCTATATTCCATTGGCGGCAACCCCGGCATGGGCGCCGGCAACAACTCCGCAGCCGGATTTCTCGCCGCGCTCGGCCCCTGCAGTTCCCTCACCTCGTCTACCTTCGTCTTCGTCGATGAGGTATCCACAATCACCACGGCTTTTGCGCTTGCCGGCTTCACCACCGACGCAACCCACATCTCCAGTTCCAATGGCGCGCAGGCTTTGATGGGCATCAAAAACGCGTTCGCCACGGTCGCGAATCTTGAGAATCTCTCCACCGGCTTCGCGCTTTCCACCACGCCCGCCGGCAACGGTACGTTCGATATTTCCGGCGTCAACGTCATGGCCGATATTCTTGCCGCATGCGTCAACTCCACCGGACCGACTTCGACGCAGTGTTCAACACTCTTTACCAACACCATGAATGGCAGCACCGCCCCCACCGACACTGCGATGGCGGCCATCAACATCGCGCACAATCCAAGCGCAAATGTTTCCACTCTGTTCACGTTGAAAACTGCAAACTCACCCTTCCAGCCCACCTGGTACCGCAGCGGCAACAGCTTCTCGATTGTCATCAGCTACACCGGCGGCGGCATCCAGGAGGATCAGGGCGTCGCAATCGACGCATCAGGTAACGTGTGGGTCGGGAACAGCCAGAATAATTCGCTGACAGAAGTCAGCCCACTGGGTGTCGTGATGACTCCTGCTGCGGGCCTGAAAGGCGGCGGCGTTGTTGATCCCTTTGGAATTGCCATCGACACAGCCGGCAACGTCTGGGTCAACGACGCCTACCCCGCGGGCCTCAGCGAGTACAACCCCAAAACGTCCACCTGGGTTACATCGTCTGCAATCACGGGCGGCGGCGAGAATTTCCCTGAAGGCATCGCCATCGATCCGGCTGGCAACCTGTGGATTGCTAATGAGGGCAATGACAGTCTCAGCGAGTACAACCCCTCCACGGGTTGGGTTTCGGCTACCGGATACACAGGCGGCGGTCTCAACATGCCTCACGCGATTGCCGTCGACCTCGCAGGCAATGTGTGGATCACCAATTCGAACGCCTCCAGCATCAGCCAGTTCTCCACTGCCACCGGTGCGCCCAACACGAATTCGCCGATCACCGGCGGCGGCTTGCAGCAGGCAACTGGCGTCGCCGTCGATGCCCAGGGCTACCTGTGGATGTCCAATTACAACAACAAGCTCAGCGAATACGATCCCGTGAACGGATGGGTTTCGACCACCGGATATACCACGGGCCTGTCCTTGAATACATCCCTCGCTGTCGACGGCGCGGGCCTGGTATGGGTCGCGAACGGACAGGGTCTGATTTACGGCTTCACCTCTTCCGGCGCCGCACTGCCGGGATATACAGCGCTGGGGGGCGGTTACCTCAACGATCCAGTCGCAATTGCCATCGATCCATCGGGCAACCTCTGGGCTGTAAACGGAAACGGCAGCGACGGCAATTTGTCTGAGGTCGTCGGGCTCTGCACTCCGGTTGTCACTCCCATAGCCGCCAACCTTGTCAGCCCGTATGGGCAGCACATTGTGAATAAACCCTGAAGCCAGGGCGCCCATCCACGCCTTGCCTGGGTGGGCCAGGTTCCGCGTTCGCAAAACAGAAAGGTTTCAGACTCGAGGACATCATGAATCTGAGAAAGACCGCTCTCGCCCTTGGCTTCATACTGCTGCTCGCCGCACCCTCCTCGCTTTGCGCGCAGACCGGATGCGTCGATTCGCCTGAAGACCCTACCGTCGTCCTCGCTCTGTTCGCCATCGCCGGCGCGTTCGCCGCATCATTCCGCGGATCTCGCCGTCGCAACCAGTAACCCAGCACTGCGTTGCCCATCCTTATTCGTCGCGTCAGCTCCATAGCGGCGCGACGAAAAGGGCTGGTTGTTCCATTCCTCTTCCATCCCTCAAATAATTCCGAAATCCCGCAGCCGCGCTCTCGCATTTTCTTTGTCCCGGTTTTGCAATCTCTAATCCGAAGTCCTTCTCTTCATTCCTCTCTCGTTCTCTCAAATCCCTGCCGGCTATGCCTCGTTTCCTGCTTTTTCGCGCACGTTCCCTCGCTCCCTTGTTCCCTTGCTTCCTTGCTCCCTCGCTCCCTTGTTCCCTGCCTTATTCATGTTTTCCCCCACCTCGCCGATGAGATTTGTGATGGCTTGGCAATTCATCTTTGCGTCGCTTGCGAGGCAGGTTGGGTTTCATGCATAGCTCCGCTCCATTTCACGCGCAGCCTTCCGCCTCCGGCCTTACGCTCGTCGAGCTCGATCCCGCATCGTCGACGGTCCAGGTTGTCGGAGTCAGCGCCGCGTGGCGCAAGCTGCTGATGCAGGCGGAAATGGCCGCGCCCCATCTGCAGATTGCGGCCATTGAAGGCGAGCACGGCACCGGCAAGCAGACTCTGGCACGCTATCTCTTCAGCCGTTCGCCGCTCGCCTCCAACACGTTTCAGCGCCGCGACGCGCGCGAGTGGCTCGCCACCGACGCCGATCCCGCCACACTTGCAGGATTCACCTATCTCGATCGCGTCGATCTTCTCGCGCCTCCGGGCCAGGGGCTGCTCCTCGGCGTTTTGAAAAACCTGCAGGACCGCCCGCCAGGCCGCGCCGTTTTGCTCGCGTCCTCGCAAACTCCGCTGCGACAAATGGCCGGGCAGGGACTGCTGCTTCCCGACCTCGCCTTTCGCCTCACTGCAATTCGCTTCGCCATTCCACCGCTCCGCCAACGCCGCGAAGACATTGCTCCGCTCGCGCAGTTTCTTCTCGACCGCATCTGCAACCGCTATCAGCAGCGCCCCGTTGTCTTCGGGCCCGGCGCACTGGCGCGCCTCCTCCAATACTCCTGGCCCGGCAACGTGCGCGAGCTCGCAGGCATTCTTGAGAATGCTCTGCTTCAGGCCGACAACGGCGTCATCCGCGCAGCCGACCTCGCCCTTCCCGACCCTCTCGAAGCCGCGCCCAATCCGCCGTTCGATCCGGCTTTCCCCGGCGGCAACCCACTGCTCAATAACCGCACCAGTCCCTGGGCCAATCCATCATCCGGCGTCGCCCTGCATCTCGATTCGCAGTCCAGCGCCCGCGCCGCTGACCTCTCGCTCGACGCCGTCATCCGCACGCATGTTCAATATGTCCTGGATTTGAATCGCGGCAACAAGCTGCGCACCGCCCGCCAGCTTGCCATCAGCCGCTCCACCCTCTACCGCATCCTCGCCAACGAAAGCTTGCTCGCCCACTGAGTGCAGAAATCCCCAAGCGCGGCAGATGGGAAATCTGCCGAATGTGTCGTCTCAGAATTAGGTCACGTAACACGCCGGCGTCCTGAGCGGACTGCGCCACAGCCTTATTGCGCGCTTCGATTCTCTCCAAATGTGACGATGTTGTGGTCGAGTGGTAATTCATCGATGTGGAGCACCGATGGCCGGCTGGCCGTCTGCTGCCGGTAGCGGTCGATCAGGTAGGGCAAACCGTCGCCAGCCAGAGCCTTGGTCGAATCCGTCACTTCGAAATGCAGATGCGGCTCGCGCGCATCGCCAGAGGCGCCGACCCGCGCCAGTACCTGACCGCGCCGAACACGATCTCCAACCTTCACGCGCAAGCTGCCCGGCAGCAGATGCAGATAATAGGCAAACTGGCCGCCGCCGATATCCAGCGTGATCGTGTTTCCCGCAATCGTGTCGAGGGTGATCGGAATCGCCGGGTGGAATGCGTCGCCGTGCCCCGGAGTGTTTTCGGGAAGGCCATCCCGCGCTGTCACGACGCGGCCATCGGCAACGGCCAGCACCGGCTCCCCATAGCAGTAGTACGAGTGAACGTCGCGCGCATCGCCGGAGTACGACGCACCATCCCTGACCTGCATCCAGTCGATCGCGTAGCGCCTTGAGTCCACAGCGCGCCCATCGAGAATGGCCACTCCCCTGCGGTGATGATTGTCCTCGTCGTTGCTGGGGCCGTCGTCTGCAATCCAATCTGCCCCTTCGAGCGGCGGACCAAGCACGCGTAACTGCGTGTGTCGCGTGGCGATCACAGCTCCCTCCACATCGCCGAAGTCCACACTCACCCGATGAACCAGGCTGACAGGAATGCGCGAGCCGCGGTCAAGCTCGATCCACATGTAGGCAAGCGTAGTCTGGCCACCGCCGATCACGAGCCTCTTTTGAGGATCGGAGGGCTCGCCGCTTAGGGGTTGCAATATCTTTTCCAACTGGTCTCCCTCGATGACCGCGACTGGTTTCCCATGCTGCGCCGCCCGATCGAGCACCTCGATCCTGCGCAAGGAAAGTGGAAACGGGAAGTAATTGGTCAAATGAATCTCGTATGCAAGATAAAGATGCTTGCCATTGGGGAACGCTGTGGGCTCGAACGGTACCCGCAGCTCAAGCTGCGGCGGGAAGGGGGCCGCGTTGGCGGTTACGCTTTTGCCGCCGGGCGGGGCATTCTGCGCGGCGGCTTGGATGGTCGGCTGGGCCAGAACAAAAACTGAGCAAAAGTAGACAGTGACGGGGAAGATGAGGAGTCGCATGCCCTCTGTACGCAGGCGCAAATCGTAAAGTTCCCGCACGCCAGCTCGCCATTAGCCGCTCTACCCTCTTCCGCATCCTCGCCAACGAAATGATCCTCGCGCGCTGAGCGCCTGTCCTCCGTGCCCCAGTCGCCGCGCTAATGAAGGTATTCGATCGCGCGCGCTCCGCCCTTTACCGCGGATCCAACAATATGGCGATCGAAAGTGGCCAGCTTCCCGCCGTGTGCGACGGCAAGAGCGACAAGATACGCATCAGTCACCTGCTTCGATTCCAGCAGGCGCGCGGCATCGACGCGCTGATCGTCCAGCAGAGAGACATCATCAGGCCAGAACTCGTGGCCCCCAAGCGCAAACAACACCGACACCAGCTCGGCCACCTCGGCCGGGTTTCCGGGCGAGTTCGGGTACCGCATATGGCCAACAATGCGCAGCACACCGTTCTCCGTCAGCGGACAAGTGGCCCACGCTTTGCGGCCCACGGCGCCAAACCAATCGTGGGCCCGGTCATGCTGCACATGTGTGGGATCGATGAGCGCAATTACTACGTTGACGTCGAGCAGAAAACGCGTCACTGCAGCTCTTCCTGAAGCTGCCTCACCAATTCAGAGGTCACTCTCTGAACCCCTGGTCGCACGGGAAGCAGTGGCACGCCGTTACGAGTGGTTCGGCGAGTCGGAGTGGGCTTAAGGGCAGTTCGCGCCAGCGTGCTGATCACTTCGCCCACACTCTTGCGCTCGCTTGTGGCCATCTCCTTGGCCGCAGCCAGCACATCGTCATCAATAGATAGCGTGGTCCTCATAGCTTGGTGCATCAAACATCAAGCATCATACATCACCCTGGAATCCCGAGTCAAATCGCGCGCCCGCGGCCCTCATGACGATACTGTCGTTTCTCCTGCTAAGCCTGAATGAAGGTCGCCTGTGGGCGATCTTCGCCGTCCCGCACAAAAACAAACGCCCCACCCGGTCTTGCCGGATGAGGCGCCCTAACTCCGCTAACTCCGCTGCCTTACTGCTGCAGCACCACCTGCTGCCCTTCCTTCACGCCGCTCACGATCTCCGTCACCGAACCGTTCGATAATCCCACCGTCACCGGAATCTTTCTGAATCCCTCTTTCTGGTGCGGGTCCGGAACGGCAACAAACGCATTCTGCTTGTTGTCGTAGATCACCGCGTCTTCGGGAACCGTGAGCACGCCCTTGTGCTCGTCCAGCATGATCTCCGCATTGGCCGTCATGTTGGCCTTCAGTTCCCCGCCGGGATTGTTGATCGACACGCGCACCTCGAAGGTCGTCACGTTGTCTTTCTCAACGCCCATCGGCGCAATCTTTGTCACTTTCCCGTTAAACAACCGATCGTGGAAACTCACCACTTTAATCCGCGCCGGCTGCCCGAGGTACACGTGGGATATGTCGGCCTCGTCCACCTTGCCCTGCACATACACCTCTGATGTATCGCCCTCGGTCATCACCAGCGTCGCCGTCGATCCCAGCACCAGGATCGAGCTCACCGCGTCGCCCATTTCAACGTCGCGGGACAAAATCACGCCGTCCATCGGCGCAACAATCGTCGTGTACGAAAGCTGCTCCTCCAACTGCTGCAGACTGGCCTGGCTCTGCTGCACCTGAGCCCGCGCCTGCTTGAGCTTAGCCGCGTCAACGCCAACCTGTGCCTGCGCCGCATTGCGCTTCGTGAGCGCCGCCAGGTAATCCCGGTTGGCGTCGTCCATCGCCTGCCGGCTCACGATCCCATCCTTATTCATGGCTACGTTGCGGTCCAGCGTCGCTTTGTACATGGGCAAGTCGGGTGCTGCGGCATTCACCTTGTCTTCGGCAATGTTGGCTTCCGACGTCACCACGTTGGCCTCAGCGCTGGCCAGTTGCGCGCGCGCCGCGTCAACCTGTGCCTGAATCTCCTGCTGGTCCAGTTGCGCCAGCGGCTGGCCCTTGTGCACGCGGTCATTAATATCTACGTAAAGTTTCTCCACGATGCCGGAGGCCTTGCTCTTCACTTCAACCTTCGTGATCGGCTGGATATCTCCCGTGGCAACCACGGACTTGGCCACGTCTCCGCGCGTCACTTTGGCCAGCCGGTTGGGGTCAATCGGATCTCCCTTCGCGATCTTCACAATCGCAATGCCCGCCACCAGCAACACCACAACTCCCAACGTCCCCACTGCAATCCAGAGTTTCCTGTTTTTGCGCGAAGCTGCCACACTGCCCTCCCCTTGATTCTGTCCTCGACACTACCGGCAAGTGCGGTTCTGCCGGCCGCCGTTATCGATGATCGCCTGGCGGATGCCGCCCGGTTCGGCAGGCGGACGCCGCATGAATGATGGTTGCCCTAAAAGACTCTGACGGTGCCCGATGACCGTTGTAACCGTCGCCCTTTACTACGCAATACGCCTCCCGCCGGTTCCACTCTGTGTTACAAATCACCCCAACCGCGCTGAACTGAGTCGTCCCAGGGACAGAAACCCTTTTCCGTGAGGCAGCCACTCCCATTCAGCGGGAACCACGCTCCCAACTTCGTCGTATGTTCATAGAATAAGGAGCAAGCAAACGCGGCCTCGGGCCGTCTTATTGTCATGCGCAGCTTTTCTGACACTCTCGGGCAGGTCTTCCGCGCCATTATGGCCAACAAGCTGCGCAGCTTCCTCACCATGTTCGGCATTGCGTGGGGCGTCGGATCGCTGCTGGTCCTGGTGGGTCTCGGAGAAGGTTTCCGCGAAGGCCAGCGCAAGCAGCTCGCGCAGTTCGGGCATGACGTGGTTATGGTGATGAATGGCACAATTCCCGCGCTGCCCAATCAGCATACGGGCATGCGCCCCTACGAGCTCACCCTCCGCGATGAGGACGCCATTGGCCGCTTGCCTGAGGTCCGTGCCGTTACCGCCGAGCTGGCGCGTTCCGATCTCTACGAGGTGAGCCAGTGGAGCAACACTTCAGCTCATCTCGGCGGAAATCAGCCCAGCTACACAGTCGTCCGCTGGTTGCCCATCGCGCAGGGACGCTTTATCGACGATGAGGACGTAAAACAGGTGCGGCGCGTCGTCTTTATCGCGCAAAAGTCCGCCTCCATTCTTTTTCAGGGCCATCCCATGATCGGCCAGAACATCACCATCAACGGAATCGATTTCACCGTCATCGGCGTAGGCGAAAAAGTCGGCCGCGGCAACAACACATACGATGACGAGAAAATGTACATCCCCATCACCACCATGCAGGAGTATTTCCCGCTGAAGGGCGACAACATTCCGCAGGACGCGGTCAACTCCATCCAGTACAACCCGACAAAAAAGAACGACAACACTGCGGCGGATATCGCTGTGCATCGCGTCATCGCCCAGAATCACGACTTCGACCCATCGCTCACCGACGCTTTCAATGAGTTCGACACCATCACCGAATCGAACGTCATCGGCGTCATCTTCACCGCCATGGACATCTTCCTCGGCAGCGTCGGCGTGGTCACGCTCGCACTCGGCGCAGTCGGCATCATCAACATCATGCTGGTCTCTGTTTCCGAGCGCACCCGCGAAATCGGCGTCTTGAAAGCCGTGGGCGCAACCAAGCGCAGCATCCTAACTCAGTTTTTCTGGGAAGGCCTTCTGCTCACCGCCATCAGCGGCCTCATCGGCATCGGAGTATCGTGGGCCTTTATGCGTCTGCTCCAGGCCGTGCTCACTGACAAGATTCCCGGCTTCGATCCGCCGCAAATCGTGCCCTGGTCCGCGGCTCTGGCTCTTGGAACCCTCGTTATTTGCGGCATCGCTGCCGGTCTTTACCCGGCGAGCAAAGCCGCCGCACTTGACCCCATTGAAGCCCTGCGCAAGGAGTAACAATGCAGCCATCGGCTTTTAGCTTTCAGCTCTTAGCGCGGTCCAGGGAGAACGAACAATCGAGTTCAATTGCAGAACGCGAAAAAATCGGCATTAAGAACGCAAAGCTGAAGGCTGATAGCTGACGGCTGAAGGCTTGGAGAAAAACATGCTGAAAGACATTCTCGGCCAGGCTTGGGAGGCGATGCTCTTCAATCGCCGCCGCACCGCCATCACCACCATCGGCATGGCCTGGGGCATTGCAACGGTCGTACTGCTGCTCGCCTATGGCACCGGCTTCTCCCACGCTATCGAAACCATCTTCGCGGAGTGGGGCACCAACACCATTGGCATCTTCCCCGGCAAAACCAGCCAGCAAACCGGCGGCGTGAAAGCTGGCGTCAAGGTCAAGCTCACGCAGGACGATGTCGACCGCATCACCGCCGCTCTGCCTGAAATCGTTCAAATCTCGCCCATGGAATATCAGGATGAGCCGATCGAGAACGATCTGCACTCCTACACCTGGACTGTCGTCGGCTCGCGCCCCTCTTACGCCGACATCATCAAGCTCACTCCCGATCAGGGACGCTTCTTCAACGCTGGTGAAGACGCCCAGCGCGCACACGTCGTTGTCCTCGGGTCCGACGCCAAAACCAAGCTCTTCTCGGGCGCCTATGCCATCGGTCAGTCCGTGCGCATCAAGGACGAAGACTTCACCATCATCGGCGTCCTCGAACCCAAGATGCAGGAGTCGAACGACAACATCAACAACACCGTCTACATTCCCTTCAACACCATGGCCGACCTCAAAGACACGCACTATATTGACGGTGTGTGGATCGGCTATCACGGCGACTACCAGAAAATGGAATCCACCATTCGCGCCAACCTCGCCGACAATCACCACTTCAAGCCCAGCGATAAGGACGCCGTTCACATCGCCAATCTTCGCTCTCAGCTTCACCAGTTCGAGATTCTTTCGATGGCGCTCCAGGTCCTGCTCTCCATGGTCGGCGCGCTCACGCTCGGCATCGCCGGCATCGGGCTCATGAACATCATGCTGGTCAGCGTCCAGCAACGCACCCGCGAAATCGGCGTAGAAAAGGCTCTCGGCGCGCGCAAGCGCCACATCCTTATTCAATTCCTGGCTGAAGCGCTCGCCATCACCGGCGTCGGTGGCATCGGCGGTATCGTGCTTGCATGTTTAATCTCGGTGTGCGTCGGCCGCATAAAGTTCTATAGCGCCATCGCCAAGCACGCCAGCTCTGCCGACATCCGGCTCATTATCTCGCCCACGTCGCTTGCGGTCGCCACCATCATCCTCATCATCACCGGCCTCGTCAGCGGCATGATCCCCGCCATACGCGCGGCCAACCTCGACCCCATCGAAGCGCTTCGCTACGAATGAAGCAGGTGTCCCATCCATCCCGCGCTTTTTGCGGGATGGGTGAATAGCGCGAATCCGAACCCTGCCGGGAGTCCGGTCTCGATTCTGAGACGGGCGACACTACCGCCGCCAACCTCGCACTACACCGCTAGAAGCTAGCAGCCGGGCCCAGCACCTCCGTAACTACCTCATCCCACGCAACTTGCCCTTTCGCCTTGCCCAAATCCACCGGTCCGGCGTAACCTTGTCCGCAAAACCTCGTCTATCTTGGCGGATCACTCCACCAAACGGATTTCTCAGGGTATTTTCAGGGATTCTGAAGTCACTGAATCGAATGCCGCCGGCAACGATCACGGAGCCGGCCTGCAACATTCTCCTCGATCGCCTTTGCTGCTTTTTTGAGATCTGCCTTGGCCTTCGCAATTTGGAGGAATCACGATGCGTAAGACTCTACCCCTTCTCCTGATTCCCGCCCTCATGACTCTGCTGGCGGGATGCAGCTCCAGCCTCACCTCAACCGGCGGCATCACCACAACGTCGAGTGGCGTTCCCGTTGCCGTCTCCATGACCGACGATCCGCCGGCCGGCGTCTCGGTTCTCTTCTTTCAGGTCTCGCTCACCAGCGCTACGCTCACACCTAAAACGGGACCATCGGTTTCGCTGCTCTCGAACAACACGCCCATTCAAATCGACGTGACGCAGTTGCAGGCGCTCTCTGCGTTTCTGAGCACCGCGAACGTTCCCCCGGACACTTACTCGAACCTCAGCCTCACCTTCGCCGATCCGCAGCTGGTCATCTTTAACGAGTCCGACACATCGCTCGGCAGCGGCTGCGCCGTGGGAACTGTTTGCCAGCTCACGCCCACATTCGACGGCACCTCGGCCACGCAGACATTCACCTCTGCTCCATTCCCGCTCACCGTCAGCACCGGCTCGCCGCTTGGCCTGTTGATCGATTTCCATCTCAACACCGTCATCCAGCCGGATCTCTCGGTAAATCTCAGCGCCACCAACGGCGTATCGGTTTCTACGCTGCCGCCGTTGCCAACTCCGCGCTTCGGCTATCTCACCGGCACGGTGGGCACCGTGACCGCGTCCAGCAATCAATTCACATTGACAACACGCTGGGGCCGCACCTTCACCATCGACACCACCAGCAACACCACGTTTAACGACTTCCCGTCCAGCGCATGCACCACTGCGGGCATCGCATGCCTGGCGCAAGGCCAGATCGTTAAGGCGCAGATCTCCGGTTTCTCCAGCGGCGCGCTCACCGCCAGCCAGGTCACTTACATCCAGCAGGCCACTGCGCAAACCGTCGAGGGCACCATCGTCGCCATTCCTCCGTTGCCGCTGCCCGCCGGTGAAACTCTGCTTAAAGTCATCCTTCACCGCAGCCCCGACGCCACATCCACGCTGCCGCTCGGCGGATTTGCCTCGGTCACTGTCTGGGGACCGTTGTCGAGCAACACCCCCACCACCTTCTCCATTGATAACAATGGGTTCACCATTCCCTCGGGCCTCACCTTCACTTCGGCGGCAAACCTGTGTGTCGGGCAGAACGTTAAGATCACCATCGTTCCCGGCTCCATCACCAACACGGGCGCAGGCCCCGCAGCGAACGTCTGGGGTCCTCCACCGTCGCTCTCGTTCACCGCGTCTGCGCTCGCGCTCGAGCCAAGCCAGCTCACGGGCGACATTACGGCCATCAATTCCGGCGCAACGAGCTTCACGCTCGGATTCGGCGGGCCGTTCTTCGTTCCGTGGCCCACGGCTGCTGCAACTGCCAACGCGATTTCGTTCAACGTTGTCACGACCAGCCAGACCAACTACACAGGTTTCACCCTGGACACGTTCGATGGCCTCGCAACTGGCGACTTCGTCTCCGTCAACGGCTGGCTCTTCCCGCCGGCAACCACGGGCCCGCCCACCGTCGCAGCGCAATCGGTCGTGCTGCGCCCCAGCCCCGCGTTCTAGTGCGCTCGAAAACCCGGGCTTAAAACAGGCACGGCCTCACTGCAGAAAAGCGTGAGGCCGTACTTTTTTGCGAAGGAATAATGATCGGCAAACTTCCAGATCGCCGGTCCGCGACCCGGAATGGGTAAAGCTGTCCAGTGTCCATTCAATGAGCGTGAACGCATTTGATGAGCGATAAGGTCGGCACATTTCTGCTAGACTTGCCGATCAGGCCACCACATTTCCCCCGAACTTGGTGAGCGGTCGAGGTCGGAATGAAACTGTCCAAACATCGGGTACTTCTCTGCGGAATTCTTTCGCCCGTTTTGGCTTTACTCCTCTACGTGATCGTTTATGGAACCCTCACAAGGTTCAGTAACGATCTTGAAAAGGACTGGTTGTTTCGTCTTTCTTTATCGACGCTCGCAATGACCATTCCATTTCTGCTAACCGTAGCACTCGCAATCGGAGACCGGCGTAGCCATGCTCTCTCCCTGTCGGCGAAGGTAGGACTCACACTCGCGACTCTCTCGTTGGGCCTCGCCTGGAAGCCCGTAAGTGATGGCATTCTCCGCTCGAAACAGACGCGAAACATGGCGATGCACGATACATCCGCGCCGCTCTTTGACACACCGGACATTTTTGGAAATACCGAGCGCCTCGCCGATCAAAAAGGCAAAGTCGTGCTGATCAACATCTGGGCAACTTGGTGCGGCCCTTGCCGGGAGGAGATGCCTAAGCTCGATCAACTCTACAGGGAGCGAAAGGGCAAGGGATTGGTTGTATTTGGCCTATCGGACGAAGACGTCAGCGTGCAACAGAAGTACTTGCAAAAGGTTCCGGTGAGTTACCCGCTCCTCACGCAGAAAGGGAATGTGCCCGAATTCTACCGCGATATCGCCCGCTACCCTGCGATGTTTCTGATCGACCGCAGTGGACGGCTGCAGCCCGCACCGGGCCCCGATCAGCCATTCGAGAAATTTCAGGCAGCTGTCGATAGCCTTCTCAACAACCCTCCACAATCGGAGTGATTTCACTCCATTCAATTGTCTTGCTTTTCTCCCTGTTCCCTTGCTCCCTCGCTCCCTGCCTTCCCGCGCTACCCTGAATATGTAGCCCATGTCCGCTGACCCCAATCCCGGCGCCATCAAAGTCTCTGCCGGTCCGCGCCTGCGCATCGCCATGATCCTGGCCATCGCGGCCGACATCTTGCAATTCGCGGTCTTCCCATTTGTCATCGAAGGCGGCGCATCGCCCCCAGACGACATCATCGATCTCTGCGTCGGCGGCCTGCTCACATGGCTCCTCGGCTTTCACTGGGAGTTCCTGCCCTCCTTCGCCGCCAAGCTCATCCCCGGAGTCGAGTTCGTTCCTCTCTGGACTCTCGCCGTGGCCAACGTTTATCGCAAGGCCCGCGCGCAAGTCTCCGCCGGGGGCGACGTCCAAAATCAGCCTCACTAATAATGCTCCAGGATGCGGATTGTCATCCCGAGGAACGCAGCGACGAGGGATCTGCGGTTGCCTTTTGTCTTGCCCCACCACAAAAGCAAAACGCCCCACCCAGCTTCACGCTGGATGAGGCGTCTAACCACTCACCACTGCTTTATTGCGCCGGTACCACCGCCACAATGCCGCAATTCACCGAGTTCACGTTCTGAACAATCTGGCCCGCGTTGAAATTGCCGAAGGTCGCGTAGCCTCCGGGCGTTAAGGGTGGATTGTTCATCGTCAGGTTGGTCTGATTCTGCGCCAGGACCGTCTGGTTCGCGTCATATTGATCGCACTCCAGCGTCGCCGACGTCATATTCACCTGCGAGCCGTTCGTCCACTTTCCGTTTTGCACTTGGACGTATCCATTCGATGGCACTTCCTGGCTGCTCCACTGTTGCTGCTGCACAAGCGCCGCGTTCGGGCCACCCGGCCCTGGGCCGCCCGGCTGCGCGGGCGTTGCCGGTTGCGGCGGCGTTCCTCCCGGCTGTTGCGGCGCAGGCTGCGTCGGCGGATTCGTCGCCGTTGGCGTGGGATGCTGCTGATTGTAGTAGTACCATCCACCTGCAGCGGCCGCGATTGCAATCACAATCCACAGCGTGTTGTTCTTTTTTGCCGGCTCGGCCGGAGGCACGGCCACCGGCATCGGCGCATATCCCTGCGGAGGCGGCGCCACATAACCCTGTTGCGGTGGCGCTTGATAGCTCGGCGGAGGCGGCGGTGGAGCCGCGTAAACCGGTGGTGGAGGCGGTGCCGGCTGCGCCGCCGCAACCGGTGCCGGCGCCGCTGCAGCCGCTGTTAGATCGTTCCCACACTTCGGGCAGAAGTGTTCGTCCTCTGTAACCTGCGCGCCACATTTGCTGCAAAATGTCGCCATATTTATCCCTCACTCCTCAAGAATTCCTGGTCTTCAATGCCCTTGTTCGCGGGCGTCTACTGCGCCGGCGTTACGTCGACAATCCCGCAATCCACCTTCGCCATGCCCTGCTGCATCGCCCCCATTGGAAATGGTCCGAACGACGATGTCGCTCCGGGAGCTGTTGGCCCGTTCAGCTTCATCGAGCTCTGGAAGATCACAGCTCCGGTCTGCCCGTATTGCAGGCACTCCAGCGTCGCCGATTGCAAGGCTACTTGCGCGTGATTGGTCCACTGCGCATTCTCAATATAGACGTAGCCATTCTGCGGAACCCATCGCCCCGAGAATTCCTGTTGCTGCACCAGCGCTGCGTTGGCCCCGCCTCCCGGTTGTTGGGGTGCCCCACCTGGTTGTTGCGGTGCCCCGCCCGGCTGCTGCGGTGCCCCGCCTGGTTGCTGCGGCGGCGCTGCGCCTGGCTGTTGTGGCGCCGGCCCCACCGGTTGCTGCGGCTGCCCGCCTCCCGGCGGCTGCGGCTGCTGCGCCGGTTGCTGCGCCGGCGGATTTCCTCCCGGCTGCGTCTGCGTGGTCGGGTTGTGCTTGTAGTAGTACCAACCGCCCGCGCCAAGCGCGACCAGCACCACCAGCCAAAGCATTCCGCTCTTGTGTGAGGGAGCCGCGGGCGGCATCGCCACCGACATCGGTACGCGCGCCGGAGCCGGCGCCATCATCGGCACTGCGCCTGCAGCCGCATAGCCCGGCGGAGGAGGCACGGGCACGGCATACGCCGCGGGCGGGGCCGCCATGGGTACTGCTGCCGGCGCCACTGCCGCTGCATTTGTTGTTACATCGTTTCCGCACTTCACGCAGAACCGCTCACTGCCTTCCAACTGCGCGCCGCACTTGCTGCACATTGTTGCCATACTCTTTCTCTCCTCGACCGCAGTTGCCTGTTATGCCCTGGGCGCAGCCGGAACTGGGGCTGGCGCCAACGGCTGCCGATAGGTTCCCAATCCCAGCGTCTCCTGCACGTGCTGAACGGTGTGTTGCAACTGCGCCTTCTGCATGTCTCTCACCTGGTGCAGCCCCGACTGGATCATGGTGAACATCACGTACCAGGAAATCACCGACGTCACGCCCTCGCCGATGTACTGCACTGCGGCGCTGCTCGCGCCCGCGGCCAGCGGCGAATCCCAAATCGAGTGCATCACGACCGGAATCAGGAACGCGCCCAGAAACTTTCCGTCCAGCAGCATTTTCAAGCTGGCCGGTCTGTCGCCCTTCACCTTCCAGAACGCTCCCGCCGCGATCCCCGTCCACACAATGTGACCGAACGGCGAAAGCAATCCGCGAATGTTCAGTTCCATCAGCGTTTCCTTCATCACCGGCATCAGGATCACGCCCCATCCCACCTCGGCGCCTTGCGGCAGCCCGGCAAAAATCTGGTCCAGCCCGCCGCTCTTCACAAACTGCACCAGCCCCGGACCGAACACGTCCATGCCGTAGCCCAGCGTCTCGGAGCACGCAAAAGCCGCACCCACCGTTGCGCCAAAAAGGATTCCGTTCAGTTGATACGGGAATCGCGCGCCGCGTGCGCCCCAAGTCACCATAATCACGGCCAGCAGCTTGCAACTCTCTTCAAGGATGCCCGCTTGCCAGAACTCGCCGGCGCTGAACAGCGGCGTGATATAGCCCAGAGTGATCAGCACCACCGAGATTCCGCCGCCCACAATGAATAGCTTGATCACCTGGATAATCGATACGTTGCGCGGAGTGTTCATCTCCCACAGGAAGGTCAGCACCGCCAGAGGCACGGCAAATGTGGCCAGCACCATGATCGCGATCATCGGCTTTTCATTGCCGGTGTAAGCGTACAGCGCATAGATCGCCGCGTAGGCGACCGCCAGCCCCGCCAGCACGCGGAAAAACACCCACGGCTTGGGCCAATTGGTATCGATCATCTCCAGCGGCGGGGTCGTCCGCGGCGACCCAACGCCGAGGTAGTCTTCCACCGCCTCCGCCCCGTGCTTTGTGAACGTCTCTTTGAAAACCTCTTTGAAGCTGAACCCTTCCAGCTTGTCCGTCGACGCCAGTTGCCGAATCTTCGCGGAGAGGTCGTCCATCACGCCAACATGCGGATGCTTCCCCTGCGGCGCGGGCACGTAATACACCTGTTGCGGCCCACCCGGGTAGGCCTGATACATCATCGGCACCATTCCCGGCGGAGGCGTAGGCGCCGGTTGGGCCGCATACCCGCCTGCCGTCGGCGGAACCGGTATAGGACCTGCAGCTGGCGCTGCCGCCGCATAGGGGGCAGCACTGGGCGCGGCCGATGAAAGCGCCGCTCCGCAACTCTTGCAAAACTTGTTATCTGGCTGGGACTCCGTGCCGCAGCGTGGGCAAAGCATACCTATTCTCCTGTCTTACGGGGCGGGGGGATGCTGATCAAAGTAGCACCTTTCCGCGACCCAAGTAAAGAGTTCTACACGACCCGCGCGGCGGTTTTCAACGCATTTCAACTCTTCGCCACGCCCTCTTCAACTACCGTCAACAACCACTTTCAACTCGCCAACGCGCTCGCCGATTGCAGGCCCTCTCAAGCTTCGAACGCGGGCCGCAGAGATCTGCTCCCGCGCTCCCTGTCTCTCTCACTTCACCTTCGTCAAATGTCCGATGGTTTCCTGCGGGCCATCGAGCGCTCCGTTGCTGCCAAGCGTCAAAACCTCCGTCTGCCCGCCGCACGTCAGGTTCACCTGCTTGCCGCTCTGCGTATACGTGCACGTCACTGGGATCGGGCCCATTGTCATGTTCGCCACGCCTCCAGACTGGAACACGATCGTTACCGAACCATCAGGAGCCGCATAGGTGTGCCCCTTCACATTTGTCCCGCATCCCGCCAATACCAGGCAGGCCATCGCCACGCCCGTCGCCCATCCACGTCTCATCTTCCTCATCACTCGACCTCCTCGTTTTTGCTCCATCAGCCGGCTATCGCCGGGTTCCTGACACCCTCATCCGATCGACCGGCCACCGGTCTCCGTGATCCTCGCGGGACAGGCGGGAACAAGTTTCCGTGGACGTAATGGACGGCCACTCTCGACCGTCATTCATGCGCCCTGCCCTCACCGATCCTCAATTGTCCTTGGGGGGATACTGCTTCACAACTCTAACCATCCCCGTTCCCCGCAGGCAAGCTTTTTCTTTGCCCGCTGGCCCCGGTCAGAGTGTGTTGTTGAGCAAAACTGCCTCTGCAGCCAACTGACGAACTCGTTTCCAGGAAAGTTTTCTTCCCACGAAAACATTATTCGTTCAACTGCGAAGAATTTGCCCGCCCATCACGCGGCACTCTCGCCTCGCCTTACCGCCGCCTTCCGCTCCCCCACCCCACGGCCCACGCTCCACGGCCTGCCCGCCCACCGTCCACTACAATCCAACCAGCGGCCGCCGTTCCCAGGTCCATCCGGCTGCGCCAACTCAGCTCCGCTCTCGCGCTCACGGAGATCCCATGCGCCCCCTCGCTCTGGTTGCCGGCATCCTCTTCATCTCCGTCGTGCTCTTCGATGCCTTCCAGACCATCATCCTTCCCCGCCGCGCCACCGGCCGTTTCCGCCTCACGCGCCTCTTCTACATCGCCACCTGGTTTCCCTGGCGCCTCTTCGCGCGCCGCTTCCATCACGCCCGTCGCCGCGAAATCCTTCTCGGCTACTACGGCCCGCTCTCGCTCATCTTTCTTCTCGTGGTCTGGGCCGCCGTCATGCTCCTCGGCTTCGCGCTCGTCTATTACGCCATCGGAACTCCTTTCAACGACCCCGCCGGCTACCCCGCCTTCGCCACCGACGTCTACGTCAGCGGAACCACAATCTTCACGCTCGGCCTCGGCGACGTCACGCCGCACAGCCCGCTCGCCCGCGTGCTTCTCATCCTCGAAAGCGGCACCGGCTTCGGCTTCCTCGCCGTCGTCATGGGATACTTTCCCGTCCTCTACGCCGCCTTCTCGCGCCGCGAAGTTTCCATCTCGCTGCTCGACGCGCGCGCCGGCTCGCCGCCCACCGCCGCCGAGCTCATGCGCCGCCACTCCTCCGACGGCGCCGCGCAATCGCTCTCCGTCCTTCTCGTCGAATGGGAACGCTGGTCCGCCGAGCTCCTCGAGAGCCACATCTCCTACCCGCTCCTCTGCTACTTCCGCTCCCAGCACAACAATCAAAGCTGGCTCAGCGCACTCACCGCCATTCTCGACACCTCATCGCTCCTCATCGCCGGCGTTCGCGGCCTCGAGGCCCGCCAGGCCCAGCTCACCTTCGCCATGGCTCGCCACGCGCTCGTCGACCTCTCGCAAATCTTCAATCTCCGCCCTGTAGCTGACGCGCCCGACCGCCTTCCGCCCGCGCGCTGCCACGAGCTCTACGAAATGCTCACCGCCGCCGGTATCGAGCTCTGCTACAACGACGCCTCCCGCGAGCGCCTTCGCCAGATGCGGGCGCTCTACGAAGCCCACGCGGAAACGCTCAGCCGCTTCCTGCTCATGCCACTGCCCCAGTGGTTTTCTACCGAGCACCGCAAAGACAACTGGCAAACCGTCGCGCGCCTCCGCGCCCAAACCGAAGCGCCTGGCTCCCAACGACCCGACGCCACCGCGACTGAACCCGGCAACATCGCCGGCCGCAGTTCCGCCAGACCTTCCCTCGTCCCCGATCCCTCCTCAGCCACGCTCCACGACCGCTCCCACGACTTCTGACCGTCCGCCTGATTTCGCCCGCCTACGCTCACCCCGTCAGCGAACAACTCTTTCGTTCCATCAACCCTCTATTCATTCAGCGCAGACCCGCGCAAACCATCGCGGCCCCGCGCACAAATCATCGAGGTTCCCGCGCAGCAAACCCCGGCGATGCTGCCCTCCAATCCATAAAGCCGGTAGCAGAAATGACCGAATACGTTTTGCGCTTTTTCGTTGGCGGCCTGGTAGTCAGCTTCTTCGCCATGCTTGGAGACATGCTTCGTCCCAAAAGCTTCGCCGGCCTGTTCAGCGCCGCGCCCTCTGTAGCGTTGGCAACACTGGCTCTCACCATTCACAAGTCCGGCCGCGCCTTTGCCGCCGAAGAGGCTCGAACCATGCTGCTCGGCTCCCTCGCTTTTCTTCTCTATTGCATACTCGTCAGTTTCGTCCTGCGTCGTTTTCGGCCCAGCTCCCTCGTAGCCACCTTCGCCCTCTTGCCGGTCTGGTTTGCCATCTCCATCGGTTCATGGATGGTCTTCAGCGGGAGGTGGTGATTTGGTCTCCGCAAAACTTTCCGCGTTGAAAGAGTCCCGCCCGCACGAATACTTCATGCGGTTCGCCTTTGGCGGAGCGGCAACGGTCCTCGCCGGCTTCATCGCTACCCATTTCGGCCCGGGCCCCGGCGGCCTCTTTCTCGCCTTTCCCGCCATCTTTCCCGCCACCGCAACACTCATTGAAGCTCACGAAAAAAGGCGCATGGCCGAAATCGGTCACGACGGAACCAATCGTGGACGCATGGCTGCAAGCATCGACGCGGCTGGCGCAGCGCTCGGCTGCATCGGGCTTGCCGGATTCGCCATCGTGCTCTGGCTTTTGCTCCCCGCACACAATGCGCTGCTGGCAATCGCCGCCGCGCTCGCCGTTTGGATCGTCGTCTCCATCGCGCTCTGGAAGCTTCGCAAGTCGCGCCTGTTTGGGCTTTCGCGCCGACAATGAATTGTCATCCTGAACAAACACAGAATTGGGGTACCCCATCCTAGCTTCGCTAGGGTGTGGTAGCACGAACTCCGCCCCACGGCAAACGCAACGCTGCACATCTCCCAATGAATTGTCATCCTGAGGTCGCCGCGGCGACAGAAGGATCTGCGGTTGCTGTTCGTCGCGCATCAGGGCCTGTGCGCAACCAATGAGCGCACCAATCGATTCGTTCAAAAGTGGGTAACTTCCGAGCGCTCGGAACAGATCCCTGGCGAAAAGCCGACTTCACAGTACAAATCTGGGGTAGAACAGGCTCGTTTGAGATTCTGGCTCGTAGAGTCTGGAGACCATCGGGTGTGATGCACCGCTTGCCTGTGCTGAAGTTACTACTGTAATCTGGCGACTCTTTTCGCACCGCAGGATCTGCTGGGTAGAAAAGGGCGCGGTCTCCGATTTCCGGTGAACCGGAGATGAACCCGTTGCGTATAGCTGCTCTATCGGCTCCTGGATGCGCGAGCCCGTGGCCATTCCCGAAGGCAGCCGAAGATGAGGTCTCGCCGTGGCGATTTTCAACCATGAATTCAGACAGGTTTTGCGCCGCCTGGCGCGGTCCCCTTTGTTCACCACCGTCACGCTGCTCACGCTGGCCGTCGGCATCGGCGCCAACACTTTGGTGTTCAGCGTGGTGGACGGCGTGCTCCTGAAGCCATTGAATTATCCGCGCTCGGAGCGCCTCATCGGCATCTCACACAGCGCGCCCGCCGTGAACCTGCCAGAGATCGGCATGGCCGCCTTCATGTATTTCACATATCGCGAGCAGAACACCACGTTCCAGGAGATCGGCTGCTATCGTGACGACTCCCTCAGCGTGACCGGTGTCGGCCAGCCGGAACACGTGGACGGCATGGATGTTACCGACGGAGTTCTGCCCATCCTCGGCGTGACACCTGTACTCGGCCGCCTGTTCACACGCCAGGACGACCAGCCCAACGCCGCGAAAACCGTTGTCCTGTCTTATGGTTACTGGCAGCGGCGGTTCGGCGCGTCGAAGAGCGTAATTGGCAGCACGATGACCATCGAAGGCACCACTCGCGAGATTATCGGCGTGCTGCCGCGCGACTTTCAGTTCCTCGATTACAACGAGGCAGAACTCTACCTGCCGATGCAGTTCGATCGCAGCCATACCACGCTGGGCAACTTCAATGAGAGCGGCATTGCCCGCCTCAAGCCAGGTGTAACGCTGCAACAGGCCAACGCCGACGTGGAGCGCATGCTTCCCATCGCGCTGCACAGCTTTCCCCCACCACCGGGTTTCAGTGAAGCGGTGTTCGAATCCGCTCATTTCCAGGCCATGCTGAGGCCGTTGAAGAAGGTCGTGATCGGCGATGTGGGAAGTGTGTTGTGGGTGCTGATGGGCTCCATTGTTGTGGTGCTTCTGGTGGCTTGCGCCAATGTCGCGAATCTGCTGCTGGTGCGCGTGGAGGGCCGCCGGCAGGAACTGGCGGTGCGGGCCGCGCTGGGCGCCAGCCGCAAACACATCGCTCTGGGCCTGCTGTTCGAAAGTCTGATGCTGAGCCTGATTGGAAGCGTGGCAGGACTGGGGCTGTCGTATATCGGCCTGCGCATCCTAGTGTCCGCCGCGCCCACTGGGCTGCCGCGTCTGCGTGAGATTGGCCTCAGTGTTCCGGTGCTGCTGTTCACACTTGGACTGGCGCTGTTTGTTGCCATAGTGATCGGCATCCTTCCCGTGCTGAAGTATTCGGGCTTGCACCTGGGCACCGGGCTGCGTGAAGGCGGGCGCGCGCTGAGCCAGAGCCGCGAGCGCCACCGCGCCCGCAAAACTCTGGTGGTGGTGCAGGTGGCGCTGGCCCTGGTGCTGCTGATCTGCTCGGGATTGATGATCCGGACGTTCCGCGCGCTGGTGCAGGTGTCACCGGGCTTCTCCGATCCGCAAAGCCTGTTCGCGTTTCGAGTCTTCATTCCTGATACGCAGATTCCCGATTCACAGGCCGAACGCGTACTGCGCATGGAACAGGCCATCCAGGACAAGATCGCGGCAATTCCCTCGGTGCAGTCGGTCGCCATCTCCACCGCCGTTCCCATGGATGGAACGCAATGGTTCAATCCCGTCACGGCCGCGGACCGAACTTACAAACCGGGCGCATTGGCTCCGCTGCGCCGCTTCCGTTTCATTGGCCCGGGCTTGTTTTCCACCATCGGTACGCCCCTGATTGCCGGTCGCGACCTCACCTGGGCCGATGAGTTCGATAAACGCCCCGTCGTTCTCATCAGCGAGAACTTCGCGAAAGAGTACTGGGGCAGTGCCGAAAGTGCCTTGGGGAAGCGCGTGCGCCAAGCCGATAACGAGGACTGGCGCGAAATCATCGGCGTGGTCAAGCCGATCTACGACGACGGCGTCCACAAGCCCGCTCCCACCGCCATCTATTGGCCGCTCTTCCAGGACAACATGAATGGCAACAAGGATATGATCCGGCGCGGCGTAAATTTCATTATCCGCTCGCCGCGTGCCGGCTCTGCCTCGTTTCTGAGCGAGGTGCAGCAGGCGGTCTGGTCCGTCAATGGCAA
The DNA here is from genome assembly GCA_035541975.1 of Occallatibacter sp. Classification (GTDB taxonomy): domain Bacteria; phylum Acidobacteriota; class Terriglobia; order Terriglobales; family Acidobacteriaceae; genus Telmatobacter. The sequence goes on along the minus strand of DATKMH010000001.1, from coordinate 42,921 downwards.
TCTTCCGCTCGCCAGCACAACCACTGTGAGCGAACTCTACCGCAAATCGATGGCGCGCACTTCGTTCACGCTGGTGATTCTGTGCGTGGCCGGCGCAATGGCGTTGCTGTTGGGTGTCGTGGGCATCTACGGCGTCATCTCGTATGCCGTCTCGCAGCGCACCCGGGAGATCGGCATTCGCATGGCCCTGGGCGCGCAGCGCGAGCAGCTCACCGCCATGTTTGTACGTCAGGGGCTCACGCTGGCGGCCGTCGGGGTTGCAGTGGGGATCGTCGTTGCGGCACTGGTGCTGCGCCTCATGTCGTCGCTGTTGTTCAAGGTGAGCGCGATGGACCCATGGACGTATACTGCCTCGGCCGCCTGCATCCTCGTCATCGCCTGGGTGGCCTGCTATTTGCCGTCGCGACGTGCTGCGGTGGTGAACCCGGTGACGGCGCTGCGTTCGGAGTAACACCTGTGGACTACCAAAATTCGGGCGAAGTGGATAGCACAGATGACCTTCCGCAGCCGATGTCACGGTACAAATCTGGCGGGCTCAGGCTCGGAGGGTAGTGAGACCGAGTTGGGCGTACGGCTGCAGCCCTTCCCCATACCGCGGCGGCCATAGTCCTGTGATTGGAGCACTACCGCTGCTTCGAGAAGCCGGGTCCAAGCGACCCGGCGACGCAATTTACGACGAAATCCTGTATCCGATCGGCAACCACTTACTTGCGCGCTGCTATGGCGTGCTCCGTCTTCCCGGTGCATTCAGGGGCGCCTATGAAGATGTGCGCCGGGCGAATCAGCGAGGATTGTCGGTCTGGTACAGCGTAGCCGAGGTGTCGGGTTGCGGCCCCCCGCAGAAATGACTACTCGAAAACGCCGTAGGGTCCATGGACCGCGTTGCGCCCCGCGCACACCGCTCCCTCGCCCCAAAACCAGAGGCTAAAAGCTAGGAGCTAGAAGCTGTCCCCTCCCTCTCCTTCCCCCAGCAATCCCACACTCGCGACCGGCGCCTCGCGACCCTTCTGATCTACACTCGTCTGAAAGAGCATCAGCCCAAAAAGGACCCACCCCCTTGAAAAAATCCGCTCTCGTTGCCGTCGCCGCATCGGCCCTTCTCGCCGCCTTCATTCCCGCCCTGCCCGGTCAGACCCAAGGGTCCGACCCACTCGCCGCCCCGGCAGCTCCCGCTTCGCTTGCCGATCGCCGCGCCGCCCTCAATGCACTCTTCCACGACTACTGGGAAGATCAGCTCAAGACCGGCCCCGAATTCGCCTCAGAAATCGGCGACCTGCGCTACAACGACCAGATCAGCGACTACTCCGTGGCCGCCTACAACGACGAGCTGGCGCGCGAGCAGCGCTTCGAGCTGCGACTGGCAGCCATCGATCCCACGGGCTTTACCGATCAGGAAAAAATCTCGCAGGATCTTCTGCTGCGCGAATTCGCAATGGACGAAGAAGCCGCCGACTTCAAGGAGTGGGAGATGCCCGTCACCCAGATGGACGGCATCTACGCCACCTACCCGCGCCTCGTGGCTGAGCTCAGCTTCAACACGGTCAAAGACTACGACGACTGGATCGCGCGCCTGCACGCCATGCCCCACGCGTTCGACCAGGTTACGACCAACATGTCCATCGGCATGGACGACCATCGCGTGCCGCCAAAATACCTGCTCCAGTTAGCGCTCGCCCAGGTGAAGCAGTTAGCCAATCAAAAGCCTGAAGACTCGCCGCTGGCCATGCCGCTCAAGATTTTCCCTGCGTCGATTCCAGCCGGCGAGCAGGCCCGCATCAAGAGCGAAATGCTCGACGCCATCGCCAAGGAAGTTCTGCCCGCCTACACAAAATTTGCGCGCTTCCTTGAAGTCAGCTACATTCCCGCGGGTCGCGACAAGCCCGGCATCGACGCGTTGCCCGACGGCGCGGCGTACTACCAGTTCCTCATCAAGCGCACCACCACAACCAACCTCACCGCTGCGCAGATTCACCAGATCGGCCTCGACGAAGTGGGCAAAGACGAAGCCGAAATGCTGGCCATCGCGCAGAAGCTCGGCTTCAAGGATCTGGCGAGCTTCCGCGCCAGTCTGAAAACCAATCCGAAAGAGCACCCGGCCTCGGCGGACGCGCTGGTCGCGGCGTACAAGAGCTATCTCGGGCCCATGCAGGCCCGGCTGCCGCAGCTCTTTGGAGTGTTGCCCAAGGCGCCGTTCGAAGTGACCACCGTTCCCGACTACCTTGCCAAAACCTCGGCGGCGGCCTACTACGAGCCGGGCTCGCCCGACGGCTCGCGCCCCGGCCGCCTCTTCATCGATACCTACGACGCGACGCACCGCAATCTTTACAGCGTCGAATCCATCGCATACCACGAGGGTATTCCCGGTCATCACCTGCAGATCTCCATCGCGCAGGAGATGACCGGCATTCCCGAGTTCCGCAAATTCGAACAATATACCTCCTACGCCGAGGGCTGGGCTTTTTACTCCGAGCGCCTCGGCAAAGACGTCGGACTTTATCAAGATCCGTATTCGGACTACGGGAGACTTGAAAATGAAGTTTGGCGAGCGATCCGCCTGGTGGTCGACACCGGCGTGCACTCAGAAGGCTGGACCCGCGACCAGATGGTCCAATACTTCCGCGATCACTCGAATATTGACGAGCCCAACATCCAGGCCGAAGTGGATCGCTACGTTGCATGGCCCAGCCAGGCCTTGGCCTACAAGATCGGGCAATTGAAAATACTGGAGCTCCGCGACCGCGCGCAAAAAGCTCTCGGCCCGAAGTTCGACCTCCGCGCCTTCCATGATCAGGTGATCGATTCAGGCGCGTTGCCACTCGACGTGCTCGAGCAGCGCATCGACGACTGGATTGCGTCGCAAAAACGGTGAGCGGTGGTCGGTGACCAGTTGTCAGTGATCAGTGGTCAGGGAATTTGGAACTGAGAATCGCGATGAGTGTTGAGTAAGTCTGCGGCAGGGAGTGGAGATCGGAGAAGAGAGAAAGCGGTCGGTGGCCGACACCAAGTCTGCCCCAATTCGGTTGCAAACGACCTTTCAAATCTCTGCCTGCAGACGGTGATTTTGACGAAAAAAGCAGAATTGCTCAAAACGTCCATGTGGAGCAGGACGTTTCTGCTGAAACACCCCGCTTCACGGTGAAAAACGGCCCGCAAATCACCGCCTCTGGATGAATTCAGACCCGCTCATCATCCTCTACGCGGGATGCAACACCCGCCATACCGCCCGACATTGCACCAAAACCTGCGGAAGTAAGGCAAATCGCACGATTCTTAATCATCCCAACTCATTCTGCCCGGAGCGTCTCTACCGGGTCGACTTGCGCCGCACGGATGGCGGGAATGAACGCCGCGGCGGTCGAGACAATCAACAGCACAGCGCCGGCAGCTATCAGAGTTTCCGCATCGAGGGCCTTGACGCCAAACAGGAAGGATCGGACGGCGTGCCCCGCAACCCACGCGGCAGCGATTCCCGGTATGAGTCCCAGCAACACCATTGTTCCCGCCTGGCGCACAACCAGTCCGGCGGCTCTCCGGCGAGTCGATCCAAGCGCCATTCGGATTCCGATCTCGCGACGCCGCAGCGCGACCGCGTACGCGAGTACTCCATAGATCCCAACAGCGGACAGAATCAAAGCGACAACGCCAAATCCCGCCACAAGCCGCAAAGCCAGCCGCCGCTGCCCCAGTGACTCAGAGACCGACTCCTGCATTGGCTCCAGGCTCATTTCCACCATGGTGGGGGCTTCCTGCTTCACCGCAGCCCGCAATTCGCTGGCTACGGTCGCCTCGGGCAGCGTGGAGCGCACGGCATATTGCGCGCTCATGCTGAAGACCTGGCTCAAAAACGAATCTATCGGCAGCGCCAGATAATCGATATAAACCATTGGCTCGTAAGGCGCACCTAAATCTCCACCCTGCACCTCGTTTTCGACCACGCCAACGACCGTCATCGGCTGCATAAACGGAAGGTCCGAGTCCTTGTCTCCGGGATTGCGATGGAATCGGATGATTGCGCCGGAGGGATCCCTGCCATTGAGGAACTTCGTCACGAATGCTTCGTTTACGAGCACAGCAATTGCTCCACTCGACTCATCCGCCGGCTGAAAACCGCGGCCGCTTAAAAGCTCAATGCCGCTGGTCTTCACAAAATCCGTGCTCACAAAGCTGTAATGAGCGGAATCCCCCTTCTGGAACTGCCGCCCGGAAACATCCGTGGTTCCGTTTAGAGCGACCTGGTAATGCGAAAACGGAATGCGGGTTTGCAGGGTAACCGATTGAATGCCCGGCAGATTTTCGAACCGGTGCAGCAGACGTGTTTCGATTGCTCGCGAGAGTTGTGGATCCTGCTGCGGATTCTCAGGCATCAGCACCAGCGTAGTCACGCCGCGCGGATCGAACCCGAGTTTCACGTCTTCAAGCGAGATCAGCGTGCGCACAAACAGGCCGCTCGTCACCAGCAGCACGCACGTGAGCGCAACTTGCAATGCCACCAAGAGACCCGGAGCCCGCGACTTCCGTGTGGTGCTTCTTGTAGTCAACCGACCGCGGGTCTCGCGGCGGATGCGGAGGGCGGGCGCGACTGAGGCAATAAACCCCACCGCGGCAGCGAGCAGGCAGGCAGCACAAAGAACCAGGGGATGAACTCTCAGCTCGTCGAACCTTGGATACTCGCCCCCATAAGCCCTGCGCACCGTTGCAACCACGATGAAAGACAAGCCCGCTCCGAGCGCCGCGCCGACCAGGGAAACGAGCACGTTTTCCGTGACCAGTTGCTGCATCAGCCGCCCGAAGCCCGCACCGAGAGCAGACCGCACCTCCATCTCAGGCATGCGGCTGGTGGTGCGGCCAATCTGCAAATTGGCGGCGTTCGCGCACGCAATCAGCAGCAGAACCAGCGCGGCGCCCAGCAGGGCCCAAAGCGGCCTCTGCTCGTCGCCGGTGACAAGATCCATATAGGGGCGCACCTTCAGCACTCTGTGCCGCTCCGCATCAGTGCCGCCGGCATGCACAAAAACGGTCTGGGCTTCGTCGCGCGCCTGCTCGATTGAAACCCCATCCTTGAACCGAGCAATCACCGCCGCCGATTCGATCTGGAATTCGTCTTCGCCGGTTGGGCCCAGGGAAATCGGCAGATAAACGATCGGCCCTCCCGTGGTCCCCGGCGCATGAAATCCGCGCGGCAATACTCCGACCACGGTCCATTGTTTGCCTGAGATGGTAAGAGCCGCGCCAATTGCGCCCGGATCGCCGTGAAGCCTATCGCGCCAGAACTCGTCGCTGATTAATGCAACGGAAGCCTTAGCATCGTCGGAGCGGAAAGGCCGCCCCAGCTTCACTGGGACGCCGAGAGTCTGAAACAAATTGGACGTGACCTCCATTACCGGCTCGATGCGCGCTCCCTCCGCGGTCACCACCGGACGCACCATCATGTTGTATCCACTTATGCCGCTGAAGGAGCGGGAATCGCGACGAAGCGTGTCAATGGCCGAATAAGAAAGCGCGTGTGGACTGGCGGCAAATCCCTGAGTCTGATCAGTCGAATAAATTTGTACCAGCTGCTCCGGATGCGGCAGATTCACGGGCAGCAACAAAACCGACTGCACGATGGCAAGCATGGCAGTGACGCAGCCCAGGCCCAGCGTCAACGTGCACACCAGCACGGCGGTGTAAGAGGGGGCAGCACTCAGGTTGCGCACCGCGTATCGAACATCGCGAACCAGATTCTCAAGCCACAATGCGCCCCACCCTTCGCGAGTGCGCTCCGCAGTCAGCAGCACGTTGCCAAATTTTTTCCTGGCCGCCTGCGCCGCCTGATCGTTTGGCATCCCGGCTTCAATATTCCGTTGGGTTTCGAACTCGATGTGCGTCTCGATTTCGTCGAGCAGTTGTTTCCGGCGCCTTTGCCAGCCAAACATCGTTGAGCCCTCGCTTCTACGAGTTTTCTTCCATCGCCGGTGCGAGAATGCGCGCCATTGCATTCGAGAATCTCTGCCATTTCGAGGCTTCCGCGAAAAGCTGTCGGCGCCCTTTCGCTGTCAACCGGTAAAAACGGGCCTTGCGGTTGTTTTCAGAGATTCCGTCTTCGGCGACGATCAAACCGAGTTTGAGCAGGCGCTGAAGCGCGGGATAGAGTGAACCGTGGCCAACCTGCAGCACGTCCTCCGACCGCCGCTCAATTGAACAGGCAATTGCATGCCCGTGAGCGCGACCGACCGCGAGGGTCTGGAGGATCAACAAGTCCAGAGTGCCCTGCATGAGATCGAGCTGGCCATTCGGCTGCCTGGTCGACATTCGACTGGAATATATGGCACGTTCAGGTCGAATGTCAACCTGAGCGGGGAGTTTTGTTTTTTTTGCCTGTGCGGAAGCGCACTGAGGAAAGAAAGTCCTCGCGTGATATTCTTTCCGGTTCGCGCCTGCCGAGCTTGGCGCCGCGATCAATTTCCGATCCTTGCTGCGGTTGCAGCGAACGAGGGATGCACATGAGAAATCGTCTGATTCTGGCTTGCATTTTATTGGGATTTGGCGGCGGCGCCTACGCGCAGTCCACGGCGCCTGTGGATGTTGCGGTGTGCGACGTGGTGAAGAAACCGGAAGCGTACAACGGGAAGATTGTGCGCATCAAGGGCGTTGTGGTTGCCGGCTTTGACGAGTTTGTCATCAAGGATGCGCCCGATCCCAACTGCGGCTATCTCGTCAACGCAATCTGGCTTGACTATCCCGCAGGAACGAAGGGCAAGGCGGGACCCGCGGCGCTTCTCACGATTCAGCCTGCCAGAAACTTCAGCGGCAAATACACGCCTCCGACGCGCGCTGCCGTGACGCTGGATAAAAGCAAGGACTTCAAGCAGTTCGATTCGCTGCTGGCGCAAAAGCACGAGAAGGGCGCGGACATGTGCCTGGGCTGTACGCGATACGAAGTGGGGGCGACGCTGGTAGGCAGGCTGGATAGCGTGGCCGACGCAACCCTCCAGCGCGATAGCTCGGGCAAGATTGTGGGCTTTGGCGGTTTCGGAAACATGAATGCATATCCGGCTCGCCTGGTCCTTGAGTCGGTGTCCGATGTGACGCCCAAGGAAATCGATTACTCGAAGAACGACGAGGAGACGAAGGGCGTCGCTGCGTATGCAGATCCGGGAAATCATATGGACATTTACGGTGCCATTGGCGCCGCCAAGGCGACTGCCGACAAGCTCAGCGCGGGGCCGCCAAAGGATGAAGCGGAACGGGCCGCGGGCAGCTACGGAAAATCGGGCGACCATTCGACGGGCGTAAATGTGATGGACGGGTTGGGAAACGAAGAATCCGCCAAAGACGAGCAGCTGGGGACAAAAGATTCTACCGATGGCGTCCTTTTCAATTGCACGTTCAACTCTGATCGCCTTCAGGGTGCCGAGCTGCCGCGCGCCGTCATCCACATAGGAGAGCATATTGCAGAGTTACGCAACCCCGAGAAACGGATCGAAGGCGCGCCGCCTTACATTCTTGAGTCCGATGCGTGGGTGGTGACGGCGGTGTCGGCGGTGGTGGGTGGACAGCAGTTTCTGACGCTCCCCGGCGGATACCTCCTTTGGGATATCCACTGGTCCGTGGCCGACCGGAATGACAACATGGCGAAGGCAGTGAAGGATTATCTCAGCAACGAAGCCATGCTCGGCCAATGAATCTGGCCATCGGAAAACGGGCGCACTGAATCCTCCAAGACGACGGCGGGGCGATGATTCCATCCGCGCCCACACTCGTGACGGAGCGCCCTATCCCTGAATCGGAACGCAGCTCGCGCCCGGGCTCGCACCTGACGCGAGTATCCTTATAGAGGTGAGCCGCGCTCAAGCGCCTGTCGCGCCGAGGATGCCGGGCTTTTCAACGAGGAAGGAAGAGAAGAAATGGCCGAGATCGCCGTCGAGGCTCCGCAAACCCTTGCCAAGTTGCCCCAGGTGCGCATTGCTGTGCTGGGCGCGGGAAAAATGGGTGGCATCCTGTTGCAGGCGTTTCTGAAAGAGAATCTGTTTGCCGCCGAGAAAATTCACGCCACCGTTGGCCACGCCGAGCGGGCGCTCGCGCTCAGCACCCAGTGGGGCGTGGACGTGAGCACCAACAACCTTGAGGCCGTGAAGCAGTCTGACCTGATCCTTGTGGGTGTGAAGCCGTTCCAGGTTCCGGACCTAATTGCGGAGATCAAGCCCGGGCTTAGCAAGTCGAAGATGCTGGTTTCTTTCGCAGCGTCAGTAAAGACGAAGGCGATTGAGGAAGCGGCCGGTATGGACATTGCGGTCATTCGCGCTATGCCCAACACGCCCTCCGCGCTGGGCGCAGGCGTCGCCGCGTTGTGCCGCGGGCGCTTTGTGAAAGACGCGCAGATGGATTTGGCGCAGAGACTTTTTGAGACCGTCGGCCGCACCGTGCTGGTGGATGAGAAGCATATGGATGCAGTCACCGGCCTTTCAGGCTCCGGCCCCGCGTATCTCTACATCATCATTGAAGCGCTGGCCGAAGCAGGCGTGAAGGTGGGCCTGCCACGTGACATCGCCACGCAACTGGCCGCACAAACAGCCTACGGCGCGTCGAAGATGGTTCTCGAAACCGGCTACCACCCGGCGTTGCTGAAAGACGCCGTCACCACTCCCGCAGGTTGCACGATCGACGGCATCCTGGAACTGGAGGAAGGCGGCTTGCGCGTGACGCTGATCAAAGCGGTGATGCGTGCGACCGAGCGCGCGCGGCAGCTGGCGGCAGGATAGGTTTGCGCTGACTTGCTGACTCCGCGGCAAACAACCTTGCCCATGCAACGCCCAACCTGGCTTCCTACTTACCTTCCGGAGCTCGACGGATTGCGCGGCCTGGCGATTCTGGCCGTGGTCATCTATCACTGCCATCCGCGGCTCGTGGGCACGCCACTCTACTACGCCAGCCTGTGGGGATGGGCGGGCGTAATTCTTTTCTTCGTGCTCAGCGGTTTCCTCATCACAGGCATTCTGCTGGGCACGCGGGACAAGCCGCATTACTTCCATAATTTTCATGCGCGCCGCGCGCTGCGCGTCTGGCCTGTGTATCTGCTGGTCCTCGTGGTCGTCTACCTGAACGCTCCGTGGTTCGTGGGCGGCAGTGTAAGCCACGCGATCAAGACAGCGCCGTGGCTGGCTTACATTTTTTGCGTGCAGAATCTCTTTCACTTGAACTTGCCGCCGGCGCTTGGGCCCAGCTGGGCGCTGGCCATCGAAGAGCAGTACTACTTTGTGTGGGCGCCGCTGGTGCGCTGGCTGCGGCGGCCGTGGATGCTGGCTGCAGTGCTCGTCGCCGCACTCGTGGCCGCGCCTTTCATTCGCCATGCCAATCTGCACTGGATGACGCCGACCAATACGCTCATTCATCTGGACGGCATCGCTTTGGGTAGCCTGCTGGCGCTGGCTTTTTACACGCTGCAGATCGGCAGGCGGGCATGGTTCTGGATCGGGGCGACAGGTCTGGTTTTGGGTATCGCCGCCGCCGCAACAATTGCCGGCGGAGCGGCGTTTCTGGATTCGGCGCTCTCATTCGGGTTCGCCGGCGCCATGGTTGCATTGATCGCATCCACGGGCGCGCGTAACCCGATCAACGCCGCGCTGCGCCGCGGGCCGCTCGCATTTTATGGGCGCATCAGCTACGGCTTATATATGACACATATTTCGGTCTTCATTTACTTCGGATGGTTCGATCGGAAAATGGATGCCTATGGGATCGCGGGGAATCTTGCGGTGGTGGGATTTCGCCTGGTGATGTGCACCCTCGTCGCCACTGCGCTCTGGTACGGATTCGAATCGCAGATTCTGAAGCTGAAGAAGTATTTCTAGCGCGGCAAGTCGACACGAAACGCGACAGTGCTCGGACATTAAAGACTGTGACTCGAATCACCCGTTGACGCGGTCATCGACTGGTAGGCTTGACCCATGTCCTCTTTGCCGATTTTGGTTTTGAATAGTGGCTCCTCTTCGATCAAATTCTCGCTCTACGATGCAGGCAAAGGCGAGCGAACCCGACTCGTCGAAGGCGCCGTTGACGGCATCGGAACGGACCTGGGCAAATTCTGGATCAAAGATGCGGCGGGCAAAACGCTTGTGGATCAAACGCCGGCCGTGCCCAGCCGCGCGGTGGCCTTCAAACTCGTAGCCGACGCGCTCAAATCCGGCGAGTTACCGGCTCCGGCGGCCATCGGACACCGTACGGTGTGCGGAGGGCCGACTGTCCGCGAGAACCAGCTCATCACGCCTGCGCTGATCGACGAGATTGAAAGTTATGCAGCTCTTGCGCCGCTGCATACTCCCATCGCGGTTTACATTATGCGCGAGGCGCTCAAGCTATTTCCGGAAATTCCGAATTTTGCGGTGCTTGATACCTACTTTCATCGCACGCTGCCTGAAGTTGCCGTGCGCATGCCGATTCCCGAGGAGTACGCGGCGATGGGCGTGCGCCGGTACGGCTACCACGGCATTTCCTACGAGTCGATCATTTATCAGCTGCAGCCTAACGTTCCCGGAAAGCTCATCGTGGCGCATTTGGGCAATGGTGCGTCGATTTCTGCCATTCGCAATGGCCAGTGCCTTGACACCTCGATGGGGCTGACGCCCTCAGGCGGCATCATCAGCGGCTCGCGGACCGGCGACATCGATCCCGGCGTGTTGATTTTTATCTTGAAGAAGATTGCCGAAACCACACCGGATACGGCCTCGGCCGCGGACAAGCTCGAATCCGTTGTCAGCAAAAAGTCGGGACTGCTGGGAGTGAGCGAACTATCGAACGACATGCGTGACTTGCGCGAGGCTATCGCATCCGGAAACGCAAAAGCGCGGCTGGCTGTCGACAAATTCTGCTGGACCATCGCGCGATGGATCGGCAGCTACGTGTCCGAGTTGAACGGCCTGGACATGCTGGTATTCACCGGCGGCATCGGCGAAAACGATATTGCCTCGCGAGCGGAGATCTGCGCCGGCCTCGGAGCACTCGGTATCGTGGTCGACGCAAAGCGCAACAATGTGCGCGGCCCTGCGGTCATCTCAGCCGACAACTCGCGCGTCACCGTGCGCGTCATTCCGCCGCTCGAAGATCTGATGATCGTGAATCACGTCGTGCGGCTGATGGGCGAATAGAAACCACGCGTGACGCTCGCGTTCGATCGGCGACGCGCCGCGCCCATCATCGCTCGGGAGAATTTGTTCTACACTGGTGAGTTCGTACCGGAGTTCTTATGTCTGTGGCGTCTACACCGGCGCAAACTCATCATCTCCCCTCGCTCGCGCTGCGCCGGTTCGCGTGGGGCGTTCTCGCTTACTTCATTGCTGTAATTCTGTGGGGCGCGGTCACGCGCGCCACCGGCGCGGGCGACGGCTGCGGCAACCACTGGCCGTTGTGCAACGGCACCGTGATGCAACATTCGCCCAGCCTCGACACGTTGATCGAATTCACGCATCGCATCACCAGCGGAATTTCGTTTTTTTCAGTGGTTGGCCTGATGATATGGACTTTCAGGACAACGGTGCGCGGTCACTTGGCGCGTGCAACCAACGTCGCTTCGGTCGCGTTCACTCTGGTTGAAGCGGTTCTCGGCGCGTTCCTCGTCAAGCTGGGACTCACGGCGCAGAGCCAGTCGCCGTTGCGCGCGCCGTATCTGGCCCTGCACTTCACCAACACTTTATTGCTGGTTGCTGCGCTTACGCTCACGGCTCATTTGCTCAGCCGCACCCAGGGAACCACGCGCGCCGGCATCCGATTCACCGCGCCCTTTCCCGTTGTCGCGGCCGTGATTCTCATTCTTGTGGTCGGCGTCACGGGCTCGCTTGCGGCGCTGGGCGACACGCTCTTCCCCGCGATGAGCCTGGGCGCCGCCCTGCGCCAGGATTTTTCGGCAACCGGCGCATGGCTGGTCCGCTGGCGTTGGACGCATCCCATCGCCGCGGTTGCAGCGTGTGGTTTTCTCATCTGGCTTGTGGTTAAGGCCTCCAAGCAAAGAGCGGACTGGGACAATCGCAAACTGTCTTTGGGAGTGCTGGCGCTGCTGGCAGCGCAGTACCTCCTGGGAATTCTCGATGTGCTGCTGCTTGCGCCGCTATGGTTGCAGGTACTGCATCTGCTGGGCGCGGATCTGCTGTGGGTGGCGCTGGTGGTGATGGCGGCCAGAATTACGCTGGAACCGGCCGAGCACCGGGGCTAGCCGAACCCAGCGCAGTTTGCAGAGTTGGAGGCACCCAGCAAAAAGGCCCCTTGCGGGGCCTTTTCAGTTGAAGCCAGCCGAAACGCCGACAGCCTACTCTTCCAGCGCGGGATGATAGTGGCTCTCCCACCCGAGATACCGCGCAGCCTCGTGAATGGACTTCGATACATCGCTGAAGTTCGCAGCCACATGATGTTCGAATCCTTCGCGGCAAATGTACTTGAGCAACTTCTGTAGCTGCGGAATCTCCGCCACGCCTGCGCCTCCGAACGTATCCAGCGGATCGTCCGTGAACCGTCCCGCCCCGGTGTAGCCGCGAACCACACCCCGCCGGTCGTCGGTGGAATAGCGCGCAAAGCTCATTGCGCCGGGCTTGATGATGCCCTCGCACGTGCCGTAGCTGCTCTCCTTGCCCACGGTTCCGGCAATGATCTGCTGGAAGTCCATTCGCACTTCCTTGAAGAAATGCTTGGGCAGATTCGAACAGTGGAAGCAGACGCACTTGTTCGGGTCGCTGCCATAGTTGTTGTTCCAATCCAGCAGCGCCGACGGTGTCTGGCTGGCCAGCGCGAGCATGTACATCGAGAGCGTGCCGGGCACGTCAACTTCACAGGCAGACGGAATCAGCTCGTTCGACATCATGCTCATCACCGTGCACGGCACCACGCCGAAGAATTCTTCCATCGAGGTCCAGCACTGCACGGCGCTGATGGTGCAATAAGTCTGCTTCATCCATGCATCGACAACAGCGCCCAGTTTCGCCATCTTCAGCAGCGATGCGTCGGGAATGCCCGATGTAGTCACGTATTTCTTGATCGCCGCCAGCTTGGCCTGCGCAGCGTCGTCATTGTCTTTCATCCGGTTAATGCGCCCGAAAATCTCCGAGAGATCGATGGTCTCAATCGAAATTCCCGAAGTCTCAAAGATGCGTTCGGAGTAGCGAACAGTATTGAAGGCAGTGGGACGCGCGCCGATCGCGCCGATCTTCAGGTTCTTCAGGCCCTTCACGATGCGGCAAACCTGCGAAAACCATTCCAGGTCAGCTTTGAATTCGGGCGAGTTCACCGTCTCGGTGTGCAGCGTGGTTAGCGAGTATTTGATGCCGTACTGCATCATGTTGTTGCAGGCGCTCATCTTTCCGCAAAAGCTGTCGCGCCGCACGGCGATGGTCATATTGTCCGAGCGGTCGGGCGTTGCCTGCACCAGCACCGGAACCTTCAATCCAGAGAGACGAATGGCATCGACAATGCCGCGCTCCTCGCCAAAATTCGGCAGCGTAACGATAATGCCGTCGATCTCTTCGGCGTGCTTCTTGAAAAGCTCGGCGCAGCGCAGCGACTCGACGTAGGTTTCAACCGCACCATGTCTCGATTCCTCCGGGCTGAGCACGATGGCATTTGCCCCCACGCTCTCTAATACGGCTAGAATCTCTTCCCGTCCCGTCTTGGCCAAATGTCCAGGGAAAAAGCCGCGATTACCCACCACAATTCCGAATGTCATCTTGCGTTGCGTTGCCATTTTCGTGCTCCTTTAACCGTTGTTCTTTCTCAAAAAAATGCGCCTCGTCAGCGGGCGCTACTCTTTCACTTTGCCGGGGCGAAACTTGACGGTATAAAGCAAACCCAGAACTGCCAGAATTGCACCCCACCAAACCGGCATATGTAGATTGGTCAACTGCACGCCGGGGACGTAGCTTCCGGTCGTCCACTCAAAAATGCCGTAGCTCATGATCATGGCCCCGTAGATCAACAACAGGACGCCAATGAAAAACCAGATTGGAATTCCGGAGTTATGCATTCCTCTTTATTCCTTCCCTCGTCCTATTCGTGTTCGCTTGCCATGATGCAATTGAATTCCATTACCAGAAGATGATGTTGAGTGCGACAAAGATCGCCAGCACAATGCTGGCCCAGAACCATTCCCGCTTGTAGTACGGAACGACCTCTTCGGCCGGGAGCTTAGTTGCGCCGTAAACCAGACCCTCCAGTTCCGCTACCGGACGCGGCTTAGTGAACAGGCTGACAACCACAATTATGATGGCTGAGAAGACGAAGGCCCACAGCGCGCGAAAGACATTCTCGGCCATCGGCTTGGCGGCATCCGACAGAGCCACGTACCTGAGATTCGACGGGTTCAAGTGGACCCACTCAAAAAGGCCGGCCGAGAACACAATCCCCAGCAAGAGCCCGAGAAAACCCGACAGCCGAGTAGCGCGCTTCCAAAACATGCCAAATAGGATGACGGCCAGAAGCGGGGCGATAAAGATCGAGAACAGGGCTTGCACATAGTCCATGATTCCGTGCGCGTGCTGCACCAGGTAGCCTGCCCCGATCGAGATGGCGACGCCGATGACAATCGAGAGCCTGCCCACTGCGACATAGTGGCTGTCGGAACCTCGCTTGTTAATGAGCGGCCTGTAAATGTCATAAGTCCAGACGGTCGAAAAGGCACTCACGTTGCCGGCCATGCCGCTCATGAATCCGGCAATCAGTGCGGTGATGCCCAAGCCCAGCAGACCGGGGCCGAGATATCGAACCATCATCAGCGGCAGCACTTCGTTATAGCTGTGTAATTCCGACTGCGGCCCTTCCTTCTGGTCGAGCACATCCTTTTGAACCGCCGGTGAAAGGGAGGTTTGCTTCAATAGCGGGGCGCAACTGCTAGACATCGGAACGCAGGCCGACCATGTGTCCTGCGGAATAAGCTGCCTGCGGCTTCCGTCCGGGTTTTGCAGCAGCACCAGGCCCAGCAGGCCGGGAAGGATGACGATGAAAGGAACAGCCATCTTGAAAAACGAGCCGATGATCGGCGCCATGCGGGCTGCGCGGAGATTATGCGCGGCCAGCACGCGTTGCACCACCAAAAAGTCAGTGGTCCAATAGCCAAAGCTGATGGCAAAGCCGAGGCCAAAGACAATTCCGGTCCAGTGGACGCCCATGGGATTGGCGGAAAAGCTGCCAGTGTCGCGCCAGATGTGAAAGTAGCTGTCAGGATGCGGAAACGTTCCTTGAAGATTTACGAGGATTTTGGCCTTGAGGCCTTCCCAACCGCCGGCCTGAACCAACCCGAGAATTGGAACCAGCAGGGCGCCGCCCCAGATCAGCACAAATTGGAGCACTTCATTGAAGATGGCCGAGCGCAGCCCACCAAGGGCGACGTAGATTGTAACCGCGACCGCCGAGACCACGATGCTGAAAGTGATGCTCCAACCCAGCACGACTTTCATCACCACGGCCATGGCGAACATGTTCACGCCGCTCATCAGGATCATTTCGAGAGCAAACGCGACGGCCGCTACGCTGCGCGCATGACCGCCGTAGCGCAGATTGAGGTAGCCTGGCACGGAATGCGTCTTGCAGACGTAATAGAAGGGCATCATCACCAGGCCCAGGAAAAGCATGGCGGGAATTGCGCCGATCCAGTACCAATTCACGGCCAGGATGCCGTATTGATAGGCCGAGCCGGCCCAACCCATCAGTTCCAGTGAGCCCAGGTTCGCGCTCACAAAGCTCAGGCCCGCGATCCACGCGGTCATCTCGCGACCGGCCATGAAAAACTCTTCGCCGGTGTTCGAGCGGCCCTTCAGATAGAAGCCAATCCACAGCACCATCGCGAAATAGAGAGCGATGACAATTACATCCAGCGAGTGCAGATGTGCAAGCGGTTCGGCGCTAAAAGCAAGCAGAGCCGGCAAAGAGCCGGCAAATCCTCCGCTGAAGGAGGCTGGGACGAACCCCATCATAGACATCACCCGAACGGCGAAAATGCGTCAACCAAAGGCTGTTAGACGTTCGCACTAAGTAAATTGCTTTACTCCAGCACTTGTCAAGCAGAGCGCGCCGATGCCAGGTTACCTGCTCGTCCGCAGTGCATCCGCGCGAGGGAACCTTCCCAGGAATACCCTGCGCGCGGAGTGAGTAAACGTTTCCAACCCGGAGTTTAGCATGCCGGACGTGACATCGCGCAGTGCGCCGAAAGTATTCCGGCTATTCGTTGGCGGCCACTTCGTGCAGCCAGCCCGGAGCTTTCAGCAGCTCCCGGGGACGCGGACCGTCGGCGGCGCCGACAAGTCCATCGCGCTCCATCAGGTCGATGAGATGCGCAGCCCGGCCGTAGCCGATGCGCAGCCGGCGCTGCAGCAACGAGGTGGAAGCTTTTCCGAACTCGAAGACGAGGCGAACCGCGTCGTCGAACATGGGATCGTCCTCGTTTGCGTCTCCGGCCTCTCCCTCCATCGCGCCGCGCTCGTCCTTGGGCGATTCGAGGAACCCTTCGACATACTCCGCTGTTCCTTGCGACTTCCAGAAGTCGACCACGGCGGCCGTCTCTTTCTCGCTCACATACGGCGCGTGCAGGCGCATAAGCCGGCTCGTACCCGGCGGCAAAAAGAGCATGTCGCCACGGCCCAGCAGCGCTTCTGCGCCGTTGGTGTCGAGAATCGTGCGCGAGTCCACCTTTGTCGCCAGGCGAAAACTGATGCGCGTGGGAATGTTGGCCTTGATCAGCCCCGTGATCACGTCGACGCTGGGCCGCTGCGTGGCGAGGATGAGATGAATACCAACGGCCCGCGCCATCTGCGCCAGCCGCGTCACCGACTCTTCGACGTTCGCGCGATCGAGCATCATCAAATCAGCCAGCTCATCGATGATGATGACGATATAAGGCAACGGCTCTTCTTTCTCCGCGGGATCTTCTGCAAAGGGCAAAAGAGCGGAGCTTCCCTCGAAGAGCTTGTTGTATTGGTCGATATGCCGAACACTGCGGCTGGCCAGCAGCTTCAGCCGGCGCTCCATCTCGCGCACCGCGTTGCGCAACGCATTTGCGGCAAGCTTCGGCTCGGTGATGATGGGCGTGAACAAGTGTGGAACGCCCTCGTACATGCCCAGCTCGACGCGCTTGGGGTCGACGAGAATCAGCCGCACCTGCTGCGGCGTTGTGCGATAGAGCAGGCTCATGATCATGGCGTTGATCGCAACCGATTTGCCCGCGCCCGTCGATCCGGCGATCAGAATATGCGGCATCGACGCCAGATCTGCCGTCACGATGCGCCCATTGATGTCCTTGCCCATCGAAATCGTCAGGCGCGAGCGCGCTTTCACGAAGGTCTCGCTCTCGATCACATCGCGCAGGTGAATGGTTTCGCGCTCACGGTTGGGCACCTGGATTCCGACCGTGCTCTTGCCGGCCATGCGCTCGATGAGAATGCTCTCCGCGCGCATCGCGAGGCAAAGGTCGTCGGCCAAACCGGTGACGCGCGAATATTTCACGCCTGCCTCGGGCTTGAACTCGAATGTCGTCACCATCGGGCCGGGGTTGATCTGCACCACCTGGCCACGCACATCGAACTCGGCACATTTCTCGACGAGAACTTTCGCTTCTTCACGAAGCTCATCTTCGCGCACAGATTGCGGCGCTTCTCCGCTGCTGAGCAGGTTGCTCGAGGGCAGCTTGTAGCCGCTCACGTTCTTGGGAGCGATGGTCACCGTGCGCACTTCCGCGTCCGCGCGGTTGTGAATGGCAATCCCGTCGCTGTGAGTCTGCGCCAGATCATGGTGCGGTTCCGATTTCGCTGCCGGCCAGGGCGAGGTCGCTGCCGCATGCGTTGAGTTACCCTGCGCCGCCGCGACAGGCTGAGCTTGCACCGGCTCAGCGTGCATCGGGCGCACTTGCGTCGGCTGAACCTGAGCCGCCGCCGTCACCGTCGCCGCGGCTGCAGTCGCACTTTCCGGCTGCACGCGCTCCCAGATGCTCGGCCGGCGCTGCGTAATGGGAATTGCCGCCGCGGCCGCTTCAACCGGCTCCTGCGGCACATCCTTGCGCTGGTATGCAGGAATCTCGTCGAGCGGGTCCTGTTCCGACTTGCGCCGCCGCGTGAAGAACGCCAATAGGCGATTCGTTCGGCGCTCCGGCTTCTCCGGTTCTTCTTCCGGCGCTTCAGCTCCCACGAGCTTCGGGAAGGCAAGCGGCTCACTCTGCTTCGCGTTCATCGCATCGCGTTCAGCCCGCTCTTCCGCCCGAGCCTCGCGGCGTTCGCGCCAGCGGTCGCGCAGCGCGCACAACTGTGCCCACCTTTCCTGCACGGTCTCGCGGATGACCCAGAAGCTGATGGCCGAGGCGAAATAAAGTCCGCAGGCGGCCAGCGCCGCTGCAACCAGCCACGCGCCCTGAATGTTGAGGTAGACAACCAGCAGCCCTGAAACCATACGCCCCACAACGCCTTCAACCGGGACGACGTGCAGCCAACGCCAATGCCAGGGGAGCAATCCAAAAACCGCGGGCACAAAAACCAGCGCCATCACGGTCCCAATCCAGCGCAGGATCGGCGAGCCACCGGGCCGCGATCGCATCCACGTCCAGCCCACGCTGCCCAGCCACACCGGCAAAAGAAAAGCCGCCAGTCCCAGCGATTGCAGCAGAATGTCGCTCAGGTACGCGCCAAATAGCCCAACCCAGTTGCGGGCCGTCGCGGCGTCCGTGGCCGTGTTCATTGAGGGATCGGAGGCATGGTAGGTGGCGAGCGCGAGGAAAAGCAGCAACGAGACCAGCAGCAGCACCAGCCCCAGAAACATATTCACGGGGCGGCTGCGCGTGGGCGACAGAACAATGCGGATGGGCTTCATGATAAGGGCGTTACCATCGTCCCGCTGCCGGGTGGTTATTTATCGGCAGGCCGGGAAACAGGCAATTCGTCCCAGAGCAACTTCCATTATCGGCGTCCCCGGGCGCGAATCCTGCCGTGGCCACGGCAGGGGGAACCTTGGGCATTAACATTTCGGTCTCGCCGCGGTTTTCCCCGCAATGGTTCGATTGGCGAGCCCGTTGTTCCAGCAGGAGTTGGCGGAAGGATTTGGTTTGGCGCGGTTATTGCCCCATCAGCCTCGCGCCCCAGATCAGCAGCGCGCCGCCCAGCAAGATGCGGTAAATGGCGAACATCGTAAAACCGTGCTTCCGCACCCAGTGCAGGAACCATTCCACAACGCCCAGCGCCACAATAAACGAGACCACGGTGCCGATGATCAGCACCACCCACCGCTCGGTATTCATGGTCACGTGGGCGGCGGCAACGCTCGCAACGCCGGCCACCTTGCCGGGACGAACTTCTTTGATCAGGTCCCATAGAGTCGCCGCAATCATCGTGGGAATCGAAAGCAGAAAACTGAATTCGAGCGCCGACGGCCGATCCAGGCCCGCAAGCTGCCCGGCGGCGATGGTCGACATCGACCGCGACGTGCCGGGGAAAATTGCCGACAGCGCCTGGCAAAGGCCGATCCACACCGCTTGTGGCAGTGTCATCTCTTCAACGTGCGTGGTATTGGGTTCGCGCCGATCGCTCCACGCATCCACCACCCACATCACCACGCCGCCCACCAGCAACGCAGTGGCCATCGCATTCAGGCTGTCGAGATTCTTCTCGCTCCATTTGCGCAGCAAAAGCGCCGGAATCGATGTGCAAACAAACGCGATCAGCGTCAGTGAAATCGGATGATTGAGCCACGTCCGATCGCCGTTTTCGCCGCGCGGAAACGTACGCAGAAAATCAACAATCCGCTGCAGGAACAGCAGGCAAAGCGCCAGGATCGCACCCACCTGGATGACGATCGTGTACATGTTCCAGTAGGCAACATCCTGCAGACACGCCGCGCTCCCGACCGCGCAGGAAGACTCGCCCAGCGGGATTTTCATCAATGCTTCGGCGATCCGCAGATGCGCCGTCGAACTGACCGGTAAAAATTCGGTCAAGCCTTCAACGATTCCCAAAAGAATGGATAAAATGTATGGGCTCAATGAGCCTCCTGGCCTTTTTTGAGAGCTGTTTCAGCTTCCAGTGTCTCTCGCGGCTCTCCCGGCCGGCCAGCAGCGGCTCAGTTCCGTTCGATCCCGAACACTGGAACGCCTTCATCCAATTTGTACACCAGCGTGCCCGCTCGCAGGGTGTAGTCCGAATCGGCAAAATGGGCCTTCAGTTGCGCAGCCACGTTGCGAGCCTGGTTGTGTGCATTTTCGCTCTTCTTGCCGTCGCCGTTGGCGTCATACATATCCTTCAGCACGGCATAACGGTAAACAGCCTCGTAAAGCGCCTGCGCGGTCCGCGGCCCGTCGGGATATTCGCTCGCGTACTTCAAATAGAGATCGGCTTCTTTCTCGGGGCACTCGGTTGATCCTTCCCAGTTCCCGCAGAGCTTGTTGTCAATCAGGTCATAAGCCGCAAAGGCCGCCCAGCGTGTGCGCGGATAAAACTTAATGACCTTACGCAATGGGTCCTCGTTCATCCCCATGCGGTAAACCGGGTCGCGCTCGTTTGCAGACGGCAAAGTTGAGGCGTCGGCTTTCTCCATTTGCCATTGAATGTCGGCCGCGCGCCAGGCAGCTTCCGGCGCGAGCGGCGAGTTGGGAAACATCTCGGCCACGCGGCGATAAAGCAGGCGCGCGCTTTCTGCGGCGTTGGCCGGCCCGCGCGGATTTGAAGCCAGAGCCTCCTCGTCGGCGGCCGCGCCCATCACAATCTGGTCGCCGTTGGGCGTGGTTTCTTCCACAATTCCCTTCGTCTCCATCCAGCCCGTGATTGGCGGCGGCGCCTGGTCTTCGCCAACCATGGGCGCATCCCGCTCGCTGGTTTGTTCTTCGATGTCGGTATTTACGAATACTTTCGTCCACGAACCGCTGTGTTCGACGACGACCATTTCACGGCCGATTTGTTCGCGGAGCACTCTTTCTGAGTTGGTGTCGGGCGAGATATAGAGCGGAGTGATGCGCAGAACCGTTGCGCGTGGGCCGGCCAGCGGCTTCACTTCCTGCTGTGGCTTTTTGTCAGCAAGCGCGGACAACGCAACACAAGCGAGCGCAACTCCAAATGCGGCGCGAAGCATGGTTTTCCTTGAACTCATGGTTGGCAAAATCATAGTTGAACGACGCTACGGCGCCCCTTCCGTGAGCACATCGGCCAGCATCGCCGGATCGACATTGCCGCCGCTGACCACGGCCACGGCTTTTCGCCATGCCGGCAATTTGTCGCCGTGAAAGAGCAGCGCAGCCGTCGAGACAGCGCCGCTGGGCTCTGGAAGCAGCCGCGTCGCAGCCACAATCGCGCGCATCGCAGCGCGAATCTCGGCTTCCGTCACCGTCACGATCCCCTCGACGAACGCCTGAATGTGCGCGAAGTTGCGAACCCCCACACTCTGCGTGCGCAGGCCGTCGGCGATGGTCCGGCTGGTGAGTTCGGCAGGCCAGGTAACGATCTCGCCGGCGCGAAAACTCTCTGCCGTGTCGCCTGCCAGCTCAGGCTCAACGCCGAAGACTCTGGTTTTCGGGCTTAGCTGTTTCACTGCCGCGGAAACACCGCCCAGCAAGCCGCCGCCCGAAACCGGCGACAAAACCAGATCGACATCCGGCAGGTCTTCGACGATCTCAAGCCCGCACGTTGCCTGGCCCGCAATAATCTGCTCGTCGTCGTAGGGAGGAATCACGACATAGCCGCGCTTTCGCACCAGCTCCTCTGCAACGGCGAGCCGCTCGCTTGAGGCCAGCCCCACGTCCGCAATCTCCGCGCCCAGTGCCAGCGTCGCCGCTCGTTTGATCGCCGGCGCATTCGACGGCATCACGATCACCGCCTTCGCGCCCACCTTTCGTGCCGCGTAGGCCACACCCTGCGCGTGGTTGCCGCTTGAATAGGTAATGACTCCGCGCGCGATTTCGGCCGGTGTGAGTTGGAGGATTTTGTTGGAAGCACCGCGGATTTTGAAGGCCCCGATCGGCTGCAGACTCTCTGCCTTGAGCCAGATCTCTCTGCCGGTGCCGTGCCCTGACAAGCCCGGAATCGCCGCCGACACCAGTGGCGTCCTCATCGCAACCGGCGCAATGCGCCGCGCCGCTGCGCGAATCTCTTCAATCGAAACCAGGTGCGCCGTTTGCGTGCTCATCTGCCCACTCGGAACCTGTTCCCTATTCCATATTGGCTATTGGCTATTTCCTATTGGCTATTCCCGCTACTCGTATGCCAGCGCTTCGATCGGGTCCTTGCGCGCGGCCATCCAGCCCGGATAAAGCGCGCCGCAAATGGAGCCTGTGAATGCGATCAGTGCGGCCCGCAGAATCCATTGGCCGGTGATCTCAAAGTGCGTGGTTGGGAAAAAATGGCCCATGGCCAGCTGCACCGCGTAGGTGCCGGCGATGCCAATTCCGACTCCTGCAACCGCCAGCACGGCGCACTCGCGTAGAACGACGCTGATGATGGTGAGCTTGGAAGCGCCCATCGATTTGAGAATTCCGATTTCGCGCGTGCGCTCAAGAACCGCTGTATACATGGATTGGAAGATCACCAGAAATCCGATGATCACCGCGATACCGGTCACGATACCCAGTGCCTGATTAAAACCGGGGAGGTTCTGGGGTGTCATGAGGGAAAGCCACTCCTCCATGGTCTGTACCGGAAAATCTTCGAGGCCCCGGACGGCGTGAATTTCATCGATGATTGCCTGATCGTTGGCGGGATTGTCGGCCTTGATGTAGAACAGCGACGCTCGGCCCTCGGCGCCCATCAGGTCGCCCATCGTATCAATCGGAATCATCTTGCGGCCACCCTTACCCGCTTCGACAATCCCGCAAATACGGAAGGGACGGTCCATCACCTTGATCGTCTCCCCGAGGTAATGCTTCTTACCTGCGAATACATCGTCGACGATTACGTCATTGGGCCCCTGGAACGGTCCTCCCTGGAGAAACTCAAATGGACGCAGCGCGTTGAAGCTTTGGTAGTCGATGCCGTAAATGACGCCGAAGTCGTCGGAGGCGGTGTTGAAGAGCGTGATCGCGGGCGAAACGATGGCCACATGCGGGAGGCGTTCGACGGCCTGCTCGTCCTTAATCGGAATGGGGGCGCCGCTGATGCCGTTCATGATGCTGGCATGGCTGGGCCGCATCATCAGGTCGGCTCCTATGCCGTTGGTCCGCTCTTTCTGGTCGTTGAGCATGCCCATGAAAATCGCCACGATCGACAGGATCATCACGACTTCAATCGCCACGGCGAGAACGCTGATCACCGAGCGCAGGGGGCGATGCAAAAGATTGGCAAAGATGAGTTTAGTCATGTTTCAAGGGTGCGCTCGCTGGGCCTGTTTAGCCCCCGAAACGACACTTCATTAAGCGTAACAGCCCCGGAGCCGCTGTCGCCGAGCCCTGCATCCGGGCTCGGTTCCAAAATTGCACTATTACAAAAGTGTGTTCAAACTGGCAAAAATACAGGACTTTGACCCCAATTGGTTTTGACCCTGCGCTGAACCCGAGTTATCGTGAAGATAAAATTCCCTCATGGGGCATAGTCCCCGGTTCGGTCGCCGATGGGAAATTTTGGAGAAGACCTGCGCAAGGAACGCCTCACTCGCGGCGTGGCGCTGGAAGACATTTCGGCGGTCACCAAGATCAGCCAGCGGCACCTGGTTGCGCTGGAGCAGGAGAGGTTTCGCCTGCTTCCCGGCGGCATCCTGAGCAAGGGCATCGTTCGCGGCTACGCCAGCGCCATCGGCCTCGATCCGCAGGATTGGACGGAGCGCTTTCTTCAGGCTTTCAACACCTCCGGGCAAACAGTGACCGAAGAAAGCGGCTGGTCGACGTTCGCCTCAAACGTAGGCAAAGCGCGCATGCTGCGTCGCGAAGCAGCCGAAATCCGCCTTCGTTGGATCGGCGCAATTGTCCTGGCGCTGCTGGTTGCCGCGGCCGCTTTCCTCACCGTGCGTTATTACGGCGTGCGCGTCGGGTGGTGGCGGTCGTTCCTACCCATCCCCGGAGTGTCCATCGGAATTCGAAGCGCTGTGGTTTCCACTCACGACTTTGTCAGCCAGCTTCTGTCGCGGGTCTAATAAGCCCTGTCCGGCTCAAGCCACTACCCAATTCAAACGCCCCAATCCGCCATTGAAGCCTGATTGCCTGCCGTACGCTGCATCTCTTTGCGCCGAACCCCTGCCGGAATTACCATAGATGGGGCAGCATCCGCCCTGAACCTGTGCGTGCAGCCGAACCTGTTCGAGGGGCCGCCGATCCAAGTGAGTGTCACTGCGGCAAGTCGAGAATCCTGGTACTTGAGGGACCTTATTTCCAATCACGGCTCACGCCTGCCGAAACCTTGAATCCCATCATGGGAAGGAGCTTTGAAGTTGAGCGACCGTTTCTTGTTTACCTCTGAATCCGTTACCGAAGGCCACCCGGATAAAATTGCCGATCAGGTCTCCGACGCCATTCTCGATGCCTGCCTGGAACAGGATCCCTACAGCCGCGTCGCCGCAGAAACTCTCACCGCGACCGGTCTCGTCGTCATCGCTGGCGAAATCACCACCAAGGCCTACGTCGATTTCCAAAGCCTGGTCCGCGGAGTGGTCGCAGCCATCGGCTACGACAACGCGCTCTACGGTTTCGACTCCAACACCTGCGCCGTGATTTCGAGCATCAATAAGCAATCCGGCGACATCGCGCAGGGCGTTGATACTGGCGGCGCCGGCGACCAGGGCATGATGTTCGGCTATGCCTCCGACGAGACTCCTGAACTGATGCCCGCAGCCATTTCGCTCGCGCACAAGCTCACGCGCCAGCTCACCACGGTCCGCAAAAACGGCAAGCTGCCCTATCTGCGCCCCGACGGCAAAAGCCAGGTTACGGTGGAATACGGCGAAGACGGCAGGCCTGCACGCATCGACGCCGTCGTCATCAGCAGCCAACACTCTGAGTCGGTCACAAATGACGAGCTGCACGCCGACATCCTCAAGCACGTCATCCAGGCGGTTCTGCCCGCCAAGTGGCTCGACGAGCATACCAAGTACCACATCAATCCCACTGGCCGTTTCGTCATCGGCGGTCCCATGGGCGACACCGGCCTCACCGGCCGCAAAATTATCGTCGACACCTACGGCGGAATGGGCCGTCACGGCGGCGGCGCTTTCAGCGGCAAGGATCCGACCAAGGTCGACCGCTCCGCAGCCTACATGGCGCGCCACATCGCCAAGAACATCGTCGCTGCGGGCCTGGCCAGCCGCGCCGAAGTGCAGCTCGCCTACGCCATCGGCGTCGCCGAGCCCGTCAGCGTTCTGGTCGAAACCTTCGGCACCGGCAAGCTCAGCGAATCAAAACTCACCGAGCTCATCCGCAAGAATTTCTCGCTCACGCCCAAGGCCATCATCGAGTACTTGAACCTGCGCCGTCCCATCTACCAGAAGACTGCGGCTTACGGCCACTTTGGCCGCACTGAGCCGGAATTCACCTGGGAAGCCACCGGCAAAGCCGCCCAGTTGGCCGAGCAGGCCGGCGTCGCTTCAACGGCTAAGGCGAACTGACGGCGTCCGATATCCAACTTCTTCCACCATGGGATCCGCCGCGCGCGGGTCCCATCGTTTTTTCCGGCCGCCGCGCCTATGCCTTAGAATTCTCCGGGGCGTTCGAACGCCTCTTTTAGCGGGGTTACCCATGCGCATTTCTTTCACTGCCGTCTTCCTCTCTGGCTTTGCCGCACTCTCCGCCGCCCAAAACGGAGCCAACTGGACCTACGAAGGCAAGACCGGTCCGCTGGTCTGGGGCAAGCTCGATCCCGCATACTCGGCCTGCTCCAAAGGTCACGAGCAGTCGCCCATCGACATCCGCGATGCGCGCCTGAACAAATCGCTCGCGCCCCTCGAGTTTCACTTTGTTGCCGGCCCCATGACGCTTGAGAACACGGGCCGAGGCATCGTGGCCCACGTCGATCCGGGCAGCACCCTGATGGCCGATGGCGTTCGCTATCACCTCACCGAGCTTGATTTTCATCACCCCAGCGAGCATCCCGTCAAAGGCAAGCTCAGTGACATGGAAGTCGACATGGATTATTCAAGCGATGACGGCAAAAAAGCCGTCGTGGCCGTTCGGCTCAACCAGGATCGCGGCTTTCCCAATGCGTTGATTGCGACGCTTTGGGAGCATCTTCCGACGAGGGCGGGCACGAGCTCCAAAATCACCGACATGGTGAACGCAGGGGGGCTGCTGCCCGAGGACCGCGGCTACTGGACCTACACCGGCTCGGAGCTCACTCCGCCTTGCACCGAAGGTGTCCGGTGGTTCGCGTTCGAAGACGACCTCAGCATCAGCCGCGACCAGATGCGCGCGTTTGCAAATCTGTTCAAGATGAATACGCGGCCGGTCCAGGATCGCCACGGCCGCAAGATCGAAGCCAACGAATGAAGTAACTCCTAGCTACTGGCTATTCGCTATTGGCTGTGAGCGGCGTGAAACTCAGCACGATCCGATCGCCTACGATGGCAACGCGCACGCCCGTCAGATCGCGCACCAGATAATGCGCAGCCTGCAGCGACTCCGCCGGATGAGAGAACGTCGTCGCCACAACCGTGCATCCCGCGGCGCGCCCAGCCTCCGCTCCCGAGGCCGAGTCCTCAAACACAACACATTCCGAGGACGAAACGCCGAGCGCCGCGGCTCCCGCCAGGAATGGCTCGGGATGCGGCTTCCCGCGCTTCACCTGGTCCGCCGTCACCAGTTGTTCCGGCACCGCAATCCCGCCCGCCGCAAGCCGTATTCGCGCCAGCCGCTCCGTTGCACTGGTCACAACCGTCCAGCGATTCTCAGGAAGCGCCGCCAGCAAATCCAGCACGCCCGGCAAAATCTTCAGCCCGTCGTTGTCCTCCGCTTCGAAATTCTCAACCGTCGTCAACTCCTGGTCCACGTCCAAATCGGGCCTCAGCTTGGCGATGGTCTCCACCGCGCGCCGCCCATGCGCAGTGGCGCGCGTCAGCGCAGGATCAATGCCGCGCAGCATCGCCCACTTCGTCCAGCTCCGCTCCACCGACCCGATGGACGAAATCAGGATTCCGTCCATGTCGAACAAAACCCCTCGGCAGGGAACACTTACATCGGACGAGCTCTGCGACGCCATGAATCGACCTTGGATTGAATTGGATTTACTTGCGCTTTGGTGTTCGTGCAGGCTTCGGCACGGGAAAGTTTAGGCGCGGCGGATCGCCGAACGTAATCGTCGCTTCGACCGGCCGTTTTTTCGCGCCCGCGATTGCCATATTCTCGCCCAGCTGCACGCCGCCATTCGCGATTGTGGCGTCCGCAGTCCAGCGATCGTAGTGCGCCAGTGCCACGGGGATCGCTGTCATGTCGCCGGCATCGCCCGCGAGATCAACCTTCGCTTTTGAAATGCTGCCTTGCTTGCACTCGAAGTGCAAAGCGCCTTTGGCCGACGAAGCCAGGTCTGCATCCGTGTAGCCCTTCAATTCAACAGTGCCGTTGCCGCTCAGGTCTCCGCCCGTCCAGCGCACACCCAACAACTGGCCCAGTTGCGTAACATTCACTTTCTCGAAATCGCCATCGAATTTGTAATCCGGTTGGTCCTGGTCGCTGGCAGGCTTCGTCAGCGCCCCCGTCACATGCACCGTGCCCCCGAAAATTCCCGCATCGAGGCTGGTCACTTCGGCTCCGGTGGGCACAATGCGCAGCGACGCCGCCACGTTCTCAAGTATCACCGGTCCGAGCGCAAGCGAACCCACCGTCACCGTTCCCTCAAGCTGTGGCCACGGTGGCGCGGTCGCGGGATGCAGGCGGTCGATAAGATCGGAGAGTAGCGTGCCTTTTTGCCGCGCGCCCAGCAGCGCCCCCTGGAGCGACGACGCATCCAGATTGTCAAACTGAATTTCGAATTCAGCTGGGCACGGGTGCTGCAAAGTCTGTTCCGGCGCGCACGACGGAAGTGCCAGGCTCCCCGAACCCTCCAAAGGCCCGTAAGTAAAATCCACCGGGTCCCAGCGCAGATCGCGATTCTCAATATGTAGTGTCGCCGCATCGATCGCTACGTGGGCGGCCAGATATTGCGCCTGCCAGTTGGCGTTATGCACGGTCACGGTGCCGGTCAGCGTGTCCTTTCGCGTCGCGTCGGAGAGGTTCTCCGCCGCAGGCTCCGCACCGTTCGCAGCAGTTGGCTCCCCGGGTAGAGCGCTCTCGAGCTCGATCTCGTCTGCCGGAATCCATGGTCCTTCTGCTGTCAGGTCCACCGAAATCGGTTCGCCGGCAAATGCTGCCAGCGCTTCCGTCCCTGGAATTCCTGTCGCTTGCGCAATTTCTCTGGCTCTCGCGAAGCTTGCCTGGCCGTGCGCCGCGACCTGATATCCGGTGGGCGAAAACCGCAGATTCAACGTCAATGGAACGGTTCCGCCCGCCTGAATGGCGACCGAACCGGCCAGCGCCTGTGCCATATTCTCCGTCGCCGGCGTCCCTGGCTGAGCCTGCGCCGGCGGCTGCGTAGAGTTCATCGCCACCGGCTCCAATGTGAACTTTGGCGCCTGAATCGGCCGGCTAAGACTGTCGCCGCTCAAAACCAGACCCGCGACCGTCAAGCTGCCCGTCAGCGGTCCCTCCTCTTCTTCACTGTTCTTCGCCGCCTGGTTCCTTCCGCTTTTTGCTCCCGGCCCCGTTTTGTCGGGGCCCGCTGATACCGGCGCGCTTGCATCGTATGCAATCTTGCCACTGACCGTGCCTGTTGCTTCAAGATCCTGGGCAAGTCCGCTGCGCAGAGTGCGCAATGCATCCAGGCCCGCGGTGACTGGAATCTGGTCGAGCTCGACCGTGAACCGAGGCGTTGAACCCCCGCCCGGCTTTTCTCCGGTAATGTGCACGTGACCGTCGCCGAGCGGCGAATCGCAAGCCAGATTCTCGAAGCTCTGCTCGGCGTAGTGGAAGACGAGCGCGCAACGAGCGTCGAAATCGAGCGGCGAAACCGGAGTGAATTCGGCGCGATGCACTCCAACAGCCTGGAGCCGCATGGCAATCTGCGCTGCTTCAGCGGTGCCATCGAGATGCACTTCGCCGGTAAGGTCGCCGCGCCAGCCCGGATCGGATCCGGTAATGAGCCGCGCCAGCTGGCCGAGTTGAGCCTCGCGCCAATCCACGTCTAAATGGAGCGGCATCTGGCTTAGCGCAGCAGCACGCTTCACGCTCGCTTCTACGCGCACCTCGCCAGTTTCTTCGAGGTAAAGGCTCACGTCTGTCCGCGCAGGTTGGCCGCGCAACCGAACCCGCCATTCTCCGGGGTTCTCCTGCCACAGCGAAAGGTCTGCATTCACCAAAGAAAACGGCAGCTTCTCGGCGCCGTTTTTGAAATTGATGCGTGAATCCGTCGCTTCAAGATATGGAAGCGGCGTCGCGCGCGGCACTCCCGGCGAAGATTGCGTTTGGGCGGCTGCGGTGCGAAAAATCGAATCCAGGTTCCAGTGCCCCGGCGTCGATCGCACCAGATTCAGGCTAGCCTCGTCGACGCTGATCTTGCCAATCTCAACACGCCCGCGAAACAGCGCCAACAACCGGATCGAAGCGGTCACCGTGTTCGCATGCAGCACCGGCTCCGCGCCATAGGCCGGATCCTCCGCGACGCTTAAATCGGAGATCTCGAAGCCGGGCCACGGCAGGATATGCGCCTGAACTGCCGAAAGACGTACCGGCCTTCCCAGGGAGCGCGAGATCAGGTTCGTGATCTGACTTTTGTAGTGGTTGACGCTGATGAGCGGAGGCACGACCAGCACAAGCACCAGGATCGCAATGGCTGCGAGGGCTGCCCGCAGCCAGCGACGCAATCTTTCGTTGCCACCGGCGCCGTCTGTCATTGGTCTCTATCGATTCTAGCTTTCGGCACTCAGCGACCGCGTTTTGGCTGCCAGCTTTTCCTTGCCGCAGGCGCAGAACTTGCGCTGAACCGAGAATTGCAGATCTTCGCTGAGCTGCGAGGCAGGGCTCTCCCAAAGGCCAGCTAAAAGCTAATAGCTAATTGCTGCTTTTATCACTTCGTCCGATGGAAGGTGCGGCTCCAGCGCGTGTCGGTGAAGAAGTGCAGTACTACGTGGCCCATCCAGGCCAGTCGTGGGCCGATTCCGGTCTGGTTATAAACGGATTCAGGCGTGATGAACGACCAGTAATTGAACAGCGTTCGGCCCATAATGTTCTGCCGTGGCACGAAGCCCCAGAAGCGGGAATCCAGGCTGTCGTGCCGATTGTCGCCCATCATGAAATACATGCCAGGGGGCACTACCAGATCTCCATCGACAACGTGGTTGGGGAAGTCAAGGGCCCAAGCCTCGGTTGCACCGCCCGGCTGAGGATCTGGCGGCACAGAAGGAAACTCATCTAGAAACTCCTGAAAATTATCGGCGGTCGTCGGCTGCGCGTAAGGCTGCGCTTGCGCCACTCCATTCAGAATCACGATGCCGTCATGCAAATGAATGTGGTCGCCCGGAATGCCGATCAGACGCTTGACGAGGATGATGTATTGCGGCTTGCCGTCGCCATCCAGCGGATCGAGGGCGGGCTGGAAGACCGGCTTGATGAAAACCACAATGTCGCCGCGCTTGGGCTCGCGGTAGTGAACCAGCGGCATCCAACTTGCGGGCGGCGCCAGTGTGATGCGGTCAACCACCAGGTGATCGCCGACGAGCAGCGTCTTCTCCATCGATCCCGACGGAATGACAAAATTCTGCGCAATAAAAGTGAGAATGAACAATCCGACCACCAGCACCGAGCAAATGCTGGCCACCGCTTCTAATGGCGTTTCTTCCACCCGGACGGCCTCTGGTTCCGGTTTCTGTTGCTGCTCTTTGGTTACTCGCGTCCGATTCTTCGTCATCTGCGGCTCGTTGCGGAACTGCTCCCCGTCCTGGCTTTGTTTTTGCTCATCGAATCAATGCACAACGCGGAAGATACGCCGCCAGCGCGCAAATCCTTCCAGGCGTTCAGCGAGATCGCGTTCGTGTCCGAGTCTATCATTCGGAGCCTGAGGCGAATGGACCTCGGCGACCTGCTGAACGTCGGTCGAAGAAGGCCGCCAAAGCGAAAAGTAGATCACCAACGGGCGCGCCACGATCTCTTGTCGCGGCACAAAACCCCAGAACCGCGAGTCCTTGCTGTGATTGCGATTGTCGCCCAGCACGAAGTACTCGTCCTTGGGCACCACCAGTTCTCCGTTGCGCGTGAGGCTTTGCATCTGGCGCCACCATTCTGGATCGATCTCCGGATCGGTGTAGTTCGCCGCGGGAAAATTGTCGCGCGCAGAGTTAGCAGGCGCAGGCTCAAACACCGCATAGGGCTCATCAAGCGCCACCCCATTTACGATCACGTGGCCGTCGGTAATGCGGACCCGGTCGCCGGGAACAGCTACCACTCTCTTGATGAGCATCGGAGGCTGGGTGTGGTGAAAAACGACGATGTCGCCGCGCTCGACGGGCCGATAAGGCAGAAACCAGCTGGCGATGCGCCCGGCGGGAGCAAAGATCTGCTTATTGAAGAGCAGAAAATCGCCCACCAGCAGCGTGCGCTCCATGCTCTCAGAAGGAATGAGGAAAGGCTGCAGCAAAAATGTCAGCACGAAAAGCGCCACCACGATGGTCTGCATCAACGATGCCAGAGCCTGCGGAATCGAAGGCAGATGCGGGTGCTCGTGCGGCTTCCTTCGCTGAACCGGCTCAGGTGCCTGTGCGGGAGCGCTCATCGTACCGGCTGCTCCTCGTCGTCGGCATCAACGAGGAAATGCGATTCGGAGATGCCCAGTCCGGCCGCTCTTTCCGCGCCCTCAAAAATGCTTTTGTCTGCCAAGAAAATCAGCGCGCGCCGGGCCGCATCCTGTTCCGCGTCTTTCTTGGTGTGCCCTATCCCGCGAGCCAGCGGCTTGCCCTTCGCACCTTCCTCGCCCTTCATCCGCACTTCAACCAAAAACCGTTTGTGATGATCGGGTCCGCTCTCGCTCTTCAGCCGATACACCGGCGCTCCCGCACGCGCCGCCTGCAGCCGCTCCTGCAGCGCTGATTTGTAATTTCCAAGCGCCCGGCCGGCATGCAATTCCACAACCAGGCGTTCGGCGGCATCGCCCATCACCCTCGCGCGGACGAACTGCCGCACGGGTTCGAGGCCTCCATCGAGAAATAAAGCGCCCATCACTGCTTCCATCGTATTCGACAACACCGTGCCGCTGCGGCGCAGTCCGCTGCGCTCTTCGCCGCGGCTCAAGCGCAGATGCTTACCCAACTCAATGCTCTCCGCTACCTGGGCCATGTGCTGCCGGCTCACCAAACCGGATCGTATGCGCGTAAGTTCACCCTCGCGCCACTCAGGATGCAAAGCGAAAAGCGCCTCCGCTACAACCAACCCCAGCACCGCATCGCCCAGGTACTCCAGCCGCTCATTGTCGGCCGGCGCAGATTTCTTTTCGCCCGCGTCCATTTGTGCACGCTGGTTCGCAAAGGAGCTGTGCGTGACCGCGCACAACAGGAGCTCTGGATTCGAGAACGCGTGCCCCAGCGCAGCCTCAAGCTCTTTCAGATTTGTTTTCACTGCCTTCGCCATCCCGCTCAGCCCCAATAACTGGTCTTTCAATGCTCACAGTTACAGATTAGACGCACCGCGCATCCCGTCCGCCTCGCGAGAATGAACCAGAGGAAACTCGAGAGAATCGCCGCCAACGCTGGACCGCCAAGCTGCATCTGCGAAAAGTGATCGCGACTGGAACCAGATATCCGAGAGCCCGAATCTCGCAGAGCGCCCAAGAATTATTTCGGCTTGGGAGTGGCATCCTGCGGTTCTGGTTTTGGCGCGCCTAACCTGCCCGTATCCGTGGCGGCCCGCGGAGCCCCACCCACCTGCGGTTGCGGCTGAGCGCCAGGCGCGTCGTCTCCTGTTTCGGCGTCGCAATCGTGCTCATGGCCGCGCTGGACATAAGCCGCCTTCACGCCCCGCTCCGCCGCAAGCCGTGTATCCAATTGACCATCGCGGACCGCCAGCGCTTCTTTATACTCGGCCAGCGCTTCGTCACGTTTGCATTCCAAATCCAGCATTCTGCCCAAATAAATATGCGACCACGCCAGCAAACGCTGTTCCTTGCTCATCGCCAGCGTCTTTTGGAAATCGTCAATTGCCGCATCAGGATGCCCGGTCATCAAATCCACCCGCGCCATGATGAAGTGCGCACGCGCAGCATCGGCCGTCGATTGAATCGTGTCAGTCTGTGCGGCGATCACCTTTTGCGCCATGCTCTGCGCCGCGGCCACGTCTCCCGTCGCCAGCTTCGCTTCCGCCAGGTCGAGCCCTGTCAACGCGCGCGGTTTCGAATGTTGCAGAACGTCTTCGTCGGCCACCTTGTCGAATTCGGTTTGCCGCGCGCGATGCACCTCGTGATCCACGTCCATGCCGTAGACCATTTCGCCGATCGTGTCTTTGAGGCTTGCCGGATCCTTTTCGAACTGCAAAAGCTGCTCGTAAAAATATTGCGTCAGCACATATCCCTGGCGCATGTCGTGATCCACGGCTGCCAATCGCGCCGCTTCCACCTTCTGCAAATAGAGGTCGCGCTCGTGCTCATAGCGCGGCAACTGCGAGCGGTCTACGCCCGGCGGAATCACATACACGGGAATCCCCGTGTCCATCGTCCGCGCCTCGATCGCTTTGATCATGCATTCAATCGTCAGCGCCACTGTATCGGAGCGGAAGCGAAATGCCAGAGGCGCATCGCGAATCTCCTTCAAGATCGGCTGCTCGCGATCGATCGCGTTCGACCGCTGATAAAGCATGGGATCGATCACGTAATGCAGATAGGTGTGCCGCACGTCCTTCATGGGAATCTTGCCGTCCACCGGCGAAACCACCACCACGTAGTCGGTTCCGTAAATGCGCGCGTTCACAACCGCCGGCGAAAGCTGCGGCTCGATTACGACTACAAACCTGCTACCGGGGTCGGTTGAGGCCGGCATCTTCAAATAAAGGTTCGTGTTCACGATCATTTTTGAGATGGGATCATGCAGCAGGTCGATTTCGTCGTCGTACTCGCGATGCGAGGCCAGCCAAATGCCATTCAGGTCCACCGCGACCGCGAACGCGCGCAGCAGCGGCACGATCTCCACCACCTGTGTGGAGTCGGGCGGCATCTCCGTCAACTCCGCCGTCAATTCCATCTCCGGCGGCGGCGTGAGGTAGAGCGACAGCGAAATGTATTGCGCAATGTCGCGCTCCGAGCCGGTCATGCGGTGCTGCGCAATGTAGAGGCAAAGTGAATCTCTCTTACCGCGCGCGTCCTCGCTTTGCGCCAGCGCCTGGTTCACCAAGTCGCGTATGTGCTTGCGTATCGGCGAGCTCTGCTCAAGTCCTTCGTCGTAGCCGCACGCATTCAACGCCGCGGCCATCACAAACACCGGCTCCGAGCTGATCAGCGAAATGGTCGGCCCTGCGGGATCGATCAACGACGGCGCCTTTTCTCGCGCATACATTTGCTCCTGGCCCGGACCTGAAGAAGAGCTGCTCGATGACTGGCCCCGCGCGAAACAGGGAGCCAATCCCGCCTGCAGACAGAGAATTACCGCGGAGATAAAAACGAAAGATCGCAATCGACGAAGCATCAGGAATCCCTGCTTGCAAGTCTATTTAGACGCAACAGCAGGGTCAAACGTGAAGAGGGTATGTAGCGCATACGCGCAGTATGCCACTGCTCTTTGAGTTTCTCGCGTATGGACCAGCAGACCGCTGCTTCCTTGGTGCCGGCCTGCGCACGCTCAAACTGCGGTACTGACTTAAATGGGCGCCAATTCCCCGCCCCTTCAAATCGCTGGCGCGAGTGGAAGGCGATGGTGCGGGCGAGGACACTTCGACTGCGCACAGGGCAGTCTTTGTACGACGAGTCCGCGAGGACGCCGGTGCAACGCGAGCAAGCAGTGAGCCTGGACGCCGGTGCGGGTGGCGCGAAGAGGCCGGTTTCCTTGTCCTTGTACTAGGGCTGGTAGAGCTTCCAGCAGAGGCCGCGCTGCGCGAGCAGTTCCTCGTTCAAGCCGATCTCGCGCAGCTGGCCCTTGCGCATGAGAAGAATGGTTTCGGCACGCTGGAGCGTCAAGAGGCGATGAGCATTCAAAGCGCTACAGCGGCTTGGGTTTGGCTTTGTGCTCCCTGAAGCCTAAACGACAGCGCGTACGATTGCTCCACTCCAAATGTTGCGCCGTTCTAAAACCTGAAGATTCCGCCAAGCAAAGGACGAGTCACAACTCGGCGTCCGTTGCTTGTGACCATCACCGGAGCCGGAGCCACAACGGCCGTCCGCACCTCATTGCCGTCATCGACAACCACAATCTGCAGAGTGAGAGTCGGGCTGCCCGAAGAGGACAAAGTCATGGTGCCGGTGCAATCAGGGTTGATGGAGTAGTTTCCTGAACCTGCCCTGTCGGGAGAAGTAAAGCCGGTCACGGATCCGTGGATGTTATCTACCTGGGTCAAATTCCCGTTGCCATCGAAATGGGTCATGGCTGTTCCAATGACCGCCTCGATCGCTGCACCCGGCGTTGGAGCCGACGGCCTGGTTCCCGTCAAAGTGAATCCATAGTCGCCATTCAGTGAGGCGTTCGTACAGGTTGTCCGGGGAGCATCTTGCGCCCACGCGGCAGTTGCCGCCAAAAGCAGAATCATCATCGCTGTCTTCATTGTGGAACCTCCTACATGCAGAGTGTTCGCTTTCATCAATTCCGCCAATAGACCGGGTCCGCAGAAGCTCTGGAGATTTCCTGTAGGATTATGTCGTTGATTCCGAGGTGTTTCTTTACTTCTCCCATAGTAGAATTGGCCTGTTGTGGTATTGAAATTCGACCGCTACGAGCTCGATCCGGCTGCCTACGAGTTGCGCAGGCGCGGAAGGCCGGTCCGGCTGGAGCGGTTGCCTATGGAGTTGTTGCTGCTGCTTGTGGAGCGGCGCGGCACTCTGGTCACCCGGGAAGAGATCGCCGCGCAGCTCTGGGGCCCGAACCTTTTCCACGACCTTGACAACGGAATACACACGGCGATTCGAAAGGTTCGTCAGGCCCTCAATGACTCCTCTGAACGCCAGGCGTTTGTTCAGACTGTTTCCGGCAAAGGCTACCGCTTCGTGGCTCCGGTCTCGATCGTGTCCGACCGGCAGCCCTCATCCGCAAACCAGAGCGCCGCGGTCGCAGTCCTGCCATTCGAGAATCTCACTGGGGATGCGAGTCAGGATTATTTGAGTGATGGTCTGACGGAAGAGACCATCGCCGCTCTTGGCAACCTGGCCCCCGAACGCTTGACCGTCATCGCGCGGACGTCGGTGATGCGCTACAAACGCACCACGAAAACAGTCGGAGAAATCGCAAGTGAACTCGGAGTCGACTATCTCCTCGAGGGCACATTCCGCCGGGATGAAAGGGCGGTTCGCATTACATCAAGACTGGTCCGCGCCCGCGATCAGGCGCAGGTGTGGAGCGGGAACTATGATCGCGACTGGCGATCTGTGCTGCAACTTCAGGAAGAACTTGGAAAAGCCATTGCGCAGCACGTAGAGTTCAGATTCACGGCAGAACGCGCCAACTCTCATGCCCGCCAAACAACCGCCGATCCTGATGCTTATGATCTGTACCTTCGCGGAAAACATTACTGGAATCAGATCCGGCCAACCTCTCTTCGCCGCGCCATCGAGTGCTTCGAGGCTGCGGTTTCAAAAGATCCTTCGTTTGCGCTCGCATGGTCGGGGCTGGCAGACACTTACGCGGTGTTGCCCGTCACCAGCGACGGTGATCCTGCCGAATACTGGTCCAAGGCCCGGCATGCGGCCGACGAAGCGATGCGGCTGCAGGGAGAGCTAGCCGAACCCTGCGCATCTTCAGGTGCCGTTAGCTTCTGGCTCGATTGGGACTGGAGCCGCGCTGAGCAGGAACTGAGAGGCGCGGTCTTGCTCAATCCGAGTTGTGTGTCGGGATATCGTTATCTGGCGCACGTTCTGTCCAACCTTGGACGACATAGTGAAGCGCTTGCGGTTATGGCAAATGCATGCCGAGTTGATCCGCTGTCACCTGCCTTGCATGCCGTTTCAGGACAATTGTTTTTTCAGGCGAGGCGGTTCGAAGAGGCAGAAGACCGGGCGCGGCACTCACTCGCACTCAACACCGATTTCTGGCTTGCGCACCTCATCCTCGGCAAAGTCTACGAGCAGACGCATCGAGCCGCAGCGGCGCTGACCGAATTCGATACTGCTTTTCGCCTTTCCGAAGGCAACACCGAGGCGCTGTCGCTCAAGGGCTATACGATGGCGCAAATGGGCCGGCGCACTGAGGCGGAGCAGGTGATGCGAACGTTGATCGAAACCGCCCGCACGCGATTTGTGCCGCCGTACAACATCGCGTTGGTCTGTGCCGGGCTGGGCGATTCGGGTGCCGCGTTTGAGTGGCTGGAAAAGGCTCGGCTTATTCGCGACGTTCACATCGTATTCCTCACCGTCGAACCAAAGTGGGACACATTTCGTCGCCAGCCTTCATTTCAATCGCTGATGCAACGCTGTGGTCTCCCCGAGTTCGAGCACAGCACCCATCTGCAATCGCGGTCTCCGAAAAGCCGCACTTCAAAAACTGTTCAGCGTTGACCTGTTTCCCCTCAAATGTCACGGATTGGAGAATCAGAAGCTCGAGCTCTGCGTCCGCAACCCTCGCTCCAGCACGAACAAGCTGAAGGCTGAGGGCTAACGGCTGCTTTCGAAAAGCTGACGGCTGAGGGCTGACGGCCGCACTTACCCCCGCACCGACACCCCTGCGAACGACAGCACCGCGAGCCCGCGAACCGGCTGGCCGTAGAATTTGGCCGGCTCAAAGCTGCTGAAGAGCAGCAGATTTTCCACCTGCTCGCGCGTGGTGGCATCGGTGGGGCCAGAGACAATGCGATAGTCGTACACCTCGCCCTTGTCGTTCACATAGGCTTCCACCACCACGGAGCTCGAGATCGCACTGGCGCCGTTTTTGCCCTGTGCATCGGAGAATCCGAGCAAACGCGGCGCGGTGGCGTCGCCCAGCGGCTCGTCGGGCGTGGCCTGCGCCGCCTCGGGCCGCGCAAACACCGTGGCCAGCACGGCGATGGTTCCAAGCAGCACAACCGCGCTGGCAAATCCGGCGCTCGCCTGCAAGATGAGCGGGCCAACTGTGTTCTTCCATGCCAGGCCCCACGCGGCAAAGATGCTGCGCCGCGATCGTGCGCGCTCCTGGCTCACGGCTACGCGAATCCGCAAAGGCAAATCCTCGGGCTCAGGCACCGGGCCCAAGCGCGCCAGCGAAGCCTGCATGGCGCCCAGCGACTCTGACTCGCGCGCGCATTCGTCGCACGCTGCAAGGTGGGCGTCGATGTCTTGCATCTCGCGCCCGCTCAGCCTGCCGTCGATATACTCCGTCAACCGGAGATGAACGTCATCGCAACCGTTCATCGCGCCTCCTCTGCCAGGGGCATTCTTTGGTTCACCATGCTTTGGGCGTCCGGCTGTGCCGTGGTCAGGAGCGACTTCAGGCAAGCTCGCCCTCTTACCAGCCGCGACTTCACCGTTCCGAGATTCACGCCCTGTATTGCCGCCACTTCCTCGTAAACGAAACCTTCAATGTCGCGCAGGATTAGCGTCGTCCTGAACGGCTCCGGCACCTGCCGCAACGCGTGCTCCATGCGCGCCCGATTTTCCTCATGCAGCGCGATCTCGTAGGGTGACTCCGCGGGATCAACCAGCATGTCTTTCAGCTGCACCGGCTTCCCGCCGTTGCCCTGATTCAATTCCTGCTCAATCGCGATCTCCTGCTGCTGATGCCTGATCCACCAGCGACGCCGATTCGATGCCTCGCGCAGCGCGATCCGATAAATCCACGTCCGCAACGACGACTCGCCATGAAAGCCCTGAATTCCGCGAAACACTTTCACGAAGACTTCCTGCGTAAGATCGGCGGCGTCGGCGCTGTTGCGCACTGTGCGCGCCAGCAGCGAGTAGATGGGCTGGTGATAGCGCGTGATCAGCCAGGCAAACGCCTCCTCAGAGCCGGCCTGCAACTCTTCAACGAGGGCCGCCTCTTCCGTAGGGAGCGTTAACGCCCCGGCTAGGTTCGCACTGGCTAGATTGCCCATGGTCAGGTCCGCCTGCAATTCGTTCCCTCCCACGTTACCGCATGCGAGCCAATTTCTGCACGCACGGGCATCACACCTTCATAATCAGCGGCCGCTCCCCGGCCTGCCTTGCTTTACGCGCTGCCTCGAGCGTACCGCATTCTGACCCTACTTCTTAGACACCGAATCCCTTCCAACTGTTCCCGGATAATTCTAAGGCCGGTTTTCAGCGGATAAACAACTTGTTGACTAATTCAATAGAACCGGGCCCCGCAGCGTCTGGATGTCATTACGGCCGCTACTGAAAACCGGGCGGAAAGGCACCCAGCTCAAATCGTGAATACAATTCTGCGGCCTTTCTC
Source organism: Occallatibacter sp. (assembly GCA_035541975.1). GTDB lineage: Bacteria > Acidobacteriota > Terriglobia > Terriglobales > Acidobacteriaceae > Telmatobacter. The sequence goes on along the minus strand of DATKMH010000001.1, from coordinate 3,483 downwards.
GATTCGGTTCCAAGCCCCTTCGACATCTGCAAGAGGAACCTGCTCAACAGCAATCTTCAAGGCCCCGCTCGGGGCCGAGGCAAACAGATTGGGAATGGCTGCCAGGATCAACTCGATCCGCGCCGCGCCAAATCCGCTGCCCACCATCGTCAGATCGATGGCGCGCAGCACCGCTCCATCCCCTGCCACGGGATCGGGAAACGTCTGGTACTTTGGTGCCTGACCAGCGACGTTCACAACGGCCGCTTGCATCGGCTTACCTCCGGATTCGCAGAATGCCCACGCTCAAGTGCGGGCTGCGGATTCGATTCTTTCCCTCTGGCGCATAGGATGGAAACTGTGGAGGGCTCAAATGGTTTCTCTGCATCCCATTGGCTTCGCACATACCCCCTACCGCGAAACATCCGCCATTCCGAAAGGTCCGGGGGCGAAGCACGATGCCGAAGGCATTATCGAGCTACTGCGGGAGTTCGAGGAGGGCCTGATGGATATCGATGGCTTCTCGCACCTCTACATCCTCTGGCACTTCGACCGCGCCGGCGGCTTCGACCTCATCGCTCATCCGCCTACCGACGAGAAGCGGCCCCACGGAGTCTTCGCCACGCGCTCTCCGCGCCGTCCCAATCCCATCGGCCTGACTGTGGTTGAACTGCTCAGCCGCGACGGCGCCATGCTCCGCGTCCGCGGTGTCGACATGCTCGATGGCACGCCGATCCTCGACATCAAGCCCTATCTCTCAAGCATCGCGCCAGAGAAGCTGCGCCGCGGCTGGCTCGCGGAAGCGGAAGCGCGAGGCCGCGAGTGATCTGTGAATTGCGGCTCGCGCCTCTCGATCTAAGACGTCGTCGGCTCACGATTCACGAACCACGACGGACGATCCACGAACAACGATTAACGGCCCCTGACCACCGACCCCTGACCCCTGTCTTTACGGAATCCCCAGCATCTTGTGCGTCTGCAGGCTCAGCCGCCAGCGCGGATGTTTGAGGCAATACTCAAGCGCCAGCCGGGTGTTCCGCTCGCGGTCTGGCCCATCCATCGGTTGCAGAAAGAAATGATGAAACGGCAGTTGCTCAAAAAGCTCCGGCTCCGCGCCGGGCTGCGGATAAACCAGCTTCAGCTCGTCGCCGCTGCGCTGCTTCAGTTCCGCGCCGGCCTTCGGGCTCACGCAAATCCAGTCGAGACCCGCAGGAGCCGCGATAGTCCCGTTGGTTTCAATGGCGATCTCGAATCGGCAACCGTGAAGCGCTTCGATCAGCTCTCGATCCATTTGCAGAAGCGGCTCGCCACCCGTGCAAACCACAAAGCGCCTGTCGGGGGCGGCATTCGCGGGCCACTTCCGCTCCACCGCCGCCGCCAGCAATTCGGCGGAGGCGAAGCGTCCGCCGCCTGGCCCATCGGTATCGGCAAAATCCGTATCGCAGAATTTGCAAATCGCCGACGTGCGGTCGCGCTCGTGCCCCGACCAGAGGTTGCATCCCGCAAAGCGGCAAAACACCGCCGGCCGCCCGGTGTGCGCGCCCTCGCCCTGCAACGTGTAGAAAATCTCTTTGACGGCGTAACCCATAAAAACAGCTACTAGCTCCTAGCCACTGATTTTTAGCTCATCTCGCAACTGGCAAGACCGTCAACTCCGCCCTGAAAAAGTTAGAAGCTGGAAGCTAGCGGCTGTTTTTCAGCAGCGGGTCTTCAATCCCGTTCTCGCGAAAGCCCTTCTGCCTTAGCAGGCAGGAATCGCACTGCCCGCACTGTGCGCCCGTAGGCGAAGGATCGTAGCAACTGCTTGTTAAACCGTAATCGACGCCGAGGCTGCGCCCCAGTCGAATAATCTCCGCCTTCGAAAGCGCAATCAGCGGCGTATGAATCCTGATCGCCAGTCTGCCCTCAACACCAGCCTTCGTCGCCAGGTTCGCCATCGTTTCGAACGCAGCAATGTACTCGGGCCGGCAATCAGGATAGCCGGAATAATCGAGCGCATTCACACCGATGTAAATATCGTTCGCTCCCAGCACCTCTGCCCAGGCCAGCGCGAAAGCAAGAAAAATCGTGTTGCGCGCGGGAACATACGTAATTGGAATGCTGCCCGTCATTTCCTCGGTCGTGCGTCCCTTCGGCACTGCAATGTCATCGGTGAGCGCTGACCCGCCAAACGCTCGCAGATCAATGGCGACAACGCGATGCTCCGCCACTCCAATCGACTGCGCGACGCGCTTCGCCGCTTCAAGCTCCCACGCGTGCCGCTGACCGTAAGAAAATGACAGTGCATAGGGCTCGAACCCGTCGCTCCGGGCAACAGCGAGAACGGTAGCGGAGTCGAGTCCTCCGCTCAGCAACACCACCGCGCGTTTTTGTTGGTCATCCATGTCTCAGCGCGAAAGCTACTTCATGTCGGCGCCGCCGCGGCCAATATCCATCGAGGGCGAAATCGGGTTGCGCTCGTCGATGTAGGCTTCGATGCACCGGTCCAGCACGCCCTTGGCTTCCAGGATGAACTCCACAGCATCGCGTGCCGCGCCATAACCGCCGGAGTTCTGCGTCACATAATGCGCTTCGTTCTTTACGCGCTCGCGCGCGTTGGCCACCGCCACTGCAAAACCCACCTCGCGCATCGCCGGCAAGTCGATCACGTCGTCGCCCACGTAACAGATCTCGTCAAGCGCCACGCCTTCCTTCGCAACAATCTCGCGAATCGCCTGCATCTTGAAGGCGCATCCCTGGTAAATAAACTCAAGCTTCAAATCGCGGGCGCGCGTGGCGACGGTCTCGCTGATGCGCTTGGTGATCACTCCGCACTTCAGCCCGCCGAGCCGCGCCAGAGAAATCGCGGTGCCATCGTGCGCGCTGTAGCCCTTGGCCTCAACCATGGTTGTGGAGTTCACGCCGAAGCCAATGTTTTCCTTGCCGCGAATTTCCTCCAGAAGTTTGCCTTCCGCGGGCCGAGGACTAGGAACCAGCCAGATGGTACCGTCGGTGAAAACTCCGTCGACATCGAAAAGGATGATCTTGATCTTGCGTGCGCGGTCTTGCGCGGTGAGTGCCATGCTCCGATTTTAGCGGCCATGGCTCGTATATCGGGGTCGATCCCAGTCGCCGGGCGAGAATAGAACTGTGAGCAGCGACCACCCCAAATCTGCAGCGCCCCGGCTCCGCAGCAGCTCGACCCCGAAGACTACTACTTCGATGGGCCGTACCTCGTCTTCACTGCCGCATACCACCTAAAGCGTGGAAGCTGCTGCGGATCGAGTTGCCGGCATTGTCCTTATCAATCAAATCCCTCCACAACTCCCGCGATTCAAACGCCCGATTAAGGCGGCCCGTCGGGCATTACGATTTCTCGCTGGCTCCTCAGGCGTGAACGGTGATATAAATCCAGCCTTGCGGAAACTGGCAGCCAGGCCCTCGTTCTGAGAAGGTCTCCCCAACTCCCGAAACCCGCAAGACATGACGGTCAAGACGGAGGAGGAAACATGGGAATTCTAATGT